>NZ_BAAFHB010000002.1:737500-1695571 GCF_041155115.1 Marichromatium sp. PS1
TGGGATGACGGAGAAGGCTAGGTCAGCCGGCCGATGGTAGTGCCGGTCCAAGCGAGTAGGGAGTGTCCTTAGGCAAATCCGGGGACACAATCCTGAGACGTGATGACGAGTTCCCACGGGAACGAAGTGATTGATGCCAAGCTTCCAGGAAAAGTCTCTAAGCTTCAGGTTACAGATGACCGTACCCCAAACCGACACAGGTGGGCAGGGTGAGAATCCCAAGGCGCTTGAGAGAACCCTGGTGAAGGAACTAGGCAAAATGGTACCGTAACTTCGGGAGAAGGTACGCCCTTGGTAGGTGAAGCGACTTGCTCGTGGAGCCGAAGAGGGTTGCAGTGACCAGGCCGCTGCGACTGTTTATTAAAAACACAGCACTCTGCAAACTCGTAAGAGGACGTATAGGGTGTGACGCCTGCCCGGTGCCGGAAGGTTAAGTGATGGGGTTATCTTCGGAGAAGCTCTTGATCGAAGCCCCGGTAAACGGCGGCCGTAACTATAACGGTCCTAAGGTAGCGAAATTCCTTGTCGGGTAAGTTCCGACCTGCACGAATGGCGTAACGATGGCGGCACTGTCTCCACCAGGGACTCAGTGAAATTGAAATCTCGGTCAAGATGCCGAGTACCCGCGGCTAGACGGAAAGACCCCGTGAACCTTTACTATAGCTTTGCACTGGACTTTGAACCTACTTGTGTAGGATAGGTGGGAGGCTTTGAAACAGTGGCGCCAGCTGCTGTGGAGCCAACCTTGAAATACCACCCTGGTATGTTCGGAGTTCTAACCTCGGTCCGTGATCCGGATCAGGGACAGTGCATGGTGGGTAGTTTGACTGGGGCGGTCTCCTCCCAAAGCGTAACGGAGGAGCACGAAGGTACCCTCAGCGCGGTCGGAAATCGCGCAATGAGTGCAAAGGCATAAGGGTGCTTGACTGCGAGACAGACACGTCGAGCAGGTACGAAAGTAGGTCTTAGTGATCCGGTGGTTCTGTATGGAAGGGCCATCGCTCAACGGATAAAAGGTACTCCGGGGATAACAGGCTGATACCGCCCAAGAGTTCATATCGACGGCGGTGTTTGGCACCTCGATGTCGGCTCATCACATCCTGGGGCTGAAGTCGGTCCCAAGGGTATGGCTGTTCGCCATTTAAAGTGGTACGCGAGCTGGGTTTAGAACGTCGTGAGACAGTTCGGTCCCTATCTGCCGTGGGCGTTGGAGACTTGAGGGAAGCTGCTCCTAGTACGAGAGGACCGGAGTGGACGTACCCCTGGTGTTCCGGTTGTCACGCCAGTGGCATTGCCGGGTAGCTATGTACGGACGGGATAACCGCTGAAAGCATCTAAGCGGGAAGCCCCTCCCAAGATGAGGTCTCCCTGGGCACTTGATGCCCCTGAAGGTCCGTCGAAGACCACGACGTTGATAGGCAGGATGTGGAAGCGCGGTAACGTGTGAAGCTAACCTGTACTAATTGACCGTGCGGCTTGACCATATAACACCCAAGTGCGTTGTACGGGCCTCGGCTCACGCAACTGCCGACAACGATCTGAACCGAATTGGTCCTGTCCGAGATGATCGGGCAAGACAAAGCAGTTTTCCTGGCGGCCATAGAGTCCTGGAACCACCTGATCCCATCCCGAACTCAGAAGTGAAACAGGACCTCGCCGATGATAGTGTGGGGCCTCCCCATGCGAAAGTAGGTCACTGCCAGGACCTTATCCCAAAACCCCCGAGCACCCTGTGCTCGGGGGTTTTACTTTGTGCGCCGAAAAAAGCCGCCAGCCGCCAGCCGCCAGCCGTCAGCCGTCAGCCGTCAGCCGTCAGCCGGAAAGATTGAACCGCAAAGACCCAAAGAACGCCAAGGGGCGTCGGGGATGTGCGGCTGACGCCGCAGCGCGTGCGAGTGCATGATCTGCGCTCGGTTCCTGTCCCGGCAGCTGAAAGCTGCCAGCGGTCAGTAGGATTGAACCGCAAAGGCTCAAAGGACGCGAAGGAGTATCGGGAATACGCGGCTGACGCCGCGGCGCGCGCGAGTGCGTGGCCAGCGTTCGGTTCCTGTCCCGGCGCCGATTGCCGTTCTCAGCAGACGTTGACGCTGGTAAAAGCCGGCAACCCAACCGACGGGGCTGTGCGCCGGACGTCGACCGCCCCCCACATTCAAAACCCTTCGCGCCCTTGGCGCCTTTGCGGTTCAATCTCCTGGCCGCTGGCCGCTGGCCGCTGGCCGCTGGCCGCTGGCCGCTGGCCGCTGGCCGCTGGCCGCTGGCCGCTGGCCGCTGGCCGCTCGTTACCCTCGTCACGCAATTGGGTTAGGATTCAAGCACAACGATCAATCGCCCGTGCCGTGATGCCTGCCGTTGTCGTGCAGAGCCATTCGAGGGTAGCACCGGCGCGGTGAACTGGTCCTTCTGCACCCGAAATCAAAGGCGAGTTGAATGCAATTCATCGATCTGAAAACGCAGTACGCGCGCATCGAGCAGGACGTTCGGAGCCGTATCGACGCGGTTCTGAGTCACGGTCAGTACATCATGGGCCCCGAGGTCCAGGCGCTCGAGGAAGAGCTTGCGACCTTTGTCGGGGTCGAGCACTGCGTCGGGCTGTCGAGTGGGACCGATGCGCTGCTCGCGGCGATGATGGCGCTCGAGATCGGGCGTGGTGACGAGGTCATCACCAGTCCCTTCACCTTCATCGCCACCGCCGAGATGATCGCTCTGCTCGGTGCCCGCCCGGTGTTCGTCGACATCGACCCGGTGACCTATAACATCGATCCCAATGCGCTGGAGGATGCGATCACCGGCCGTACCCGTGCGATCATGCCGGTTTCGCTCTATGGCCAGTGCGCCGACATGGATGCGGTCAATGCCGTGGCCGAGGCACATAATCTGGCGGTGATCGAGGACGCGGCGCAGAGCTTCGGCGCGACCTACAAGGGCAAGCGCTCCTGTGGGCTCTCGACCATCGGTTGCACCTCCTTCTTCCCGGCCAAGCCGCTCGGCGCCTATGGCGATGCGGGTGCCTGTTTCACCAATGATGCCGATCTGGCGCGCCAGCTGCGCGAGGTGCGCAATCACGGCCAGTCGCGTCGTTACTACCATCCGCGTCTCGGCATCAATGGTCGTCTCGACACCATGCAGGCGGCGGTGCTGCAGTCCAAGCTGGCGATCTTCCCCGATGAGGTCGAGGCCCGTGGTCGACTGGGTGCACGCTACAGCGAACTGCTGCGCGCGCGCGGCGCGGGAACGACCGCCGAGCCCGGCGAGAGCGGTGTGCTGACCCCCTCGATCGCTCCCGACAACACCTCGGTCTATGCCCAGTACACCCTGCAGGTGGCGGATCGCGAGGCGGTGGCCGAGGCACTCAAGGCGCGCGACATCCCCACCGCGGTGCACTATCCGGTGCCGCTCAACGAGCAGCCGGTGTTCCATGTCCCGGGAGCGCCGGCGACACCGGTCAGTGCCGAGGTGGCCGAGCGTGTGATCAGCCTGCCGATGCACCCCTATCTCACCGAAGAGGTGCAGCGCGAGGTGGTCGAGGCGGTGGCCGAGGCCTGCGGCCTCGAGGGCTGAGTGAACCGACCCCGGCGGTGATCGCCGGGGGGTATGAACCCCGGTCCGTGCGCGGCGGATCGGGCGCCCGCCCCGCAATGGGGCGGGCAGGCGTCGGGCTCAGACCTCCTTGTAGAGCTCGGCGCCGGCCTCGCGGAACTCGCGGGCCTTCTCCTGCATGCCGCTCTCGACCGCCCGGTCGAGGTCCTCGATCTTCTGGCTGTTGGCGTATTCGCGCACGTCCTGGGTGATCTTCATCGAACAGAAGTGCGGTCCGCACATCGAGCAGAAGTGGGCGACCTTGTGCGAATCGTGCGGCAGGGTACGGTCGTGGAACTCGCGCGCGCGCTCGGGATCGAGCGAGAGGTTGAACTGATCCTCCCAGCGGAACTCGAAGCGCGCCTTGCTCAGCGCGTTGTCTTGGATCTGCGCGCCCGGTAGGCCCTTGCCGAGATCGGCGCCGTGGGCGGCGATCTTGTAGGTGATGATGCCGCTGCGCACGTCCTCCTTGTCGGGCAGGCCGAGGTGTTCCTTGGGGGTGACGTAGCAGAGCATGGCGGTGCCGTACCAGCCGATGTTGGCCGCGCCGATACCCGAGGTGATGTGGTCGTAGGCCGGCGCGATGTCGGTGATCAGCGGGCCGAGGGTGTAGAAGGGCGCCTCGAAGCAGTCGACCAGCTCCTTGGTGACGTTCTCCTGGATCATCTGTAGCGGCACGTGACCGGGGCCCTCGATCATCACCTGCACGTCGTGCTCCCAGGCGCGCTTGGTCAGCTCGCCGAGGGTTTCGAGCTCGGCGAACTGGGCGCGGTCGTTGGCGTCGGCGAGCGAGCCCGGACGCAGCCCGTCGCCGAGGCTGACGGCGACGTCATAGGTGCGCAGGATCTCGCACAGCTCCTCGAAGTTGGTGTAGAGGAAGTTCTCCTGGTGGTGCGCCAGACACCACTTGGCGAGGATCGAGCCGCCACGCGAGACGATGCCGGTGACCCGATCGGCGGTCAGCGGGATGTAGCGCAGCAGCAGCCCGGCGTGGATGGTGAAGTAGTCGACGCCCTGCTCGGCCTGCTCGATCAGGGTGTCGCGCACCAGCTCCCAGGTCAGCTCCTCGGGACGGCCATCGACCTTCTCCAGCGCCTGGTAGATGGGCACGGTGCCGATCGGCACCGGCGAGTTGCGCAGGATCCACTCGCGGGTCTCGTGGATGTTCTTGCCGGTCGACAGGTCCATCAGGGTGTCGCCACCCCAGCGCGCCGACCACACCATCTTCTCGACCTCTTCCTCGATCGATGAGGTGGTGGCCGAGTTACCGATATTGGTGTTGATCTTCACCCGGAAGTTGCGACCGATGATCATCGGCTCCACCTCAGGGTGGTTGATGTTGGCCGGGATCACCGCGCGACCGCGCGCCACCTCATCGCGCACGAACTCCGGGGTGATCTGCTCGGGCAGCGGCTGGCCGAAGGCGTTGCCGGGGTGCTGGCGCAGCAGCTTGGCATAGCGCGGATCGGCGCGCAGTTCGTCGAGCCGCATGTTCTCGCGGATCGCGACGAACTCCATCTCCGGGGTGATGATGCCGCGGCGGGCATAGGCCATCTGGGTGATGGTCTGGCCGGGCTTAGCGCGGCGGGGGGTACGCAGATGTTCGAAACGCAGGTGGGCCAGCGCTGGATCACTCTGACGGGCGCGACCGAAGGCCGAGGTCGGACTGTCGAGCTGCTCGGTGTCGCCCCGCGCCTCGATCCAGCCCGAACGCAGATCGGGCAGGCCGGCCATCAGATCGATGCTGGCATTCGGGTCGGTATAGGGCCCCGAGGTGTCGTAGACCGGGATCGGCGGATTCTCCTCCGGCTCGCCGCTGGTGAGCGTCGGACTCTGGGCGACCTCGCGCATGGGCACGCGCAGATCGGGACGCGAGCCGGTGACATAGACCTTGCGCGAATTCGGGAAGGGGCGGGTCGCGGCCTCGGAGAGTTGCGCGGTCTTGTGGACGAAGTCTTCTGGAATGGCGCTCATCGGGTTTCCTCAGGACTGGAGCGGGGCGCTGGGCTCCACGCGATTGCTGGCTCGGCCAGCATGGGCTGCGGGTCGACCTCGATGCGCCGCATGGATGTTGGCGAGCGCCGTCGGGCAGGTGTGCGGCATGGTTGGAGCGGGTCGGGCGCGGGCACCGGGTGGGGTGCCGCAGGATCGCCGTCGGCTCCATTGCCTGCTTTCCTGCGCCGGCATGATCCGGGTCAGGTTCGAAGGGTCTCTTCTCAGCCCGTTCCGGCCCCGGCGCGCGCCGCGGATCTCGCGGTCGCCGCCCGCGAATCGGCGCGGACACCCCCAGCAGTGAATGTCACTCGAAGCTATAGAAAGGACGCCATGATTTCAACCGCGAATTCACGCGGTTGCCGTGATTTCGCCATCTCTGGAGGGTCGTGCCATGCTTGATCGAGAATCCGCCGCTGTCCCCCACGTTCACGCCGCGGCCAACGGATCGCGCCCCGCTGCCGGTGTCGGTCGGCTGGTGCTGACCCCGACCGATCCGCGTGGTCGTCCAGGGATGCGGCTGTTGGTCGGTCAATTGACCGAGGCCGGCTTCATCGGTGCGCCGCTGTGGCCGGGGCGACCGATCTACCGGGTCGGTGATGATTTCCTGGCGCTGGTGAGCTTTGCCGGTTGCGCGGTGCGGATCGATCCGACGGGTGAGGGCGAGGGGCCCTGGTGCCGGGTCGGGATCCCGCGCCCGAGTGCGCGGGCGCGCCCCTGCCTGGGGCACAACACCCGGGCGCCGCGCTGTCATGAATGCCGCTCGCGGCTGGAGGACTGGCCGCGTCGACTGGAGTTGTGGCACAGCCAGCCGCGCAGCGGTTGGCGTTGCGACGGTTGTGGTGTGGTCCGACCACCCTGGGGGTGGGACTGGGGGCGACGGGGCGGGTTCGGGCGGACCTTCGTGGAGGTCGAGGCGGTGTTCCCCGGCGAGGCGGTGCCGACCCCGGCGCTGCTCGATCTGTTGACTCGGGCCAGTGGCCTGAGCTGGCGTTACTTCTATGTCCAGGGTTGAATCAGTTGCCAGTTGCCAGTTGCCAGTTGCCAGTTGCCAGTTGCCAGTTGCCAGTTGCCAGTTGCCAGTTGCCAGTTGCCAGTCGCCAGTCGCCAGTCGCCAGTCGCGGGATTGAACCGCAAAGCCCCACAGCACGCTAAGGGGGCGAAGATGTGCGGCTGAGGCCGGGGCGTGTGTGCGAGTCCATTGGTTTCTGCACCGGCGCCGTCGGCAGGCGCTGACGCTGGCGTTGGGGTGCCGAAAGGCGGCAACCCAACCGACGCGACTCCAGCGATCCGCCGCCAGCCGCGATAGGCCCCTGTTCAGAAGGGTGCCTGTCGCGCTCGATGGCGGTGACTCAGGTCCGGGCGTTGAGCCAGTCGCCGATCGCCGGGGTGACCTCCTTCTGCGCCTTGCCGCTGACATAGATGCCGATGTGGCCGCCGGGGAAGGCCAGCTCGGTGTAGTCCTCGCTGCCGACCAGGCCCTTGAGCGCGCGTGAGGCATCCGGCGGCACCAGGTGGTCCTGCAGGGCGTAGATGTTGAGCACCGGGCAGCTGATCCGGGCCAGATCGATCTCGTCCTCGCCGATCCGCACGCCGCCGTTGATGAAGCCGTTGCGCTGGTAGAAGTCCTTGATGAACTGGCGGAAGGTCTCGCCGGCCTGATCGGGGCTGTCGAAGATCCACTTCTCCATGCGCAGGAAGTTCTTCACCTTGCGCGGGTCGTCGAGCAGGTCGACCATGTTGATGTATTTCTGCCCGGTCAGGCTGAACGGCTTGAGCGAGAGGAAGGTCCAGTTGAGCAGCTCGCCCGGGATGTTGCCCATGGTGTCGACGGCGAGGTCGACATCGACGTCCTGCACCCAGGCCGAGAGCAGGTTGTCCGGGGTCTGGAAGTCGACCGGGGTGACCATGGTGACCAGGTTGTTGACCTTGTCCTGGTGGAGCGAGGTGTACATCAGGCTGAAGGCGCCGCCCTGGCAGATGCCGAGGATGTTGACGCGGTCGATGTCGTGGGTCTCGCGGATGTGGTCGACGCAGCGGTCGATATAGCCGTTGATGTAGTCGTCGAGGGTCAGCGCGCGATCGGCCTGATCGGGATAGCCCCAGTCGATCAGATAGACGTCCTGCCCGGTGGCGAGCAGCCCCTTGATGGTCGAGCGATCCTCCTGGATGTCGGTCATGTAGGGGCGGTTGACCAGGGCGTAGACCACCAGCAGCGGGATCGGTTGGCGCGCCGTGCCCTCAGGTGCCTGATAGCGGTAGAGGGTCAGCTTGTCCTCCTGATAGACCGCCTCCTTGGGGGTCACGCCGGTGTCGATCTCGCCGGCGCTGATCAGGTTCTCCATGCCCTGGCCGAGCTTGCGATTGTAGTCGAGCATCTCCTGGGCGAGCTTGTCGGGTCGGATATCGATGGGGATCACGATCTCGTTCCTCTCAGTGTGCGGCGGGTGCGCGCGGCTGCGTCGGCGGGGCGACTCGGTCAGCTGCTCGTGGTCGGTTTGGCGGTGGTCTTCTTGCGCGCCGTGGTCTTGCGCGTCGCCGGGGTGCGCTTGAGCGCGGTGGCCGGCTCCTTCGCCGGCTCGCCGAGCGCGGCCTCCACCCGCTTCTCGAGCTGGTGCAGGCGGCAGCGCAGCTGCTTGTTCTCACGGCGGGTCTCCTGCAGCCGGTCCTGCAGGGTGCGCAGCTCGCTGCGGGTGGGCATGTTCAGTGCGCCGAGGTTCTCGTCGACGATCACCGACATGCGCTTCTTGAACCGCATCTGGGCGTTGATCAGCCGACCGTGGATGCGTGCGTACTCGGGGGTGGCGACCTCCTCGGCATAGACGCTCTCGCAGCACCCCACCCAGTTGTCGTAGAGCGCGCGGGCCGAATCGATGCTCTTGCCGGACTCGACCACGCCCTGGATGAAGCTGCCCATGCGCTCGACCGACTTCATCCCGAGCCGGCTGTAGAACCCGGTGTATTCCTGCAGTGCCGACTGATAGTCCATCGAGCAGCGCAGTAGCTCCTGGTACTGTGCCTGCTCCTCGCGGGTGTAGCCGAGCCCCGGCGCCGAGAGCGCCTGATCGAGACGGTCCCTGAGCTGGTCGTGTGGCATGTTGCGCAGGAAGTCGCCCGGGACCGGCGAGAGCGAGGACATCATCCGCTGCCAGTTGTCGAGCGGCAGCTCCCAGAACGCGCTCATCCGCTGCATCGCCTCGTTGCCGCCGTCGAGACCGCCGCTGAAGCGCCGCTGCATCTCCTCCATGGCCTTGAGCCAGGTGCTCATCGGGTCTTTGCTGTCGCCACCGCCGTTGACGAATTGTTCACCCAGCCCGAACAGGGTCTGACCCTGTTCGATCAGCTTGTCCATGAAGGCGCGGGTGTTGTCCGGGGCCGCGGGCGACATCGCCCGCCACCATTGCTCGACCGCCTCCGACCAGGCGTTGGTCGGCTTGGCGTGTTCCGTCGCGCCCATCGCCTTGCGGCTCATCTCGGTCCAGCCATCCCAGTACTTGCGCTGCAGTTCGAGCCAGTCATCGTCGAAAAAGATGCTCTTACTCATGCTATTGCCTTCCTCAGGATCGGGTTTGAACGAACGTTAGCATGCTGATTTGTGCACTGCAACAAAGGTGCGTAGAATCCCCTTTGAAACCGGACCGGCGCATCGCCTCGTGTCCTGAACCGGATAGTACAGGCTCGCGGGGGTTGCAATCCGGCGGTCATTGCGCAACGGTGCTTCGACCGGCGGTTGCCGGTATTCACAACCATTCGCCCGACCTAATCGATCAATCCAAGCGAGAGAGCGTATACACGATGAGTGAAGATATCGTCATTGTCGACGCCGGACGTACCGCCGTCGGCAACTTCGGCGGCAGTCTCTCCTCCCTGCCGGCCACGGAACTGGGCACGGTCGTGCTCAAGGCACTGCTGGCGCGCACCGGACTCGATCCGCAGCGGGTCGACGAGGTGGTGCTCGGTCAGGTGCTCGCCGCCGGCGTCGGACAGAACCCGGCGCGCCAGACCGCGCTCAATGCCGGGCTGCCGCATGGGGTGTCGGCGATGACCATCAACAAGGTCTGCGGCAGTGGTCTCAAGGCCGTCCACCTGGCGATGCAGGCGGTCGCCTGTGGCGACGCCGAGGTCGTGATCGCCGGTGGACAGGAGAGCATGAGCCAGTCGCCGCACGTGCTGCCGCGCTCGCGCGACGGCCAGCGCATGGGTGACTGGAAGCTCAAGGACACCATGCTGGTCGATGGACTGACCGACGCCTTCGATCAGTGCCACATGGGCATGACCGCGGAGAACATCGCCAGGCAGTACGGTTTCACCCGCGAGGCGCAGGACGCCTTCGCCGCCGACTCGCAGCGCAAGGCCGAGGCGGCGATCGAGGCCGGGCGCTTCACCGACGAGATCGTTCCGGTGAGCATCCCGCAGCGCAAGGGCGAGCCGCTGGTCTTCGACCGTGACGAGTTCCCGCGCGCCGGCACCACCGCCGAGAAGCTCGGGCGGCTGCGCCCGGCCTTCGATCGCGAGGGGACGGTGACCGCCGGCAATGCCTCGGGGATCAACGATGGCGCGGCGATGGTGGTGGTGATGCGGGCATCGACCGCCGCGGCGCTGGGGCTGACCCCGATGGCGCGACTGGTCGCCTTCGCCAGCGCCGGCGTCGACCCCAAGATCATGGGGACCGGTCCCATCCCGGCCTCCAACAAGTGCCTGGAGAAGGCGGGCTGGACCCCGGCCGAGCTCGACCTGATCGAGGCCAACGAGGCCTTCGCCGCCCAGGCGATGTCGGTCAACCAGGAGATGGGCTGGGATCTCGACAAGGTCAACGTCAACGGCGGGGCGATCGCGCTCGGTCATCCGATCGGCGCCTCCGGCGCCCGGGTGCTGGTCAGCCTGCTCTACGAGATGCGTCGGCGCGAGGCCCGCAAGGGTCTGGCGACCCTGTGCATCGGCGGTGGTCAGGGGGTTGCGCTGGCCGTCGAGCGCGTCTGAACCCCTCGCTCGCTCCGGGTGAACGCCGCCCGGGGCGAGCGAGGGCGCAGTGGCAGCCAGTCGTCGATGACTAGGGTAAACTGTGTGCGCAACACCGGTCGCCGATATCGCCGGCGACCATTCCGATGACCCGGAGCGGTTCGGCCGCCTCAGTCTCCAGCCAATCGCAGATCGCCGAACCGGCGACAGGTGTCAATGGACAAATCGCGCATCATCAAGAAGTACCCCAACCGGCGCCTCTACGACACCGAGATCAGTCGTTACATCACCTTGGCCGACGTCCGTGCCCTGGTGATGGGCGGCGTCCCCTTCAAGGTGTTCGACACCGCCAACGATACCGACATCACCCGGGCGATCCTGTTGCAGATCATGCTCGAAGAGGAGAGCGGCGGCGAGCCGCTGTTCAGCGCCAACATGCTGGCGCAGATCATCCGCTTCTATGGCGGCACCCTGCAGGGCACCTTTGCGCGCTATCTCGAGGGCGCGCTGGACGTGTTCGCCAGGCAGCAGCAGGAGCTGACCCAGTCGTGGGCCGATACCCCGCTCGACACCATGACCCGCATGGCGCAGCAGAACGTCGAGCTGTGGGGCGAGCTGCAGCGCGAGTTCATGCGGAGCGCCGGCTTCGATCTCGGTCGTGATCGCGACAAGCCCAAGCCCCCCGACGACAGCGACTGATCCGCCTGCCTTGCCGATCGCGCCCGGTCCTCGGGCGTGCCTCAGCGCGGCGTCGGTGTCGCGCCATCCCCGAAGATTGAATTTCGTCAATGCTGAAGATTAAAAAAATCTTCATTGACGCTTCCGTGTACGGGGTCTATTGTGCACTGCAACAAATGCTGCAACGCACAAACCTTCGGAGATGACCCATGAGCACGAACGAAACCTTCAAGACCTTCAACGACATGACCACCAAGGGCATGGATCGCATGACCAGCCTCGGTGAACTCAACGTCAGTATCTTCGAGAAGCTCGCCAGCCGTCAGATGGACGCGCTGAACCTCTACATGGACCACTCGATGCGGCTGATGACGCTTGCCACCGAGTCGAAGGGGTACAATGAGTTCTTCAAGGGCCAGGTCGAGGCGACCAAGGCGTTGACCGAGCGTATGATGGACGAGAGCAAGGCCACCATGCAGGTGCTCGGCGAGACCCGCGAGGAGTATCGCACCTGGCTCGAGAAGAACATGGCCGAGATCGGCGCCGACGTGCGCAAGGGCGTGGCCGCGAGCTGACGTCCGCAGACCGCGCGGTCCAGTACCGGACCGCCATTGACAATGACCCCGGCCGGAGTGCCGGGGCGTTGTGGATGAAGGATGCGGGTCCGCCCCGAGACGGGGCGAACCCGAACGACGACAAGACCTGAGGAGGAAACAGATATGTCTCGTATTGCGCTCGTCACCGGTGGTATCGGCGGTATCGGGACCGCCATCTGCAAGCGCCTCGCCGCCGATGGCTGCGTGGTGATCGCCAACCACCATCCCGCCGAGACCGAGGTCGCCGAGACCTGGAAGCGCGAGCGCGCCGCCGAGGGGTTGGAGTTCGACACCATCGCCGCCGACGTGGCCGATCCCGAGGACTGCGCACGGATGGCCGCAGCGATCGCCGAGCGTCATGGTCCGGTCGACATCCTCGTCAATTGCGCCGGCATCACCCGCGACAAGACCTTCAAGCGGATGGTGCCGGAGCACTGGAACGCCGTCCTCGACATCAACCTCAAGAGCGTCTTCAATGTCACCAAGCCGCTCTGGGAAGGCATGCTCGAGCGCGGTTTCGGGCGTATCATCAACATCTCGTCGGTGAATGGCCAAAAGGGTCAGTTCGGTCAGACCAACTACTCGGCGGCCAAGGCCGGCATGCACGGCTTCACCATGGCGCTGGCTCAGGAAGGGGCCGCCAAGGGTGTGACCGTGAACACGGTTTCGCCCGGTTATGTCGAGACTGCCATGACCCTGGCAATGAAGGACGAGGTCCGCGAGAGTATCATCTCCGGCATCCCGATGCGCCGCATGGCGCAGCCCGAAGAGATCGCCGCCGCGGTCGCCTTCCTCGCGAGCGACGAGACCGCCTATGTCACCGGCGCCAATCTGCCGGTCAATGGCGGACTCTTCATCCACTGAATTCGGACGAGGTCCGGCGAAAAAACACCATGCCGGACCCCAATGGTCCTACAGAGTCCTCCTCGTCTCTCTCACTATGAGACGTTTGCAGCCCGGCCCCGCGCCGGGCTTTTTTTTTGTCTGCCCGAATCAGCGCGCGCGGTAGCGCAGCGCCAGGAGTCGCTTGAGTGCGGCGAGTGTCGGGGTGGTGTTGATCAGCAGCGGCAGCGCGCCCTTGAGGTTGCCGCGGTTGACCAGGCGGAGGAAGTCGCCCGGCGGTAGCGTCTCGCCGGCGAGGCGGCGACGCAGGATCTCGAGCGAGTCGAGGTGGCGCGGGGCGAGCTGGTCGCGATGCTTGGCGACGAAGCGTCCCAGTCCCTCGAGCACCCGGGTACGATCCCCGGAGATGCGTGCCAGCTCGTGGTCCTTGAACTGCACATAGCTCGCCTCGCGCAAGCGGTAGGCGGCGCCGCGCGCCGTCACCAGTCGTACCCAGGTGTCGTAGTCCTGCAGTGCCGGCAGCGCCGGGTCGAAGCCGCCGATCTCGCGCAGCCACGCGGTGCGGGTGAGGACCTGATTGCCCAGCCGGTTGTAATGGAGCATCGCCTCGAGGTCGATCCGCCCGACATCGACCCTGCGGGTGATGTCGCCCCGTGGGGTGCGCTCGCGGACGGAGCTGCTCACGCACGACCACTGCCCCTCGGCGAAGCGTGCCAGCAGCCCGCTCAACCGCCCTGGGAGGAAGGCGTCGTCGTCGTCGAGCCCGGTGATCAGCGCGCCGCGCGCATCGGCGATGGCGCGATTGCGCGCGGCGCAGGCCCCGCCCGGCTCGGGCTGGCGCAGATAGCGCAGCCGCGCGCGTGCCGGGTGCGCCGCGATCCGCGCCGCGGTGTCATCGGTCGAGGCGTCGTCGACCACGATCAGCTCCAGGTGCGGATAGTCCTGGGCGAGTACCGAGTCGATCGCGCGCATCAGCAGCGCGGCGCGGTTGCGGGTCGGCAGGTAGACGCTGATCAGCGGGTGTTCGGCGAGGATCTCGGGCATCGGGTCAGGGCAGGGGTTGGTCGCGCCAGGCGGCGAGCCCGGTCGCGCCGCGCGCCGGGTCGAGCTGGGTGGCGAGGTTGAGCAGGGCGAGCAATTGTGCTCGGGGGCGCTGGTCGGCGGTGGCGAGGAGCGGCCGCCAGGCGCCCGGGTCGAGCTCGGGGCAGTGTTCGAGCTGATGGCGCAGCAGCCCGATGAGCGGTGCCCTCGGGTCGAGGCCGCGTCGGCGTCGGATCAGCTGCTGGAGCCTGCGCGCCGGTCGCGGGTGCGCCTTGGCCAGCGTCTCGAGGCGGTGATGGATGAGAAAACGTGGCGAGCCCAGCGCCCCCGGGACCCCGGCGCGGGGTAGAGCGGCCAGCGTCGGGTCGAGCCGTTCGAGCAGGGCGCGATAGAGCCGGTAGTCGCGCTTGAGCGCGCGCGGCGCGGCGAGGGCGGCGCGCAGGAAGGGCAGTGAGTAGAAGGGGGTGAGGCTGGGGAACCAGTGACGGTTGCGGTCCTCGCCCTCGAACAGCCAGCGCCGGGCGCGCTCGTGGATGAGGAAGCGGGCATGGAGGGCGTTGCCCTCGTCCTCTGGATAGGCGGCGAAGTGCGCGCGCAGGGCGCGCTCCAGGTCCGCGCGCTCCAGTCCCGTCAGGGCGGCGCACTGATCGAGGGTGAAGCGTCCGCGGCGCGCCACGATGTAGTCACAGGTCGCGCGCGCGTCGCGCAGCGCCAGCCCGGCGCCGAGGTCGGGCAGCAGCTTGTCGCCGCCGTCGCCGGTGACATAGCTCATCGTGCTGCCGTAGCGCGCGCGGAGGTGATCGAAGAAGGGCAGGTGGAAGGCGAGATCGAGGTCGTTGAGTCCCTGCTTGATCTGCAACAGTCGCAGATAGTCGGCGCCGGTGCTGGGCGGTACCTCGAAGCAGTGCCAGGGGCGATCGAGGTGTTGCGCGACCGTCGCGGCGAGCCGTTGTTCGCTCGCGGCATACCAGCCGGCGCGCGCCATGCTCGCGCAGCTGAAGGGGGTGCCGGTGGCGGCGAGACCGGCGGCCACCGTGCGCGAGTCGAGCCCGCCGCTGAGCGCCAGCACCGGCGTGTCGGCGCGTCTGCTCAGTCGCTCACAGGCGGTGATGAAGTGATCGGCGAGTACCGCGGCCTGTTGGTTCAGGCTCGCGTCGCTGTGCGGCGTCTCGACGCTGAGTCGCGCCAGGGTGCGGCGCTCGGTGTTGGCCCCGGCGTCGATCCGCAGCAGCGTCGCCGGGGCGAGCAGGGCGATGGCGCGCCACGGCGTGCGCTCGCCCAGACCGTGACCGAACAGCAGCATCTCGGCGGCGCCCAGCGGGTCGGTGGTGCGATCGGGGTCGGCGGCGACGGCGCGGGCGATGTCTCGGCTGACGAGGATGGCGCCGGGGCGCTCGAGCAGATAGAGCGGGCGGCGTGCCAGCAGGTCGTTGACGATCAGCCAGCGCTCGCTCGCCTTGTCGTGGATCAGCAGCACGAAGTCGCCGTCGAGCGTCTCCAACGTTGCGCCGGCCGCCGCCCAGTCCTCGTCGAGCAGTGCCTCGATCAGGCGTCGTGGCGGTGCGTGGTCGCAGCCCTCGATCCAACCGTCGAGCAATACCAGTGTGCGATGATCCTCCCAGCTGCGCGTCGGCTCGCTCGCCGTCGGGTCGAGCTCGAGTAACGCGCCGGGAGCGGCGAGCACCGACTCTCGGGGTGTGAGTCGGTGCAGCCGCTGCGCCGGGTCGATGCGCAGCGTCAGGCCGGACATGGCGTGGTGGTCTCCGGTTCGAGGTCGGCGAGTCGGCGGGCCAGTCGGTCGGCGAGTTCAGCCGTACTTGCCTGCTCCGCGACCGCGAGACCGAATCCGGGGACACCCGCGAGGTTGCGCTCGAGCAGCGTGGTCAGATCGGCGCTGTCCGGGTCGGGATGTGCGTAGTCGCTCATCGCCTCGAGCGGCCCCATGCCCCCCAGATAGAGCCGCTCGATGGCGACCAGCTGGCGCAGCAGGCGCGTCGCTGCGAGCGGTGCGCAGTCCTGCCGCTCCCCGGGGGCCAGCACGAAGAGCGCGTCGGGCCGGGCGCTGGAGAGGATCCGCGCGCTTGGCAGGTGTCTGGTCAGGTCCTGGGGGAAGGCGGGGTTGATCAAGGGTTGCAGCAGCGGTTGCAGCTTTTCGCTGATCGTTCGCGAGGCGACGTGCTGCAGCCGGTCGAGCAGCCGCCGCAGCGGCTGCGAGCGGATCGTTCGCGGTGCGTCGGGGCCGTCCAGCCGTTCCGCCAGCCAGGGCAGGGCGCTGAGATGATGGCGGCGGATGACCAAGCGGTGTTCGAACAGGTGCGCCCGCCCCTGGTGCAGCAGCAGCTTGTCATCGGCGAGATAGTCCCAGCCGCGATCGAGCAGCTCCAGTGTCAGGTGGGTCTTGCGGCTGCGTCTGGGGCCGAGCACGAGTGCGGTGCGACCGTGCGGATCGCGCAACGCCGCGGCATGGAGCAGCAGCCCGCCGCGCCGGGTCGCGCTAAGATGGATGGCGAACAGCAGCGCGTTGTAGAAGCGCTTGATGGCCCCGGCGCGGCGCGAGACCAGGAGGCGCACCGGGGTGCCCGGGTCGAGGATCAGGTCGGGATGGCCGCGATGGCTGTAGAGTAGGACGCGCCGCCCCTCGAACCAGACCGTGGAGACCTGCTGAGGGGCGACCCGCGGGGTGAGTTCGCGCAGCATGGCTGCGCTCTCCGGCAGCGGCGCGCAGAGGACGTCGGGCGCACCCCCGGTGGGCTCGACCCGGAAGTGGCCGAGCCGCTTGCGCACCACGGCGACATGGCTTGTGGAAAGCTGCTGCAGCCGAACATGGACCAGTCGGTGCAGCTCGAGTTCGAGATCGGTCATGCGAGGACATCCACGACAAACTGGTTGCAGCATACATCAGGGCGTGACCGACCATGACTCCGGCCTTGCCGGGCGGCGGGTCTGGGCGAACGCCACGGGCAGGGTGAGATGAGACGATCGAGCAGAGCCGCCGCCAACCCGCTGTGGGGCGGTTTCATCGTGCTGATGGTGGTCGCGACCCTGCTGCCGCTGTGGACCCCCTGGCCTGCGCTTGCGCTGCTCCCGGGGGTCGCCCTCGGCGCCCTGGTGCTGCTCGGGCGCGCGCCGAGCTGGGGGCTCTACGCGATCGTCTTCCTGATCCCCTTCGGTAACTTCCGCCAACTCGGCGGTCCGCTCGCGGACGTCAAGATCCACTGGGTGCTGGCGCTGGTGTTGCTCGTGGTGCTGGCGTTGCGATTGCTTCGCGAGCAGCAGGCCGTCGGCCTGCTGCGCTCCAATCTGTGGCCCTGGTGGGGGCTGTTTCTCGCCGTCAGTCTGTTCTCCACGCTGTGGTCGGCCTATCCGCTGGAGGCCGGTCAGCAGGTGGTGCTGACCCTGGTGGCGATGGCCTTCTTCGCCCTGGTACTGGTCTTTCTCGATGCCCACGCGCTGGTGCGACAGCTGCCGGTGGTGATCGTCGCTTCGGTCTCGCTCGGCTCGATGTTCGCGCTGATCGGCTATCTGTTCGGTGTGTCCTGGTTCGCGATCGAGGTGGGTGACGACTTCACCCGCAGCACCGGCGTGACCAGCGACCCCAACAATCTGGCGATGCTGATCATCTTCGTGTTGCCCTTCGTGGTGTTCTGGCTGGCCCATGGCCGTCGGCCACTGGTCCGGCTGGCGGCGCTGGTGCTGCTGGCGATCAACCTCGGTGCCATGGTGGTGAGCTTCTCGCGCAGCGGCGGGCTGGTGACGGCGCTGTTGCTGGCGACGCTGCTGGTGGTCAATGCGCGCGGACTGCGTCCGCGTCATCTCGGGTTGCTGTTCGCCGGCGGGGCGATGGCGTTGCTGGTGGCGTTGCTGCTGGTGCCGCAGGGTTACTGGGAGCGTCAGGCGACGCTCACCGCCTCGGACACCGACCGCTCGATCAACCGTCGTGCCTCCTATCTGGTGGTGGCCGGCGATGCCTTCGAGCAGCGCCCGCTGATCGGGCACGGCCCGGGCACCTTCCGCGAACTCTATGCCAAGACCGACTGGGCGCAGCGTTTCGATCGCGAGGGCGCGACCAATCGTCGCTTTGCCCACAACACCTATCTCGAGGTGGTGGTCGGCACCGGGGTGCTGGGGTTGATCTGCTTTCTCGGCCTGCTGGCGGTGGCGGCGCGCAACCTCTGGCTGGCGCGTCGGCTGTTGCTGGCGCGCGGTGATCCCTATCATGCCGCGCAGGTGTTGCACTATCTGCTCGCCTTCCTCTTTCTGTTGCTCTACATGGCGATGTTCAGCGACGTGTTCCAGAAGTACATGCTGCTCTCGCTCGGGGTGTCGCAGCTGTGGCTGCGCTTCGCGCTCAGCGTCGCGGACGAGGGGACGGGGTGACGGTGTCGCTCGTCATCCTGCTGTCTGTCGCTGCCGCCATAGCCATCGCTGCGCTACTGGCGCTGCCCGCGCTGCTGACCCTGCTGCCCGAGCGTGAGCCGGGCGCGAGGCTGGGCGGCGGATTGCCGGGGACGGTGTCGCTGATCGTCCCGGTGCACGGCTCGGGCGCGGCGCTCGCGGCCAAGCTCGACTCGCTGCGTGGTCAGCGCTGGGGTCCGGGTCGGCTGGAGCTGATCCTCTCGCTCGACGGTCCGGTCGCCGACCTGCCAGTACTCCCCGACCTGCCCGGGGTCGATTGCCGGGTGCTCCGCAACCCGCGTCGCGGTAAGTACGGTGCGCTCAACGCCGCGGTCGCGGCGAGTGCAGGCGAGTTGCTGCTGTTCTCCGATCTCGACGCCCGACTCGCCCCCGGTGCGCTGGCGGCGATGGTCGCGGTCTTCGCCGAGGCCGATGTCGGCGCCGC
This sequence comes from Marichromatium sp. PS1, assembly GCF_041155115.1. Lineage (NCBI taxonomy): Bacteria > Pseudomonadati > Pseudomonadota > Gammaproteobacteria > Chromatiales > Chromatiaceae > Marichromatium > Marichromatium sp. PS1. Next base: position 756,026 of record NZ_BAAFHB010000002.1, read on the forward strand.
CTGCGCGCGTGTCGCGGTCGATCGTGAGGACGGGCTGATGCAGGCGCGTTACTGGGACCACGAGAGCCGGCTCAAGGCGCGCGAGATGGCCCGGCTGGGCTCGATCACCGCGAGCAACGGCACCCTGCTGGCGATCCGGCGCGTGCTGTTCCGACCGATCCCGGCAGGCGTGGTCGACGACCTCTTCGTCGGGCTGTGCGCCGTCGGCGCCGGGCGGCGCTTCGTCTTCGTGCCCGAGGCGGTGGCGCTGATGCCGCCGCCGGCGCGCACCCTGCGCCGGGTGTTCGCGCGTCAGCGGCGCATCGTCTGTCGCGGGCTCAACGCGCTGCGCCACTGTCCGCAGGCGCTCTCGGTAAGACGCCACGGTCGTTATGCGCTGGCGCTGATCGCGCACAAGGTGTTGCGCCGCGCCTTTCCGCTGGCGCTGGTGCTGGGGCTCGCGGCGCTGCTCGCGCTGGCGCTGCGCGACGGCGGCGGCTGGCTGGTGCTGGCGCTGGCGGCGCTGGGCGGGCTCGGGGGCGCGCTCGGGCTGGTCGCGGCGCTCGGGCTCGATCGTGACCCCGGGCGCTGGCCGCGGGTGCTGACGCTCGCCCCCTGGGCGCTGTGCGTCAACGCCGGGATCGCGATGGGCTGGTACGACTTCCTGCGCGGGCGGCGGGTGACCCAATGGTGAGGGTCGGCTATCTGGTCTCGCGCTTCCCCACCTTCACCGAGACCTTCGTGCTCGACGAGATGCTCGCGCTGGAGGCGCTGGGCGCCGAGATCACCCTCTTTCCGCTGCTGCGCGAGCGCCCGCGCGCCACCCATCCGCAGCTGGCGCACCTGCGCGCCGAGGTGGTCTACAGCCGCTTCGTCTCGGGGCCGATCCTGCGCGCCAACCTGGCGCTGGTGCTGCGCCGTCCCTGGCGCTATCTGCGCACCCTGGTCGAGACCTTCGCGCGGGTCGCACCCAGCCGCAATTTCACCCTGGGCGCGGCCGGGATCTTCCTCAAGTCGGTCTATATCGCCCGCGAGGCCGAGCGTCGCGGCATCGGTCGGCTGCACGCGCACTTCTGTACCCATCCGACGCTCGCCGCCTGGATCGCGCACCGGCTCACCGGGGTGCGCTACAGCTTCACCGCGCACGGCAGCGATCTCCACGTCGATCAGACCATGCTCGCCGAGAAGCTGCGTCGTGCCGACTTCGCGGTGATGATCTCGCGCTACAACCGCGACTTCACCCTGGCGCGGGTGGGCGCGCGCTGGGCCGAGCGGCTGCGGGTGATCCACTGCGGTATCGACACCGGCGCCTTCGCCCCGCTGCCACCGCGCGCCGATGCCGGCGACGGGGTGCTACACATCCTCTGCGTCGCCTCGCTGCGCCGGGTCAAGGGGCATGTCCATCTGCTGCGGGCCTGCGCCCAGCTTGCGGCCGAGGGGCGGGACTGGACCCTGACCCTGGTCGGCGATGGTCGGCTGCGCGCCGAGCTGGAGGCCGAGTGCCGGGCGCTGGGGATCGCCCCGCGCGTCCGTTTCCTCGGCCAGCTCACCCGGCCCGAGGTCACCGCCTGTCTGCGCGATTGTGACGTGGTGGCGTTGACCAGCGTGCAGGACGCCCGGGGGCGGCGCGAGGGCATCCCGGTGTCGCTGATGGAGGCGCTGGCCGTCGAGCGCCCGGTGGTGGCCAGCCGGCTCTCGGGGATCCCCGAACTGGTCGAGCACGGGCGCACCGGCTTGTTGGCCGCGCCGGGCGAGCCGGCCGCGATCGCCGCGGCCCTGGCGCGGGTGGCCGATCATCCAGAGGAGGCGCGCGCGCTGGCACGCGCCGGGCGCGCGCGGGTGCTCGCCGAGTTCGATCTGTCCGACAACGCCGCGCGGCTCCATGCCGCGTTGGCCGCCTCACCCGGCTAGTCGCTCGGCGCCCAGTCGGCGTGGGTCCAGTCGGTATAGCCGATGTTCTTGCCCGGGCGGCTCGGCACCGGGGCGGGGAAGTCGCGGTGATAGAAATGATTGATCAGGTGCGGCTGCCAGGTGTCGTCGCCCTCGGCGGGGAAGTCGGCCTGCTGGTGCAGCCACTCGAAGGCGCGCAGCAGGGCCTGGTCCTGCCAGGCGAAGACGTCGTAGCCGGCGCGCTCGAGGATCACCGCCTGGGCCAGCGCGCCCTGCAGGGTGGAGTAGATGTAGTTCTCGTGCGGTGGCGGCCAGTCGAAGGGGCCGCTGCGTCTCAGCCCCTCGGCGATCGCGCCGTCGATGCTGTGGCCCGCGCGCTGCGCGCCCGAGGGATTGATGCCGACCGGGCGGCGCGGATCGGCCTGCCAGTCGAGGTCGCCGTAGCGGAAGTCGGCGTAGGCGGCGCGGTCGCCGAGCCAGCCGCGGAAGATGCGCGCGACCTCGGCGATCTCCTCGGGCTCATCGAGATAGACGGCGATCGCCAGCCGGGTGGCGCCGGCATAGGTGCCCCAGCCATTGGGACGACGCTCGTGGGTCTGGCGCAGGGTCCGCCCCTCCGACATCGGGACGTCGCGCACCCGCGCCAGCCAGTCGCGAAACAGCGCGTCCTGCTCCGCAGTGAGGCCGACCAGATCGGCGGCGAGGACATAGGCCATCAGCTCGCGCCCGAGCGCGAGCGAGCTGGCGCCCTGCTCGCTGCCGATGATGTCGAGACAGGCGCGGCGCACCGCCGCGGCCATCAGCGGGTCGCCGGTGCGGGCGTGGACCAGCGCCTTGGCGAAGACCCGCACGTTGCTCGGGTCGTTCTGATCGGAGAGGTCGGGGTCGGGCACCAGACGCTCGGCATCATCGCGCACCGCCTCCCAGGCCGCGCCCGTGGTCGGCAGTTCGGCAAGTCGCGCGCGTGCGATCCAGGGACCGGCGGCGAGGCGCTCCATGTCGGGCGGTGGCGCGGCCCGGGGCAGGGCGGGGACGAGCAGCACGGATGCCAGCAGCAGGCGATGAACGAGACGTGACATGAGGCCCCCTCTCGGGTTCGGTGGATCAGCGCCTGAGCCGCAACAGCCGTCGCCAGGGCAGCGGCGAGAGCAGCGCGAGCCGGGTGCGCGCGAGCCGGTGGAGCAGCAGCAGCAGAGCGATGTGGACGAGGATGCGCAGCGCCGTCGCCACCGGGCCATGCCCCAAGGGTAGCAGCGACAGCGTCCAGATCAGCGTGCCGTTGAGGACGAACAGCGGCCAGATCCAGTCGAGCTGGCGCCGCTCGCTGCGCTCGAGGTGGTCGAGCTGTGGGCGCAGGATGCGCCGAAACAGCATGAACAGCAGCGCAAACCCCAGCACGCTCGCGCCGGCGATGCCGGGCAGTCCCCAGCCCAGGCGCACTGCCAGCCAGGCGCTCATGCCCTCGCCGACGAGCACCACTGGGACCAGCAACGCGGCACGACGCTGCTGCTCGAAGGCGACCACCAGGCTGCGCAGCACCAACGCGAGGGCGAGGAAGTGGATCCCGCAGGCGAGGATCTGGGTGGGGACGATCGCCGCCTGGTAGCGCGGCAGCAGCCAGTCGATCGCCAGCGGGGTGGCGAGGGCCACCGGGCCGATCAGCAGCGGCATCAGGAAGACGGCGTTGAGCGCCGGGCGCAGCAGATGTTCGCGCAGCAACTGGTTGCGGTCGGCGTCGGCGAGTTCGCCCATCAGCCGCGGCTCGAGGATCTCGCGGGCGGTGCCGGGGATGTTGCGCAGGAAGCCGACGATCATCACCGCCACCCCGTAGTGACCGAGTGCACCGGCGCCGAGCAGCACCCAGGCCATCACCCGATCGGCGGTGACCACCAGCATCATCGCCAGCTCCAGACTCATGATCGGCCAGCCACGCCGGATCATCTCGCCGCCGAGCCGGAGTGGTCGCGCCGGCCAGCGTGGGACGATCCCGGCCTGCTGCCAGAGCAGCACCCCGACCGCAGCCTCGGTGATCAGCAGCGACAGCAGCAACCCGGGAAAACCGAGTGTGGGCAGCAGCGCCAGGGTAGTGGCCAGCAGCAGCGCGGACTCGAGATAGTTGGCGCGACCGATCAGGTCGAAACGGTGACGCGCCTTGAGCGCCGCGAAGGCGGTGTGGTGCCAGGCCTGGAGCAGCACCACACCAGCCATTGCCGTCAGCCCCAGACGCAATGCCTCGCCCTGGCCGCCGCGCAGTGCGATCAGTATCAGCGCGCCGGCCACCAGGAAGTCGAGCAGCAGGGTGGTGAGGATGGCCCCGGAGACCAGCGACTCGGCGCGTTCGCCCTCGCCCCGGGCGAGGTGCCAGGGGTAGTAGACGCGCAGCGTGGTACGCGCGCCGAGATGGGCGTAACTGGCGTATTGCGGGACCAGCTTGAGCAGGGTCCAGACCCCGAACAGCTCGGGGGTGAGCAGTCGGGGTCTGAGGAAGGCGGTGATGGCGCCGATCAACTGGCGAGTGATCTTGCTCGAGAGATAGCGGGTCAGGGTGGTGCTGAAGTCGGCGCGGCGTGGCTCCATCGCGGGCTAGCGCGGTGGCGGTTGCGATGGCTCGGGAGACGGTGCGTTGACCGCCGGGATCGAGAACAGCAGCGGCAGGCCGGAGAACTGCTCGACATCGCGCGCGGTCTTGAAGGTGTGGTCGAAGAACTCGCGCACGAAGCCCAGGCTGAAGCCGGTGACGAAGCCGGCGAGCAGCCCGATCACCAGCAACACCGGGCGGTTGGGGAAGACCGGTTGGCCGGTGGAGAAGGCAGGGCTGAGGATGCTGACGAAGAACAGCGACAGGGTGGAGTCGACCCCGGCGTTGATCTCGGCCTCCTCGCGACGCTTGAAGAAGGTGCCGAAGGACTGGCGCAGCAGCTCGGCCTCGCGGCTCAGCCGGTCGCTCTCGATGCCCTGGCGCTGCAGCTCGAGGTTGCGCGCCTCGATCTCGGCGAGGCGGCGCTGCAGGATCAGCTGTTGCTCACGCAGTGCGGCGAACTCGCTGTCGAGCTGGTCGCGATAGTCGGCCACCTCCTGCTTGAGCTGCTCCATGGTGGTGGCGATCTGGGTGTCGATCGCCGCGACCGCGTGGGCGTCGGGCTCGTAGTGGCGCGCGGTGCGGCCGCGCTCGATGCGCAGGTCGATGATCCGCGCGGCGATCTCGGCGACGGTCTGGTTGGTGATGAAGGCGTAGTTGCGCAGATGGTCGGTGGCGAGGGTGCGATCGAGGTGCTCGAGCTGTTCGCGCAGGGTCACGGCGCGGGTGTCGAGATCGAGCAGGCGCTCCTCGACGTTCTGCTTGATCAGCAGGTTGAGCTCGATCTCCTTGGCCGGGTTGGGGGTGCCGGTGGTGTTGGCCAGCTCGATCAGCGCCTGTTCGGTGGTGCTGATCTGATCGCGGAAGCGCTCGACCTGGTTGACGAAGAAGTCGACTGTGCCCTCGGGGTAGAGGATCTCGGCGCGCCGCTCGATATAGGCGGCGAGGATGGCGTCGAGGATGATTACCGCCGCGGTGGCGTCGGCATGCTGGAACTCGACGTTGATCACCCGCGAGTCGGGCACCAGCTCGATCTGCAGTCGGTTGCGCACGCGGTGCCAGTCGAGGGTGTCGCCGAGTTCGGGGTGGCTCTCCTTGAGTCGGGCGATGGCCCCTTGCTGCACCGCCGGCGAGCGCAGCAGCTCACGCTCGGAGCGCAGGTCCTCCTCGCTGACCTTGAACGAGCGGACCTCGGTCTCCTCGAGCGACTGCGGGCTGCGCTGGAGTTCGCTGGCGCGCAGCAGGATCGCGCCCTGCGCCGAGTAGATCGGCGGGGCGAGGAAGGCAATCGCCGCGGCGGCGAGGAACACCGCCAGGGTGGTGAGCAGGATCAGTCGCTGCTGGGCGAAATAGATCTGCAGCAGTTCGCGCAGATAGTTCTCGGTACGAAGGTGGGGACGTTCCACGTCAGCTTGTCCTGGTCAGAGTTCGTCGATCGAGACGCTCTCGACGGTGATGTGCCAGCCACGGAACATCAGCGCCTCGCTCACCTGTCGGGCGATCTGCGCGGCCTCGCTGATGCGGGTGCGCGGCACGAACACCAGATCGTCGGGCATCAGATAGAACATCGGCTTGCGCCCGCCGAGCGCGCCGGAGCGGCTGAGATCGATACGGGTGGCGATCACCTTGCCCTGATGATGACGGGCGACGATCACCGAGTCGAGCTGGGCATCATCGTTGTAGCTGCCGGCCAGCGCCAGCGCCTGCGCCACCGAGATCGGCTTGACGATGGTGAAGGCGCCCGGCTCGTTGACCGCGCCGAGCACATAGACCAGCGAGCCTGAGTGTCGCTCGAGGAAGAGGTCGACGTGCAGCCCGGAGATCAGCTGTTCGTAATCGCGATTGAGCTCGGTGTTGAGCGCCTCGATGGTGCGCCCGGCGGCCATCACCTCGCCGACCATCGGGAAGGTGACATAGCCGTCGGGGCGAACCGTGACCAGACGGCTGAGTCCGCGCGGGGCGGTGTGCAGATCGCGCTTGAGCTCCTTGATGGCGGACTGGAACTCGGGCACCTGGACGTAGATCTCGGGGTCCTTGAGGATGCCGGCATAGGCCTTTTTGAGCTCCTGCTCGACCTGCTTCGGGGTCTTGCCGACGACATAGTACTCGCCGATGTAGGGCAGGCTGATCATGCCGTTGGGGCGGACCAGCTGCTCCTCGTTGAGCTCGGGGGTGTAGATGAACTTGACCGCGACGGTGTGATCGACCGAGATGTTGAAGGTGTCCTTCTCCAGCCAGGTGCGGATCTGGAACAGCACGTCGAGGGTGTCGCCGGGCGAGACGGTGTACTTCGGCATCAGGTCGAACTTCTCGCCCTCGGTGAAGGAGAAGGACTGACGCGCGACCACGACCTCCTCGTCGACCTCGAGTACGGTCTGCTGCTGGGCGCAACCGACGAGCAGCATCAGCAACGCGAGGACGAGGACCGGCAAGGCCGGCGTCGGCCGGGATCGGGATCTGGACTCAGGCATACAGCCCCCTGGGGATGTAGTACTTGCGCTTGTTCAGCACCGCGCCGAGCAGCCGCGCCCCGGCCGATTGCAGCCGATCCTGGGTGTACTGCATCACCTCCCAGCGGGTGCGCTCGCTCTCGATCACCAGGATCACGCCGTCGAAGGCGGTGGCGCCGATGGTCAGGTCTTGCTCGCCGAGGCTGCTGGGTCCGTCGATCAGCAGCAGATCGTAGCGCTCGGCGCCGGCGCCGCGCAATGCGTCGAGACGGGCGCGCAGGCGCTGCGGGTCCTGGCGTACCAGCATGTCACGCTGATGGAGTCCCAGGGTGACCAGGTCGAGCCCCGGGGTGTCGGTGGGGCGGATGACCTCGTCGGTCTGGGCCCGCCCGGCGCAGAACTCGCACAGCCCGGGGCCCTCGTCGGTCTCGAACAGGCTCGCCAGGTGTGGGTGAGTGGGGTTGGCGTCGACCAGCAGCACTCGCAGGCCGATGTCCTGGACCCCGGCATAGGCCAGTTGCAGCGTCACCGTGGTCTTGCCGGCGCCGTCGTTGCAGCTGCTCACCAGCAGCGAGCCGAGCGGTGGCTGCTGGCGCAGCCGGATCAGGCACGAGGCGGCCGTGTTGCGGTTGAGGGTGCGTGCAAGCTGGAGCGGGTCGAGTGCCTGGGTGTTGTCCGGCGCCGGCGTGTTCGAGGCCGGCGTGTCCGGCGGTCGTGACGGCGGTGCGTCGTGGTCCTCGGCCCTGGTGTGCTCGGTGTGTGCGAGGGTGGAGGCCGAGAGCCGCTGCTGATGGGCGACGAAGTAGTCCGGGGACTCGGCGTACCACTTGCCGAGCGCCTCGATCGGGGTGTGGGCGCCGAGGATCGGTTGGGGCTGATGATGGTTGTAGTCACGCGCCGCCTGGCGCAGTGCCCGTTTGAGCGGCTGGGCCTCGAGCCTCTCCTCGGCGCCGTCGAGACGCGCCTCGAGCAGGGTATCGAAGCCGTGCAGCAGGGTCGTCGCGCTGACCGGCTCGGCGGTCTCCTGATGATGGGCGATGTCGAGGCTCTCGCACAGCTGGGCGAGCGCCTCGGTGTCGGGCAGCATGGCCCCGCCGTCGGTCTGGTCGGACGGGGTGATGGTGATCAGCTCGCGCACCAGGATCGGACAGGTCTTGAGCAGTGTCTTGAGAAAGGCGCGGGTCGCGGCCGGGCTGAGCTCGTGGGTGACGCGCACGAACAGCCAGCGGGTGGCCTGGTCGATGGCGACGAAGAGATACCACGGGCGCGGGTCATCGACCGGCTGGGGCAGTGTGCGGGTGGCCAGGTAGAGTCGACCGGGCTGGACGTGGGGCGAGGGGCTGGGCGCGGACTCGACAGGCGTCGCGGGGGGGGCGATCGTCTCGCTTGCCGGCGCCATCGGCGTGCTCGTGGCTGCGCGCTCCTCGACCAGCGTTGATGTCGGGGTGGCGGTGAGGCTGTCCTGGCGGGGGACGTCCAGGCCCTCCGCGGCGCGCCCGCCGTCCTCGCTCGCCGGGGCCGATGGCCGCTGTGCGCCGGGTGCTTCCGTGGTCGGGGCGTTCGTCTCGGGTCCGTCCTGGGGCGAGGGTCGCGCCCTGTCTGCGCTGGACGATGAGCGTTCGTCAGGGGTGATGGAGTCAACGCTCAACGGTGAATGCGGGGGTGTCATGGATGCGTCCATCTCCAAGAAGTGCGTCTGCTGTCCGTGGACCGCAGTGGGGGACCTGCCGGACTCGACTGGAGGTCGATGCCCCAATTTAACAGAGGCTGGAGAGCAGGAAGTATTTTTGGAGCTTGAAGGCGTTCAAAGGTGTCGCCGGTCGGATCTGCAGCACATAGTCATGATAGCCCTCCAGTCCGGGGCTGGGGCGCTGCATGGTCAGCTGGGCCTCGCACCGCACGATCCGGCGCTTTTTCACGCTGCCGCCGGGGTGACTGGCCTGGCGCTCGAGTCGCAGCCGCACGGGCTGGGGCGGGGGCTGGTGCCCGGGCGGGCAGCGGATCAGCACGGCCTCGTCGTTGAGATCGACGAGCGTGCAGGCACAGGCGTGCTCCTCGTTGCTTTCGAGCCACACCCGACCGTTGTCCGGTGCGATGCGTTCGCGGAGGCGCCGTTCGTCGCGTACGCGCTTGCGCCGCAGTCGTTGCCGTAGCGCGGCGAGCAGGGTACGCAGGAACCTCAGGCCGAGCGCCCACAGCGCATAGGCCAGCAGTTGCAGGTCGTTGCCGATGCGCTGGTTGCGGATCAGGTAGAAGCTGTCGATCAGCGAGCGGATACGCTTGGGACTGCCGTGCGGGGTGAACAGCTGGGCGTAGCCGATCAACCCGGGGCGGGTCTGGAAGCGCAGGTCGTAGCCGGGGATGTCGCGACACAGACGCTCGTAGATCTCCGGGCGTTCCGGGCGTGGTCCGATCAGGTCCATGTCGCCCTTGATGACGTTGATGAGCTGCGGCAGCTCGTCGATCCGGGTCTCGCGCAGGAAGTGCCCGATCGGGGTCTCGAGCCGCTGTCCGCGTCCGAGCAGGGTGGCGCCGATGATGCGGTCGGCATCGGGCTTGAGGGTGCGGAACTTGTACATCGCGAAGGGGCGCTTGTGACGTCCCAGGCGGATGCTGGAGTAGAACACCGGACCGCCGTCGGCGAGCTTGATCGCGATCGGGATCAGCACGAACAGTGGTGCGGTGCAGATCAGCAACAGGGTGCCCACCAGGATGTTGAGCACCAGGCCGGTGAGGGTGTTGAGCTTGCGATAGCCACCGCTGAAGCGTGGGGCGACGTGCTCGGTGGGGGAGCGGGGAACCTGTGCGTGCATCGCTACCGGACTAGTGCGCTGTCGGCCCACGGCATCCGGTGCCGGGTCTCCAGCATGTTGTTGTGAGCTGCCGCGACGATCAAAGCAATCATCATGCTCTTTTCGTGTGCCGTCGGTCGGCGCCTGTCCCCGGCATGCTAACGCGCCGGATCAGCGAGTAGAAGAGCAAAAAATACGCCGAAGCTAACCGATGGATGTTATGGTTTGCGGGTCCCTTGTCCCTGCCGTTCCCGGGGCGTTCGTTTCAGCGACGCCACGAGGCCTTCCCGCGAGCGTGCCTGTCAGTCTGTGACAGGATCGTCCGACAGGTGGCCTGCCGGCTGTCGGGATCGCGTTGCGCGTGGATGATGCCGATGCGCGCCGTCTCAGGATCGACTCTCAGAGGTAAGCGTCATGTGCCAGCCGCACGAACTGGTCGCTTTCTGCGATCAGTTGCTCGATGCGTCGGCCTTTGCCGACTACTGTCCCAATGGTTTGCAGGCCGAGGGGGAGCGCGAGATCGCTCTCCTGGTGAGCGGGGTGACCGCCAGTGCAGCGTTGATCGAGGCCGCCTGCGACCTCGATGCCGACGCCATCCTGGTCCATCACGGTTGGTTCTGGAAGAACGAGCCGCCCTGCCTGACCGGGATCAAGGGGCGACGTGCAAGGACGCTGCTCAAGGCGGGGATGAGCCTGATCGCCTATCATCTGCCGCTCGATGCCCATCCCGAGGTGGGCAACAATGCCACCCTGGGGCGTGAACTCGGCATCCTCGACGCGGCGCCGGCGTCCGTTGGCGGTGGCTTGCTGTGGACCGGTCGACTGGCCGCGGCGCAGGCCCCCGAGGCCGTCGCCGCGCAGGTGGCCGAGCGCCTCGGGCGTGTGCCGTTACTGGTCGGCGAGCACGCTCGAGCGGTCGAGCGCGTGGCTTGGTGCAGCGGCGGAGGGCAGGGCCACATTGAACTGGCGGCCGACTTGGGGGTCGATCTGTTTCTGAGCGGAGAGATCTCGGAGCAGACCACCCATCTGGCTCGCGAACTCGGGCTCTCGTACCTGGCTGCGGGACATCATGCGACCGAGCGTTATGGTGTCCAGGCGCTCGGTACACGGGTCGCCGAACACTTCGGATTGCGCCATCAATTCATTGAGATCGCCAACCCGGCCTGAGTGCCTGGTGTGGTTAATGTGGTAAAATGGTGCTTTTTCCGAGTTTTTCTTGACCCGTCGCGTCAAGATCAAGGAAAATGCGCGGTCGGTTCTGTAGCCAATCGTCATATTCTTATCTTCCATCTAAACCTTTCGTCCAATCTGCGTGTGGTGTCTGCCTGAATGCCGTCGGCAGCCTCCGCACCAGTCGGGGGTAGCTAGCCTATGAGCGCGCAAGGCGTGAACAAACTGAGGCGACGAGTACTCGTCGCTGCGACCAGCGCGGTCGGTGCCGTCGGTGCCGGCTTCGCTCTCGTCCCGTTCGTCTCATCCATGAACCCGAGCGCGCGCGCCCGGGCCGCGGGTGCGCCGGTCGAGGCCGATGTCAGCAAGCTTGAGCCCGGTGCACTGCTGCGCGTCAAGTGGCGCGGCAAGCCGGTGTGGGTGGTGCACCGCACGCCGAAGATGCTCGAGGCACTGGCGAGCAACGATCCCAAGCTGGTCGATCCGGGCTCCGAAGTGCCGCAGCAGCCCGAGTACTGCCAGAACCCGACCCGCTCGATCAAGCCCGAGTATCTGGTCGCCATCGGCATCTGTACCCACCTCGGCTGCTCGCCGACCTACCGCCCCGAGTTCGCCCCGGAAGATCTCGGCGCCGACTGGAAGGGTGGCTTCCACTGTCCCTGCCACGGCTCGCGCTTCGACCTCGCGGCACGCGTCTTCAAGGGTGTGCCGGCCCCGACCAACCTGGTCATCCCCAAGCACACCTACCTCAACGACACCACCATCCTGATCGGTGAGGATGGAGGAGCTGCCTGATGAGTGCGGAAAAGACTGAAAACCTCGACTGGCTGAACCAGCGCTTCCCGCTGGCCAAGACCTGGCGCGCGCACGTCGCCGAGTACTATGCGCCGAAGAACATGGGCTTCTGGTCCATCTTCGGCTCGCTGGCGCTGCTCACCCTGGTGATCCAGATCCTCACCGGCATCTGGCTGGCAATGAGCTACAAGCCTGCCGCGACCGAGGCCTTTGCCTCGATCGAGTACATCATGCGTGATGTCGACTGGGGCTGGCTGATTCGTTACATGCACTCCACCGGTGCCTCGGCCTTCTTCATCCTCATCTACCTGCACATGTTCCGCGGGCTGATGTGGGGGTCCTACCGCAAGCCGCGCGAGCTGCTGTGGATGATCGGCCTGGTGCTCTACCTGGTGATGATGGCGACCGCCTTCTTCGGTTATCTGCTGCCCTGGGGCCAGATGTCCTATTGGGGCGCGCAGGTCATCGTCAACCTGTTCGCCGCCGTGCCCGGCATCGGCGAGGACCTCTCGGTCTGGGTGCGTGGTGACTATGTGATCTCCGACGCCACCCTCAACCGCTTCTTCGCCTTCCACTTCCTGCTGCCCTTCGTGCTCGCCGCGCTGGTGTTCCTGCACATCGTCGCGCTGCATCACGTCGGCTCCAGCAACCCGGACGGCATCGAGATCAAGAAGGGCCCCAAGGGCAACCGCTGGGACAAGAACGCCCCGGCCGACGGCATCCCCTTCCACCCCTACTACACGGTCAAGGATCTGGTCGGCGTTGCCATCTTCCTCGCGCTGTTCTCGCTGGTGGTGTTCTATGCCCCGACCATGGGCGGGCTGTTCCTGGAAGCGCCGAACTTCCAGCCGGCCAACCCGCTGCAGACCCCGGCGCACATCGCTCCGGTGTGGTACTTCACCCCCTACTACGCGATGCTGCGCGCAGTGCCGCCGATGTGGGGTTCGCAGTTCCCCGGCGTGGTGGTGATGTTCGGCGCCATCCTGATCATGTTCCTGCTGCCCTGGCTCGACCGCAGCCCGGTCAAGTCGATCCGCTACAAGGGTCCGATCTTCAAGGCTGCCCTGGGTATCTTCGCGGTGACCTTCGTGGTGCTGGCATGGCTCGGCATGCGCCCGGCCTCCGATCTCTCCACGTTGCTGTCGCAGATCTTCACGGTGCTGTACTTCGCCTTCTTCCTGCTGATGCCGATCTACAGCTCGCTGGACAAGACCAAGCCCGTTCCTGAGAGGGTGACCTCATGAGAAAACTGATCATCGCCACCCTGCTGCTGCTCTCGCCGGTCACGCTGCTGGCCTCGGGTGGGGGCGCGCATCTGGAAGACGCCGACATCGATCTGCACGACAAGGCCTCGCTGCAGCGCGGTGCCAAGTACTTCGTCAACTACTGCATGGGGTGTCACTCGCTGCAGTACATGCGCTACAACCGCATGGCCGAGGACCTGGGCATCGACGAGATCTCGCTGCGCGAGAACCTGATCTTCGGTGACGCCAAGCCGGGCGACCTGATGACCAACTCGATGCGTCCCGATGACGGCGAGAAGTGGTTCGGCACCGCGATCCCGGACCTCACCCTGGTGACGCGCTGGCGTTCGCCCGACTGGGTCTACACCTACCTGAAGAGCTTCTACGTCGACGACACCCGTCCTTACGGCGTCAACAACGTGCTCTTCCCGCTGGTCGGCATGCCCCACGTGCTCGGCGGCCTGCAGGGTGTGCAGCAGCCGGTGATGTCCGAGTCGCATGACGGCGGCGAGGCGATCGCGGTCGGTGTCGAGCTGGTCGAGGAGGGCACGCTCTCCACCGAGGAGTACGACACCATGGTGCGCGACATCACCGCCTTCCTGACCTATGCCGGGGAGCCGATGAAGCTCGAGCGTCAGCGTCTGGGGCTCTATGTCCTGCTGTTCCTCGGCGTGTTCTTCCTCATCGCCTACTTCCTGAAGAAGGAGTACTGGAAGGACATCCACTAGTCGCTGACTCGTGGAGCCCGGTCGCACGAGGCTGAACTCTGCGACCCTCGAGGCCCGTCACTCTAGCGAGTGACGGGCCTCGTCGTTTGGGTCGGCCTAGCATGTCCGGGGTGCCTTGTCGAGGGGGTGTGGGTGAAAAAACACCCCGGTGAAAGCCGGGTCAGAGTATACTCTCCGGGTTGGTGTCCGCCCTCCAGGCATGGCCAAGGCGTGCGGGCTCGACATGACGGTGTCGCGTAGATGCGCGCGCATGGCGCGGTTTTCGCGCGAGGCTGGTGGTGCCGCTGCCAGGGTAGGCTGGCGGTCTTGACTCTTTGGAGCCCTGCCGGGCTCAGCCGACGCGCTGGAGAAGGGAAGAATGGCAGTGGCTGCGAGCAGACGAGCTGTGATGACGCTATATTCGGATCCTGTTTGTCCTTATTGCCATCGGGTGAGAATGGTTCTCGCCGAGAAGGGAATCAGCGTTGACGTGGTCGACGTCGACGCCCACGATCTGCCCGACGAGGTCATGGACTTCAACCCCTATGGTACGGTCCCGACCCTGGTCGATCGTGACCTGCGCCTCTACGAGTCGCAGATCATCATGGAGTATCTCGACGAACGTTTCCCGCATCCGCCGCTGCTGCCGGTCGATCCGGTCTCGCGGGCCAATGCGCGTCTGTTCATGTATCGCATCGACCGCGACTGGTACGCGCTGATGCGGCGCATCGCCATGGGCGATCAGAAGGAAGCGGCGCAGGCTCGCAAGGAGCTGCTCGAGAGCCTGATCGTGACCGCCCCGGTGTTCGGTGCCCATCCCTACTTCATGAGCGAGGAGTTCTCCATCGTCGACTGCTGCGTGGCACCGCTGCTGTGGCGTCTGCCGCGTCTCGGCATCGAGCTCCCGGCGCAGTGCGCGCCGATCCGCGCCTACATGAAGCGGATCTTCTCCACCGACGCCTTCCGTCAGAGCCTCAGCGACGCCGAGAAGGAAATGGCCGCCTAGCGGGCTGAGCCGACCGTCGGTCCCCGAGTCGCCCCGGCATGGCGGCGGCTGCTACTCTTGTAGGCGGTCCGGGCGCGTCGCTACACTGAGCGTCTCGTCCGGGCTTGGCCGGTGAGTGCCGTGTGCGGTGTGCCGGAACACCATTCCGTGCGTCAGGCGCCGCCGATCCAGGCCTTCCCGGATCGCCCAGACCTCCAACACCAGACCGCTATGATGACCTCGACCAAACCCTATCTGATCCGCGCCATCCACGAGTGGATCCTCGACAACGACATGACCCCGCACCTGGTCGTCGACGTCAGCTACCCGGGCATGCGTGTCCCCACGGAGTTCGCCGAGGATGGCCGCCTGGTGCTCAACATCTCGCCCTCGGCAACCCGTAACCTGCTGATCGGCAACGAGTGGATCGAGTTCAACGCCCGTTTCGGTGGCGTTGCCCGCGATCTGCTGATCCCGGCCGAGGCGGTGATCGGCATCTTCACCCGCGAGAACGGTCAGGGCATGGTGTTCCCGGAGCCCGATGCCCCCGAGGAGGACCTGCTGCTCGACGACGAGCTCCCGGTCGAGAGCGGTCCGACACTGCGTCCGGTCGAGAGTGGCGAGGGTGCGCGCGATGAGGCGCCGTCGCGTCCGGCCAGGAGCAAGGGCGGCCCGACCCTCAAGGTCGTCAAGTAACGCGACTTGCGTTCAGGCGTCCTCGCTGCGCGCCGGCAGGCCGAAGCTCAGCTCCTCCAGCGCGATCCCGCGCAACACCAGATAGCCGCTGCGCCGTCCGGTCCCTTCCTCGCTGAACTCGAAGCGATAGACCCGGCGCAGTCGCACCCCGCCGGCGCCCCAGCTCAATCCGATCCGGCGCAGCGCGACCGTCTGGTCGAGCAGCTGCAGGTCGCGCTGGGCGCAGCCGCGATCGCACAGGACAAGTGCCCGCTCGCGGGCGCGCAGACCATCGGCCCAAAGCCCGGCGAGCGCGGCGAGCAGCAGGATCGCCAACAGCTCCTCGCTCATCCCCCGATTCCCGTGATGGCGCCGCTCCGGCGCTGCTGGCCGTTGCTGCTCGCCGTGCTGTTGTCCGGCTGCGGCGGCGGTGATCCGGGCGCGCCCGCCGATGCCGCGCAGCTGCGCGCGCTGCATGCCCTGATGGTCGAGATCCGCGCCGATCTCGCCGCGGCCCGCGTCGCCGAGGCGCGCGCCGGGCTGCCAGCGCTGCGGCGTCTGGGGCACGGGCTGACGGCGTCGCAGCAGCGTTCGGTCGAGCGCTTGACGGCGCTGGTGGAGACCGAGTGGCGCTGTGCGCGCCAATGGCGTTGCGACGATTGACCGGTCCTCATTCTGCGTGCGCCTCGCGGGTGTCGCCGGTGGTGACCTCGGGGCCGAGCAGGATCGCGATCGGTCGGGTCTGCGGGGTGGCGTCGAGCGCGATCTTCAGCGACATCGTCAGCGGCACCGAGAGGAACATGCCGACCGGCCCCAGCACCCAGCCCCAGAACACCAGTGAGACGAACACCACCAGGGTCGAGAGCCCGAGTCCGCGGCCCATGATCCGGGGCTCGAGGATGTTGCCGACCAGGGTGTTGATGGACACATAGCCGAGCGCCACCAGCAGCGCGCTCTGCAGGTCGAGCTGGACCAGCGCCAGCAGCACCGCCGGGATCGCGGCGAGGATCGAGCCGATGGTCGGCACGAAGTTGAGCAGGAAGGCCACCGCCGCCCACAACACCGCGAAGTCCACCCCGAGGATCGCCAGCCACACCCAGACCGCGAAGCCGGTGCCGAGGCTGGTGACGGTCTTCAGCCCCATGTAGTGATTGACGCTGTCGAGCACGTGCTTGAGCCGCGCGATCGAGGCCTCCGGGGTCTTGAGCGCGAGGGTGAGCTTGGCCGGCAGGTTGGTGGCCTCGAGCAGGATGAAGACCACGGTGAGCAGGATCAGGAAGGTATTGGTCAGCGCGCCGCTCAGCCCGGAGATCAGCTCGCCGGCGAAGCCGAGCGCGCGCGCCGGGTCGATATAGGTCTGTAGCGCCTCGCGCGAGGTGTGGATACCGATGCCGTCGAGCCAGCCGACCAGTTCGCCGGTGAGCTGCTTGAGCCGCTCCTGGTACTCCGGCAGGCTCGCCTCGAAGCCGCCGAGAGAGCCTGCCACCAGCACCCCGGCGATGCTGCCGACCCCGACCAGCCCGAGCATCACCGCCACCAGCGCCAGCCCGTTGGGCAGGCCGCGGCGGCGCAGATAGCCGAGCGGCGGGCTGGCGATCACCGCGATGAACACCGCGAGCAGGAAGGGGGCGATCAGCGACGAGGCCGCCTGCATCCCGGCGATGACCACCACGAAGGCGCCGGCGACCAGCAGCAGCCGGGCTGCCGAGCTGAAGCCGATCTCCTCGCTCATCGCTCGCGCGCTGCCGGCAGCTCGAACTGCGGCAGCCCGGTGTGCAGCCACCAGGTCTCACGCTCGGCATCCCAGCGCCAGGTCTGGGCGTCGCTGACCTGGCGCAGCACCTGGGTGTCCTCGTGCAGGTAGTCGATGAGCACCAGCTGGTTGGCGGTGTCCTCATCGGGCAGGTTGAGCGGGCGTATCACTTCGTAGCCGGTGACGCGGACGCCGGAGAGATCGGGCATCGGCGCCTCGGCGCGCAGCTCGGGGTCGAGCATGCCGTAAGCGGTATCGAAATAGCTCCAGCGGATGGCGGTGTGATAGCGGTAGGTGGCCGCCTGCAGGCTGTTGTTGCGCTTGTCCCTCTCGACCGTGGCGCAACCGCCGGCGAGCAGCGCCAGCACGACGGCGGCGAGGACCAGCGAGACGAAACCTGGGGTCGATGAGCGAGGCTGCATGTGGGCTCCGGGGTTCCTGTGCTGCACCGTCGAGCGATGATAAGCCATCGGGCGCGTTCGACCAATCCGCGACCGGGGGGGTATGATGCCGGCCCTCATCGACACCGGGATGTGTCGCCGCTGTCCGCGCCGCTCGCCGCGTTTGTTCGTCGGTTCGCCGAGCGCACCCTGGTTCGGCGGGACTCGACCCGCGGCTGCCAACGTCCGCGGCCATGAACCGAATGAGCCTGATTCCGTGCCGCTGTCCTCCAGGAACGGGGCTGCGGTGTCCTTTTCTGTTGCTGTCCGCGGTGAACCCCTGATGCCCGAGATCGCTGAACCCAATCACGAAATCGTCCGAGACGGGGTCCACTACACCCTGCTCGGCACCGCCCACGTCTCGCGGGTGAGCGCCGAGCAGGTGCGTCGACTGATTCGCAGCGGCGACTACGATGCCGTTGCGGTTGAACTCTGTCGCAGCCGTTACAAGGCGGTGATCGACCCCAAGTCGCTGTCACGGATGGACCTGTTCTCGGTGATCCGCCAGAACCGGGTCTACATGGTGGTCGCCAATCTCGCGCTCTCGGCCTATCAGCAGCGTCTCGCCGATCAGTTCGGCATCGAGCCCGGCGCCGAGCAGCGCATGGCGCTGCGTCTGGCCGATGAGCGCGAACTGCCGGTGCTGCTGATCGACCGCGAGATCGGGACGACGCTGCGGCGGATCTCGGCCAATCTCGGTTGGTGGCGGCGCTATACCCTGTTCACCGGGCTGCTCGCGGCGATGGTGACCTCCGAGCAGGTCACCGAGGAGGAGGTCGAGCGGCTCAAGGAGGGCGATGTGCTCGAGACCACCTTCGCCGAGTTCGCCGCCGATCGTCGCGATCTCTACCAGCCGCTGATCGAGGAGCGCGATCGCTACATGGCCGCCAAGCTGCGGCGCGAGGCCGAGCGCACCGGTGCCAAGCGGGTGCTGGCGGTGATCGGTGTCGGCCACCTGCGCGGCATCGGGCGCTGTCTGGCCGAGGAGGACGAGTCGCCCGACCAGGTGACCGCCGAGCTTGAGCGGTTGCCGCCTCCCAACCCCTGGCCGCGTCGCCTGCCCTGGGTGCTGGTGGCGCTGATCCTCGCCGGCTTCGGCTATGGCTTCGCGATGAGCCCGGAACTCGGCTGGGAACTGGTGGTGAGCTGGGTGGTGATCAACGGCGGGCTCTCGGCGCTCGGCGCCCTGGTCGCCGTCGCGCACCCGCTGACCGTGCTCTCGGCCTTCGTCGCCGCGCCGCTGACCTCGCTCAACCCGACCATCGGCGCCGGCATGGTCGCCGGCGCGGTGGAGTTGTCGGTGCGCAAGCCGAGCGTCGGCGACTTCAGCCGGCTGCGCGACGACGTCGCCTCGCTGCGCGGCTGGTGGCGTAACCGGGTGGCGCGGGTGTTCCTGGTGTTCCTGCTCAGCTCGCTCGGTTCGGCCCTCGGCACCTATATCGCCGGACTGCGTATCGTCGGCCAGCTGGTCGAGGCGCACTGAGCGCGCCGGCGCCCGGCTCAGGCGTCGGCGTCGAGCTGGGCGCGGATCAGCGCCACCGCTTCGTCGAGGTGCTGGAAGGCGTGATCGCCGCCGTCCCAGACCCGCACCCGGGCGCCGGCGCCGCACTCGCCATAGAGACGTTCGGCGATGCGATGGTCGATGACCTCGTCGCCGCGGTCGAGGAAGACCGTGGTCGGGACCCCGTCGCAGGGCTGCTCGACGGCATAGCGCCGGGTCTGTTCGGTCTGCTCGCGACTGACCTGATAGCGCTCGCCGTCTGCGGTGGTCAGGGTCTGGCCGGCATAGTCGTCGAAGAAGGCCCAGGGGGTGAGCGCGGGGTTGATCAGATAGAGGTGCGAGAAGCGGAAGCGGCGCGCCAGATACTGACCATAGAAGCCCCCCATCGAGCTGCCGACGACCGCCGGGGAGGGATGGTCGAGCCCGGCGAAGAAGCGCTCGAGGGTGGCGATTGCGGCATCGGGGCGATGGGCCGGGTAGTCGATCGCCCGCACCGGGTGGGGGGCGAGGTGTTCGCGCAGGAAACCGGCCTTGAACGAGCGGCTGGAGCTGTTGAGGCCGTGGAGATAGACGAGCATGGCGGGGTGGTTCCGGGTCGGGGTCAGCGGATGGTGGGCGGGCTCTGGCGTTCGTCGGCGGTCGGGCCGAAGAAGGTCTGGCGGAACTGGGCGCAGCGCTCGATGTACTCGCGCGTGCTCTTGGGCATGGGCACGCGGGCGCGGACGATGAAGCGGACCAGCTCGGCCCCTTCGCACAGCAGCCGCGATCCCTCGAGCGCCTCGCGGATGGCCAGGGTGCCGGCATTCGTCGGGAGCTGGGGCTCGAGTTCGCAGAGTCGGTCGCTGGCGACGGCGAAGGCGGGCCAGACGTCGAAGATGGTCGGGTCGGTGCGCAGGATCTCGCACTTGCGCTTGGCCGTCTCGGCCAGGGCATCGACCGGCGCGGCGATCTTGGGGAGCTGACGACTGGCGGCGAAGCCATCCTTGATCGCCCCGGCGATGCGGTCGATGTCGCGCATGGTCATGGCAATCTTGACATAGCGGCTCTCGTAGAAGGCGGCGATCGGCATCGAGAAGGCCTTGAAGGGCTCGCCCCAGAGTTCGTCGATCCCCTCGTCGCCGCCGCGATGACGGACGATCTTGCCGAGTTCGAGCGCCTCGAGCAGATACTGTCCGCACTCGCGCATCAGGCTGTTGTCGGGGCCGATCTCCACCCCGGTGGCCTGGAGCTCGACGAGACAGCTGAAGATGTCGGCGGCGCGGTTGAACAGGGCGCCGGCGAGCATTGCGCCGTTGACCCGCTTGCGCTCCGGATGGCATTCGGCGGCATAGGCCGCGCGCGCCTCGTCGAGCCGGGCGCCGGGGATGTTGATGCCGTGCTCGACGTGGTTGAACAGCCTGCGAGTCAGCGCCTGGATCAGCTGGCGCTTGGTCTCGAGGGTGTCGGCGGGTGGTTCGTAGTACTTGATCCAGTACCCGTCGTAGTGCACCCGGGTGTCGCCGTCGATCTTGCGTCTGGTGCCGTTGGCGATGGTCTGGGACATACGTCGCTGGGATCGAAATGACCGGAATGGGGCGCAGTGTAGAGAAGAGCTTGCGCGCCGTCAGCCCTTGCCGAGTCTAGACTGATGCCATGGGGCGGCAATCGGGTTCGCTACCGCTGCCGGGCCGCCTGGATCCATGCTGTCGAGAGAGCATCAATGCAACATAGGGACAAGGTCGCGGCCATCTTCATGGGGCTGTTCGTCTGGGGGTTCGCCGGTGCGCTGTTCGGTGCGCTGTTCGCGGGCCTGTATCAATTGCTGGTCGGGTTGGGGATTGCGGGCTGGCTGCCGCTGCTGATCGCCGCCA
This sequence comes from Marichromatium sp. PS1, assembly GCF_041155115.1. Taxonomy (NCBI): domain Bacteria; kingdom Pseudomonadati; phylum Pseudomonadota; class Gammaproteobacteria; order Chromatiales; family Chromatiaceae; genus Marichromatium; species Marichromatium sp. PS1. The sequence continues at coordinate 776,835 of NZ_BAAFHB010000002.1, forward strand.
CCATTGCCGCCACCACCACCTCGGCCTTCTACAGCGCCATGCCGGTGGCCCTGGCCGGGGCCATGGCCGGGGTGCTGGCCTCGATCGCCTATCTGATCGCCACCGGGCATCAGGTCGAGCTGCCCTTGATCGCCGGCCTTGCCGGTCTCGCCGGGGTGCTGGCCGGCGGTTTCTATGCCTGGGCCATCAGCAGCGGTGCCCGCCCCCTGGCGCAGACCTTCAGCGGTCTGCTCGCCGGTCTGCTCGCCGGGACGGTGCTGGCGCTGCTCCTCGGGCTGAGCGGGATCGAGGTCGGGATGTTCACGCTCGCCGCCGGGGTCGTGGCGCTGGTCGGCTCGATCTATCAATTCTCGGTGCGTCGGTTGGCGCACGCCGCCGACTGGCTGCCGGGCGGGCTGTCGGCGCCAGTGGTGGCGGGCTTGATCGCCGCGGTGGTCGGCGCCAGTGTGTGGATCGTCGGCGGTACCACCGCCGGGCTGCATGTCGCGCCCGGTGCGGCCTTCGAGGCGATTCTCGCCGAGGTCCCGGCAGGTCTGCTCGGCGGCGCGCTCGGTGGCGCGCTCACCGGTCTGCTGCTGGAATCGCTCGGTATCGATCTGCAGGCGATCGCTTGAGCGCCTGCCTCGGGAACGAATCGGGCACTTATGGGCTAGGCTCAGGTCTACAACCCTGGTTGCTGAATGGTTGTATTGGTTCCACTTTCTTGCATCTCGTTGATGAGGAGGTCTTCATCATGTTGTTGTATGTCCTGCTTCTCCTGGCCGTTGGGATCGTCATCGGCTGGAACTGGCCGCAGCCGCAGTGGGCGCGTGATTTCCAGGCGCGCGTGGTTGGCACGGTGCGCTCGCTCACCGGCAAGGCCAGGTAAGACGCGCGGTGCGCTGAGGGGCCAACCGCGCGTCACTGGACGCGCGGTTGGCTCAGGGCGGCTTCAATCGGTGGGGTGGGACGGCTAGACTGCCGATGCCGGTGGGTCACTCGATCCACGCATACATCCATCCAGTTCATCCGAACCGCGAGGGAATCCATGCGCAGTATTCCAAAACGTCTCGCCCTGATCTCCGCGATCCTCTGTCTGGCGGTGCTGAGCGCCCCGCTGCACGCCGCGCCCTTCAACGTCCAGCGCGGCCAGATCGCGCTCCAGGAACTCGGCTATGCCCCCGGCCCGGCGGACGGGATCTACGGTCCGGCCACCCGCTCGGCGATCAAGCGTTTCCAGCGTCATCACGGGCTGGCGGTCACCGGGCGCTTCAACCAGGCCACGGTGGCGCGGCTGCGTCATCTGATGCAACGACGACACATGCGTCGTTGATCGTCCTTCTGTGAGGTGTTGTCCCATGTCCATCCGATTCGGTGCAGCGGCGCTGTGCCTGCTCGCTTCATTCCTCTCGGCCGGTTGCGCCACCCAACCCGGGCGCGCCACCACCGGCGGCGCGCTGATGGGGGCGGCCACCGGTGCGGCGATCGGCTCGTTGAGCGCCGACGCCGGCAAGGGTGCGTTGATCGGTGCCGGTGCCGGCGCGCTCGGCGGCTATCTGATCGATGCCGAGAACGCCTCGCGCCGTCCGCCGCCCTCGCGCTATGGGCCGCGCCCCTATCAGGGGCAGCCCTGTCCGCCGGGGCTGGCACTGGGACGCGGCGGGCGCTGCGTGCGTTACTAGGGGATGGAGCGTTTCGCCCTGGCGCGGGTCGCGCTCGCGGCCCAGACGTTGCAGTCACGGCTCGGGATTGCCGAGCTCGCCGACTGCTGCGCCAGCATCGACCGGGTGCTCTGGCATGATGGCGCGAGGGCGAGCTCTACTGTCTGTGGGGGCAGTTCCTGGTGCGTCGCGAGTGTCTTCGTGGCGGTGTGCGCTTCGCCCTGCCGGAGTGCCCCAATGCGCTGGCCTGGACCCTGACCGAGACGATCGATGGCGGTGCGGTGATGATCCACTGCACCATCGCGCGGCACGACCCCGAGCCGGAGTTCGTCGAGTCGATCGAGACCTTCGTCGAGGATTGGCGCATCGGGCTGGAGCGCTGTTTCGGCTGAACGCCCGAGGCTCGGTTCAGAGCACCTCGAGCGCGCGGACCAGGGCCTCGAGTTCGGGGTCTTCGGCGAGCGCGCCCTCCCAGACCCGGTAGCGTCGCTGGGTCGCCCCCTCGCCGATGCTCAACTCGACGATGAACCCCGAGGTGTCGGTCGGCGCCGGACGTTCGTCGGGTGCGCCGAGGGCGCTCGTCAGCCGTTGCAGACGCGCGCGCTGCGTCTCGTCGAGACAGCCTCGGCGCGGGGCGTGGCTGGTGTAGTCGCCATTCTCGATGCGGTAGTCGCCAGTGGCGTCGATACGGATCTCGACGGCATAGTCGTCCTGGCCGATCATGCGGTAATGCAGGGGTTCCAGCGGCATGGCGGGATCTCCGTGGCGGCGTTGCCGATTCCGGCCCGACGGCTGTCCGGCCGGTCCTGCGTCCAGCATAGTGCAGTGGCCGGTCGCGGCCCGCTTGCTTTTGGGCGCGCCGCTTGGCACCCTCGATTCGAGATGGGCGCCGTGGTGTCGGCGTCAGTGGGCGATGTCACCTGCATCGTGCAGGTTGTCCGCCCCGCTGGCCGGGGGTGAGAGCCCCTGCGCGCACCGTGGCTGGGCGCGCTTCGGCTCGTGTCCGCGCTCGCGCATCCGCGTTGCCGGTCACGACCGGGGGCGGTCGGCCAGGCGCCCGTGAAATCCGGACTCCCGCACCCCAGGTCGTCAGATATCGATGTCACGCCCCGAGGAACTCCCCCACCGGATCGGTCGGGCGATGCTGCTGGCCGCCTGGGTCGTCGCGCTCGGGCTGTTGGCGTGGCTGTTCGATGATCTGCTCGATCGCGATCGAGCACCGCCGCCGCGGGTGTTCGTCGCCCCCGACGGGGTGCCGAGCGTGGTGCTCGAGCGCAATCGCGCCGGGCACTATGTCGCCGATGGCCGGATCGACGGTGAGCCGGTGCGATTTCTGGTCGACACCGGCGCCACCGATGTCGCCCTGCCGCTGGCACTGGCGCGTCGCCTGGGCCTGGAGTTGCGCCCCGGTGGGATCAGCCGCACCGCCAACGGCGAGGTGCGGGTATGGCGCACGCGGCTGGCGCGCGTCGAGCTCGGAGGTCTGGTCGCCCATGACGTGCGCGCCGCCGTACTGCCGAACATGCCGGGAGACGAGGTGCTGCTGGGGATGAGCTTTCTCGAGCGCCTCGAACTCGTCCAGCGCGGCGAGACCCTGACCCTGAGGCCTGCGTCGGGCTGATCCCCTACGCCCCCTGTTGCCGAGGCGTCGCCGTCAGTGGCGACGTGTTCGTTCGCGCGTCGGTTGGAGAGCCCGGCGCCGGCAGCGCGAGCTGCAAGAAATCCGGGGCCGCGCGCCTGGCGCGCCGGCCCCGATCCCTGATGTCGAGCGCCCCATGAGGGGGCGCGGACTGGTCTTTTCCATCGAGATGACACCGTGAGCCAGAAACCACCCCTGATCGTTTCGGAAACCGATTTCGAGCGTCTGCAGCGATTGCTCGATACCCTGCCTGCCGATGGCGTCCCGGGACGCGACAACCTCGAGGAGGAGCTCGAACGCGCCGAGATCGTCGCTTCGGAGCAGGTGCCCGCAAACGTGGTGACCATGAACTCCCGGGTACGGGTGCGGGTCTCGTCCTCCGACGAGACCTTCGTGCTGACCCTGGTCTATCCCAAGGACGTCGACCCCGAGGGCGGCACCGTCTCCATCCTCGCGCCGGTCGGCAGCGCGCTGCTCGGGCTCGCCGAGGGCGCCGAGATCGACTGGCCGCGTCCCGGTGGCACGCTGATGCGGGTGTGCATCGAGGAGGTCCTCTATCAGCCCGAGCGCAGCGGCGAGTATCACCGCTGAGGGTGGCCACGCCTCGCCTGGGTTACACTCCGGCCGTCTCCGCCGCGCGCGAGACGTCGCCGGGGTCCGCCCAGGCGGGCCCGGATACCGGCGAGACCGCCGTCTCCTCTCCCCAGTTCGTCCAGGGACATGCCCGTGATGAAACCTTCGCTCCGCCCCGTCACCCTGCCGCCGTCGCTGCGCCGTCGCTTCGGCTCGTTGCTGCTGCTGGCCGCGGCGCTGACCCTGGTCGGCCTGGTCGGGACTCAGCTCGGCCAGCGCCATAACCCCAATCCGCGTCCGGTCGCCTATCTCGGCAGCGACGGCGTGCCCGCGGTGGTGCTCGAGCCCAACCAGGTCGATCAGTACGTCGCCACCGGGCAGATCAACGGCCATCCGGTCGACTTCCTCGTCGATACCGGCTCGGCTGATGTCGCCATGCCCTACCTGCTCGCCCAGCGTCTCGGCCTGAGGCTGAGGAGCGGCGGTTACAGCAAGACCGGTAACGGCAACGTGGCGACCTGGCACGCAACCCTCGAACGGGTCGACGTCGGCGGGTTGGCGGTCACCAACGTCAAGGCCACGGTGCTGCCCAACATGCAGGGCGAGGAGGCGCTGCTCGGCATGTCCTATCTCAAGCACATGGAGGTGGTGCTGCGCGACGGCACCCTGTCGCTGCGTCCCCTGGGCGGGGACTGAGCGCTGTCGCGCCCCGTCCGCTCAGTGGTGACCGTCGAGCAGCCGGCGCTTCATCCGCTTGAGTCCGAGCCAGGCGGCACCGACCACGATCGGCACCGAGAGCCCCATGCCGAGGGTCGCGTCGATCGGTAGCAGCCCCTGGGCCTCCAGACCCTTGAGGGCATAGCCGACCAGGCCGACGCCGTAGTAGCCGATGGCGATCACCGACAGCCCCTCGACCGTCTCCTGCAGCCTGAGCTGGATCCGGGCGCGCCGGTCCATCGATTCGAGCAGCCCGCGGTTTTGGTGCTGCAGGTCGACCTCGACGCGCGCGCGCAGCAGGCTCGCCAGCCGTGCGGCGCGCTTGGCCAGGTCCTGTTGCCGCTCGCGGGTGGAGTCGCAGGTGGCGATCGCCGGGGCCAGCCGCGCCTCGAGGAACTCGGTGAAGGTCTGCAGCCCTTCGATACGACGCTGACGCAGCTGTTCGAGCCGCTGCTGGACGATGCGGTAGTAGGCGCGCGAGGCCTCGAAGCGATAGATGGTGCGCGCGGCGACGGTCTCGATCTCGGTGGCCAGGGTGGTGAGCTCGGCGAGCAGTTCGCTCTCGCTGGCGCCGCGGTCGTGGTCATTGCCCTCGGTCATGCGCGCGGCCAGCGCCACCAGGCGGCGCTCGGCCTCGCTCAGCGCGCGCGTGGCCTCGCGTGCCGCCGGCAGCCCGAGCAGCGCCATCGCGCGGTAGGCATCGACCTCGAGGATGCGCTTGGCCAGGCGCCCGGCCTGGTTCTCCGACAGCCCGCAGTCACGCAGCAGGATGCGTGAATAGCCGTCGCTGTGGATGCGCAGGTCCGACCAGGCGCGGCTCGAACCACCGACCACCTCGGAGCCGATGAAGGGGTTGCCCTCGAACAGCGCCAGCAGCTCGTTGCTGCCGCGCTCGGGCATCTCGCACGACTCCAGCGCCAGCGCGGTGGCGGTGACCACCTGTCCCGGGATCTCGCGCAGCCAGTCCTGTGGCAGCTCGTTGATCAGCGGGTCGGTGAAGGGGTGGTTGAAGCGTTCGTGACGGCTGAAGGTATAGGTCACGAACTCGGTATGGCGCTCCCAGCGCAGCCACAGCCCGCCGCCGAGATCGACCGCATAGTACTGCCCGACCTGCTCGGGGCGACGCACGCCGAAATGATCGAGCAGTCGCAGCAGGTGCTCGGCATTGGCCCCGCTGCGTCGCTCGCCACAGACCGCGGCAAGGTGGAAGACGCGTGCAGGGGAAGGCAGCGGGTCGAAGGTGCGCGCGTGCAGCTCGGCGGTGACCGAATGACGCAGCGGGTGTTCCTTGAAGGCCGGGGACATCGATTGAAACAGGCTCGTTGTTGACACGGGTGCTCAGAGTAGCGGAAAAGGATGACCGGCGCGCGTGGGCGAGGTTCCGTCGCCCGCCTGGCAAAATCGGATGGGTGCCCGGACAATGGGTGTCCGATAGCGTTCGCGAAGGCCCTTGGTGGCTGGCGGGCGCGCCGCTCAAGAACGACGACGACTCACCATGTCCGAACCAACAGAGGAGACCGGTGTCGGCGAGGCCCGGACCCTGCGCGACTCGCTCGAGCAGATGCGCGAGCAGGCTGCGCGCGAGATCGACCGCCTCAACCGTCGCCTGGTGGCGCGCGAGCAGGCCGTCGAGGACAGCGTGGCCTCCGAGACCGAGCGCCTGGCGCTGCAGCAGGAGCTGACCCTGTTGCGCCAGACGCTGGGCGTGAAGGAGCAGGCGCTGGCGCGGATCACCGACGAGTGCCAGCGGCTCGAGGACCTGCTCGAGGATCGCAATCTCGCCTTCGACGGGTTGCAGCAGGCCTTCGAGCAACGCGACAGCTCGCTGCGCGAGACCCAGCGTGAGCTCGAACGCATGCGTCAGGAGATGGCCTGGCTGCAGAAACGTGCCTATGGTGCGCCACTCTCGCCGCCCCCGGCTGCGGCCTCACCGCCGTCGCCCCGTGCAGCCCCAGCCCGTGCGGCGGCGCCGCCGCGCCCACCGGTCTCGTCGCCGTCGCCGTCGTTGGCGTACGTACGGGGGCAGCGCGAGGGACGGCTGGTCATCGGTCTGGTACTGGTGGTGCTGGTGCTGATCAGCCTCGCGGTCTTCCTGCCGCAGTTGCGTGTCTGGTTCTCGGCGATGTCGCTCTCCGATGGACCGGCCGAGCTGATCTGGGCCGAGCCGCCGGAGCCGGCCACATCGTCCCCGGCAGCGCCCGCGCCGCCGCCGACCGTGACCGCGCGCCCCTTGATCCCGGCCACTGCGCCGCCGCGCGCCGAGCAGATGCCGCTGCTGCTGCGCGATCGGTTGGCCGACGGCGCCTTTGGTCCCGAGCTGGTGGAGCTGCCCGGGGGCAGCTTCCGCATGGGCTACAACTCGCTCGCCCGCACCGACCACATGCCCGCGCACCAGGTGAGGGTGGACGCCTTCCTGATCGGCGCCTACGAGGTCACCTTCGCCGACTACGATCGCTTCGCCCGCGCCAGCGGACGTCCCTTGCCGGACGATTACGGTTGGGGGCGTGGCGACCGGCCGGTGGTCGGGGTGAGCTGGGAGGATGCGAGCGCCTATGTTGCCTGGCTCTCGCGCGCGAGCGGTCATCGCTACCGGCTGCCCTCCGAGGCCGAGTGGGAGTATGCCGCCCGCGCCGGCGGGACGGGGTCCTACTGGTGGGGGTTCGGCAAGGAGCCGGGGCGTGCGGTTTGTTTCGATTGCGGCAGCGAGTGGGATCGACGCTCCAGCGCCCCGATCGGCAGCCTGCGGGCCAACCCCTTCGGTCTGTTCGATACCGCCGGTAATGTCATGGAATGGGTTGCCGACTGTTATGTCTTCGGCTATCAGGATGCACCCGTCGACGGCAGTCCCCGGGTCGACGGTGGTTGTACCGAGCGTGTCGCCCGCGGTGGCTCCTTCAGCCAGCCGTCGACGGCGATCCGCACCTATGCGCGCCAGCACTTCCCGCCGCGGACCCAGCTCAACATGCTCGGTTTCCGGGTCGCCCGTGACCCCTGAGCCCGGTCCGCGGGTGCTTGCCGTCGGCGTGGCCACGCTCGATCTGATCAACGAGGTCGCCGACTATCCGCCCGAGGATGCCGAGGTGCGCGCCCTGGCGCAGCGTCGGGCGCGTGGTGGCAATGCCACCAATACCCTGGCGGTGCTGGCCCAGCTCGGGTGGCGCTGTGCCTGGAGCGGTACCCTGGCCGACGATGCCGGGGGACGCTTCATCGCCGCCGATCTGGCGCGGCGCGGGATCGCGCTCGCCGCGGTGGAACGGGTCGCCGGGGCCGCCACCCCGACCTCCTACGTCACCCTCAGCCGTGCTTCCGGCAGTCGCACCATCGTCCATCATCGCGATCTTCCCGAGCTCGATGCCGCAGGCTTCGCCCGCGTCGGACTCGACGGGTTCGACTGGGTGCACTTCGAGGGCCGCAACCCCGCCGAGACCGCCGAGATGATGCGCCGGGTGCGGCGACTGCGTCCGCGGGCGCGGATCTCGGTCGAGCTGGAGAAAGCGCGTCCCGGGATCGAGTCGCTGGCCGCGCTGGCCGACCTGGTGCTGGTCGGGCGCGATCATGCGCGCGCCGGTGGTGGCAAGACGCCGGCGCGGGCGCTCGCGACCTTGGCACCGCTGGCGCCGCAGGCCTGCTGGGTGCTCGGCTGGGGCGAGGGCGGTGCCTGGAGCCGGGTGCCCGGCGCCGCCCCGCGTCATCATCCGGCCTGGCCGCTGGCGCGGGTGGTCGACAGCCTGGGCGCGGGCGATTGTCTCAACGCCGGGGTGATCGACGGCCTGCTGCGTGGGCTCGAGCTGGCGGAGGCGAGCGCGCGGGCGGTGCGGCTGGCCGGGTTCAAGTGCGCCCGGCCCGGTCTCGACGACCTGATCGATGCGGCGCTCGCGACCGCCGGCGTGCTCGACTGAGCCCTGGGCCGGCTCAGGGGGATGGGTTGGGCCAGCGGGTCTGGATCGCCTCGATCTCGGCGAGCAGTGCGGCGTCGAGCGTGATCTCGAGGCTGCCGAGGTTGTGCTCGAGCTGCTCGAGCGTGGTGGCGCCGAGGATGGTGCTGGAGACGAAGGGACGGGTGTTGACCCAGGCCAGCGCCATCTGCGCCGGGTCGAGACCGTGGTGACGGGCGAGGGCGACGTACTCGGCGGTGGCCGCTTCGGCCTGGGGGTTGTTGTAGCGCTTGAAGCGCGAGAAGCGCGTGATTCGCGCCCCGGCCGGGCGCTTGCCGTCGAGATACTTGCCCGAGAGTACGCCGAAGGCCAGCGGCGAGTAGGCGAGCAGACCGCAGTCCTCGCGCAGTGCGACCTCCGCGAGGCCGATCTCGAAGGTGCGGTTGAGCAGGTTGTAGGGGTTCTGGATGCTCGCCACCCGGGGCAGACCGTGCTGCTCGGCCAGGGTCAGGGCGTGCATCAGCCCCCAGGGGGTCTCGTTGGAGAGGCCGACATGGCGGATCTTGCCGGCGCGCACCAGCTCGGCGAGCGCCTCCAGGCTCTCGCGCAGCGGCACGCTGTCGTCGATCTCGGCGGGGCTGTAGCCGAGCCGACCGAAGAAGTTGGTCTGACGATCCGGCCAGTGCAGCTGGTAGAGATCGATCACATCGGTTTGCAGGCGGCGCAGGCTGCCCTCGATCGCGCTGGCGATGTTGTGCCGGTCGAGCCGCCGGGTCAGATGCGGCAGCCAGTCGGCAGGACCGGCGACCTTGGTGGCGAGCACCATCTCGTCGCGACAGCCGCGCTGTCTGAGCCAGTTGCCGATATAGGTCTCGGTGCGCCCCTGGGTCTCGCCGCGGGGCGGGACCGGATAGACCTCGGCGGTATCGATGAGGTTGATCCCGGCGGCGCGGGCGCGGTCGAGCTGGGCGTGCGCCTCGGTCTCGCTGTTCTGCTCGCCGAAGGTCATGGTGCCGAGACAGAGCGCGCTGACCTCGAGGTCGGTGCGGCCGAGTCGTCTGTAGTGCATCTGGGTCTCCTGTGACCGCTGCGAAGTGGTGATCGCACCATCTTAGCAACCCCTCCAAACCGGACGGGTTAGGCCCGCTGTGCCGTGCTAGTCTTGCGAGCCTGCGCCGGCCCCTGGTGTTCCTGGGGCGGGCCCGACATCCTGATCTCGCAATCATCATACGGAGTACATGCATGCGCTGGTTCGGTACGGCCGTCGCCGGCGGTCTCGGGTTGGTGTTCGGCGGTCCGCTCGGTGCCCTGTTCGGCGCCGCGCTCGGGCGTGGCGTCGATCGTGGCTGGAGCGCCAAGGGGGGAGAGCGGCTCACCCTGGAGCAGCGTTCGCGTATCCAGCAGCGCTTCTTCGAGGCCGGGTTCCGTGTCATGGGGCATGTGGCCAAGGCCGATGGCCGGGTGAGCAAGGCCGAGATCGCCTATGCCGAATCGGTGATGACCCGGATGGGATTGGGCGCGCCTCAGCGCCAGAGCGCAATCGCGCTGTTCGGCGCCGGCAAGGCGCCGGAGTTCGCGCTGGCGCCCGAGATCGCGGCGCTGCACGAGGTCGCCGCCGGTCAGGGGCCGATGCTGCATCTGCTGCTCGAGGTGGCGCTGTCGATGGCCTATGTCGACGGTCCGCCCTCGCGCGCGCAGCGCGCCGCGCTCGAGACCATCCGGCGCGGGCTCGAGGTCTCCAACGGCGCCTATCGACGCATCGAGCTGCTGGTCTCGCTGCAGCGTCGGGTCCGCGATGCCGGTGGCGACAGCTCCGCCGGGCCTGGCGCGGCGCCGCGGCGCGAGCTGCCGCTCTCACGCGCCTATGCCGTGCTCGGCCTCCGCGCCCGGGCGAGCGACGTCGAGGTCAAGCATGCCTATCGCCGGTTGATGAGTCAGCACCACCCCGACAAGCTGGTCTCGCAGGGGGTGAGCGAGGCGCAGATCCGCGCCGCCTCGCAGAAGACCCAGGAGATCCGCCGCGCCTACGAGACCATCACCCGCGCCCGCGGGTGAGTGCCGCCGCTTGGCGCTTGCCAGCCGCCAGGAAGTTTGAACCGCAAAGGGCGCGAAGGGATTCAAGCCATCAGCCATCAGCCATCAGCCGCCAGCCGCCAGCCGCCAGCCGCCAGCCGGGAGGATTGAACCGCCAAGCCGCAAAGAGCGCAAAGGTGTTCAAGTTGTCAGCGACCAGCGACCAGCGACCAGCGACCAGCGACCAGTGGTCGCTGGTCGCTGACACCGGCGCCAAGGTGATGGCAGGCCGTGCTGCTGCCGAGGACGCACACCCACTGGTGACTGGAGCCTGGTCGCTGGAGGCTCTACCTTTCCTTTGCGTGCTTTGCGTGCTTTGCGTGCTTTGCGGCTTTGCGGTTCGAATCAGCTTCCAGCGATCAGCATCCAGCCTCCAGTAGGCGAGGCTGGTGTGCATGATCGGCGATTGACGGGCAAGACGGTATCTTGGCGGTTCAATCTCCTGTTCGCTGTTCGCTGTTCGCTGTTCGCTGTTCGCTGTTCGCTGTTCGCTGGCGCCGGCCTGTCATTGCACCCGTGTGCGGGCTCTGCCTATACTCGGGCGCTCTAAGGAGATGACCAACGGCGGTACTGTAGGATGAGCGGTAGAGCGAAAGGGTACGGTTTGATCGGTGCGCTGGCGCTGCTGTGTGGAGGCCAGGCGCTCGCCGCCGGACTCGATCAGGCACTCGGTGGCATGGACTGGAACGATGACCGCCCGGCGGGCTTCGAGGTGCTGCACCAGGAGCGTTTCCAGGGCCGCGAGTTCACCCTCTGTGTCGATCCCTCCGCCGCCCCCACGGTCGGCGATGTGCGCTTCGATCAACGCATCTACCGCTTCGTCGATGGTCGTCTGGCGGCGATCTCCTTCATCAAGGAGGACGCCGGGCTCGACTGGTATCGCGCCAGTCGCGATCAGCTCGAATCGACCCTCGGCGCACCCAGTCAGGTGCTCGACAACCCCATGCTCGAGTTCTATCAGACCTATTGGCGCGACGCCCACAGCATGGGCTCGCTCGAGTGGGAGGAGGGCGACGCCGAGTATGACGAGGCGCCGGGCGTGTCCTTCACGCTGTCGCCGCCGCTGGGGCTCTGAGGCCGCGCGACGCGCGCATCGATCCAGTCCGCGCCCTACCCGGGGCGCGACGCCGAAAAAAACGAATCCAGGGGGACCTAGCCATGACTCGAGACCTGATTGCGCCATCGATCCTCTCGGCCGACTTCGCCCGGCTCGGCGAGGAGGTCGATCAGGTGCTGGCCGCCGGCGCCGACATCGTTCACTTCGATGTCATGGACAACCATTACGTGCCCAACCTCACCATCGGCCCGCTGGTGTGCGAGGCGCTGCGCAAGCACGGGGTCGAGGCCCCGATCGACGTGCACCTGATGGTCAAGCCGGTCGATCGCATCATCCCCGACTTCGCCGCCGCCGGGGCGAGCTACATCACCTTCCACCCCGAGGCCAGCGAGCACGTCGACCGCAGCCTGCAGCTGATCCGCGACCAGGGCTGCAAGTCGGGGCTGGTGTTCAACCCGGCCACGCCGCTGAGCTATCTCGACTATGTGATGGACAAGGTCGACATGGTGTTGCTGATGTCGGTCAACCCCGGCTTCGGTGGCCAGAGCTTCATCCCCGCGACCCTCGACAAGCTGCGCGAGGCGCGCCGTCGCATCGATGCCAGCGGTCGTGACATCCGTCTCGAGATCGACGGCGGGGTCAAGGTCGACAACATCGCCGAGATCAAGGCCGCCGGCGCCGACACCTTCGTCTCCGGTTCCGGCATCTTCGGCAAGGGCCGCGTCGAGGACCCCAACCGCTACGACACCATCATCGGCCAGATGCGCGAGGCGCTGGCCGGGGCGGGGCGCTGATGACCGCCGCCGCCTCGCTCCTCCGCCCGCAGATGGTGCTCTGCGATCTCGACGGCACCCTGGTCGACAGCGTCCCCGACCTCGCCTACTGCGTTGATACCATGCTGGCGCGTCTGGGCCGTGCGCCCTGTGGCGAGGCGGCAGTGCGCAACTGGGTCGGCAACGGGCTCGAGCGGCTGGTGCGCCGCGCCCTGGTCGGCGCGCTCGATGGCGAGCCCGATGCGAGCGAGTTCGACCGCGCTTATCCGATCTTCCTCGAACTCTATGCCGAGTACACCTTCGAGCGCGCCGCGCTCTATCCCGGGGTGCGCGAGGGGCTGGATTTCCTCAAGGCGGCCGGTTATCCGCTCGGGTTGGTGACCAACAAGGCGGCGCGCTTCACCGGGCCGCTGCTGCGTCATCTCGGGCTCTACGAGGACTTTGGCATCATCATCAGCGGCGATACCCTGCCGGCGTGCAAGCCCGATCCGTTACCGCTGCAGCATGCGGCGCGTCATTTCGGCGCCGACCCGGCCGCCTCGCTGATGGTCGGCGACTCGGTGAGCGATGTGCGTGCTGCACGAGCGGCAAAATTCGGTATTATTTGCACCAGCTATGGGTACAATCACGGCCAGGACATCCGCGACAGCGGTCCCGACGCGGTCATCGACTCGCTGACCGAATTGACCGGGATACTGGCCCCGTCCCGCTGAGCGCGGGGCGACGACACGGCAAACGGACTCTGACACATCATGTGGATCGACGCGGCTCGAGTGACGGTAGGGTGGCGATGGCGACGCTAAGTCGCCTTCGTCTGACCCCTATCGTCCAAACTCAGCCGTCAGGAGATCCATATGACTCCCGAGACCTTTTGTGCCCTCGCCGAGCAGGGCTATAACCGCATTCCGCTCGTCAGCGAGGTCCTCGCCGACCTCGAGACCCCGCTGAGCGTCTATCTCAAGCTCGCCGCCGGCGCCAACTCCTATCTCTTCGAGTCCGTCCAGGGCGGCGAGAAATGGGGACGCTACTCGATCATCGGCCTGCCCTGTCGCACCCTGCTGCGGGTGCGTGGTCACGAGGTCAGCCTGGAGCGCGACGGCGCCGTGATCGAGTCGCACCAGGTCGCCGACCCGCTGGCCTGGATCGAGTCCTATCAGGCGCGTTTCGAGGCCTTCGACGTCGAGGGGCTGCCGCGTTTCACCGGCGGTCTGGTGGGCTATTTCGGTTACGACACCATCCGCTATATCGAGCCCCGGCTCGGCGACTCGCCCAATCCCGATCAGCTCGACACCCCGGACATCCTGCTGATGGTCTCCGACGAGGTGGTGGTGTTCGACAACCTCAGCGGTCGGCTCTATATCGTCCTCCACCTCGACCCCACCGCGGGCGACACCCTGGAGTCGGGGCAGGCGCGGATCAACGCGCTCACCGAGCGCATGTGTCGACCGCTGGTGCCGCACCACAGCGGCGAGCGCCGCCAGGTCGACGAGAGCGACTTCGTCTCCGGCTTCACCGAGCAGGGCTTCAAGGACGCGGTCGAGCGGACCAAGGACTATATCCTTGCCGGCGACTGCATGCAGGTGGTGCTCTCGCAGCGTCTGTCGATCCCCTTCAAGGCCCCGCCGCTCGATCTCTATCGCGCACTGCGCGGGCTCAATCCCTCGCCCTACATGTACTTCCTCGACTTCGGCGAGTTCCAGATCGTCGGCTCCTCGCCGGAGATCCTCACCCGGCTGGAGGAAGAGGAGGTGACCGTGCGCCCGATCGCCGGGACGCGCAAGCGCGGCGCCAACGAGGCCGAGGACCAGGCGCTCGAACGCGACCTGCTGAGTGACCCCAAGGAGCTGGCCGAGCACCTGATGCTGATCGACCTCGGGCGCAACGACGCCGGCCGGGTCTCGGAGATCGGCAGCGTGCGCCTCACCGACAAGATGGTGATCGAGCGCTACTCGCACGTCATGCACATCGTCTCCAACGTCACCGGGCGGTTGCGCGAGGGGATGAGCGCGATCGACGTGCTGCGCGCGACCTTCCCCGCGGGCACCGTCTCCGGCGCGCCGAAGATCCGCGCCATGGAGATCATCGACGAACTCGAACCGGTCAAGCGCGGGATCTACTCCGGCGCGGTGGGCTATCTCTCCTGGAACGGCAACATGGATACCGCCATCGCCATCCGTACCGCGGTGATCCGCGACGGGACCCTGCACATCCAGGCCGGCGCCGGCATCGTCGCCGATTCCCAGCCCGAGCTGGAGTGGCAGGAGACCATGAACAAGGGGCGCGCCATCTTCCGCGCGGTGAGTGCCGCCGAGATGGGCATCGATCGTTACGGCTGCGGGCTGAAGGGGGAATGACCATGTTGCTGATGCTCGACAACTACGACTCCTTCACCTACAACCTGGTGCAGTATTTCGGTGAACTCGGCGCCGAGGTGCGGGTGGTGCGCAACGACGAGTGCACGGTCGATGAGGTGGTGGCGATGCGCCCCGAGCGCATCGTCATCTCACCCGGACCCTGCACCCCCAACGAGGCGGGGATCTCGATGGCGCTGATCGACGCCATGGCCGGGCGGGTGCCGATCCTCGGCGTCTGTCTCGGTCACCAGTCGATCGGTCAGGTGTTCGGCGCGCGCATCGTCCGCGCCCGCGAGGTGATGCACGGCAAGACCTCGCCGGTGTACCACCGCGCCTGCGGGGTGTTCGCCGGGCTCGCCGACCCCTTCGTGGCGACCCGCTATCACTCGCTGGTGATCGACCCCGAGAGCCTCCCCGAGTGTCTCGAGGTGACCGCCTGGACGCAGACCGAGGACGGCGCGCTCGATGCAATCATGGGGGTGCGGCACCGCACCCTGCCGATCCAGGGGGTGCAGTTTCATCCGGAGTCGATCCTCAGCGATCACGGTCATGACCTGCTGCGTAACTTCATCGAGGACCGGGACTGATGGACATCAAGGACGCCATTGCACACTGTATCGAGCGACGTGACCTCGACGACGCGCAGATGCGCGCGGTGATGCACACCATCATGACCGGGGGGGCGAGCGCGGCACAGATCGCCGGCTTCCTGGTCGCGCTGCGGATGAAGGGCGAGTCGGTCACCGAGATCGCCGCCGCCGCGGCGGTGATGCGCGATCTCGCCGCCGGGGTCGAGCTCGACGGTCTCGATCATGCCGTCGACATCGTCGGCACCGGGGGCGACGCCTCGGGGACCTTCAACGTCTCCACCACCAGCATGTTCGTCGCCGCCGCCGCCGGTTGCCGGGTGGCCAAGCACGGCAACCGCTCGGTGTCGAGCAAGTCCGGCGCGGCCGACGTGCTCGAGGCCGCCGGGGTACGTCTCGACCTCAGTCCGGCGGAGGTGGCGCGCTGTGTCCACGAGGTCGGGGTGGGCTTCATGTTCGCCCCGGGGCATCACAGCGCGATGAAGCACGCGGTCGAGCCGCGTCGCGCGCTCGGGGTGCGCACCCTGTTCAACGTGCTCGGTCCGCTGACCAATCCGGCACGGGTCTCCAACCAGGTGCTCGGGGTGTTCGCCGAGCACCTGCTCGAACCCCTGGCCGAGGTGTTGCGCCGGCTCGGCAGCCGTCATGTGATGGTGGTGCACGCGCGCGACGGGCTCGACGAGATCAGCATCGGCGAGCGCACCGACATCGCCGAGCTGCGCGACGGTGAGATTCATCGCTACAGCGTGCGCCCGGAGGACTTCGGATTGACCCGCGCCGCACTCGAGCAGGTGCGGGTGTCGGGACCGGAGGAGAGTCTGCGGGTGTTGCGCGGGGTGCTCGACGGCGAGCCGGGCGCGGCGCGCGAGATGGTGCTGCTCAATGCCGGCGCGGCGATCTATGTCGCCGGGCGGGCGCCTTCGTTGGCGGCGGGGGTGGGGCGCGCCGCCGAGGTGATCGACAGCGGCGAGGCGCGTCGCCGGCTCGATCGACTGTGCGCCCTGACCGGCGGTCTCGAAGCCGCGCTGGCCACGACTTGAGGACGAAGAGATGCGAGAGACCCCGGATATCCTGAAGAAGATCGTCCACCGCAAGGCCGAGGAGGTGAGCGCGCGCGCCGCGCGTCGCCCGCTCGCCGAGTTGCGCGCCGCCGCCGCCGAGCAATCCCCGGTGCGCGGTTTCGCGCAGGCGCTGCGCGCGCGTGTCGCCGCCGGCGACCCGGCGGTGATCGCCGAGGTGAAGAAGGCCAGCCCGAGCAAGGGGGTGCTGCGCGAGCACTTCGTCCCGGACGAGATCGCCGCGCGCTACGCCGCCGCCGGCGCCGCCTGTCTCTCGGTGCTCACCGACGCCGACTTCTTCCAGGGCAGCGAGACCTATCTGTGCGAGGCGCGCGCGGCCTGCGCGCTGCCGGTGATCCGCAAGGACTTCATCATCGACCCCTATCAGGTCGTCGAGGCGCGTGCCATCGGCGCCGACGCCATCCTGTTGATCGCCGCCTGTCTCGACGACGCCCAGCTCCGCGATCTCGGCGCCCTGGCCGGCGAGCTTGGGCTCGACGTGCTCGTCGAGGTCCACGACGGCGAGGAGCTCGATCGCGCCCTGGCCTGTCCCGGTGAGCTGATCGGTATCAACAACCGCGATCTGCGCAGCTTCGAGGTCAGTCTCGAGACCACCCTGGGACTGCTCGACCGGGTACCCGAAGAGCGACTGCTGGTGACCGAGAGCGGGATCCTGGAGCGTGCCGATGTCACCCGGATGCGCGGGCACGGGGTCAATGCCTTCCTCGTCGGCGAGGCCTTCATGCGCGCCGAGGACCCCGGCGCCGCGTTGCACGCCCTGTTCTTCGCCGACTAGACCCCGGCGCCGCGCCGCGCTGCCGAGAGGACGCGGCGGCGGTCGGGTCCTCGTCCCGCATCATCCCCGAGCCCGTGCGTGCACGATCGCACCGACGGCGCGCGGGGGCGAGTCCGTGAGTCGTGATCGGGGGAGATGCGCCGCGAGCGTGCCGCCGGGCGTGATGCGCCGACCGGGGGGCTGTGGCCGGCGTGGTCCGGGGTTCAGCGGGTGCCGAACACCACGATGGTCTTGCCCTTGACGCTGACCAGCCCCTGCTCCTCGAGGTTCTTGAGCACCCGGCCCGCCATCTCGCGCGAGCAGCCGACGATGCGTCCGAGCTCCTGACGGGTGACGCGGATCTGCATCCCGTCGGGGTGGGTCATGGCGTCGGGCTGCTTGCAGAGATCCAGCAGTGTTCCGGCGATGCGCCCGGTGACGTCGAGGAAGGCCAGATGGCTGACCTTGCGACTGGTCTGGCGCAGCCGGGTGGAGAGCTGGTAGCCGACGCTGTAGAGGAAGTCCTTGGCATAGACCTTGAACTCGTTCTCGAGCAGCCGGTCGAGGCGCTGATAGGTGATCTCGGCGACCTTGCACTTGGTGCGGGTGCGCACGATCACGCTGCGCGTGTTCTGCGGCACGAACAGCCCCATCTCGCCGATGAACTCGCCCTTGTTGATATAGGCGAGCATGATCGTGCGCCGCTCGTCGGCGTCATCGATCAATGCGGCAGCCGACCCCTCGATCAGATAGTAGAGGCTTTCCGCTGGCTGGCCCTGGCGGATGAAGTCCACGTTCTTGTCGTAGGTCTTGGTATGACACTGCGACAGGAAGGGCTGCAGCCAGGGCGGGTCCTTTTTCGGTGGTGTCAGAATGCTCATGCGAAGCTTGCCAGAGCGCCTTGTCGTCTCACGATTCTATGCATGCTGCTGTGCATTGTCGAACTGTGTTAGCCTTCGCCCGGTTCGAGGCCGGGGTCGGTCGGGCGTGGCCTGGCGGGTGACGGCGGAGCAGACGGGAGCAAACGGGATATGAAAGCGCGGGTGAAGTGGCTCGAGGGTGCGGCCATGGTCGGCATGGCCGGCGATGCGGGGTCCGAACATGCAGTGGTGATGGACGGACCGCCCCAGTACGGGGGGCGCAACCTCGGTCCTCGACCGATGGAGCTGCTGTTGATCGGCATGGGTGGCTGCACCCAGTTCGATGTGATGCAGATCCTGCGCAAGGCCCGCCAGCAGGTCAGCGACTGCGTGGTCGAGCTCACGGCCGAGCGTGCCGAGCGCGACCCCAAGGTCTTCACCCGGATCCATGCGCACTTCATCGTCAGCGGACAGGGACTCGACCCCAAGCGGGTCGAGCGCGCGATCGCGCTCAGCGCCGAGAAGTACTGCTCGGCCTCGATCATGCTCGGCGCCACCGCCGAGATCACCCACGACTTCGAGCTGCGTGATACAGCCGTCTCCGTTGCGGATGCGCCACCACGTTAGCGCCCGCGCCTTCCGTTGTTTCCGAGGTTCCTGAGGAATGCCCAATCCGTTGAAGAAGCTGCGCCTGGAAGGGTTCAACAACCTGACCAAGTCGCTCAGTTTCAATATCTACGATGTCTGCTACGCCGACTCGGACGAGCAGCGCGAGGCCTATATCGAGTATATCGACGAGGCCTACAACGCCGAGCGCCTGACCGCGATCCTGACCGATGTCACCGAGATCATCGGCGCCAATATCCTCAACATCGCGCATCAGGACTATGAGCCCCAGGGTGCCTCGGTGACCATGCTGATCTCGGAGGAGCCGATCGCCGCCGAGGCGTTGTCGAACAACGCCACCCCGGGGCCGCTGCCCGAGGCGGTGGTGGCGCATCTCG
This sequence comes from Marichromatium sp. PS1, assembly GCF_041155115.1. NCBI lineage: Bacteria > Pseudomonadati > Pseudomonadota > Gammaproteobacteria > Chromatiales > Chromatiaceae > Marichromatium > Marichromatium sp. PS1. Next base: position 795,820 of record NZ_BAAFHB010000002.1, read on the forward strand.
ACAAGAGCCACATCACCGTCCACACCTATCCCGAGACCAATCCCCAGACCGGGATCAGTACCTTCCGCGCCGATATCGACGTCTCGACCTGTGGTCGGATCTCGCCGCTGCGCGCGCTCAACTATCTGATCCACTCCTTCGAGTCGGATGTGGTCACCATGGACTACCGGGTGCGCGGCTTCACCCGCGACGTGCGTGGCAAGAAGCACTTCATCGACCACAACATCAGCTCGATCCAGAACTATCTCTCGAACGACACCAAGCGCAAGTTCCAGATGATGGACGTCAACGTCTATCAGGAGAACATGTTCCACACCAAGATGGTCCTCAAGCACTTCCGCGTCGATGACTATCTCTTCTGCATCAAGGCCAAGGACCTCTCCGATCGCGAGTACAAGCGCATCCACAAGCTGCTGCGCCGCGAGCTGAGCGAGATCTTCTACGGCCGCAACATCGGCCGCGAACTCGAGTTCATGGACCCGTGACGGCGGCGTAGCCGTCGGGTCTTAGCCGCCAGCGATCAGCCTCCAGCCACCAGTCGTCAGTGCGCCCGTCGTCGAGGCTGCGCGCCCACTGGAGGCCGGCGGCTGGTTGCTATTCATCCCTTGGCGTTCTTCGCGGCTTTGCGGTTCAATCCGCTGGCCGCTGGCCGCTGGCCGCTGGCCGCTGGCGGTTCTAGACTGTCGCAATCGGCCATGCGTTGAAGAGCTAAGGGAGGCAAGGGTGCTGATCGACGAGTTGATGACGACCTCAGGGGTCAAGTTCGGGACCAGTGGCGCTCGTGGGCTGGCGACGGCGATGACCGACCGGGTCTGTTACGCCTATGCCCATGCCTTTCTCCGTTATGTTCGTGACCAGGGGGCGCTGGCCGCCGGCGCCGAGGTCGGCCTCGCCGGCGACCTGCGCCCGAGCACCGAGCGTATCCTCCGCGCCTGTGCCCGTGCCGCGCGTGATCTCGGTCTGGAACCGCGCGACCACGGTCGCATCCCCACCCCGGCGCTTGCGGCCTACGGTCTTGCCCGGGGCGTGCCGACGCTGATGGTCACCGGCAGCCATATCCCGGACGACCGCAATGGCATCAAGTTCAATCTGCCCAGTGGCGAGATCCTCAAGGACGACGAGGCGGCGATCCGCGCCCTGCCGGTGATCGCGCCCGGGGAGCTGTTCACCGCCGCGGGGGCCTTTGTCGACACCGCCGCCGCGCCGCTGCCGCCGGCGAGTGACGCGGCGCGCAGCGCCTATCTGCGGCGCTATCTCGACTTCTTCCCCGAGGGCTGTCTGCGTGGGCTGCGGGTCGGGGTCTACGAGCACTCGAGCGTGGTACGCGACTGTCTCGCCGAGCTGCTCGAAGCACTTGGCGCCGAGGTGCGGCGGCTGGCGCGCGCCGATCGGTTCGTGCCGGTCGATACCGAGGCGATCCGTCCCGAGGACGTCGCGCTGGCGCGTGAGTGGTGCGCCGATGGCGCGTTCGATGCGCTGGTCTCGGCCGATGGCGACGGCGACCGCCCGCTGGTCGCCGATGCCCGGGGCGAGTGGCTGCGCGGGGATATCGCCGGCATCCTCTGCGCGCGCCAGCTCGGCGCCGCGGCGGTGGTCACCCCGGTGAGCAGCAATACCGCCGTCGAGCGTTGCGGGGGCTTCACCGAGGTGCTGCGCACCCGTATCGGGTCGCCCTATGTGATCGCCGGGATGACGACGCTGCTCGGGCGTGGTCTGGCGCCGGTGGTCGGTTATGAGGCCAATGGTGGTTTCCTGCTCGGCAGCGCCATCGAGCGCGACGGGCGGGTGCTGGCGGCGCTGCCGACACGCGACGCGGTGATCGTCGCCCTCGCGTTGCTGCAGGCGAGCGCCGCGCGCGCATTGCCGCTCGCCGCGCTCGCCGCCGAGCTGCCGCCACGCTTCACCGCGAGCGATCGGCTGCGCGAGTTCCCTTCGGCGCAGGCGCAGTCGCGTATCGCTGCGCTCGCCGCCGATCCCGCGGCGATCGGCGCCTTGTTCGGTGAGGCGCTCGGCGCCGTCGCCGAGGTCGACCAGACCGACGGGCTGCGTCTCACCTTCGCCGCCGGCGAGATCGTCCATCTGCGCCCCTCGGGCAACGCCCCGGAGCTGCGCGTCTATGCCGAGGCCGACAGCGCCGAAGGTGCGCGGGCGCGGGTCGAGGCGACCCTGGCCCTGCTCGAGCGCTGGCGCGGCTGAGCCTGGCTCAGACCAGGAACAGGGTGGCGAGCCCGAGGAAGGCGACGAAGCCGACCACGTCGGTGACGGTGGTGAGGATCACCCCGCCGGCGAGCGCCGGGTCGATGCCGAAGCGCTCCAGCGCCATCGGCAGCAGCGCCCCGGCGAGGGCGGCGGCGAGCAGGTTGATGGTGATCGCCACGCCGATCACCAGCGCGATCTGCGGATCGCCGAACCAGTAGGCGGCGACCGCCGCCACCACCACCGCCCAGACCACGCTGTTGATCGCCGCCACCGCCAGCTCCTTCCACAGCAGCCAGCGGGCGTTCTTGCTCGAGAGCTGACCGATCGCCAGGCCGCGGATCGCCAGGGTCAGGGTCTGGGTACCGGCGATACCGCCCATGCTCGCGACCACCGGCATCAGCACCGCCAGCGCCACCACCTGCTGGATGGTGTCCTCGAAGCGACCGATCACCCAGGCGGCGAGGAAGGCGGTGAGCAGGTTCACCCCGAGCCACAGCGCGCGACGTCGCGCGCTGAGCAGCACCGGGGCGAACATGTCCTCGGTCTCGGAGAGACCGGCCTGGCCGAGGAACTGGTGCTCGGCCTCCTCGCGGATGACGTCCATCACGTCGTCGACGGTGATGCGCCCGAGCAGCAGTCCCGAGTCGTCGACCACGGGTGCGGTGACCAGGTCGTGCTGCTCGAAGCGGGTGGCCACCTCGCGCGCCCCCCAGGTCGCCGGGATCGCCTGCACCGCCAGGGTCATCGCCTCGGCCACCGTCTCCTCGGGGTCGTGGGTGAGCAGATCGGTGAGATAGAGTACGCCGAGATAGTAGCCCTCGCGGTTGACCACGATGAGGTTGTCGGTGATGTCCGGCAGCCCGTCCTTGAGTCGGCGCAGATAGCGCATCACCACGTCGAGCGTGACCTCGGGGCGGACGGTCACGGTGTCGGTGTTCATCAAGCCGCCGGCGCTGTCCTCGGGGAAGGCGAGGGCGGTCTGCAGCCGTTCGCGACGCTGCTGGTCGAGCGACTTGAGGACCTCGCTGGTGATGGTCACCGGCAGGTCCTGGATGAGGTCGGCAAGGTCGTCGGTGTCGAGCCCGCCGACGGCGGCGACCAGCTCGCCGGCGTCCATCTGGCTGATCAGCTGCTCGCGCACGTCGTCGTTGAGATAGGTGAGGATCTCGCCGTCGTACTCGGCATCGACCAGACTCCACACCAGCTCGCGCTCCTTGGGCGGCTGCGACTCCAGCAGGTGGGCGATCTCGGCCGGCTGCAGTGCATTGAGCATGCGCGCGGCCTTGCGCATGGCGCCCTGCTCGAGAACCTGGTGAAGATCGGCGAAACGCTGGTCGTCAGTGGTGCTGGGTGCTGCGGCTGTCATGGCTGCCCGTGGCTGCTGTGATTGGGAGACGCTCGCCGGGCGCGGGGTGGCGGTGCATCGCGGGGGCCGGCGCTCGGTTGCGCCTATCCTAACAGAGCCGATGGGAGGGGCCTGGGGGCGGCGTCAATCGGTGTTGAGTGCCGCGAGCAGGTCCTGTGGGTCGGCCTCGTCGAGCCGGGCGAAGAGCGCCTCGGTGCGTCGCTGCAGGGTGCTGGTGTCGGCGGCGAGCACCACCTCCTTGACGTCGAGCAGGGCACCGGGCTGCATGCTGAACTCGCGCAGCCCGAGCCCCAGCAGCAGACGGGTGAAGCGCGCGTCGCCGGCCATCTCGCCGCACATCCCGACCGGGATGCCGCGGGCGCGACCGGCCTCGATGGTCATGCGGATCAGCCGCAGGATCGCCGGGTGGGTGGGGTCGTAGAGGTCGTTGACGGCGTCGTCGAGGCGATCGATGGCGAGGGTGTACTGGATGAGGTCATTGGTGCCGATCGAGAGGAAATCGCAGTGACGGGCGATGGCCCCGGCGGCGAGCGCCGCGGCCGGCACCTCGATCATCGCGCCGAGCGGTAGCGCCGGGTCGTGCGCCAGCCCCTCGCTGGCGAGTTCGCGCTTGAGCTGCTCGAGCAGTTGGCGTACCGCCATGACCTCGCGCACCCCCGAGACCATCGGCAGCATCAGCCGCACCGGACCGAGCGCCGAGGCGCGCAGGATGGCACGCAGCTGTGGTCGGAACAGTGCCGGTTCCTTGAGACAGAGACGGATCGCGCGCAGCCCCAGCGCGGGATTGCCGCTCGGCTCGATGGGCTGGGCGGCGCTGTCCTTGTCGGCACCGAGATCGAGGGTGCGGATGGTGGTGGGGATGCCGCCGAGTCCCTCGATCATCGCCGCGTAGCTGGCGAACTGCTCTTCCTCGTCGGGCAGGTCGAGGCGGTTCATGTAGAGGAACTCGGTGCGGTAGAGTCCGACGCCGGCGGCGCCGTTGGCGCGCGCCGTCTCCACGTCCTCGGGCAGCTCGAGGTTGGCCTGGAGGCCGACTGCGATGCCATCGCGGGTGCGCGCGGCGCGTCCGATCAGTCGGCGCAGCCGGTGCTGGCGCGCCTCGGCGGCGCGGACGCGATCACGGAAGTGGGCGATGGTGAGGTCGTCGGCATCGCACAGCACGGTGCCGTTCTCGCCGTCGACCACCAGGAACTCGCGCGGCTCGATGTAGCGGGTGATGTTGCGCACCCCGATCACCGCCGGGACCCCGAGGCTGCGCGCGAGGATCGCGGTGTGCGACATCGGCCCGCCGAACTCGGTGACGAAGCCGGCGATGCCGCGATGATGGAGCAGGATGGTATCGGCCGGGGTGAGGTCGCGGGCGACCACCACATGGCCGTCGAGATCGTGCTCGGGCAGGCGCGGCTCCGGGGACTCGCCGGCGAGGAAGGACTGGATCTGGTGGACGACGTGCTCGACGTCGTCACGGCGGGTGCGCAGATAGGGGTCGTCCATCTCGTCGAAGATGCGCACCAGGGTGTCGCGCTGCTGCTGCAGCGCCCACTCGGCGCTGCAGCGCTCGGCGCTGACGATGCGCCGGACCTCCTCGACCAGCGCCGCGTCCTCGAGCATCAGCAGATGGGTATCGATGAATTCGGCGATGTTCTGCGGGGTCTGGGTGGGGATCTGCGCGCGCACCGCCTCGAGCGCGCCACGTGCCGAGGCGATCGCCCGCTCCAGCCGCTCGAGTTCGGCGGGTACCTGCTCGTCGCTGATCTCGATATGGCCGATGGTGGCCAGGCTGCGACTGTCGACCAGCGCCGGCCCGAGCGCGATGGCGCGCGTCGAGTGGATGCCGATGCCCTGGTAGGCGATGGTCACTCGCCTTCCCCGAAGCGGTCGCCGATGAGTTGCTCGATCGCCGTCAGTGCAGCGGCCTCGTCCTCGCCCTCGGCGCTGACGGTGATCCAGGTGCCGCGGCTGGCGGCCAGCATCATCACCCCCATGATGCTCTTGCCGTTGACGCGCTGACCGCGGCGCTCGACCTCGATGCGGCTGGTGAAGCCGTTGGCGCACTGCACCAGCTTGGCCGCAGCGCGGGCGTGGAGGCCGAGTTTGTTGATGATCTCGAAGTCCTTGCTGGTCATGCGTCCTGCTCCTGGCAGCGAATCACACCCTCGCGCCCGCCCTCGAGCGCCTTCTCGGCGACGCTGTCGAGGTCGAGCTCGGCATAGTTGAGCGCGCGCAGCAGCATCGGCAGGTTGACCCCGGAGATCACCCGCACCCGGCGTCGCTGCTCGTGCAGCGCCAGGGCGATGTTGGCCGGGGTGGCACCGTAGAGATCGGTGAGCACCAGTACGCCGCCGCCCTGGTCGAGTCGGTCGACGCAGTCGAGCGCCTCGCGCAGCATGCACTCGCAGGGACGGTCGTTGACCAGTTCGAGCGCTTCGGTGGCTGCCGGCTCGGTGCCGAGGATGGCGCTGGCGATGCGCAGCAGGTCGCCGCCGAGTGGCTGGTGGGTGATGAGTAACAGTCCGATGCTCACGGTAACTCCCGGTGTCTGACCAGCACCTTGTGACCGGTCTGCTCGAAGTGACGGCGCAGCGCCTCGGTCATGTAGACCGAGCGATGCTGGCCGCCGGTACAGCCGATGGCGATGGTGAGATAACTGCGCCCGTCGGTCTCGAAGCGCGGGATCCAGCGGTCGAAGAAGGCGAGCATGTCGTCACGCATCTCGCCGACCTCGGTGCTGGCGTCGAGGAACTCCATCACCGGCTGATCGAGTCCGGTCAGTGGCTTGAGTTCCGGCTGCCAGTGCGGGTTGGGCAGGCAGCGCACGTCGAAGATGAAGTCGACGTCCTTGGGCACGCCGTGCTTGAAGCCGAACGACTGCAGCAGGATCGAGACCTTGGGCGAGTCGCTGCCGACGAGGTGGGCGCGGACCAGGTCGCGTAGTTCGTGCACATTGGTGTGGGTGGTGTCGATACGGATCTCGGCGCAGCGGCCGATGGCCTCGAGCAGACGGCGCTCGAGGCGGATGGCCTCGTCGAGCGAGCGGTTGCCGCGGGTGAGCGGGTGACGCCGCCGGGTCTCGCTGAAGCGGCGCTTGAGGGTGTCGGTGTCGGCGTCGAGGAACATCACCCGACAGTCGATGCCCTGGGCGCGTGCCTCCTCGATCAGCTCCGCGAGCCGACCGAGCGCGCGCGGGCTGGTGCGCGCGTCGATGCCCACCGCGGTGCTGGAGAAGCCGTCGTCGGGGGCCTTGCGCAGCCCCGCGACCAGGTCCTTGAGCAGGAACAGCGGCAGGTTGTCGATGCAGTAATAGCCAAGGTCCTCGAGCGTATGCAGGGCGACGCTCTTGCCCGAGCCGGACAGGCCACTGAGGATGACGAGTTTCATGGGCTGCGGGTTGCTCCGGGCCGGTCCCGATCGAGGTCGGGAGCGGTGCTAGGGTCTGGATCCGGGGCCGGGCGGGTCGGGGCGGTCGAGACGGATCGCCCGCGCCTGCCGGTCGATGAAGTCGACGCCGGCGTCATAGCCACGGATACGTAGGATCTGGTGGCGCACTGCCGCTTCCACCAGGATGGCCAGGTTGCGTCCCGGCGCCACCGGCATGGTGATGGTTGGGATCGCCACCCCGAGCACGTCGGTTGCCGAGAGGCTGCCGGTGAGCCGGTCGAGACCGGCGATCTGTTGCTGGTCGAGGGGTTGCAGATCGATGATCAGGTTCAGCGTCTTGCTGCGCTGGACCGCGCCCTCGCCGAACATCGCGCGGATGTTGAGGATACCCAGCCCGCGCACCTCGAGGAAGTCCCGCAGGGTCTCCGGGCAGGTGCCCTCGATGGCCTCCGGGGCGATGCGCGCGAAGCGCGGCGCGTCGTCGGCGATGAGCCGATGACCGCGGGTGATCAGGTCGAGCGCCAGCTCGCTCTTGCCCACCGCCGGATCGCCGACCAGCAATACCCCCATCCCCAGCACCTCGATGAAGACGCCGTGCAGGGTCTGGCGCTCGGCCAGGGCGTGGGTGAGAAAATAGCGCAGGTGGTTGATCAGCTCCTCGTCGCCGAGCGGCGAGCCGAGCAGCGGGGTGTCGTGCTCGGCGGCGAAGGCGAAGAAGGCGGGGTGGGGCTCGAGGCCGTCGGCGAACAGGATCGCCGCCGGCTGCTCGGCGAAGAGTTGCTCGAGGGTTTCCTCGAAGGCGGTGCGTCCCAGTGCCTGGAGATAGCGCTGCTCGGCGCGCCCGATCACCTGCAGACAGTTGGGATGGATGCAGTTGAGCGAGCCGATCAGCGACTCGCGCGAGCGTGCGCGCTCGGGCCGGCGCAGTGGGGAGCCTTGTTCGGGCTCGCCGTTGAGCCAGCGCAGCTGCAGCCGCGGGCCGGTCTGTTCGAGGAGTGACTGGAGGCTGTCGAGCATGGCCCAGGTCGGCGTGGCGCTAGCGCGCCTCGCTCGTCTCGATCAGTTGCAGGACGGTCGCCGCCGAGCCGGCCTCGCGCAGCGCGGCGCGGGTGGCCGGGTCGCTGAACATGCCGGCGAGCCGGGCGAGCAAGCGCAGATGCTCCTCGGTGGCGCTCTCCGGGACCAGCAGGGCGAAGGCGAGATCGACCGGCTCGCCGTCGATCGCGTCATAGTCGACCCCGGTGCTGGTGCTGACGAAGGCCCCGAGCACCTCGTTGATCTCCTTGATGCGGGCGTGCGGCAGCGCCACACCGTGACCGAGTCCGGTGCTGCCGAGTCGCTCGCGCTCGAGCAGACGCTCGAAGACGAGTTCGGTGTTGAGACGGGGGTGGTCGTTGGCCAGCAGCTCGGCGAGCGTCTCGAGCAGCCGCTTCTTGCTGGCGATCTCGGCACCGCAGCTGACTCGGGCCTCGCTGATCAGGTCTGGACTGAACATCGGTCAAGGCTCCTGGTGGTCGCAGGGACAGGGGCGCTGGGCGGTGACGGTGTCCGGTGTCCATACCGGCGGGTGATCGGGGCGCGTGGTCGTGGTCATGGATTCTGGGTGTCCTTCGAGTCGTCGGAGCCCGCAGGTGTCGATATCGGCTCGGATCTCAGGGTCTCAATGCAAAACACCCCGAACGGCGCGATCACGGATCCGTTCGAGGTGTCGGTGCGTCGGTCCGGCGGGTGTCGGGTGTCCCGACGCCCCGCCGACGCATGGGCCATCAGGCCGTTGCCGGGCTATTCGGTATCGGCCTCGGCGTCGGCCTCGGCTTCAGAGTCGGCCGCCTTCGGGCCGGGTGCGCTGCGATAGTCGTTCTTCTTCTCCTTGTGGCGCAGGATCTGGCGATCGAGCTTGTCGGTCAGGCCGTCGATCGCGGCATACATATCTTCATGCACGGAGTCGGCGAAGAGCTTCCCACCATTGATGTGCAGCGTCGCCTCGGCCTTCTGGTCGAGCTTCTCAACGCTGAGAATGACGTGGGCATTGGTGACGTGGTCGAAGTGACGCGCCAGGCGTGCGAATTTGCTGTCGACGTAGTCGCGCAGTGCCTCGGTGATGTCGACGTGATGACCCGTCAGATTGATTTGCATCATTGGACTCCTTACAGGGGTTCCAAACAGCCTGCTCATGCCAGGCGTTTGCGCTCGTTCGAGGCTGGAATACCCATGGCCTCGCGGTACTTGGCGACGGTTCGACGCGCGACCTGGATGCCGCGATCGGCCAGTTCGGCCGCGATCTTGCTGTCGCTCAAGGGTTTTCTGGCGGGTTCGGCGGCGATCAGCTTACGAATGAGCGCGCGGATCGCCGTTGATGAACACTCCCCACCAGAAGTGGTGCTGACGTGGGACGAGAAGAAGTACTTGAACTCCAGGGTGCCCCTCGGCGTATGCATGTATTTCTGCGTGGTGACCCGGGAGACGGTCGACTCGTGCAGCTCGAGCGCCTCGGCGACGTCGCGCAGCACCATCGGCCGCATCGCCTCCTCGCCGTGCTCGAAGAACGCCTGCTGCATCTCCACGATCTTGGCGCCCACCCGCAGCACGGTGTCGTTGCGGCTCGCCAGGCTCTTGATGAACCAGCGCGCCTCCTGCAGGTGGTTGCGCATGGTGACGCTGTCGCTGCTGGTGTCGGCGCGCCGGATCAGCCGGGCGTAGTCTGCGTTCACCCTCAGTTTAGGTGTGGATTCCGGGTTGAGTTCCACCGACCAGCGACCATTCTCTCTGCGCACGAAGATGTCGGGTACAACGTACTCCGGGGGCTCCTGCGCGATCAAGTCGCCGGGGTGCGGGTTGAGCTGGCAGATCAGCGTGAGTGCACCACGAATCTCGGGCTCGGTCTGCTTGAAGCGGCGCATCAGCGCGGCGATGTCCTTGCGCGGCAGGTGCTCGAAGCCGTCGCGACAGATCGCCAGCGCGAGGTCGCGCTGCGGGGTCTCGGCGGGGAGCTGCCGCAGCTGGATCTGCAGGCACTCGGCGAGATCGCGGGCGCCGACCCCCGGGGGATCGAACGACTGCACCCGGTGCACCATGGTGGCGATCTCCTCGAGGCTGATCTGATCGTCGCCGATGGTGCTCAGCAGCTCGTCGAGATCGGCCCGAAGATAGCCGCGCGCGTCGATGGCATCGATCACCGCCTCGGCGATCATCTCGTCGCGCTCGCTCAGCCGGATCAGGTTGAGCTGCCAGAGGAGGTGATCGTGCAGGGTCTGAGGGCGGCTCTGGTGGAGGAAGGGGTCGAAATCGGCGTTCTCGGCGCTGCCCTGGGTGCTCGGCGGTAGATAGCCGTCGTAGACATCGGCCCACTGGGTGTCGACCGGGAGCTCATCGGGGATCTCGTTGGTCTCGCCCTGGAGCTCACGCTCGGCGCTGCCCTGCTCATCGCTGGGCGGGGACTCGTGTGCGCCATTGCCGCTGTCCTCTCCGTTGGCGGCGAAGCGGTCGGCCTCCTCGGCCTCCTCGAGCATCAGGTTGGAGTCCAGCGCCTCCTGGATCTCCTTCTGCAGCTCGAGCGTCGACAGCTGCAGGAGGCGAATCGCCTGCTGCAGCTGGGGCGTCATCGTCAGGTGTTGGCCGAGGCGAAGCTGGATGGTTTGCTTCATGGATCGCCGATGCGTCTTGCGTCTGTCTCTATGCCGGGTCGATGACCGTCCTATGACGATTATAGGTCGGGTGGCAACAAAGGTGCCTGAGTCACGTCAAGCGCGCCCCCTGCCGGGGCGCGATGGTCTTCATCTTACTCCCAATATGTAGCAGCGGGGCGCGGATGCTGCCGCCTACATGCTACATGGCGAAGTCGGCGCCGAGATAGACGTCGCGTACCTGCTGGTTGGCGAGCAGCTCGTCGGGGCGGCCGGCGGCGATCACCTCGCCATTACTGATGATGTAGCCGCGATCGCAGATGTCGAGCGTCTCGCGCACGTTGTGATCGGTGATCAACACGCCGATGCCGCGCTCGCGCAGGTGCGAGACGATCGCCTTGATGTCGCCCACGGCGATCGGGTCGACGCCGGCGAAGGGCTCGTCGAGCAGCATCACCTTGGGGTCGACGGCCAGCGCGCGGGCGATCTCGAGACGACGGCGCTCGCCGCCGGAGAGGCTGAGTGCCAGCGACTCGCCGATATGGGCGATGCCGAGCTCCTCGAGCAGCTGCTCGCAACGCTGCTCGCGCTGCTCGCGGTCGAGGTCGCCGCGGGTCTCGAGGATCGCGAGGATGTTGTCGCGCGCGCTGAGCTTGCGAAACACCGAGGGCTCCTGCGCCAGATAGCTCAGTCCGGCGCGCGCGCGCGCATGCATCGGCATCAGGGTGACATCGTGCTCGTCGAGGGTGATGCGCCCCTGGTCGGCAGGGATCAGCCCGACGATGAGATAGAAGCAGGTGGTCTTGCCCGCGCCGTTGGGGCCGAGCAGCCCGACCACCTCGCCGGCCTCGACCTCGACGCTCACTCCCCGCAGGACCTCGCGGCTGCGATAACGTTTCTTGAGCTGTTCGGCGCGCAGTACGCTCATCCGTCGATCCCTGTCATGACTCCTCCTCGGGGGTGATGGTGATCCGCACCCGACCGCTGCCGCCGGCACGGAAGTGTTCGCGGGCACGGTCGTAGACGATGCGCTCGCTGGCGACGCGGTCCTCGCCCTGGATCAGTACCGCCTCGTCGATCAGCACCAGCTCGTCGCGGTCGGTGTCGAACTCCATGCGCCTGGCGAAGGCGCGGACCTCGCCCTGGTCGTCCTCGAGCAGTTGACGGAAGCGCGCCGGGGTGCCGATGGCGATGATCTGGCGCGGGCGGCGGTCCTCGCGGTGATAGACGGTCATGTGGTCGGCGTGCAGGCGCATGCTGCCCTGGGTGACCTCGACGTTGCCGACATAGATGCTGGTGCCCTCGGCCTCGCGTACCTCGACGTCGTCGGCCTCGATGTACATCGGTTGCTGGGGGTCGTCGTCGAGCGCGTTGGCCGGGTTCCAGCCGAACAACAGCAACAGTGCCAGCAGGCGCAGTGGAGGGCTCATGGTTGGGTCTCCTGGGTCGGGGCGAGCAGCATCCGGGTGCGACCGTGGAAGGTGGCGCGCGCCGGCTCGTCGTACCACAGCTGCATGCCGGTGGCGCTCAGCCAGTCCTCGCCGCTGGCCACCCGCACCGGCAGGTCGGTACGGGCATAGGCGCGCTGGTGCCAGACGTTGAGCTGCTCGGTCTCGATGTGCGCGGGCGGGGCCTCGGCGGTGGCGTCGCGCTCGAGATGGACGTCGCCGGTCAGCCGCACCTCCGCGCCGCCGTCGAGCACCAGCCCGTGCTCGGCGCGCGCGCGCCACGGCGGTCCGTCGGACTGGAACAGCTGCATGTGTGGGCGGTCGAGCTCGGAGAGATCCTCGGCGACGAACTGACGCAACTCGGTCGCGCTCAGGCGTCGGCTCGGTGCGCCGCTGGTGTCGGTCTCGAGCGCGGTGAACGCGTGGACCACGTAGTCGGGGACGCGGGGGCGTACGGTGGCCGGTCCCTGCGGCTGGTCGATGCGCTGGACCTGCCACCAGCCCGCGAGCCCGCTGAAGGCGAAGAAGGCGGCGAGCAGGTAGTAGCGCAGCGGCCAGTGCGCGCGGGTGCTCATGGACGCTGTCCGGCCAGTCGCGCGAGCGTCCCCTGAGCGTCCATGATCAGTTCGCAGAACTCGCGCGCGGCGCCGCGCCCGCCGTGCGCCGTGGTGTGCCAGTGCGCCTCGGCGCGTACCATCGGGTGGGCATCGGCCACCGCCGCGGCGAGCCCGACCTGGCGCATCACCGGCAGGTCGATGACGTCGTCGCCGAGATAGGCCACGGCGGCGTCCTCGATCCCCAGTCGCTCGCGCAGCTCGAGATAGGCGGCGAGCTTGTCGCGCTGGCCCTGGTAGACGTGGTTCACCCCCAATCCCTTCATCCGCATGGTGACCACCCGCGAGCTGCGCCCGGTGATCACCGCGAGGGTCACGCCGGACTCGCGCAACATCACCATGCCGTGACCGTCGCGGGCGTTGAACGCCTTGTATTCCTGACCGTCGTCGCCGAGATAGAGGCTGCCGTCGGTGAGTACGCCGTCGACGTCGAAGATCGCCAGACGAATGGCGGCGGCGCGGTTGCGGATCTCTTGCATCTCCCTGGTGACTCCTTGATGAGGAAGAAGGGGCGGGCCCCTGTGCGGCGCATTGTCGGGTGCGCGGGCGGTTTTGACCAGCGGGGGCAGTTTCAGACCACGCCCGCGCGCAACAGGTCGTGCATGTTGAGTGCGCCGACCGGGCGGCGCTCGTCGTCGAGCGCCAGCAGCGCGTTGATCGAGCGCGCCTCCATCAGCTGCAGCGCCTCGGCGGCGAGCGCGCCGGGGGAGATGGTGACACAGTCGCGGGTCATCACCGTCTCGATCCGGGTGTGGTGGACGTCGACGCCGCGATCGAGCGCACGGCGCAGGTCGCCGTCGGTGAAGATGCCGCACAGCCGCCCACCCTCGTCGACCACCGCGCTCATCCCCAGCCCCTTGCGCGAGATCTCCTCGAGGGTGGCCAGCAGGCTCGCCTCGCGCCCGACGCGGGGGACCCGTTCGTCGCGATGCATGATGTCGTCGACGTGCAGCAGCAGGCGCCGCCCCAGGCTCCCGGCCGGGTGCGAGCGGGCGAAGTCCTCGGCGGTGAAGCCACGCGCCTCGAGTAGCGCCACGGCGAGCGCATCCCCCATTGCCAGCGCCGCGGTGGTGCTGGTGGTCGGCGCCAGGCCGAGCGGGCAGGCCTCGGCCGAGACGGTGACATCGAGATGGACGTCGGCCTCGCGCGCCAGGGTCGAGTCGCGCCGCCCGGTCATCGCGATCATCGGCACCCCGAGGCGCTTGAGCACCGGCAGGATGGTGAGCACCTCGGCGGTCTCGCCGGAATTGGAGATCGCCACCACGACGTCGAGCGGGGTGATCATCCCCAGATCGCCGTGGCTGGCCTCGCCGGGGTGGACGAAGAAGGCCGGACTGCCGGTGCTCGCCAGGGTGGCGGCGATCTTGCCGCCGATGTGCCCCGACTTGCCCATGCCGGTGACCACGATGCGTCCGGCGCAGGCGAGCATGTAGCGACAGGCGGTGACAAAAGGGGTGTCGATCCGTGCGGCGAGCGCCGTGATCGCCTGGGCCTCGGTGTCGAGAACGGCACGGGCGAGATCGATGATGCGTTGGTGCTCGCCGGCATCGAGCGGCGCCAGACGGGCGCCGAGTTGTCGTCGTTCGGTCATGGTCTCGGGGATGGAGCCGATGAGTGGTCGGTCAAACCAAGAAAAATACACCATGCCACGCGGACATGTCGCATCGGGCGAGGGGGCTGTCGCCAGCCGCCAGCCGCCAGCCGCCAGCCGCCAGCCGCCAGGATTGAACCGCCAAGCCGCAAAGAGCGCAAAGGTGTTCAGGTGGTCGGCGACCAGCGGCCCGTGGTCACGTGTCCTCAAGCGCCGGCGCCAATGGTGATGGCAGGCCGTGCTGTTGTCGAGGACGCACACCCACTGGCGACTGGAGGCTGGTCGCTGGAGGCCCTACCTCTTCTTTGCGCCCTTCGCGGCTTGGCGGTTCAATCTTCTTGGTCGCTGGCCGCCCTTTGCTTGACGCCCCGCGCCGGGGCCGCGAGAATTGCCCGCTTTGGCCGACCGATGCGTCGATAGCGACATTTCACCATGATGCCAAGCCAGGGCCCAGGCGGCGCGCCGGGCGTCCGGGTCGAGGACGCGTCTGCGGGCACCAATGGAGCCGCGCGGGCATCCGCCACCGACGATGTGCTGGTGCGGGTCCGCGACCTGACCTTCCGCCGCGGCGAGCGGGTCATCTTCGACGGGCTCGATCTCGACATCCGTCGCGGCGCCGTGACTGCGGTGATGGGACCGAGCGGGACCGGCAAGACCACGCTGCTCAAACTGATTACCGGACAACTGCGTCCTGACGCCGGTCGCGTCGAGATCGGCGGTGTGGCGGTGCACGAGCTCGACAAGAGCGCGCTCTATCGATTGCGCCGACGCATGGGCATGCTGTTCCAGAGCGGGGCGCTGCTGACCGATCTCAACGTCTTCGACAACGTCGCCTATCCGCTGCGCGAGCACACCGACCTCTCGCCTTCGCTGCTGCGCAAGCTGGTATTGCTGAAGCTCGAGGCGGTGGGGCTGCGCGGCGCGCGCGCGCTGATGCCGAGCGAGCTGTCCGGCGGCATGGCGCGTCGGGTAGCGCTGGCGCGGGCGATCGCGCTCGATCCCGAGATGATCCTCTACGATGAGCCCTTCACCGGCCAGGACCCGATCTCCATGGGCGCGCTGGTGTCGCTGATCCGCCAGCTCAACGACGCGGCGAACCTCACCAGCGTGCTGGTGTCGCACGATGTGGCCGAGACCAGCCGGATCGCCGATCATGTCTATCTGATCTCGCACGGTCGGGTGGTCGCCCAGGGCTCACCGGCCGAGATCGCCGCCGAGCGCTCGACCTGGGTGCGCCAGTTCATGGACGGTCAGGCCGACGGGCCGGTGCATTTCCACTATCCGGGGCCCTCGCTGGCCGAAGACCTGCTGAGCCGGGGAGGACGCTGAGATGTTGTTCGATCCCCTGGCGCGACTCGGTCGCGGTGGGCTCGATGCCCTGGCGCGCTTCGGACGCGCCCATCGGCTGCTGCTGGCGATGGTGCTCGGCATCGGTGAGGTGCTGCGCCGGCCGCGGCTGCTGATCGCGCAGGTCTACAACGTCGGCGTGCTCTCGATGCTGATCGTCGGCGTCTCCGGGTTGTTCGTCGGCATGGTGCTGGCGCTGCAGGGCTACTATGTGCTGGCTCGCTTCGGCGCCGCCGAGAGCCTGGGGCTGATGGTCGCCGCCTCGCTGGTGCGTGAGCTCGGCCCGGTGGTCACGGCGCTGTTGGTGGCCGGTCGCGCGGGCTCGGCGCTGACCGCCGAGATCGGCCTGATGAAGGCCACCGAGCAGCTCGCCGGGCTGGAGTTGATGGCCGTCGATCCGGTGCGCCGGATCCTGGTGCCGCGGTTGTTCGGCGGGGTGTTGGCGATGCCGCTGCTGGCGGCGGTGTTCAGTGCCGTCGGCGTGATCGGCGGCTATTTCGTCGGCATCGGGCTGCTTGGCGTCGACGCCGGCGCCTTCTGGAGCCAGATGCAGTCGGCGGTCGATTTTCGCGAGGACGTGGTCAACGGTGTCATCAAGTCGCTGGTGTTCGGCGTGGTGGTGACCTGGATCGCGCTGTTCCAGGGCTATGACTGCAGCCCGACCTCCGAGGGCGTGAGCCGCGCGACCACCCGTACCGTGGTGCATGGCGCGCTGGCCGTGCTCGGGCTCGATTTCGTGCTCACCGCGTTGATGTTCGGAGGCTGATGAGATGGCAAGACAACGCAACATCGAGATCCTGGTCGGGGCCTTCATGGTCGCCGGCTTCGTCGCCCTGTTCTTCCTCGCGATGCAGGTCAGCAACCTCAATCTCGCCGGGGTCGACGAGGGTTATCGGCTCACCGCACGCTTTGCCAACGTCGGCAGCCTCAAGGCGCGTGCGCCGGTGAGCATGGCCGGGGTTCGGGTCGGGCGCGTGGAAGCGGTGGACTTCGATCCCCGCACCTTCGAGGCGGTGGTGACGCTGCGCATCGACTCGGCGGTCGACAACCTGCCGATGGACACCTTCGCCAACGTCTTCACCTCCGGACTGCTCGGCGAGCAGTACGTCGCACTCGAGCCCGGCGGCAGCCCCGACGTGCTGCGCGACGGTGACGAGATCATGCAGACCCAGTCGGCGATGATCCTCGAGCAGATGATCGGACAATTCTTATTCAGTAAGGCAAGCGGAGACGGCTGATGTTGCGGCAACGTCATTTTCTATTGCTGGTGACCCTGGTGCTGGCGAGCCTCGGCAGTGGTCTGGCGAGCGCGGCCCAGGAGTCGGCCACCGCCCTGGTCGAGCGCACCACCATGCGCATGCTCGACACCCTCGAGCAGCGCCGCGCCGAGATCGAGCGCGATCCGAGCCTGATCTATGGTCTGCTCGAGGACCAGGTCGCGCCTCACTTCGACTTCGTGCGCATCACCCAGGGCGCGGTCGGTCGCTATTGGCGCGAGGCCAGTCAGGCGCAGCGCCAGCGTCTGGTCGACAGCTTCAAGCAGGTGCTGATCCGCACCTATGCGCGCTCGCTGCTGAGCTATTCGGGCGAGGAGATCCGCTATCTGCCGGTGCGCCCGAGTTCGCGCCCGAACATGGTGACCGTCGCCACCGAGGTTCAGCAGTCGGGCGGTTCGCCGATCCCGGTCGACTACCGCATGTACGACGGTGGTTCCGGCTGGAAGGTCTATGACGTGGTGATCAGCAATGCCAGCCTGGTCGGCAACTATCGCAGCGACTTCGCCACCGAGATCCAGCGCTCCGGGATCGACGGTCTGATCGCCCGGCTCGAGGACATGAACCTCAAGGGGCGCGAATGAGCGCCACCCGCCTGAGCGAGACCGCGCCGGGTCGCTGGCGTCTCGACGGCGTACTCGATCTCGCCACGGTTACCCGGCTGGCGGTCGAGGGCGAGGCGTTGCTGCGCGCGCCCACGACCGTCGAGATCGACTTGGCCGGCGTCAGCGCCGCCAACAGCGCCGGTCTGGCGCTGCTGCTCGAATGGCTCGACCTCGCCCGGGCGCGCGGTGTCGCGCTGAGCTATGCCAATCTTCCCGATTCGCTGCGGCGGATCGCGGCCTTTTCGAACATCCTGGAGTTGTTGCCGGTATCGACCACCCCGGCAGCGGCGCGATCGAGCTGACAGGGAGCCTGTGGTGGATGCTGGAGTGATGCTCGAGCCTGGGCCGGCGGCGGCGTGTCCGTCGCAATCGAAACAGAGCGAGGGAGCGGGCGCGAGCGCCTTCGTCCCTCAGGGGTTCGCCGAGACCATGGACAAGCTGCTGATTAACGGTGGGACCAGGCTCGATGGCGTGGTCGAGGCCTCGGGGGCGAAGAACGCGGCGCTGCCGATCCTCGCCGCCACCCTGCTGGCCGACGCGCCGGTGACCCTGACCAATATCCCGCGCCTGCGCGATATCGCCACCACCCTGGAGCTGCTCGGGCGGATGGGTGCGGCGCTGCGCCGCGAGGGTGATCGGGTCGAGGTCGAGCCGCGCACGCTGCACGACTTCGCCGCGCCCTACGAGCTGGTCAAGACCATGCGCGCCTCGATCCTGGTGCTCGGGCCGCTGCTCGCGCGCTATGGTCGTGCCGATGTCTCCCTGCCCGGGGGCTGCGCCATCGGCGCCCGCCCGGTCAACCTGCACATCGAGGGGCTGCGCGCGATGGGCGCCGAGATCACCGTCGAGGGCGGCTATATTCGCGCCCGCGCGCGCCGTCTGCGCGGGGCGCGGCTGGTGATGGAGATGGTCTCGGTCACCGGCACCGAGAACCTGATGATGGCCGCCGTCCTGGCCGAGGGCGAGACGGTGATCGAGAACGCCGCGCGCGAGCCCGAGGTGGCCGACCTCGGCGCCTTCCTCAATACCCTGGGGGCGCGCGTCGAGGGCGCCGGTAGCGATCGCATCCGCATCCAGGGTGTCGAGCGGCTCGGCGGCGGCAGCCATCGGGTGATGCCCGATCGCATCGAGACCGGCACCTTCCTGGTCGCCGCCGCCATGACCGGCGGGCGGGTGCGGGTCGAGCGGACCTGTCCCGAGGCGCTCGACGCGGTGGTACAGAAGCTGCGCGAGGCCGGCGCCGAGGTCGCGACCGGCGAGGATTGGATCGCCCTCGACATGCACGGTCGGCGCCCGCGCGCGGTCGACATCCACACCGCGCCGCACCCCGGTTTCCCGACCGACATGCAGGCCCAGTTCTGCGCCCTCAACAGCATCGCCGAGGGCGTCGGCACGGTCACCGAGACCATCTTCGAGAACCGCTTCATGCACGTCCCCGAGCTCGAGCGGATGGGCGCCGAGATCCGGATCGAGGGCAATACCGCCATCTGTCGCGGGGTCGGACGACTGACCGCCGCGCCGGTGATGGCCACCGATCTGCGCGCCTCGGCCGGTCTGGTGCTGGCCGGTCTGGTGGCCGAGGGCGAGACCCTGGTCGATCGCCTCTACCACCTCGATCGCGGGTATGACAACATCGAAGCAAAGCTGCACGCCCTGGGCGCCGATCTGCGGCGGACCTCGGGCGCGGACTAGGATCGCGACACCATGACAGCGAACACCCCCCTGACCATCGCCCTGTCCAAGGGCCGTATCTTCGAGCAGACCCTGCCGCTGCTGGCCCATGCCGGGATCCATCCGCTGGATGATCCGGAGCGCAGCCGCAAGCTGATCCTCGAGACCACGGACGCGCGGGTGAAGTTCGTCATCATCCGCGCCAGTGACGTCCCCACCTATGTCCAGTACGGCGCCGCCGATCTCGGCGTCGCCGGCAAGGACGTGCTGCTCGAGCACGGCGGCGAGGGGCTCTACGAGCCACTCGACCTGCGCATCGCCCGCTGCCGGCTGATGGTCGCCGGGCTGCCCGACAGCACGCCGCCGACCAACCGGCGCATGCGCATTGCCACCAAGTATGTGCGCAGCGCCGAGCGCTATTACGCCGCCAAGGGCGAGCAGGTCGATATCATCAAGCTTTACGGTTCGATGGAGCTGGCCCCGCTGGTCGGGTTGGCCGATCGTATCGTCGACCTCGTCGAGAGCGGCAACACGCTCAAGGCCAATGGCCTGGTGCCGCTCGAGCACATCAGCGACATCAGCTCGCGGCTGGTGGTCAACAAGGCCGCCTGGAAGATGAAGCATGCCGCGGTCAATGGGCTGCTCGAGAGCCTGCGCGAGGCGCTGGCAAGCAACCAGAATTGAATGCTATGGGGTCCGTGGCGACGGACCGGGAGTGACATCCGTGACCGAGATCCAACGTCTTGACACCACCGACGCCGACTACCAGGAGCGGCTCGACGGCCTTCTGGCCTGGGAGTCGGTCTCCGACGATCGCGTCCAGCAGACGGTCGCCGAGATCATCCGCGAGGTGCGCGCGCGCGGCGACGCGGCGCTGATCGACTACACCGCCCGCTTCGATCGCTGGTCGCCGGCCAGTGCCGCCGACCTGGAGATCCCGCGTGCGCGTCTGGCCACCGCCTGGGAGCGCATCCCCGCGGCGCAGCGCGAGGCGCTGGAGCAGGCCGCCGCGCGCATCCGTGCCTATGCCGAGCACCAGTGCGTCGAGTCCTGGAGCTTCGAGGAGGCCGACGGCACCCTGCTCGGTCAGCAGGTCACGCCGCTCGATCGCGCCGGGCTCTACGTCCCCGGCGGCAAGGCGGCCTATCCCTCCTCGGTGCTGATGAACGCCATCCCGGCCAAGGTCGCCGGGGTCGCCGAGCTGATCATGGTGGTGCCGACCCCGGATGGCGAACTCAACGAGCTGGTGCTCGCCGCCGCGCACGTCGCCGGGGTCGATCGCGCCTTCGCCATCGGTGGCGCCCAGGCGGTGGCCGCGCTCGCCTACGGTACCGACTCGGTGCCGCCGGTCGACAAGGTCGTCGGTCCCGGCAACATCTATGTCGCCACCGCCAAGCGCGCGGTGTTCGGCCAGGTCGGCATCGACATGGTCGCCGGTCCCTCCGAGATCCTGGTGGTGTGCGACGGCCAGACCGATCCCGACTGGATCGCCATGGACCTCTTCTCCCAGGCCGAGCACGATCAGGACGCGCAGTCGATCCTGGTGAGCTGGGACCACGATTTCCTCGACCGGGTGGCGGCGAGCATCGATCGTCTGCTGCCGACCATGGAGCGCGCCGAGATCATCGCCACCGCGCTGCGCGCCCGTGGCGCGCTGATCGCCGCGTGCGACCTCGACGACGCCATCGCGGTGGCCAACCAGATCGCCCCCGAGCACCTCGAGCTGTCGCTGGCCGATCCGCAGGCGGTGGTCGGGCGCATCCGTCACGCCGGCGCCATCTTCATGGGTCGCTATACCGCCGAGGCCCTGGGTGACTACTGCGCCGGCCCCAACCACGTGCTGCCGACCTCGCGCACCGCGCGCTTCTCTTCGCCGCTGGGGGTCTACGACTTCCAGAAGCGCTCGAGCCTGATCATGGCCTCGGCGGCCGGTGCCGCCACGCTCTCGCGCACCGCCTCGGTGTTGGCGCGGGGCGAGGGTCTGACCGCGCACGCGCGCTCGGCCGAGTATCGCGGCGAGGACGCCGCCGAATAGCCTCTGGTGGCGTGACATGACCACGGTGATCGATGCGTTGGTCCGCCCCGAGATCCAGGCCATACCGGCCTACCGGGTCGCGGCGGCGGACGGGATGATCAAGCTCGACGCGATGGAAAACCCCTACGGCTGGCCCGATGAGTTGAAGGCGGAATGGCTCGAGACCCTGCGCGGGCTCGATCTCAACCGCTACCCCGACCCCAATGGCGAGGCGCTGCACACGGCGCTGCGCGAGACCATGGGGATCGGCCCCGAGTTCGAGCTGTTGCTCGGCAACGGCTCGGACGAACTCATCCAGATGCTGGCGATGACCGTCGGCGGCCCCGGACGGCGGCTGCTGTCGCTCGATCCGGGGTTCGTGATGTATCGCCAGATCGCCCAGTGCGCGGGCATGGAGTACGTCGGCGTGCCGCTGCGCGCCGACTTCGCCATCGACCTGCCGGCGGTGCTCGCGGCGATCGAGCGCGAGCGTCCGGCGTTGATCTTCCTCGCCTATCCCAACAACCCCACCGGCAACCGCTTCGACTCCGAGGACATGGTACGCATCATCGAGGCCGCCCCCGGCCTGGTGGTGGTCGACGAGGCCTATGCGCCCTTCACCGACACCAGCTTCCTCGGTCTGCTCGGCGACTGGCCCAACCTGCTGGTGATGCGCACCGTCTCGAAGATGGGGCTGGCGGGGCTGCGTCTGGGCTATCTGGTGGGGCCGCGTGACTGGCTGGCGCAGATCGACAAGACCCGGCTGCCCTACAACATCAACGTCCTCACCCAGGTCTCGGCGGTGTTCGCGCTGCGTCACAAGGCGCTGTTCGACGCCCAGACCCGGGCGATCCGTGAGGAGCGCGCGCGGCTGTTCGCGGCGCTCGCCGCGCTCGACGGTCTGCACCCCTATCCGAGCGAGGCCAACTTCATCCTCGTGCGTACCCCCAGGGGGCGCGCCGGTGGTCTGTTCTCGGCGCTGTGCGAGCGCGGCGTGCTGGTGAAGAACCTCGACGGCAGCGACCCGGCCCTCGCCGATTGTCTGCGCATCACCGTCGGCACCCCGGAGGAGAACGCGGTGCTCGTCGATGCGCTGCGGGCGGCCTTGTGCGCGAGCGGCTGATCGACGATTTCGGCGCCGCCGATGGCCGCTCGTGCCTCGGCACCCGCTGGCGGCTGGTCGCCGATCAGGTGATGGGCGGGCGCTCGCAGGGCGCGCACTGGTACGGCGAGGAGGACGGTCGGCGGGTGCTGTGCATGCGCGGCGCGGTGAGCCTGGCCGAGGGTGGCGGATTCCTCCAGCTGTTGCTGCCGCTCGCCGAGTCGGGGACCTTCGATGCCGGTGACTTCACCGGGCTGTGGCTGCGGGTGCGCGGCAACGGCGAGGATTACAACCTCCATCTCAAGAGCGACGCGCTGCACCACCCCTGGCAGTCCTATCGTGCGGGGTTCACCGCGACCCCGGCGTGGCGCACCTGCCATCTGCCCTTCGCCGCGTTCAGGCCGCACCGTGTCGATCGCCCGCTCGACCCGCGTCGGCTGACCCGGCTGGGTGTGGTCGCCATCGGTCGCGCCTTCGAGGCTGAACTCTGTCTCGACGCCATCGGGCTCTATCGCGACTGATCCTGTCGTGATCGGTGGCTATCTGCTGCTCTTCGTCTCGGCCTTTCTCGCCGCGACCCTGCTGCCGGCCTCCTCCGAGGTCGCCCTCTACGCGCTGTTACAGGCCGGGGCCACGCCTTGGCTGCTGCTCCTCGTCGCCACCCTCGGCAACACCCTGGGGTCGTTGCTCAACTGGTGGCTGGGGCGGGCGCTGTTGCGCTTCCAGGATCGGCGCTGGTTCCACTTCACCCCGGCGCAGATCGCCGCCGCGCAGACACGCTTCGCCCGCTACGGGGTGTGGACCCTGTTGTTCGCCTGGGCGCCGCTGATCGGTGACGCCCTGACCCTGGTCGCCGGGGTGATGCGGGTACCGCTGCGGCTGTTCCTGCCGCTGGTCGCCCTCGGCAAGGGTGCGCGCTATGCGCTGATCCTGTGGCTGGCGAGCTGAGCGCTGCCGCTACCACAGCCGCAACAGGAAATAGAGCGTCATGCTCAGGGTGACGGTGAGCAGTACGCGGTGGGTGCGCCAGGCGAGCAGCGCGGCCAGGGTGGCGGCGGCGAGCTCGGGGAGGGCGAGGGCGAACCGGCCGGGCTCGCCGTGGATGAACACCACCGGGCCCCAGATCGCGGTGAGCACCGCCGGGCCGGCATAGCGCAGCATGCCGCGCAGATGGCGGTTGAGCCGCAGCGGCAGCGCCGGTTCGAGGAACAGATAGCGGCTGGCGAAGATCACCAGGGTGAGGGCGAGCAGATCGAACAGGCTCATGGCGCCACCTGCTCGGTGACATAGCCCGCGCCCATCCCCGCCAGCGCGGCGAGCACCAGTCCGCCGGGGATCCCCAGATGGGCGGCGAGCACCGCCACCACCAGTGCGCTCAGCGCCGCGACCCGCAGCGGCCGGTCGACCAGGTTGGGGACGACGATGGCGATGAAGGTCGCCGCCACCGCGAACTCCAGCCCCAGCCCTTCGATCCCGGGCAGGGTCTCGCCCATCACCACCCCGACCAGGGTCGCCAGATTCCACACCAGATAGAAGACCAGTCCGGCGCCGAGCATGTACCAGCGGTCGAAGGCGGGGGTGTCGTGACGGGTGCAGACGGCAAACAGCTCGTCGGTGAGGAGAAAGCCCAGCGGCAGTCGCCAGCGCAGCGGCAGCGTGCCGACCCGGTCGCGCAGGCTGAGACCGTAGAGCAGGTGACGGGCGGTGATGAAGGCGGTGGCCAGCAACATGGCGGCGAGCGAGGCGCCGTCCTGGGCCATGCCGATCACCACCAGCTGGACCGCGCCGGCGAACAGGATCATCGACAGTGCCTGACCCTCGAGCGGCGAGAGCCCGCTGCCGACGGCATAGGAGCCGGCGAGCAGTCCCCAGGGGACGACCGCCAGACAGAGTGGTGCGATCGCCACCGCGCCGCGCGCGAGACGTCTGCCGGGGTGAGGGAGCGGTGCTGCGTTCATGCGGTTTCTAGTGCTGTTGTGGAGCGTTCGAGCCTAGCGCTCGCGGGGGCGCGGCGTCTTGTACGTTCTTGCGCGGTACTGGGCGAGATATTGCCCCGGGGTGATGCCGCGGGCGCGCTTGAAGTGACGGTGCAGATGGCTCTGGTCGTGGAAGCCGGCGGCGCAGGCCGCCGCGCCGATCGTCGCGCCTTGGCGCAGCAACGCGGCGGCCCGTCTGAGCCGGGCCTGGACCTGATAGGCGTGCGGAGGCAGGCCGTAGCGACGATGGAAGGCGCGCACCAGATGTGCCGGGCTGCAGCCGGCGAGTCGCGCCAGCGCGGCGAGCGGGATCTCCTCCTCGGCGGCCTGTTCGAGCCGGTCGCGGACCAGCGCGAGACGGGGGTTGGCGCCCGGCTCGCCGGGTGCGGCGTGCATCCCGGCGTGATCGCGCATCAGTCGTGCGAGGGTGTCGTGGAGCGCGGTGTCGCGCGCGAGCCGGCTCGCGGGTCGATCGAGCAGGGTGAAGAGTGTGCGCAGACGGTGCGCCAGGGCCGGGTCGTGCACCACCGGCGAGCGGAACCAGGGGGCGCGACGACCGGGCTGGCCGAGTACGCGCCAGACCTGCTCGAACTGCTCGGGGGTGGGGTAGAGCGCGCGATAGGCCCAGCCGCCGCTGCTCGCGGCCTGTCCGGTGTGGATGGTGTCGGCGTTGACGAGGATGAGGCTGTCGGTCGGGGCGAGATGGTTGGCGCCGGCGTTGAAGAAGCCCTGGGTGCCGCGCTCGATCAGCGCGATGCTGTAGCCGGCATGGGCATGGCGCGAGAAGCGTTGGTGGACATAGCGTGCGCTCAGCCACTCGAGACCGCCGAGGGCGTCGCTGACGTGGAAGCGGACGCGTTCGTGGTCTTGCAGGGACATGGGTTGCTGGTGGCAGAGCACTGCTCGTCGGGTTGCTCGGAGGGGGCGCGCGGATCCTGGCCGGTCGGTGGGGAGACGCACGGTGGGCGGCGTGTGTCGCAGTGTAGCAGCGCCGGTCGATGTCTGCGGTAGTGGGGGTCGAGTTCGCTCCAGGCGATACGGCCGTTGCGCCCGCTGGCCTTGACCCAGTCGAGGGCGTCGTCGGCGCGCTTGACGATCTCCTGAGGGGCGCGCGGTGGTGCGAACTGGGTCTGCGCCTGACACTCGCCGACACACGGTGTCACCGATGCTGTCGATGACCCTGAGGCGGGTGTCGCCATCGAGCCCGATCGGGTCGCGGTGCAGGCGTTCGCGCAGTCGCGCCAGCCGCGCGCGGGCCTGCTCGGGGGAGATGCGGTGGAGGATCTGCGCGAACTCCTCGCCGCCGATCCGCGCCAGCACATCGCAGTCGCGGCTCGCGGCGCGGCGGATCCCGGCGAGCTGCGCGAGCATCCGGTCGTGGCCGCCGACGGGACGCAGGACGTCCGTCGGCGGCCGGATTGCCCGGCAGGGCGACGACCTGAGCGCGTGGGACGCGGGCGAGGTCGCGATCGATGGTGCGGCGGCCATCGTGGTGGATGAGGCCGGGGCCCTCGCTGGCGGTGTCGCTCATCCGTGGGAGGGCGCTCAGCGACGGCCCTGGCCGATGCGCGGTGGTATCACCCGGGGCGGCGCGGCGGTGGCGCAGCCGCCACCCTTGCCCTTGCCCGAGCAGCCGCCGCAGCGACCGCGGTTGGCCCACAGGGTGCGGTAGAGATAGTAGAGCGCGGCGCCGAGCGCGATCAGCGGGATGAGGATGTCGGCCCAGCCGAGCGCATTGCCGGCGGCGACCACCGTCGCGGCGCTGCTGTCGGTTGCGGTCTCTTGCATGCGGTGCTCCGTGGTCTGTGAATGGGGGCGGCCGGGGCGCGGCCCCGGCCCCCGGTCAGCCGTGTTCGGGTGCGGTGGTCAGGGCGACGGGGCGTCTCCGGCCCGGCCCGGTGAACAACCCGAGCAGCAACAGCAGCGCGAGTGCGCCGAAGTAGGTCCAGCTCATCATCTCGATCCCCGAGGAGCCGGTGGCGACGCCGATGCTGTAGACCGCGCTGGCCACACCGAGCCCGAGCAGGGTGGGGAAGACGATCGAGAACAGCATCCACTTGTAGGAGCCGGTCTGGACCTTGACCATCACCGTGGTGGCGAGACAGGGCGGGTAGAGCGCGAAGAACAGGATCACCGCCACCGCGGTGAGTGCGGTGGCGCCGCCGGCGCGGGTCTCCTCGCCCATGCGTTGCTCGAGCGTGGCGTTCTGGTCCTCGTCCTGCTGGAACAGCACCCCGAGGGTGGCGACGCTGCTCTCGCGCGCGGCGAAGGAGGAGAGCAGGGCGACGTTGATCTTCCAGTCGAAGCCGGCGAACCGGGTCACCGGCTCCATGCCGCGCCCGATGATGCCGAGGATCGAGCTGGTGATGCGCTCCTCGCGCATCTCGCGGCGCAGCGACTTGCGCGCCGAGCTGAGCTTGCGCAACTCGCGACTGGCCTGACGGGCGTCGCGATCGCCCTTGGGCGGTGCGACCAGCGGGAAGTAGTCGGGGTTGCGTCGCTCGAAGCGCGCCTTGACCGCGCGTGAGCCCTCGGCCCCGGAGGCGTTGAGCTTGGCGCGCTTGTAGTCGTTGTAATAGTTGAGCAGCGGGGTGATGTGCTCGGCGGTGGCGACCCAGTCATAGGCGTTGCCCGCCATCGCCTGCTCGAAGCTGCTCACCGCCGCGCGACCGCGCTCCTCGAAGTCGGCCATGCGGGCGTCGGAGAGTCCGGGCAGGTGCAGCAGGGTGAAGACCACCACCGCCACCGCGATGACGATGGTGCCGACCTTCTTGATGTAGAGCCAGGTGCGATCGATGGCGCGGCGCAGCACGCCGCCGAGGGTCGGCAGGTGATAGGCCGGCAGCTCCATGACGAAGGGCGAGGTCTCCTCGCCGCGCAGCACGGTGCGGGTGAGCAGCTTGGCCACCAGCAGCGCGAAGATGATGGTCATGGTCGAGATGTAGAACATCATCAGCGCCTTGTGCTCGACGAAGAAGATCCCGAGCAGCAGGGTGTAGAGCGGCACCTTGGCCAGACAGTTCATGAAGGGCACGGTGAGGATGGTGGCCATCCGTGCGCGGTTGTCGGGGATGCCCTTGGTGGCCATCACCCCGGGCACCGCGCAGCCGCCGGCGAACACCCCGGCGAGGATGAAGGGCAGGGTACTCTGGCCGTGCAGCCCGAAGCGGTGCAGCACCTTGTCGAGGATGAAGGCGATGCGCGCCATGTAGCCCGAGTCCTCGAGCACCGCGATCAGCGCGAAGAGGATGAGGAAGATCGGCACATAGTTGAGCAGGGTGTTGGCCGAGTCGACCAGCCACAGCCCGAGCGCGCGGGTGTAGGGATCGACCAGGAAGCCGGCATCGGGCAGCACCCCGGCGACCAGCTCGCGCATCCCGGCGAGCAGCGGCCAGGTGTAGTTGGTCAGCTCGTAGCCCCAGACGATCGCCACCTGATAGATCAGGAACACGGTGAGCACCAGGAAGGCCGGCGCGGCGAGACGGTTGAGCACCACGCGGTCGATGCGCTCGGTGAGGGTGGTGCGTGGACGGTCCTCGCGCCGTTCGACCACGCCCGCGAGCAGTTGTCCGACGGTCTGGTCGCGACAGGCCGCGAGGTGGTCGGCGACGTCGAGTCGCGCCTGGGTCTCGAAGTCGCCGCGGCGGCGCGCCGCCTCCTGGAGCAGGGCCTCGGCCTGTGGTGCGGGCAGGCGCTCGCGCAGCTGCCGCTGCGCCTGGGCGTCGTCCTCGAGCAGCTTGAGCGCGAGCCAGCGCGCGGGCACGGCGGCCAGCTCCGGGGTGGTGGTCGCGTGCTCGACGAGTGCGCCGATCGCCGGCTCCAGCTCGCCGTAGTCGACCGCGGCGGCGGTCTTGCGGTGATCGCACGCGCGCGCGCGAATCGCCGCGCGCAGCGCCTCGCGCCCCTCGGAGCGGCGCCCGACGGTGGGGATCACCGGGACGTCGAGTCGGGCGGCGAGGCGCTGCGGGTCGATCTCCAGCCCGCGCCCGGCGGCGACGTCCATCATGTTCAGCGCCAGCACCAGCGGCAGCTCCATCTCCTGGAGCTGCAGGGTGAGGTGCAGCGAACGGCGCAGGTTGGAGCCGTCGACCACGTTGACGACGACGTCCGGGCGCTCCTGGATGAGGAAGTCGCGCGCCACCCGCTCCTCCAGCGAGAAGGAGGTCAGGCCGTAGGTGCCGGGCAGGTCGACGATGCGCACCCGGCCCTCGGTGTCGCCGTACTGGCCGTACTTCTTGTCGACCGTCACCCCGGGGTAGTTGGCGACGTGCTGGCGCGCCCCGGTGAGGGCGTTGAACAGGGTCGACTTGCCGGCGTTCTGCTGACCGGCGAGGGCGACCAGCAGGTCTCTGCGCTCAGTCATCGTCGCCGACCTCGATGGTGGCTGCCTCCTGACGGCGCAGGGTGACGTTGGTCGCCTCCAGCTTCAGTTCGATGGGGTCGTTCAGTGGCGCGCTGCGCACCAGCACCACCTCGACGTTCGGCATCAGTCCCAGGTCCATGAGGCGCTGGCGTACGGCGCCACGCGCATGGTGACGACGGATGCGTGCGCGGTGACCGGGGCGCATGTCGTTGAGGGTGCGGTGGGGGCAGTTCGGTCGGTTCGGCATGGCGGGGCCTTGAGCAGTACGAGCGGGCTGAGGGCGGAATTCTAGACTTATTGATGCTTTGGCGCAAATGATAAAGATTAGCGTTTGCGTGATTATGCCCTCTTGGGGTAAGGTCTCTCGCGCCCCGAATCGACCGGGATGCCGATCCCGGCGACGACGAAAATCGCAATCTGGAGAGTTCGATGCGCAAGATCCTGCCGCCACTGACGCTGCTCGCAGCCACCCTGGCCGCCACCCCGGCCCTGGCCCACACGCCGCTGTGCTCCTGCTACGACAACGGTGACGGCACCGTCTTCTGCGAGGGCGGCTTCTCCGACGGCTCCTCGGCCTCCGGCGTGGCGATCCGCGTGCTCGATGCCAGCGGCAGCGCCGTCATCGAGGGCGCGATGACCGAGGACAGCGAGTTCGAGTTCGACAAGCCCGATGGCGAGTACAAGGTGGTGTTCGATGCCGGTCCCGGTCACGAGATCGAGATCGACGGCGAGGACATCGTCGAGTAAGGGCCAGCCGCGCTGGCCGCAATACCCCGCTTTCTGACACCGGAACCCTAGCCACGATGATGAAGACCCCTCTCGCACTCCTCGCCTCGGCCGCCGCGCTCGGTCTCGGCACCGGCGCCGCCCAGGCGCACTTCCAGCTGCTCTACACCCCCGAGACCATGCTCGAGTCGCCGGCCGAGGTCGATCTCAAGCTGGTGTTCGGGCACCCGATGGAGAACGGCCACGCCATGGACATGGGCGAGCCGCTCGATTTCTTCGTCCAGTTCAAGGACCAGCGCATCGACCTCAAGGACGCGCTGCAGCCGATCACCTGGCAGGGCGCCCACAACCAGGCCAAGGCCTATCAGGCGACCTACAAGGTTCGGCGCAACGGTGACTATGTGTTCGCGCTGGTACCCGCGCCCTATTACGAGGGTAGCGAGGACATCTATATCCAGCAGATCACCAAGTCCTATCTGAACAAGGGCGCGATGCCCACCAACTGGAGCGAGCCGCTCGGCCTGCCCACCGAGATCGTGCCGCTGAACAAGCCCTATCAGGTGTTCGCCGGCGGCACCTTCACCGGTCAGCTGCTCGCCGAGGGCCAGCCGGTGGCCGGCGCCGAGTGCGAGATCGAGTACATCAACACCGAGATCGACATGACCGCCAACGCCTTCGGCGAGGACACCCTGGGCACGGTGCCGGCGACCGCGATCGTCGCCATCACCGATAGCGACGGGCGCTTCACCTTCGGCATCCCGACGCCCGGGGTGTGGGGCTTCGCCTGTCTCGGCAGTGGCCCGGAGAAGGCGCACGAGGGCAAGGAGCTGTCGCAGGATGCGGTGATCTGGGTCGAGGCGCGTCCCCTGGAGGTCGGTGCGCCGGTCGTCGAGGCGGGGGAGAGCGAGCAGGCCGAGGCGGGTGACGCCGAGACCTTCGATCGCGAACTGAGCCTCGAGCAGCGGCGTGATGTGCAGGCCGCGCTGCGCGGGCTCGGGGTCTACGGCGGTGGTGTCGACGGTCGCTTCGGGCCGCAGACGCGCGAGGCGCTGAAGGTCTTCCAGCGGGTGCGCGAGCTGCCCGTCAATGGTCTGGTCGATGCCGAGGTGCTCGATGTGCTGAGCCGACTCGGCGCCAACTGAGTCGTTTCGCCGGACGCGCGGGAGCGGGTTCGGCGGGCATCTCCATCGCCCCGGTTCGGCCTCGTGCCGGGCCGGGGCGATGTCTTTTCGGGATCCGTGCCCTGACGACCGTCCGTGCGGCATGTCCGGTGACGGGGCGGGGGGAGAGACGGGGGCGGTGCGGGGTGTTGCGGACGTGCGGCGATGGCGGGGCCGATGGCGCGACGGTGACGCCGCGCGCCTGGCGTGTTCGGGGCGAGCTGCGGTCGTTCAGCCCTTCATCGAGGAGAAGAACTCGTCGTTGGTCTTGGTCGCCTTGAGTTTGTCGAAGAGGAACTCCATGGCCGCCAGTTCGTCCATCGGGTGCAGGATCTTGCGCAGGATCCACATCTTCTGCAGTTCCGCCGGGCCCATCAGCAACTCCTCGCGGCGGGTGCCGGAGCGGTTGATGTTGATCGCCGGGAAGATGCGACGCTCGGCGATACGGCGATCCATGTGGATCTCCATGTTGCCGGTGCCCTTGAACTCCTCGTAGATCACGTCGTCCATGCGCGAGCCGGTGTCGACCAGCGCGGTGGCGATGATGGTGAGGCTGCCGCCTTCCTCGACGTTGCGCGCGGCGCCGAAGAAGCGCTTGGGACGCTGCAGCGCGTTGGCGTCGACGCCGCCGGTGAGCACCTTGCCCGAGGAGGGCACCACGGTGTTGTAGGCGCGCGCCAGGCGGGTGATGGAGTCGAGCAGGATGACCACGTCCTTCTTGTGCTCGACCAGACGCTTGGCCTTCTCGATCACCATCTCGGCGACCTGGACGTGACGCGTGGCCGGCTCGTCGAAGGTCGAGGAGATGACCTCGCCGCGCACCGAGCGGGCCATCTCGGTGACCTCTTCCGGACGCTCGTCGATGAGCAGCACGATCAGGTAGCAGTCGGGGTGGTTGTGACCGATCGACTGGGCGATGTTCTGCAGCATCATGGTCTTACCGGCCTTGGGCGGCGAGACGATGAGGCCGCGCTGACCCTTGCCGATGGGGGCGACCAGGTCGATGGTGCGGGCGGTGATGTCCTCGGTGCTGCCGTTGTCGACCTCGAGGGTGAGCCGCTCCTGGGCGAACAGCGGGGTGAAGTTCTCGAACAGGATCTTCGACTTGGCGTTCTCGGGGCGATCGAAGTTGATGTCCGAGACCTTGAGCAGGGCGAAGTAGCGCTCGCCGTCCTTGGGCGGACGGATCTTGCCCGAGATGGTGTCGCCGGTGCGCAGCGCGAAGCGCCGGATTTGGCTGGGCGAGACGTAGATGTCGTCGGGGCCGGCGAGATAGGAGGCGTCGGCCGAGCGCAGGAACCCGAATCCGTCCTGCAGGATCTCGAGCACGCCGTCGCCGTAGATGTCCTCGCCACGCTTGGCCTGTGCCTTGAGGATGGCGAAGATCAGGTCCTGCTTGCGAGAGCGTCCGACACCCTCGATGTCCATCGATTGGGCAAGGGCAACCAGCTCGGGTACAGGCGTCTTCTTGAGTTCGGTTAGATTCATCACGGTTATCGTTAAAGACAGAGGTCGTGGCTGGTGGGCAGCGCCCCGCGAGAAGGATCGGTGTCGCGAGAGGATGCGGCTGCAGGACAGCAGCCCACCGGAGAGGGGGCGTCCGGGCGGACGCCCCGTGGAAATTAGAAAGTCGATCGCCTCGAACGCGCGGGTGCCTCGCCGCGCGCTGGTTGGTTGCCGGGTGTCAGAGGTTGCTGTCGATGAAAGCGGTCAGCTGCGACTTGGAGACGGCGCCCACCTTGGTCGCCTCGACCTCGCCATCCTTGAACAGCATCAGCGTGGGGATGCCGCGGATGCCGTAACGGGGAGGGGTGTTGGGGTTGTCGTCGATGTTGAGCTTGGCGACCTTGAGGTCCTTGCCGTACTCGCTTGCGATCTCATCGAGGACCGGGGCAATCATCTTGCACGGACCGCACCAGTCGGCCCAGTAGTCTACGAGCACCGGCTTGGAGGATTTCAGCACCTCTTCCTCGAAGGTGTCATCGGTCACGTGGACGATGCTGTCGCTCACTGGAGTCGTCTCCCGTTGAATTCGTGTGGTGAAGGGCGTGAGAACTCGCCGTTGAGGCGTCGCGCGGGTCGGCTGTGGAGCGGGCGGGCGAATTGGCGTTGATATGGGCCCTTGGGTAAGATGCTATTTGATCCAAAGCGAAGAGAATTTGCAAGCCTTGCCCGTCCGCGAGGTCTGTAGCTCAGGGATACCCGAAACGTCATGACAGACACACACCTCTCCCAGACGCGCCTCGACTCGCTGGCGCTTGATCCGCGGATCCTCGCGGGTCTCGCCGAGACCGGTTTCACCCACTGTACACCGATCCAGGCCGAGACCCTGCCGATCGCCCTGGAGGGGCATGACATCGCCGGTCAGGCACAGACCGGCACCGGCAAGACCGCAGCCTTCCTGCTCGCGACCATGCAGCGGCTGCTCGGCCACCCCGCCGAGCCGCGCGATGCCGCCGACACCATCTGTCGACCGCGGGCGCTGATCCTCGCCCCGACCCGCGAGCTGGCGGTGCAGATCCACAAGGACGCGCTCGCCCTCGGCGCCCACACCGGGTTGCGTCTGGGGCTGGCCTATGGCGGCACCGGCTATCAGAAACAGCGCGATGAGCTGGCCGCAGGTGTCGACATCCTCATCGGCACCCCGGGACGGCTGATCGACTACTTCAAGCAGCGGGTGTTCGACCTGCGCGGCATCGAGGTGGTGGTGCTCGACGAGGCCGATCGCATGTTCGACCTCGGTTTCATCAAGGACATCCGCTTCCTGCTGCGGCGGATGCCGCCGCCCGAGTCGCGTCAGGGGCTGCTGTTCTCGGCCACGCTCTCCTACCGGGTCACCGAGCTCGCCTATGAGCACATGAACCAGCCGCGCCTGATCAAGATCGAGACCGAGCAGGTCACCGCCGATCGGGTGCGCCAGTGCTGCTACATGACCGCCAACGAGGAGAAGATCCCGCTGCTGGTCGGGTTGGCGCGCGGCTGGCTCGAGGGCGATGCGCGGATCATGGTCTTCGTCAACACCAAGCGCGAGGCCGATCGCGTCTGGGGTTATCTGCAGGGCAACGGCATCAACACCGCCGTGCTCTCCGGCGACGTGCCGCAGAAACAGCGGTTGCGCCTGCTGCGCGAGTTCACCGAGGGTTCGCTGCCGGTGCTGGTCGGTACCGACGTGGCCGCGCGCGGGCTGCACATCCCCGACGTCACCCACGTGGTCAACTTCGACCTGCCCGAGGACCCGGAGGACTATGTCCATCGCGTCGGGCGCACCGCGCGCGCCGGCGCCGCGGGCGATGCCGTGGGCTTCGTCTGCGAGACCTATGCCTTCTGTCTGCCCGACATCGAGGCCTATATCGACGCCAAGATCACCGTCGAGCCGGTCGATCCGGGCCTGCTCGCCGAGGTCGATCCCGGCAGCCGCTTGCGTCCCGAGCGCGCGCGTCGCGATGGGCATCGTTCCGGCGAGCGTGGTGAGCGCGGCCATGGCGAACGCGATGGGCGCAGACGCAGCGCGCGACCGAGATCGGCCGAGCCGGTCGCGGAGAGCGAAGGCTCGACCCGTGACGCCTCGACCGAGTCGTCCGCGCAGCCGCCGCGCCCGCGTCGACGGCGTTCGACCAAGGTCTCGGACGCCCCGGCCTCCTGTGCCCTCACCGATCCCGCCACCGATCCCGCCCCCCAGCCCCCCACCGAGACCGATGCCAGCCAGGCCGAGGCCCCGCGCAAGAGGCGTCGGCGGCGTCGGCGCAAGCCCTCAACCAGTCAGGAGACAGGCGTTCAGTCGCCCAAGCCCGAGGAGATCGAGCCGGTCGACTGAGCCGCGTCCAGTCCGGGGATCAGCTGTCCGAAGTCGGTGATGGTGGCGAAGCCCTCGACGCGGCGCGGCGCGGCGCGTGAATCGGGCGCGCCGACGGCGAGCAGCCAGCCGAAGCCGTAGTCGTGGGCCGCGCGCAGCACCTGCGGGTTGTCGTCGACGAACAGGGTGCGCGTCGGGTCGAAGGGCTCGATGGTCTGCACCCGCGACCAGAATCCCGGTGTCTCCTTGACCGCGCCGAGGTCATGGGCGCAGATG
Organism: Marichromatium sp. PS1; assembly: GCF_041155115.1. Classification (NCBI taxonomy): domain Bacteria; kingdom Pseudomonadati; phylum Pseudomonadota; class Gammaproteobacteria; order Chromatiales; family Chromatiaceae; genus Marichromatium; species Marichromatium sp. PS1. Next base: position 830,346 of record NZ_BAAFHB010000002.1, read on the forward strand.
ATGTGCTCGAAATGACCGGCGAGACGGGTGCGTTCGAGCTTGAGCGCGAGCGCGCGCTGGTGGGCGTTGGTCACCAGCACCCGGCGTCTGCCGCGCGCGCCGAGCAGCTCGAGGAACTCGACCACCCGCGGGTGGACCGCGATCAGGTGCTCGACCTCGCGCTTGAGCAGGGCGACGTCGAAGCCGAGCTCGCGGCTCCAGTGATCGAGACAGTACCACTCGATGGTGCCGGCGAGATCGTGATAGCGGGCGTGCAGCTCGGCCCTGGCCGTCGCCACCGGGATGCCGCGCGCCTCGGCGTAGCGCCGGGGCATGTGTTCGAGCCAGAAGTGGTTGTCGAAGTGCAGGTCCAACAGGGTGCCGTCCATGTCGAGGAAGACGGTGTCGATCCGCGTCCAGTCGATGTCGATGGGCTCTGGGGTCATGTGCTGCGCCGGAGGTTGGTTGCGAGTGGGAGACGGCTGCCTTGGGTCGGGGCCGGTGGGGCAGAGGATGCCCGATGCCCGGGCGCGACGCCAACCCGCCGGGCCCCGGCGGCCTTCGGTTATGGTGGTTTCGAGCCGCGTGCCCGGTGTCGGGCCGCCGCGGCGCTCTCATCCCTGCAAGGAGTCCCTGATGCGGTCCAAACCCAAGATCCTCGACCGTCGCGTGGTCGCCGAGAGTCGACTGTTCCGGGTCGAGCAGATCGATCTGGAGTTCGCCAACGGCGCGCGGCGTACCTATGAGCGGGTGCCCGGCAGCGGCAACGACTCGGTGATGATCGTGCCGATGCTCGATGCCGAGACGGTGTTGCTGATCCGCGAGTACGGCGCCGGCAGCGAACGCTACGAACTCGGTCTGCCCAAGGGGGTGGTGGAGCCCGACGAGCATCCACTCGCTGCCGCCAACCGTGAACTCCAGGAAGAAGTCGGGCATGGGGCGCGGACGCTGCGCATCATCGATCGGGTCTCGCTGGTGCCCGGCTATATCGCCCATCGCAGCCTGATCGTGCTTGCCCAGGACCTCTATCCGAGTCGCCTGCCGGGCGACGAGCCCGAGGAGATCGAGGTGGTCCCCTGGCGCCTCGACGCGCTCGATGCGCTGCTCGCGCGCGAGGACTTTGACGAGGCCCGTGCCATTGCCGCGCTCTTTCTCGCGCAGCGCGCGCTCGCCGCCGGGGACTGAGCGGCGCGCCGTCACCGCTGGGGTCGATATCGGGAGGGATCCGCATGACCATCATTCGAGTATGGCTGGCCGCTGCTCTGCTGGGGGTGACGATCGCCGCGGTGGCAGAGGAGGGCGGTGGGGCCTTCGACGATCGCCCGCGCGCGACCCTGCTCGAACACCCCGATTGGTTCACCGAGACCCTGTTCGATCTTCCCGATGATCTGGCCAGGGCGGTGGCGGCGGGCAAGCGCGGGCTGATGGTCTATGTCGGCCAGCGCCGCTGCGCCTATTGTCATCTGCTGATGGACGAGGTGTTCGGCCAGGCCGACATCCGCGACTACACCCGGCGTCATTTCGACGTCGTCGCACTCGATGCCTGGGGCGTGGCCGAGGTCACCGCCATCGACGGCGCGGTGCTCAGCGAGCGGGCGCTGGCGCTGCGCGAGCAGGCCGACTTCACCCCGACGATCCTGTTCTATGACGCCGCGGGACGACTGGCGCTGCGGCTGCGCGGTTACTACCCGCCCTATCAGTTTCGCGCCGCGCTCGAATACGTCGCCGACGCCCACTATCAAAACGAGTCCTTCCGCGACTATCTCGCCCGTGGCGACAATCGTCTGGTGTTCGAGCTCGACGCGCTCAACGAGGCCGATTTCTTCCAGCCGCCGCCGCACAACCTCGATCGTCGCTTCCCTGCCGAACGGCCCCTGGCGGTCTTCTTCGAGCGCGGCGAGTGTCATGCCTGCGACGTGCTCCACGGCCAGGTGTTGCGCGGGACCGGGCTGGATGCGTCTTTCACCCGGATCGACGCGGTACAGCTCGACATGGATGCCCCCACCCCGGTGATCACCCCGGACGGTCGGCGTGTCCGCGCACGTGACTGGGCCGCCGAGCTGGGCCTGTTCTATGCGCCGTCCGTGCTGTTCTTCGACGAGCGTGGTCGTGAGCTGCTGCGGGTCGACTCGGTGGCGAGCTTCTATCGGCTCGGGCGGGTGCTCGAATACATCGACAGCCGCGCCTATCGCGACCTTCCCTATGGTCGCTGGCGGGCGAGCGTGGAGACGCCCGGAGAGTGAAATCGACCGTTTCGTGTACAGTGCTAGTGTTGGGAAAATCAGGGAGTCCGGCGCTACGTCATTGAAATAGCGCGATCCCGGCATGGTTATTATCTGTTATTTTTCCGCGTCGCTGTTTTTGACGGTCTGACGATCGCGCACGATCGTCATGCCCCGTAAGAGGAAGAATAATGCAAAGCGTCTATATCGCCGGCGCCGGACGCGGTAGCGGCAAGTCCGTGGTCGTGCTCGGCTTCATGGAGATGCTCTCGTCGGTCAAGCAGAAGGTCGGGTTCTTCCGGCCGTTCGCCCCCCGGGGCGCGACCGAGGACAACCTGACCGCGCTGATCCGTAGCCGTTACGATCTGCCGTTCCCGCCCGAGATGCTTTACGGCTGTACGGTCGAGACCGCCCGTCAGCTGATCGGCAGTGGCCGCTACGACGAGCTGCTGAAGCTGATCCTCAACAAGTTCAAGATGCTCGAGGAGCGCTGCGACCTGGTGGTCTGCGCCGGGACCGACTACAACGGTTTGATCCCCTCGCTCGAGCTCAGCTTCAACGCCGACCTGGCGAGTCACTTCGGCTGCGGTCTGGTGGCGGTGGTCAAGGGCTTCGGCCGCACCCCGCAGGAGGCGCAGGACGCGTTGCACATCGCTCACGAACTGATGCGCGAGCGTGGCGGCGACTTCCTGGTGAGCATCGTCAACGGCGTCGAGCCCGAGTGCGTGGAGACGGTCAAGGACCGTGCCCGCGACCTGCTCACCGACAAGGAGAACGTTTGCGTCATCCCCGAGGATGCCGAGCTCGGCATGCCGACGGTGGGCGAGGTCTGTCAGGCGCTCGGCGCCGAGCGTCTCTACGGCGACGATGACGCGATGAACCAGGTGGTGTCGAGCTACAAGATCGCCGCCATGGCGGTGCCCGACTTCCTCGGCTATGTCGAGGACGGCAGCCTGATCATCACCCCGGGTGACCGCGCCGACATCATCCTCGCCAGTCTCGCCGCCGACGCCTCGGCCGCCTTCCCGCGGGTGGCCGGGCTGCTGCTCACCGGCGGCATCGAACCCTCGGACAAGGTGCGTCAGCTCATCGAGGGGCTGCGTCGCACCAAGGTCGCCATCCTCCAGGTGCCGACCGACACCTTCACCACGGCGATGAACCTGCACGGCATCGAGTCGACCATCCTCCCCGGCGATGCGCGCAAGATCGCCGCCGCGCTGGGGCTGTTCGAGGCGCACGTCGACGTCGACGATCTGCGTACCCGGCTCACCGGGCGGCGTTCCGAGCGGGTCACCCCGCTGATGTTCGAGTACGAGCTGATCCAGCGCGCCAAGGCGCGGCGCCAGCGCATCGTGCTGCCCGAGGGCAACGACGAGCGGGTGCTGCGCGCCGCCGAGATCCTGATGCTGCGCCAGGTCGCCGACCTCACCCTGCTCGGCAACCCCGACGAGATCCATCGCACCATCGGCGAGCTCGGGCTCAAGCTCGAGGGGATCCGCATCCTCGACCCGGCCACGGCGCCGGAGCGCGAGCGCTATGCCAAGGCCTACTACGAGCTGCGCCGGCACAAGGGCATCTCCGAGCAGATGGCGCTCGACGTGCTCGAGGACGTCAGCTACTTCGGTACCATGATGGTGCACGTGGGCGACGCCGACGGCATGGTCTCGGGCGCGGTGCACACCACCCAGCACACCATCCGCCCGGCCTTCGAGACGGTCAAGACCAAGCCCGGCGTCGAGCTGGTCTCGAGCGTGTTCTTCATGTGCCTGCCCGACCGGGTGCTGGTCTACGGCGACTGTGCGGTCAACCCCAACCCGACCGCCGAGCAGCTCGCCGAGATCGCCGTGACCTCGGCCGAGACCGCCGCGGCCTTCGGCCTCGAGCCGCGCGTGGCGATGCTCTCCTATTCGAGCGGCAGCTCGGGCAAGGGCGAGGACGTCGAGCGGGTGCGCGAGGCCGCGCGGCTCGCCCGCGAGCGTCGTCCGGATCTCAAGATCGAGGGTCCGATCCAGTACGACGCCGCCGTCGACGTCAACGTGGCGCGCTCGAAGATGCCCGACAGCGAGGTCGCCGGACATGCCACCGTGCTGGTGTTCCCCGACCTCAACACCGGCAACAATACCTACAAGGCGGTGCAGCGCAGCGCCGGGGCGGTGGCCATCGGGCCGGTGCTCCAGGGGCTCAACAAGCCGGTCAACGACCTCAGCCGCGGCTGTACCGTGACCGACATCATCAACACCGTCGCCATCACCGCCATCCAGGCGCAGACCGAACAGGAGATCCAGGCATGAAGGTGCTGGTCCTCAACTCGGGGAGTTCCTCGATCAAATATCAGCTCTTCCGCAGCGAAGACTGGACCGCCATCGCCTCGGGCATGGTCGCGCGTATCGGCGAGACCGAGGGCGAGATGCGTCTCGAATGGCTCGACGCCGATGGGGTGATGCAGCGCGATCAGAACGATCTCGCCGTGCCCTCGCACCAGGAAGGCATCGACTTCATCGTCGAGACGCTGCAGTCGCACGGCGTGCTCGGCGACGTCTCCGAACTCAGCGCCATCGGCCATCGGGTGGTCCACGGCGGGCCGCACTTCAAGCACCCGGTGATCGTCGACGCCGATGTCCTCGCCGAGCTCCACGAGGTGATCCCGCTCGCGCCGCTGCACAACCCCGGTCATCTGGCCGGGATCGAGGTCGCACGCAAGCACTTCCCGAGCGTCCCTTCGGTGGTGGTGTTCGACACCGCATTCCACCAGACCATGCCGCCGACGGCCTATCGCTACGCGATCCCGGAGTATCTCTACACCGAGCACCGCATCCGTCGCTACGGCTTCCACGGCACCTCGCACCACTATGTCGCCAAGCGCGCCGCCGAGCTGCTCGGCAAGCCGCTCGCGCAGTGCAACCTGATCACCATGCATCTCGGTAACGGCGCCAGCGCCAGCGCCATCCGCAACGGCCGCTGTGTCGACACCTCGATGGGGCTGACCCCGCTCGAGGGGCTGGTGATGGGCACGCGCTGCGGTGACATGGATCCGGCGGTGCCGATCTATCTGAGCAAGCACCTCGGGCTCAACGCCGAGGCGATCGACCACATGCTCAACCGTCAGAGCGGGCTGCTCGGCATCTGCGGCGTCAACGACATGCGCGAGGTGGTGCGTCTGGCCGAGCGCGGCAACGAGCGTGCCGAGCTGGCGCTGGGGATGATGACCCATCGGCTGAAGAAGTACATCGGCGCCTATTACGCCGAGCTCGGCGCGGTCGACGCCATCGTCTTCACCGGCGGGATCGGCGAGAACTCCGCCGAGGTCCGAGCCGGCGCCTGCGCCGGTCTCGAGGCGCTGGGCATCGAGCTCGACGCCACGGCCAACGCCGGTCGCGCCGATGAGGCCGGACTGCGTATCAGCACCGCCGAGAGCCGGGTGCAGCTGTGGGTGATCCCCACCAACGAGGAGCTGGAGATCGCCCAGCAGACCCTGGCCACGGTGGAGCGCAAGCGGCGCTGAACCTCGACGGGATCGTCAGCCGCCAGCGCTTGGCCGGTGGCGGCTGGCGCTGTCCTCTCGATCAGGCGTACAAGACATGAACGGCGCGCCGGGCGAGGCCCGCGCGCCGTTCATGTTTTACGCAGGTCACGGGCTGCCGGTTGGGGAGTGAGCGGACGCGCGCTGTCATGCTGCTGATCCGTCGGATGTGCGGCCTGTCGGTTAAATGCGAGATAATCGGTCATTCAACCGTGGTCCGCTTGGGGTTTCCCGTCGGCCACGCACGAGAACAACGACCGAACGAGCCACCCCAAGGAGGTGACGATGTCCGATACCAGCTCCACGTTCTGGAGACCGGTTGCGCTGTTCCTGCTGGTCGCCCTGATCGGCGTCTATCTGCTCTACGAGTGGTATGACGACCGGCTCTATGAACAGCTCGACAGCCAGGAGAGCGCGCTCGCCCAGGCCGAGCGCAATGCCCGCCAGCTCGATGCCCGGCTCGCCGATGCCGAGTCGCGCCGTGAGCTGCTGGCCGCCGAGCTCGATCGGCTGGGCGCCGAGCACGCGGAGCAGCTGAGTGAGCTCGAGCAGCGACTCGCCGCGCTGCTCGGCGAGAAGCAGGGCCTGGAGGAGCGCTACCAGACGTTGCTCGAGCGCCATCAGGCGATGGAGGTCGATCTCGACTCCGAGCGTGCCCAGGCGAGCGGTGCCTATGCCGAGCTCGAGGCGCGCTATCAGCAGGCCGAGGAGACCATCGCCGCGCTGCGTGACGATCTCTCCCGGGTCCATGAGACGATCGCCGCCACCGCGGCCGAGCATCGTGCCCACATCGAGACCCTGGAGCGTCATCTCAACGAGCGCATCCATCTCTCCACCACCACCCCGATGGATGCCGAGCTGCTGCGTCTGGCGCAGAACCTCGGGGTCGTGCCCTCGGAGGCCGATCGTCAGGCCATCGCCGAGCTCAAGACCAAGCTCGAACTGCTGCAGGAGGACTATGCCGCCGCCCGCGCCAAGTACGAGGTCGACTGCGCCCATCTGCGCCAGGCGCTGGAGCAGGCCGAGGCCAAGGCCGAGGCGCGCGGCGCCGAGCTCGAGCAGCTCAAGATCGCCTACGACGAGGCGCTGGCGGCGCTCGAGACGCGTCCCGCCGAGGCCGGCGAGGCCGTGGCCGAGCTCGCCGAGCTGAACCGGACCCTGGCCGCGCGCGAGGCGCGGATCAGCGAGCTGGAAGCGCGGCTGGTGGCGGTCGGTCAGCAGCGGGTCGAGGCCGAGGCCGCGCTCGCCGAGCGTCCGAGCGCAGCGCAGCTTGCCGAGCTCGAACGCGCGCTCGGCGAGGCGCGGGCCCGCATCGAGGGACTGGAGACCGAGGCGGCGGCCGCCGCCGAGGGGGCCGATGTCAGTGCCGCGCTGCGCGAGCAGCTGGCCGTGCGCGAGGCGCGGATCGCCGAGCTGGAGGCCGCGCTCGCCGAGCTGGAGGCCGGGCACCAGGCGCTGAGTGCCGAACTCGATGCCCGTCCCACCGCGGCGCGGGTGAGCGAGCTCGAGCAGGCCCTCGCCGCGGCTCAGGCGCGGATCGCCGAGCTGGAGGACGAGCTGGCGGCCTTCGCCGCCGGTGCCGACGCCGATGCCGGTCTGCGCGAGCGGCTGGCGGCGCGCGAGGCGCGGATCTCCGAGCTGGAGTCGCAGCTCGCCGCGCAGCAGGCACGGCTGGCCGAGGCCGATGCCGCGCTCGCCGAGCAGGCCGACGACGCCGAGGTTGAGGGGCAGGTCGAGGCGCTGAGCGCGGCGCTCGCCGCCGAGCGCGCCGAGACCGCTCGGGTGCGCGCGCTCTACCAACGCCTGGCCGAGCTGGGGGCGAGCTACACCGAGCAGGGGATGCGGCTGCGGCTGGCCAACGACACCCTGCGCTTCCCCTCGGGGGCGGCGACCCTGCCCGCCGGCGAGCTGCCGGTGCTCGATGGTATCGTCGCGCTGCTCGCCGACAATCCGGGGCTGACCCTGCGGATCGTCGGTCATACCGACAGCGCCGGCAGCGATGCGATCAACCTGGAACTCTCGCGCCAGCGCGCCGAGGCGGTGCGCCAGGGACTGATCGAGCGTGGGCTGGAGGCCGCGCGGGTCGAGGCCGAGGGTATCGGCGAGGCCGAGCCGATCGCCAGCAACGCCACCGCGAGCGGTCGCGCCAGCAACCGCCGGGTCGAGATCTATGTGATCGAGTGACCCGCAGGCGACGTCCGTTGCGACGTCGCCGGGCACGCGCCCGGTCGTTCCGGGCGCCTGTCCTCCCGCCTCAGTCGGTGAGTTCCTCGCCGACCGCCAGCCGGGCATCGAGCCAGGCGTGCACGTCCTCGACGCCCTGTCGTTCGAGCGAGGAGAAGCGCTGTACCGTGATCAGGTCGCCGGCCTCGCGCAGCTCCCTGGCCACCGCCAGTTCGGCGGCGCGTGCCGCGCCCTTGCGGTACTTGTCGGCCTTGGTCAGCAGCAGCAACAGCGGCAGCTCCGCTTCCTGCCCCCAGGCGATCATCTGCCGGTCGAAGGCCGAGAGCGGATGACGGATGTCCATCACCACCACCAGCCCGGCGAGCGCGCGTCGCTCGATCAGGTAGGTGGCCAGATGTTGCTGCCACTGGCGCTTGATCGACTCGGCGACCTTGGCGTAGCCGTAGCCCGGCAGGTCGACCAGACGGCGCTGCTCGTCGAGCTCGAAGAACACCAGGTGCTGGGTACGGCCCGGGGTCTTGCTGGTGCGCGCCAGCGCCTTCTGGTGACAGAGGGTGTTGATGGCACTCGATTTGCCGGCGTTGGAGCGACCGGCGAAGGCGACCTCGCGACCGCTGTCGGTCGGGGCCTGATCGATCCTCGGGACCGAGGTGAGAAAGTGGGCGCGTTGATAGAAGGGATTCATGGAGTGTGCGTGCTGGATTGGTCGCCGTGTGGGCGAGGGGAATGGCGTCTGGCGCCGGGATGGGTAGGGATGCCTGAGTGGCGGGGCGGCGTCAAGCCTCGACGGGGCGCTGCCAGTGTCCGGAGCGGCCGCCGTGCTTCTCGATCAGGCGCACCTGCTCGATGATCATGCCGCGATCGCTCGCCTTGCACATGTCATAGATGGTGAGCAGCGCGACCTGGACGGCGCACAGCGCCTCCATCTCGACGCCGGTGGGACCGGTGGTCTCGACCCGGGCGCTGCACTCGATGGTGCTGGTCTCGGCGTCGGGGGTGAAGGCGATCTCCACCCGCGAGAGCGCGAGCGGATGACAGAGCGGGATCAGATCGGCGGTGCGCTTGGCGCCCATGATGGCGGCGATGCGCGCCACGCCGAGCACGTCGCCCTTGCCGGCGCCGCCCTGACGGATGCGCTCGAGGGTTGCGGGGTGCATGCGAATGCGGCCCGCGGCGAGTGCGCCGCGCCGGGTCGAGGGCTTGTCGCCGACATCGACCATGCGCGCCGCGCCCTGGTCGTCGAAATGGGTGAGATCGTCCATCGGCGGGGCTCCGTCGGTCGGGGCGCCGCCCGCCCAGGGGCGGGCGGGACGCGGATCAGAAGGCCGGCTTCTCCGGGGCCTCGTCGAACATGCGCACGCTCTCCATGATCTCCTGGCGCGCCTCCTCGCGGCCGAACCAGCCGTCGACACGGACCCATTTGCCTTCGTCGAGATCCTTGTAGTGCTCGAAGAAGTGGGCGATCTGGTCGAGCAGGTGCTCGGGCATGTCGCGGAAGTTGGTGATGTGACGATAGCCCTTGTAGAGCTTGTCGATCGGCAGCGCCAACACCTTGGCGTCGTCGCCCGACTCGTCGGTCATCTTCAGCACGCCGATCGGGCGGCACTTGATCACCGAGCCGCACAGCAGCGGATAGGGCGTGGCCACCAGCACGTCGACCGGGTCGCCGTCGGCCGACAGGGTGTGGGGGACATAGCCGTAGTTGCAGGGATAGTACATCGCCGTCGACATGAAGCGGTCGACGAACATCGCGCCGGTGTCCTTGTCCATCTCGTACTTCACCGGCTCGGAGCGGGCCGGGATCTCGATGATGACGTTGATTTCGTTGGGGACGTTGTCGCCCCTGGAGACTTTCTTCAGATCCATGTAAGTACTCTGATGGTTGCGAGGGGTGGTTGTCGCGGCGCGCACGCAGGCCCGGGGGGCGGTCGATCCCCCGACGCACACGCGCGACGCAAAGCGACGGATTGTAGACGATCCCCGTGACGGAATCCCAATCGCGGGCGGTTTCGGTGGGTTTTGGCGGTCAGCCCAGCCGGGGATTGAACCGCCAAGGCGCGAAGGTGATCAAGGCGTCATTGTCCAGGTTGTCTCGATGCGCTTCGGTGCGTGCGCTGACAGACGACAGGTGGAGCCGTGGTGTGATCGATGGATGTCCGCCAGCCCAGATGTGGGCTGACGGCAACGGCATGCTTCTTTGCGTGCTTCGCGTCTTTGTGGTTCAGCGTTTCACCTACTCGACCTCGAACAGTCCGAGTCTGCGCTCGACGGCGCGGTTCTGGAGGGTGACGTATTTGGGCAGGCCGCGCTCGAAGGGCGGGTAGTCCTCGCCCTGGATCAGCGGGATCAGGTAGTCCTTGCAGGCCTGGGTGATGCCGTAGCCGTCGGCGGAGATGAATTCCTTGGGCATGAACTTCTCGACGTTGGCGACCTCGGCGAGCGGGGCCTCGCCGACCTCCCAGGCGTAGGGATCGTTGCTCAGACGGCGCACCGTCGGCATCACCGCGTTGTGCCCGGCGAGGGCGAACTCGACCCCGGCGCGGCCCATGGCGTAGGCCTGCTCGACGTCGGTCTTGGAGGCGAGATGACGTGCGGCGCGCTGCAGATAGTCGGCCACCGCCCAGTGGAACTTGTAGCCGAAGGCCTCCTTGACCATGTTCGCCACCACCGGCGCGGCGCCGCCGAGCTGGGCGTGGCCGAAGGCGTCGCGGGTACCCTGCTCGGCGAGGAAGCGGCCATCGGGGTGATGCGCGCCCTCGGAGACCACCACAGTGCAGAAACCGTGACGCTCGACCTTCTCCTGCACCGCGGCGAGGAAACGGGTCTGGTCGAACTCGACCTCGGGGAAGAGCACCAGCACCGGGATGCCGTGGTCCTCGGCGAGCGCTCCGGCGGCGGCGATCCAGCCGGCGTGACGGCCCATCACCTCGAGCACGAAGACCTTGGTCGAGGTCTTGGCCATCGAGCGCACGTCGAACGAGGCCTCGAGGGTGGAGGTGGCGATGTACTTGGCCACCGAGCCGAAGCCGGGGCAGTTGTCGGTGATCGGCAGGTCGTTGTCGACGGTCTTGGGGATGTGGATCGCCTGCACCGGGTAGCCGAGGCTGGCCGAGAGCTGGGAGACCTTGTAGCAGGTGTCGGCCGAGTCGCCGCCGCCGTTGTAGAAGAAGTAGCCGATGTCGTGGGCGCGGAAGACCTCGATCAGGCGCTCGTACTCGCGGCGGTTGGCCTCCAGGCTCTTGAGCTTGTAGCGACAGGAGCCGAAGGCGCCGGACGGGGTGTAGCGCAGCGCGGCGATCGCCTCGTCGGACTCGGCCGAGGTGTCGATCAGGTCCTCGGTGAGCGCGCCGATGATGCCGTTGCGCCCGGCATAGACCTTGCCGATCCGGTCGGGATGCTGGCGCGCGGTCTCGAGCACGCCGCAGGCCGAGGCGTTGATGACGGCGGTGACGCCGCCGGATTGGGCGTAGAAGGCGTTCTTCGCGGACATGTCGGTGGTCCCCCTTGGATGCTTTTCCGATTCGGGTATGGCGTGGCCGGGCTCAGGGGCGCGCCAGTGGCGGCAGGTCGTCGCCGAGGCCCAGGGCACGCGCGATGAAGGCGCGCTTGAGCGCGGGCAGGCGATCGGTGGCGCTGAGCCCCAGACCGCGCAGTCGCGCCAGTAACGGGTTGGTGTTGCCGAACAGCCGCTTGAAGCCGTCCATGGCGGCGAGCATCGCCAGGTTGTCGCCGCGGCGCGCGCGCTCGTAGTGACGCAGCGTCCAGCAGCCGTTGATCGCGCGTCCGCGGGCGCGTGCCAGGTCGAGCGCGGCGGCCAGTTCGGCGGCGTCGAGGAAGCCGAGGTTGACCCCCTGACCGGCGAGCGGATGGATGGCGTGGGCGGCATCGCCGATCAGCGCAAGCCCCGGTTGTACGTAGCGCTTGGCGTGTTGCAGGCGCAGCGGGAAGGCGGCGCGCTCGCCCTCGAGCACCAGCCTGCCGAGCCGCCCCTCGCTGGCCTCGGTGAGCGCCTCGGAGAAGGCGGCCGGGGCGAGACCGAGCAGCGTCTCGGCGCGTTGCTCGGTGGCCGACCAGACCAGCGAGCAGGCGCCGTCGCGCAGCGGCAGCAGGGCCAGCGGCCCGCTTGGCAGGAAACGCTGCCAGGCCGTCTCCTGGTGACCGTGCTCGGGACGCACGGTGGCGACGATGGCGCGCTGGTCGTAGTCCCAGCCATAGGTCTCGATCCCGGCGAGGGCGCGGACCTGGGAGTCGCGCCCGTCGGAGCCGACCAGCAGTCGACCCTGCAGCCGCCGGCCGTCATCGAGGCCGAGTCGGGTGAGGTCGGCGTCGTGGGTGAACTCGGTGATCCGCGCCGGGGTGATCAGCTCGACCTCGGTGTGTGCCGACAGATGCTCCCAGAGCGCGCGCTGGATGACCCGGTTCTCGACGATATGGCCGAGATCGGGCTCGCCGAGCGCGCGGCTGTCGAAGTGCACGCCGCCGCCCTTGCCGCTCCACACCCGCATCTCGCGATAGGGGCTGGCGCCGAGCGCGAGGATGCGCTCCCACACCCCGAGCCGTTGCAGGATGCGTTGGCTGGCACGGCTGAGCGCGCAGACGCGAAGATCGCGCGTGCCCTCCGCCCAGTCGAGCATCGGGGCGCGCGGCTCGATCACCGCGATGCGCAGTCCCTTGTCGGCACAGGCGGCGGCGCAGAGCGCGCCGACCATGCCACCGCCGACGATCAGCAGGTCGTGGGTCGCGTCCGGATCAGACATGGCTCGTCCTCAGGGGTAGACCACAGGCAAGGCGGGGCTGGGTTCCTTCCAGCCCCATGAAGCGTCGCGCGACCCGCTGGCGGGCGCCGGGGAGCAGGTCGATGCCGAGCATCGCCGCGGCGCGCAACCCGAGCACCGGGCGCAACGGGTTGACGAAGACCCGCGCCAGCAGGTCGGTGACCAGCCCGGTGACGAGCTGGTCGCCGCCGCGCCAGCGACGATAGGCGGCGAGGGTCTCGGGGTCGCCGGGATCGGCGCGCCCGGCCGGCTCGGCGAGCACCTCGGCGAGCGCGGCGACGTCACGCAGCCCGAGGTTGAAGCCCTGACCGGCGACCGGGTGGAGGGTGTGGGCGGCGTTGCCGATCAGCACCACGCGCTGCTGTACCGGCTCGCGGGTGAGCGCGAGTCGCAGCGGATAGGCCTGGCGCGCCGAGGGGCGTTCGAGCCGGCCGAGCCGGTGGCCGAAGCGCGCCTGCAGCAGCGCGATGAAGTCGGCGTCGGAGAGCGCGAGCAGCTCGGCGGTCTCGTCCTCGCGGCAGGTCCAGACCACCGAGTAGCGCCCCTCGGTCATCGGCAGCAGCGCCAGCGGACCGCTCTCGGTGAAACGCTCGTAGGCGGTGCCGGGGCTGGCGTGATCGGCGGTGACCGTGGTGATGATGGCGTCCTGACCGTAGGCGTGGCCCCGGGTGCCGAGCCCGAGCCGGGCGCGGATGGCCGAGTCGCCGCCGTCGGCGGCCACCAGCAGCCGGGTGCCGAGCTGGAGGTCGCGTCCCTGACAGTGCAGGTCGAGCGTGACCCGGTCGCCCTCGAGTCGATGGTTGCAGAGCCGCGCCGGACACAGGGTGGTGAGGGTGTCGAGGGTGGCGAGCCGGGTGCGGATGGCATGCCCCATGACCCGCGCCGGGGCCACCTGGCCGAGCGCCTCGACGCCGAGCTCGGCATGATCGAGGCGGGTGAAGCCGCAGTGTCCGCGATCGGAGACGTGGATCCTGCGGATGGGTTCGGCCTCGGCGGCGATGCGCGGCCACAGCCCGATGCCCTGGAGGATGCGCTGGCTACCGAGCGAGAGGGCGATCACCCGCTCGTCATAGCTCGGCTGGCGCATGGTTTCGGGGGCGACGGCCTCGACCAGCGCGATCCTGAGTCCGGTCGGGGCGAGGGCGCAGGCCAGGGCGCCCCCGACCAGCCCGCCGCCGACGATCACCACATCGTACTCGTGCATAGCTCTCTCGCGGGTCTGTCTACATCTGTTGAGGGTGTCCGGGCGTTCTCAGCTCGCCATCAACGCCTCGATCTCCTCGGGGTCCTTGGGCGCGCCCTCGGTGAGGACCTCGTGGCCGTCGGCGGTGATCAGCACATCGTCCTCGATGCGGATGCCGATGCCGCGATAGGCGATCGGGACTTGGGCATCATCGGGCATGTAGAGCCCGGGTTCGACGGTGATCACCATGCCCGGTTCGAGCGCCCGCCAGGCGCCGTCCTGATCGCGATAGCGGCCGACGTCGTGCACGTCCATGCCCAGCCAGTGGCCGGTGCGGTGCATGTAATAGGGGCGATAGGCGCCCTCCTGCAACAGCGTCTCGGGGTCGCCCTCGAGGATGCCGAGACGGACCAGCCCGCGGGTGAGCACGCCGAGTGCGGCCTGGTGCGGGGCATCGACGCTGGCGCCGGGGCGGGCGACGGCGATCGCCGCGCGCTGGGCCTCGAGCACCAGGTCGTAGAGTTCGCGCTGCGGGGTGCTGAAGCGGCCGTTGACCGGGAAGGTGCGGGTGATGTCGGCGGCATAGCCCTCGAACTCGCCGCCGGCGTCGATCAGCACCAGTTCGCCGTCGCGCAGCAGGGCGTCGTTCTCGGTGTAGTGAAGGATGCAGGCATTGGCGCCACCGGCGACGATCGGCGGGTAGGCCTGGAGGCGCGCGCCGGCATCGGCGCAGCGATACTGGAATTCGGCCTCGAGCGAGAGTTCGGGCAGGCCCGGTCGGCAACGCCGCATCAGCGCACGATGGGCCGCGGCCGAGATCTCGGCCGCGCGGCGCATCAGCGCGATCTCGGCGGGATCCTTGCGCAACCGCAGCTCGTGCAGGGCGACACCGATCCGGGTCAGGGTCTCGGGCACCGGGGCGCTGCCGCGGGTGGCGGCGCGGGCGCGACCGAGCCAGTCCTGGATGCGCGCCTCGAAGGCCGCGTCGGCGCCGATCGGGCAATGCAGCCGGGTACGTCCGGCGAGCAGCTCGGGCATCCGCTGATCGAGCTCCGCGAGGGTATGGGCCTGGTCGACCCCGTGGTCGGTCACCGCGCCCTCGGCGCCGATGCGTCGACCGTCCCACTGCTCGCGCTCGGGGTCGCGCTCGCGGCAGAACAGCACGAATTCGCCCTCGGCGCGCCCGGGGACGATCACCGCGATCGCATCGGGTTCGGGAAAGCCGGTGAGATAGCGGAAGTCGCTGTCCTGGCGGAAGGGGTGATTGACCCCGGCGTTGCGCTCGGTCTCGCGCGCGGCGGGGACGATGGCGATCGCCTCCGGGCCGATGCGCTCGGCCAGCGCGGCGCGTCGGCGTTGATACTCGCCGGCGCTCATGCCGTGCCCTGTCCCTGGTCGCTGTCCTGGCGTGCCGGGGCCTCGTCATGGATCAGCAGTGCGGCGGCGCGGGTGAACTCGATGATCTCGGTCAGCGCGGCCTCGTTCTCCTCGTTGTCGTCGAGGTCGTTGAGGTCCATGCGGGTGATGTCGGCGAAGTCGCGCAGGATCTCGCGCCCCTGCTCGGAGAGTCCCTGCTCGGAGATGCCGAGCATGCCGAAGGCGTAGAGGAAGCCGCGTACCCAGTCGTAGAGCGCGGTGGCGCGCTGGGCGAGCGGTGCGCCCTCGTCGGGCAGCAGCGGGCTGAAGCCGTAGTCCTCGTCGGCGAGTGCGGCGCGGGTCGCGCGCGCGAGTTCGCCGAGTGCGGCGCGGGTCTCCTCGCGTGCGGCCTCGGCCTCCTCGCTGTCGACGGGGGCGGTCTCAGCCTCGGGCGGGGCCGCCTCGGACTGCTCGGCGTCGGCCTGGGGCGAGCTGGCGGGCAGCAGCTGGTCGAGCCAGCGTTGCTCGGGGTCGGTGATACCGGCGCAGATCAAGCCGCACAGCATGCCGTGCGCCTCGCTCGCGGTCGGGGTGAGTGGGCTCGCCTCAAGGAGTTGGTCGAGCCGGGTGTCGTCGATGTCCGTGGCAACCTCCGTGGCGCATGGGGCGCGCTCGTCGCGGTGAATCGACAATCGATCATAGCATGGGTTCCAGCCGCCAGCCGCCAGCCGCCAGCCATCAGCCATCAGCCATCAGTCGCCAGTCGCCGGTCGCCGGTCGCCGGTCGCTGGGAGGATTGAACCGCAAAGCCGCGAAGGGGCAGAGCGACCAGCCTGCGGCTGTCAGCCGCCAGTGGGTGCGCGCGCGCGCCGACGGGTGCCCTGGTTGCCGGGAGGAGCGATCAGCTGTCTGAGCTTCCAGCTGTCAGCCTCCAGTGCGGGGAGCGGGCTTGTCTTATGGCGTTGCAGTTGACTGCAAACCGACGCTGGCAGCTGAAGGCTGGTTGCTGGTCGCCTTCTTCGTGTGCACCATCCCGCTGGTTGCTGGTTGCTGGTTGCTGGTTGCTGGTTGCTGGTTGCTGGTTGCTGGTTGCTGGCCGCTGCGCCCTTGAGGTTAAGGCAATCTCCCGGTGGCCGGCGCCCGATTGACCCTCTTCCGAGCCCCTTCTATAGTGCGCTGAACTGCAATGGAGTCACGCACCTTGGCCGATTTCGATCTAGACCAACTGGAACGGCAGGTCGCTGCGTTGATCCGGCTCAATCAGCGGCTGCGCGAGGAGAACGCCTCGCTGCGCGTGCGTCAGGAGACGCTGGTGGCCGAGCGCGGCGAGTTGATCGAGAAGACCGAACAGGCGCGTAGCCGGGTCGAGGCGATGCTCTCGCGGCTGCGTGCGATGGAGGAGAGCTTGTGAGCGATGAACCGCTGCAGGTCAGCATCCGTATCCTCGACAAGGACTACCGGGTCGCCTGCGAGCCGCACGAGGAAGAGGGCCTGCGCGATTCGGCGCGGCTGCTCGATGGCCGGATGCGCGAGATCCGCCAGACCGGGCGGGTGATCGGTACCGACCGCATCGCGGTGATCGCGGCGCTCAACATCGCCCATGAGCTGATCCAGCTCCAGCGCGCCGGCGGGGTGCCCCGCGACGATGTGTTGGTGGAGCGTCTGGGGCATCTTCAGGGGCAGCTCGCCGAGGCGCTCGCGCACGCCGTCCCCCCCCTGGACGCATCGTCCGAAAAGGGTTAGCCTGTCACTGCGACACCCCCTGTAGTGTTCGACAGCGGTCTGGGTATTTTCTTGAGCCTAATCTCGACCCTGGGAGCATGACCGCAAGGCTGTTGTGCATGTCCGCCCCGAGCGGAAAGCCTGATGCCATTGCTGACTGTTCCCACTTGAACCCTCTGGTTCAAGAACGAAGGCCTGCGACGGCACCCGTGGGGGGTGTCCTTTACCCCATCCCTTGATGTCCGATCCCTCTCTCCCATCATTGCGCCGTACCCTGCGCCAGCGTCGTCGCGCGCTCGGGGCGAGGACCCAGCGTCTGCATGCCCGCGCGCTCGCGCGACGGCTGGGGCGCGAACTCGCGCTGTTGCGCGCCCGCCGCATCGCGCTCTACTGGCCGAGCGACGGTGAGCCTGATCTGCGTGCGCTGATCGAGACCCTGCGCGGACGCGGGCATGACTTCTATCTGCCGGTGCTGCGTCGCCCGGCGCCGGCCCGTGGCTCGACGCTGTGGTTCGTGCGCCACCAGCCGGGACGGCGGATGTGTCCCAATCGCTACCGCATTCCCGAACCCTGTGCGCGCGGTCGTGCGATCCGCCCGGTGAGGCAGCTCGATCTGGTGCTGGTGCCGCTGGTGGGGTTCGATGCCGATTGTCATCGCATCGGCATGGGCGGCGGTTTCTACGACCGCGCCCTGGCGCACCTGCGCCGTCATCGTCGCTGGCGCCGGCCACGGCTGTTCGGCATCGCCCACGAGTGTCAGCGTCTCGAGCGTATCGCGCCACGCCCCTGGGACGTGGCGCTCGATGCGGTCTTCACCGAGCGTCGGCGTTATCGGCGTCCGCCGTGCTGAGCGGCCCGGCGCCGGCGAACAGTCGGTAGGCGAGGTTGTCGGTCTCCTCCCAATAGCTGTAACCGAGCGCGTCGAGCGATGCGCGGAAGTTGGCGCGTTCGCCCGCCGGCACCTGGGCGCCGAGCAGCACCCGGCCATAGGCCGCGCCGTGGTTGCGGTAGTGGAACAGGCTGATGTTCCAGCGCTTGCCGATGGCGGTGAGGAAGTTGAGCAGGGCACCGGGGCGCTCGGGGAACTCGAAGCGCACCAGCACCTCGTCGGCGATCCCCGGCGCGTGTCCGCCGACCATGAAGCGGATGTGCAGCTTGGCCGTCTCGTTGTCGCTCATGTCGACGACCTCGAGGCCCTTGGCGGCGAGCTTGGCGGTCAGCTCCTCGCGCTCGGACTGGCCCCGACTCAGCTCGACCCCGACGAAGACCTGGGCCTGACGGGCATCGGCATAGCGATAGTTGAACTCGGTGATCTGGCGCCTGCCGAGCAGCTTGCAGAAGGCGAGGAAGCTGCCCGGCCGCTCGGGGATGGCGACGGCGAGCAGGGCCTCGCGCCGTTCGCCGAGTTCGGCACGCTCGGCGACATGGCGCAGGCGGTCGAAGTTGACGTTGGCGCCGCTCTCGATGGCCACCAGCTGCTGGTCGCGGATGTCGTGGGTGGCGACATAGCGCTTCATCCCCGCCACCGCGAGCGCCCCGGCCGGCTCGGCGATGCCGCGGGTGTCGTCGAAGATGTCCTTGACCGCGGCGCAGAGTTCGTCGGTGCTCACCAGCACCACCTCGTCGACGTGCTCACGGGCGATGCGGAAGGTCTCCTCGCCGATGCGCCTGACCGCGACCCCGTCGGCGAACAGCCCGACCCGTTCGAGCTCGACTGGGGCGCCGGCGGCGAGTGCCTGGTACAGGGTCGGCGCTTCCTCGGGCTCGACGCCGATGATCCGCACCTGAGGATAGAGCCACTTCACATAGGCGGCGATCCCGGCGATCAGCCCACCGCCGCCGACCGGGACGAAGATGGCGTCGGGTGGGGTCGGGTGCTGGCGCAGGATCTCCATGCCGATGGTGCCCTGGCCGGCGATCACCTCGGGGTCGTCGAAGGGATGGATGAAGGTCAGCCCCTGCGCCTCGACCAGCGCCATGGCATGGGCATAGGCCTCGTCATAGGAGTCGCCGTGGAGCACCGCCTTGGCGCCGAGGCGGCGCACCGCGCCGACCTTGATCGCCGGGGTGGTGCGCGGCATCACGATGGTGGCGGTGATCCCCAGGCGCTTGGCGCCGAGGGCGACGCCCTGGGCGTGGTTGCCGGCGCTGGCGGCGATCACCCCGCGCGCACGCGCCTCGGCGTCGAGTCCGACGAGCTTGTTGTAGGCCCCGCGCAGCTTGAACGAGAACACCGGCTGCAGGTCCTCGCGCTTGAGATAGACGGCGTTGTCGAGTCGGGCGGAGAGCAGCGGTGCCTTGGTCAGCGGGGTTTCGCAGGCGACGTCGTAGACGCGGGCGCGGAGGATGCGCTCGATGTAGTGTGTGGGCATGGAGGACTCCGGGGATAGCGTTGCCGCTCCATGTTAGCGCAGCGACGCCCCGGCGCGGTTGCTATGATGGCCGCCCGCGGCCGTGCCGGCCGTGTCATCACGCCGAGTCCCTCGGCGTGTTCGTCAGCCAGAGAGTCCCATGCGGAGGAGTGAGATGGACCAGGACGCGATGAAGCGCCAGGCGGCCGAGGCCGCGTTGGCCTATGTCGAGGGCGGTGTGATCGGGGTGGGGACGGGCTCGACCGTCAACCATTTCATCGATGCGCTGGCCGGCATCAAGGGGCAGATCGAGGGGGCGGTGTCGAGCTCCGAGGCCTCGACCGAGCGGCTGAAGGCGCACGGTATCCCGGTGTTCGACCTCAATGCCACCGGCGAGCTGACGCTCTATGTCGATGGCGCCGACGAGTCGAACGCGCGCCTGCAGCTGATCAAGGGTGGCGGTGGCGCGCTGACGCGCGAGAAGATCGTCGCCGCGGCGAGCAAGCGCTTCGTCTGCATCGCCGACGAGAGCAAGCTGGTCGATGTGCTGGGCGCCTTTCCGCTGCCGGTGGAGGTGATCCCGATGGCGCGCAGCCATGTCGCGCGTGCGCTGGTCGAGCTGGGCGGGACGCCGGTGTGGCGTGATGGCTTCGTCACCGACAACGGCAACCTGATCCTCGACGTCCATCATCTCGAGATCCAGGATCCGGTGGCGCTGGAGCAACAGATCAATGCCATCGCCGGGGTGGTGACGGTGGGGATCTTCGCCCAGCGTCCGGCCGATGTGCTGATCCTCGGCTCTGCCGAGGGTGCACGGACGTTGACCGTGGCGGGTTGATCCTCGGTCGGTCGCACGCCTGGAGCGGACGCCGGTCGTCTTTTTTCCGGGCAAAGAAAAACGGGGCCGCTGGCCCCGTTTTTCGTTCCACGGTTCTAGAGCGCGAGGCTTAGAAGCTGTGGATCATGCCGACCGAGAAGCCGTCCCAGTCCTCGACGTCGAGATCGCTGTCGACCTGGGTGTACAGCACGTACGCCTTGGTGCGCTTGCTGAAGTTGTGGTCGAAGGCGATGGCCCAGGCGTCGGCGTCGATGTCGTCGACGTTGTTCACGCCGAGGTCATAGGAGTTGGCGCCGTACATGGCCTTGACCTGGTTGTTGCCGAAGGCATAACCGGCCTGGATCTGCCACAGGTCAGCCGACGGATCGCCGAAGTCCTGGTTCTCGTAGACGGCGGCCAGGGTGAAGCCGTTCCAGTCGAGGAGACCGAGGCCGGCACGCCACTTGGTGTAGTCGTCCTCGACGTAGCCCGGGTTGGCGACGACGCGGCCGTTGGGCAGGACGATGTTCTTGCCGGTCAGGCTGTCAGCGGAGTCCATGAACAGCTCGTTGCCGATCGACTCGTAGGAGAGAGCGGCGTAGAACGGGCCGTTGGAGTAGATACCGGCCAGCGAGTAACCCTCGGCGAGGCTGTCGGCGTTGACGTTCTCACCGAAGCCCAGGGTCGAGCCGCCACCAGCGTGGGTCGCGGCGGCCAGCTGGAAGCCGCTGAAGCTCGGGCTGATGTAGGCGATGGCGTTGTCGAAACGGTTATCGTCGAAGCCGATGGTACCGTTGTAGTCAGCCATGGTGTCGCTGAACAGGTCGAGCTTGCCGGTGGAGATCTTCATCGGGCTGTCGTGACGACCGACGAGGAAGGTACCCCAGTTGCCGGCGAGACCGACGAAGCTGTTACGCATGGTGATGGTGTCGTTGGCGCCGGAAGCGGCGTTGCCGTAGCCTTCCTCGGTCATGCGCACGCCGAACTCGACCTGGTAGATGGCCTTCAGACCGTTACCCAGATCCTCCGAGCCCTTCACGCCGATGCGGTTGGCGCGGCCAGCACCAGGCAGATCGCCGCCGCCGTTCAGGCCCCAGCCCTTGAAGCCGACGCTCTCGCCGGTGACGGGATCGATGGCGGTTGCCTCGACGTCTGCATAGTCAATCGACATGTGCAGCTTGCCGTAGAGGACAGCCTCAGCCATCGCAGCGGCCGGAGCGGCCATGGCGGTGGCGACCGCCAGGGTGATGAGTTTCTTGTTCATGATGTTCTCCGCTGTTGTGAATTTGTCAGACAGACTGCAGAAACCGAGCGCAATCATGCTTTGCGAAGTGAACTATAGAGGAGGGCATGGTGTTTTGCAACAGATTGGACGGGAAAAAGACACACCCATTAAAAAGTGTCTCTTTTTTGCATCGCTAGCGCTTGGTCGGACGGCTGAGTGCATCCCCCAAAAGTTTATCGGATGATTGCACGGCCCTGCTGTCGATGCGGTTTTTACGAATGCATCGAGCGGGCCGTTTCGAGCCGGTCGCGTATCGGCTGTAATTCGAGCACCCTGGGAGCGATCGGGCATCGCTTGTTGTGAAAAGGGTACATCTGTGTCAAGACCCGATATCGGGACAAGGATGAGGCGGGGAGGGGGATAAAGAAAAAGGCCCGAACCCTGAGGGCTCGGACCTTTTCCTGGAGTATGGCTGGGGGACTAGGATTCGAACCTAGGTTGACGGAGTCAGAGTCCGTAGTCCTGCCGCTAGACGATCCCCCAATATCGCTTGCCGCGATATGTCGGAGAATTATAGCGACTCCGACATACCGTGACAACCCCGAAGTTTTAACGCTTCGAGAACTGCGGACGCTTGCGCGCCTTGTGCAGACCGACCTTCTTGCGCTCGACCTCACGGGCATCGCGGGTCAGGAAGCCAGCGCGACGCATCGGAGAACGCAGGGTCTCGTCGTACTCGGTCAGTGCGCGGGCGATGCCGAGGCGGATGGCGCCGGCCTGCCCAGTGTTGCCGCCACCCTTGACGGTGACGTTGACATCGATCTTGTCGGCCAGCTCGGCGGTCTCGAGCGGCTGACGGACCACCATACGGGCAGTCTCGCGACCGAAGAACTGGTCGATCGGACGACCGTTGATCGTGATGTTGCCAGCGCCTGCCGTCAAGAAAACTCGTGCGGCGGACGTCTTGCGGCGACCAATAGCGTGTTGCGTCTCCGACATGCGTCTGATTCCTAAACGTTGAGCTCGAGGGGCTGAGGCTGCTGCGCCTGGTGTTCGTGATTCGGACCGGCGTAGACACGCAGCTTGCGGAACATGGCGCGTCCCAGCGGACCGCGCGGCAGCATCCCCTTGACTGCGAGCTGGATGGCACGCTCAGGGGCGGTCTCGAGCAGCTTTTCGAGGCTGGTCGACTTCAGGTTACCGACATACCCCGTGTGACGGTAGTACATCTTGTCCTGCATCTTGTTGCCGGTCACGCGAATCTTGTCCGCGTTGACGACCACCAGATAATCACCGGTATCGACGTGCGGGGTGTATTGCGGTTTGTGCTTGCCGCGAAGGCGCAACGCCAGTTCGCTGGCGAGCCGGCCGAGTGTCTTGCCTTCGGCGTCGATCAGGTACCAGGCGCGGCGAACCTCTGCGGGTTTGGCGCTAACAGTCGTTGTCATGTCCTTCGCTCCGGGAAGTCCACGCGCAACAGAACGGCGCGCGGTCCGTGAATTCGTTATCTGCGTCGAGAAAGACCGGGGATGGTACGCGATCGGTTTCGCGAGCGCAACCCCCCGTTGTATCATCGGGTGCGATCTGTGCTGCGGGTCCGTTCAGCCGGGCAACTTCAAGCGGTCAACGTGCTTGCCGGCGAGCAGATGAGACTGGAGGATCTCCTCGATATCCTCCTGATCCACGAAAGTGTACCAGACTCCCTCTGGATAGACCACGATCACCGGACCCAGCTCGCAACGCCCCAGGCAGCCGGCGGTGCTGATCTGCACCCCGCCCGGTCCGGTCAGCCCCAGTGCCTTGGCGCGCTGCTTGAGATGGTTGCGCATCTCCAGGGCGCCACACTGATCGCAGCTCTGGCGTCCGTCGCTGCGGGCGTTGGTGCAGAAGAAGACATGATGGCGATAGTAGGTCATCGTCGCTGTCAGAAGGTCCTGATCCAATGCTTGGCCCGGTTGCCCAGGGTAGCACGGAGCGAAGGCTCCCGACCGTTCGCGCCCGGACCGCCCCAGCCCGCTCAGAGTTCGAATGCCTTGAATACCGCCCTCAGCCAGACTTCTTCTTTCGACCCGGCGGCCCTGGAGTTGCTCCGGCTCGCCGATCAATGCGTCAAGTGCGGGCTCTGTCTGCCGCACTGCCCGACCTATGCCCAGACCCGTGACGAGGGCGACTCGCCGCGCGGGCGCATCGCCCTGATCCAGGGTTGGGCGAGCGGCCAGCTGGTGTGGGACACGGCGCTGGCCGCCCATCTCGACGGTTGTCTGGGATGTCGCGCCTGCGAGCGCGCCTGTCCCTCGCTGGTCGCCTACGGTCGGCTGATCGATGGCGCCCGCGCGCGCCATCAGGCGCAGCGCCCGCGCTGGCGGCGCTGGTGGTCGCGCCGGCGCCTGGAGACGGTCTCGGATGCCGTGCAGGTGCGTCGGCTCGTCGGACTGCTCGCGCGGCTGCGCGGGGCCGGGGCGCTGGCCTGGCTGGGTCGGCTCGCCCCGTCGCGACTGGCCGTCTATCTGCGCCTCGCTCGGGTGATCGGGACGCCGTCGCCGGCCCCTGCCGTGCCATCGGTCACGCTGGCCGGTGACGCGGTCGAGCTGTTTGTCGGCTGTACCCAGGAGGGGTTGCAGGGCGGTGCGGTGATGGCCGCGCGGGCGCTGCTCGCCCGGCTCGGGGTACAGACCCGGATCGCCGACGAATCGCTGTGCTGCGGGGCGCTGCTGCGTCACGCCGGTCACCCCGATGCCGCCGACCGACGCCGCGAGCGGGTCGCCGAGGTGCACGCCGGGCGCACCCTGGTCGGCTTCTCCAGCGCCTGTGTCGGCGAGCTGCGCGAGCACCCGGGGCTCGCCGGGACCACCGAGCTGTGCGCCTATCTCGATGGCCTGGCCTGGCCCGAGGCGCTGCGTCTGCGCCCGACGTCGCTGCGGGTGCTGGTCCACGAGCCCTGCACCCATCGCACCCTGCTCGGCGGCAACGCCGCGGTGCACCGGTTGCTCGGGCGCATCCCCGGGGTGGTGCTGATCGGGCTCGGTGAACAGGCGAGCTGTTGCGGCGCCGCCGGCACCTACATGCTCGAACGCCCGGGGATGGCGCAGGCGCTGTTCGCCGATCAGCTCGCGGCGATCCGCGCCGCCGCCCCCGAGCTGATCGTCACCACCAACCTCGGCTGTGCCCTGCAGCTCGCCGCCTCGCTGCGCGAGGCGGGGCTGGAGATCGCCGTCGAGCATCCGGTCGAGCTGCTCGCGCGCCAGCTCGAGCCCCTGCCGGACACATGAAATCCGCCGTACACGACCCGATATCGCCCCATCACCGATGGCGTGGACGCCGTCGCGCGCGCCGCGCCCTGTCAACACGGACCCAGGAGACCATGAGCACTCGTCACTACACCCCGCTCGATGCCTTGCTGATCCAGGGCGATCGCGCCCTGCGCACCCTGTTCGGTCGGCCACCGCAGACCGAGCGCCCCAACCCCGCGGCCGGTCTCGGCGAGGGCGATCTCGGCAGCGATCAGCGCCGCCATGTCGCCCGGTTGATGCGCATCAACCATACCGGCGAGGTCTGCGCCCAGGCCCTCTACCAGGGCCAGGCGCTCACCGCGCGGTTGCCCGAGACCCGCCACCGGCTGGAGCGTTCGGCGCAGGAGGAGAACGACCACCTCGCCTGGTGCGAGACTCGGCTGCGCGAACTCGACGACCGCAAGAGCCTGCTCAATCCGCTGTGGTATGCCGGCGCCTTCGGGCTCGGTGCGGCCGCCGGGATCGTCGGCGACAAGTGGAGTCTCGGCTTCGTGGTCGAGACCGAGCGTCAGGTCGAACACCATCTCGACGATCATCTCGAACAGATCCCGCTACAGGACGAGAAGAGTCGCGCCATCCTCGAGCAGATGCGCGCCGACGAGATCCATCACGCCCAGGTCGCGCGCGCTGCCGGCGGCGCCGAGCTGCCCGCTCCGGTGCGGCGGATGATGCGTTGGGGCTCGCGGCTGATGACCCGCAGCGTCTACTGGGTCTGATCCGGGCGCTGAGCGCCCCGTTGCGCTGATCGTCTCGGCTGCCGCCGCGCGCCGGATGCGCGCGGCGCCGGGCCGTCGGAGAGCGCCAGCACCAGCCCCAGCATCACCAGCACGGTCACCAGGCTGGTGCCGCCCTGGCTGATCAGCGGCAGGGTGATCCCGGTCAGCGGGATGAGCTTGGTCACGCCGCCGAGATTGAGCAGGGTCTGGCAGGCCAGGGCGCTGACCAGCCCGAGTCCGAGCAGACGACCGAAGCGGTCGCGGGTGCGCTCGGCGACGAGCAACCCGCGCCACAGCAGGATCAGCACGAAGACCACCAGCAGCACGCAGCCGACGAAGCCGAACTCCTCGCCGATCACCGCATAGATGAAGTCCGACTGGGCGATCGGGGTGTACTCCGGATTGCCTGCGCCCAGCCCCTCGCCCCACAGTCCGCCCGAATACATCCCCGAGAGCCCCTGGAGGATCTGCCAGCTCGCCCCGGTGGGATCGGCGAAGGGATCGAGCCAGGCGGCCAGTCGGCGCTGACCGTGGGCGAACAGCCCCAGCGCCGCCGCGCCGAGCGTGCCCCCGAGCCCCAGCCCCCACCACAGATAGCCGCGTCGCCCGCTGCCGGCGACCAGCACCACCAGCTGCACCGTCGCCAGCACCGCGAGCATGCCGAGATCGCGCTGCCACAGCAGCAGCGCCGCGAGCGCCGCCCAGAACCCCACCAACGGCCAGAGCGCGCGCAGCGGCGGCCAGATCGACCCGGGTCCGCGCCACTCGCCGAGCGCCTTGGCATGCCGGTCAACGAACCAGGCCATGAACACCACCGCGGTGATCTTCAGGAGTTCCGTCGGCGTCACCAGCCCGACACCGTAGACCGCGCCGCGAAAGCGCTGCCCGAGCGCCAGCACCACGACGACCAGCGCCAGCGACAGCGCCGCCCACAGCCAGCCGGCGGTGGCGAGCCGGACATGGCGCCCGCGCATCGCCAGGGCGCAGGTGACGAGCATCGCCGTCATGCCGAGCGGCAGGGCGTAGAGCCCGGGGTCGGTCGGATCGCCCGGATCGAAGGCGCCCATGCGATAGCGCACCAGCAGCCCGAAGCCGGCGAGCAGGGCGATACAGGCGGTGAGCAGCTGATCGCCGCGACAGCGCAGCGCCACCAGACCGAGATGGATCACCACCACGCAGCCGAGCAGCAGCGCCGGGGCGACCAGCACCTCGGCGCCGAGCCGTGCGCCGGCGGCCTGTGCGCTGCCGATCGCCATGGCGAAACCGAGCCCGACGCACAGCAGCCCCCAGGCGAGCAGTTCGCGCTCCGGGGCCCGCAGCGCCCAGGCCGCGCGCAGATCGGGTGGCGGCGCGCTCATCGCAGCAACCCCCGGCGGGCGGCCTGCTCGATGAGCGCGCGGGCGATCGGCGCGGCGGCCACCGCGCCATAGCCGCCGCGCTCGACCAGCACGGCGACGGCCAGGGTCGGGCGCTCGGCCGGTGCGAGACCGAGAAACCAGCTGTGCGCCCGGCCCTGGGCGTGCTGCGCGGTGCCGGTCTTGCCGGCGATGCGCAGCGCCGGGTCGTCGATCGCGCGCGCCGTACCCTCGGTGACCACCGCGCGCAGCAGCGGTAGCAGCGCCGCGCTGGTCGTCGGCGAGAAGAAGTGGCCGAGCGCCTCGGGCGGCTGGTCGCGCAGCAGCCGGGGGCGCATCGCCACCCCCTGGTTGCCCACCGCCGCGCCGATCAGCGCGAGCTGCGCCGGGCTCATCAGCAGCGCGCCCTGGCCGAGCGACATCTGCGCCAGCCCGTAGCGGTCATCGGGGTCGAGTCGGGGCAGTCGCAGGGTCTGCATGGTGTAGCGTCCGTGGGCGCTGTGGTGGAGCACGATCGGCCGGTTGGCATGGAGCCGGTCGGCGAGGGCATAGAAGGCGGCGTGACCATAGCCGACGCCGAGCTTGGCGAAGAACACGTTGGAGGAGCGCGTCAGCGCCGTGCCGAGCCCGATCGCGCCGTGACCGCGCCACTGCGTGCCGTGCTCGCGCGCCTCGTAGTACTCGTGGTCGCGGATGCGGGGATAGCGCGCCGAGGTGGTGAAGCCCTCGGGCGGACAGTCGATGGTGGTGTTGAAGCCGTGCTCGAGCGCGAGCGCGGCCATCACCACCTTGAAGGTCGAGCCCGGTGGATAGAGCCCCTGGGTGGCGCGGTTGAGCAGGGGCGCGGCGGCGTCCTCGGCGCCGCCGAGGGTGGCGGCGATGCGCTCGGGGTCGAACCCCGGGGTGCTCGCCAGCACCAGCAGCGCGCCGTCCTGCGGGCGCAGCATCACCACCGCGCCGCGGCGCGCGCCGAGCAGGGCGACGGCGTGGCGTTGCAGCTCGGCATTGAGGGTGAGCCAGAGATCGTGGCCGCGCGGGTGCTCGTCCTGGGTCAGCACCTGACGCCCGACCCGGCCCCAGTCGGCGAGCCGCAACGGGGTGCCGCCGTCGAGATGGACGCTGGCCACCGCCTCCAGCCCGGTGGCGCCGAAGCGCGGGTGTCGATAGCCGACGACATGGCCGAACACCGGTCCGTCGCGGTAGTGACGCCGGACCTGGCCGGCCTGCTCCTCGCTGTAGACCAGCACCTCGCCGTTGCGATCGAGGATACGCCCGCGGCGCAGCCGGTGCGCCGGGTTGAAGTCGCGGCGGTCGTAGAGCTGCATGAAGGCCATGAACTGCGGGCGCAGCATCCCGGTGAGCTGCCAGCTCGCCTGGTGCAGCAGCACCACCGCGAAGAGCAGGATCAGCACCAGCAGTGCGCGCCGCTCGCCGCCCTTGCCGCGCGCCAGCTGGCGCATCGGCAACTGCGGGTGGAGGTCGCGGATGCGTTGGAGCAGATAGGCGAGGGCGAGCAGCAACCCGGCATGCAGCGCGACCCGCACCACCGGCCAGCGCGTCGGGTCGGTCAGCGACTCCAGTGCCATCGGCTCAGGGTGCCTGGGCGGGGAAGGGGGTGAAGCCCGAGCCCGGCGTGTCGGGGAGGGCGATGACGCCCTCGCGCGGAGAGGGCGCGACCCCGAGGTCCTCGGCGAGCCAGGCGGCGGTATCGAGCCCGTGGGTCTGCGTCGGCGCCAGCGCGGCGGCGAGCTGGGCGTCGACCCACAGCCCGGCGGCGCTCTCGACCACGCTGGTGAGCACCACCTCGAGCCCGGCGGCGCGGGCCCGATCGGCGAGCGCCCGGGTGGCGCGCGGGCCGCCGAGGACGGCGGGCTTGAGCACCACTCGGCGCACCCCGAGCCGCTCCGGGGCGAGCCCGGCGAGCGGCCCGGCGAGCGACTCGTCGAGCGCCAGGGCGAAGGGCGCGCGCGCCTGCAGCGCGGCGAGGGTCGCGGTGTCGGGCTCGCGCAGCGGCTCTTCGAGCGATTCGACCGGCAGCGCGCGACAGGTCTCGATCATGGTCGCGGCGGTGGCCGCGTCCCAGGCGCCGTTGGCGTCGAGCCGCAGCTGTGTCTCTGGCGGCAGGTGGCGGGCGAGCACGCGGAGTCGCGCGCGCTCGGTACGCGGTTCCGCGACCCCGAGCTTGAGCTTGAACACCCGCGCGCCGCGCGCCGCGGCCGCGCTGAGTGCGCTGGCCGGATCGTCGCCGAGTGCGCCGAGCACGGCGTTGACCGCGACCCGTGTCGGGGCCTCGGGGGCGAGCAGGGCGCGCAGCGTCAGCCCGCGCCGCCGTGCGATCAGATCGAGCAGGGCGCTCTCGACCCCGTGTCGCGCCGCCGGGGCGGCGAGGGTCAGGGCCTCGAGTCGGTCGAGCAGCGCCTCGGCGCCGAGTGCGCCGGCCGCCCCGAGCACCCGCGCGAGCGCGGTCTCGGCGACGTCCGGTGACTCGGTCCCGGCCGCCGGCAGCGGCGCGCAGTCGCCCCAGCCGCTGACGCCGCCGGCGCTGGCCCTGACCAGCCAGCCGCGGCGTTGGGCGAAGCCGCCGCGGGCGCTGGTCCAGTCGCGCGCCAGCGCCAGGGCGTAGGGGGTGATGCGCAGCGCGACGCTCATCGCCCTAGAGCGCCAGCGCCACCACCAGCAGCAGGGTCAGCGCGCTCTGGTAGAGCGCGGTGCGCGCCAGCTGCTGGTTGAGCGCACGTCCCTCGGCACCGCGCAGCAGGTTTGCCGCCAGCGCCAGCGCCAGCGGCAGCGCGGCGAGCAGCGGCCAGGGGTTGGCCGGTATCCCGGCGAGCAGCAGGATGGGCACCGGCAGCACCAGCAGCAGGGTGTAGAGCAGCCGCGCCCGGGGCCGACCGAGATAGTGACAGAGGGTGCGCCGCCCGGCGCGCCGATCGCTGTCGAGGTCGCGATAGTTGTTGATCACCAGCACCGCCGCCGCCGGCAGCCCCAGCGCCAGCCCCACCAGCAGCGGCGTCCAGCCGAAGCTCAGGGTCTGCAGGTAGTAGGTGCCGCCGACCGCCGCGAGGCCGAAGAACAGCAGCACGTAGAGTTCGCCGAAGGGGCCGTAGGCGATCGGTCGCGGGCCGCTGGTATAGGCGTAGCCGGCGACCAGCGAGGCCAGGCCGATCACCAGGATCGGCCAGCCGCCGCGCCACAGCAGGGCGATGCCGAGGACGAATGCAAGGGCGAAGGCCAGGTGCGCGGCCAGGCGCACCTGACGCGCGCTGAACCAGCCCTCGGCGCTGGCGCGCGCCGGTCCGAGTCGGTCGGGACCGTCGGTGCCGCGCTCGAAGTCGACGGCATCGTTGTGCAGGTTGGTGCCGATCTGGATGGCCATCGCCGCGAGCAGGGTACAGAGCGCGGTGAACGGCGCGAGCCGCCCGGTCTGTGCCACCGCCAGGGCGATGCCCGCGATCACCGGCGCCAAGGCCATCGGTAGGGTCTTGGGCCGGGCCGCGAGGATCCAGCGCACCAGGGGCGAGTGCGTGGCGCTCACGTCAGGGGCGCCAGGGGAAGCGGCTGAAGTCGGGGTCGCGCTTGTCGAGGAAGGCGTTGCGGCCCTCCTGCCCCTCCTCGGTGGTGTAGAAGAGCGCGGTGGCGTTGCCCGCCAGTTCCTGGATACCGGCCATGCCGTCGGTGTCGGCGTTGAACGAGGCCTTGAGGATGCGCAGCGCGGTGGGCGAGAGCTGGAGCATGCGTCGGCACCACTCGACGGTGGTGCGTTCGAGCTCGGCGAGCGGCACCACGGTGTTGACCAGGCCCATGTCGAGCGCCTCGGCGGCGTCGTACTGACGACACAGGAACCAGATCTCCTTGGCCTTCTTCAGCCCCACGGTGCGCGCCATGATGCCGGCGCCGAAGCCGCCGTCGAAGCTGCCCACACGTGGTCCGGTCTGGCCGAAACGGGCGTTGTCGGCGGCGATGCTGAGATCGCAGATCAGGTGCAGCACGTGACCGCCGCCGATCGCGTAGCCGGCGACCATGGCCACCACCGGCTTGGGCAGGGTGCGGACCTGGCGCTGCAGCTCGAGTACGTTGAGGTGCTCGACCCCGGCCTCGTCGCGATAGCCCTCGTGGCCACGGATGCGCTGATCGCCGCCGGAGCAGAAGGCGAGGTCACCGGCGCCGGTGAGCACGATCACCCCGACCTTGGGGTCGAGATGGGCGCGGCGGAAGGCGTCGATCAGCTCGCGCACCGTCTGCGGACGGAAGGCGTTGCGCACCTCGGGGCGGTTGATGGTGATGCGCGCGATACGCTCGGCCTGATGGTAGAGGATGTCCTGGTACTCGGGCGCGCCGGCCGGGGTCTCCCAGGCGATCGGACGGCTCGGGTCGGCCGCGCTCGGAGCGGGCAGTTGGACGGACTGGTTGGGGTTGTCTGGCTCCACCTGTGTAGGACCTCTGATGTGACTGTACAGGGTGTCGGGACGGCCTCCTGGTCGTCGCGACACCGCGAAACGGGGCCGGTGGCGCCGGCCCAGGGCCGGGCCTCCCGCCCGTGCCGACGGACGCCCGTGGGCGTCACTCGAACAAGCGGGTGTCCTCGTGCAACCGGCTCCAGAAGGTCTGGTGCACGGCGCGGCTGCGCTCGGCGTCGATCCGCACCTCGATGATCCCGGCGGCGTCCTCGCGGGCGAGGCTGGCGGCGAACTCGGCCGCGCCGGTGACGGCGTGATGGGTGAGCCCGTGAGCGCGCGCCACGGCGCCGATGTCGAGCGGTGGCGGGGTGCGCCAGAGCCGCTCGAAGCCCTCAACGCCCTGCTGCGGGAGATAGTCGAAGATGCGACCGCCACCATTATTGAGCACCACGCAGGGACGGTCGAGTCGCTGCAGCAGTTGCAGTCCGGAGAGGTCGTGGAGCAGCGACAGGTCGCCGAGCAGGCCGTGACAGGGCACCCCGGCGGCGTTGAGTCCGGCGAGCGTCGAGGCCTGGCCGTCGATGCCGCTGGCGCCGCGGTTGCAGAACAGGCGCAGCGGGGTGGCGCGCGCCCCGGCCCAGGTGTCGAGCTGGCGGATCGGCATCGAGTTGGCGCTGAACAGCCCGGCGCCGGGGTCGATGTGCGCGAGCAGGGTGGCGAGCAGCTGTGGTTCGCACCAGGGCGACTCGGCCAGATGCTCGGCGGCGATCGCCTCGACCCGACGCTCGGCCTGTTGCCAGTGCGCCAGCCAGTCGCGTGGGGCGGGGTCGAGCCGCTCGGCGAGCCAGTCGCAGCAGGCCGCCGGGTCGGCGTCGAGCAGCAGGGCGACGTCGTGGTTGGGGTCGCTCCAGCGCGCCGCCGGGTCGATGCGCAGGGTGGGGACGTCGGCGAGCCAGCCGAGCAGGGTCTTGGAGACCGGCGCGCGACCGAGTGCGATCACCCAGTCCGGGCGCAGCTGCGCGCGCGCCCCGGGGTTGCGCAGGAAGCCGTCGTAGCGGGCGATGCGCGCGGGGCTGCCGGGTCCGAAGCGCAGCCCCGAGAGCGGGTCGCAGAGCACCGGGACGCCGAGGTGCTCGGCGAGTTGCCAGAGTCGCGGCGCGAGCCCCGGCCGGGCGGCGTCGGGGCCGCAGCAGATCAGCCCGCGTCCGCGCAGCAGCGCGCGCGCCTGCTCGGCGCGGTGCGGGTCGGGGGCGCCGCCGTGCCAGGCCGCCGGTGGCGGCGGCGGCGTTGGTCTGTGTTGCGCGGCCGGTGGCGCCAGCGTCTCCTCGGGTACCAATGGCTCGCGCAGCGGCAGGTTGATGTGTACCGGACCGGGGTGCGGGCCGCGCGCGACGGCGGCGGCGCGTGCGCCGAGCGCGCGCATCATCTTCAGCGCCGCCGGGTCGTCGGTGGCCGGGCCGGGGTCGTGGCACTCGCGCGCGAAGGGCACGAACAGCTCCCCCTGCTCGATGGTCTGGTTGGCCCCCCAGCCGCGCAGCTCGGGCGGACGGTCGGCCGAGATCAGCACCAGCGGTCGGCCGGACTGGGCGGCCTCGATCACCGCCGGCAGCCAGTGCGCCGGTGCGCTCCCCGAGGTGGCGAGCAGCGCCACCGGACGGTTCGCCGCAGTGGCCAGGCCGAGGGCGTAGAAGGCGGCGCTGCGCTCGTCGAGGATCGGCTCGATGGCGAGTTCGGCACGGCGCTGCGCGGCGAGGATCACCGGGGTCGAGCGCGAGCCCGGCGACAGCACCAGGGTGGCGACGCCGCCGGCGATCAGCCCGTCGAGCAGTGCCGCGCACCAGTTCAGGTTGCGCGTTCCCTGATCGGTCATCACGGACACCTCAGGCGAACTGCAGCGCGGTGGACATGGCCGCGAGCTTGTGGTCGATCTCCTCCCACTCGCTGACCGGGTCGGAACCGGGGACGATGCCGGCCCCGGCATAGAGCTCGGCGGTGTCACCGGCGACGCGGGCACAGCGCAGCAGCACCCACAGCTCGCCGCTGAGATCGGGCTCGACGATGCCGGCCGCGCCGGTGTACCAATCGCGCTCGAAGGGTTCGTTGCGCCGCAGCCAGTCGTGGGCGTCGCGCCGCGGCTGGCCGTTGGTCGCCGGGGTGGGATGGAGCAGTTCGGCGAGGCTGAAGACATCGCCCTCGGCATCGATCTCGCCGCGCACCAGGCTCCACAGGTGCTGAGCGTTGTTGAGCTGCATCACCTGCGGACCATCGATCGGCTCGATCCGCTCGCAGCAGCGCTCGAGCGCGGCGCGCACCGCCTCGACCACCACCTGGTGCTCGTG
Organism: Marichromatium sp. PS1; assembly: GCF_041155115.1. NCBI lineage: Bacteria > Pseudomonadati > Pseudomonadota > Gammaproteobacteria > Chromatiales > Chromatiaceae > Marichromatium > Marichromatium sp. PS1. Next base: position 863,777 of record NZ_BAAFHB010000002.1, read on the forward strand.
CAGGTTCTTGGCGCAGCCGAGCAGCTCGACGGTGAGTGCCGCGTCGCGCGCGGCGTCGGCGGCGCGGCAGGCGGTGCCGGCGATGGCGTCGGCCTCGACCCGGCGACCGCGCAGGGTGAACAGCCGCTCGGGGGTGGCGGCGACGAAACAGCTCTCGCGGTGACGGACGTTGATCACCTGACAGGAGGGGAAGAGATAGGCCAGGGCGTCGTTGAGCCGGTCGAGGTCGAAGCGGCGGTGCCCTTGCAGCCGCTGGCGCCGGCACAGCACCAGTTTCTCCAGCGGGCCGTCACGCTCGATGGCGTCGAGCGCGGCGAGCACCAGGTCGCGCCAGGGCTCGAGCGCCGGCTCGCTGGGACCGCGTTCGAGCGTGGCCGGGGTCTGCGGGGTGCGTGCCGGTTGCGCGAGCAGCGGGACCAGTCGCTCCAGCCAGTCATCCCAGCGCGCCAGCAGGGCCTCGGGCTCGACCGGCAGGCGGGCGGTGAGGATCAGCGCCGATTGCTCGTTGGTGGTGTTGAGTGCGACCTCGGGGATCCAGTAGACGGCGTTGGGCAGGTCGGAGGCGCCGGGCGTGGTGGTCGGCTCGGGGGTGGCGGCGAAGCCGAGCATGGCGAAGCCGCCGAGTCCGGTCTCGTCGGGGTCGAGCTGGTGCCAGTCGGGGGCGGTGGCGCGCGCCCGTTGGCGCAGTTGCTGCAACCGCTGCTCGCCCTCGGCCCGCCACTCGGCGGCGATGCCGTAGCCGGCGCGCAGCTCGCCGCGATGGTTGTGGGCGAACTGGAAGCGCGGGCCGGAGAGCTCGGGAGCGGCATGGAGCGGCTGGGGCAGCTCGAGGGCGAGCGAGACGAGTCCGTGCGCGCGGGTGAATGCAGGAGTGGCGATCGCCTCGCGAACGCGAGCCTTGAGCTGCTCGAGGCGTTGGAGCGGTGCAAGCATGGGATAGATCGATGGACCGGGATTGAGTGCACGGCGCGCGCGGGCGCGCCGGCGTTGGTGTCAGGGCGGTGTCGGGGCCGTCAGCCGGCGGACCGCTCGGACCAGAAGCGGTCGATGGCCGCGGTGGTCTCGGCGGGCCGGTCCCACTGCGGCATGCCACGGGTCGGCGCGATGCGCTCGGCGCGCCAATTGTCATGACGGCAGAGGAAGTCGGGCAACTCGTGGAAGTCGATATTGGGGTCGCGATCGTAGAGCACCAGCACCGGCTGGGTGAGCGAGTCGTAGAGGCGCTCGCCGGCCTCGGGGGTGAACAGCTGCCCGGAGAGGAAGTAGAGCGGCGCGTACTTGGCCCCCGGCTGGTGGGAGGTGGCGTAGGCGTAGTCGACCATCTCGGGCGGGGTCGGACCGGCGAAGGCCTGACGATAGAAGTACTTGATGCTCGGGCGCGAGGTCAGCAGCCGGAACAGGCCGTCGTTGAGTCCGGGGATGCTGAGCGCGCGATGGACACGCTCGGCGGCGACCCCGGTGGGCATGGCGCGGGCGTTGAAGCCGGTGGGCGAGAGCAGTACCAACGAGCCGATGCGCTGCGGGCGCAGCGCGGTGGCGCGGGCGGCGAACTCGCAGCCGAGCGAGAAGGCGACCAGGTCGATCTCACCCTCGTCCTCGACCACCCGGTCGAGGAAGTCGACCAGGGCGTTGGCGTAGAGTTCGGGCGAGTAGCGGCGGTTGCCGCGATCGGAGCGACCGAAGCCGGGCAGGTCGAGGGCATAGACCCGGCGCTCGCCGCGATAGCGCTCGAACAGCGGCTTCATCTCGAAGGCGCTGGGTGCGGCGTTGACGCTGTGCACCAGCACCAGCGGGCGCGTCCCGCTGGGGCCGTCGACATAGTAGTGGATGCGGCCACCGTGCTCGGTGACGAGGTCGTGTGCGGGCGCCTCGAGCGCCGGTGCCAGCTCGACACCGCCGTCTGTGCTGTGTTGCTCGGGACGGGCGATGGAGGAGTCGATACCTGAGTCCATGTGATTGTCACCTCTTGTCTTGAGTGGACGCGAGTGCGTCGATGCCGGGCGTCTCGCGCTCGGCGCGGCGGCAGATCTCGCGGGTCAGCCGTTTGAATACCAGACGGTGGATGGGTTCCAGCGCGTACCAGTAGAGCAACCCCCAGACCCCGGCCGGATGCCAGTAGCCGCTGGTGGTGAGCCGGGCGCGACCGGGGCCGCGCGGCTCGATCTCGAACTCCATCATACCCGCCCCGGGGGCGCGCATGCCGAACCCGAGGGTCAGGCGTCGCTCCGGTTCGAGTCCGATCACCGTCCAGTGGTCGATGCGATCGCCGGCGCGCAGCTGCTGCGGATGACGCCGGCCGCGGCTGCGCCCGGGGCCGCCGATGGCCCAATCGAACCACTCGCGGAGCGACCACAGGGCATTGCAGCAGTAGTAGCGGTTGTCGCCGCCGATGGCCGCGAGCAGCCGCCACAGCGCGGCGGGGTCGGCGCTGGTCTCCGCGCTCACCCGCAGCCGCTTGGCGTAATAGGCGTAGTCCGGGCGCTGCTGGCGCGCGCCCAGCGCGCCCTCGGTCCAGCGGCTGATCACGGCGGTGCGGCGTTCGGCGTCGAGCGCGGCGGCGACCGCCTCGCGGAAATCGAGCAGCCGTTGCGGCAACAGGCGGCGCAGCTCGGCGTCGTCGGCGTGGAAGTCGTGGCGCAGCCCGCCGATGAGGGCGCGGGCGATGTCGGTCGGCACCGCGGTGACCAGCCGCAGCCAATAGGCCGAGAGCCCCGGGGTGAGGACCGGGACCGGGAGGATCCAGGGGGGGCGACGCCCGGCGGTCTCGGCCAGGATGCGCATCATCTCGGCATAGGTCAGCTGTTGTGGGCCCGCGGCATCGAAGCTGCGACCCGCGCTGGCGTCGACCCAGGGGATGCGCGCGAGATAGTACAGCAGGTTATCGAGCGCGATCGGTGGCGACAGGGACTGCACCCAGCGCGGGGTGATCATCACCGGCAGATGATAAACCAAATCGCGCATCACCTCGAACGCCGCCGAGCCCGGCCCGACGATGATCCCGGCGCGCAGCTCGGTGACCGGGACCGGGCCCTCGCGCAGCACCTCGCCGGTGCGCCGGCGCGAGACGATGTGCTCGCTGGTGGCCGTCGCCGGCGCCAGCCCGCCGAGATAGACGATGCGCCCGACCCCTGCGGCGGCCGCGGCGGCGGCGAAGTTGCGCGCCGCCTCCAGGTCGAGCCGGGCGAAGCCGCGCCCGGCGGCCATCGAGTGCACCAGATAGTAGGCGACCTCGATCCCGGCGAGCGCGGCGGGCAGGGTGGCGGGGTCGAGGGCGTCGGCCGCGACCAGCTCGACGCCCTCCCTGCCGCGCGCCGCGAGCACCGCCGGGTTGCGCGCGCTGGCGCGTACCCGGTGGCCGCGTGCGCGCAGCAGTGGCACCAGGTGGCCGCCGATATAGCCGCTGGCGCCGAAGACCAGACAGTGCGTGCTGCGTTCGGTATCGGGGCTGGGGTGGGGCTGGTCGTTCATCGTCGGGGCTCCGCTCGGCGATCCTGGGGGCGACATTGCCGTCATCTTCTAGCGCACTTGCGGGTCGCAGTGGTGCGCTGCAATGGCGCGGCCTGTCGTCGCCTCGAGGCGGCGGTCGTCGACAGGGCGTGAGCGGGGTTTGCGTCCCCGATGCCTTTGTGGTTCAACTGACCGCATCGAGCCCATCCCGAGGACGCCGCTTGCGCACGTTCGCCTGTACTCCATTGTTGCTCCTGTGGTGCTGTCTGGCGGCGTTGTTGAGCGCGGGCTGTGCCGGGACCGGCGCGGTTCGTGACACGGCCGCCGGCGATGACGCCGTGGTGCGACTCTATCCGGGGACGGGCGCACGGGCGGGCGATCTGGTGGTGCTCGGGCACGGTTTCCTGCGCAAGCAGTCGACCCTGGCCGGACTGGCGCGGACCCTGGCTGCGGCCGGGGTCGATTGCGCGACCCTCGACTTCACCGCGCAACGCCCCTGGGACGGCGCCCATCTGCGCAACGGTCTGGCGATGATCGGCGTCGCCGATCGGCTCGGTGCGCGTCGGGTGGTCTATGTCGGCTTCTCGGCCGGTGGGCTGGCGGCGTTGGTGGCCGCGCGCAATGATCCGCGCGCCCGTGGTGTGGTCACCCTGGATCTGGTCGACGCCGCCGGGCTCGGGCGCGTCACGGCCGCGGCGCTGCGCGTGCCGCTGGTCGGGCTGGAGGGCGAGCCGGGGCGCTGCAATGCACACAATGGGGCAGGGCTGGTCCATGCCCAGGCCCCTCGGGGGCGGCTCGAACGCATCGCCGGCGCTGGTCACTGCGACTTCGAGTCGCCGACCGACCTGCTGTGCGAGATGCTTTGCGGCGAGGCCGATCCGGCCCTCGGCGCGTTGGTACGCGCGCGTGCCAGCGCCGCGGTGCTGGCGTTGCTGGAGCCTGTGGATTCCACCTCGGCGGAGTGACCCGATGCTTTCCCGACTTGCACACTGGATCGAACGACACCCGCCGCTGCATCGTCTGGCGCTGCGGGTGTGGCGGTTGTTCCCGGCGCGCCTGGCCGGATTCCTCAAGGGGGTGTTCGCGCGCCGCTGGGTGGTGGGTGCGGTGGCGGTGATGATCGACGAGACGGTGACGCCGCCCGAGGTGCTGCTGGTCGAGCACAGCTATCGGCGTCGCGGTGCCTGGGGACTGCCGGGCGGTTCGGTGGAGTCGATCCCGGGCAGCCCCACCGCGCCGGGTGGGCCGGCCTCGCCGGACGACGTGCTCGAGGCGACCCTGGCGCGCGAGGTCGAGGAGGAGCTGGGTCTCGCCATCGAGGGGATCGAACTGCTGCGCGTCGATGCCGTGCCTTTCATCCCCGAGGAGCCCGGTCCCTATCGCCTCGACTTCTATTTCCGCTGCCACCCGGTCGCGGGCTTCGCGCCGCTGCGCGAGGCCGCCGCGGCGCCGCGCTCGCCCGAGATCACCGCGGTGCGGATGGTGGCGCTGCCGGCGCTCGCCGACTACGACCTGTTCTCGCCCGACGCCCGCTTCCTCCGCGAGGATCTGCCGCGGCTCTGTCCGGGGCTGGCTGATTGACGCTCAGGCGGCCTCGTCGAGCGGTTGCTCGACGGTCTTGGCCATGCGCTTGGCGAAGTAGTAGATGCGCTTGAGCTTCTCGATGATGTCGACCTCGATGGTGTAGGCGGGGATGCGCTTGGGTTCCTGCGCGACCAGGCGCTGTGCCTGGTGCACCGCCGCCGAGTCGGCGATGCGCGAGATCTCCTGCTTCATGGTGGTGACGCTGCGCGCGGCCAGCTCGTTGTTCTGCGCCACCGCCTGGATCGCCGCGGTCACCGCGCGGGTGACGCTGTGGTGGAAGCCGTTGAGGACCTGACGGGTCGGCGTGCTGATCGAGACCCCGGCGTCGATGCGCTGGTGGCCGAGCATCACCAGGTTGGTCTCGACCACGTCGCCGATGTTCTCGAGGTCGTTGACCGCCTCCATCAGCCCCATCAACTCGCCGGTCTGACGCTCGGTGAGACTCAGTCGACTGATCTTGCCGAGATAGGTGAGGATCTGCGCGTGCAGGGTGTCGACGTCGTTGTCCATCAGCTCGACCTCGCGCAGCATCTGTTTGTCGCCGCTGAGGATTGCCGGCATGCTGCGATCGAGCATGCGCTGGACGTACTCGCCCATGTGCAGGATCTCCAGCCGTACCCGGTCGAGCGCGAGCGACGGGGTGGTGAGCAGCTCGTCGTCGAGATACTTGGCGCGCACCGCCACCGCCGCCTCGCCGAGCGGGCGCTCCGGTACCAGCCATTCCACCAGACGTGCGAACTGACCGGCGAAGCCGATGAAGATCAGGGTGTTGGCGATGTTGAACAGGGTGTGGGCGTTGGCCAGCTGGCGGGGCACCTCGGCGGCGAGACGCTCGGCGCCGGCGAGCTCGGGGTGACGCGGCGAGATCTCCTGCACCAGGAGCGACAGCTCGCCGATGAAACCGACCCAGAGCACCACCCCGGCGACATTGAAGATGACGTGCACCAGCGCCGCGCGCAGCGCCTCGCGTGACTTGCCGATCGCCGCCAGCAGCGCGGTGACACAGGTGCCGATGTTGGCGCCGAAGGCCAGGGCGATGCCGGTCGGCAGGGTGATGAAGCCCTGGCTGGCCATGACGATGGCGATGCCGGTGGTCGCCGCCGAGGACTGGATCAAGCCGGTGAAGACCGCCGCCACCAGGATGCCGAGCAGCGGGTTCTCCAGCCGGGTCATGAAATCGAGGAAGGGCTGATAGCTGCGCAGCGGCGCCATCGCCTCGCTCATCACCCCCATGCCGAAGAACACCATCCCCAGCCCCATCAGCATCCCGCCGTAGTGACGCGCGCGCTCGCCCTTGGCGAAGAACTGCAGGGTGAAGCCGACGCCGATCATCAACAGCGCCGCCTCGGTGACCTGGAAGGCGATCAGCTGGGCGGTGACGGTCGAACCGATGTTGGCGCCCATGATCACCCCGACCGACTGCGACAGGGTCATCAGCCCGGCGCTGATGAAGCCGACCACCAGCACCGTGGTCACCGAGGAGGAGTTGATCACCGCGGTGACGAAGGCGCCGGTGAGCGCGCCCATGAAGCGGTTGACGGTGAGCTTGGCGAGGATGTCCTTCATGCGCTCGCCGGCGACCGCCTTGAGCGCGTTGGCCATCTGCTCCATGCCGAAGAGGAACAGCGCCAGACCGCCGAACAGTCCCATGCCCATGGTGGTCCAGTCGATCGTCTCGGCGGCCTCGTCGGCCAGGGCGAGGGTGGGCAGGGCGAACGCGCCCAGGGCGCAGATCAGCAGTGGCCACAGACGCTGGGCGGGATGGTGGTGTGGGGGCGGCGGAGGGGTCGGCTTCATGGAGTACGGTTGCGGGGAGATTTGACGATGGTCACCGGGATCGTCGCGCGGTGGACCACGCGTTCGGCCACCGAGCCGATCAGCAGGTGTCTGAGTCCGGTCAGCCCCTTGCTGCCCATCACGATCTGCTGCGCCGTTCGGCGCTCGGCGATCTCGAGGATACGGGTGCTCGGCAGGCCCTTGACCAGCAGGGTCTCGGCGCCCTGCAGTGGCCCGAGGTCGGGGTGGCGCGCGCTCACCGCGGCGACGAACTCATCGAACATCTCGGCGGCGCCGTCCTCGATGCGGTGGAGCTGCTTCTTCTTCAGTGCGCGCCCGTAGTAGCCGGGCATGCTGAAGGGATCGTGGACGACGTGAAGGATCAGCAGTGGTCGCTCGCGACAGGTGGCCAGCTCGGCTGCGAACGTCAGCGCGGCCTCCGAGTGCGGCGAGAAGTCCACCGGTACCAGGATCGGGCTGGGGGCGGTCGGCTTGGTCATCGATGCTCCTGGTCGCCTGCGGGTTGTCCATGCCGGTCATGGGGTCAGGGTCGGGGCGGACACCGGCGAACACCAGGCCGCGCGGCCTGGCGGTCCCCGCATTATGACACCTGTCTGACGGAATCGTGACGACGCCGGGTCGATCTCAGGCGTTGGCGGAGAAGTGGTTGTAGGCGGCCAGCAGCGGCTCGCTCGGGTAGCGCAGCGGCAGCAGGTGCTTGCGCCCGCGGGTGATCACCCCGATCCAGTCGGGGTGGGCGCCGTAGAGCACGTGGTGATTGGCGATGCCGCCGGCGTCGATCCAGCAGGTCTCGTCGCGCGACAGCGGGGTATGGCCGACGATGCAGGGGGTCTGCTCGCGCACCCCGAGACAGCGGCGCAGCCGTGCCAGATCGCTCGCGCCATAGCCCTTGGGCGAGTTGTTGCGGCGCAGCCGCACATGGGTGAGCTGATGGGCGAGGCGCGGATGGCGGTCGATCTCGACCAGCATCTGCCAGGTGCAATAGCCGGTCGGCGGGCCGGCGTGACAGGCGATATAGCTGGGGGCCACGGCGACATAGGGCAGCAGGTCGTAGAAACGCTGCATGGCGTCGCGATAGGCCTGGCCCCGAGTGGTGATCAGATGCTGCTCCCAGACCAATCCCTGGGGGATGCCGGCCTTGCTGATCTCGTCGGAGAAGCTGTCGTGGTTGCCGCGCAGATAGAACACCCGGTCGGGAAAGCGCACCTTGAGACGGAAGATCAGCTCCATCATCAGCACCGAGTCCTCCATCTCCGCCTCGCGCCCGGGGGCGTCGGGCTGGACCGCATCGCCGAGCAGGATCAGCACCGCGCTGCCCTCGGCGAGCGCATCGAGGAAACCGCCCTGGGTGAGCACCACCAGCAGGTTGTCGATGCGGGCGTGGAGATCGCCGACGAAGATCGGGCGCGCGCGCTCGGGCAGCGCCAGCAGCCCGCCGGGCCGATCGTCCGCGGTGCGCACCCGGTAGGGCTCGGTGGCGAGCAGGGCGTTGACCTGCTCGAGCAGCGTCAGCGCTTCGGCGCCGGGCAGCGGTTCCAGCGGGCCGCGCAACAGGCCGTGCAGCTGGCCGAGCTGGCGGCGGCGCCAGCGGGCCATGCGCTCGCGCGCGCTGCGCGCGGTGAGCGGGGCGATACAGGCCGGGGCGCGGGTCGACTTGCGCTTGAGCGCCAGCCCCTTGGGCGAGAGCTTGAGCCGCAGGTGACGCTCCTCGACCAGCTTGGGGTAGCGCAGCAGACGACGCTGCAGTTGATCGCGTCGCCCGAGGGTGAGCGCCTCGCCGTGATAGAGACGGAGGAACCCGCTGATGTCGCTGAAGTACTCCTCGGGGTCGAGCAGCAGATAGTCGCCGCTGGGTTGGAGCTGGGCGTTGGCGTCGAAACACAGTTCCGGGTAGAGGTGCAGGCGGTAGCCGGGTTCGCTGCCGAGCTGGATCTGCAGCGGCAGGGTCGGTGCGGGGATGCGCACCTTCTCGGTACCGAGCCGCAGCGAGCCGCTGAGATCGACGTCCTCGCAACCCTCCAGCTCCTGGACCAGGCCGTGGAACTGCTGGAGGAAGGTCTTACGGGCGTTGCGTTTTGTCGCCATGGCACTGAGCCTCGGGGGTGATCGCGATCCGCTCCGGGATCGCCAGGGCGCGGGTACGGACATGCACGATCATGCCGGCGCGATGCAGGATCATCGCCAGTTGCGCACAGGTCTCGACCTGGGCGTGGATCTGCTCGGGCTCGATGTGTCGGTCGATCGGGTGGGTGCCGCGACGTGCGCGCGCGAGCCGGTCGGCGACGATGGTCTCGGCGTCGGGGAGCAGGAACTCGAAGGCGAAGCGGCGGCGCCAGTCGATGCCGAGCAGCGAGCGTCGCGGCGGCGGGATGCGCAGCCGTGTCGGATCGAGCCGCAGTCGCGCCCAGCCCTCGAGCCAGGCGGCATCGAACAGCGCGAGCGCCTCGCTCTGATCGACGAAGGGTAGCCCGAGATGGATCTCGCGCGGGCGCAGGGCGAGCACCCGGTCGCGCCACCAGCCCTTGTGCGAGAGATCGACATAGCCCTCGCCGGGCCAGCCGCCGAGGCGCTCGACCAGGGTGGTCTTGCCCGAACCCGGCGGGCCGGTCACCAGCAGCTGGCCGAAGCGGACCTCGGGCGAGAGCGGCACGCCACGGATGTACACCGGCGACTCGACCGGGCGCAGTGGCAGCACCAGACGGCCGGTCGTGTCGCTCATCGCGCCCGCCCCCGGGCCCGGCCTCTAGCCGAAGATGCCTGCCAGCACATAGAAGAAGATCGCGGCGAGGATGGCGCCGGCGGGCAGGGTGATGATCCAGGAGAGCACGATGTTGCCGATCACCCGCAGGTCGAGTGCGGCGATCCCGCGCGACAGGCCCACGCCCATCACCGCGCCGACGGCGATGTGGGTGGTCGAGACCGGCAGGCCGGTCTTGGAGGCGAGCACCACCACGCTGGCCGCGGCCAGGGTGGCGCTGAAGCCGCGTGTCGGGGTGAGCTCGGTGATCTTGGTCCCGATGGTCTGCATCACCCGATAGCCCATGGTCGCCAGGCCGACGACGATGCCGACGCCGCCGAGGGCGAGGATCCACAGCGGCAGCGGGGCCTTGGCCATCACCTCGCCGCCACTGTTGATGATCGCCACGATCGCCGCCAGCGGGCCGATGCCGTTGGCGACATCGTTGGAACCGTGGGCGAAGGCCATGGCACAGGCGGTGAACAGCATCATCGGGGTGAACACCCGCTCGACGCTGGCGAAGTGGAAGCTGCGATCGGCGTTGGGGTCGACCTCGACGCGGTCGATGAGCAGCTTGCCGACGGCGGCGGTGGCCAGCCCGATCAGGGTGGCGGTGAGCAGTGTGGCCGGCAGCGAGAGATGGAAATCGAGGTGCTTGAGTCCCTTGAACAGGGTCACCAGACTGACGATCCAGCCGACCAGGAAGACATAGACCGGTCCCCAGCGCTTGGCCTGACGGAAGGGGTCCTCGGTGTTGAGGATCAGGGTGCGGATGCTCAGCATCAGCAACAGCGCCACGGCGCCGCCGAGCACCGGCGAGATCACCCAGCTGGCGACGATCTGGCCGATCTTGTCCCAGTGCACCGCATGGATGCCGATGCCGGCGACGGCGAAGCCGACGATGGCGCCGACGATCGAGTGGGTGGTCGAGACCGGCCAGCCACGGGTCGAGGCGATCATCAGCCAGATCGCGGCGGCGAGCAGTGCCGCGAGCATGCCGAAGACCAGCAGCTCCGGCTGGTTGGCCACCGCGCCGGCGTCGATGATGCCGCTGCGGATGGTCGAGGTGACGTTACCGCCGGCGATGAAGGCGCCGGCGAACTCGAAGATGGCGGCGATCACGATCGCCTGCTTGACGGTGATGGCCCCGGAGCCGACCGATGTCCCCATGGCATTGGCGACGTCGTTGGCGCCGATGCCCCAGGTCATGTAGAGACCGAATACGATGGCCAGGATCAGGAAGACCGATCCCCACTCACTGATGATTTCCACGCTTCCTCCAAAACGATGCCGGATGTGGCGGCGGGTCGATGCGCGTCAACGCGCGATAAGCAGTAGCAGGCGTTCGCCGACCTTCTCGGCGTGGTCGGCGAGGTCGCCGATGCGCTCGATCAGGCGATACCAGAACACCACCGAGACCGGGTCGAGCCGGTCCTCGTGGGCGAACAGGGTGCGGTTGAGCGACGCGACCAGGGCGTCGGTCTCGCTCTCGATGTTGCAGAGGGTCTCGACCATCTCCTCGACCCGCGCCGCCTCGCGGCCACGAAAGCCGGTCTCGAGCAGCTCGTCGAGCTCGTCGACCACCCGGGTGGCCTGGATGCAGGCGTCGATACAGCGGCGTACCAGCGTCATCAGCTCCGGCTGCATCACCCCGGGCAGGGGCATCTCGCGCTGCACCAGCACCCCGGCGATCTCCTGGGCGGTGTCGGCGATCGCATCCTGGGTCTCGAGGACCGCCAGCAGGTCGCGACGATCGACCGGCATGAACAGGCTGCGCGGCAGGCGCAGGCGGATCCGGTTCTTGGCCTGGTCGGCGGCGTGCTCCTGGTCGACGATCGCCTGCTGGGCGCGCTCGAGGCGCTCGCGGTCACCCTCGAACAGGGCGGTGAACAGCTCCGGGAGCAGGGCGACGCAAGCATCGACCAGATGCATGTGCTCCTGCATCGGTTTGAACGGCGAGCGACCGAACAGATCGGCGATCGGGTTGCTGGGTTTCATGGTTTCATCCTCCTCGGCGGATGCGACGGGAGCGACCGGTATGGGCTGGGATTGATCATGGGTCGGGTGGTGCTGAATCGATCGACGCTATCCTGCCGATGAACGGCGATCGCGCCGGACGGCGACTGGACGTCGCGACCAGGACGCGTCGAGCATTGGATGACATTCAGGTTGCGGCCGGCGACATAGTGGCAAAAAACGGCAATCGGGTCGCCATCTTTTTGGTACAAGGTCGCGCATGATAGCGGGCCGCGTGGACATGGTCCGCGTTCTCCAGGTCACACGGTAGATGATGGAGGCGGTGCATTGAACCAGATTGCGGGCCGGTTGCGTATCGGCGAGAAGCTCGTCCTCGGCTTCGGGGCGGTGGCCCTGATCTTCCTCGCGGTGATCTGGCACGATCAGCGCGACCTGCGCGCGGTGCTCGAGCAACACCGCGACCTGCACGCGCTCGCTGCGGCGCGCCAGGAGGCGGCCTTCGCCATCGAGCGTCACCTGATCGCGCTGCGCGACGCCGAGGCGCGGTTCCTCGCCGCGCGCGAGCCGGCACAGGCCGAACGGGTGCGGCGCGAGGGCGCGGCGCTGCTCGACTGGGGCGCGCGGCTGGCGGCGACCGACGCCGCGGCCGCGGCCGCCGCCGCACGGATCCGCGCGGCGCTCTCCGACTATCTGGCGCGTTTCGGCGAGGTCGAGGCGGGCTGGCGCCGGCGCGGACTCGATCACGACAGCGGTCTCCAGGGTGACTTCCGCGCCAGCGCCCACGCGCTGGAGGCGCGTCTGGCGCAATGGGCCCCGGCGCTCGAGCGTGAGCTGCTGCAGCTGCGTCGACGCGAGAAGGACTATCTGCTGCGCGGCGAGGCGGGTTATGCGGTGATGGTCGAGCGCATCGCCGAGACGCTCGCACAGGGTCTCGCCGCCGCTGACCTGGAGCGCGGGGTGCGTAGCAGCCTCGAGCAACTGCTCGGCGACTATCTGCGCGATTTCCGCGCGCTGCTCGAACAGGATCGGCGGATCGCCGTGTTGCGCGCACAGATGGATCAGGCCGCGGCCGCGGTCACGCCATTGGTCGAGACCGCGCTCGCCGAGGCCCGTGCCCGGCTCGATGAGACGGTGCGGGGGATCGATGCGGCCTCCACCGAGCGGGCACGGCGCAGCCTCTATCTGGCGCTCGTCGCCACCCTCGTCGGGACCCTGCTGGCGCTGGTCTTCACCGCCCGTCTGGTGCGACCGGTGCGCGAGATGGCCGGGCTGCTCGATCGCCTGACCTACGAGAACCCGCACCAGCGCATCCCCACGCGCCCCGGCGCACGCGACGAGATCGACGCCATGGCCCGTTCGCTCAATGCCCTGGCCGATCATCGCGCCACCTTCACGCATTGGTGGCGCAACGCCATGGCCGAGGCGGTCGCGCTGCGCGACCTGCAGCTGGCCGCGACCCCGGAGTCCGAGGATACGGCGCGGGCCCGGTTGCGCCGTGCCATCCGCGAGCGTGCCCGGCGGTTGCGGACGGTGCGTGCGCGCTGCATGCAGCAGCTCGAGCGTATCCGCACCCTGGCGCGTGCCCCGGTGGCGGCGAGCCGCACCGAGCGTGCGCGCGAGCGGGCGACGCTGCAGCATGCCAGCGAGTCGCTGGCGACCCTGTTGCAGTTGCTCGACGAGCCGCTGCCCGATCCGGTTCGCGACGAGGCGGGGCGCCTCCCGAGCGGCGACGAGCGGTCTAGTTGAGCGCCGGCAGGTAGGGGTTGGGGAGCAGCCCGATGCGCCGTCTCCCGGGATGCTTGCCATGTCTGGCGCGGAGGTGGCGCGATCCGTGCGGACCGACGAACAGCCCTGACGCGCTGGCCTTGGCGCGGTGCTTGAGTTCGGCGATGGTCTGGCCGAGCTGCTCGACGCTGCCGTGGTCGTCGCCGGGGCGGATGGTCAGCAGCGCGGCGCTGCAGCGCATCAGCCCGGCGCGACGCGGGGTGCCGTCGCGGTCGTGGGCGAGGATACAGCCGCGAGCGCGGTCCTCGGGGTCGTAGAGGCTCTGCACGTCGGAGCGGAACTTGGCGAGCAGCTGCTCGATGCGGTGGACCACGGCGCCGGACTCGACATCGGCGATGCCGGCGAAGAAGTCGTCGCCGCCGATATGACCGATGAACCACTGCTCGGGACCGAGCAGCTTGCGCAGCAGCTCGGCGAACATCAGGATCGCGCGGTCGCCGCGGCGAAAGCCGTAATGGTCGTTGAAGGCCTTGAAGTTGTCGAAGTCGAGATAGACCAGGTGCCAGATGCGGTGACGCTCGCCGAGCGCGCCCGAGACATAGGCATAGACCGGGTTGTTGCCCGGTAGCCGGGTCAGCGGGTTCTGCTCGCGGGCGGCGGCGAGGTTCTTCTGCTCGACCAGCTGGAGCAGCGCGGTCGCCGAGATGAAGCCGTGATAGCGGGCGTCGCGGGTGAGGATCAGCCCCGCGGGGTTGATGTCGGCGCAGTAGGCGCCGAGCAGCCGCTCGGCCGAGTCGTGGATGTCGACCGTCGGGCAGGGGCGCAGGAAGTCGTGCAGGTTGCGCCCGAAGGCGCGGTTGAGCAGCAGCTCGCGACCATAGTTCGAATAGAGCACATCCTTGATGTCGGCCTCGTGGATCAGCCCGAGCGGGCGCCCGGCATGGTCGATCACCGGCAGTACGTGATGTACGCGGTCGTGACGGAAGGTCTCGATCATCGCGCCGACCTCGGCATCGATCGGTAGTGGCCGGATCGGTTCGATACAGGCGGCGATCAGGCTGCGATCGTCATCGGTGCGTCGCCGGTCGCTGGCGTTGACCCTGGCGATCTCCCGGTAGCGGGTGCGCAGCGCGCGGTGATCGGTCTGCGGGCGGGCGACCAGATAGCCCTGCACCAGATCGCAGCCGACCTCGCGACAGGCGAGCAGCTCGCGTTCGGTCTCCACCCCCTCGGCGATCACCGCGATGCCCATCACATGGGCCAGCTGCACGGTGCTGGCGACGAACAGTCGCTTCTTGTGATCGTCGGCGATGCCGCTGACGAAGAAACGATCGATCTTGAGCAGCTCCGGCGGGTGCTCGTAGAGCAGTCGCAGCCCGGCGTAACCACTGCCGAAATCGTCGATGGCGAGATGGAAGCGATGACGGCGATAGGCGGCGATCACCTCGGCCACTCGCGGGCTGGCGGTGAGGTCGGCGCGCTCGGAGAGCTCGAAGCAGACCGTCTCGGGCGGCAGGCCGTGCTGCTCGAGCAGGCGCAGGGTGTGGCCCGGGTCCTCGAGTTCGATCAGCTGGGGGTCGAGGTTGAAGAACAACCGGTAGCGCGCCGCCTCGGGCAACGCGGCGAAGCTGGCGATCGCCAGGGTCCGCAGCTCGCAGTCGAGTTCTGCGGCGCAGCCGAGCCGCCAGGCATGTTCGAGCAGCGCCGGGACGGTGTCGAAACCGAGCCGGTCGACCCCGCGCAGCAGCGCCTCGTAGCCGTAGACACAGCCGGTGTGGATGTTGACGATCGGCTGCAGCGCGTAGCGCAGTCCATCGCGGGCCTGCGCGAGCCAGGTCTCTGGAGTCATGGTGTCGGGCTGGCGATGGGTGCGCTGAGTCATCCCTGGACCCGGAAGAAGGTGACGCGCTCGGTGAGACCCTGCGACAGGTTGCTGAGATGGTGGCTGTGGGCGAAGCCGTCGTTGGCCGCCTCGGCGCTCTCGCGCGCGAGCAGGGTGATGCGCTCGAGGGCGCGGGTGACCTCCTCGGCCATCCGGCTCTGCTCGTCGGCGGCCTGGGAGATCTGCTCGGTCATCCCGGTCAGCTGCTCGATCGAGCCGTAGAAGCCGTCGAACTCCTCGGCCGCGCTGCGGTAGCGGGCGATGCTCTCGCAGGCGCGGCTGCGATTGTCGTGGATCACGCTCACCGCCTCCTCGGCGCTCGACTGCAACGAGCCGATCAGCCCCTCGATCTCGCCGATCGACTGCTCGGTGCGCTGCGCGAGCTGGCGCACCTCGTCGGCGACCACCGCGAAGCCGCGACCGTGCTCGCCGGCGCGCGCGGCCTCGATCGAGGCGTTGAGCGCGAGCAGGTTGGTCTGCGCCGAGATGGTGCGGATCACCTCGAGCACGTTGCCGACCGACTGGCTGTGTCCGGCCAGTCCGTCGACGACCTCGGCGGCGTGACCGATCTCCTCGGTGAGCCGCTCGACCACCGCCGTGGTCTGCTCGAGGATCCGGCGCCCGGCGTCGATCCGCGCCCGCGCCTCACCGGTCGCGGTGGCCGCCGCGCTGGTGTGCTCGGCGACCTGATGAGCGGAGAGCGCCAGCTGGTTGATGGCGTCGTCGACCTGGTGGGTCTCGGCGCGCTGGCGGTCGAACTGTCCCTTGCTCTGCTGCGACAGGTTGGCCATGTCGCCGGCCGAGGCGTGCAGCTCGTGGCTGGCCTGGTGGAGGTGGGAGATGATGTCGCGCATGCGCTCGGTCATCGCCTGCAGCGCCGTCATCAGCTGGCCGACCTCGTCGTTGCGGGCGTGTGGGAAGCGCGCGTTGAGATCGCCCTCGGCGAGCGCTGAGACCGTCTCCAGCGCCGCGCCGAGCGGGCGCAGCGCATGCTTGACGTAGAGAAAGATGCCGCCGCTGGCGAGCGCCAGCACCAGCGCCAGGGCGCCATAGACGGCGAGCTGCAGGCGCTGCTCGGCGTAGTAGGCGGCGCTCTGGTCGGCGATGGTCGTCAGGTGGGCGATCGGCGCGTCGTCGATGCCGAGGATCGGGCGGGTGAGCACGCCGTAGATGCCGCCATCGGCGGCGCGGCGGGTGAGGCCGTGCTCGGTGAGCGGTTGCGCCGGGGGGGCTGTCGTCTCGTACAGCGCCGGGTCGGTGCCGGCGAGCATGCGGCCCTCGGCATCGCTGAGATAGACCTCGGCGCCGTCGATCCGCTTGAAGCGTGCCAGGGCGTCGTCGAGTGTGCGCTCGAACAGTGCGACCCCGACCAGCGTGTGACGGAATTCGAGCGGCAGCGCATGGAAGGCCACCGGGACACCGTCGGCGCCGAGGCCGATGCCCTGACGTGGTTCGCCGGCGCTGCTCGCGCGCTGGGCCAGCAGGGTGCCCGCGGTCGGTATCGGCGTCTCCGGCGAGGGGGCGAGCAGCAGCTTGCCGTCGTCGTCGAGCAGATAGAGCCGATCGAAATAGCCGAGATCGCCGAGCAGGTTGAGCAGCGAGTCGCGTGCGCGCTGCAACGCCTCGCGGTCGCCGGACCTGAGGGCCTGGCGCAACGGGAAGTCGCGCGCGATCGCGTCGACCCCGCCGGCCATGTGCTCGAGCAGTTGCTCGCTCACCATCCGCCAGACCATGCCCTTGCCGGTGTCGACCGCGTCGGCGACGCGCGCCTCGAGCCGGGTCTGGTTGAACTGCGCGATCAGGGTCAGGGCGCCTGCGACGAGCAGGGTGACGAGGATGGCAACGAGGGTGACGCTGCGTCTGATAGTCATGGTGTCGAGGTCGGGTGCGTCCAAGGGAGCGCGGACATCGACTGGCGCGAAGTCTTTGGAGGGACAGGCGTGGCGCAGGATGTTCGCGATGCCGCGATCATCGACCGGGGAGCCCGGTGGATCGGATCAGCGGCGCAAGTACACCAGACGAAGGTGAAGATCCGATGACGGACCCTTGGGGGCACGGGGGCAGCGATCAGAAGATTGAACCGCCAAGGCGCCAAGGCGCCAAGGCGCCAAGGGCGCAAAGGAGAGAAGAGCCCCCAGTGGTCAGCCTCCAGCCTCCAGCCGCTACCTGCCCTCAAACACTGGCGCTAAAAACGTACGCCACGACTGATGGTCAGCCGTGCCGTGGTCGAAGGCGCACACTCACTGGAGGCTGGCGGCTGGTCGCTTGCAACTTGAACTTCTTTGCGCTCTTGGCGCCTTGGCGGTTCATCCCCCCCAGCTGTCGACTGGTCGCTAACTCCGCCCGTAGACCGGGATCGCCGCGCCGGTGACGGCGCGTGCGGCGGGGGAGGCGAGGAAGACGATGACCTCGGCGATCGCGGCCGGCTCGACCCAGTCGCCGGGGTCCTGGTCGGGCATGGCGGCGCGGTTCTCCGGGGTGTCGACGGTGCCGGGGAGGATACAGTTGACGTTGACGCCCTGGTCGCGCAGCTCGGCCGAGAGGGTCTCGGTGAGTGCGATCACCGCCGACTTGGCGGCGCTGTAGGGGCCCATGTAGGCGCCGGCGGGGCGGGCGGCGCGGGCCGAGACATTGACCATGGCGCCGCCGCCGCCGGCGACCAGGTGAGGGACGGCGGCGCGCGCGCCGTGGAGCAGGGTGCGGGCGTTGATGTCGAGCATCCGCTCCCAGTCGGCGTCACTGGTCTGGTGCAGCGGCGCGCCCATGGCGAAGCCGCCGGCGAGGTTGGTCAGGGTGTCGAGTCGGCCATGGCGTTCGACCAGCCGGGCAAGCTCGGCGCCGAGCGCGTCGGGGGCGAGCAGGTCGCAGGCGAGACACTCGACGGTGATTCCGGCGCCGAGTTCGTCGCGTGTGCGTTCGAGTGCCTCGCGGTCGCGCGCGAGCAATGCCAGCCGGGCGCCGCGTCGGGCGAAGGCGGCGGCGGTGGCGCGACCGAGGTTGCCGGTGGCGCCGGTGATGAGGACCAGTTGCTGGTCGAGTTCGCGGATCATGTTCGGACCTCCTGCCCGAGGGGCTCGTGCCGAGCAATCTGGGGTGGGCGCGGGACGGACTCAAGGCTGGAAGCCTCGTGCGGTCGGTCGCGCCAGCCTGTTATGATTGGGCCGGTGAGCGACCGATCCGGATCACTTGACGGCCCACTCTTCGGTCCTTGCGCTCCTGGGGTGCGAGGTACACGGGCGGTCATGCGCGTGCCGCACGGTGACGCTTGCCGTGATCCCTTGCCGTGGTCGTGCCGCGCAGCCTCAGGTACGGCCCCGGCCCGGCTCGATGGAGTGCGCGCGTGATCGAGATCCTGTTCCTGCTGCTGCCGGTTGCGGCGGCCTCCGGTTGGTGGCTGGCGCGACACGAGCGTCCCGCGTCCCGACGGTCTCGCCGCCCTGCCCATCCGAGCTTCCTGCGCGGACTCAACTATCTGCTCGACGAGCAGCCCGACAAGGCGCTCGACATGTTCATCGAGCTCGCCGAGGTCGACGACGAGACGGTCGAGACCCATCTCGCCCTCGGCAGCCTGTTCCGTCGTCGCGGCGAGGTCGACCGCGCGATCCGTGTCCACCAGAACCTGATGGCGCGTCCCAGCCTCGATGCCGAGCAGCGCGGCTATGCCCTGCTCGAGCTGGGGCAGGACTACATGAGCGCCGGGCTGCTCGATCGCGCCGAGCTGCTGTTCCAGGAGCTGGCCGGTCTCGGCCTGCACCGTCAGCGCGCACTCGCCGGGCTGCGCGAGATCTATCAGCAGGAGCGTGACTGGGAGCGCTGTCTGGAGGTCGCCGAGCAGCTGCGTCCCGGCGGCGAGTCGATGCTCGACGCCGAGATCGCCCACTATCATTGCGAGCTGGCCGAGGAGGCGCGCCGTCGCGGCGAGCACGAGCGCGTTCGCGCGCAACTCGCGCGGGCGCTGGAGACCGATCCGGAGTGCGTGCGCGCCAGCATGCTCGAGGCCCGGGTGGCGCTCGAGGAGGGTGAGCCGCAGCGGGCGCTGGCGCTGTTTCGCGGGCTGGTCGAGCGCCACGGCGCCTATCTGCCGGAGATCCTGCCGGCGCTGATCGAGGCGCTCGAGCGCGTCCCCGGGGAGGACCCGCTGGCGGTGCTCGAGGAGCTGGCGGCGCGTCATCCCAGTCCGGCGTTGGTGGTGACGCTGGCCGAGCGGGTCGCCGCCGAGCGCGGTCGCACCGAGGCGCTCGAACTGCTCTGCGCGCACCTGCGCCGGTTCGCCGACCTGGTGGGGCTCGAGCGCCTGCTCGCGCTCGCGCTGACGGAGCTGTCGGACGCCGCCGATGTCCATCGGCTCGAGCGCGCGCTGGCGGTGATCCGCCATCTGGCCGCGCGCCAGCCGGCCTATCAATGCGATCATTGCGGCTTCCAGGCGCGCTCACTGCACTGGCAGTGCCCGAGCTGCAAACGCTGGGGCTCGGTGGTGCCGGTGCAGCCCGAGCCGCTGGTGATCGACGCCGGGCTCGACGGCCCACGCCTGGCCTAGACGCCGATCTCAATCCGAACCCTTGAAGGAACCCCCGTGACCCAGTCGACACGCATCATCGTGGCCCTCGATTTCCCCGCCCGCGAGCCGGCGCTCGCCCTGGTCGATCAGCTCGACCCGGCACGCTGTCGCCTCAAGGTCGGCAAGGAGCTGTTCACCCGGCTCGGGCCGGACTTCGTCGCCACCTTGCAGGCGCGCGGCTTCGAGGTCTTTCTCGACCTCAAGTTCCACGACATCCCCAACACCGTCGCCGCGGCCTGTGCCGCGGCGGCCGATCTCGGGGTGTGGATGGTCAACGTCCATGTCACCGGCGGGCGGCGGATGATCGAGACCACCCGCGAGCGGCTCGATGCGCTG
This sequence comes from Marichromatium sp. PS1, assembly GCF_041155115.1. Taxonomy (NCBI): domain Bacteria; kingdom Pseudomonadati; phylum Pseudomonadota; class Gammaproteobacteria; order Chromatiales; family Chromatiaceae; genus Marichromatium; species Marichromatium sp. PS1. Next base: position 883,820 of record NZ_BAAFHB010000002.1, read on the forward strand.
CCCAAGGCGCCGCTGCTGATCGGGGTGACGGTGCTCACCAGCCTCGACGGTGACGATCTGGCCGAGGTCGGCTGTCCGGGCGAACCGGCCGAGCGGGTGCTCGCGCTCGCCGAACTCGGTCGCGAGGCCGGGCTCGACGGCATCGTCTGCTCGCCGCGCGAGTCGGCGGCGGTGCGCGCCGCGCTGGGCGAGGACTTCCTGCTGGTCACCCCGGGGGTGCGCCCGAGCTGGGCGGCGACGGGGGATCAGAAACGGGTGATGACCCCGCGCGAGGCGGTTGCCGCCGGCTCCGATCACCTGGTGATCGGCCGCCCGATCGCCGCCGCGCCCGATCCGCTGGCCGCGCTGGCCGAGATCGAGCGCGAACTCGCGGGCTGAACACGGCGCCCCGCCGGCGCTGGTCGAGGCCGATCGTGCCTCCCGCCGGCGACGCGTGGATGCGTTCGCCCCGGACGGGGTGCGCCGTATCAAGCAATCAATATCGACGTAGAGGAGATGACTCGATGGCAAAGATTCACAAGGCGGTCTTCCCGGTGGCCGGTCTCGGTACCCGCTTCCTGCCGGCGACCAAGGCCAGCCCCAAGGAGATGCTGCCGATCGTGGACAAGCCGCTGATCCAGTACGCCGCCGAGGAGGCCGAGGCCGCCGGGGTGGAGCAGCTGGTGTTCATCACCGGACGTCACAAGCGCTCGATCGAGGATCACTTCGACAAGGCCTTCGAGCTCGAGGTGGAGTTGGCCGAGGCGGGCAAGGACAAGCTGCTCAAGGTCGTGCGCAACGTGCTCACCGAGGGCACCACCTGCGCCTATGTGCGTCAGGCCGAGGCCCTGGGGCTGGGCCATGCGGTGCTCTGCGCCAAGCCGGTGGTCGGTCGCGAACCCTTCGCGGTGCTGCTCGCCGACGATCTGATCCGCGCCGAGGGCAAGGGGGTGGTCGAGCAGATGGCCGAGGTGCACGCGCGCTATGGCTGCAGCGTGCTCAGCGTCCAGGAGGTGCCGCGCGAGGAGACGCACAAGTATGGCATCGTCGAGGTCGAGCCCGGTCCCGACGGTGAGCTGCGGGTGGTCTCGATCGTCGAGAAACCGGCGCCCGAGGATGCGCCCTCGAACCTCGCCGTGGTCGGGCGCTACCTGCTCACCCCGACGATCTTCGACAAGCTCGAGAACACCGGTACCGGCGCCGGCGGCGAGATCCAGCTCACCGATGCGATCTCGGCGCTGCTCGCCGACGAGCCGGTGATCGCTCACCCCTTCGAGGGCAAGCGCTACGACTGCGGCAGCAAGCTCGGCTATCTGGAGGCGACGGTGGAGTTCGGGCTCGACCACCCCGAACTCGGCGAGCGCTTCGCCGCTTATCTGCGCGATTTCGTCGCGCAGCAGTAGGGGGTTGGCAGAGGCGTCTTTGAACCGCTAAGACGCCAAGAACGCAAAGGGGAAGACAGCTACCAGCTACCAGCTGGCAGTCACCAGTGAGCGGTCTGACTCGACCGTGACCATGGCTGCCAGAGTCACCGGAGGCAGGGAGGCCCGGAAGACTGCCTGCAAAGGTGACCGACAACCACAAGGCTTGAGGCCTCATTCCCTTCGCGCCCTTGGAGTCTTTGCGGTTCAACTCCCCTGGTCGCTGTCACTGCTCCGCTGGCAGCGGCGCGCTGCGCGTCCGCGGGACGCGTTCGATGCGCCAGTGCGCGATGGCGTGTTCCCAGAAGCGTTGCAGGGTGCAGTGCGGCGGCGGGGGCGGTTGGCCGAGGAAGGCCCAGGCGCGGCGCAGCGCCGGGAGTGGGTCGGCGGGATCGACCGGGGCGGCGGCGAGGCGCTTGCTGAGCTTGCGTCCCTCCGGGTCGAGCACCAGCGGGACATGGGCGTAGTCGGGCTGGGGCAGGCCCAGCGCGCGCTGCAGCCGGATCTGGCGCGGGGTGGAGTCGAGCAGGTCGGCGCCGCGCACCACCTGGTCGATGCCCTGCCAGGCGTCGTCGACCACTACCGCGAGCTGGTAGGCATGGATGGCGTCGGCGCGACGCAGCACGAAGTCGCCGACCGCCTGCTCGAGGTCCTGCGTGCGTGGGCCGAAGACCCGGTCGTCGAACTCGACGGGGGTGCTGTCGGTGCGCATGCGGATGGTGCGCGGCGCCCGCCCGCGCGGCAGCCCGGCGCGACAGGTGCCGGGATAGATCGGTCCTTCGCTGCCGCGCCTGGCGCGGCGGGCGATCTCGGCGCGACTGCAGCCGCAGGGATAGGTCAGCCCGCGTGCGGCGAGCTGGGCGAGTGCGGCGTCATAGGCGGCGAGCCGGTCGTGCTGATAGCACACCGGGCCGTCGTGGCGCATGCCGAAGGCGGCGAGGGTGTCGAGGATGGCCCGCGCCGCGCCCGCGACCTCGCGCGGACGGTCGAGGTCCTCGATGCGCACCAGCCACTCGCCGCCGTGCGCGCGCGCATCGGCATGGCTGGCCACCGCGGTGACCAGCGAGCCGAAGTGCAAGGGGCCGGTGGGGGAGGGGGCGAAGCGCCCCCGATAGCCGGCGATCAGCCGCGCTGACGCTCGCGGATCTCGTCGAGCGTCTTGCAGTCGATGCAGAGCGTGGCGGTCGGTCGGGCCTCAAGCCGACGGATGCCGATCTCGACGCCGCAGGCGTCACAGTAGCCGTACTCGTGCTCATCGAGGCGGTCGAGTGCCTCGTCGATCTTCTTGATCAGCTTGCGCTCGCGGTCGCGGGTCCGCAGCTCGAGGCTGAACTCCGACTCCTGGGTGGCGCGGTCGTTGGGGTCGGGGAAGTTGGTCGCCTCGTCCTGCATGTGATGTACGGTGCGGTCGACCTCTTCCATCAGTGACCGTTTCCAGGCCTGGAGGATGGCGCGGAAGTGCGCCTCCTGCTCGGGGCTCATGTAGTCCTCGTCGCTCGCGGCTTCATAAGGTTCGAAACCGAACGCCTTGGCGTCTTGTGCTCTTGCTTCGGCCATGGATGTGCTCCCGAAGGCTCTTCTCGTGGGGTGTCCTAGCGACCGGGCCCATCCGGACCTGTTCGCGAAAAACGCCCTTAAGTACCAGATCCCCGCGCGGTGGGCAACTCATGATGAGACGTTCGGCCGTGCGCGGGCATCGCTGGTCGGCTAATCTGGAAGGCTTGCCGCTGCCCGCCGTCTTGCGTAAGCGCAACAGGAGATCGAGCATGTATCCCTTCGAGGCGATCATCTGGGATGTCGACGGCACCCTCGCCGATACCGAGCGTGACGGCCATCGTCGTGCCTTCAACGCGGCCTTTGCCGAGGCCGGTCTGGACTGGTGCTGGGATGTCGCCACCTATGGCGAGCTGCTCGAGGTGACCGGTGGGCGCGAGCGTATCGCCGCCTTCATCGTCGAGCACCGTCCGGCGCTGCCGGCGGGTGTCGAGCCCGAGACGCTCGCCGTGCGTCTGCACCGGGCCAAGTCGCGCCACTATGCCCGGTTGCTCGCGGCCGGCGCGATCGGGCTGCGGGCAGGCGTGTTGCGACTGTTGCGCGCGGCGCGCACGGCGGGCATCCGTCTGGCGATCGCCACCACCTCGACGCCGGAGAACGTGCATGCACTGCTCGCGCACGCCGGCGAACCGGGGCTGGCCGAGTGGTTCGAGGTGATCGCCGCCGGGGACATGGTGGCGAACAAGAAGCCGGCGCCGGATGTCTATCTGCTCGCGCTCGAGCGCCTCGGTCTCGGCGCCGACGCCTGCGTGGCGGTGGAGGACTCGGCGCCGGGCCTGCGGGCGGCGCGCGCCGCCGGACTCGGGACGGTGGTGATCACCGTCAACGACTATACGCGGGAGCAGGCGTTCGACGACGCCGCCCTGGTGGTCGACGGACTCGGCGCGCCCGAGACGCCGGTCAGCGTGCTGCACGGACGGCTCGGGGGACGCTCCCATGTCGACCTCGCGGCGCTCGCGGACCTTGTCCGCGCGCGCCATCCTGAAACCTCATAGATCAAGATGCAATCCACAGAACAACCCAGACTGGCACCGCGCGCCCGCGCGGTCGAACCCTTCCATGTGATGCGCCTGCTCGAGCGGGCCAAGAGGCTCGAGGCCGAAGGGCGCTCGATCATCCATCTCGAGGTCGGCGAGCCCGACTTCCCCACTCCCGAGCCGATCCTCGCCGCGGCGCGTGCCGCGCTGGAGGGCGGCGCCGTGCACTACACCCCGGCTGCGGGCCTGCCGCAGCTGCGTGAGCGGCTGTCGCGCTATTACGCCGAGCGGTATGGTGCCAGCGTCGCGGCCGACCGCATCCTGGTCACGCCGGGCGCCTCGGGCGCCATCCAACTGGTGTTCCAGGCACTGCTCGAGCCGGGTGACGAGGTGCTGATCTGTGACCCCTCCTATCCCTGTTATCGCCAGGTGTTGCGATTGCTCGGGGTGGAGCCGCGCGCGGTGGCGGTCGACGCCGCCGACGACTTCCAGCTCAGTGCGGCGCGCGCCGAGGCGGCCTGGTCGCCGCGGGTGCGCGCGCTGATCGTCGCCTCTCCGGCCAACCCGAGCGGCACCCTGCTCGGGCGCGAGCAGCTCGCCGAGCTGCATGCGCTCTGCCGTGCCAGGGGGGCTGCGCTGATCGTCGACGAGATCTATCAGGGGCTGGTCTACGACGCCCCGGACCATACCGCGCTCGAGCTGGCCGAGGATGTCTACGTCATCAACAGCTTCTCCAAGTACTTCGGTATGACCGGTTGGCGGCTCGGCTGGCTGGCCGCGCCGCGCGCGGCGGTCGAGGTGATGGAGCGGATGGCGCAGAACCTGTTCATCGCCCCCAACACCCCGGCGCAGCATGCCGCGCTCGCTGCCTTCGAGCCTGCCACCCTGGAGATCCTCGAGCAGCGTCGCGCCTGCTTCCGCGCGCGCCGCGACGCCCTGCTCGACGGGTTGCGTCGACTCGGCTTCGGTATCGACGGCGAGCCCAAGGGGGCCTTCTATCTCTATGCCCGGCTGCCCGAGCAGGTGGGGATGGACTCGATGCAGTTCGCCACCACCATGTTGGAGGAGGTCGGGGTGGCCGCGACCCCGGGGCACGACTTCGGTTGCCATGGCGCCGAGCGTCACGTGCGCTTCGCCTACACCTGCGATCTGCCGGTGATCGACGAGGCGCTCGGGCGCATCGACCGCTTCCTCGCCCAGTGCCGGTCGCGCTGAGCACCAGTGCCACGCGGGGCCATGGTCCCGCGTGACCCTTCTTCATCCACAGTCAGTTTCGAGAGACCTGCCTTGACCGCTTCAGCCTCATCATCCCCCGACCGATCCAGTTTCCAGCCACGCGACCCGGCCCAGCGTGAGGCCCACGCGCGCCTGCTCGCACTGCACCAGGCGCTCGAGCGCGCGCCGGCGCCCGGAGGCGGGCTGCTCGGTCGGGTGCGTCGTCGTCTCGGCGGCGAGGTGACGCCGGTGCCCGGGCTCTATTTCTGGGGTGGCGTGGGGCGCGGCAAGACCCACCTGATGGACTGGTTCGTCGATGGGCTGGAGCTGCCGGGCAAGCGGCGCATGCACTTCCATCACTTCATGCGCGAGGTGCATGGCCACCTGGCGCAGCTGCCGCGCCAGACCGATCCGCTCGATCGGGTCGCCGAGCTGATGTGTCGCGATCTGCGAGTGCTCTGTCTCGACGAGTTCCTGGTCACCGACATCACCGACGCCATGCTGCTCTACGGTCTGCTCAAGGCGATGTTCGCCCGCGGCGTGACCCTGGTGACCACCTCCAACACCCCGCCCGACGACCTCTATCGCAATGGTCTGCAGCGCCAGTCCTTCCTCCCGGCGATCGAGCTGATCAAGCGTCATACCGATGTCTTCGAGCTCGACGGCGGCCAGGACTACCGGCTGCAGACGTTGATGCGCGAGGGGGTCTATGTGCTCGCCGGCGAGGACGGTGAGGCGCGGTTGGCGGCCGATTTCGACGAGCTCAGCGGCGGGCATCGGGTGGCCGCCTCCTGGCTCGAGGTCAATGGCCGGACGATCGAGGCGCGCGCGCTCGGCAGCAACGTCGCCTGGTTCGATTTCGATGCGCTCTGCGCCACCCCGCGCTCCACCGCCGACTATATCGAGATCGCCCGCGATTACCTCACCCTGCTGATCTCCGGGGTGCCGCAGCTCGGTCCCGGCTGCGACGCCGCCGCGCGCCGCTTCCTGCACCTGGTCGACGAACTCTACGACCGCCGGGTCAAGCTGGTGCTCTCGGTCGAGGTGCCGCTCGATCGGCTCTATGCCGGCGGCATGACCGACTTCGCCCACGCCCGCCTGCTCAGTCGCCTGCAGGAGATGCAATCGGTCGAGTACCTGGCCGCCGCGACCGCCGCCGAGTCCGAACCGGACAGCGTCGCGGCCTGATTGGCGCCAGCCGCCAGCCGCCAGCTACTAGCCGTTACGCAGGAAAGACTTAAACCGCAAAGACACCAAGAGCGTGAAGGGTGAGGGCTCGAGTCTTTCGGTCCTCGGTCGCCTTGGCATCCAGGTTTACGGTGAGTCTGGCAGCCGTGGTTGCGGTCGAGTAACGCCATCGCCACCTACGGTGGCTGGTGGCTCTCTTCCCCTCTTGGCGCCCTTGGCGTCTTTGCGGTTCAATCCCTGTTGGCTTGCCTCCACGGGCTTGAATCCGCCATGATCGACTCCATTGGATGTCAATTAACCGGTATTCCAGGGAGTTCGCCGATGCCCACCGCCCATCTCACCGCCCCGAGCGTCGATCCCGAGGAGCTCGCCTATTACGAGCGACTGGCGCATCGCTGGTGGGATGCCGAGGGGCCCTTCTGGCCGTTGCACCGGCTCAATGCCTTCCGGGTCGGCTATCTCCGCGAGCGTCTGGCGGCGGTGTTCGGGCGTGATGCGCGGGATGCACGCCCGTTCGCCGGACTGCGGGTGCTCGATATCGGCTGTGGCGGGGGCATCCTCAGCGAGTCGATGGTGGCGCTCGGCGCCGAGGTCACCGGGATCGACATCACCGAGAAGACCTTGAGGGTTGCGCGCATGCATGCCGAGGCGGGTGGGCTTGCGATCGACTATCGGTTGGCGAGTGCCGCCGAGATGCGCGAGGCCGGCGCGACCTTCGACGTGGTGCTCAACATGGAGGTGCTCGAGCATGTCGAACGCCTGCCCGACTTCCTCGCCGACAGTGCCGAGCTGGTGCGCCCCGGCGGGGTGATGCAGGTCTCGACCATCAATCGCACCCCGATCGCCTGGCTGATGGCGATCATCGGTGCCGAGTACGTGTTGCGCTGGCTGCCGCGCGGTACCCATCGCTATCGCAAGCTGGTGCGTCCCGACGAGGTGCGCGGCGGACTCGGCGAGGGCTTCGATCTGTTGCACCAGACCGGTGTGCGGGTCAACCCCTTCACCCGCGCCTTTTCCTTTACCGATTGGATGGGCGTCAACTACATGATGCTGTTTCAGCGCGGCTGAGCCGGTTTTTCGGCTCGGGTCGCTGCGATGACGGTCCCGGGTTGCCGGGACATATGCATGGGGCGACGGAGGTCGCTCCGGATACCGAACGGTCGCAACGAGGGATGTCATGAGCGAAAACAAGCGGGAATTCGATCGATGGGTCGCGGCGATCAGCCGCGGTGGTCTCGGTCATGTCTATGTCCGTCTCTATCAGGACGCCCCGACCTGGGTGCGTGACATGGCGGTCAATCGCTACGGCAAGGGCACGGTGTTCCTGCCGGCGCAGCGGTTGCGCGCGAGTGCGCCGGTCGCGGCCTGAATTCAGTCGGCGCGCAGCGCCTCGACACGGATCCGCTCGGCGCTCACGCCGCCCGCCCTCAGGGCCTGCTCCAGGGTGCTGACGGTGACCTCCGGCCCCGCGAGATAGAGACGCTGGTGGTCGTGTGGCGGGTGTTCGTCGAGGATGCGCGCGGCGAGCCGGTCGGCGGGTGTGGCATCGAGCAGCGTATAGGTGAAGTCGTCCAGGGCGTCACCGAGCGCGCGCGCCCAGTGCGCCAGGTGATGCCCCTCGGGGGCGGCGGTCTCCCAGTAGAGGTGATAGCGGGGGATGGCGTCGATCGCGACCGCCTGCTCGATGAGGCTGCGGACCGGGGCGATGCCGTCGCCGCAGGCGATGAAGAGCGCCTCGTCGGTCGCTGACTCGTCGAGCACGAAGTCGCCGTAGGGCCCTTCCAGGTCGAGCCGTTGCCCCGGTCCCAGCCGATCGTCGAAGAGTGCGCGGGCGAGTGCGTCGTCACCGGCGCGGATCAGGAAGCGCAGGTTGCGTCCGTCGCAGGGGCAGCTGGCGATCGGCAGTTCGCTCGGCGGCTCGCCCGGGCGTGCGAGCCGCGCGCGCTGACCGGCCATGAAGCGCAACAGCTGATTGCGCGGTGTCTGGATCTGGAGCGCGCGCAGCGTCGCTCCGATCGTCTCGACACGGCGCACGCTGACGCGAATGCGTTGCAGCGGCAGCTCGGCGCTCGAACGTGCCTCGCCGATCTCCAGGGTGAGATCGGTGAGCGCGGTATGGGCGCAGGTGAGCAGATAGCCGAGTCGGCGCTCGCGCGCGCCGATCGAGTAGTCGTGGGGCCTGATCTGGCGGGTCTCGCCGCTGACCAGCCGTGCCTTGCAGCCGCCGCAGTTACCGCTGGCGCAGCCGTGCTCGAGATGGATGCCGGCGCGCACCGCAGCCTCGAGCAGCGACTCCTCTCCCTCCACCAGGAAACGGTGTCCACTGGGGATCAGCCGTACCCGGGCGGCCAGGGTGCGCGCCGGTGCCGACCGCTCCGCGGGTGCCTCATTGACGGGCAGTGCGGCGCGTGCCTCGGCGAGCCAGTGGCCGAGGGCCGCGAGTGCCGTGGGCAGCGTGGCGGGGTCGCTGGCGGAGAGCGCCGCGATCCGCTCGGCGACCTGCTCGATCAGTCCGCGCGCGGCCTCTCCGGCCTCGATCTCGTGCGCCAGTGCCGCGCTCAGCCGACGCGCCTGCTCGAGCAGGACGCGGGCGTCGGGCAGCGCGACCGGTTCGGGTTCGAGCCGGGGGCGGGCGTTGTCGACGATCTCGCGCACCTGTTCGAGCGCGCCCTCGTGCTCGAGGCTCAGGCTGGGGTAGAGGCGCAGCAGCTCGTGCGCGGCCACCTCACCCTCGAAGGTCGTCAGCTCGGCGCGGCGGATGCGTCGTTGCAGCTCGCCGCGGCTGACTCCGGCCAGCCGGGCGGCGCGCGAGAGCGTCAGGTAGGTCGTCACGGATACGCCTCCAGATGACTCGGCGTCTCAGGTGAGCAGGTAGTGCTTCTCCACCGGGTCGAGGATCTCCCAGGTGCAGTTGAGTCCGGCGGGAAAGCGGATCAGGTCGCCGCGACCGTACTCTCGTGGCGCACCGCCCTCGGGGGTGACGCGGAAGCGTCCGCGCACGATGTAGCAGGTCTCCTCCTGGCGGTAGTGCCAGGGAAAGGTCGCCACCTCGCGGCGCCACACCGGCCAGTGTTCCACGCCCATGACCTCGAGCTTGGCGGGGGAGGGGCGTTCGTGATGGATCTCGGTGTCGTCCATTGGTCTGGGGTCCGTGCTGCGCATGGTGTCGGGGATAGAGTCTGAGGTCGGCGGCCGATGCTTTCCACCCCGACAAGGATTGCCCGGCGAGTCGAGCTGGGCGACACTCCGTACCATGGACGATGTAAATGATTCTCCCGCCCTGGAGGTGCTCGCTCGTCGTCTGGGCGAGGCGTTGCGCGCGCGTGGCTGGCAGCTGGCGACGGCCGAGTCCTGTACCGGCGGCTGGGTGGCCAAGGTGATGACCGATGTCGCCGGCAGCAGCGCCTGGTTCGAGCGCGGCTTCATCACCTATTCCAATGACGCCAAGCGCGAGCTGCTCGGGGTCTCGGACGACGCGCTCGAGCGCTATGGCGCGGTGAGCGAGCGGGTGGTCGCCGAGATGGTGAGCGGCGCGCTCGCCCGCAGTCGCGCCGAGGTTGCGGTGGCGGTCAGTGGCATCGCCGGGCCGGGTGGCGGTACGGCCGACAAGCCGGTCGGTACCGTGTGGTTCGCCTGGGGCTTTCCCGGCGAGGGCCCGACGGCGCGCTGTCTGTGTTTCGAGGGCGATCGTGAGACGGTGCGCGAGCAGGCGGTGCGCGCTGCGCTGTTGGGCCTGCTCGGCGGCCTCGGTGCCGATGGCTGAGCGCTGGTTCTTCGCGCTCTGGCCGGAGCCGGCGCTGCGTCAGGCGCTGCTCGGGCGCATGCCGTGCTGGCTGCCGCCGGGTGGGCGCGCGACCCACGGCGAGGATCTGCACCTGACGCTGGTCTTTCTCGGTGCGTTGACGCCGCCGCAGCTCGATGCGGTGAGCGCGGCGGCACAGCAGGTCGCGGCGGCGCCCTTCGAGCTGGTGCTCGATCGGTTGGGTCATTTCGCGCGTGCCGGCGCGGCCTGGTGCGCGCCGCAGCGGGTGCCGGAGTCGCTGCTGGCGTTGCAGTTGGCGCTGGTCGAGGCGCAGTGCGCCTGTGGCTTGACCCCGGAGCCGCGGTCCTATCGGCCGCACCTGACGCTGGCGCGTCGCAGCACGGCGCCGCGGGCGGCGTTCGGGGCGCCGCTGCGCTGGCCGGTGCGCGAGTTCGTGCTCGCTCGCAGCGTTCCGGGGTGTGTGCCGCGCTATCGGGTCGAGCGGCGCTGGTCGCTGCGTCCCGGCTATGACTTGAGCATGCCGCCTATGCGATAATCAGCGATGATTCGCGCGGCCCGCTCGAAAGATCACGAGACACGAACCGACCGACACGCGATCGCCCCGGGCGACGCGCGGCGGGCGGCTGCGCTCAAGAGTTGACGGAGATCCAATGGACGACAATCGCAAGAAGGCGTTGGCCGCCGCGCTGACCCAGATCGAGAAGCAGTTCGGCAAGGGCTCGGTGATGCGCATGGGCGATGCCGGCGCGGTGCGCAACATCGAGGCGATCTCCACCGGTTCGCTGGGGCTGGACATCGCCCTCGGCATCGGCGGCCTGCCCAAGGGGCGGGTGGTCGAGATCTACGGCCCCGAGTCCTCGGGCAAGACCACCCTCACCCTGCACGTGGTCGCCGAGGTACAGAAGCTCGGCGGCACCGCGGCCTTCGTCGATGCCGAGCACGCGCTCGACCCGGTCTATGCCGAGAAGCTCGGGGTGCAGATGGAGGACCTGCTGGTGTCGCAGCCCGACACCGGCGAGCAGGCGCTCGAGATCACCGACATGCTGGTGCGCTCGGGGGCGGTCGACGTGGTGATCGTCGACTCGGTCGCGGCGCTCACCCCCAAGGCCGAGATCGAGGGCGAGATGGGTGACTCGCACGTCGGTCTGCAGGCGCGGCTGATGTCGCAGGCGCTGCGCAAGCTCACCGGCAACATCAAGCGCTCCAACTGTCTGGTGGTCTTCATCAACCAGATCCGCATGAAGATCGGGGTGATGTTCGGCTCGCCCGAGACCACCACCGGCGGCAACGCGCTCAAGTTCTACTCCTCGGTGCGGCTCGACATCCGTCGTATCGGCAGCATCAAGAAGAGCGACGAGGTGGTCGGCAGCGAGACCAAGGTCAAGGTGGTCAAGAACAAGGTCGCGCCGCCGTTCAAGCAGGTCGAGTTCGATATCCTCTACGGCCAGGGGATCTCGCGCGAGGGCGAGATCATCAGCCTGGGCGTGGCCGAGGGCATCGTCGACAAATCCGGCGCCTGGTACAGTTACCAGGGCAATCGCATCGGCCAGGGCAAGGACAACGTCCGCGCCTTCCTCTGCGAGAACCCCGAGCTGGCCCAGGAGATCGAGGCGAAGATCCGCGCCAAGCTGTTGCCCCAGCCGAGCGAGGCGACGGCCGAGGCCGTCGCCCCGGCGGAGGACTGATCCTGGACGATCACCCTGCCAGCACCCTCCTTGATGCCGACCTGCTCGCCGAGATCGAGCGGGCGGCGCTACGTCTGCTCGCCATGCGCGAGCACTCGCGGCTGGAGCTCTCGCGCAAGCTCGTCTCGCGCGGCTTCGAGGTCGCTGCCCTCGCCCCCGTGCTCGATCGGCTCGAGGCCGAGGGCGCGCTCGACGAGTCGCGTCTGGTCGAGCGCTATGTCGCCGAGCGGGTGGAGAAGGGCTTCGGGCCGCTGCGCATCCAGGCCGAGTTGAACGACAAGGGTGTGGCCGATACCTTGATCGAGCCCCAGTTACGGCACCTGCGCGAGGCGTGGCCGGAGCATCTCGCCGCGCTCCATGCGCGCCGCTTCGGTGATGCGCCTCCCGCCGATCGTGCCAGCTATGCCAAGCGCGCACGCTTTCTGACGCGGCGCGGTTTCCCCACGGACATGGTCCGGCGCCTGCTGCGCTGGAACGACTGACCGAACCGCCCGCGCGGTTCATTCGAGAACTCCCACATGACTACGAGTGCAGAGCTTCGAGCGAGCTTCCTTGATTATTTCGCGCAACGCCAGCATGAGCAGGTGCCCTCCAGCCCGCTGGTACCCGCCAATGATCCGACCCTGCTGTTCACCAACGCCGGAATGGTCCAGTTCAAGGATGTCTTCCTCGGTCGCGAGCGGCGGGGCTATTCGCGGGCGGTCACCGCGCAGCGCTGTGTGCGTGCCGGCGGCAAGCACAACGACCTCGAGAACGTCGGCTACACCGCCCGGCATCACACCTTCTTCGAGATGCTCGGCAACTTCAGCTTCGGTGACTACTTCAAGCGCGAGGCGATCGGCTTCGCCTGGCAGTATCTGACCGGCGAGCTGGGGCTGCCCGCCGAGCGGCTGTGGGTGACCGTCTACGAGGACGACGACGAGGCCGCCGACATCTGGCTCAAGGAGGTCGGGGTGTCGGCCGAGCGCTTCTCGCGCTGCGGCGCCAAGGACAACTTCTGGTCGATGGGCGACACCGGCCCCTGCGGTCCGTGCTCGGAGATCTTCTACGATCACGGTCCCGAGGTCGCCGGCGGTCCCCCTGGCTCGCCCGACGAGGACGGCGACCGCTACGTCGAGATCTGGAACCTGGTGTTCATGCAGTTCAACCGCGACGCCGAGGGCAACATGACCCCGCTGCCGCGTCCCTCGGTCGATACCGGCATGGGGCTCGAGCGTCTCGCCGCGGTGCTCCAGGGCGTGCACAGCAACTACGACATCGATCTGTTCCGCAATCTCATCGCCGCCGCCGCCGAGGCGACCGGCTGCGAGGATCTCGGCGACAAGTCGCTGCGGGTGATCGCCGATCACATCCGCTCGAGCGCCTTCCTCATCGTCGACGGGGTCACCCCGGGCAACGAGGGGCGCGGCTATGTGCTGCGCCGGATCATGCGTCGCGCGATCCGTCACGGCTATCGTCTCGGCCAGTCGCAACCCTTCTTCCATCGTCTGGTGGCGGCGCTGGTCGCCGAGATGGGTGCGGCCTATCCCGAGCTGGTGGCGGCGCAGGCGCACGTCGAGCGGATCGTGCTGCTCGAGGAGGAGCGCTTCGCCGAGACCCTCGAGCACGGTATGCGCATCCTCGACGAGGCGATCGCCGGGCTCGCAGGCGAGCGCACCATCCCCGGCGAGACGGTGTTCAAGCTTTATGACACCTACGGCTTCCCCACCGACCTGACCGCCGACATCGCCCGTGAGCGCGGGCTCGGCGTCGACCTCGAGGGCTTCGAGGCGGCGATGGCCGACCAGAAGGCGCGTGCCCGTGCGGCCAGTCAGTTCAGCGGTGGGCAGGACGTCGAGATCGATCTCCAGGGCGAGACCGAGTTCCGCGGCTACGAACGCTGCGAGGACGAGGCCACGGTGGTCGCGCTCTATCGCGACGGCGAGTCCTGCGACTCGCTGGGTGCCGGCGAGCGCGGCATGGTGATCCTCGACCTCACCCCCTTCTACGGCGAGTCCGGCGGCCAGGTCGGCGACCGTGGCTGGATCGCGAGTAGCGGCGGGCGCTTCGAGGTCACCGACACCCTGAAGAAGAGCGGCGCCCTGGTCTGCCACCTCGGCGAGCTGCGCGAGGGCGAGCTGCACGTCGGTGACGCGGTGCGCGCCGAGGTCGACGCCGAGCGGCGTCGCGCCATCGCGCTCAACCACTCGGCCACCCATCTGCTCCACGCGGCGCTGCGCCGGGTGCTCGGCGAGCACGTGCAGCAGAAGGGCTCGCTGGTCGGTCCCGAGCGGCTGCGCTTCGACTTCTCGCACTTCGAGCCGGTCTCGCGCGAGCAGTTGCGCGAGATCGAGCGCCTGGTCAACAGCCAGATCCGCGCCAATCACCTGGTCGAGACCCGCATCATGAGCCTGGAGGACGCCAAGGCCTCCGGGGCGATGGCGCTGTTCGGCGAGAAGTATGCCGATCAGGTGCGGGTGCTGCGGATGGGCGAGTTCTCGGTCGAGCTCTGTGGCGGTACGCACGTCAAGGCGGTCGGTGACATCGGTCTGATGAAGATCGTCTCCGAGGCCGGTATCGCCTCCGGGGTGCGCCGCATCGAGGCGGTGACCGGCGCCGGGGCGCTCGACTGGGTCGAGGCCGACGAGTCGCGGGTGCTGCGTATCGCCGGGCTGCTCAAGGGTGCCCGCGAGGACGTCGACGAGCGTGTCGAGCAGCTGCTCGAGCGCAGCCGTCGGCTGGAGAAGGAGCTCGAGCAGCTCAAGTCCAAGCTCGCCAGCGCCGCCGGTCAGGACCTCGCCGCCCAGGCCGAGGAGATCGCCGGGGTGCGGGTGCTCGCCGCCGAACTCGAGGGCGCTGATCCCAAGGGGCTGCGTGAGACGGTCGACCAGCTCAAGGACAAGCTCGGCTCGGCGGTGATCGTGCTCGCCACCGTCGCCGAGGGCAAGGTCGCGCTGGTCGCCGGCGTCACCAAGGATCTCACCGGCCAGTTCAAGGCCGGTGAGCTGATCCGCGAGGTCGCGGCCAAGGTCGGCGGCAAGGGCGGCGGTCGGCCCGACATGGCGCAGGCCGGGGGCAGCGACCCCGATGCATTGCCCGAGGCGCTGGCGCTGGTGCGCGACTGGGTCGCGCAGCGCAGCGCCGCCTGATGCGGCAATCGGGCCGGGATCCCCGGCCCATCACCGGGGACCGTCGGGCGGCATCGCGTCGCCGACGGTCCCATCGTTTCAATCGGGGAGACCTGAAAGACGTGCTTGGCAGGAGTAGTCGATGGCGCTGATCGTCCAGAAATACGGCGGGACGTCGGTCGGGAGTGTGGAGCGTATCCAGGCGGTGGCCGATCGGGTCAAGCGCTGGCGCGACCAGGGTAATCAGGTGGTGGTGGTGGTCTCGGCGATGTCCGGCGAGACCGACCGACTGATGGGCCTGGCCAGACAGATCCAGATGCGGCCCGAGCCGCGCGAACTCGATGTGCTGCTTTCCACCGGTGAGCAGGTCACCATCGCGCTGTTGAGCATGGCGCTGGCCGCGCGCGGCTGTCCGGCGCGCTCCTACACCGGCGCTCAGGTGCACATCCTCACCGACAGCGTGCACAACAAGGCGCGCATCCGCGACATCGATGCGGCGCGTGTCGGCGCCGATCTGGAGGCCGGGCGCGTGGTGGTGGTCGCCGGGTTCCAGGGGGTCGACGAGAGCGGTGACATCACCACCCTCGGACGCGGTGGCTCGGATACCTCGGCGGTGGCGATCGCCGCCGCGCTCAAGGCCGACGAGTGCCAGATCTATACCGATGTCGACGGTGTCTACACCACCGATCCGCGGGTCGAACCCAAGGCGCGCAAGCTCGACCGCATCACCTTCGAGGAGATGCTGGAGATGGCCAGTCTCGGCTCCAAGGTGTTGCAGATCCGCTCGGTGGAGTTCGCCGGCAAGTACCAGGTCCCCCTGCGCGTGCTCTCCAGCTTCGGCGAGGGCGAGGGCACGCTGATTACCTTCGAGGAAGATGAAGTGGAAGACGCAAAGATCGCCGGCATCGCCTTCAGCCGTGACGAGGCCAAGCTGACCATCCTCGGCGTGCCCGACCGTCCCGGTGTGGCGCACGAGATCCTCGGCGAGATCGCGGCGGCCAACATCGAGGTCGACATGATCATCCAGAACGTCGCCGCCGAGGAGGCGACGACGGACTTCACCTTCACCGTCCAGCGCGGCGACTATGCGCGGGCGCTGGAGATCCTGCAGGCGCGCGCCGAGGCGCTGGGCGCGCGTCAGGTGCTCGGCGACGAGCAGATCGTCAAGATCTCGCTGGTCGGCGTCGGCATGCGCAGTCATGCCGGGATCGCCAGTCGGATGTTCGAGACCCTGGCGCGCGAGGGGATCAACATCCGCATGATCTCGACCTCCGAGATCAAGATTTCGGTGGTGGTCGACGAGCGCTATCTCGAACTCGGCGTGCGCGCGCTGCACGACGCCTTCGGTCTGGATCAGGGCGGCGAGGTCTAGGCTCGCGGCAATCCTGCTGCCGCACCGCCGGGTCTCGGCGGGGCGGCATGTCTCCGAGGTCGGAGAGGGCGGCACGTGATGGATCGATCGCAATCCGGTCGGGGGCGTGCCGACCGCGCCTCTCCGCTTTTTGTCGATCTCCATGAACGGCGTCTCGTCGCTGCAGCCGTGGGACGTCTATGCTGGCGCTGCGCGGTCGAGAGCGTGAGCGGTCGTGCGACGGTGGCTACCAGTCATCGGGAACCCAACGGATTTCGCCTTGGATTCACGCACAAGAGACAAATGTCAATGAACCTGAGCAAATTGCCATGGAATCGCCGTGGCAGTTGCTAAGCTTCCGTCATGGGGCATGGGGTCCCGGGCGGAATCGGGTGTAAACACCCGCCGGATGACGCCGCAGGAGTCGGGTTGAGTCGCCGGTTTGGGTATTACCATCAAGCTGGAAAGGGAAACTAAAGGGAGAACGTAGCGATGTTGATCTTGACTCGTCGGGTCGGCGAAACCCTCATGGTTGGTGACGAAGTCACCGTTACAGTCCTTGGCGTCAAGGGCAATCAGGTGCGCATCGGTGTCAACGCTCCGCGTGACGTCGCGGTCCACCGTGAAGAGATCTACGAGCGCATCAAGCGCGAACAGGCCGAGACCACCCCGGGTGTCGCGGTGGTCGATCAGGGTGGCCAGATCGAGTGATTGGCAACCGGGTAAAGAGTGGGTTATAATCACTCGCCCAAGCACGATAGCCCCTGATCGACGCGTCGAATGGCTAAAGGGGTCCTGTGACCCGGTGTATCTTCCAGATCCCGGGTCATCGCACGAGGCGGTTATGCAAAACCGTTGCTCATGCATGGAGAGATGGCCGAGTGGCTGAAGGCGCTCCCCTGCTAAGGGAGTATGGGGTTAATAGCTCCATCGAGGGTTCGAATCCCTCTCTCTCCGCCACACACCGAAAAACCCCGCGTGGTCTCGACCACGCGGGGTTTTTTGTTGTCCGCACCTTGGTGTTGGACACCGTCCGTTCTCAGTACTTGCCAAGCGCCTTCATGATCAGCTTGTGGATGCTGTGATAGGTCAGCCCGGGCTTGAGATACATCACCGCGCAGGTCCCTGTGCGCAGGTTGATACCGCGCTCCCTGGCCGTTGCCACGGCCTCGGGGGTGTCGTGCGCCATATGGATCCAGACATCCTTGATGCCGGCGTCGGCGGCGCGCGCCACCCAGTCGGCGCACTCCTGTTTCGGGGTCTCGATGATCAGGCCCTCGACCGCGCCCGGCAACGATGCCAGGTCGGCGAAGCTCGGATCGCCGTCGATCTCGCTGGTGCTGGGGTCGACGGCATAGACGGTCTTGCCGAGCTTCTTGAGTCGACGATAACTGAGGATGGGGAAGGGTTTGTTCGCCGAGCGCCCGACGAGCGCGAAGCTGCCGAGCTGGAAGAAGGTCTCGTGATTCGATGCCATGCTGATGCTCCAATGCCTGGGGGGAGCGCGAGCCGTCCGTGGGTCGGTGGGGTCGCGCGTGCCTGGGGACGATCTCTCCGTGCAGATCGTTGGGCGCACTCTAGAGCGTGGAGTGGGGCCGCGTCCTTGCGGCTCGTCAACCCGGACTCAGCGCATCAGCAGAGTGGGGATGCGCGCCGAGCGCAGCAGGTCGGTGGTCTTGCTGCCGAAGAGCAGGGTGCGCAGCGGTGAATGGGCATAGGCGCCCATGATCAGCAGGTCGATGTCCTGGGCGATCACGGTCTGGGCGATGACGCTCTCGGCGTCGCCCGGGATCAGCCAGGCGGGGGCATCGAAGCCGGCGGACTCGAGCCGTTGGCGTGCCCAGTCGAGCTGCTTGCGCGCATCGCCACGGGCCTTGCCCGACATCAGCAGGTGCACGGTGAGCCCCTGGAACAGCGGGCTCGCGGCGACCATCTCGACGCCCTGACGGGTGGCGGCGCTGCCGTCGAAGGCGACCATCACCCGTTGCGGCTCCTTGAATCCCTCGGTGACGGTGAGGATCGGGCGGTGCAGTGCGCGCACCATGCGCTCGACGTTGCGCCCGAGATCGCGCTGGGTGGTCTCGGCAGCGGTGCCGCGCCGCCCGAGCACGAACAGCCGTACCCCGTCCTCCTGCTCGACCAGGGTCTCTTCGAGCGCGCCGTGACGCTGGCGGATGTCGGGCGAGGGGACTCCGGCAGCGGTGGCGCGCTCGCGCAGCCGGTTGAGAAACAGCCGGCCGCGCTCGCGGGCGTCGCGGCTGCGGGTCTCGTCCTGGTTCGATAGCTCGGTGAGCAGCGTCTCCTGGGCGCCGATGCCGATCGCGCCGCTGTGGTCGACGCCGGTGGCGATCTCGGGGTGACGGCTGAGGATGTGGAGGAACTCCAGCGGCGCATTCATGCGCTGCGCCGCCCAGGCGGCATAGTCGGCGACATAGTCGGCGAAGCGCGACTGGTCGACACAGGCCAGGATCTTCTCGTCAGTATGCATCTTGCTGTCTTCCTTCCTCAGTGACCCATGAGCTGTTCGACGGCCTCGGGCTTGTCGTGCTCCGCGAAGCGATCGACCATGGTCGCGCTCGCCTCGTTGAGCCCGATCACCTCGACCTCGGTGCCCTCGCGGCGGAACTTCAACACCACCTTATCGAGTGCGCTGACCGCGGTGATGTCCCAGAAGTGCGCGCGGCTGACGTCGATGCGCACCCGCTCGATCACCTCCTTGAAGTCGAACGAGGCGACGAAGCGTTCGGCCGAGGCGAAGAACACCTGACCGACCACCCGATAGGCGCGGACCCGACCCTCGTCCTCGGCGTGCGAGCCGACATAGAGCACCTTGCCCACCTTGTGGGCGAAGAAGAAGCCCGAGAGCAGCACCCCGACCAGCACGCCCTGAGCCAGGTCATGGGTGGCGACGACCACCGCCACGGTGGCGATCATCTCGATGCTGGAACTCTTGGGATGTTCGCGCAGGTTGCGGATCGAGGCCCAGTTGAAGGTGCCGATCGAGACCATGATCATCACCGCCACCAGCGCGGCCATCGGGATCTGCGCCACCCAGTCGCCGGCGAAGACCACCAGCATCAGCAGCACGACGCCGGCCGTCAGGGTCGAGAGCCGGCCGCGCCCCCCCGACTTCACGTTGATCACCGACTGACCGATCATCGCACAGCCGGCCATGCCGCCGAGAAAACCCGAGGCGATGTTGGCCGTACCCTGGCCGACGCACTCGCGATTCTTGTTGCTCGACGAGTCGGTGAGATCGTCGACGATCGAGGCGGTCATCATCGACTCGAGCAGACCGACCGCCGCCAGGGTGAGCGAGACCGGGAAGATGATCGCCAGGGTCTCGAGGTTGAGCGGCACCTCGGGGAGCAGGAAGATCGGCAGGGTGTCGGGCAGCTCGCCCATGTCGCCGACGGTACGGATGTCGAGCCCGAGGGCGATCGAGACTGCGGTGAGCACCACGATGGTGATCAGCGGTGAGGGCACGGCGCGGGTCAGGTAGGGGAAGAGATAGATGATCCCCAGCCCGGCGGCGACCATCGCATAGACCTCCCAGGGCATGCCGATCAGCTCCGGGAGCTGGGCCATGAAGATCAGGATCGCCAGGGCGTTGACGAAGCCGGTGATCACCGAGCGCGAGACGAAGCGCATCAGTGAGCCCAGGCGCAACCAGCCGGCAAGGATCTGCAGCACGCCGGTGAGGATGGTGGCGGCGAGCAGGTACTGCAGCCCGTGATCCTTCACCAGGGTGACCATCACCAGCGCCATGGCGCCGGTGGCCGCCGAGATCATCCCCGGTCGACCGCCGGCGAAGGCGATCACGGTGGCGATGCAGAAGGAGGCATAGAGCCCGACCTTGGGGTCGACACCGGCGATGATCGAGAAGGCGATCGCCTCCGGGATCAGCGCCAGCGCGACCACCAGGCCGGCGAGCAGGTCGTTCTTGACGTTCGACAGCCAGTCCTGACGTATGGCGTTCATCATCGGCGGTTCCGTGGTTGGTGCGCGACGGCCGGACCCGGTGCGGAGCTGAGGCCGCCGGTCCAGCCGTCATGGCGGTGACTGTGATGCATCGAGACGGCTTGCCCCGGTCGCCAGCGACGGCCGAGGTCTGGGGGACGGCGAGTGCCCGGTGCCGGAATCAGTAAGCCCGGCTCGACCTCGGCCGCCGGTGCGGGCATCGGGCCGATCAGGTCTCGTCTGGTGGCATTATGAATGGACAGTCCGCGGACAGGGTGGCCGCGTGGATGACCTCGGCGCGGACGCGGGAGGCCGGGTCGTCTCGAAGGGCGGGCATTATACGGAGCCTGTTGCGATGCAACAAGCGGGCGAGGCCCAAGCTACCAGCTACCAGCTACCAGCTACCAGCTACCAGCTACCAAGAGGATTGAACCGCAAAGCCGCGAAGAATGCGAAGAACGCGAAGAGAAGGACGGCTTTGCGTGCGGAGAGCTGGCTTGTTTCGTACCGCCGCTGTTTTGCTGGCCTGACTTGAGCCCGTTTGCTGAAGGCTGGGCTGGCGCCCATGACCTGAAGGCCGCGAGTTGTACCTTGTCGTAACGGCGGGAGATGCCGGCCTACTGGACTGGAGGCTGATGGCTGAAAGCTGATCACTCTTTTCCGCGGATGCGCCTCCAGCGGCCAGCTGACAGCCGCCAGTGTGGAGGTTGCGCCCATGACCTGGAAGCCGTGGGTTGTACCTTGCCGTAACGGCGGGAGAAGCCGGCCTACTGGTGGCTGACGGCTGACGGCTGACGGCTGACGGCTGACGGCTGATCGCCCTTTTCCGCGAATCAGCCGCCAGCTACCAGCCGCCAGTGGGGAGTGGTGCCGCTGCCGGGACCTCGTCTCCATCACGTCTTCTTCGCGGCCTTCGCGGCTTTGCGGTTCGAATCAGCTTCCAGCGATCAGCCTCCAGCCTCCAGCCTCCAGCAGGGGAGGCTGGTGTGCATGATCGACGGTTGACGGGCAAGACGGTATCTCGCGGCTTTGCGGTTCAAACTTCCTGGCGGCTGGCGGCTGGCGGCTGGCGGCTGGCGGCTAGTCGCTGACGCGCTTGAAGGTCGAGGGATAGACGGCGGTGGCCATCCACTCCGGCATCTCCGGGGTGATGTCGCGCTGCAGCAGATAGCTGGTGGCGAGGGTCTCGACACCGTCGCGCAGCTGGACCGTGCCGACGAAGCCCGAGACCCAGTGCCAGGACGGATCGGGTTCGCCCTCGAGGCTGCGCCAGCTCACCGAGAAGGCGCAGCTGATCGAGTCGCCGGTGGGCTCCGGGTCGGCCACCCCGACTACCGGATAGACGCCGCTGGCGCCGGTGTCGGAGCGGTACTGGCCGCGAAAGGTGCCGTCGGCGGCGATGGTGCCGATCTCCAGGGTGGAGCCGAACTCGTTGCGCCAGATCCCGCTCGCGCTGAGCGAGGCGCGGCGTGGCTGGGCGAGTGCGACCATGCGCTGACCGGCGGGGTTGGGATCGAACACGAAGACGCTGTAGAGGCGGTCGAGGAACAGCGATCCGGCCACCAGCAGCTCGTCGGGGAGTCCTTCGAGGTACTGCACCCCGACCTCCCAGCCGCCGTTGAGCGGCATGAAGTAGTCCGCGGGCGCGAGCCGGTAGTTGGTGTCGCCGAGCTGCAGTCGTAGCTCCGGATAGTCGGCGAGCGCTGCCGGATCGCTGACCCGCAAGGGGCGGCGACCGCGATCGGTGATCGCCGAGAGCATCCGCGCGATGATGGCCCGTCCACCCTTGATGCAGGACGAGCCGGTGTCGAGTGCCAGCGGCAGTGCGCCGCCCAGGGTCTCGCCGCCGACCTGCAGCTGGTCCAGACGTACCGTCCAGAGATAGTGCAGCTCGCCACTGATCGGGATCACCGGCAGGAGTTCGAGCGTGTCGGGATCGAAACGATCGGGTTCGACCGCGCCCATCAGGCAGCGTCCCTCGCCGCGCTCCGGGTCGAACCGGAAGGCAGCGATGGCGTGGTCGATCAATCCCTGTTTGCGCAACTGCTCGAGCAGCGCGCTCGGGGTGTCGCAGGGTACCGCAGGGATGCCGAGCCCGCCGTCGCAGGCCAGTCCGCCGAACTGTGCGCCGTCGTAGCTGACGCTGAGATAGATCCGCATCGCCTCGTCGAGTGCGCACAGCCGGGTCTCACCCGAGCAGGTGCGCTCGAGGTGGCAGATGTCCTCGCCGAGTACCACGCCCATCGATCCCCAGGGGCCGAAGGGCACGGAGGCCGGTGGCTCGGCGCAGGCGCGGTAGCTGGTCGAGTGCTCGGGATCGAAGGACCGATGGGCCTGGCAGGCGTCGCTGGCGCAGCAGCTGGCGGTGATCCAGGTGTTGAGGGTGCCGGTGTCGAGCATGAAGCGCAGTGGTTGCGGCGGGGTGCCGAGGCCGAGGGTGGCGTACCACGGGGTCGCGCCATTGTCGGTCAGGGTGCCGCGCCGCAGTGCGAAGTCGATATGTGGCATCTGTCGGGCGGCGTGCGCGTCCATCCAGTCCGGCGCCGTGGCCGGGGTGAGTTCGAGGTGCTCGGTCATGCGGGAGACTCCGGGGGATGACAATCATTGGTCGGCGCGGGGGTGGCCAGGAGGACCCGATTGCGCCCCTGCTGCTTGGCGGCGTACATCGCCTGGTCGACCGCCTGGAACAGCGCCTTGGTCGTGGCTGCATGAGTGGGGTAGGTGGCCACGCCGACGCTGATGGTGATATTGATCGGGGTATGCTCGGGAATCTGCATCGGGGTTCGGGCCACCGTGTCGCAGAGTCGCTCGGCCATCTGCAGTGCCTCCTGGGTATCGCTCTCGGGTAGCACGATCGCCAGCTCTTCGCCGCCGTACCGGGCGATATAGTCGGCCGTCCGCACCTGCTCCTGGAGCAGGCTGGAGAGCTGGCGCAGCACCGCGTCGCCGGCAAGGTGGCCGAAACGGTCGTTGACCGACTTGAAGTGATCGACATCGATCCAGAGCAGGCCGACGGTGTGTTGGTAGCGGCGGGCGGTAACCAGTTCGGCGTCGAGCTGCTGCTCGAGTTCGCGTCTGTTGTAGAGCCCGGTGAGCGGGTCGCGGATAGCCATCTGCTCGAGCGTCTGCTCCATGCGCTTGCGCTCGCTGATGTCGATGAGGATACCTTCGAGGAAGTGGGTGCCGTCGATCTCGGCCGCCTGCCCTTGCTCCCAGACCCAGACATCGTGCCCGTCCTGGTGACGGATGCGGTACTCGATCGCGAAGGGTCGGCCTTCGGCCTGCGCGAGTGCGACCTCGCTGGCAACCTGCTCGCGATCATCGTCGTGGATGATGGCGGCGAAGGGGAGACATCGGTTGTTGATGAATTCCTCGGGGTCATAGCCGGTGAGTCGACGACACCCTTGGGAGACGAACGCCATCGTCCAGAGTGGCTCGTCATGACAGCGATAGGCCATGCCGGGGAGGTTCGCCATCAGGGTGGCCAGCTGGCGCTCGCGTTCGACCAGTGCCTTCTCGGCGCGCTTGTGTTCGGTGATGTCTCGACCGATGGCGATCAGGCCATTGATCTTGCCCTGCTCGTCGTACAGGCGCCCAGAGTTCCAGGTAATGATCTTGAAGGTACCATCCTTGGCGCGAATACGACTCTCGAAGCCGCTGACCACCTGGTCGCGGGCCAGCATGTCGTCGACCTTCGAGTAGACCTGGGCGCGATAGCCCGGGTCGGGATAGAGCCACTCCCAGATCTTGTGGTGGTTCAGCACCTCATCGCGACCGTAGCCGGTGATGCGTTCGGCGGCCTGGTTCCAGACGGTCACACGACCGTGTTCGTCAAGCACGTTGATCCAGACGTGTGCGGTGTCGATGATGCTTTCGCGGAACTGGCTGAGCATGCGCAGCTCGGTGCGCTGGGCGGTGTCCTGGAGGAGGTACTCGGTGTGGCGCTGGTGATTGTGGCGCAGCAGCATGAAGAGCGCGAGCGCGGTGGCAAGGACGAAGATCAAGTCCTTGCCGAGCTGAGCGTGACGCAACAGTTCGGAGTCCTGAAGCCAGGCTCCCAATGCCATGTCCGAGCAAAGGATCCAAGTCGCGCCGGCGATCGCATAGAGCAGCGCGGCTGTGGATGCCTTGCAGTATCCGGCCTCCGGCCCTTGCGGTTGTGCCATCCCGTTTCCCTGCACAATAAAGGCGATCCGTTAACGATAACGGGATCCTGGGCGCCGGCGCTACCGCGTTTGTAGAGTCAAAGTGTGGACGACAGCACAGCTGAGGGGAATGAATGAGTGCTGTGCGATTGGCCTGTCCCCAGGAAAGGGGTCGCGCCGTCGAGAGGAGGATGGTGGAGCCGAGGGGGATCGAACCCCTGACCTTCGCATTGCGAACGCGACGCTCTCCCAGCTGAGCTACGGCCCCGGAACGGTCGTCGATCGCACCATCGCGGGACGACCGACTAACGTACTCATTGTGCGCTCGATCCTGGGGCAAGGCAAGCCCCAGCGGGTGGGGCCTGCCTGTCACAGTGGAGACCGGCTCAGGACTGGAGGACCATCAGCTCGAGGACCGCCTTGCTGCCGAAGTAGGCAAGGATCAGCAGGGCGAAACCGCCCAGCGTCCAGACGATCGCGGTACGCCCCCGCCAGCCCTTGAGGAAGCGTCCGATCAGCAGGCCGCCGAAGAGCAACCAGGCGAGCACCGAGAGCACCGTCTTGTGCACCAGGTGCTGGGCGAACATGTCCTCGAGGAAGGCGAAGCCGCTGAGCAGCGCCAGGGTGAGCAGCACGAAGCCGGCGCTGATCATCTCGAACAGCAGGCTCTCCATGGTCTGCAGCGGCGGCAGGGTGCGGACGAAGCCGCCGGGCTGACGGCGGTGCAGGTGACGGTCCTGGATGGCAAGCAGGATCGCCTGGCCGGCGGCCAGGGTCAGCAGGCTGTAGGCGAGCATCGACAGCAGCACGTGGATCTTCAACGACCAGGAGGCGGTCGGGTGCATGAAGCTGACGTCGGTGAAGATTGCCGAGAGCATCAGGGTCAGGGCGGCCACCGGCAGCAGGATCAGTCCCAGGTTGTCGACCGGCTTGGTCAGGCTCGAGACCAGCAGCAGCGCGATCACGGTCCAGGAGGTGAGCGCCAGGGCATTGTAGAAACCGAGGTTGAGTCCGGCATGGCTGAAGATGGTCTCCCACAGCAGCCAGGCATGCAGTGCCGAGCCGAGGAAGCCGATGCCGAGCGCGAGCGCCCGTTGCGGGATCCAGCCATCCTTCGACTTGAACAGACGCAGCCCGATGAAGGCGGCGGCGACCAGGTAGCAGAGGGTGGCGGCGACGGAGAGAAGGGGATGGCTCATAGGTGGTACATTCGCAGAAGGCGTTGGGACGAATACGGCGCAGCTGGTGACATCCTTGCCGGCCTGTTAGATGGGCGGTTGCCGGGGTGCCTGGCGCTGGTCCTGGGCATGGCGGCAACCTGTCGGGCGCGGCGCGCGCGAGGGTGGCGCGTCACGGAGGCCGGGGCCGCCGTTGCGCCGATCGGCGCTCGAATCTTTCGGCACGATGATGTGTTGCATGGCCCAATCATGCCCTCGTGGTGGTGCGCTTGACAACGACGCGGACCGCCTCGGCCGCCGCCGGTGCGGCGCGAGCAACGGGGGCGGCGAGCCTTGCGGGGCGCCGCGCGCGGCGGGTCGGTTGCGGCGCTGGGCTGTAGAGTCCGCTGCAAACGCTGCATTATACTCGCAGGTTAAGCTGTAAGCCGTGGTGGCACGGGACTTTTCATCACCCGCGCCTGGCGCGGCAAAGACTTCGAGGCAGAGCATGTTCGAGAATCTCCAGGACCGGTTCGCCGGCGTCCTGAATAACCTGCGTGGTCAGGGGCGACTGACCGAGGACAACATCAAGGACGCGGTGCGCGAGGTGCGCATGGCCCTGCTCGAGGCGGACGTGGCCCTGCCGGTGGTACGTCGTTTCGTCGAGGAGGTGCGCGAGAAGGCGCTGGGCGAGACCGTATCAAAGAGTCTGACCCCTGGTCAGGTGCTGATCAAGATCGTCAACGACGAGCTGGTCTCGCTGATGGGCGAGGCCAACGAGTCGCTCGATCTCTCGGCGCAGCCGCCGGCGGTGGTGCTGATGGCCGGCCTGCAGGGCGCGGGCAAGACCACCAGTGTCGGCAAGCTCGCGCGCTGGTTGCAGGAGAAGCAGAAGAAGTCGGTGATGGTGGTCAGCTGTGACGTCTACCGCCCGGCGGCCATCGACCAGCTCGAGACCGTTGCCGGAGAGGTCGGCGCCGAGTTCTTCCCCAGCAGCGGCGAGCAGGATCCGGTCGAGATCGCCACTGCTGCGCTCGCCCAGGCGCGCAAGCGTTTCAAGGACGTGCTGATCGTCGACACCGCCGGTCGACTCCACGTCGACCCGGCGATGATGGACGAGATCAAGGCCGTCCACGCCGCGCTCGATCCGGTCGAGACCCTGTTCGTGGTCGACGCCATGACCGGTCAGGACGCGGCCAATACCGCCAAGGCCTTCGATGAGGCGTTGCCGCTGACCGGCGTGGTGCTGACCAAGACCGATGGTGATGCGCGCGGTGGCGCGGCGCTGTCGATCCGCCAGATCACCGGCAAGCCGATCAAGTTCCTCGGCACTGGCGAGCGCTCGACCGCGCTCGAGCCCTTCCATCCCGACCGCGTCGCCTCGCGCATCCTCGGCATGGGCGACGTGGTCTCGCTGGTCGAGGAGGTGCAGTCCAAGGTCGATCAGGATCAGGCCGAGAAGCTGGTGCGCAAGCTCAAGAAGGGCAAGGACTTCGACCTCGCCGACTTCAAGGAGCAGCTCGACCAGATGGTCAAGATGGGCGGCATGATGGGGCTGATGGACAAGCTGCCGGGGATGAACCAGGTCCCCGATCACCTCAAGGACAAGGCCAGCGACAAGGAGTTGGGCAAGCTGATCGCCATCATCAACTCGATGACCCCGCACGAGCGTCGTTTCCCGGCGCTGATCAAGGGTTCGCGCAAGCGGCGCATCGCTGCCGGTTCGGGGACCCAGGTGCAGGATGTGAACAAGCTGCTCAAGCAGTTCACCCAGATGCAGAAGATGATGAAGAAGATGAAGGGCGGCGGCATGGCCAAGATGATGCGCGCCATGCAGGGCAAGATGCCCGGCGGCTTCCCCGGTGGCGGCGGTGGTTTCCCGCCCGGCGGCATGCCCCCGGGGGGCGGTTTCCCGATGTAGCCGCTGTCGACCGGGGCGATGGGCATTGCCCCGGTTCGAGCCAGAAGGCGGGCATGAAAAAAGGGGTCTTGCGAAGGCAAGACCCCTTTTTCGTAAAGGTGGCGCTCCCTAGGGGATTCGAACCCCTGTTACCGGCGTGAGAGGCCGACGTCCTAACCACTAGACGAAGGGAGCGGCGCAGCAAAGAAGCGCGTATTATACCGGGATCAGGTAAGAGTACAAGCGTCTGTTACCATTCTTCTTCCAACCGGCGGCGTCGCGCCCCGAAGTCCCGTCCGGGACCGTCACGCGGACCCCGCCCAGCGCCCAAGGAATGCGCCCATAACGGTGATGCAGGAATCCGATAACGACATCACGCGGACCCCGTCCGCGACGACGCCCCTGATTGTGCCGCGTCCCGAGCACGGGATCTCGCGCGCCAACATCAGCGCCAATGCTCTCAAGGTGCTGTACCGGCTCAAGCAGGAGAACTTTCAGGCCCATCTCGTCGGCGGCGGGGTGCGCGACCTGTTGCTCGGTCACGAGCCCAAGGACTTCGACGTGGCCACCGACGCCACGCCCGAGCAGGTCCGCCAGGTCTTTCGCAACTGTCGGCTGATCGGGCGCCGCTTCCGTCTCGCCCATGTGCACTTCGGTCGCGAGATCATCGAGGTCGCCACCTTCCGCGGCAACGGTGAGGGTGAGGCGGAGGAGGGCGAGCGCTGTGTCGAGAACGGCATGATCGTTCGCGACAACGCCTATGGCACCATCGCCGAGGATGCACTGCGGCGCGACTTCACCATCAACGCGCTCTACTACAACATCCAGGACTTCTCGCTGATCGACTATGCCGATGGCCTGGCCGACCTGCGCGCCGGCAAGCTGCGTCTGATCGGCGATCCGCAACAGCGCTATCGCGAGGATCCGGTGCGGATGCTGCGGGCGGTGCGCTTTGCCTGCAAGCTCGGCTTCAGCATCGAGGAGGCCACCGAGCGCCCGCTGTTCGAACTCGGTCATCTGCTCGACGGGGTGCCGGCGGCGCGGCTCTTCGACGAGCTGATCAAGCTCTTCCACGCCGGCTATGGACTCGACGTCTTCGAGAAGCTGCGTCATTATGGCCTCTTCGCGCTGCTCTTCCCGGATACCGAGGCGGCGCTCGCGTGCGAGGACCATGATTTCCCGATCACCCTGGTCAGCCGCGGTCTCGCCAACACCGATGCGCGCATCCAAGCGGGCAAGCCGGTCACCCCGGCCTTCCTGTTCGCCGTCCTGTTGTGGGAGCCGGTGCGCGCGGGGGTCGAGCGGATGGTCGCCGAGGGCATGCAGATCAACGAGGCGATGGTTCAGGTCAGCGCCGAGGTCTGTGTCCGTCAGCAGTCGCGGGTGGCGGTCCCCAAGCGCTTCTCGTTGCCGATGCGCGAGATCTGGGCACTGCAGCCGCGATTCGAGCAGCGCGAGGGCAAGCGCCCGTTCCGGCTGCTGACCCATCCGCGGTTCCGTGCCGCCTACGATTTCCTGCTGTTGCGTGCCGAGGCCGGCGAGGTCGATCGGGAGCTGGCCGAGTGGTGGACCCGCTTCCAGGATGCCAGTGGCCAGGAACGGGCGAGCATGGTCGAGGGTGGCGCGCGCCGTCGCCGGCCACGGCGGCGGCGTCGGCGCAAGTCGGGTGGCGCCAGCAGCAATGGTGGGGGCGAGTCGAGCGCCGGTGCGGCCAAGGGCGCGCAGTAACGCCGCCGCCCCGGCCTTTCCTTATTCCGAAGTACCTAGACCCCGGAGTCGCCGATGTCCGCTTCACCGACCACTGTCGCCTCCCTCGCCGCCATGAAGGCACGCGGCGAGCGGATCGCCGTCCTCACCTGCTATGACGCCACCTTCGCCCGTCTGCTCGACGAGGCCGGGGTCGAGGTGATGCTGGTGGGGGATTCGCTGGGGATGGTGCTGCAGGGGCACCCGACCACGGTTCCCGTGACCCTCGACCAGATGGTCTATCACACCGCTTGTGTTACCCGGGGATCGAGTCGTGCGCTGGTGGTCGCGGACCTGCCGTTCATGTCCTACGCCACGCCGGAGCGCGCCCTCGAGAGCGCCTCGCGCCTGATGCAGGAGGGCGGGGCGCAGATGGTCAAGCTCGAGGGCGGTGAGCCCTATCTCGATACCGTGCGCCAACTGGTCGCGCAGGGTGCGCCGGTGTGCGCCCATCTCGGGCTGCAGCCGCAATCGGTCAACCAGCTCGGAGGCTATCGCTTCCAGGGGCGCGACCATGCCTCGGCCGAGCGTATCCGCCACGATGCGCTGGCGATGCAGGACGCCGGCGCCTCGCTGCTGGTGCTCGAGTGCGTTCCCCAGGCGCTCGCCGGCGAGATCGCCCGCACCCTGACCATCCCGGTGATCGGCATCGGCGCCGGGGCCGAGTGCGACGGTCAGGTGCTGGTGCTGCAGGACATGCTCGGGCTCAACCCGGGGCGCGCCCCCCGCTTCAGTCGCGACTTCACGGTCGCCGGCGGTTCGGTGCGCGGTGCCGTCGACGCCTATGTCGCCGCGGTGCGCGAGGGCAGCTTCCCGAGCGCTCCCGAGATCGCCTACTAGGTCCACGTACTCGTGGACCCGGGGCGCGGGCGGAACCCGATCCGCTCGCCCCTCGCGCCGTCGTCCGGCCGCCGAGCAGCGGCGCCGGCCCCGGTCGCTTCCTGACCCCGACCTCTGCGTCGGGGCCGGCAGCCTTCAGTGCTGCGGGTGGACATCGCTCCGCGCGGTGTCCGTGTCGTCCAATGGACATTGCCGAATGTCGCGGCGAGCGCGGCGTCGATGACCGATCATTGCCCGATCGGTGCGGCGGCGTGTCGTGGCGTCTCGCGGGCCCGATCCCGGGTCCCGTACACCGATCTGAACCAACCGAGAGATCAATGGAGCGTATCGAGCATCTTCCCAATCTGCGCGCGCGTCTGGCCGAGTGGCGCGCCGCCGGTGAGCGCATCGCCCTGGTGCCGACCATGGGCAATCTGCACCAGGGCCATCTGACCCTGGTGCGCGCGGCGGCCGAGCGTGCCGACCGGGTGGTGGCGAGCATCTTCGTCAACCCGCTGCAGTTCGGTCCCGGCGAGGATCTCGATGCCTATCCGCGTACCCCGGAGGCCGATCGCGACAAGCTCGCCGCGGGCGGCTGCGATCTGCTCTTCGCGCCGGCGGTGGAGACCATCTATCCCAACGGCCAGACGGGGCAGACCCGGGTCGAGGTGCCGGGGATCTCGGCGCTGTTTTGTGGCGCCAGCCGTCCCGGTCACTTCGTCGGCGTGGCGACCATCGTCTGCAAGCTGTTCAACATGGTGCAGCCCGACGTGGCGGTGTTCGGCGAGAAGGACTTCCAGCAGCTGCTGGTGATCCGGCGCATGGTCGAGGACCTGTCGATCCCGGTGGCGATCCATGGTGTCGAGACCGTGCGCGAACCCGACGGGCTGGCGCGCAGCTCGCGCAATGCCTATCTCACCGCCGCCGAGCGTGAGCGCGCGCCGGCACTCAACCGGGTGCTCGACGAGGCCGCTGCGGCAGTGCGCGCCGGTCGTCCGTTCGTCGAACTCGAGCTGGCAGCCTGCCGGGCGCTCGAGGCCGAGGGCTTTGCGCCCGAGTACTTCAAGGTCTGTCGTGCCGCCGATCTCGCGCCGCCGGAGAGCGACGAGCGCGACCTGGTGATCCTCGCCGCCGCACGGCTGGGACGGGCGCGACTGATCGACAATCGCCGGGTGCGTCGCTGATTCAATGCGCCCGGGGCGTTCGGTCAGGCCGTCTCCGGGCGCGGCGCGTGTCCGATGCTGCGTCGCAGCAGGGGACGCGCTAGACTAGCCTGGTCATCACATCGAATGTCCGCCGTCGGACGACGGCCGACCTGGTCCCGCTGGGGCCCATCAGAGGATTGGATACATGCATTTGACCTTGCTGAAGTGCAAGCTGCATCGCGCTTGCGTGACGCACTCGGAGTTGGACTACGAGGGCTCCTGCGCCATCGACGACGAGCTGCTGGCGCTGGCCGGGATCCGCGAGTACGAGCAGATCCAGATCTACAACGTCACCAACGGTGAGCGCTTCACCACCTATGCGATCCGTGCCGAGGCCGGTTCGCGGGTGATCTCGGTCAATGGTGCGGCGGCGCACAAGGCCGCGCCCGGTGATCGGGTGATCATCTGTGCCTTCGCCACCATGACCGAGGCCGAGGCCGACGCCCACAAGCCGGCGCTGGTCTATCTCGACGAGCGCAACCAGGTGCTGCGCACCGGCGATGCCATCCCCGCCCAGGCCGCCTGAGCCTGGACGCCCGGTTCAGGCCGACAGCACGTCGGCCTGAACCCCTCTCTCCTCCAGCGCCGCCTCGTAGAGTTGCAGATAGTGCTGCGCGCTGGCCTCCCAGCTGAAGTCCTGCATCATCCCGGTGGTGGCCAGTCTGCGCCATTGTTCCGGCTGTTCGCGATAGAGACGGCGGGCCTGATCGACCGCGGCGTGCAGCTCCTCGGGTCGCGAGCGCTCGAACAGGAAGCCGGTGGCGGTGCCCGCGGCGAGCGTCTCGGCATCGACCGGGGTGATGGTGTCGGCCAGACCGCCGGTGCAGTGGGCAATCGGCGGGGTGCCGTAGCGCAGGCTGTAGAGCTGGTTGAGCCCGCACGGCTCGAAGCGCGAGGGCATCAGGAAGGTGTCGCAGCCGGCCTCGATGCGGTGCGCGCGCATCTCGTCATAACCGATGAGCACGCCGACCTGGCGCGGATAGGTCCTGGCGACCTCGTGCAGCGCCTGTTCGGTGTGACGATCGCCGACGCCCTGCAGCACCACCTGCACGTTGGCGTCCTGCAGCAGGTCGGGCAGGATGGCGAGGATCAGGTCCACCCCCTTCTGTTCGACCAGTCGCCCGACATAGCCGAGCAGGAAGGCCTCCTCGTGACGCGGCAGGCCGAACTCGCGCTGTAGTTCGAGCTTGTTCTCGGTCTTCAGCCCGAAGTGTTCGGCATCGAACTGTTGCAGGATCATCGGATCGGTCTGCGGATCCCACACCCCATAGTCGATGCCGTTGAGGATGCCGCTGAAGCGTCCGCCGAGCTGGCGCAGCAGCCCGTCGAGGCCGCAGCCGAAGCGCGGCGTGCGGATCTCGTCGGCATAGGTCGGGCTGACGGTGTTGACCCGGTCGGAGAAGACGATGCCGCCCTTGATGAAGGACATGCGCTGATGGAACTCGATCCCGGCGACGTTCCACAGCGCCGCAGGCAGGCCGATGCGATCGAAGGTGGCGCGATCGAACAGCCCCTGGTAGGCGAGGTTGTGGATGGTGAAGACGGTGGCCGGGCGCTCGGGCAGGTCGTGCATCAGCGCCGGGGTGAGTCCGGTTTGCCAGTCGTTGGCATGCAGCACCTCGGGACGCCAGCCCACCGCCGGCAGCCCCATGGCCAGTTGTGCGAGGGTGCGACAGAACAGCAGGAAGCGCTCGGGGTTGTCGCCCCAGTCGCGACCGCTGATATCGGTATAGGGGCTGCCCTCGCGGTGGAAGTAGTCCGGGGCGTCGACCAGATAGACGGGCAGACCGTGGTCCGGGTGCAGACCCTCGACGATGCGCACGCTGGTGCGCGCGCCGGGGATGCGCAGCTCGCAACGCGTCTTCGGCTCGAGCAGCTGACGCAGCGCGCTCGGATAGCCGGGCATGATCAGCCGCGCGTCGTGGCCGAGCTGGCGCAGCGCCGCCGGCAGGCTCGCAGCGACGTCGGCCAGGCCGCCGGTCTTGATCAGCGGGTGCGCCTCGCTGCTCGCCACGAGGATGCGCAGTCCGTCCGGGTCCGGCAGGGCAGGGGAG
The DNA here is from genome assembly GCF_041155115.1 of Marichromatium sp. PS1. NCBI lineage: Bacteria > Pseudomonadati > Pseudomonadota > Gammaproteobacteria > Chromatiales > Chromatiaceae > Marichromatium > Marichromatium sp. PS1. The sequence continues at coordinate 917,046 of NZ_BAAFHB010000002.1, forward strand.
ATCGGGGGAACGGGGAGTTCCATGAACGGTCCTTGGGCTACGGGCGTCGCGGCGGGAAGTGCCGGGCCCGGCTTGGCAATAGGGTGACAGCCTTCAAATTATCATATTTGTGCACCAGCGAGATAATCTGCCCATGATCGAACCCTGCATCCTGTTGATCTTCGGGGCCACCGGCAATCTGGTCGAGCACAAGCTGTTGCCCGCGCTCTATGGGCTGGAGGCGGCCGGGCGGCTGCATCCGGCGACCCGGGTGGTCGGCGTCGGTCGTCGTCCCTGGAGCGATCAGGCGTGGCGCGAGCGGGTCGGTGCCGCGCTGGCCGAGCGTCGGGTCTGTGAGGACCCGGTGGTGCAGCGTCTGCTCGGGCGACTGCATTTCGTCACCGGCGATCTCGAGCGCGCGGAGGACTTCGAGCGGCTGGCCGAGCGGTTGCGCGCCCTGCCCGAGGCCCCGGACAATCTGCTGAGCTATCTGGCGATCGCCCCCGAGTTCCACGCCGGCGTCGCCGCGCGGCTCGCCGCCGCCGGGCTCGCCAGTCGTGCCGGCGGCTGGTCGCGGTTGGTGGTGGAGAAGCCCTTCGGGCTCGATCTGGAGGGCGCGCGGTTGCTCGAACGGCGGTTGCGCGAGGCCTTCCCGGGCGAGGAGATCTATCGCATCGATCACTACCTGGGCAAGAGCACGGTGCAGAACGTGCTCGTGTTCCGCTTCGCCAATCTGCTGCTCGAGCCGCTGTGGAATCGCAACTATATCGACCATGTGCAGATCTCCCACGCCGAGTCCCAGGGGATCGGCGCGCGCGCCGGTTTCTACGACGGGGTCGGCGCGCTGCGCGACATGATCCAGAGTCATCTGCTGCAGCTGCTCACCCTGGTGGCGATGGAGCCGCCGGCGAGCCTCGATGCCGATGCGCTGCGCGACGAGAAGGTGAAGGTGCTGCGCTCGATCCGGCCGATCGCCCGCGAGGCCGTCCACGCCCACGCGCTGCGCGCCCAGTATGGCGCGGGACGGGTCGGCGAGACGACGGTGCCGGGCTATCGCGACGAGCCCGGGGTAGCGGCTGAGAGCACCACCGAGACCTATGCCGCGCTCAAGCTCTATATCGACAACTGGCGCTGGCGCAACGTGCCCTTCTTCCTGCGTACCGGCAAGCGGATGGGGAGCAGCGAGTCGCTGATCGCCATCCGCTTCAAGCACCCGCCCCAGCAGCTCTTCCAGCACACCGCGATCGAGCGGCTGCGGCCGAACTGGCTGCTGCTCGGCATCCAGCCGCACGAGTGCATGCGCATCGAGCTGCAGGTCAAGCGCCCGGGACTGGAGCTGCGTACCCAGACCGAGCGGCTCGACGCCAGCAGCTGCGGCCTGCCGCCGGATCATATCGACGCCTACGAGGCGCTGATCCTCGATGCCATCAGCGGCGATCGTACCCACTTCCTGCGCGCCGACGAGGTCGAGTGGGCGTGGCGGGTGATCGATCCGGTGCTCAAGCGCTGGGCGGTCGAGCGCGACTTCATCCATACCTATGCCGCCGGCTCCTGGGGCCCGCCCGAGGCCAGCCGTCTGTTCGACCGCGACGACCAGGACTGGCGCAACGCCCTGGCTGGCTGAGGGCGGGGGTCTCAGCTACCAGCCGCCAGCCGCCAGCCGCCAGCCGCCAGCCGCCAGCCGCCAGCAGCCAGCAGCCAGCAGCCACCAGCAGCCAGCCACTCGCGATCAGCCGCCAGTCATCAGCCACCCGCGCCAGCCATCGGCCAACGGTCGCCAGCGGGGTCAGCCGCGGCGGTGTCCGCACCCCCATCCGGCGCCCCTGCGTTCTGGACGCCCGTGGTTGAGGGTAGGCTGGAGGCTGATCGCTGGACGCTTCTCCCCTTCGCGCCCTTCGCGGCTTTGCGGTTCAATCTCCTGGCCGCTGGCCGCTGGCCGCTGGCCGCTGGCCGCTGGCCGCTGGCCGCCCGACATCGGGTCGTCATCGTGATCCGAGTATGCTGTCGCGGTGTGGTCGCCGGGGCGCGTGGTGTCGCTGCGGTCGACCGTCCATTCTCACGTTCGCAAGGAGAGTCTGCATGTCGATGATCAGTCACACCCCGCAATGGCAGGCGTTGCAGCAGCACTGGGAGGAGATGCGCGAGCACCATCTGCGCACCCTGTTCGCGCGCGATCCCGGCCGCGCCGAGCGGATGCGGCTGTCGGTCGCCGGCCTGCACCTGGACTATTCCAAGAACCTGCTCACCGACGAGACCCTGCGTCTGTTGCTGGAGCTGGCGCGCGCGGCCGACCTGCCCGGCTGGCAGGCGCGTCTCTACGGCGGCGAGCCGATCAATGTCACCGAGCATCGCGCGGTGCTGCACATGGCGCTGCGCAACCGCAGCAACCGGCCGATGGTGGTCGATGGCGAGGACGTGATGCCGCTGGTCAACGGCGTGCTCGCGCGTATCGAGCGCTTCGTCGGCGAGGTGCGCTCGGGGGGCTGGACCGGGCACACCGGGCGGCGCATCAGCGATGTGGTCAATATCGGCATCGGCGGCTCCAACCTCGGGCCGAAGATGGTGTGCGCCGCGCTCTCGCCCTATTGCAGCGATCAGCTGCGGGTGCACTTTGTCTCCAACGTCGATGCCACCCATCTGGTCGAGACGCTGCGCGGGCTCGATCCGGAGACGACGCTGTTCGTGATCGCCTCCAAGACCTTCTCCACCCAGGAGACCATGACCAACGCGTCGAGCGCGCGCGACTGGTTGCTTGCGGCGCTCGGCGATTCGGGTGCGGTGGCGCGCCATTTCGTCGCCGTCTCCACCAACGCCGAGCGGGTATCGGCCTTCGGCATCGATACCGCCAACATGTTCGAGTTCTGGGACTGGGTCGGCGGGCGCTATTCGCTGTGGTCGGCGATCGGGCTGCCGATCGCGCTGGCGGTCGGCTTCGAGCGCTTCGTCGAGCTGCTCGAGGGCGCGCACGCGATCGACGAGCACCATCGCACCGCACCGCTCGAGCGCAACATGCCGGTGCTGCTCGGACTGATCGGGGTGTGGTATGCCAACTTCGCCGGGGCGCGCACCCACGCGGTGCTGCCCTACGATCAGTCGCTGCGGCTGCTGCCGGCCTATCTCCAGCAGGGCGACATGGAGAGCAACGGCAAGCGGGTCGGGCGCGACGGCGAGACCCTCGAGTACACCACCGGTCCGGTGGTCTGGGGCGAGCCCGGCACCGATGGCCAGCATGCCTTCTACCAGCTCATCCACCAGGGCACCCAGCTGATCCCGGCCGACTTCATCGGCGCCGCGCGCAGCCATCACGAGCTCGGCGATCATCACGACAAGCTGATGGCCAACTGCTTCGCCCAGACCGAGGCGCTGATGCGCGGGCGGACCCTGGATGAGGCGCGCGCCGAGCTGCGCGCCGCCGGGCTCTCCGACGAGCGGGTCGAGGCGCTCGCCCCGCATCGCGTCTTCCCCGGCAACCGCCCGACCAACACCCTGCTGATGGAGCGGCTGACGCCCTTCACCCTGGGCGCGCTGATCGCCCTCTACGAGCACCGCATCTTCACCCAGGGGGCGATCTGGGGGATCAACTCCTTCGATCAGTGGGGGGTCGAGCTGGGCAAGCAGCTCGCCGGGGTGATCCTCGGCGAGCTCAAGGACGGGGGCGCGGGCGAGGGGCATGACGCCTCGACCCGTGCACTACTCGAGACCTATCTGCACCTGCGCGGTGCAGTCGAGAGGGGGCGCTGAGGGATCGCCGGGGGTGAGCGATCGGGCGCCGGCGCGTTGAATCGCGCTGGGTGTCGCCCAACCTTCTCCTCTGAGGTGGTGGTCGCGGGGCGTTCGGTGGCGGGGCCTTGGCCTTCGCCCCGGTTGCGATCACCCCGACCGGCGCCCGTCGTGTCCGGCCCGGTCGCCGCCTGACTGGCGTGGCGTATCCGTCGAGACGGACGCGGGGCATGTTCCGCTCCATGCACCGAACAGATGCAGCGATCGAACCCGGATCCATCACCTGGGTCTCAGGCCTTGATCGCCGCTGTCATTGATGGCCCGGTTCTCACAGGTCGTCCCAGGTGCTCCAGCAACGGACGCTGGTTGATGGCCTGAATCTTGCGCTCCACCTGGAGGCTCTTGTGTTCCGTCCTGCCCGCCCCGAGCCTCCGGCAGAGCCGGAGCCGGATCGAGCAGGCACACTCAGGTTCCGAGGAGAGGTAAGTCTATGTCGATCTTCGAACGCTACCAGGCGCGCTACGAGGCCTCCCGCGAGGAGGTGCTCACCCTGGACGAATACCTGGCACTGTGCAAGACCGACCCCAGTGCCTATGCCAGTGCGCCCGAACGGCTGCTGCAGGCCATCGGTGAGCCGGAGCTGGTCAACACCAGCGACGACCCGCGGCTGAGCCGGATCTTCCAGAACAAGGTGATCAAGCGCTACCCGGCCTTCTCCGAGTTCTATGGCATGGAGGAGTCGATCGAGCACCTGGTCTCCTATCTCAAGCACGCCGCCCAGGGGCTCGAGGAGAAGAAGCAGATCCTCTATCTGCTCGGCCCGGTCGGCGGCGGCAAGTCCTCGCTGGCCGAGAAGCTCAAGGAGCTGATGGAGCTGGTGCCCTTCTATGCCATCCAGGGTTCGCCGGTGTTCGAGTCGCCGCTGGGGCTGTTCTCGCCCGATGAGGACGGTCAGATCCTCGAGGACGACTACGGCATCCCCAGGCGCTATCTGCGCACCATCATGTCGCCCTGGGCGGTGAAGCGGCTGCAGGAGTATCACGGCGACATCACCCGCTTCCGGGTGGTCAAGGTCTATCCCTCGGTACTCGAGCAGATCGCCATCGCCAAGACCGAGCCGGGCGACGAGAACAACCAGGACATCTCCTCGCTGGTCGGCAAGGTCGACATCCGTCAGCTCGAGCGCTTCGCCCAGCACGATGCCGATGCCTACAGCTATTCCGGTGCGCTGTGCCGCGCCAACCAGGGCATCATGGAGTTCGTCGAGATGTTCAAGGCACCGATCAAGGTGCTGCACCCACTGCTCACCGCCACCCAGGAGGGCAACTACAACGGCACCGAGGGGCTCTCGGCGCTGCCTTTCCAGGGCATCATCCTCGCCCACTCCAACGAGTCGGAGTGGCAGAGCTTCCGCAACAACAAGAACAACGAGGCCTTCCTCGATCGCGTCTATATCGTCAAGGTGCCCTACTGCCTGCGCGTCGACGAGGAGGTCTGCATCTACGACAAGCTGCTCGCCAACAGCTCGCTGTCGCACGCGCCCTGCGCCCCGGGCACCCTGGAGATGATGGCGCAGTTCTCGGTGCTGACCCGGCTCAAGGAGCCGGAGAACTCCAACATCTACTCGAAGATGCGGATCTACAACGGCGAGAACCTCAAGGACACCGATCCCAAGGCCAAGTCGGTGCAGGAGTATCACGACTATGCCGGGGTCGATGAGGGGATGAGCGGGATCTCCACCCGCTTCGCCTTCAAGATCCTCTCCCAGGTGTTCAACTTCGATCATGCCGAGGTGGCCGCCAACCCGGTGCACCTGCTCTATGTGCTCGAGCGCCAGATCGCTCGCGAGCAGCTCCCGCCCGAGGTGCAGGAACGTTATCTCGGCTTCATCAAGCAGTATCTGTCGCCGCGTTACGCCGAGTTCATCGGCAAGGAGCTGCAGACGGCCTATCTCGAGTCCTATGCCGAGTACGGCCAGAACATCTTCGACCGCTATGTCACCTTTGCCGACTACTGGATCCAGGATCAGGAGTATCGCGATCCCGATACCGGCGAGATGCTCGATCGCGCCTCGCTCAACGAGGAGCTGGAGAAGATCGAGAAGCCGGCGGGGATCTCCAACCCCAAGGACTTCCGCAACGAGATCGTCAACTTCGTGCTGCGTGCGCGCGCCAACAATGGTGGAGCCAACCCGCGCTGGACCAGCTACGAGAAGCTGCGCCTGGTGATCGAGAAGAAGATGTTCTCCAACACCGAGGAGCTGCTGCCGGTGATCTCCTTCAACGCCAAGGCCTCGGCCGACGAGCAGAAGAAGCACGACCAGTTCGTCGACCGCATGACCGAGAAGGGCTACACCCCGAAGCAGGTGCGGTTGCTCTCGGAGTGGTATCTGCGGGTACGCAAGGCGCACTGATCCGCGTCCAGGTGACGGGCGCCCGCCCGGTGTGGGCGCACCCCGACCAGCCTCGGGCCGCGTGCCCGGGGTGGTCCTCAGCAACGGTGAGCGAAGCGGTCCTATGTCACACTTCATCGACCGCCGTCTGAACGGCAGGAACAAGAGCGCGGTCAATCGGCAGCGCTTCATCCGGCGCTACAAGAGTCAGCTCAAGCGCTCCGTGGCCGAGGCGGTCAACAAGCGCAGCATCACCGACGTCGACTCGGGCGAGCGCGTCGGCATCCCCGCGCGCGACATCTCCGAGCCGCTGCTCCACCACGGCAGCGGCGGTACCCGCGACCAGGTCTATCCCGGCAACCGCGAGTTCGAGACCGGCGATCGCATCCGTCGGCCCCCGGGCGGTGGCGGTCAGGGCGGCGGTCAGGGCAAGGCGAGCAAGGACGGTCGCGGCGAGGACGACTTCGTCTTCGAGCTCTCGCGCGAGGAGTTCATGGACCTGCTGTTCGAGGACCTCGCGCTGCCCAACCTGGTGCGCAACCAGCTCATGGGCACCACTGAGTTCAAGAACGTGCGCGCCGGCTATGCCACCGACGGCTCGCCCTCGAACATCGACGTGGTGCGCTCGCTCAAGGGGGCGATCGCGCGGCGTACCGCGCTCGGCGCACCGTCGCGGGCGCGTATCCGCGAGCTCGAGGAGGAGCTGGCGGCATTGCTCGCCGGCGGCGCTGGCGAGCGTGACGCGCGGGTGGTGGCGTTGCGCGAGGAGATCGACGCGCTCAAGACGCGGGTCGCCGCGCTGCCCTTCATCGACAGCTTCGATCTGCGCTACCAGAGCTTCACCAAGCAGCCCGAGCCCACCAGCAAGGCGGTGATGCTCTGCATCATGGATGTCTCCGGCTCCATGGATCAGGTGCGCAAGAACCTCGCCAAGCGCTTCTTCATCCTGCTCTATCTGTTCCTGCAGCGGAACTACGATCAGATCGACCTGGTGTTCATCCGTCATCACACCATCGCCCAAGAGGTCGACGAGCAGGACTTCTTCTACTCGCGCGAGACCGGCGGCACCGTGGTCTCGAGTGCGCTCAACCTCGCCCACGAGATCCTCCGCGAGCGCTACGACCCGAGCGTCTGGAACATCTATGCCGCTCAGGCCTCGGACGGCGACAACTGGGACTCCGACTCCAACATCTGTCGCGACATCCTCGTCGACAAGCTGATGCCGCTGATGCGCTATTTCGCCTATGTCGAGATCACCCCGCGCCAGCACCAGAGCTTGTGGTACGCCTATCAGGAGGTGATGGCGCTGCACCCGCACTTCGCGATGCAGGAGATCGACGGCGCCGACGACATCTTCCCGGTGTTCCGCGAGCTGTTCAGGAGGGAGCCGGCATGAGCTCACGCATCATCTCCGAGTCGCTGGAATGGACCTTCCCGCTACTCGAACGCTTCGACCGCGAGATCGGGCGCATCGCCCACGACGTCTACGGGCTCGACACCTATGCCAACCAGATCGAGGTCATCACCTCGGAGCAGATGATCGACGCCTACTCCTCGGTGGGGCTGCCGATCAACTATCAGCACTGGTCGTTCGGCAAGCAGTTCGTCGCCACCGAGCAGACCTATCGGCGTGGTCAGATGGGACTGGCCTACGAGATCGTGATCAACTCCGATCCCTGCATCGCCTATCTGATGGAGGAGAACACCCTGCCGATGCAGGCGCTGGTGATCGCCCACGCCAGCTACGGACACAACAGCTTCTTCAAGGGCAACTATCTGTTCCGCACCTGGACCAGCGCCGATGCCATCATCGACTATCTGGTGTTCGCGCGGCGCTTCATCGCCGAGTGCGAGGAACGCCACGGCGAGGAGGCCGTCGAGCTGCTGCTCGACTCCTGTCACGCGCTGATGAACCAGGGGGTCGACCGCTACAAGCGTCCCTCGCCGCTGAGCCTGGCCGAGGAGCAGCGGCGTCAGGAGGAACGCGCGGCCTATCTGCAGTCGCAGGTCAACGACCTCTGGCGCACCCTGCCGCCGGGTCCCGAGGTCGGTGATGAGCAACGCGAAGAGCGCTGGCCGGAGGAGCCGCAGGAGAACCTGCTCTATTTCATCGAGAAGAACGCCCCGCTGCTCGAGCCCTGGCAGCGCGAGATCGTGCGCATCGTGCGCCGGATCGCCCAGTACTTCTACCCGCAGCGCCAGACCCAGGTGATGAACGAGGGCTGGGCGACCTTCTGGCACTACACCCTGATGAACCACCTCTACGACGAGGGGCTGGTGGGCGACGGCTTCATGATGGAGTTCCTGCAGTCGCACACCGGGGTGATCTATCAGCCGGAGTTCGACAAGCCCTACTTCAACGGCATCAACCCCTATGCGCTGGGTTTCGCGATGATGCGCGACATCCGTCGCATCTGCGAGGCGCCGACCGACGAGGACCGCGAGTGGTTCCCCGACATCGCCGGTGGCGACTGGCTGCAGGTGCTCGACTTCGCCATGCGCAACTTCAAGGACGAGAGCTTCATCGCCCAGTACCTGTCACCGCGGTTGATGCGCGAGTTCCATCTCTTCGCGGTGCGTGACGACGACCGTGAGGAGCAGCTCGAGGTCACCGCGATCCACGAGGAGCAGGGCTATCGGGCGCTGCGCCAGGCCCTCGCCGAGCAGTACAACCTCGGCAGTCGCGAACCCAATGTGCAGGTCTATCACGTCGACCGGCGCGGTGATCGCTCGCTGACCCTGCGTCACTTCCGGCACAACCGTCGCCCGCTCGACGAATCGGCCGAAGAGGTGCTGCGTCACGTGCATCGGCTCTGGGGCTTCAAGGTCAGGCTCGAGTCGGTCGACGAGCAGGGGCGGGTACAGCTCGTCGGCGAGTGCCCCTGAGCGCTGCATGACTGGGGGCGGGCGGCCTGGATGGACGTCCGCGCAAGGACGTTCGATCCGTTTCGCAGGTATCCGATGGCGCGCTGGCGCATCCTCCCATTCGGGCTGTTGCTCTTCCTCCTCCACGCCTCGCCGCTGGCCGCTGGGTCCTGGCCGGCGCTCGATGCCGCCCTGGCCGAGACCTCGCCCCTGCCCGAGGGGCGCCGGATGTATGCTCCCAGACTGCTCGCCGTCTTCTATGCCGCGCGTGACCATCGTCCGGTGTGGACCTCGCGGGCGCGGGTCGGCTCGCTCGCCCGGCTGCTCGCCGGGGTCGAGCGCGAGGGCTTCTCGCCGGAAGACTTCCATCTCGCGACGCTCGCCCGTCTGACCGTTGCGCCGCCGCGTGACGAACGGGCGCGGGTCGGGCTGGAGCTGTTGCTGAGCGATGCGCTGCTGCGCTATGTCCATCACACCCGCTACGGCAAGCTCGACCCGGTACAGGTCGCGCCCGGGCACAATGATCGCGCGCCGGTCGCGGCGGCGCAGATCCTCGCCGACATGCGCCTGGCGCTCGCCGCCGAGGACATGGCCGAGGCCCTGGCCGGACGCTTCTCGCTGCCCTTCTGGTATCGCGATCTGCGCCGCGCCTTGCGCGACTATGTCGCCCAGGACCACCTGCTCGACCTGCCTCCACTGCCCGCCGGTCCGTCGCTCGGCCTCGGCAGCCGCGGCGAGCGGGTCGTCGGGGTGCGCGAGCGGGTCCGTCTGATCGCCGGCGAGTCGCTGCCGGCTGCGGGCGACGAGACGGCGCGCCGCTTCGATGCCGGGCTCCGCGAGGCGGTGCGCGAGTTGCAGCGGCGCTACGGGCTGGTCGACGACGGTGTGGTGGGGCCCCGGACCCTGGCGGTCCTCAATCGCCCGATCGATGCCGCGCGGATCGAGCGCGCGCTGATCAATCTGGAGCGGATGCGCTGGCTGTATGCCGAGCTGCCGCCGGACCATCTGTTCGTCGACCTGGCCGGTTATCGGGTGGTACTGGTGCGCGGCGGCGAGGCCGTCTGGCAGACCCGGGCGATCGTCGGCAGCGTCGAGGATCAGACGCCGATGTTTCGCGATCGCATGGACCATCTGGTGATCAACCCGACCTGGACGGTGCCGGTGTCGATCCAGAAGGGGATGGGCTGGGTCTCGCAGGACTATCTGCTGGTCGATCGTCGTAGCGGGGCGGTACGACGGGGGGGCGACGCCAGCAACTATCGGCGCTATCAGCTGGTGCAGAAACCCGGCGCCGACAATGCCCTGGGGCGGGTCAAGTTCATGTTCCCCAACCGCCATGCGATCTATCTCCACGACACCCCGAGCCGCTGGCTGTTCTCGCGACGGCAGCGGACCTTCAGTCACGGCTGTATCCGGGTCGACGAGCCGCTCGAGCTGGCCACGGCGTTGCTCGAGGGGAGCGCCTGGAGCCGCGAGCGGATCGAGCGCCAGATCGCTCGCGGTCGCACCCGTCACATCCATCTCGAACGCCCCCTGCCGGTGCTGCTCTATTACCTGACGGTAAGCGCCGATGCGGCAGGCCGGCTGGTCTTTCGCGACGATGTCTATGATCGCGACCCGGCGCTGCGCGAGGCCTTCTTTGCGCCGGTGCGTGGCAGTCGTATCGACTTCGAGGGTGTCGAGGACCCGCTGCGGCTCGGCCAGGCCGGAGACGGGAGCTGAGTCCGGAGAGCCCTGCTGCGCCCCGGGGTCCCTTCGTCTTTCCTCTGTGCGCGGTTAGAATCCGGTCATATTTCGAATCCATGCCTCCCCGCTCATCGCCGCGACCCCGATGGTCGTCGGTCACGGCGCGCCCGTGCGTGTCCGCGATGGTCCGGGTGGGGCGAGACAGCAGGCGGAGGAAGGCTTTTGAACAGCAGATGGATTGGCGCGTTGGTGGCGCTGCCCCTGGCGTGCGCCGGGGCGCTGGTCGAGGCGAGCGTGAGCGAGGGGGTTGCGTCCTATTATGCCGATCGTTTCAACGGCCGGCTCACCGCGAGTGGGGTGCGGTTCGACATGCATGCCTTGACCGCGGCACATCGGACCCTGCCGTTCGGTACCCGGGTGCGGGTCAAGAACAAGGACAATGGTCGGTCGGTGGTGGTCACCATCAATGATCGGGGACCCTATATCGATGGGCGGTCGATCGATCTCTCGAAGGGCGCGGCCAAGGCGCTCGGCATGCTGCACACCGGACTGGCGCGGGTCGAGCTGCGGATCCTCGATGTCGACGAACCGGTCACGCCCTCGGGACAGACGGTGGCCGAGGCGCAGGCGGTGCTGATGGCGCTGTTCTGATCGAGCCGCTGCGACGCCTCCCGGCGGCGCCGGGGCGGCGTCGCGATCAGTATCCCGCGCCGCGCAGCTCGAAGCGCTCGAAGCGCTCGGTGGGGAGTTCGGTGACGAGCTGGCGCAGGGCGGTGGCGGGCAGTTCGCGCAGCCCCGGGTCGAGGCTCAGGGTCGCGTCGCAGCGCTGCAGACAGTAGTCGCGCACGCCGGCCTCGGCGAGTGCCGTGACCAGGGGGGCGAGTTGCTCCAGCCCCCAGCCCGGCGGGACCGTGGTGCGGACCTCCAGTGCCACCTCGGAGGCGAGCAGCAGTGCGAGACTCTCCCACGCCGGTTCGCCCGAGCCAATCACCCCGGTGAGCGCCGGGTAGTCGTCGGCGAGCGCCTTGATGTCGAGCGCGACCCAGTCGACCAGCGGCAGGATCCGCCGCAGTCGTTGCGGGTAGGCGCCGCCGGTGTGCAGCCCGACCTTGAAGCCGAGCGCGCGTGCGGCGCGCATCGCCGCGCCGAGCGCGCCCTGCACGGTCGGCTCGCCGCCGCTGAACACCACCGCGTCGAGCAGTCCTCGGCGATCCTCCAGGAAGCCCATCACCTGATCCCAGGCAATCGTCTCCCCGTCGCCCGCGTCCTGCTCGAGCAGGTGGCCGTTGTGACAGTAGCGACAGCGCCAGGGGCAGCCCTGACAGTAGATCACCGCAGCCAGCTCACCCGGGTAGTCGATGGTGGTCAGCGGGGTCAGGCCGCCGACGCGCAGCGCGTCGGCTTCGGCTCGGTCGTGCATGCCGGGGTCAGGCCGCGGCGCGCTCGGCGTCCTTGCGATCGGTGGGGTTCTCGGTGAAGTAGCGACGCTGGGCGTGCTCGGCGCGCTTGCCGCCGTTGAACGCCGAGACCGGACGGTGATAGCCCATCACGCGGGTCCAGACCTCGCACTGAGTGCGCTCTTCGGGCTTGAGTTCGATGTTGGTGTCGGTCATTGCGTGGCTCCTTGGTCGATGCGGTTGCAAGTGGCCCTTGCGGGCTTGTTCGGGTCGATGCCGCGCCCCCGCGGGGGCGCGGCGTCCGCCGTGAGGCGGGGATGAGCTGAGCGGCGGCTTAGCAGCTGCAGGCCTGGCTGGCGCGCTTGTGGGCGATCAGCTCCTCGTCGCACAGCGGGCAGAACTCGTGCTCGCCGGAGATGTAGCCGTGCTTGGGGCAGATCGAGAACACCGGGGTGATGGTGATGTAGGGCAGACGGAAGTTCTCCAGCGCGCGGCGCACCAGACGCTTGCAGGCGTCGGTCGAGGAGATCTGCTCGGCCATGTAGAGGTGCAGCACGGTGCCGCCGGTGTACTTGCTCTGCAGCGCTTCCTGCTTGTCCAGTGCCTCGAAGGGATCGTCGGTGTAGCCGACCGGCAGCTGCGAGCTGTTGGTGTAGTAGGGCGTCTCCTCGGTGCCGGCCTGGATGATCGCCGGATAGCGCTTCTTGTCCTCGCGGGCGAAGCGATAGGTGGTGCCCTCGGCCGGCGTCGCCTCGAGGTTGTACATGCTGCCGGTGCTCTCCTGGAACTCGACCATGCGGGCGCGCACGTGGTCGATGAGACGGCAGGCGAGGGCATGACCCTGCGGCGTGGTGATGTCCTCGGCGTCCTTGGTGAAGTTGCGCACCATCTCGTTGATGCCGTTCACGCCGATGGTGGAGAAGTGATTGCGCAGGGTGCCGAGATAGCGCTTGGTGTAGGGGAAGAGCCCGGCGTCCATGTGACGCTGGATCACCTTGCGCTTGATCTCGAGGCTGTTGCGGGCGATCTCGAGCAGCTCGTCGAGACGTGCGAGCAGGCCCTGCTCGTCACCCTGATGGGTGTGACCGAGCCGCGCGCAGTTGATGGTGACGACGCCGAGCGAGCCGGTCTGCTCGGCCGAGCCGAACAGGCCGTTGCCGCGCTTGAGCAGTTCGCGCAGGTCGAGCTGCAGACGGCAGCACATCGAGCGCACCATGTTCGGCGAGAGCTCGGAGTTGATGAAGTTCTGGAAGTAGGGCAGGCCGTACTTCGCGGTCATCTCGAACAGTCGCTCGGCGTTCTCGCTCTCCCACGGGAAGTCCGGGGTGATGTTGTAGGTCGGGATCGGGAAGGTGAAGATCCGGCCCTTGGCATCGCCCTCGGTCATGACCTCGATGTAGGCACGATTGATCATGTCCATCTCGGTCTGCAGCTCACCGTAGGTGAACGGCTGCTCCTCGCCGCCGATCACCGGCACCTGCTCGCGCAGGTCCTCGGGGCACACCCAGTCGAAGGTGAGGTTGGTGAAGGGCGTCTGGGTGCCCCAGCGCGAGGGCACGTTGAGGTTGTAGATCAGTTCCTGGATGTACTGACGCACCTGCGCGTAATCGAGCCCGTCGACCCGCACATAGGGGGCCATGTAGGTGTCGAAGCTGGAGAACGCCTGGGCGCCGGCCCACTCGTTCTGCAGGGTGCCGAGGAAGTTGACGATCTGGCCGATGGCGCTCGACATGTGCTTGGGCGGCGCCGCCTCGACCCGGCCGGGCACGCCGTTGAGGCCCTCGGTGAGCAGGGTGCGCAGCGACCAGCCGGCGCAGTAGCCCGAGAGCATGTCGAGGTCGTGGATGTGCAGGTCGCCGTCGCGGTGGGCCTGGCCGATCTCGGGCGGGTAGACGTGGTTGAGCCAATAGTTGGCGATCATCTTGCCCGAGGTGTTGAGGATCAGCCCGCCGAGCGAGTAGCCCTGGTTGGCGTTGGCCGAGACGCGCCAGTCGGAGCGGTCGAGATATTCGTTGATCGAGCTGCCGACGTCGACCAGGGTGCGGCTGTCGTCGCGCAGCTTCTTGTGCTGCTCGCGATAGACGATGTAGGCGCGCGCGGTCTCGAAGTGGTTGGCGCTGATCAGGGTCTGCTCGATGATGTCCTGGATGCCCTCGATATCGGGGCTGCGACCGTCGTTGCTGCGGTGTGCCAGCACCTTGATCACCTGAGCGGTGAGCAGCCGCGCCTCGGCGGCGTCGAACTCGCCACTGGCCTGGCCGGCGCGCAGGATCGCCGACTCGATCTTGGACACATCGAAACGCACCTCCGTGCCGTCACGCTTGAGCGCGCGGGTAGGGATCGAGGGGAGGTCGGTCTGCGTCGTGTCCATGAAAAGCGGTCTCTCTGGTGGTTGGCACAAGATATTGTGGCGCGAACTATAGCGCCAACAAGATGATGTGTATAGCTCTCTTGTCGTTTTTGTTTTTTTTGATTTGCATCAATATTTTTGGGTTGCTTTTCTGACGGCTTTTGACAATTGGACAGTCTCTGTTCAGTGTTGCTTGCTTGACAGCTGTGCCCTTAATGCGCACAGTTCTTGGTTTCCTGTCATTTTCGGCCCAAGGTCCGGAGTCTCGTTTCCGGTCCATGTCGTCGCCGCGTTCGCGGCCCCGGCGCAACCCACAGACGGCCATGCATCGCAAGCTCTACATACAGACCTACGGCTGCCAGATGAACGAGCACGACTCCGCGCGCATCGCGGATCTGCTGCGTGTCTCCGCTGGCATGGAGCTCGTCGAGCGTCCCGAGGACGCCGATGTGCTGCTGCTCAACACCTGCTCGATCCGCGAGAAGGCGCAGGAGAAGGTCTTCTCCCAACTCGGACGCTGGCGCCCCTGGAAGACGCGACGCCCCGAGCTGGTGATCGGCGTCGGTGGCTGCGTGGCCAGCCAGGAGGGCGAGGCGCTGCGTGAGCGTGCGCCCTTCGTCGACCTGGTGTTCGGCCCCCAGACCCTGCACCGGTTGCCGCAGATGCTGCGCGCGCTGGACGCGGGTGAGCCGCCCCAGGTCGATGTCTCCTTCCCCGAGATCGAGAAGTTCGACCGCCTGCCGGCGCCGAGCGTCTCCGGGCCGAGCGCCTTCGTCTCGGTGATGGAGGGGTGCTCGAAGTACTGTACCTATTGCGTGGTGCCCTACACCCGCGGCGAGGAGATCAGTCGTCCGTTCGACGACGTGATCGCCGAGGTCGCCGGGCTGGCCGAGCGTGGGGTACGCGAGGTCAATCTGCTGGGGCAGAACGTCAACGCCTATCAGGGACCGATGCACGAGCCGGCCGGTGAGTGCGCCGACCTGGCGCTGCTGGTCCATTATGTCGCGGCGATCGATGGCATCGAGCGCATCCGCTTCACCACCAGCCACCCGCTGGCCTTCTCCGATGCGCTGATCGAGGCCTTCGCCGAGGTGCCGCAGCTGGTCGATTTCCTTCACCTGCCGGTGCAATCGGGTTCCGATCGGGTGCTCGAGGCGATGAAGCGCGGCCATACCGCGAGCGAGTATCGCGACAAGATCGCGCGGCTGCGCGCGGTGCGCCCCGATATCTGCATCTCCTCGGACTTCATCGTCGGCTTCCCCGGCGAGACCGAGGCGGACTTCGACGCGACCCTGGCGCTGGTCGACGAGATCGGCTTCGACCACAGCTACAGCTTCATCTACAGCCGGCGTCCCGGGACGCCGGCGGCCGACTACCCGGACGATGTCCCGCTGGAGGTCAAGAAACACCGCCTGGAGCGCCTCCAGCGGCGCATCGACACCAATGCCCAGCGCATCAGCCGACAGATGGTCGGCACGGTGCAGCGGGTGCTGGTCGAGGGACCCTCGCGCAAGGATCCCTTCCAGCTCGCCGGCCGTACCGAGAACAATCGGGTGGTCAACTTCACCGGGGACCCGGCGCTGATCGGCGACTTCGTCGACCTGATCATCACCGAGGCCCTGCCCAATTCACTGCGTGGGCGTCTGGACGTCTAGGATCGCTTGTCTACTCAACCCGAAACTCTCGATCTGGAACTCGAACCCGAGGATAACCTCCGTCTGGCCAACCTCTGCGGTCAGTTCGACCAGCACCTGCGTCAGCTCGAGCGGCGCCTCGGCATCGAGATCGGCAACCGTGGCACGAGCTTCCGCCTGATCGGCGAGCGCGATGCCGTGCGCCTCGCCGAGCAATTGTTGCAGTCGCTCTACCGCGAGGCCGCCGAGACCACGCTGACCCCGGAGTCGATCCATCTCGCGCTCCAGCAATCGGGCGCCGATGCCCTGCTCGAACAGGCCGGGGCGCGGCTGCCCGAGGTGGTGATCCGCACCAAGCGCGGGCTGATCAAGGGGCGCGGTCCCAGCCAACAGGCCTATCTGCACGCCATCCTCAACCACGACATCAACTTCGGCGTGGGACCGGCCGGTACCGGCAAGACCTATCTGGCGGTGGCCTGCGCGGTCGAGGCGCTGGAGTCCGACCGGGTGCGCCGGGTGCTGCTGGTGCGTCCCGCGGTCGAGGCCGGTGAGCGTCTGGGGTTTCTCCCCGGCGATCTGGCGCAGAAGATCGATCCCTATCTGCGCCCGCTCTATGACGCTCTGTTCGAGATGCTCGGCTTCGAGAAGGTCAACAAGCTGATCGAGCGCAACGTCATCGAGGTCGCGCCGCTGGCCTATATGCGCGGGCGCACCCTCAACGAGTCCTTCATCATCCTCGATGAGGCGCAGAACACCACACCCGAACAGATGAAGATGTTCCTCACCCGCATCGGCTTCGGTTCCACCGCGGTGATCACCGGCGACATGACCCAGGTCGATCTGCCGCGTGGCCAGCTCTCCGGGCTGCGCCAGGCCGTCGAGATCCTCAAGGACGTCGACGGCATCAGCTTCAGCTTCTTCAGCGCGCGCGATGTGGTGCGTCATGCCCTGGTGCAGCGCATCGTCGGTGCCTACGACGCCTTCGAGAGCGCCGGTTCGCGCTCGGGGGCCTGAACGGAGTCTCCCTCCATGTCACTCGAACTGGATCTGGACCTGCAGGTCGCCACGACCGCAGCGGGATTGTCCGCGCACGCCGATTTCGCGCACTGGGTGGAGGCGGCGGTGGCCGATCGCCGTGCCCGCTGCGAACTCACCATCCGTCTGGTCGATGCCGCCGAGTCGCAAGCGCTCAATGCCCAATATCGTGGTGTCGATCGTTCGACCAACGTACTCTCGTTTCCCTTCGAGCTGCCGCCCGGGGTCGATTCCACCGACCCGCTGGCCGACTACATCGGTGATCTGGTGATCTGTCCCGAGGTGGTGCAGCGCGAGGCCCTGGAGCAGGGCAAGCAGGCAATCGCCCACTGGGCGCACATGGTGGTCCATGGCGTCTTGCATCTGTTTGATTACGATCATATTACCGATGAGCAAGCGGCGGAGATGGAAGGTCTGGAAACGACTATCCTGAGCAGGTTAGGATTTCCGCCGCCCTATGAAGACGACCCCCCAACGGAGGATC
Source organism: Marichromatium sp. PS1 (assembly GCF_041155115.1). Classification (NCBI taxonomy): domain Bacteria; kingdom Pseudomonadati; phylum Pseudomonadota; class Gammaproteobacteria; order Chromatiales; family Chromatiaceae; genus Marichromatium; species Marichromatium sp. PS1. The sequence goes on from NZ_BAAFHB010000002.1 coordinate 934,588, forward strand.
CATAACCCCCCATGACGAGCGATCGATCTACCGAGGGTTCGCATTCGCGCAGCTGGTTCGAGAAGATTGGCCAGCTGTTCGGGAGCGAACCACAAGACAAGGAACAACTCGTCGAGTTGCTCAAGGATGCGCGTCAGCGCGAGCTGCTGGACACGGACGCCCTGAACATGATCGAAGGGGTATTGCAGGTCTCCGACCTGCGGGTCCGCGACATCATGATTCCACGCGCGGAGATGGTCTATCTGCGCCGTGACGATCCCCTGGAACAGATCCTCAAGGTGGCGGTCAAATCCGCCCACTCACGCTTCCCGGTCATCGGTGAAGACAAGGGCGAGGTGGTCGGCATCCTGCTGGCCAAGGATCTGCTCTCCTTCTGTCTCGATTCCGGCCATCGCCGGGCCTTCAACATCCGTGACCTGTTGCGTTCGGCGGTCTTCGTCCCCGAGAGCAAACGGCTCAACGTCCTGCTCAAGGAGTTCCGCACCAGTCGCAACCACATGGCGATCGTGGTCGACGAGTACGGTAGTGCCGCCGGTCTGGTGACCATCGAGGACGTGCTCGAGCAGATCGTCGGCGAGATCGACGACGAGCACGACTTCGACGAAGGCTTCGGCATCTTCCGCCGCAGCCACAACGAGTTCAGCGCCAAGGCGCGCACCCCCATCGAGGACTTCAACGAGTACTTCGGCTGTGCGCTCCCCGACGACGAGTTCGACACCATCGGTGGGCTGGTGGTCAACGCCCTGGGGCACCTGCCCAAGCGTGGTGAGTCGGCGCGTATCGACGATTTCCGCTTCACCGTGATGCGTGCCGACAGCCGTCGTGTCCATCTGCTCAGCGTCGAGCGGATCGATCCGGATGCCCCCGAGGTCCCCGGATCCGCCCCCCAGTCTCCCGACGAGCCACACTGAAGGCACGACCGTCCCCGTCCCGTTCCTGGTCGCGGCGGTGCAGCCAGCACCGCCGCCGGATTCCGGGGTCAACGATTGGTGTGTCGATCTTGCGCCGGACGTGTTGTGCCACCATTGAAAAATCAGGGCGGCAGTGATCGCGCGTCCATCCGTGTTGCCGTGACCTGTCCGGCGTTCTATTCGGCTCGAGTCGAATGATCGTGTGTGGTGGCGATACGCCGCTCATTTCGAATCGGGCCGCGGCTCAACCCTGAAAAACTCCGTGTTTCTCTCGGATTCCCTTTTTGTTTCATCATCTTGATGATTGTTGAAGGGGTGTCTCTGGACGGTGGTATATTAGAGGATCATTTCACACTCATCGCGGCGGGAGCAGCGGGCGAAGTGCGAAAGAGACATTAAAAGAGAACGAGGAGATCAGCATGTCGAAGAAACACCCGATCATTGCCGTGACCGGTTCCTCGGGGGCGGGGACCACCACGGTCAAGCGTGCCTTCGAACACATCTTCTATCGCGACGGCATCAGCGCTGCGGTGATCGAGGGCGACAGCTTCCACCGTTACGACCGCACCACGATGAAGGCGGAGATGGCGCGCGCCTCCGAGCAGGGGCGCAACCTTAGTCACTTCGGTCCCGAGGCCAACCGTTTCGACCTGCTCGAGGAGCTGTTCCGCGACTATGGCGAGAGCGGCACCGGCAACAAGCGTTATTACATTCACAGCGAGGAAGAGGCCGAGTTCCACAACACCCGGCTCACCACTCAGCTGCGCCCGGGCGAGTTCACCCCCTGGGAGCCGGTGCCGGAGAAGACCGACCTGCTGTTCTATGAAGGTTTGCACGGGCTGGTGGTGACCGAGGACGTCAATGTCGCCCAGCACGTCGATCTCGGTGTGGCGGTGGTGCCGATCGTCAATCTGGAGTGGATCCAGAAGATCCATCGCGACAATCTCGAGCGCGGCTACTCGGCCGAGGCCATCGTCGACACCATCCTGCGGCGGATGCCCGATTACATCAATTACATCACCCCGCAGTTCACCCTCACCGACATCAACTTCCAGCGGGTGCCGACGGTCGATACCTCCAACCCCTTCATCGCCCGCGACATCCCCACCCCCGACGAGAGCTTCGTGATCATCCGCTTCAAGGACCCGGAGAAGCTCGAGGTCGACTTCCCCTATCTGCTGTCGATGATCCACGACTCCTTCATGTCGCGGCGCAACAGCATGGTGGTGCCGGGCGGCAAGATGGGGATGGCGATGGAGGTGATCCTGCAGCCGATCATCGAGCGCATGATGGAGGCGCGCAAGGTGTGAGGCGGGGCCGGGCGGGTGCCTTGCCGCGCCCGCCCGGTCCGGCTGGAGAGGTCCGTCCCGGCCGGTCGTCAGCGACCGGCCGGTTGCGTTCCCGCCCCCTGAGCCGGCTTCCAGAAGATGCTTGAAACCTCCTCGATCACCACCGTCGCCCATGTCATCGAGCTGGCCGTGGCGCCGGTGTTCCTGCTCTCGGGCATCGGTGCCATGCTGGCGGTGATGACCAATCGGCTCTCGCGCATCGTCGATCGCGCCCGCCGGGTCGAGGCCAGGCTCGGTGGCGATGGCGCCGACGATCCGGCCATCCGCGCCGAGCTGCGCGTGCTGGTGCGCCGCGCCCGGCTGATCAGCCTGTCGATCGGGCTCTGCACCTCGACCGCGCTGTTGATCTCCGGGGTGATCGTCAGCCTCTTTCTCAGCGCCTTCCTGCGCTTCGACGCTGCCTTGCTGGTCTCGCTGCTGTTCATTGCCGCGATGCTCGCCTTCATCGTCGCGCTGCTGTGCTTCCTGCGCGAGGTGCTGTTGGCGACCGCCGGGCTGCGCTTCGGTCGTCCCGGCTGAGCGCCAATCAGTCGCCGTGTCGCACCGGCGCGCGCTCGAGTAGCGCCGCGGCGGTGGCCTCGGGGATCACCGAGGCGTCGCCACGGGCGCGCTCGCGGCCCTGGTCGAGCACCAGGATCTGATCGACCCAGTCGAGCCCGGCCGGGCGGTGGGTGATCAGCAACACGGTACGACCCTGCATCAGTCGGTCGAGCGCGGCCATCAGGCTGCGCTCGGTGCCGGCGTCGAGCCCCTCGGTAGGCTCGTCGAGCAGCAGGATGGGCGCATCCTTGAGCAGCGCGCGCGCGACCGCGATACGCCGTCCCTGGCCGCCCGAGAGCCGCACCCCGGTCTCGCCGACCCAGGTGTCGTAGCCCTCCGGCAGCCCGGCGATGAAGTCATGGATCTGCGCTACCCGACAGGCCTGCTCGAGCTCGCTCTGGGTGGCGCCGGGACGGGCGACGAGCAGGTTCTCGCGGATGGTGGCGTCGAACAGATGGGTGTGCTGGCTGACCACGGCGATCTGACGGCGCAGGGTCTCGCTGTCGATGTCGCGGATATCGTGGCCGCCGACACGGATGTTGCCGCAGTCGGTCGACCAGAAGCGCAGCAGCAGGTTGAACAGGGTGCTCTTGCCCGAGCCGGTGGCGCCGACCACCGCGGCGCGGGTGCCCTCTGGGACCCGCAGGTCGATGTCGGCGAGCGCCGCGCGTTCGGCGTCGGGATAGCTGAAACCAACCCCTTCGAAAACGATGTCGAACTGTTCCAGGCGCGGCGACGGACCGTCCGGTTCGCGGATCGCCGGCACGGTGTCGACGATGGCGAACAGCCGTCGCGCCGCGGCCAGCGAGCGCCCGAGCAGCTGGAAGGCATGGGGCAGGGGGGCGACGGCCTCGAAGCTCGCGAGGGTGAAGAGCGCGAGCATCGCCAGTTCGGGCGGCGGCAGCTCGCCCGCGCGCACCAGCGGGATCGCCAGCCACAGCAGCAGCCAGAGGTTGAGGTTGGCGCACAACCCGATCGCCGCCTGGGTCAGCCCCTGGTCGCTGTTGATCCGCGCCTGATCGGCGATCAACTGCTCGCTCAAGCCCTCGATGCGTTGCGCCTGACGCTCGGTGGCGCCGTAGACGGTGAGTTCGGCCATGCCCTGCACGCCGTCGATCACCGCGGCGCGCAGCGCGCCCTCCTGCTCGGCCAGTCGCTGCCCGGGCGCGCGCCCGCGCAGCTCGGCCCACCACGGCAGCCCGACCCCGGCGAGCAGCAGGAAGATGAGCCCGAGCAGCGCCAGGGCGGGGTCGTGGAGGGCGAGGAAGACGACGAACAGGGTGACGCTGATCAGCGCCACCACCACCGGTACCAGGACCCGGACATAGAGGTTGTCGAGCGCATCGATGTCGGCGCGGATCCGGCTGAGGATGTCGCCGCTGTGATACTGCTGCAGCCGCGCCGGGGCGAGCGGTTCGAGATGACGGTAGAACCACACCCGCAGGCTGGCGATCAGGCGGAAGGTCGCCTCGTGATTGACCAGACGCTCGCCGTAGCGCCCGGCGGTGCGGACCATCGCGCTGCCGCGGATCAGCGCCGCCGGGGCGAAGTAGTTCATCGCCACCCCGGCGGCGCCGGCGCTCGCCATCGCAGCGATGAACCAGCCCGAGGCGGCCATCAGGGTGACGTTGGCAAGCAGGGTCAGCACCGCGGCCAGGGTGCCGAGCAGCATCCAGGCGCGATAGGGCCGGAACAGCCTCCACAGTCTCAGCAGTTCGCGCATCCGCGCCTCACTCCTCTGTCGTGACGCCGGTGTGCGCCGGCGCGTCTCCGTAGGCGGCGGTCATCCGCGCATAGAGCCCGTTGGCGGCGATCAGCTGTCGGTGATCGCCCTGCTCGACGATACGTCCCTGGTCGAGTACCAGGATACGGTCGGCCCGGCGTACCGTGGCCAGGCGGTGGGCGACCACCAACAGGGTGCGGTCGCGGGCGAGGTCGTCGATGCCCTGCTGCACCAGCCGCTCGCTCTCGGGGTCGAGGTTGGCGGTGGCCTCGTCGAGGATCACCAGCGGCGCGTCGCGCAGGAAGGCGCGCGCCAGGGCAATACGCTGGATCTGGCCGCCGGAGAGCCCGGCGCCGCGCTCCCCGACCGGGTGGTCGTAGCCGCGGGGCAGGGCCTCGATGAAGTCCGCGGCGCGCGCCCGCTGCGCCGCCCGGCGTATCGCCTCGTGATCGGCCTCGGGGAGACCGAGGCGGATGTTGTCGGCGATGCTCCCCTGGAACAACCGCGGCTGCTGCGGCACCCAGGCGAGATGGGCGTGCCAGTGCGCCGGATCGATGGTGGCGAGATCGGTGTCGCCGATGCGGATCCGTCCGCGGGTCGGCTGGAGGAAGCCGAGCAGCAGGTTGATCACCGTGGTCTTGCCCGCACCGCTGGTGCCGACCAGGGCGACGCGCGCCCCGGGCGGGATCTCGAGATCGATCGCGCGCAGCGCCTCGCGCTCGGGCTCGTAGGCGAAACCGACCTGCTCGAAGCGGACCCCGAGCGGCGCGGGCAGCGCCGGGCGGGCGGTGCCCGGGGTGATCGCCGGCGGGGTGTCGAGCACCTCGATGAGTTGCTCGGCGGCGGCGACCGCGGCCATGCGGGCGTGGTACTGGGTGCCCATGTTGCGCAGCGGGGCGTAGAACTCGGGGGCGAGCATGAGCACGAACAGCCCCTGGAGGAAACCGATGTCGGGCACGCTCAGCCAGTGCGGCACCGGCAGCGCGAGGTCGTAGAGCCGGAAGCCGATGAAGACCGCGACGATGGCGATGCCGACGGTGGCGAAGAACTCCAGCACCGAGGAGGAGAGGAAGGCGATGCGCAGCACCTGCATGGTGCTGACGCGGTAGTCGTCGGAGATGCGTCCGATCACCTCGACCTCGCGACGGCTGGCGCCGAACAGCTTGAGCGTGGTCAGGCCCTGGATGACATCGAGGAAGTGCGCGCTCATCCGCGCCAGCTGCTTCCACTGGCGCTGGTTGCGCGCCTCGGCCCCGGAGCCGATGAGGATCATGAAGACCGGGATCATCGGCGCGGTGACCAGCATCACCACCGCCGAGAGCCAGTCCATCGGCAGCACCACCATCAGCAGCGCCAGCGGCAGCACCATGGTCAGGGTCATCGCCGGGAGGAAGCGGGCGTAATAGCCTTCCAGGTCGTCGATGCCCCTGGTCAGGGTCTCGACCAGGGTGCCGCTGCGGGTGCCGGAGAGATAGGCCGGACCGAGCCGTTGCAGATGACGGTAGACCTGGTCACGCAGCCCGGCACGCACCCGTGCCGCGGCGGTGAAGGCGGCGCGCTCGGAGAGCCAGGTGATGAGCGCGCGCAGCGCGAGCAGCGCGAGCAGCCAGCCGAGCCAGCCGCCGACCTCGGTGAGTCCGGCGCCGCCGAAGATGACCGCGTCGAGGATCAGGGCGAGGAACCAGGCCTGGGCGACGGCCAGCAGGGCATGGATCAGGCTCAGCACGATCGCCCCCTTGAGGGCAGGGCCGGCGAGCGGACGCTGGGACTTGAGCCAGTCGTTGACGGACATGGTGCGAGCTTCCGGGTAGTCTGTCTGGTGTTGGCGTCGGGAGGACGAGGATACGGAAGCAGCCAGGGAGGCGGCAACGGAAATTCACAAGCCGCGATCGCTCGATGCCGCGCCCCGATGGTTCGACGCCGGGGTCGTGGTGGCCGGTCGAGGCCATCGATTGGGGGAGAGGATGCTGCGCAATCCATTGCTGCTCGCCGCGCTCGGGCTGACCTCGGTGGTCGCGCTCTGGGGGGTGTTCGACACCGAGAGCCTGGCGCGGCTGGCGCAGGCGCAGGTGGCGCAGCAGTTTCGCAGTCGCGCCTGGTTCATCATGCTGATGACCAGCCTGCTCGTGGTCACGGTGCTGGCCCTGGCGTTCTCGCGCTTCGGCACCATCCGGCTCGGGCGCGATGACGAGCGCCCGGAGTTCTCCACCCTCAGCTGGCTCACCATGCTGTTTGCCGCCGGCATGGGCGTGGGGCTGCTGTTCTATGGGGCCGCCGAGCCCTTGACCCATTACCAGTTGGTGAGGGGGCGCACCGAGTCCGACCTGGCGGCAAGCTATGCGCTGGTCACCACGATCTTCAACTGGGGGCTGCATGCCTGGTCGATCTATGCCATCACCGCGCTGGTGATCGCCTATTTCAGCTATCGCAAGGGCCGCCCGGGGCTGGTCAGCAGCCCGATCCGCTATACCTTCCGTCGCGGCCGCTGGGTCGGGCCGCTGGCCTGGGTCGCCGACCTGTTGGCGATCTATGCCATCGCCATCGGTCTGGCCGGATCGCTGGCGATCGGGGTGTTCCAGGTCGAGGGCGGGTTGGGGCATCTGTTCGGGATCACCGGCGACTGGGTGAGATACCTGGTCTTCGGTCTGCTCTGTCTGGCCTTTCTGGCGCCGCTGACGCTCGACCTCGGTCGCGGCATGGCGCGGTTGTCGAACCTGGCGATGGCCATCGCCCTGGGGCTGATGGTCTATCTGCTGCTGGTCGGGCCGACCCACTATCTGATGAACGGGGTGGTCGACACCCTGGGCGCCTATCTCTCCGGGGTGGTGCAGCAGGGCTTCGCCACCTATCCGTTCTTCGGCAAGGCCTTCCAGGACTGGTTCCATGGCTGGACGCTGAATTACATGGTGTGGTGGATCGCCTGGGCGCCCTTCGTCGGGGTGTTCGTGGCGCGGATCTCGCGCGGGCGCACCATCCGCGAGTTCGTCCTCGGCGTGGTGCTGGTGCCGACGCTGTTCTCGCTGCTGTGGTTCGGGGTGTTCGGCGGCACCGGCTTCTACGCCCTGTTGCGCGAGGGCCTGCCGCTGCTCGAGGTGGTGCGCGAGCGCCCCGAGGACACCACCTTCTTCGTGCTCGAGGCGCTGCCGCTGGCGGGATTGACCGGCTCGGCGAGCATGATCGCCGCCTTTCTGTTCCTGGTCACCAGCGTGGTGAGCGCGGCCTATGTGCTGGCGATGTTCTCGACCAGCGGCGACGAGGACCCGCCGGTGCGGGTCAAGCTCGCCTGGGGGGTGCTGCTGGCGCTGCTCGGGCTGGCGATGCTGCTCGCCGATGATGTGGCGACGGTGCGCGCGATCATCGCGCTCGGTGCCATGGCCTTCGTCTTCATCCTGCCGCTGTTGGTGGTGGCCCTGCTCAAGACGCTGATGCGCGAGGAGCGGCGATGATCTGGGAGAACCTGCTCGACACCCTGCTCAATCTGGTCGTGTTCGCCTTCATCGGCGTGCTGGTCTGGCTCTATGTCCGCGACGAGGGCGATGGCAGCTAGCCTGCCGTCTCCCACTGCTGCGGCACTCGCTGGATGCGGTCGGTGTCGTAGCCGATACCGGCGAGGAAGGTGAGGATCTCACCATAGGTGGCGGGGGCGATCTCGGGCGCGCGCGCCATGATCCAGACATAGTCGCGCTTGGCCCGTCCGATCACGGTGACACTGTAGTCCGGGGCCAGCCAGATGATGCGGAAGTCACCCTTGAAGGGCCAGATGAACTGCATCCCCCAGTGTGCGTTGGTGGTGGTGTCGAGCACGAAGCCCTTGGGGTTGTAGGTCTTGAGCGGGCCGTCGAAGGCATCCTTGTGGAAGGTGAAGGTGGTGGCGATGGTGCCGTCGGGGTTGAGCGCGTAGGACTCGATGGCGTTGTGCGCGCCCTTCTCGACGAAGGTCGGGATGTTGGCGATGACGTACCAGTCGCCCATGAAGCGTTGCAGGTCGACCTGATCGACGGTGTCCATGGGACGGCCTCCGGTCTCGGTGCAGGCGTTGACGAGGAGCAGCGCGGCGAGCGCGGCCAGGGATTTGAGTGAGCGGTTCATGATGATGTATCCGCGGGGTTGGGGTGCGGTCCTCGGGTGCGGGTGTCAGCGCCCATCGCCACCCCCGCTGGGTACGCGGCGCGGCGGACCGGGGATGAAGGCGTTGGTGCGCGCGACATAGTCGCGGTAGCCGGGACGACGCTCACCGATGTCGCGCTCGAGCAGGGTGACGCCGGAGACGCGCAGCAGCAGGAAGGTCATCAACAGCGGCGCGATCAGGGCCCACCAGGCCCCGGCGGCGAGGGCGAAGAGATAGAAGGCCCACCAGATGCAGGCCTCGCCGAAATAGTTGGGATGGCGGCTGTAGCGCCACAGCCCTCGGTCCATCACCTGCCCGGCGTTCTCGGGGCGGGCCTTGAAGGCGGCGAGCTGGCGGTCGGCCAGCGCCTCGAAGGCGAAGCCCAGGCACCACAGCGCCAGCGCCAGGGCGTCGAGCCAGCCGAGTGAGGCGGGCAGCGCCATGGCGCCGAGCAGCGGCAGCGAGATCACCCAGGCGAGGATCGCCTGCAGGCCGAACACCAGATAGAGGCTCTTCCACCAGAACCCGGGGTCGTTGTCGGCGCGGATGGCCTGATAGCGCCGGTCCTCGCCCTGGCCCTGGTTGCGACGGCTGATGTGCAGGCTCAGTCGCACCGCCCACAGCGTCAGCAGCACGAAGACCAGCAGCGCGCGCGGCCCGGTCTCGGGGATGAGCAGCATGTAGACCAGCCCCATCAGCAGGAAGAACAGTGACCAGAGCGCGTCGACGATGCTGACGTCGCGCGCGATCACGCTCGCCCCCCAGCCGCAGATGCCGAGCACCAGCGCGGCGGCCAACCCCGAACCATAGACGAAGAGATCAGGCATCGGCGCCCTCGCTGTTGATGGGTCCCTCGGGTGTGTCGCGCTCGGCGGCGGTGCGGGCGAAGCGCGCGGCGATTGCCAGGCTCGCCGGCATCAGCAACGACCAGCCGCCGCCGAGGACCGCCAGTGCCACCAGCGGGTCGGGAAAGTGCACGCCGCCGAGCTTGGCGCCGGCGTAATAGGCCAGTGGTGCGCCCAGGGCGCCGATGGTGAAGGCCAGGTACCAGCGGCCCTGGAGCCAGGCGAGCGAGACGTTGAGGGTGGTGGCGAAGGCCACCCAGATGGCGATGATCCACACCGGGGCGAGCCAGGGCAGCAGCATCCCCGAGGGATAGACAAGAAAGCCGAAGCGCGCCAGCAGCCCGTCCCACAGCGCACCCATGACCGCGATCAGCACCAGCAGCCGGGCCTCGCTGCCGCGGTTGGGCGTGGTCGTCAGGTGCAGTGCGGCGACCAGCGCCACCACGCCGACGCCGAGCCAGGGCAGTTGGTGCGCGGCGCCGAGCACGCAGGCGAACCAGCCGGCCTGAAAGGCGGCGAGGTTGATGAGGATGCGGGGGAGCGACGGGGTTGCTGACATGGACTGGACTCGATCTGTGGGTTCGCGGAAACGAGACCGGCTTGAGATTCAGGTGATGCCGGCCGGGAGGGTTACAAGGGGCGGTTGAGGCCCGTGCGTATCGGCGCTGCTATGATCTGCATCCCCGGCCGCATCGGCCGATCGTCGCAACACGCAGGAGTTTTGATGAAGCATACAGCGCTTACCAAGGGTACCGCGGTCGCCGCCGTGGTGGCGGTCCTGATCTCCGGCTGCGCCGCCGATGGCTCGGGGATGACCGAGACCGGCCAGGGGGCGGCGATCGGCACCGCCACGGGGGCCGCGGCCGGGGCGATCATCGGCTCGTTCGGTGGCAACGCCGGACGTGGCGCACTGATCGGCGCCGTCGGTGGCGCGCTCGCCGGCGGCATGGTCGGTGCCTACATGGAGGAGCAGCGGCGTGACTTCGAGCGCGCGCTGGCCGACGAGATCGCGCGCGGCGTGATTCGGGTGCAACTGCTGCCCGGCGATCAGCTGGTGGTGGGGATGACCGGTGCGACCAGCTTCGAGGTCGACTCCGATCGCATCAAGCCCGGCTTCTACAGCACCATGGACAAGATCGCGGCGATCGTGCGTCGCTACGGCAAGACCGAGCTGCGGGTCGCCGGTCACACCGACAGCACCGGCTCGGCGAGCTATAACCAGACGCTCTCGGAGCGTCGGGCCGTCGCCGTGGAGGGGTATCTGGAGCGTAGCGGTGTGATGCCGCAGCGCATCTTTGCGCGGGGGTATGGTCAGGACCGGCCGATCGCGAGCAACGCGAGCGAGGCGGGACGCCGGCTCAACCGGCGGGTGGAGATCACCATCGTGCCGATCCAGGCGCGGGGCTGAACGCACCGCGCCCGGGCGGCGAGATCAGTCGTCGTCGGCCGGGCCGCGGAACTGCTCGGACTCGTACCACATCACGTTGATGACCCCGAAGGCGAGCGCGAGCAGCACGCCGAGGATCCAGGAAAAGTACCACATGGATGCGATCCTCCCAGTATGACCCCGCCCGGCATCGGTGGGCGGGGTCGGCTGTAACGTGCGCGCGGTCGGACCGCGCGCGGTTGCTCAGTAGGCCAGGTGGTCCTGTGCCTCGATCTCCTCGACCGTCACCCGTCGCCACATCTTGGCGTAGGTCCAGGTGGTGTACATCAGGATCAGCGGGACGAAGATCACCGCCGCCCAGAACATCACCGTCAGGGTGAGGTGGCTGGAGACCGCGTCCCAGACGATCAGGCTGCTGTCGGGGTTGGTGCTCGAGGGCATGATGAAGGGGAACATCGCCGCACCGGCGGTGACGATGATCCCGGTCAGCCCCAGGCTGCTGGCCACCAGACCGAGCCCCGGCCGGTCACGCAACGACAGCAGCACCGCCAGCCCAAGTCCGGCGAACCCGAGTACCGGGAAGGCCAGCGTCCAGGGGTGGGCGCCATAGTTGGCCAGCCAGGCGTAGGGGACGATCTCGACATCCTTGGTCAGCGGATTGGGGGTGGCGTCGAGCGCTGGCATCGCGCTCACCCGATAGCCGTCGACCCCCAGCGTCAGCCACAGCCCGGCGAGGGCGAAGGCGATGATGGTGAACAGCCCGGCGAGCTTGACCATCCGCTTGGCGCGCCCGGCGATCGGCTCGGCGGTGCGCAGCTGCAGCCAGACCGCCCCGTGCATCACCAGCATCCCCAGGCTCACCAGTCCGGCGAGCAGGGCAAAGGGGTTGAGCAGGCCGAAGAAGCTGCCGGTGTAGTAGGGGCGCAGCAGGTTGTCGAGATGGAAGGGTACGCCCTGGAGCAGGTTGCCGAAGGCGATGCCGAACACCAGCGCCGGGACCGCGCCGCCGATGAACAACCCCCAGTCCCAGGCGTTGCGCCAGTGGGGGTTGGCGATCTTGCTGCGGTAGTCGAAGCCGACCGGGCGGAAGAACAGCGCGAACAGCGCCAGCAGCATGGCGAAGTAGAACCCCGAGAAGGCGGTCGCATAGACCAGCGGCCAGGCGGCGAAGATCGCGCCGCCGGCGGTGATCAGCCACACCTGGTTGCCGTCCCAGTGCGGGCCGACGGTGTTGATGATCACCCGCCGCTCGCTGTCGTTCTTGCCGAGGAAGGGCAGCAGGGCGCCGACGCCCATGTCCATGCCGTCGGTGACGGCAAAGCCGATGAACAGCACACCGACCAGCACCCACCAGATGAATTTCAGGACTTCGTAATCGAGAATCATGTCTGACCTCCGTCTCAGTCGCTCTGTTTCTGCGGGGCGGTGGCCGGCGTCATGCCCGCGCTCGGGTTGGCAAGACGTTCGTGGTGATAGCGCCCGGTGTGCAGCGAACTCGGGCCGAGTCGCGCGAACTTGAACATCAGGAACATCTCGATCATGAACAGCAGGGTGTAGAACAGGATGAAGCCGGTGAGGCTGATCACCAGGTCGTTGACCGTCAGGCTGGAGGCGGCGATGCTGGTCGGCAGCACCTCGCCGATGGCCCAGGGCTGACGACCGAACTCGGCGACGAACCAGCCGGTCTCGGCGGCGATCCAGGGCACCGGGATGCTATAGAGGAACAGCCGCAGCAGCCAGCGCTTCTCCTGGATCACCCGCTTGGCGTTGAAGTAGAAGCCGAGCACCAGCAGCAACAGCATCCAGACCCCGGCGCCGACCATGACGCGGAAGCTCCAGAACAGCGGCGCGACCTCGGGGATCGAGTCCTTGACCGCAAGCTGGATCTGCGCCTCGGTGGCCTCGGCGGGGTTGTCGGTATAGGGCTTGAGCAGCAGTCCGTAGCCGAGATCGTCCTTGTGTTCCTCGAACACCGCGCGGTTGGCCGGGGTGTCCTCGCCGCCGCGCAGTCGTTCGAGATACTCGTAGGCGATCATGCCGCTGCGGATGCGCACCTCGTGCTCGTGCATCAGGTCCTTGAGCCCCTCGACCTCCTGGTCGAGCGAGCGGGTGGCGATCAGCCCGAGCAGCCAGGGGATCTTCACCGCGTCGTGCGTCTCCTCGTCCTCGTTGCTCGGTCGACCGTAGAGGGTGAAGGCCGCCGGGGCCTCCTCGGTGTGCCACTCGGCCTCGATCGCCGCGAGCTTGACCTTCTGCACGTCGCCGACCTCGTAGCCCGACTCGTCACCGAGCAGGATCACCGACAGGATCGAGGCCAGACCGAAGCCGACCGCGACCGAGAAGGAGCGCTTGGCGAAGGCCAGGTCGCGACCCTTGAGCATGTACCAGGCACTGATCCCGAGCACGAACATCGAGGCGGTGACATAGCCGGCGGCGACGGTGTGCACGAACTTGACCTGGGCGACCGGGTTGAGCACCACGTCCATGAAGTTGGTCATCTCCATGCGCATGGTCTCGTAGCTGAACTCGGCGCCGACCGGGTTCTGCATCCAGCCGTTGGCCACCAGGATCCACAGCGCCGAGAGGTTGGAGCCGAGCGCGGTGAGGAAGGTCACGGTGAGGTGCTGGCGCTTGGAGAGTCGCTCCCAGCCGAGGAAGAACAGGCCGATGAAGGTCGACTCGAGGAAGAAGGCCATCAGCCCCTCGATCGCCAGCGGTGCGCCGAAGACGTCGCCGACATAGTGGCTGTAGTAGGCCCAGTTGGTCCCGAACTGGAACTCCATGGTCAGACCGGTGGTGACGCCGAGGGCGAAGTTGATACCGAACAACTTGCCCCAGAACTTGGTCATGTCGCGATAGATCTCGCGACCGGTCATCACATAGACGCTCTCCATGATCACCAGGATCCAGGACAGACCCAGGGTCAGGGGGACGAACAGGAAGTGATACATCGCGGTGCTGGCGAACTGCCACCGCGAGAGTTCGATCATGGTACTGTCGAGCATAGGCGGGTCTCCAGAGGGAGCCGAAACATAGGGTGAAGCGACGACGTCGCTGCGCTGGATCGATGACGTGCCACCCTGATGGCGGCGGTGGCGCGCAAAATCCAGCGCCGGTGGCGCCTGAGGCCACAGGTTAGTGCGGGGAATATGCGAGAGGAATGACCTGCGGCAAGATCGAAGGGCAGGCGGATGTTAGCCGTTGGCTGCTTCAGTGGGGGCGGAGCGCTGCATGAAGGGGTGTCTGGAGAGGTCTGCAGACTTCTTCATGCACTTGCTTTCGAAGGCTTTTTTGGTTGTTTCCGAAGTCTTCTAATGGGGTGTGCTCTGTCATCCAAGAGGGCGGTCTGCGGTCTTCCCCTCATTTTCTTCATGGGATTGATGCCGCCCCGGTGCGGGGCGGCCGGGCGTGGTCGGCTCAGTGCTCGTGCGGGTGTGCCGCCGGGAGCAGCTTGCCGGCTGCGAGCATGGTCGCCGCTTCGATCGGGTCGGTGGCGCTGGTGGTGTGGACCACCACTCCCTGGCGCGACATGCGCTGCACGAAACCCTGTCCGGCGCCCTGGGTGAGCAGCGCATCGAGTCCGAGCGCGAACAGTGGGTGATCGTCGCCGTGGTAGTCGTGCAGCGACATGCCCGCGGGCAGATCGAGTCGCTCGACCTCGGTGGCACCCTCGGCGTTGGCCTCGAGGATGAGGAAGCGGCGGGTCTTGCCGGCGTGTCCGGTGATGGTGCGGAAGTTCTGGCTGGTGACGGCGATGCGCATGGTTCGGCTCCGATTGCAGGTCGTGGGCTGGGGGGCCTTGTCGCAGAGTCCACAGGCCCAGTCCTCCATGGCGGCGTTGGCCACCGGCATCGGCGCCTCCATGAAGGTGATGACGAAGCCCGCCTCGGTCTCGGCGATACCGATCGAGCGCGGGCGAACCGCCAGCACCTGCACGTCCGGCAACGAGATGCCGAAGCAGAAGATCAGGTTCTTGGCCGCGAGGATGCCCTCGCCGACATGGCCCTCGGGCAGTGCGCTGGTGTGGGCGTGGTGGTCGAACTCGGCGATGAAGCGCGCCGAGTCGTAGCGCTCGATACAGGCGCGGAAGTAGTCGCAGATGGCCTCGACCGAGTCGTAGCTGGTCTCTTCGCGACCGATCTCGAGACAATAGACCGGATACCGTTCCTGGTACAGGCTCTGTTTCATGCGCTCAAAAACTCCGTCGGTGGTCGCGCGCGTGTCTGGCCCTGCATCCGTGCGCGTCCGCCGGCGGGCAGCCGGCCCCGGTTGCGGGGAGCTCGGGCCGCGAGAGCGGAGGCTGTGGGTGTCGTGGCGCTCGGCTTCCAGAGCGGGCAGGGTAGGGCGCGGCCCCCGAGGGGGCATTGAAATCGGTCAACCGCGAGCCGGGGCGGACTCGGCTCAGTCCTCGGCGATACGGCGCAGGTTGGGGATGTCGAGCAGGAAGGTGTTGGGCGCGCTCTCGACCAGCAGGCTCTGACGCTTGAACTCGGCGATGGTGCGGCTGGCCGTCTCGGTGGTGACGCCGAGCATGGCGCCCATGTCCTCGCGGCTGAACAGCTGGCACTCGCTGGTCTTGCGGTCACGTACCAGCCGCAGCAGCAGGCGCGAGACGCGCTGTCGGGCCGATCCGGTCGAGAGCTCGGTGAGCCAGGCGTCGGCCTCGCTCAGGGCGTGCTGCCAGCGCGCCATCAGCTCGCGGTGCAGCGCCGGGTTCTCGATCCCCAGCTCGCGCACCGCGCGCGCCGGGAAGCGGCAGACCTCGGTCGGCTGCAGGGCGACGGCGTCGTGGTGATAGCTCTCCTCGAGCAGCGCCTCGAGTCCGAGCACGTCGGTGGTGCGCACGATGCGCACGATGCGCTGGCTGCCGTCGGGGAGATACTGCACCAGCTTGAGCGCCCCGCTGCGGACCGTGAACATGAATCCGGCGCCGTCGCCGGCCTGATAGAGTGCGGTGCCTGGTTTCAGCGTGAACTGGTCGATCGGGTCGTGGATGCGCTCGAAGTCCGTCTCCTCGAGCCCGGCGAACAGTACCGAGGCTCGCAGCGAGCAGTTCAGGCAGTTTGCCTCTCCGGACCAGGCATCCCGAAGTGTGACGCTCTTCACCATCGGATCGGTATCAACTCCAGGGTGGGGCGCGGGTCGCGCGTGCGAATCAGGGATGAGAGTGTACCCCGTTTTCGTCTCGTGGGCGCAGCCTCACGCCCTGGTGGCTGCGGTGTCGGCTGTTGCGCGCCTTGTCCGCCCTCTCTAACCTCGGGGGTCTTCGATCGGCCGTGCCGACGCTCCCTTCCCGCAATCGCACCAGGATACCCGATGAGCCTACTCAGTCTCGATGATGTTTCCCTCTCCTATGGTCTGCCGCCGTTGCTCGACGGTGTCTCCTTCACCATCGAGCGGGGCGAGCGTGTCTGTCTGATCGGCCGCAATGGCGCCGGCAAGTCGACGCTGATGCGGATCGTCGCCGGCGAGGTCCAGCCCGATGGCGGTCAGCGCCGGGTGGGGCAGGGGATGCGCATCGCCAAGCTCGACCAGGAGCTGCCGGTCGGTCATGAGGCGAGCGTGTTCGAGGTGGTCGCCGGCGGGCTCGGCGAGCTCGGCGAGCTGGTGCGCGAGTACTTCACCTGTTCGCACGCCCTCGGCGCCGATGCCGGCGAGGACGAGCTGGCGCGCCTGGCACGGCTGCAGCAGCGGCTCGACGACGAGGGTGGCTGGGAGATCGAGCAGCGCACCGAGCGGGTCATCTCGCGTCTCGGGCTCGATCCGCAGGGGCGTTTCGAGGCGCTCTCCGGCGGTCAGCAGCGCCGCGTGCTGCTGGCTCGCGCCCTGGTTACCGAGCCCGACCTGTTGCTGCTCGACGAGCCGACCAACCATCTCGACATCGACTCGATCGACTGGCTCGAGTCCTTCCTCGTCGACTTCCAGGGGGCGTTGCTGTTCATCACCCACGACCGCCGCTTCCTGCAGCGTCTCGCCACCCGCATCCTCGAGCTCGATCGCGGCAAGCTCACCGACTGGCCGGGCGACTACGACAACTATCTGCGCCGGCGCGAGGAGCGGCTCCACGCCGAGGCCCAGGCCGCGGCCCAGTTCGATCGCCGGCTCGCCGAGGAGGAGCGCTGGATCCGTCAGGGCATCAAGGCCCGGCGCACCCGCAACGAGGGCCGGGTGCGCGCGCTCGAGGCGATGCGCGAGGCGCGCCGGGCGCGGCGCGAGCAGCAGGGGCAGGCGCGCATCCGCGTCGACGCCGGCGAGCGTTCGGGCAAGCTGGTGGTCGAGGCCGAGGGGCTCACCCACACCTGGGGCGAGAAGACGGTGATCCGCGACTTCTCCACCCTGATCCTGCGTGGCGACAAGGTCGGGGTGATCGGTCCCAACGGTGCCGGCAAGAGCACCCTGCTCAAGCTGCTGCTCGGCGCGCTCGAACCGCAGCAGGGTCGGGTGCGGCTGGGCACCAACCTTGAGGTCGCCTATTTCGATCAGCTGCGCGCCCAGCTCGACCCCGAGCGCAGCGTCCAGGACAACGTCGCCGAGGGCAGCGATCAGATCGAGGTCGAGGGCCGCAGCCTGCACGTACTCTCCTATCTCAAGGACTTCCTGTTCACCCCGGAGCGGGCGCGCCAGCCGGTCAAGGCGCTCTCCGGCGGCGAGCGCAATCGCCTGCTGCTGGCCAAGCTGTTCACCCGACCGGCCAACCTGCTGGTGCTCGACGAGCCGACCAACGATCTCGACGCCGAGACCCTGGAGCTGCTCGATGAGTTGCTGGTGAACTTCCAGGGCACCCTGCTGCTGGTCAGCCACGACCGCGCGCTGCTCGACAACGTGGTCACCAGCACCCTGGTGTTCGAGGGTGATGGGCGGATCGGCGAGTATGTCGGCGGTTATACCGACTGGCAGCGTCAGCAGGCGCGTCGCGAGGCCGAGGCGGCCGCCGCCGAGCGCGAACGCGCCCGCCCGGCCAAGACGGCGCCGGCGCCGCGGCCCAAGCGCGAGGGGGGCAAGCTCGGCTACAAGGAGACCCGCGAGCTGGCCGAGTTGCCGGCGCGGATCGAGTCGCTCGAGCAGGCCCAGGCCGAGCTGCACGCGCGCATGGCCGATCCCGCGTTCTATCGCGAAGCGGGCGAGGCGGTGGCGACGACACGCGCCGAACTCGAGGCGGTGGAGCGCGAGCTGGAGCAGGCCTTCGCCCGCTGGGAGGCGCTCGAGGCGCGGCGTGGTTGACGCCGACGCTGGTCAGCGCTGGACGGACTGACTACCATCGGGTGCAGATCCCGGTCGCCGCCGCCGGGCGCGAGGTTCGCCTCGCCGGCGCGCGGTGATCGTCCATCGCAGCATCCAGGAGCATTGTCCTTGAAGTTCACGGTCGAAGAATTCCGCGCTTGGCCCCACAAGTGCGTCACCCTGCTCGGCATGTCCGGTGTCGGCAAGACCCATCTGTCGGCGATGCTGCGCCGGCAGGACTGGTTCCACTATTCCGGCGACTATCGCATCGGCACCCGCTATCTCGACGAGCCGATCCTCGATCTGGTCAAGGCGCATGCGATGCGCGATCCCTTCCTGCGCGAGCTGCTGCGGCGCGACTGGATCTCGATGCGCAACAACATCAAGGTCACCGACCTGGGGCCGGTGATGAGCTTCGTCGGCAAGCTCGGCAACCCCGAGCGCGGCGGGCTCGGACTCGAGGAGTTCAGCCGCCGCCAGACGCTCTATCGTCAGGCCGAGATCGCCGCCATGCTCGATCTGCCCGAGTTCGTGCGCAAGGCGCAGGACATCTACAACTATCCCCATCTGGTCAACGATGTCGGCGGCAGCCTGTGCGAGCTCGACGAGCCGCGGGTGATCGATCTGCTGGCCGCGCACAGTCTGATCCTCTATATCCGTGTCCCCGAGGTCGACGAGATCAAGCTGATCGAGCGCGCCCAGGCCGACCCCAAGCCGCTCTATTACCGTCCCGACTTCCTCCGCGAGGCGGTCTCCGACTATCTCGCCGAGCGCGGTCTCGACTATGTCGCCGAGATCGAACCCGATGACTTCACCCGCTGGGTGTTCCCGCGTCTGTTCCACTCGCGGGTGCCGCGCTACGAGGCCATCGCTCGTCCCCACGGCTATACGGTCTCCTCGGAGGACGTCGCCCGGGTGCGCGACGAGCAAGACTTTCTGCAGTTGGTCGAATCGGCGATCGCCGCCCAGGCGGTGGCCGCCTGACCGAGAGGAGCCCTGATACGTCCATGCCCATCGTCGCCCACAACGATCTGCCCACCTTCAGCCGGTTGCGCGAGGAGGGGCAGACCATCCTCGAACCCAACCGCGCCTTGCAGCAGGACATCCGCGAGCTGCATATCGGGCTGTTGAACATGATGCCTGACCCGGCGCTGGCGGCCACCGAGCGGCAGTTCTTCCGGCTGATCGGTCAGAGCAACCAGATCGCCCAGTTCTACATCCATCCATTCACCCTCGACGGGCTCAGACGCAGCGACGAGGCCCGCGCCTATATCGAGCGCTATTACGAGTCGTTCGAGACCATTCGCGCCGAGGGGCTGGATGCGCTGATCATCACCGGCGCCAACGTCACCGGCCCGGAACTGGCCGACGAGCCGTTCTGGGAGCCGCTGATCGAGGTGGTGGAGTGGGCCAGCGAGTATGTCTGCTCGACCCTGTTCTCCTGTCTGGCGACCCATGCGGTGCTGCAGTTCGCCTATGGCCAGCGTCGTCGGCGTCTGGCGGAGAAGCGCTGGGGGGTCTATCCGCACCGGGTGTTCGATCGCTCCCACCCCCTGGTGAGCAACGTCAACACCTGTTTCGACGTGCCGCACTCGCGCTACAACGAGGTCTCGCGCGCCCAGTTCGAGGCCGCCGGCCTGCACGTGCTCGCCGAGAGCGCGGCCGGGGTGCATCTGGCGGTGAGCGCCGATGGGCTGCGTCAGGTCTTCTTCCAGGGCCATCCGGAGTACGACACCATCTCGCTGCTCAAGGAGTACAAGCGCGAGGTGCGTCTGTTCTTCGCCGCTCAGCGCGAGGAGTATCCGCCCTTCCCCGAGGCCTACTTCGGGCTGCAGGCGCGGGCCATCCTCGACGAGTATCGCGGTCGAGTGATCGCGGCCCGGGAGCGAGGGGAGGCGCTGCCGCCCTTCCCCGAGGCGCGCATCGTCGCCGGGCTCGACAACACCTGGCACGACACCGCCGAGGGCGTGCTCGGCAACTGGATGGGCCTGATCTATCAGGTCACCAACAGTGACCGCAAGCTCCCTTTCATGCCACATGTCGACCCGCACGACCCGCTCGCGCTGAGTTGGCATCGCGATGAGGCGACGCATCCGGGCTGATCCGGTCTCGCGCTCGGCGTCGTCGGCAGCCTTGTCGTCGGCGTCGTCGTCGTATCGTGTGTCGTGCGCGCGGCGTCACGCATCGCCGTCTTCATCGTTTCCCTGCTTCCCACGCTTCCCTTCACCCCCTCCCGCATCCTTCGCCATGACTGACGATGGTCGAGATGCTGCGCTTTCAAGTGGCTGTTTTGATTGGGTCGAGGCCGGCCTGCGCGGCCCTGTTCGTGTTGTCTTTGCCCCCTGAGTGTCGTGTTTTGTTGCGCCGAAGTTACACAAAAGGTCTTCGTGTTGTGAAAAATCCACGACTGCGGCAGGGGGATTGCTTGGGTGGTCTCTGTGCCGGGTTTTGTGAAGACAGCATCAGTTTTCAGGTTTATGGACATTTTGGCTCGATTGTGCTTGTTGACTGTTGCTTTTTTGTACTAGACTGAAGGTGTGAGATGGCGTTGATGATGCAGCACGGATGGTTTGTTGCTTATTTGCATCATTCCTGTCCTTACCAGGCCACAGGTACCGCGTCTCCCCTCGATCGCCCGCCCCTCAAATGCTCAACCGGACCAGGCCCGACAATGTTTGACGAAACTGAAAACAGCATCCGTTACAAGTGGAATCCACGCACCCAGACCGGCTACAAGCTGCGCTTCGATGCCGAGGGTGCCGCCAAGGGTGGTCACTGCTGCTATCACGTCGAAGACTGGAACTGCCACACCGTCACCAACGAGTGGCCGTGCGAGAACCTCGACGAGGCGCTGCAGGTGCTCAACCACTTCTTCTCGCTCGACCTCGAGCGCGAGCGCGAGCGACTCAGCTCCTGGCTGCCTCGCTACAACGCCGCCTGATCACAACCTGATGCCTGCCGGCGACGCATGGATGCGTCGTCGCCCCTTGCGGACGCCTCCGGCGTCCGTTTTCGTCCCCGCTTCCCCGCTTCCCCGCTTCCCCGCTTCCCCGCTTCCCCGCTTCAGCGTTTCCGTCTTCCTATCAGTGCCGACCATCAGGGCAGTGTTCATTTATATAAACAAAATGAATGGGCCAATCATTTAATAAAGTTTTTCATCGGCATCTTTGGGTTTGAAAGATAGACGACCGCAATATTAGAATGCGGTAAAACAAATCATCCCCCAAGGGTGTGCCGATGCAAGATCATCCCAGTCATTCGGATAGCGCGATCGGTCGGGTCGAGGTCAAGGAGACCACCTGCTATATGTGCGCCTGCCGTTGCGGTATTCGCGTGCACCTGCGTGATGGTGAGGTCCGCTATATCGACGGCAACCCGCGTCATCCGCTCAACAAGGGGGTGATCTGCGCCAAGGGCAGCTCGGGGATCATGAAGCAGTACTCCCCGGCGCGCCTGACCCGCCCGTTGCGCCGCAGACCCGGGGCCGAGCGTGGCGAGAGCGACTTCGAGGAGATCTCCTGGGACGAGGCGCTGGAGCTGCTCGAGACCCGCCTGCGCCGGCTGCGCGCCGAGGACCCCAAGCGCTTCGCGCTGTTCACCGGGCGCGACCAGATGCAGGCGCTCACCGGGATGTTCGCCAAGCAGTTCGGCACCCCCAACTATGCCGCCCACGGCGGCTTCTGCTCGGTCAACATGGCCGCCGGGCTGATCTACAGCATCGGTGGATCGTTCTGGGAGTTCGGCGGTCCGGACCTCGATCGCGCCAAGCTGTTCGTGATGATCGGCACCGCCGAGGATCATCACTCCAACCCGCTCAAGATCGCGATCTCCGAATTCAAGCGGCGTGGCGGTCGCTTCATCTCGATCAATCCGATCCGCACCGGTTATTCGGCGATCGCCGATGAATGGGTGCCGATCCGCCCGGGGACCGATGGCGCGCTGCTGCTCGCGATCAATCACGAGATCCTCGCGCGCGGGCTGTTCGATCGCGACTTCCTCATTCAATACACCAATGCCGCCGAGCTGGTGGTGAGCGACGAGGCGCACGACGAGGCCGGGCTGTTCTATCGCGTCGAGACCGAGGCCGCGCCCGACTGTTTCGATCCGCAGGACCGGTTGTGCTGGGATCGCGCGAGCGATGCCGCGGTGCGCGCCCGCACCCCCGGCGTCGAGCCGCGGCTGCTCGGTGCCTATACCCTGGAGGACGGCACCGCGGTCAAGCCCGCCTTCCAGCTGCTCAAGGACCGACTCGCCGACTACACCCCGGAGTGGGCCGCCGAGGTCACCGGCATCCCCGCCGCAACCATCCGCCGGCTCGCCCACGAGATGGGCGTGACCGCGCGCGATCACCAGATCGAGCTGCCGATCCCCTGGACCGATTGCTGGGATCGCGAACACGCCTCGGTCACCGGCAACCCGGTGGCCTTCCACGCCATGCGCGGCATGGCGGCGCACTCCAACGGTTTCCAGGGCATCCGCGCGCTCGGCGTGCTGATGAGCCTGCTCGGCACCATCGACCGCCCCGGCGGCTTCCGTCACAAGGCGCCCTTCCCGCGCCCGATCCCGCCCTGTCCCAAGCCGCCGAACGACCCCGCGGCGGTGCGCCCGGATACCCCGCTCGACGGTCTGCCGCTGGGCTGGCCGGCCGACCCGGACGACCTCTTCGTCGATGACGAGGGCGAGGCGGTCCGGCTCGACAAGGCCTTCTCCTGGGAGTACCCGCTGGCGGTGCACGGGCTGATGCACAACGTCATCACCAACGCCTGGCGCGGCGACCCCTATCCGATCGACACCCTGGTGCTGTTCATGGCCAACATGGCCTGGAACTCGACGATGAACACCAGCGAGGTGCGACGGATGCTCGTCGACAAGGACGAGCAGGGCGATTACCGCATCCCCTTCCTGGCGGTCTGCGACACCTTCTCCTCCGAGACCGTCGCCTTCGCCGACCTGGTGCTGCCCGACACCAGCTATCTCGAGCGTCACGACGTGCTGTCGATGCTCGACCGGCCGATCTCCGAGTTCGACGGTCCGGTCGACGCGGTACGGGTGCCGGTGCTGCCGCCGAAGGGCGAGTGTCGCCCCTTCCAGGACGTGCTCATCGAGCTCGGCACCCGGCTCGGGCTGCCGGCCTTCGTCGACGGCGAGGGACGGCGCAAGTACCGCGACTACCCCGATTTCATCGTCAACTACGAGACCTCGCCCGGCTCCGGGATCGGCTTCCTCGCCGGCTGGCGCGGCGCCGAGGGCGATCAGGTGCTCAAGGGCGCGCCCAACCCCGAGCAGTGGGAGCGCTATGTCGAGCACGGCTGCGTCTTCCACCACCAGTTGCCGCCGAGCTACCAGTACATGCGCAACTGGAACAAGGGCTATCTGCACTGGGCGCGCGCCCACGGCATGATCCGCTATGCCGACCCGATCATCATCCATCTCTACTCCGAGGTGCTGCAGCGCTTCCGCCGCGCCGCCCAGGGCAAGGGCGAGGGGCGGCGTCCGCCGCCGCGGCTGCGCGAGCGCATCGCCACCTATTTCGACCCCTTGCCCTTCTACTACGCGCCGCTCGAGGACGGGCTGATCGACGCCGAGCGCTATCCGCTCAACGCCCTGACCCAGCGACCGATGGCGATGTACCACAGCTGGGACAGCCAGAACGCCTGGCTGCGCCAGATCCACAGCCACAACTATCTGTTCGTCAACCCACGGGTCGGCGCCGCCGAGGGTTTCGCCGACGGCGACTGGATCTGGGTGGAGTCGGCGCATGGTCGGGTGCGCTGCATGTGTCGCTTCTCCGAGGCCGTCGAGCCCGGCACGGTGTGGACCTGGAACGCCATCGGCAAGGCCGCCGGGGCCTGGGGCCTGGCGGCCAATGCCGACGAGTCGCGCAAGGGCTTTCTGCTCAACCACCTGATCGCCGAGGAGCTGCCCGAGCATGCCGCCGGGGCGCACCTCTCCAACGCCGATCCGGTGACCGGCCAGGCCGCCTGGTTCGATCTGCGGGTGCGGGTCTACAAGGCCGGTCCCAAGGAGCCTGCGATCACCGCGCCGCAGTTCGCGCCGATGCCGCGACTGCCCGGCCAGGAGCCGGGACGCGGTCGCTGGCAGGCCTATGTGGCCGGCATCTTCTCCAAGAAATGAGCCCCCGGCGACCGCATCGCGAGTGCCGGCGTCTGCATCGCGCCGTCTCGTCGATCACTGGCCGCTGGTGGCAGGAGGCCCTCTGACATGACCCAACTCGCCCTCGTCATCGATCTCAACGTCTGCGTCGGCTGTCATGCCTGTGTCACCTCCTGCAAGGAGTGGAACACCTCGGGCGCGGCCGGTCCGTTGGTCGACGAGCACCCCTACGACGGCTCGCCCACCGGTACCTTCTTCAACCGCGTCCAGACCTTCGAGGTCGGCACCTTCCCCGATACCGAGACCGTCCACTTCCCCAAGAGCTGTCTGCACTGCGAGGACCCGCCCTGCGTGCCGGTCTGTCCCACCGGGGCCTCCTACAAGCGCGCCGACAACGGCGTGGTGCTGGTCGACTACGACAAGTGCATCGGTTGCAAGTACTGCTCCTGGGCCTGCCCCTATGGCGCGCGCGAGCTCGACGCCCAGGAGCGGGTGATGAAGAAGTGCACCCTGTGCATCGACCGCATCACCGACGACAGCCTCCCCGAGCGCGATCGCCAGCCGGCCTGCGTGCTCGCCTGTCCGACCAGCGCGCGGCTGTTCGGCGACGTCCACGACCCCGACTCCGAGGTCTCGGTGGCGATCCGTGAGCGTGGCGGCTATGCGCTGATGGCCGAGTGGGGCACCAAGCCCGCCAACCACTACCTGCCACGCCACAAGACCCGGATGCACATCGCTCCCGAGGACCTCGAGCGGGTCGACAACCCGCTGCGTCGCGAGGATCTCACCGACTACACCGGCGAGGAGTCCGTCGACGACGTGGCCTGGTAAGGGCCGTTCCCGTCCACCGCAATCAGGAAGCCGCCCATGCATCCCGCCTTCTCCGTGATCCTGCTGACCACCCTGCTCGGCGCCGGCCAGGGGCTGTTCCTGGCGATGTTCACCGGACAGCTCTATGCCATCGCCCACTTCCTGCCGCTGCAGACCTCGGGCTTCTACGCCAGCGGCAGCCTGCTGGCGCTGTCGCTGCTGCTCGGCGGGTTGGCCGCCTCCTTCTTCCATCTCGGTCGTCCCGAACGCGCCTGGCGCGCGGCGAGCTGCTGGCGTACCTCCTGGCTCTCGCGCGAGGTGATCGTGCTGCCGCTGACCATGGGGCTGGTCGCGGCCTATGCGCTGACCCACCTGCTGGGCTGGACCGCGCCCTGGTTCCGGGTCGGCGCCCTGGCCGTCGACCTGTCGCTGATCCTCGGCGTGCTCGGCACCCTGGCGAGCCTGGCGCTGTTCGTCTGCACCGCGATGATCTATGCCGCGGTGCGCTTCCTCGAGGAGTGGCACTCGCCGTTGACGGTGAGCAACTTCCTGCTGCTCGGCACCGCCTCGGGCTTCATGTTGGCGGCGGCCTATTCGGCCTGGCTCGGCAACCCGCTGGTCGGTTTCTTCGGCACCTGGGCGGTGATCCTCACCCTCGCCGCCGCGCTCTCGCGCGGCGCACACCTGTTGCGCAACGCCCGGCTCGAACACCGCAGCACGGTGCAGAGCGCCATCGGGGTACGTCACAGCGCCTTGCAGCAGAAGGCCCAGGGCGCCACCGGCGGCAGCTTCAACACCCGTGAGTTCTTCCACGGGCGCAGCGCCCGGACCCTGCGCTGGGTGCGTGCCTTCTTCCTGGTGACGGTGTTCCCGCTGCCGGTGGTGCTGATCGCCCTGGCCCATGCCGAGGTCTCGAGCACCCTGGCGCTGACGGCCTTCGCCGTCCAGTTCGTCGGGCTGCTGGCCGAACGCTGGTACTTCTTCGCCGAGGCCCGCCACCCGCAGAACCTCTACTACCAATCGGTGTCCTGACGGCTTGCGGGCAGCCGAGTCGTCAGCGACCAACTTCCAGTCGCCAGCGACTAGCCGCCAGCCGCCAGCCGCCGGTAGGACCTCTTACGCCCCGCTGACGCGCACACTAAGCCGCTACTGGTAGCTGGAGGCTGGAAGCTACCCGCTAGATCGGCACGAACAGTGGGTGTCCAGCCAGTTCGCCGCGGACCACCGGGACCCGGTAGGCCCGCTCGACCTGCTCCGGGGTGAGCGTCGCCATGTCGCCGGTGCGATGGCCGCCGTCGCCGTCGAGCAGCAGGAAGCGGTCGGCGAAGCGCAGCGCCAGGTTGAGGTCGTGGAGGACCACCAGGGTGACCAGATCACGTTCGCGCGCGGTGCGTCTGACCAGCGCCAGGACCTCCAGCCGGTTGGCGAGGTCGAGATGGTTGACCGGCTCGTCGAGCAGCAGCAGACGGGGGGCTTGCGCCAGGGCGCGCCCGATCAGCACCTTCTGCAGCTCGCCGCCACTGAGCTCGGTGCAGCGCCTGCCG
Organism: Marichromatium sp. PS1; assembly: GCF_041155115.1. Classification (NCBI taxonomy): domain Bacteria; kingdom Pseudomonadati; phylum Pseudomonadota; class Gammaproteobacteria; order Chromatiales; family Chromatiaceae; genus Marichromatium; species Marichromatium sp. PS1. Next base: position 961,140 of record NZ_BAAFHB010000002.1, read on the forward strand.
GCGAGTGCGGCGAGCCCGAGGTGATCGAGGATGTCGTCGACCAGCGCGAGATCGCGCTCGCCGGTCTGCCAGCGCAGGTGCGGCACGCGCCCGAGCAGCACCGCCTCGTAGACGGTGACGGCGACCGGGCGCGACTGCTGGGGCAGATAGGCGATCTGGCGGGCGCGGGCGCCGCGCTCGAGTCGGTCGAGCGGGGTGTCATCGAGCCGTACCCGCCCGCCCAGCGGCGGGTGGAGCTGGGCGAGGGTGCGGATCAGGGTCGACTTGCCGGCCCCGTTGGGCCCGAGTACCGCCAACAGCGCGCCGGCGGGTAGCTCCAGGTCGAGTCCCCGCAGCAGGGTGCGGCCGCCGTGGCCGATGCTGAGCGCCTCGATCCCGAGCATGGTCAGCGCTCCCCGCGGCGCAGCAACAGCGCCAGCAGCAAGGGTGCGCCGAGCATGGCGGTGACCGCGCCGACCGGCAGTACCACCGGGGCGATGATCAACCGTCCCAGGGTGTCGGCGCCGAGCAGTACGATGGCCCCGGCCAGGGCGGCGTAGGGGAGCAGATAGCGGTGGTCGACACCGATGATCAGCCGCACCAGGTGCGGCGCGATCAGCCCGACGAAGCCGATCACCCCGAGGAAGGCGGTGCTCACCGCCGCCAGGACCGCACCGGCGGCCAGGACCGTCAGCCGTAGCCGCGCCACCGCCACGCCGAGCGCGCGGGCGCTGTCCTCACCCCAGGCCATGGCGTTGAGCTGCCAGCCGGTGCGGGTGAGCAGGACGAGCAGCGGCGCCAACACCAGGGCGAGCCAGCCGACCTCGCGCCAGCCGGCCTTGCCGAGGTCGCCGAAGGTCCAGAACAGGGTCGCCGCCGCCTGGGTGTCGCTGGCGAAGTACTGCACCAGCATGGTGCCGGCGCTGGAGAAGGCGCCGAGTGCGATCCCGGCGAGCACCAGCGCCTCGGGGCGCAGCTGGCGCAGCAGCGCGATCAGCAGGATGGCCGCGGCGGTGCAGAGACCGCCGACGAGTGCCGCGCCGACCACCAGATAGGGCTGCTCGACCACCACCGTCTCGGGTCCCAACCGATTGAGCTCGCCGGCGCCGAGCAGCACGATGGCGCAGGTCGCGCCGAAGGCCGCGCCCTGGGAGACCCCGAGTGTCATCGGCGAGGCCAGGGGGTTGCGCAATACGCTCTGCATCACCGCCCCGGCCAGCGCCAGGCTCATGCCGGCGAGCAACGCGGCGAGCAGCCGCGGTAGCCGGATCGACCAGATCACGTGTGCCGCGGGGTCGGGGGCGGCGGGTCCGGCGCGCAGCGCCGTCAGCACCTCGCCGGCCGTCAGTGGGTAGCTGCCCTGGCCGAGGGCATAGACCACCAGCGCCATCAGCCCGACTCCCAGCGCCAGCCCGGCGAGCAGGCGCCTGCGGCGTTGGTGGCGGAAGCTCGCGCGTGGCGCCGGGCTCAGGACACTGGCGTCCATCGTCCCCGCTCCAGATCGAGTCGCCCCAGGCCATGGCCGTGCTCGGCCAGCGCCGGCATGATATCGGCACCGAGGAAGGTGCGCATGATGGCGCCGGCCCGCGCCCCGATGTCGATGTCCGCCAGCGCCTCGGGGTGGAGCACCTTGGCCATCATCCAGGCGTTGACCAGGGCGTTCTCGACATTGGTGTTGTAGGCGTTGAACGGCAGGGTCAGCCACACCTGTCCGGTACGGACCGCGCGCAAGCGGTGATAGAACCCAGGGTCCCTGGCGTATTCGGTGAGGATGCCGGCCAGCCCGCCGCCGTCGATGAAGAGCACCGGCGGGTCCCACAGCAGCAGTTGCTCGCGATCGAGGAAGAGATGTCCTGCCGGGCCCGCCCGGTCGGCGAGGTTCTGTGCCCCGGCCCAGCGCAGCGGCTGGTGACCGGCCTGGGTACTGGTGAGACCGTGGCTGCCCTGCATGCTGACGCCGCCGAGATAGGCGGCCACGGGGGGCGTGGTGCCGACGCGTCGGTGCAGCGCGTCCAGCTCGTCGGTGAGGGCGGCGACGAGCTGGGCGGCGCGCTGGCCGCGCCCCACCGCCTCGCCCAGGGCCTGGAGCGACCCAATCAGTTCGTCGATGCGGAGGATGCCGGTATCGCCATAGTCGAGCACCAGCAGCTCGACCCCGGCGCGTGCGCGCAGTGCCTGCAGCTGCTGATCGTCGAGGGCGGCGGCGGCGACCAGATCGGGGCGCAGCCGCAGCACCTGTTCGAGGTCGGGCATCCGCCCGGGACCGCCGGGGCCGATCGAGGGCAGGGCGTCGATCCCCGTCGGCAGGGCGTAGCGATAGCTGCTGGTGGTGAGCGCGCGTCGCTCGAAGTCCTCGACCCCGACCAGTCGATCGGCGACCGCCAGGTAGGTCAGCAGGCGTAGTGCGCCGGGGCCGATTGCCAGGAGTCGCTGACTGGGTGCGGCCCGTGCCGGAGACGGCGCGGGGGGGATGAGGGTGGCGGCGAGCAGGGCGAGAAGCTGGCGCCGGGTGCAGCGCGCAGCTGCGCCATGGTTGATGGTCCTCGTCCGGGCGCTGGTGGCGGGCGTGTCCGGCGTCCTGCGTGTCGGTTTCGTATCCATGTCTCGCTCCCTGGGGCTCTCCATCGGACCGCTGTCGCTCGGGGACAGCGGTCGGCGTGACTCCGGGCATGATGGCGTCTGGCCGCGGTGCCCGGCAAGGTGTCTGCGCGCGGTCCGGTCGGTCTGGGCGCCCGTCCGGGGGTGATTGATCCCGCCTGCCGGCGGGCGTATCTTGGTCCAGCCGTCGTCGCGCGACGGCTTGTACGGCGCGCGTTCTCGGGCCTCGCGCCTGTTCGATCGTCCCACCGCGTCAGCCTAGCCGCATGAAACACCCCCAGTGTGACCAGATCGTGCTCGTCAGCGCCGACCTCGAGGCCAGGCGGGTACGTCTGACCCTGCGCGCGGCCCTGCTGGGGGTGGTGTTGAGTGCATTCTTCAGTTGGTTCGACTTCTGGGTCACCGGCTATCTGTTCCACGCCCTCGCCGAAGGGCTCTTCTGTGTCCTGCTGTCGTGGCTGGCCTGGGGGCTGTATTGCGGCCGCGGTCAACGCATCCTGCCGCTGCTCGGCGTGGTGCTCGCCGGGGTGTTGCTCGCGGCGCTGTCGATCACCGGTGAGGCCGGTGACGGGGTGTTGATCTGGGCGGCGCTGCTGCCGCCGCTGGCCTTCTTCGTGCTGGGGCTGTGGCTGGGGCTGGCGGTCTCGCTGGGATTCAGTGCGGTGCTGATGTCGATGCTGTGGCTGCGGATCGCGCTGGACCTCGGCTTCGGTCTGAACTGGCTGGCGATGGTCAATGGCGGCGGGGCCCTGCTGGCCTCGACCGTGATCTCAATGCTCTACGAGCACAGTCGTGCCCATACCGCGCAGCGCCTGGCCCATGCGGCCAACACCGATCCGCTCACCGGGGTGGCCAACCGGCGTGGCTTCCTCGCCGGTTTCGAGTGCCGGATGACGCTGGCGCAACGGTCGCGGACGCCGGTCTCGCTGCTGCTCTTCGACCTCGACCGGCTCAAGCAGCTCAATGACGAGCTGGGACATGCGGCGGGCGATGCCGCCATCCGTCACGTGGTGCGGGTGATCCAGGGGCTGGTGCGGCGCCAGGACCTGTTGGCGCGGCTCGGCGGTGATGAGTTCGCGCTGCTGTTGCCCGGCACCGACCTGGAGGGGGCTGCGACCCTCGCGCACAAGCTGCGCGAGACGCTGGCGCGTGCGCCGCTGGAGATGGCGGGATGCACCCGGGCGCTGACCCTGAGCATCGGGCTGGCCCAGGCCGAGCCGGGCGAGACCGACTACGACCGGCTCGCCTCGGTGGCCGACCGCTGTCTCTACCGCGCCAAGGAAGGGGGGCGCAATTGCGTGGTCGATCGCTGCTGAGGGCCGGCGCGTCGTGGCGCCAGCCCGGTGCGCGTCAACAACCGTATTCGCAGACCTGATAGCTGCTGACGGTACCGCCGCAGTTCTCGTAGCAGAGTCGGTACTCCTCATCGCACTGGCCGGTGTCGGCACCCTGGTTGCAGTAGCTGCTCGACGAGCACTTGCTGCGCTCGATGTCGCTCTTGGCCGTGGCCATGCAGGCGGTGTAGTTGATCATGGCGTTGCGCTCGCAATCGGCGCGGGCGTTGGCGGCGCGGTTCTCGGCCTGGTTGCGGCACATCGCGCGCATGCTCAGGCACTGGTTCAGGCACTGCTTGCCGGCGCTGTCGGCCGGGGGCATGTAGCTGTACTCGGTGCGATAGGACGGGCCACAGGCGACGAGCGCGATGGCGAGCGTGGCGAGGAAGACAAGGCGCTGCAGTGCGCGGGAGTGGATGGGCATGATCGATCCTTGAGCCGGAGTCCGGCAGTCGTTGAGTCCGTTTGATTCTAGCCAATTCTGTCCCCAATGCAGGTGCGCTGGCGCAGGTCGTGACGTCCTCATCGGTGCGCCGGGGCGAAGCGGTGGGTCAGGGCGCTCGGTCCGCTCGGCCACTGGCCCTTGAGCCGATTCTCGGCGCGTGCGCCGACGAAACCGAGATAGCCGTACTTGCCGTAGTGGGGCAGCTTGCGCGCCAGTGCCGGCAGCGCCTCGGCCCGCTCGGTACCGAGCCAGGCGAGCGGCTGTTCACCGCGCGCGGCGGTGAGCACGATGCTGTCGAGCCCGTCGAGACGTTGCGTCGGGGGCGCTGCGGTGGGGTCGGGGACGGCGTGCTCGAAGGTTGCGCGATGGCGGTTCTCCCAGCCGAGCAGCCAGATCGCGCCGTGCTCGGGCAGGGTGTCGAACGCGCTGTCGAGCGCCACCCGCCAGCCCGGATGTCCGCTGCGCCAGCGCTCGGCCAGTGCCCGATAGCCGTCGAGCAATGCTGTCGGCGCCCGTGCCGGCAGCAGGATCAGCCCCTGCTCGGCGCCGAACAGGTTGCCGAGTGCCACCGGGGTCTCGCCGGGCAGCAGGGTGCGGAAGACGTCGAACCCGGGGTCGACGGCGAGGGCGAGCGGGCGCTGGTCGAGCGCGATGCCGAACGCCTGGGCGCGCTCGTCGGTCTCGATCCAGAGCGTGCGAGTGCTGCCGTCTGACCACGCGAGTCGCAGCGGCAGGTGCAGCGGGAAGGGCGCGCCGGGCTGGGTCTGGCGGATCTCGCCGTGGACCTCTATCTGGCCGTCGTGTTGCTCGAGTCTGACCCCGTCGAGCGCCAGCGTCGGTGCCCCGGGTCGCTCGACCCAGGCGGCGAAGAAGTCGCCGAGGTCGGTGCCCGAGACCTGCTCGAAGGCGCGGCGCAACTCGGCGTAGCCGGCGGCGCGGAAACGGTTGTCGGCATAGAAGCGGCGCAGTCCGGCGCTGAAGGTCTCGTCGCCGAGGCGGCGGCGCAGCATGTGGAAGACCATCGCCCCCTTGCCGTAGCCGATCGCCTGGGAGCCGCCGTCGTGACGGGCGCGGAAGGCGCTGAGCGGGAAGTCCTCGCCGTGGTGGACGTGATCGGCGTAGGCCTTGAGCATCTCGCGCCGCGCCTCGACCCCGGTGCCGGCGCGCTCGCGCTGCCAGTAGTCGGCGAGATAATTGGTCAGGCCCTCGCTCCAGTTGCCCGAGTCGGCGTCGACATAGACCCCGTTGCCCCACCAGTTGTGGAGGATCTCGTGCGGGTAGGAGGTGTGGAGGATGAAGGGCAGACGGATCACCCGTGAGCCGAGCAGGGTGAAGGAGGGCATGCCGTAGCCGCTCTCCCAGAAGTTTTCGACCAGCGCGAACTTGGCGTAGGGGTAGGGGCCGATGCGCTCGCCATAGTCGCGCAGGTAGGTGGCGGTGGCGTCGAGATAGCGTCGCGCGAGTGCGGGGTCGGGCGCGCGCAGATAGACCTGGGTGGCGATGCCCTCGCTGCTGTCGCGATAGAGGGTGAAGGGCGCGGCGACCAGATAGATCGACTCCTGCGGCTGCGTCTCGCGCCACTGTGAGCGTCCCGACTCGGGCGCCGCGCCGGGGCCGCTGCCTTGGGAGACGGCGATCCAGCCCGCGGGCAGGGTGATATCGAGTGCGAAGCGCAGTCGCTGTCCGGGCAGCAGCGGGTACCAGCCGCTGGCCCCGGAGAGGAAGATGCCATCGCTGTCGATGGTGCCGAGCGACCACTGTCGGTCGCGTCCAACCCCCTCGATCTGGCGGCGCAGGCCGTGACGGATCTGGCCCCGGTAGTCGAGGGTGACCGGCCCGGTGCCGGCGTGCCGCAACCGATAGACGGCGAGGTGGCCGCGTCGCCCGACCGGGGTGAGGGTCGCCGTCTCGTCGCCGACGGTGGGCGTGAGCCCGGCGTCGAGCAGCACCAGGGTGTCCTCGAGCCCGGCGGGCAGGCGCAGCCGATCGCTCGCCTCCAGGGTGCCGGTGGCGGGGTCGATGTGCACCGCGAGCTGGTGCTCGACGAGCGGTGGCGGGGACGCGGCCTGGGCCGGGGTCAGACCGAGCAGCAGCAGGGTTGAAAGGATCAAGTGTCGCATCAGTATCCGGATCCTCGGCAGAATAGGGAGCGGGGCGGTGTGTGCCCCGGGCAACAGGGTCGGTGGTCGGCGTTCCTTCTCGATGCTCGAGGGAAGCGCAGAGCGCGTGACCTGGTCAATCATGCGGGCCGCGGTGGCCCGAAACCAGCGGGGTGAGACGTGTCCTACAAAAGCTTGGCGATGATTGCCGTCGCCGTCGTGCTGGCGGCGCCGGGGGCGAGTGTCCTTGCGCGGGATGCCGAGCCTGCGGCGGGGGCGGCCACCCGGGTGCTCGAACTCGATGCGCTGACCGGGGTCGAGACCCTGCTCGGGCGCATCGCCGAGCGCCGCGTGGTCTATGTCGGCGAGCACCACGACCGCTATGCCGACCATCTCGATCAGCTGGCGGTGATCCGCGGCCTGCACGCCCGCGGCAAGCCGCTGGCGATCGGTTTGGAGTGCTTCCAGCAGCCCTTCCAGATCCATCTCGACGCCTATGTCGCCGGCGCCATCGACGAGGCGCAGATGCTGCGCCGCACCGAGTACTTCGAACGCTGGCGCTTCGACTACCGGCTCTATCGTCCGATCCTGCGCTTCGCGCGCGAGCACGAGATCCCGCTGATCGCGCTCAATCTCGACCAGGCCCTCACCCGCCGTGTCGGCGAGGTCGGCATCGACGGGCTCGACCCTCGTCAGCGCGCCGCCCTGCCCGCCGCGCTCGCCCGGCCCGACGCGGCCTATCGCGAGCGGCTGCGCGAGATCTTCGCCCAGCACCCCTTCGGCGACGAGCGCGATCTCGATCACTTCATCGAGGTCCAGCTGCTGTGGGACGAGGGCATGGCCGCGCGCGCCGCCGACTATCTCGACGCCAACCCCGAACGCACCCTGGTGGTGCTCGCCGGGGCCGGGCACCTCGAGTACGGCATCGGTATCCCCGACCGGGTCGAGCGCCGGCTCGGGCTGCCGGGTGCGGTGTTGCTCAACGGCGAGGGGCGACCGGTCGAGCCGCCGGCGGCCGATTTCTATCTCTATCCCGCCCCGGCCGAGCTGCCCCCGGCCGGGCTGCTGGGGGTGCAGCTCGGCGAGGGCGAGGAAGGGGCCGGCACCCGCGTGGTCGGCTTCGCCGCCGACAGTGGCGCGCAGGCCGCCGGGGTGGCGGTGGGCGATCGCATCCTCGCCCTTGCCGGGCGAGCGGTCGCCGACTATGCCGATATCCGTCTGGTGCTGCTCGATCGTGTCCCCGGCGAGCGGGTCGCGGTCACGGTGCTGCGCGGCGCCGAGGAGCGGCACGATCTTGAGGTGGAGTTGCGCTGATGTCGATGTCGCACCGCCCCGAGCTGCTCTCCCCGGCCGGCAGCCCCAGCCATCTCGACTATGCCTTCGCCTATGGCGCCGATGCCGTCTATGCCGGGCTGCCCCGGTACAGCCTGCGGGTGCGCAAGGGCGGCTTCGACGCCGCCTCGCTCGCCACCGGCATCGCCGCGGCCCATGATCTCGGCAAGCGCTTCTATCTCGCCGTCAACCTGATGCCGCACGGGGCCAAGCTGCGCACCTTCGTCGACGACATCGGCGCGCTGGTCGCGCTCGGCCCCGATGCGCTGATCATGGCCGACCCCGGGCTGATCATGCTGGTGCGCGAGCGCTGGCCCGAGCTGCCGATCCACCTCTCGGTGCAGGCCAACACGGTCAACGCCGCGGCGGTGCGCTTCTGGGCGACGCAGGGGATCGAGCGGGTGATCCTCTCGCGCGAGCTCTCGCTCGACGAGATCGCGGCGATCCGCGAGGCCTGTCCCGACACCGAGCTGGAGGTCTTCGTCCACGGCGCGCTCTGTATCGCCTATTCCGGGCGCTGTCTGCTCTCGGGGTACTTCAACCACCGCGACGCCAACCAGGGGGTGTGTACCAACGCCTGTCGCTGGCGCTACCGCTTGGGCGAGGTGGCTGGCGGCGAGCCCGGGTTCGTGCTGGAGGAGGGCGAGCGCCCGGGCGAGTACATGCCGGTGTTCGAGGACGAGCAGGGCACCTACATCATGAACTCGCGCGACCTGCGCGCCGTCGAGCACGTCGCCCGGCTGATCGAGATCGGCATCGACTGTCTCAAGATCGAGGGTCGCACCAAGTCCGACTACTATGTCGCGCGCACCGCCCAGGTCTATCGCCAGGCGATCGACGACGCGCTCGCCGGGCGCGCCTTCCGTGCCGACCTGCTCGAGGCGCTCGAGGGACTGGCCAATCGGGGCTATACCGAGGGTTTCTATCGCCGTCACGGCGCCGATCCGGCGCTGCAGAACTACGACTGCGGTGCCTCGCGCAACCAGCGCCAGTTGTTCGTCGGCGAGGTGCTGGGGGCACGCGAGGGCTGGGCCGAGGTGGCGGTGCGCAACCGCTTTGCGCGCGGCGATCAACTGGAGCTGATGAGCCCGGGCGGCAACCACGCCTTCCGTCTCGAGGCGCTCAGCGATCGCGAGGGCGCGCCGCTCGAGGTCGCGCCGGGGGCGGGCTGGACGGTGCGGGTGCGCCTGCCCGAGGGCGTCGAGCCCGGCGCGCGGGCGCTGCTCACCCGCGCGGTCTGAGCGCGGCGGCTCAGCGCACCCAGTCGATGAGGTGCATCAGCGGGTTCTCCCCGGTCTCCGGGCTGAGCACGCGTCCGCGTACGCTCTCGCCGGCCTCGGCCACCGACTCCGGGTCGCCGCTCACCAGCGGGTGCCAGCGCGGCAGGGGGCGGCCCTCGGCGAGCAGCCGGTAGGCGCAGGTCTCGGGCAGCCAGCGCGGGTCGGCCAGGTGCTCGGGGGTGAGGGTGATGCAGTCGGGCATGCGCCGGGCGCGGTTGGGGTAGTCGCGGCAGCGGCAGGTGTCGAGATCGAGCAGGGCGCAGGCGATGCGGGAGTAAACGATGCGGCCCGTGTCCTCGTCCTCAAACTTCTCCAGACAGCACTTGCCGCAGCCGTCGCAGAGCGCGTCCCATTGCCCGGTGTCCATCAGCTCGAGCGGGGTGGTCTCCCAGAAGGGGGCGGCGGTCTGGTTCATGCGGGGTCCTCGGTCGCCCGATCGGGCGCGAAAAGCGCTTCATCTTGCCGTAAAGCCGAGGGTCTCGCCAGGGGAATGATTGAACCGCAAAGACACAAAGGAGCAGAGTGCTAACAGCGTCCCGTCGCCTGTGGATGCATTCATCTGGCTCGGCGATCCCCGGCGAGCGGTGTTGCTTGCGGGTGAGGCGAGTGGGGGCACTGGAGGTGGTCATCCCATCAGCGCTTTGCGCTCTTTGGGTCTTTGCGGTTTAGACCGTCCCTGGTCGCTGAAGGTCGGCCGCCGGGCGCCTGGGCTATAATCGCCGGTCCGGTCGCTGGGTCGGTGGTCGGGTCGAGGAGGAGGGGAACATGGCGAAGGCGCTGATCCAGGCCCCGTTCGGGCCGATCGCCGTCGACTGGCGCGGGGGCGCGCTGGCCGGGGTCGATCTCGTGCCACAGGGCGAGCGCGATGGCGCGGTCTTGCCCGATTGGGTGCGCGCCGAGTTCGTCGCCTATCTCAAGGATCCGGGGCATCGGATCGACCTGCCGCTGCAGCCCGCGGGCACGGCCTTCCAGCAGCGCGTCTGGAGCGCGCTGCGGGCGATCCCGCCGGGGCGCCCCTGTACCTACGGCGAGCTGGCCGCGAGACTCGGCAGCGCGGCGCGCGCCATCGGTCAGGCCTGTCGCGCCAACCCCTGCCCGCTGGTGGTGCCCTGTCACCGGGTGGTGGGCCGGCGCGGGGCGGGTGGTTTCGGTGGTGCGCGCGCCGGTGCGCCGCTGGCCGTCAAGCGCTGGTTGCTGCGCCACGAAGGCTGGGAGGAGGACTGATGGCCGAGGACGGGATCCTGATCGAGCGTTTCGTCGAGTCGCTGTGGCTCGAGCGCGGCGCGAGCCGCAACACCCAGAGCGCCTATCGCTCCGATCTGCGCGCCTTCGCCGCCTGGCTTGCCGCCGAACGCAAGCGGGGTCTGGCGGCGGCCGGACGTCAGGACCTGCTCGATTATCTGGCGCTGCTCGCCGAGCAGGGCCGCAAGCCGCGCTCGAGCGCGCGCCTGGTCTCCTCGCTGCGGCAGTTCTATCGTTATCTGCTGCGCCGCGAGGTGATCGCTGACGACCCGAGCGCGCGCATCGAGACCCCGCGCCTGGGCCGCCCGCTGCCCAAGAGCCTGAGCGAGGCCGAGGTCGAGTATCTGCTGCGCGCGCCCGATACCACCGACCCGCGCGGTCATCGCGACCGCACCATGCTCGAGGTGCTCTATGCCAGCGGGCTGCGGGTGACCGAGCTGGTCACCCTGATGCCCGCCCAGATCAGCCTCACCCAGGGGCTGGTGCGGGTGCAGGGCAAGGGCGGGCGCGAGCGTCTGGTGCCGCTCGGCGACGAGGCCACGCACTGGGTGCGCGAGTACGTCAAGGGGCCGCGCCTGGAGCTGCTCGGCGGGCGTTGCAGCGACTATCTGTTCCCCACCAGTCGCAGCGAGCACATGAGCCGTCAGGCCTTCTGGATGCTGATCAAGCGCTATGCCATCGAGGCCGGGGTGCTCAAGCCGCTCTCGCCCCACACCCTGCGTCACGCCTTCGCCACCCATCTGCTCAATCACGGTGCCGATCTGCGCGTGGTGCAGATGCTGCTCGGACACAGCGACCTTTCAACCACCCAGATCTATACCCACGTTGCCCGAGAGCGGCTCAAGCGGATGCATGCCGTGCATCATCCGCGCGGCTGAGCCGGTCGGGCCATATCCCTGTTCGAGGTTCTTCATGCCATCGTTTGACATCGTTTCCGAGTTCGATCTACAAGAGGTGCGCAACGCGGTCGATCAGGCCAATCGCGAGATCGGTACCCGCTTCGACTTCAAGGGCGTCACCGCCAGCTTCGAGCTCGCCGAGGACAAGATCCAGCTCGCCGCCGAGCAGGAGTTCCAGCTCCAGCAGATGCTCGACATCCTGCGCCAGAAGCTGGTCAAGCGTAAGATCGATCTCGCCGCGCTGGAGCCGGGCGAGGCGGTGCAGACGCTCAATGCCGCGCGCCAGGAGATCGTCCTCAAGCAGGGCGTCGACAGCGACACCGCCAAGCGCATGGTCAAGGCGATCAAGACGAGCAAGCTCAAGGTGCAGGCCCAGATCCAGGGCGAGCAGGTGCGGGTCACCGGCAAGAAGCGCGACGACCTGCAGGCGGTGATCACGCTGCTGCGCGAGTCCGACTGGGGGCTGCCGCTGCAATTCGAAAACTTCAGAGACTAGGAAGCCCCATGCTGAGAATCAGATCCCTCGCGCTGGCCGCCACCCTCGGCTGCCTCGCCACCGCCGTGCAGGCCGGTCCCGAGCAGCAGATTCGCGCCGCGCTCGAGGCGGTGTCCCCGGACATCGCCATCAGCGATATCCGTCCGGCCCCGGTCGATGGCCTCTACGAGGTGCTCGTCGGCAGTGAGCTGATGTACATGACCGCCGACGGTCGTTATTTCATCGATGGACGCATCGTCGATCTCAAGACCCGCACCGATCTCACCGAGCCGCGTCTGGCCGAGGCCCGCAAGGGGCTGATCGAGTCGATCGGTGAGGAGTCGATGGTGAGCTTCGGTCCCGCCGACGCCGCGCACACGGTCACGGTGTTCACCGACATCGAATGTGGCTACTGTCGCAAGCTGCACAGCCAGATCGACGACTATGTCGCCAACGGTATCCGCGTGCGCTATCTGTTCTTCCCCCGCGCCGGCGAGGGCAGCGAGGCCTATCGCGAGGCCGTCTCGGTGTGGTGCGCCGGTGATGCCGAGGCGCGTCGCGAGGCGATGACCGAGGCCAAGCAGGGCAAGTCGATCGAGATGCGCAAGTGCGACAACCCGGTGGCCGAGCACATGGCATTGGGGCGTGAGCTGGGCCTGCGCGGTACCCCGGCGATCATCACCGAGGACGGCACCCTGATCCCGGGCTATGTCGACCCCAAGCGCCTCGCGGTCGAACTCGACCAGATGGCAGGCTCCTGAGCGCGGCGACGGCGAGTGGCCCAGTGATGTGGTCGCATCAGCTCGAGTACGCCTGGCAGACCGACTGCGGTCGGGTGCGCGCGCACAATGAGGACGCCGTCGGCGTCCATCCCGCGCTCGGCCTGATCGTGGTCGCCGACGGGGTCGGCGGCGCAAGCGCCGGCGAGGTGGCCAGCCGCACCGCGGTCGAGACCATCGCCGAGCGCTTCCGTCGTCACCCCTCGCCACGCCACGACGCCGAGCGTACCCGGCTGTTCGTCGAGGCGGCGATCGAGGAGGCCAATATCGCCATCTGGCGCCATGCCAACACCAACCCGGGGTGCGCCGGGATGGGGACCACGGTGGTGCTCGGCGTGCTCGGTCCCGGCTGGATGGTGGCTGCGCATGTCGGCGACTCGCGTCTCTACCGGTTGCGCGACGGCGTACTCGAACAGCTCTCGCGCGATCACAGCCTGCTCCAGGAGGTCCTCGACCAGGGACTCTACGACTCGCGCGAGGAGGCGATGGCGAGCGGCATCGGCGAGAACATCCTCACCCGTGCGCTGGGTTCGCTGCCGAGCCCCGGGGTGAGTTCGTCGATCTGCACCCTGGCACCCGGGGATCTCTATCTGTTCTGCAGCGACGGGCTGAGCGGCATGCTCGGTGAGGCGCAGCTGCATGCCGCGTTGCGCGCGGCCGACCCCGCGTCCCTGGGACGAACCGCCGAGGACCTGATCACCGCGGCCAACGCCGCGGGCGGCAAGGACAACATCACCCTGGCGTTGCTCGGTGTCGGCCCCCGGCTGGTGCCGGAGACCGATCCGCTCGGCTGAGTGGCGTGCCGGCTCAGTCGGTCGTCAGCAGCGCCCGCAGTCGGTAGAGCGCGTCGAGCGCCTCGCGCGGGCTGAGTGCGTCGGGGTCGAGTGCCTCGAGCGCCTCGTGCAGCGGGTCCGGTGCCGGCGGTTCGGGCGTGGGTGCGGCCGCCGGCTCGGCGGCGAACAGCGACAGCTGCACCGCCTCGCGCTCGGCGTGGGCGCGGGCATTCTGCTCCAGCTCCTGCAGCCGCGCGCGGGCACGCGCGATCACCGGCTGCGGCACCCCGGCGAGCGCAGCCACCGCCAGCCCGTAGCTCTGGTTCGCCGGTCCCTCGCGCAGCGCGTGCATGAACACCACGGTGTCGCCGTGCTCGACCGCGTCGAGATGGACGTTGGCGATCCCCGGATACTCCTCGGGCAGCGTGGTCAGCTCGAAGTAATGGGTGGCGAACAGGGTGTAGGCGCCGATCCCGGTGGCCAGCTCGACCCCGCACGACCAGGCCAGCGACAGCCCGTCGAAGGTGCTGGTGCCGCGACCGATCTCGTCCATCAGAACCAGGCTCTCGGCGGTGGCGTTGTGGAGGATGTTGGCCGTCTCCTCCATCTCCACCATGAAGGTCGAGCGCCCGCCGGCGAGGTCGTCGGAGGCGCCGATGCGCGAGAACACCCGATCAACCGGGCCGAGCCGCGCGCTGCGCGCCGGCACGAAGCTGCCGGCATAGGCCAGCAGCACGATCAGCGCGCACTGACGCATGTAGGTCGACTTGCCGCCCATGTTGGGGCCGGTGATCACCAGCATCCGTCGCTCGCCGTCGAGGCTGAGCGAGTTGGCGACGAAGGGCTGGTCGATGACCTGCTCGACCACCGGGTGACGGCCGTCGATGATCTCGATCCCGGGCGTGTCGTCGAGCGTCGGGCGCGCCCAGCCGAGTCGCTCGGCGCGCTCGGCGAGGTTGGTGAGCACATCCAGGGTGGCGATCCCGGTGGCGCTCGTCTGCAGCGGCGCGAGCCGTTCGGCCAGGGTCGTGAGCAGCGCCTCGTAGAGCGCCTTCTCGCGGGCCAGGGCGCGCTCGCGGCTGCTCAGGATCTCGTCCTCGAAACCCTTCAGCTCCGGGGTGATGTAGCGCTCTGCGGCCTTCAACGTCTGGCGGCGCACGTACTCGACCGGCACCGCGTCGCCGTGGCTGCGCCCGACCTCGATGTAATAGCCGTGCACCCGGTTGTAGCCGACCTTGAGGGTGGCGATGCCGGTGCGCGCGCGCTCGCGCTGCTCCAGTTCGACGAGGAAGCGGTCGGCGTTCTCCGAGAGCCCGCGCAGCCGGTCGAGTTCGGCGTCATAGCCCGCGGCGATCACCCCGCCATCGCGGATCAGTAGCGGCGGCTGGGGGATGACGGCGCGGGCGAGCAGGTCCTGGGTCTCGGGGTGGGTGGCGATCCTGTCGGCCAGCTCGGCGAGCAGCGGGTCGTCGATCGCCCCGAGGTGTTCGCCGAGTGCCGGCAGCAGCGCCAGCGAGTCGCGCAGCACCGCGAGGTCGCGCGGGCGCGCCGAGCCGAGCGCGACCCGGGCGAGGATGCGTTCGAGATCGCCGATGCCGGCGAGCAGCTCGGCGAGGTCGGCGCGCCCCGGGGCCGCGAGCAGCGCGGCGACCGCGCCGTGACGGCGGGCGACGGCGTGACGGTCGCGCAGCGGGCGGTTGATCCAGCGGCGCAGCAGTCGGCTGCCCATCGCCGTGGCGGTGTGATCGATGACCCCGGCGAGGGTGTGCTGGTGCTCGCCGCTGAGGCTCTCGGTCAGCTCCAGGTTGCGCCGGGTGGCGGCGTCGATGATCAGCGCCTCGTCGCGCTGCTCGGTGCTCAGCCCGCGGATGTGGGGCAGGGCGGCGAACTGGGTGTCGCGCACGTACTGCAACAGACAGCCGGCGGCGCCGATCGCCAGCGTCATGCCGGCACAGCCGAAGCCGCCGAGGTCGCGGGTGCCGAACTGCTCGCAGAGCATGCGCGCGCCGTTGTCGGCCTCGAAGTGCCAGGCCGGGCGACGGGTGAGACCGCGCTCGAGGCGCAGCGCCTCGGGCAGGGAGGAGGACTCGTCGACCAGCACCTCGGCGGGGCGCAGGCGTTCGAGCTCGCTGGCGAGCGCCTCGCGACCGCTGACCTCGAGCACCGAGAAGCGCCCGCTGGAGAGTTCGAGCTGGGCCAGTCCGTAGCCCGCGCGCGCCGACTCGGCGATCGCCACCAGCAGGTTCTCGCGACGGTCCTCGAGCAGCGCCTCGTCGGTGAGGGTGCCGGGGGTGACCACGCGGGTGACCTTGCGCTCCACCGGCCCCTTGCTCTTGGCCGGGTCGCCGATCTGCTCGCAGATCGCCACCGACACGCCCTGGCGCACCAGTCGCGCGAGATAGCCCTCGGCGGCGTGATAGGGCACCCCGGCCATGGGGATCGGACGCCCGGCCGACTGGCCGCGCTTGGTCAGGGTGATGTCCAGCAGCCGGGCGGCGCGCTCGGCGTCCTCGAAGAAGAGTTCGTAGAAGTCGCCCATGCGATAGAACAGCAACAGGTCCGGATACTCCGCCTTGAGTCCGAGGTACTGCCGCATCGCCGGGGTGTGCTGAGAAAGATCCTGGGACATCCGCTCTCGTCTGTCGTGGCCGGGTGGAAAAGGCCAGCTAGTCTAGAGGCTTTGGCGCGGGTGTGCAGCGGGGGAACCTGAACCGCAAAGAGGCCAAGGACGCGAAGGCGGTTGTTTTCGGGGCGACTTCTCAGCGGCAGGTCATCAGTCCGCAGTAGGAACATGTGGCTCGACCGCTTCCCCAAGAGGTTTTTATCCGTCGGGTTGTGGTCGGGTGTGAGCCACTGGCGTCAGGCGGGAGACGCCGTCCCTGCTGGTGAGTGCTGAGGTTCGCGGGGGATGCGGACGAGTTTCGAGCCCCTTTGACGACTCAGTAGGTAAAAACTTTGTGTCCTTCGCGCCTTTGCGGTTCAACAGATCGGGTGTCCTCGCTGAGTGGACGATTGGGTGTCCGTGCGGCGGCGCTTCCCGGTAGAATGCCGGCCATGAAAAAGAATGACCTGAAACTCCCCAAGACCTACAAGACGCTGCTGATGCTGGCCCTGGTGTTCGGGCCGTTCTTCTGGCTGACCTTCACCGATGACGGCAAGCGTTGCACCGACCTGGCGTTGATGTACGTGCTCGGCAAGAGCGAGTTCAATGCCGCACTCGAGTCCTTCGACAGCGACCTGACCGAGGCGCGGTTGCGCGAGACCTTCGCGGATCTCGAACTGCAGTGCGCCGATGGCCCCAACCCCTATGGCGACCGGCTGTGCGGCGCCGCGATCGGCAGCTTCAACCAGATGCCGGCCTCGGCGGTGACCTTCTTCTTCCGCGACGGCCAGCTGCGTGCGACCAAGCTGGTCTATCGCCGCGCCTATCACCAGCGGATCGGCGACTGGATCGCCGGGCGGGTCGCGACGCGTGGCGATGCGCTGCACCGCGAGAGCGAGGTGCGCGACAGCGGCGGGGTGCGCCAGCTGGCGGTGGCCGACGGCGCGATCTTCCTGCGTGACGGCGAACTCGGCAAGGACGAGGAACCCGCGCTGCTGTGGCTGTCCCAGGCGGCACTCGCCGGGCGTTGAGCCGCGATCAGCGATCGGCCGACAGGGTTGAACCGCAAAGCCGCGAAGCACGCACACTGAATGATGTGTGATGTCGGCGTGAGGCCACAGGCGGCACGGGTCCGCACCCACTGGCGGCTGATCGCTGGCGGCTGATCCCCCTTTGCGCCCTTCGCGCCTTCGCTGTTCAATCCCCTGGTAGCTGGTAGCTGGTAGCTGGTAGCTGGTAGCTGGTAGCTGGTAGCTGGTAGCTGGTAGCTGGTAGCTGGCACGCCACGTCTGCGGACCCGAAGACCGTTCGCTTGCTTTGCGCCCTTCGCGCCTTCGCGGTTCAATCCATGCTGGCGGCTGGCGGCTGGCGGCTGGCGGCTGGCGGCTGGCGGCTGGCGGCTGGCGGCTGGCGGCTGGCGTCTTCCTCGGCTACAGTCGGCGTTTGTTTCGGCGTGACCGCGTTGGCCGCGCCCGCTCCGTGTCACCCCACAGGTATCCCTCATGCTGAAAGAATGGTCCGACGTCTATTCCATCGGTATCTCCGAGATCGATGAGCAGCATCGCTGCTTCTTCTCCGCCTCGCACCGGCTCTATAGCGAGATCCTCGATCGCAAGGGCAAGGAGGCGGTCGAGGGTGCCGTGTCCTTCATGCGCGAGTACGCCGAGCGCCACTTCTCCACCGAGGAGGCGTTCATGAACGAGCACGGCTATCCGGATATCAAGGATCACCTGCAACAGCATGCTGCCTTCTTTCGCCGCCTCGATATCCTCGAACAGGAGTTGCAGATGTTCGGTCCCACCCAGGACCTGGCCGAGCGCGCGCTCGACATCACCCAGGACTGGCTGATCGACCATATCGCCGACGAGGATATGCTCTACTCCCTCCACATCAAGAGCGGCGACGCGGCCTGAGTCCGTTCAGCCGAGCAGCTGCTCCCACAGCAGCCGCGCCGAGATCGCGATCGACACCACCACCAGGATCGGGCGTACCAGCGCGGCGCCGTGACGCAGCACCAGATGAGCGCCGATCCAGGCGCCGACCAGTTGGCCGGCGGCCATCACCAGCGCGATCTGCCAGAGTACGTGGCCGCCGCTGACGAACAAGAGCAGCGCGGCGAGGTTGCTGGTGAAGTTGAGCAGCTTGGTATGCGCCGTCGCCCGGCGCAGGTTGTAGCCGAGCAGGGACACATAGGCGATGGCGAAGAAGGTGCCGGTGCCAGGCCCGAAGACGCCGTCGTAGAAACCGACCCCGAGACCGATGGTGAGCGCGAAGGCGCCGTGGCCGATGCGCTGGTGCGAGTCGATGTCGCTGACCCGGGGCGAGAACCAGAAATAGAGCGCGAAGCCGATCAACAACAGCGGGATGGCGTGCTCGAGCGCGGCGGCGTCGATGTGTTGCACCAGCACCGCTCCGGCTGCGGCGCCGAGGAAGGTGAGGAGCACCGCAGGTAGCGTCTCGCGCAGCGCGATGGCGCCGCGGCGGATGAAGTGGATGGTTGCGGTGGCGCTGCCGAAGACCGCCTGGGCCTTGTTGGTCGCCAGGGTCTCGACCGGGCCGAGTCCGGCCCAGAGCAGCGCCGGGATGGTGATCAGTCCGCCGCCGCCGGCGACGGCGTCGACGAAACCGGCGGCGAGCGCCACCGGCAGCAGCCAGAGTGCGGTATCGAGCATGGCGTGAGGCGTGGGGCAAACGCTTCATTATCGCCGCTCGGCGCTCGAGCGTCAGCCGCCAGCGACCAGAACGTGTGAACCGCCAAGGGCCAAGAGCGCGAAGATGAGGAAGGGCTTCCAGCCGCCAGCCTCCGGTGAGGGGGCAGGGTTGTCTCGTCGCGTCGCGGTTGACCGCATACCGACACTGGAGGCTGTTTGCTGAAGGCTGGTCGCTTTCTTCGAGTCCTTTGGGTCTTTGCGGTTCAATCCCCTGGCGGCTGGCGGCTGGCGGCTGGCGGCTGGCGGCTGGCGGCTGGCGGCTGGCGGCTGGCGGCTGGCGGCGCCGCTTGCGAGCGCGCGGCCGGCGCCGCTAGAGTAGTCGGCTATCCAGATCCGCCGGCCCGGTCGTTGGCGGGCCGCCTCGCGCGGGCCGTCGGTCCGCCGCTCATTCGGTCGCAATCCGTCAGACTTCCATCATGCTCGCACTCGATGTCCAGCAACTCACCAAGACCTACAAGGGTGGCTTCCAGGCGCTCAAGGGGATCGACCTGACGGTCGAGGAGGGTGACTTCTTCGCGCTGCTCGGCCCCAACGGGGCGGGCAAGTCGACCTTCATCGGTATCCTCTCGTCGCTGGTCAACAAGAGCAGCGGTCGGGTCAGCGTCTTCGGTCACGATCTCGATCGCGACCCCGAGCGGGTGAAGTCGTGCATCGGCCTGGTGCCGCAGGAGTTCAACTTCAACCTCTTCCTGCCGGTGTTCGAGGTGGTGCTCAACCAGGCCGGTTATTACGGCATCCCGCGGCGCGAGGCCAAGGTGCGCGCCGAGCGCTATCTGCGCCAGCTCGATCTCTGGGATCGGCGCGACACCGAGATGCGCCGACTCTCCGGTGGGCTCAAGCGCCGGCTGATGATCGCCCGCGCACTGGTGCACCAGCCGCGGCTGCTGATCCTCGACGAGCCGACCGCCGGGGTCGACATCGAGATCCGTCGCTCGATGTGGTCCTTCCTGCGCGAACTCAACGCCGAGGGCACCACCATCATCCTCACCACCCACTATCTGGAGGAGGCCGAGAGCCTCTGCCGCAACATCGCCATCATCCAGCACGGCGAGCTGGTCGAGCGCTCGACCATGGGGGCGCTGCTCGGCAAGTTGCACACCGAGACCTTCGTGCTCAACCTCAAGGGACAGGTCAGCGAGCTGCCCGAACTCGGCGGCTTCGTCCTCCAGCATCTCGACGACTGCACCCTGGAGGTGGAGATGAACCGTGATCACACCATCAATGGGCTGTTCGAGGCGCTCTCGCGCAACGGCATCGAGGTGATCAGTCTGCGCAACAAGCAGAACCGGCTCGAACGACTGTTCCTCGACATGGTCGAGCGTCGTCCCGCCGACGAGGGGGTCTGAGTATCATGGCCGAGACCTATCGCTACTGGATCACCTTCCAGACCATCCTCACCAAGGAGATCCTGCGCTTCTCGCGGATCTGGGTGCAGACCATCCTGCCCTCGGTGATCACCACCACCCTGTATTTCGTGATCTTCGGTCGGCTGATCGGTGAGCGCATCGGCGAGATGGACGGGGTCGCCTATCTGGAGTTCATCGTCCCCGGTCTGGCACTGATGAGCGTGATCACCAACGCCTATTCCAACGTCGTCTCGTCCTTCTACAGCAGCAAGTTCTCGCGCTATATCGAGGAGTTGCTGGTCTCGCCGGCGCCCAACTGGGTGATCCTCGCCGGCTATGTCGCCGGCGGCGCGGCGCGCGGTATGGTGGTGGGCGTGGCGGTGATGGTGGTGGCGATGCTGTTCACCGACATCGAGGTGCACAGTTATGGCGTCACCCTGCTGGTGTTCCTGATGACCGCGGTGCTGTTCGCGCTCGGCGGCTTCATCAACGCGGTCTATGCCAACAGCTTCGACGACATCTCGATCATCCCCACCTTCGTGCTCACCCCGTTGACCTATCTCGGCGGGGTCTTCTACTCGATCGAGCTGCTGCCGGAGTTCTGGCAGGGGGTGTCGATGGCCAATCCGGTGCTCTACATGGTCAACGCCTTCCGCTACGGCCTGCTCGGCATCAGCGACATCCCGCTCGGCGTCGCCTTTGCGATGATCGCCGCCTTCATCGTCGCGCTCGCCGCCTACAGCCTGCACCTGCTGCGCCGCGGCATCGGGATCAAGAACTGAGCCGTCGGGGGCGGCTCGGCTTGCAGCGGCCAGAAGGTTGAACCGCCAAGGGCGCGAAGGGCGCAAAGAAAGCGACCAGCCTTCAGCAAGCAGCCTCCAGTATCGGTTTGCGGTCAACTGCGGCGGTACGATGCAATCCAGCTTCCTCACCTGGAGGCTGGCAGCTGGAAGCCCTTCTTCTCTTCGCGTCCTTCGCGCGTTGGCGGTTCAATCTCTCCCGCTGGCCGCTGGCCGCTGGCCGCTGGCCGCTGGCCGCTCGCAGTTGTGCGCCGCCGCCGCAAATGGGACCATAAGCAACTGATTACAGCGAGACTCAGGACAGCCCGTGCCCGCGACGCCCCGATCCCAGCAGCCGAATCCCGTCCAGTCGATGCGCCGCGCCGTGGCGCGGCGGTGGGGCTGATCCCATGGCCACGACCCGCAAGACCCGTCGCCGTCCGCCGCGCAAACGTGGCGGCAAGATCCTCGGCTTCCTGATCCGGGTGGGGCTGTTGCTCGCGCTCGCCATCGGGCTCGGCACCACCCTCTACGGCATCCATCTCGACCGGGTGGTGCGCGCCAAGTTCGAGGGACAGCGGTGGGCGCTGCCGGCGCGCGTCTATGCCCGTCCGCTGGAGCTCTATGCCGGGCGCCAGCTTGCCGTCGACGAACTCGAACAGGAGTTGCAACGGCTCAACTATCGCCGGCTCGCCAACCCCGACAGCCCCGGTAGCTATCACCGTGAGGGCGAGCAGATCGTGCTGCGAACCCGTCCCTTCCGCTTCTGGGATGGGCGCGAGTCGAGCCGTGGCCTGCGGGTGCGCTTCGACGGCCACCGGGTGAGCGTGCTGGAGGCCGTCGACGGCGGTCCCGATCCGGCGCTGGTGCGGCTCGACGCGATGCTGATCGCGAGCATCTATCCGACCCACAACGAGGACCGCATCCTGGTGCGGCGCAAGGATCTGCCCGAGCTGCTGGTGCACACCCTCTATGCGGTCGAGGATCGCAGCTTCGAGCGCCACCTCGGGGTCGACCCGCGCGGCATCGCTCGCGCCGCCTACAGCAACCTGATGGCCGGCGGCGTGGTCGAGGGGGCCAGTACCCTGACCCAGCAGCTGGTGAAGAACTTCTATCTCTCCGCCGAACGCACCCTCGAGCGCAAGCTCAAGGAGGCGTTCATGGCGGTGCTGCTCGAGCGCCGTTATACCAAGGGCGAGATCCTCGAGGCCTACGCCAACGAGATCTATCTCGGTCAGGACGGCAGCCGCGCGATCCACGGCTTCGGGCTGGCCAGTCGCTTCTATTTCAACAAGTCGCTGGCCGATCTCGATGTCGCCGAGACCGCGTTGCTGGTCGGCATGGTGCAGGCGCCCTCGAGCCTCGATCCGCGACGTCGCCCCGAGGCGGCGCTCAAGCGGCGTAATCTGGTGCTCGACGTCATGGTGCGCGACGGTGTGGTCGATGCCGCCACCGCCGCCGCGGCCAAGGACGCGCCGCTCGGGGTGGTCGACGGTGGCGGGCGTCCGGCCGGCGAGTATCCGGCCTTCATCACCCTGGTGCGGCGCCAGCTGCAGCGCGACTATCGCGACGAGGACCTGCGCTCCGAGGGGCTCAACATCTTCACCACGCTCGATCCGCTGGTACAGACCACGGTCGAGCGCTCGGTGCCGGAGCGTCTGGGGGCGATCGAGTCGGCGCGCGGCAAGCGCAAGGGCTCACTGGAGGCCGCGGCGGTGGTCACCTCGGTCGCCCAGGGCGAGGTGCTGGCACTGGTCGGCGGACGCGATTCGGCCTATGCCGGATTCAATCGTGCGCTCGACTCGGTGCGCTCGATCGGCTCGCTGGTCAAGCCGGTGGTCTATCTCACTGCGCTCACCCACCCCGAGCGCTACAGCCTCTCGACCATCATCGAGGACAAGGCGGTGAGCATCCCCGACGGCACCGGGTCGCGCTGGGAGCCGAGCAACTACAGCCATCGCGTTTATGGCAAGCTGCCGCTCTACGAGGGGCTGGTGCGCTCGCTCAACCTCGCCACCGTCAACCTCGGCATGGACCTGGGCGTCGACGAGGTGGTCGACAATCTCTACCGGCTCGGTGCCCAGCGGCGCATCTCGGCGGTGCCGGCGATGCTGCTCGGTGCGGTCAACCTCTCGCCGCTGGAGGTGGCCCAGGTCTACCAGTCGATCGCCGCCGGCGGCTATCGCTCGCCGTTGCGTGCGATCCGCGAGGTGGTCGACGCCGAGGGGCGTCCGCTCAACCGCTATCCGCTGGCCGTCGAGTCGGTGGTCGATCCCCGCGCGGCCTATCTCACCACCTGGGCGATGGAGCGGGTGGTCGAGCGCGGCACTGCCGCCTGGCTGGGACGTCAGCTGCCTGATGGCATGAGCATGGCCGGCAAGACCGGTACCACCAACGGACTGCGCGACAGCTGGTTTGCCGGCTTCTCGGGCGACAAGGTCGCCGTGGTCTGGGTCGGGCGCGACGACTTCAAGCCGATGGGGCTGACCGGCAGTAGCGGCGCGCTGCGGGTCTGGGGCGACTTCATGCTCAAGCTCGAGAACGAGCCGCTGGCGCCGCTGCGCCCGGAGGGCGTGGTGACGGCGCAGGTTTGCGATGGCGCCGAGATGCCTTATGTCGCCGACTATGTCCCGAGCGCCGACAGTTGCGGTGGCGACGAGTCGGCCGAGGAGCAGGAGGGCGAGGCCGTGGCCGAGGGGGCGGCGCAGGATGAAGAGCCTGCGCCGCCCGAGCGTTCACGCCCCGCCAGGGAACAGAACCTCTTCATGAGCGATTTCTACAACTGACGATGCGAGCCTTCATCATCCTGATCGCCGTCCTGGCGCTGAGTGCCTGCGCCGGCCAACCCCGTCAAGGGGACCCCGCACCCGTGGTCCGGGTGACCCCGCGCCCCGAGCAGGCGCCGACCCCGGAGTCGGCCGAATCCGCCGCCGAGGATCCGGCGGTCGCGGAGCCGCAGACCGAGGTCTATGCCTATCGCGACCCGGCGCAGCTCCCGGCGCCCGAGGTGGTTGCCGAGCCAGGCCCGACCGGCTCCACTGTGCCGGCGCTGGTCTCCGAGGCGCCGACCCAATCTCCGACGCCGACGCCGGCGCCGGTCGAACAGCGCCCGAGCGCCCCGAGCGTGCGCTCGAACGCGCCAGCGGCCATCACCCCGCCGCCGCCGGAGACGCCTCGTACCGCGGCGGTGACCACGCCTCAGCAGGCCCCGGCGCAACCCGCGCCTGCGCCGGCCTCCTCGGTGAGCGCGCCCGATCTGCCGGCTGCCGCCGAGGCCCTGGCGCGACAGGCCGAGCGCCAGCGTCAGTCGGGCGACTATGCCGGCGCCGCCGCCTCGCTCGAGCGCTCGCTGCGCATCGCGCCCAAGCAGGCCTATCTGTGGAACCGGCTGGCGCGGGTGCGGCTCGAGCAGGGCCAGACCGGGCAGGCGGGCAATCTCGCCTCGCGCTCCAACAACCTCGCCGGTGAGGACGCGGCGGTACGTCGTGACAACTGGCTGATCATCGCCGATGTGCGTCGGCGCGCCGGTGACGCCGCCGGTGCGAGCGAGGCCGAACGTCGCGCCAGCGGCGGTTGAGCGCGACGGGCACGGCGACGGCCAGGGTGGACCGCATGGAGCTTGCGCGGGTCTTCGGCGACGACGGGCCGTTGAGCGCCCGCGTGCCGGGGTTCCGGACGCGTCAGCCGCAGCGCGAGATGGCCGAGCGGGTCGGCGCCGTGATCGACGGCGGCGGGGTGCTGGTGTGCGAGGCCGGCACCGGCACCGGCAAGACCTTCGCCTATCTGGTCCCGGCGATCCTCTCCGGGCGCAAGGTGCTGATCTCCACCGGTACCCGCAACCTCCAGGACCAGCTCTTCCATCGCGATCTGCCGTTGATCCGCGACGCCCTCGGCCTGCCGTTGCGCGCCGCGCTGCTCAAGGGGCGGGCGAACTATCTCTGCGTCCACCGCCTGGGTCTCGCGCTCGACGAGCCGGGGCGTCACGATCGGGTGCTGCGCGCGCATCTCGAGCGGGTGCGCGACTGGTCGGCCAATACCCGCAGCGGTGACATCGCCGAGTTGCCGCTCCCGGACGAGAGCGCGGTGTGGCCGCTGGTGACCTCGACCACCGACAACTGTCTCGGCCAGGAGTGTCCGCAGTGGCAGTCCTGCCACCTGCTCGCCGCCCGGCGCGAGGCCCAGGCCGCCGACCTGGTGGTGGTCAATCATCATCTGTTCTGCGCCGACCTGGCGCTCAAGGACGAGGGCTTCGGCGACATCCTGCCCGGCGCCGACTGCTTCATCCTCGACGAGGCCCACCAGCTGCCCGACACCGCCTCGACCTTCTTCGGCATGGCGCTGAGCAGCCGTCAGCTGCACGACCTGCTGCGCGACACCGAGCTGGAGTACCAGCGCGAGGCGGGCGACGTGCCCGAGCTGCTCGAGCACTGCGCCCGGGTGCGCCGGGTGCTGCAGGACCTGCGTCTGGCGCTCGGCAGCGGTGAGCGGCGCGGCCCCTGGGAGTCGCTCAAGGAGGAGCCTGCGGTGATACGCGCGCTCGATGCCCTGGCGCGTCGTCTGACCGCGCTCGGCGAGGGGCTCGGTGCGCTCGGCGGGCGGGGCAAGGGGCTCGATGCCTGTGCCGAGCGCGCCACCGAGCTGCTGGCGCGGCTGCAGACCCTGCTCGGCGAGCCCGACGAACGGGTGGTGCGCTGGTTCGAGACCCAGGGGCGTGGTTTCCGTCTGCACCAGACCCCGCTCGAGGTCTCCGGAGTGTTCCGTGCCCAGATGGCGCGACCCGGCACCGCCTGGGTGCTGACCTCGGCGACCCTGGCCGTGGGCGACGACTTCGGTCATTTCATCCGCCGGCTCGGGCTCGACGAGGCCGAGACCGCGCGCTGGGAGAGCCCCTTCGACTACTCCAGCCAGGCACTCTGGTTCGTCCCCCGCGGTCTGTCCAAGCCCTCGGAACCGGACTATAACCAGCAGGTGCTGGCGCTCGCCCGCGAGGTGATCGGTTACAGTCGGGGGCGGGCCTTTCTGCTGTTCACCAGCCATCGGGCGTTGCGCGAGGTCGCCGCCGGGCTGGTCGGCCAGATCGACTATCCGTTGCTGGTGCAGGGGCAGGCGCCGCGCGGCGAGCTGCTCGAACGCTTTCGCGAGCTGGGCAACGCGGTGCTGCTCGGCACCTCGAGCTTCTGGGAGGGGGTCGACGTGCGTGGCGAGGCGCTCTCCTGCGTGCTCATCGATCGCCTGCCCTTCGCCTCGCCCGGCGACCCGGTGCTCGCCGCGCGCATCGAGGCGTTGCGCCAGCGCGGCGGCAACCCGTTCCGCGACTACCAGTTGCCGCAGGCGGTGATCGCGCTCAAGCAGGGGGCGGGACGGCTGATCCGCGGCAGCGAGGACCGTGGCGTGCTGGTGGTCTGTGACCCGCGACTGCTCTCGCGCTCCTATGGCTACGCCTTTCTCGACAGCCTGCCGCGCACCGCGCGCACCCGCGACATCGCCGATGTGCGCGACTTCTTCGCCACCGCCGACTGAGGTCCGGGGCCCCGGTCGATATCGACAATCGAGGAGGATGGATGGCTCGTCTGCTGGTCCTGATCGCGCTGCTGGTCCTGCTGTGGTGGGGGTGGCGCTGGTTCGTCCGTACCCCGGCGCCCGAGGTCGCGCGCGCCCTGCGTGGCTGGGTGGTGTGGGGTCTGGTCGGCCTGCTGGTGCTGGCGGCAGCCACCGGACGGCTCAATCCGCTGTTCGCCGCCCTGGGCGCGGCGATCCCGGTGGTGCTGCGGATCGCCAATCTGGCGCAGCTGTTGCCGCTGCTGCAGCGCTTTCTGGGGCGCGGGCGCGCCGGTCAGGGGCCGCGATTGCGCAGTCGTTATCTCGAACTCGAGCTTGATGCGGGTGGTGGCGCGCTCGACGGCCAGGTACTCGACGGCCCCTTCGCCGGGCGGCGACTGAGCGCGCTCGATCGCGAGGCGCTGGCACGGATGCTCGAGTTCTATCGCGAGTCCGACGCGGAATCGGCGCGGTTGCTCGAGACCTATCTCTCCCGGGCACGCGGTTGGAGCGGGGCGAGTGGCGGCAGCGGTGGCGCCGGCTCGGGACGACCGAGCCCGAGCGAGGCGCGCGCCATCCTCGGCCTCGGTGCGGACGCGGGGCCGGACGAGATCCGCGCCGCCCACCGTCGGCTGATGCAACGTCTGCATCCCGACCGCGGCGGCTCCGATTACCTGGCCGCGCGCATCAACGCCGCCAAGCAGGTGCTGCTGGAGGAGTAGCGGCCAGTTGCCGGAAGATTGAACCGCCAAGGCACCAAGGGCGCAAAGGGGTGTTCAAGCTGTTACCGACCGGTCGCCGGTGGTCGCCTGCCCTCAAGCGCTGGGCCAAGGACGTGCGCACCGGTTGATGACGGCAAACCGTGCTGTTGTCGAGGGCGCACACCCACTGGCGACTGGAGGCTGATCGCTGGAGGCTCTGCTCTTCTTTGCGTCCTTCGCGCCTTGGCGGTTCAACCCCCCGTCGGCTCTTTCCCCCGACTAATCTTTCGTTTCCAAAGCCCCCTGATTTTGCGTACAATGATCGATTCCCCGAATCCTCGGGGATACTCCTTGCCTCACCGTCTCGGCGCCGAGTCTGCGCGGCGGGAGGCTGTCCAATCCGTAAGGAGCCAAGATGCGACACTACGAAGTGGTTTTCCTGGTGCACCCGAGCCAGAGCGAGCAGGTGCCCGGCATGGTCGAGCGTTACAAGACCAATCTCGAGAAGCGCGGCGGTCAGATCCACCGCCTCGAGGACTGGGGCCGTCGTCCGCTGGCCTACCCGATCAACAAGGTGCACAAGGCACACTATGTGCTGATGAACGTCGAGTGCGATCAGGAAGCGATCGACGAGCTCGAGAGCGCCTTCCGTTTCAATGACGCAGTGCTGCGCAACATGATCATCCGTCGTGACAGCGCCGTCACCGAGCCCTCGCCCCTGGCCAAGACCGAAGGCGAGGACGAGGGCGCTTCGAGCAAGCGCGACGACTGATCACTAGGCACTGGAGAACATCATGTCCCGATTCTTTCGACGCAAGCGTTACTGCCGGTTCACCGCTGAAGGCATCACCGAGATCGACTACAAGGATCTCAACCTGCTGAAGGCCTATGTCAGCGAGTCCGGCAAGGTCGTGCCCAGCCGCATCACCGGTACCTCGGCCAAGTACCAGCGCCAGCTCGCCCAGGCGGTCAAGCGCGCGCGCTACCTGGCCCTGCTGCCCTACACCGACGGTCATTGATCCGGCGCGTCGTGCCGCCCTCGGTTGAGACCGGTGGCGGCACGGCTGCAGGTCTGATGCGATGAAGTCACTGGCGAGTTTCATCATGCGCGGGCCTTCGCAGGCGGCGCTGGTGGCTGCCACCTCGGCCCTGCTGTCGGTGATGATCCCGGTGTTCGGGGTCGTCGCCGCAGCGGCAGTGGGCCTGGTGACCCTGCGCAACGGCGCGCGCGGCGGTGCCCTGGTGGCGCTGTTCGCGACCCTCGGGGCGGGACTCTTCTACGGTCTCGTGTTCGGGGCCCCGCTGCTGGTGCTCGGGGTGTTGCTGCTGTTCTGGGTGCCGATCTGGGGGCTGGCGCTGGTGTTGCGCTACAGCCGATCGCTGGCGCTCACGGTCGAGTCCGCGAGCCTGCTGGTGATGCTCGGTCTGGTGCTGGTCTACGCCATCGTTGGCGACCCCGCCGTCTTCTGGGCGCGGTTGCTCGAGTTGATGCGCGAGGCGGCGCTGGCCGCTCAGCCCGATGGCGCGGCGGCCAACGCCGCGCTGTTCGGCGAGCTGGCGCGGTGGATGACCGGGGCCTTCGCCATGGCGCTGACCTTCCAGGTCGTGCTCGCCCTGTTCCTCGCCCGCTGGTGGCAGGCGCAGCTCTACAACCCGGGCGGCTTCGGCGAGGGCTTCAGGGCCTATCGCCTGCACCGCGCCTTCGCGCTGTTGGCGCTGTTGCTGATCGCCGGCTGGGCGCTGGTGCGAGGCCCGGGGTTGCTCGCCGATCTCGCGCTGGTCGCCGGGGTGGGCCTGTTGCTCCAGGGGCTGGCGGTGGTCCACCAGCTGCGAGTCCAACGTGGCTCGGGGACGGGCTGGCTGGTGCTGCTCTATGTGCTGCTGGTGCTGTTGCCGCAGATGGCGGTGGCGATCGCCGCCCTCGGCCTGCTCGATGTCTGGGTGGACATCCGCGCCCGGGCAGCGCGCCTGCCCTCGCGGCGACGCTGAGGCTTGAATCGCATGCAGACGACGAACGATTTAAGAGGAAATATCACGTGGAACTCATTCTGCTGAAGAACGTTGGTGGTCTTGGCTCGCTCGGAGACAAGGTCAATGTGCGTCCGGGCTACGGTCGTAACTACCTGGTGCCGCGCGGCTTCGCCGTGGTCGCCACCGCCGAGAACCTGGAGGCCTTCGAGGCGCGTCGCGCCGAGCTCGAGCAGCTCGCCGCCGAGCAGCTGGCCGCGGCCGAGGCGCGCAAGGCCGAGCTCGAGGAGATGCGCGTGACCGTCGCTCGCAAGGCCGGTGACGAGGGACGTCTGTTCGGCTCCGTTGGCACCGCCGACATCGCCGAGGCGGTCACCGCCGCCGGTATCGCGCTCGACAAGTCCGAGGTGCGTCTGCCCAACGGCGCCTTCCGCGCCACCGGTGAGTACGAGGTCGCGCTGCACCTGCACGCCGACGTCGATACCACCATCATGGTCGACGTCGTCCCGGAAGACTGAGTCCGCCGCTCGCCCCGCCCTCACCGGGGCCTGTGCGTGGATACAGGGGCGCTCTGCGCCCCTGTGTTGTCTCTGCGCCGCCGTGCTGTCGTTGCTGTCCCGCGCCTGCTTCGGGTGATCTCGGATCGTCGCGGACCATGCTTGCCAACGCCTGGTGCATGACACCACAATCAGGGCGTCCGAGCCCCGCTCGAACGACACGCCAGCGGATCCCGATCAACCTCCCCGAGCGTCGCCGAGCCGGTTATCCTTTCCACCGGGGGCCTCATGTTCGACCCTGATACCGAAGAGCTTGCCGCGCTCGCCACCGAGGGTGGCATGGATCGGGTGCGGGTGCCGCCGCACAATCTCCACGCCGAGCAGTCGTTGCTCGGTGGTCTGATGCTCGACAACACCGCCTGGGACCGGGTCGCCGATGTGGTCTCGGCGCGTGATCTCTATCGTCGCGAGCATCGGTTGATCTTCCAGTCGATCGCCCGACTCGCCGAGTCCGACCAGCCCTTCGACGTCGTCACCCTCGCCGAGACCCTGGAGCGCTCCGAGCAGCTCGAGGCCGCCGGCGGACTGTCCTATCTCGCCACCCTGGTCAACGAGACCCCGAGCGCGGCCAACATCAAGGCCTATGCCCAGATCGTGCGCGACACCTCGGTGCTGCGCCAGATGATCGCCGCCGGCACCGCGATCGCCGACAGCGGTTACGACAGCCAGGGACGTCCGGTCACCGAGCTGCTCGACGACGCCGAGCGTCAGGTGTTCGAGATCGCCGAGCAGCAGTCGCGCGGCGGCGGCGGTTTCCAGCCGATCAAGTCGCTGCTCAACCTCGCCGTCGAGCGCATCGACACCCTCTATCAGAGCGACGAGCCGATCACCGGCCTGGCCACCGGATTCACCGACTTCGACGGCATGACCTCCGGGTTGCAGCCCTCCGATCTGGTGATCGTCGCCGGGCGTCCGTCGATGGGCAAGACCACCTTTGCGATGAACATGGCCGAGCACGTCGCCATCCAGTCGAAGCGTCCGGTGGCGGTGTTCAGCATGGAGATGCCGGGCGATTCGCTGGCGATGCGCATGATGTCCTCGCTCGGGCGTATCGATCAGCACCGCATCCGTACCGGCAAGCTCGAGGACGACGAGTGGCCGCGACTGACCTCGGCGGTCAACATCCTCGCCTCGGCGAAGATGTTCATCGACGACACCCCGGCGCTGTCGCCGACCGAGGTGCGCGCACGGGCCCGCCGGCTCAAGCGCGAACAGGGCGACCTGGCGCTGATCGTGATCGACTATCTGCAGCTGATGCAGGCGCCCGGGGTGGGGGAGAACCGCGCCACCGAGATCTCGGCGATCTCGCGCTCGCTCAAGGCCCTGGCCAAGGAACTCGACGTCCCGGTGATCGCGCTCTCGCAGCTCAACCGCAGCCTCGAACAGCGCCCCAACAAGCGCCCGGTGATGTCCGACCTGCGTGAGTCGGGCGCCATCGAGCAGGACGCCGACCTCATCGTGTTCATCTATCGCGACGAGGTCTATCACGAGGACACCCCCGACAAGGGGATTGCCGAGATCATCATCGGCAAGCAACGTAACGGCCCGATCGGCACCACCCGGCTGACCTTCCTCGGCAAGTACACCAAGTTCGAGAACTATATCGGCAGCTATTACGGCGAGGGCGACGACGGCTGACCCCTGGAGACTGAACGCGGATGGCGACCCCCCCCAAGAAGCCCAAGACCAGCTATGTGTGCAGCGAGTGCGGCGCGAGCCAGCCCAAGTGGGCCGGCCAGTGTCCGGACTGCGGCGCCTGGAACAGCCTCAACGAGCAGCTCGCGCCGGCGCGTCCGGCGGCGGCGCGTGGCGGCGGCTATGCCGGGCTCGCCGGCGGGGCGGTGGTCGAGACCCTCGCCGAGGTCGCCCCGGAGGAGCGCGCCCGCACCGCCTGCGGCATCGGCGAGCTCGACCGGGTGCTCGGCGGCGGGCTGGTCGGCGGCTCGGTGATCCTGCTCGGCGGCGATCCCGGCATCGGCAAGTCGACCCTGCTGCTGCAGGCCTGCGCGGCGCTCGCCAGTAGCCGCCGGGTGCTCTATGTCAGCGGCGAGGAATCGCCGCAGCAGATCAGTCTGCGCGCGCGCCGGCTCGGGCTCGACGGCGAGGACATCCGGCTGCTGCCCGAGACCTGTGTCGAGCGCATCCTCTATCACGCCGCCGCCGAGCAGCCGCGGGTGATGGTGGTCGACTCGATCCAGACCCTGTTCACCGAGCAGCTGCAGTCGGCGCCGGGCTCGGTGTCGCAGGTGCGCGAGTCGGCCGCGCAGCTGGTGCGTTTCGCCAAGCAGCGCGACACCGTGGTCTTCCTCGTCGGTCATGTCACCAAGGAGGGCGCACTCGCCGGTCCCCGGGTGCTCGAACACATGGTCGACACCGTGCTCTATTTCGAGGGCGAGTCGGGCGGCGCCTTCCGCCTGGTGCGCTCGATCAAGAACCGCTTCGGCGCGGTCAACGAACTCGGCGTCTTCCTGATGGGCGACCAGGGGTTGCGCGAGGTCAAGAACCCCTCGGCGATCTTCCTCTCGCGTCACGACGAGCCGACCCCCGGCAGTCTGGTGATGGTCACCCGCGAGGGCACCCGGCCGTTGCTCGTCGAGGTCCAGGCGCTGGTCGACGAGAGCTCGCTGGCCAATCCGCGCCGGGTCGCGCTGGGGCTCGATCAGAACCGTCTGTCGATGCTGCTGGCGGTGCTGCACCGTCACGGCGGCATCGGCATGTTCAACCAGGACGTCTTCGTCAACGTCGTCGGCGGGGTGCGGATCGGCGAGACCGCCGCCGACCTGCCGGTGCTGATGGCGGTGTTGTCGAGCTATCGCGACCGCCCGCTGCCGCTGGAGCTGGCGGTGTTCGGTGAGGTTGGGCTCTCGGGCGAGGTGCGTCCGGTGCCCAATGGCCCGGACCGGCTGCGCGAGGCGGTCAAGCATGGGCTTCGCCGGGTCATCGCCCCGGCCGGCAACGTCCCCAAGGGCGGTGTCGAGGGCCTGGAGATCGTCGCCGTGCGCACCCTCAGCGAGGCGCTCGACGCGCTCTGATCAGGGCGCGTCGCGATGGAGCGGTCGGGCGTCGATGCGCCGCTCGATGTGCTCGGCGATGCGGCGGTAGCGCGGGTCCTCGGTGTCGCCGAAACGGGCGGCGAACTCGGTCTTGTTCATCCCCTCCGGCAGCCCCGCGATGCGCGGCATGAAATCGTCCTCGATCAGCCCGGCGCGGGCCCGCTCGCGCACCCAGCGCGCCTGCTCCGGGGTGGCGGTGGCGAGGGTGGCGAGGCGGATGCCGGCGCGGTTGGCGGCGAGGTCGGCAAAGCTGAAACCACTGCCGCCGTCGCTGTCGCTGTGCTCCTTGTACCAACCGACCAGGGTCGAGAACAGGTCGCCGCCCTCGAGCGCGAGCGCTGCCGAGGCGGTGAAGTGTTGGGCGAGGTCCTCGCGCTTGCGCAGGGTCACGGTGCGCTGTGGCAGCCGCGCGCCCTCGGGATCGTGCAACTGCTGGCCGTTGACATAGAGCGCGAGCAGCAGCAGCGCGGCGCGGTTGTCGGCGAGCGGGGCCTCGCTCGGCGCGCCGAGCAGCACGCCGAGCAGGGTGGCGAGATCGGGCGCCGAGCGATCCTCGGCGAGATGCCGGCCGAGCCGGCGCTGCGCGGCGAGCATGGCGGGGCGGTCGGTGTCGGCGATCAGGCTGCTGGCCAGGCGCTCCAGCCCGTCGGCCTGCCAGGTGTAGATCACACTGATCCGCTCCGGTCCGAGCCGGGTGCGCTGTACCAACCGGCTCTGACCGAGCGCATCGAGCAGTCGCTCGGTCAGGCCCTGCACCAGTCCGGCGGGCAGCGGCAGTCCGGCGACCCGGGCTTTGACCACCTCGGGCAGTGCCCCGTCGGTCTCGACCAGACCGAGTTCGAGGTTGAGATAGCGTCCGGGTCCCACCCAGGGCAGCGCGATCGAGCCCTGCAGGTCGAGTCGCCCGGGGGCGAGCTGGACCGCGGCGCGCCCCTCGGCGCCGATCCGGGCGATCAGGTGGTTGGCCACCCGCTCGGCCTCGGCGGCGCTGAGCGCGACCATGGTCGGCATCCCGGCGAGGCGGTCGCGCGGGCGGTTGTGACGCAGCCAGTCCTCGGCCCAGGCATGGTCGGCGACGCTGAGCGGCGCGCGCTCCGGGACCACCGCCTGGCCGTCGAGCGCGACCCTGAGCGCGAGCCCGGCGAGACCGAGCAGGATCAGCAGGCCGAGCCAGCCGAGTCCCTTGATGATGAGATGCATGATGCGGGTTCCTGTGCGGCGCATGGCGGGCAGGGTAGCGGCTGTGTTGCGCGCGGCCAAGCCCGCGGCTTGCGGGGTGTGTCCGGCGCGGTCATGCTGGGGCGATCCGTGTCAGATCGAGTGAGGCGATGGTGATGTGTCCGATCCGTGTATTCGAGGGGCGTCGTGCGGAGATCGACCCAGGCGCCTGGGTCGACCCGAGTGCGGTGCTGATCGGTGCGGTGCGGCTTGCCGCCGCGGCCTCGGTGTGGCCGGGGTGCGTGGTGCGCGGCGATGTCGAGCGCATCGAGATCGGCGCCGCCAGCAACATCCAGGACGGCTGCGTGCTGCACGTCTCGCACGACGGGCCCTTCCGACCGGGCGGCGCGCCGCTGCTGATCGGTGAGCGGGTCACCGTCGGTCATCAGGCGCTGCTCCACGGTTGCGAGATCCGCGAGCGCTGTCTGATCGGCAGCGGCGCCCGGGTGCTCGACGGCGCCCTGATCCATCCCTACACCCTGCTCGGCGCCGGCGCCCTGGTCACCCCGGGGCAGGAACTCGCCGGCGGTCAGCTGTGGCTGGGCGCGCCGGCGCGCCCGGTGCGTCCGTTGAGCGAACGCGAGCGGGCGCAGATCGACTACTCGGCCGAACACTATGTCGCGCTCGCCGCGCGCCATCGCGCCGCCTTGGCGGAGGTCGACGGATGAGCCGGCGAGCACGACGTCCGGCGGCCGCGTCGCACGATGCGAGCACGCAGGCGGCCCTGGTCGATGCCTTCCGCAGTGGCGATCTGCCACGTGCCGAGACCCTGGCTCGACGTCTCACCGCGACCCGTCCGGGCGCGGCCTTCGGCTGGAAGGCGCTCGGTTCGGTGTTGCTCGCCGAGGGCCGTCCACGCGCGGCGCTGGATGCGCTGGAGCGGGCGCTGGCGCTGGCCGGGGACGATCCCGAGTGTCGCAATACCCTGGGCCGCGCGCTGCTCGACCTGGGCGAGCCCGGGCGCGCCCTCGAGGTGCTCGAGCGCGCCCGGGCGCTGCGTCCGGCAGACCCCATGGTGCTCGGCAATCTCGGCGCCGCGCTGCAGACGCTGGGCCGGAGCGAGGCGGCGCTCGTGCCGCTGGCCCGCGCCGTGGCGCTGGCGCCCGATTCGGCGGCGGCGCTCAACAACCAGGCCGGTGCCTTGCTCGCGCTCGATCGCGCCGCTGCCGCGCGCCCCTTGCTGGAACGGGCGCTGGCGCTCGATCCCGGGCTGGTGCAGGCGCGCGCCAACTGGGTGCGCAGTGTCGAGATGCTGCGCCCCGACGCGCCGTCCCCGGCGTTGCGCGGCCTGTTGGTACGGGCGCTGGATGAGTGTTGGTGTATGCCGCAGCGGCTGCTCGTGCCCAGTTGTGCGCTGCTGCACGCCGAGCCGGTCATCGCCGCGGCGCTCGCGCGTGTCGCCGCGCACTGGCCGGGGGCGCCGACCCTGGCAGCGCTCGGCGGTGCTCCGGTGGTTGCGGCCCTGCTCGCCGACGCATTGCTGATGGCGTTGCTGCCACGGGTGATCCTCGGTGATGTCGGGCTCGAGCGGTTGCTGACCCTGTTGCGCCGGGCGTTGCTCGTCGAGGTCGAGCAGGGGCGACTCGACGCCGACGGCTTGGCGCTGCTGGTGGCGATCGCGCAGCAGTGCGAGCTTGCCGAGTTCGTCCACGACCAGGACGCCGAGGAGACCGCGCGGGTCGCGACGCTGCGCGCTGAGCTCGCTGAGGCGCTGCGCTGGCGCGCGCCGATCGCCGCCGAGCGGGTGGCGGCGCTGGCCGCCTATCTGCCGCTCGGCTCCATCCCCTTCGCCGAGCGTCTGCTCGAGCGGGACTGGCCGGAGTCGCTGCAGCCCCTGCTCGAGCGTCAGCTCGTCGAGCCCCTGGCCGAACGGCGTCAGCTCGAACACATCGAGCGCTGGGCGCTCACCGAGGACGTGGTGAGCCGGCGGGTGCGCGCGCAGTACGAGCGCAACCCCTATCCGCGCTGGCGGGTGAGCGAGCCGGTACTGACGCCGGCGCCCGACCTGCCGGCGCTGTTGCGCCAGCGGCTGCCCGGCGTCGAGCTGGGGGGCGTGACCTGTCCGGAGACGCCCGAGGTGCTGGTCGCCGGCTGCGGCACCGGCGAGCACGCGATCGCCACGGCGCGGCGGTTGCGCGGGGCGCGGGTGCTGGCGATCGATCTGTCGCTACGCAGTCTCTGCCATGCCCGCGCGCGCAGCGAGGCCCTCGGGGTCGCGGTGCGCTATGCCCAGGCCGACCTGCTGGCGCTCGCCGCGCTCGACGAGCGCTTCGACCTGATCGAGTCGGTGGGGGTGTTGCACCATCTCGACGATCCGCTCGCCGGTGTGCGGGTGCTCGTCGGGCGTCTGCGGCCCGGCGGGGTGATGCTGCTCGGGCTCTACAGCGAGCGGGCACGCGCGGCCGTGTATCGTGCGCGGGCGCTGGTGGATGCCGTCGGGATCGGTGACGACCCGGCGCGGATCCGTCGCGCCCGTCAGCGACTGATCGAGGCCGCCGACGAGGAGCGGGTACTGCGTCCGCTGCTCGATTCGCCAGATTTCCACTCGATGAGCGGTTGTCGCGATCTGCTGTTCCACGTCCAGGAACACTGCTTCACGCCGTCTGGGCTTGCCGATCTGTTCAGTGATGCCGGACTGGAGCTGCTCGGGGTCGAGCTCGATCCGACCCGGCGCGCAGCCTATCGCACGCGTTTCCCGGAGGATCCGACGGTGGCCGATCTGGCGCGGCTCGATACCTTCGAGCGCGATCATCCGCTGACCTTCACGGCGATGTATCACTGCTGGGTCAGGCCGCGCGCCGGGGCGCGGCCGGGCTAGACGGAGGGGCGATCAGCTACCGCGCAGCTTGGGTGGACGGGGCGCGGGTTTTTGACTGATACGGTGCTCGAGCTGCTCGGGCGGAAGCGGCGGGGCGTAGAGTTCGCCCTGGGCGTGCGGACAGCCGATGGTGAGCAGCAGTTCGCGCTGACCCTCGGTACGTACGCCATCGGCGAGCAGGCCGATCTCGAACGACTGGGCGAGGGCGATGACCGCGTGTACCACGTCGAGATCCTCCTGGGCCTCGGGCAGGTTCTCGATGAAGCCGCGATGGATGCTCAGGGTGCCCACCGGCAGCCGGCGCAACAGCGAGGGGGCGAGCCAGCCGGCGCCGACGTCACGCAGCGTCAGGTGGACGCCGAGCTGGTGCAGGGCGGCGAACAGCTCGACGATCTGATCGCTGTGCTTGAGCAGCAGCCCCTCGGTGAACTCCAGCTCGAGTTGATCGCCGTCGAGTCCGTGGGTGTCGAGCGCGCGCGCGATGGTGCTGGCCAGATCGAGTCGCAGCAGCAGCGGCTCGGAGACGTTCAGCGCCAGTCGTCCGACCGGCAGCCCCCGGCTGCGCCAGTGCTGGAACTGCTCGCAGGCGCGGTTCAGCGTCCAGTGACCGAGCTCGACCAGGAAGCCGCCGTCATCGGTCAGTGGCAGGAAGCGCTCGGGCGCGACCAGACCGAGTTGTGGCTGGTTCCAGCGCGCCATCGCCTCGATGCCGCACCATCGACCCGACTCGACGTCGACGCGCGGTTGGTAATGGAGCTGGAAATCGCCGCGCTCGAGCCCCTCGCGCAGCTGGCCGATGAGCCGTTGGCGCTCCTCGGCGGCGGCATCTGTGTGGATCGCCAGACAGCGATAGGTGTTGCGTCCGCCCTGCTTGACCGCGCGCAGCGCCGACTCAGCCTTGGCGAGCAGCAGGTCGCGGTCGCGGCCGGTGCTGGGGTCGAAGGCGATGCCGATGCTGGCGGTGACGAAGACCTCGTGCTCGCGGATGTGAAAGGGCGCGGCGAGACAGTTCTGCAGTCGCTGGGCGATCGATTCGGCCTCACGGATCCCGGGGATCTCCTCGAAGATCAGGCCGAACTGGTTGGCGCTGAGTCGGGCGAGGGTGTCGGCCGGGCGGATCTCGCTGCGCAGGCGCAGCGCCACCGAGCGCAGCAGCTCGTCGCCGATCTGCGGACCGAGATGGGTGTTGATGTTGGCGAAGCGGTCGAGGTCGATGAGGAAGAGCGCGAGCGGGATCTGCTTGCGCTGGCGCAGCTCGATGGCGTGCTCCAGGCGGGAGTTGAACAGCAGCCGGTTGGGCAGCTTGGTGAGCTGGTCGTAGTGGGCCAGGTACTCGGCGCGGCGGGGGGTGTTGAGGGTAGCGCTGTGCTCGGCGAAGACGCCGACATAGTTGAGCAGGTTGCCGCGGGCGTCGACGATGCGGTGGATGGCCAGGCGCTGGAGATAGATCTCGCCGTCCTTGCGGCGGTTCCAGACCTCGCCGATCCAGGAGCCGTGCTTGAGCAGGTGACGCCACATGCCGACGAAGAAGCTGCGCGGGTGCCAGTGCGAGTTGAGCAGGCTGGGATTGCGACCGAGGACTTCGGCCTCGGTGTAGCCGGTGATGCGGCTGAAGGCGGCGTTGACGGCGACGATGCCGCCCTCGGGGTCGGTGATCAGCACGCCCTCGGAGGTCGCGGCATAGACCGCGGCCGACTGCAGCAGACGGCGTTCGGCCTCGCGCACCAGGGTGACGTCGCGGACATTGATCACCGCGCCGGCAAGCTGGTCGTCCTCGCCGCGGTGCGGACTGACCCGTATCTCGAGGTCGCGTGGTTCGCCGTCGGGGCCGGGGCGACGCAGGTCCTCGGCATGTTCCTTGGCGTGTGCGAGACAGCGCTCCAGTGCCTGCTGCAGCGCGGCGCCGAGTGTCTGGTCGGAGATCACCCGACCAAGTGGCTGGTCGATGACCGCGTCGTAGTCACGATCGAGCGCGTTGAGGAAGGCGCGGTTGACGGCGCGGATGTGGTGCTCGGGATCGACGAAGGCGAGCCGCTCGGATGAGGCCGAGAGGATCTCGCTGTAGTGCGAGAGCGCCTGCTCGGCGCGGTAGCGCTCGGTGATGTCCATGACCACGCCGCAGATACGGGCGTCGCTCTCGGTGGCGCGCGGGTCGATGTGGCCGGTGCCCTCGATCCAGCACTCGCTGCCATCGGGGCGCTGCAGCCTGAAGCGCACCTGGATCGGTGCTTGGGACTCTGCAGCCTGCTCGAGGGCCTGTTCGACGCGCGGACGGTCGTCGGGGTGGATGAGCCCGAGCGCGTCCTCGAGCATCAGCGTCTCGGTCGGGGGCAGCCCCCAGATGTCGTACCAGGTACGGGTGACGCGGACCTGACCGGTCGCCACCTCGAGCTGCCAGTTGGCGACCCGGGCGAAGGCCTGGGCCTCTTCGGTATGGGCTGGATACTGGTTTGCGAGTTCGCTCCAGGCGGTATCCATGACCATCACCAGCCATTGCGTCTCCTGGTCTTGGTAGGGCGATACCGTCAGCTGCGCCCTCAGCTGTCCGTTCTTGGTCGTCAGCAGGATATTCAGTCGCCGCGGCGATGCCTCGTGAGTGGCGATGTCGAACTGTGCGAGTAGCGCGGGGGAGGGGTTTGCCAGCAGGTCGCTGAAGCATGTGCCACGCAGGTCGGTGTTGGGCTTGCCGACCAGTTCGAGAAGCGGGCGATTGATTTCGGTGATGCGCAGTCCTTTGTCTAGGAGAAGCGCTCCTTGCGGGATGGCTGAGAGCAGAGACATAAAGGGATCGAGGGACGTTTTTTTTCGGTTCCGGGGAATGGTGTCGTTCCTGAATCGATCGGGGAGTTTGGCCGGTTCATATGATTTGGATGTCCGTTTTCCGGTCGGGGTTTACCAGCAGCCACTAACGCCGCCGCTACCGGATACCCCCTTCTTCCCTGATTGGTCCAGGCTCAGTGTCGCGCACTTGGTGTCATGTGTGCTTTGTGCGCCGATGGGGATTGCTTCTATGGTGTAGGTGCTGCGGCTGAGGTCCTTGACTGAAATGGTGTACCTGGTATCCATGCTGTCGTCGCTGCTGCAGGACAGGTTTGGGACTGCGTCTGCATAAGACATTTTCTCGGTGTAATAACGCTCCATGAACTGAGCGTATTCGCCGATGCAGGACTTGGCTCGTCCACGATAGGTCTTGGTGACCTGGTCGATATAGGATGGATAAGCGATCGCTGCCAGTATTCCGATGATGGCAACGGTGATCATCAACTCGATCAGCGAGAAACCAGCGCTGTGATTCTTTCTCATGACCTAGTACTCCAGGATCTCTCGCCAGGAGGCGCGGTTGATCGAACTCTCCGGTGCACGGATCTGGATCGTCTCGGTGTCACTGTTGTCGAGAACGACCTGCATGAAGTTGGCGACGAAGGTCGGCTGGTTCGGAACGTGCGAGAATCCGACCCCGGATACCGGGATTGGCTCGCCGCTGACCTCGAGCGCGTCACTCTGGTCGAATTCTCCGTCTCGGTCAATGTCGAAGATCCCCTCGCTAAGCCTGGCTCCGGTGAAGGGGTCGATCGCCATGACGAAGCCGTTACCCGTGGGTTGGCAACTGTCACTCGAGTCGGGTATACGGGTGGTACCGAACAGGACCTCCCCTTGGAATTGGTTGGGCAGGGTCATGCGTTCACCCTCGCGACCATTGATCGGCGAGACGAGATCGATGTACCACCCGCTCTTGCCCTCGAGATCCTCGCTGTCACCGGCGGAAACGACCCTGACGGCCAGCTCGTCGACCAGCCCTTCGGCCTCGATCTGACGCGCGACGAGGTTGGAGCGGCTGGAGATGGTCTGACCTTCGTCGACCAGGCCGTACCAGCTTTGCACTTGCGTGTCGGTGATGTCGGTCTCGTTGAGATAACGGCCAGTGCCGAAGAAGACCCAGCGTAGGTCGCTGTCGGGATCGACGCCGACCAATGGCGAGACGGTGATGGGTTGGGAGGTGTTCGAGGCATCCGTTGCACTGAACAGTAACCTGCTCTGTGGGGTGTTGCTGGAGAGGTTCTCGAATCTCCACAGGTTGCCCTTCAGGTCGCCGGCATAGACAGTGTCGGTGAAGCCGTCACCGTTCGAGTCCCATGCATAGATCGCGGACAAGGCGTTGTCGGTTACCGTCGTCGGCTCCACGCTTACCGCGCTGCCATCGGCCACGTCGACCATCAACAGTTGGGCCGTGCCGCTCTGGTTGTCCGGGCCGTTGCCGAGCAGAACGCGC
This sequence comes from Marichromatium sp. PS1, assembly GCF_041155115.1. Lineage (NCBI taxonomy): Bacteria > Pseudomonadati > Pseudomonadota > Gammaproteobacteria > Chromatiales > Chromatiaceae > Marichromatium > Marichromatium sp. PS1. The sequence continues at coordinate 1,001,936 of NZ_BAAFHB010000002.1, forward strand.
CACTCGCCGTCGTCGACCTGAGCGACGATCGGCTTGCCGATGTTGCGACCGAGTCCGGGGATGTCCTGCTCATCCCTTTCCCAGAGCAGCGAAATGTTGGTCGGATCGGTGACATCCAGTGCGAATACCCCGGGGCCACCTCGCCCCAGGGTCCCGATCAGCACGCTCCTCCAGGCCCCCGAGGTATAGACGTCTGCCACCGTCAGCTCACCATCGACGAAGTAGCGATGGGCATAGTCGGGGTTGGCCAGGGATACGAGGCCCTTCGAGAAGACAGCGTTGGGGATGAATGCGTAGATCTCTTCTCCGGTGGCGGCGTCGAATGCGTGCAGCATGCCGTCGTTTGCGCCGACGTAGAGTGTTGCTGAACGACTCTGCTGGTTGCGACTGAAATTGGCATAGCTGCTGGCGCCGAGGAAGGTTGCACCGACATAGAAGGACGGGTCGGGTGAGGACACATGGACCGGTGCTGAATTGACGATGTCGCCGAGCAGGTGCTGGCGACTCCTCAGGGTTCCGCTCGGCGTTTCGTTCGAGGTGTCTCCACGGAGATAGTCGACGATCGAGCTCGATTGCAGGAGGGCTTGCTGAGCGCCGCTGAGATTATCCCAGGTGAAAGGTTCGGCGGTTTGCGAGTCCGGGCGGTTGAAGAAGATCTTGCGGGCATCCCAGGCAGGAAGAGCGTCGTTTGCGCTCCACTCCGGTGTTTCGCTGAGCACTCCGGTCTGGGTGTCCATGCTGAAGGCCTCGACATCTCCGTCCCAGGAACCGCTGACGAAGCTCGCCTGGTAGCTTCTGGTGTCGGTACTCAGCTCCGATGAGTTGGTCGCCAGTCCGCTCCCGGTTCCCACGGTCTCCTCGACGATGTTGCTGAATGCCTGGGTCAGGCTTTCGATCATCTTGTCGGCTTCGCTGGCGACATAGAAGTTGTCGGGGCGCTTGTCGCCTGTCGACAGGATGTCGCCGGTTGTGTGCCACCAGCTGTCGGGGAGTGGTTCGGTCTGCTCGTAGGTTCGGTAGTCGTTCGGTACGGAGAAGCCGCCGTACTTGGTGGCGAGCCAGTACTGGTTGCGCGCTCGGGATTCCAGTTTCTGTGCCTCGCGGACATCGACCCAGTAGGTCGACACGGTTTGCTTGTCGATAAGGTCTGGACGGATATCGCGGGTATGGGCGTCATAGGCGAGCCCCACGATGTAGGCCGAGTTCTCGCGTCCGGTGAAGGGGGTGCTGATGGTGATGCCTTCGAGCAGTGCGACGCGCTGGGTCGCGGTCACGACGTCGATGCTGCTATCACCGCTGACCTCGCTCGGTGTTGCTGGCTCGTCGCTGCTCCTGCTGTTTCCCGGGAGGTTCTTGTCCCTGTGGGTATTGGCGTCGCCGATACCGAGAATGACGCTCTTCTGGCAGTAGTGCTGGATGGGGTCCTGCCATGAGGTGATGACGGGGAAGCCATCGGCAAGCTGGTACTTCTGGTCGTCGGAGCCCGAGATGTCCGAGTATTCGGGGACATTTACCTGATGCTTGAAGTAGCGTAGTGCGGCATAGAAGAGTTCGCTGACCGGGTCGATGCTCTTGTGGTTCGCACTGGTCATCTCGCCGAACTTGTTGAGATAGTTGATGACGCCGCTATCCTCGACACCAGCTGCGATGAGCGTCGAGGTGATATCCGATGGGGTTGGGTTTGGGGTCAGGACGCCGGTCGCCAGGTCCCATTCGGGGTTCGGGTTCTCGATGGTGAGCCCGGAGTCATCGATCATGTTCTCGCCGATGAAGCGCATCCCGGCCCTGAGTACTCCACCGTCCCGATATTTGTTCGAGTCGTTCAGATATCCGAAGACCGCATAGCGAATCCTGCTGGAGTACTCCTGAAGTAGCCCCTCTGGCTTGTAATGGCTGCCGTATCGCACGCAATTGTCTTCGAGGGAAACACTCGGGTCGCAGACCTTGACGCGGACATGAGCCTCGAAGGTGCTCGACTGGGAATCGGAAGACTTCAGCGGGTAGGGTATGTCGCTATCCGTTGTCGATACGGACAGGTTGTCGACATAATACGTGTGGCCGCCATGGATGACGATACGGTCGAAGCTGCTATAACTACTGTCGGTGATCCCGCTGATACTGCCGAGCTGCTGGTTTCTGTCGTCGTAGACCTCTAAAGAAATTTCGCCGTCATCATATGATGTAAGGACGAAGCGATACCATTCGTTTTCCGGTCTGTTCCAGCTCTGTCTAGAGCCAAGGGATGATGGGTTGCCATCGCTACGCTTCTCGATGCCAAATTGTGTGCTGGTGAATACGACGCCGTAGCCGTCGAAATCGGAGTCGCTGATGGAAAGACGGTCGGCATTTCCTCCGCCGCTGTTGGAAGGGCGATAAATCCAGCCGGTGAAGATGAAATTTCTATCGACCGTCTGGGACATTGTCTTGTAGCCGCCGTTGGGGTCGTTCGAATCTGTCTTTCTTAGACTTCCTGTTATCGCGTCGACAGAGCGCGAACTGTCTCTTGACACCTCTCCGTTGCGATATTGAATCCAGCCGGATGAGAAGTCAGAGTCGTCGAACACCTGTTGGCTCGTCTGTGTGTCACTAGTCGAGCTGAAATCGTTCGGCAAGGTGAAATACATCCTGTTGCCGAGGCCATTGATGCGAATGTTTATCCAGTCCGCCTCGAATGGGGTTGCGCCAGAGATAAGTGATGCATTACTTCCGGATTGAGGTGTTCTTCTCTCGGGATACACATTGGTGCCGCCTTGGCCGTCATGCCTCGCTTTTTGTAGCCAGGTTTCTTCGACAGTGTCGCGGTATCTGTATCCCCCCGAGAGTGCTGCGCGGAAGGGGTCAATGGTTTGGGTTGCTGCCCAGTTCATGAAGTTGCCACTCCACTCGCCATCCCCTGAGCATCTTCGATTATTCGTGGTGGATGAAGGGTAGAAGTGGCGCTCCTCCTCGGCTGAATCGATCCCTTCATAGCGATAGCATTTATTTGAATCGAAATAACCTGCGTAGGCGCGATCCTCGGTGTATGCGCCGAGATTGGCGACACTGTTGATCGTGGGCCATTCCACGGAAGGAACCAGCGCGAGATTACCGGGGACATTGGTTCCTACGGACAGAGGGATCTGTGAAACCATGTCTGCGCATGCAAGCTGTGAGATCAGGAGCGTGGCGAGTGTCAGCTTGATTCTGGCGGCCGATCTTCTGATGTGATTCTCGAGTTCAGTATGCATGGAGCTTGCCCCGCGAGTTCAGAGGTTCCTTTCGAAGATGCCGGAGAGGACGACGAGTGCGCGATCCTGTACCGCTGTCGGGCTTGCGCTTCGCGCGATGACGCGATAGTAAGCGACCTCGCCGCCGCTGCCGCTGCCGCCATACTGCATGTTGTTGGCACTGTTGCCGGAGTTGAGTGAGGTCGTACTGGGGGCTTTGCCGAGATAGTGGATCTGGTATTGTGGTGCACCGATGACCATGCCATCGTTGATTCGGTATTCGGTGTCGACGGTGATCCAGTTGGTGCCGTCGCTCTGGAAGGTTTCTGGTGGAACAGGGGAGCAGTTATTGGCACTGGTCGGAGAGCAGTCGATTCCACCGAGTGCGCTGATCTCCCAGTCCTCGGCGATCGCGCTCTGGGCTGCACGTAGCGCGGCCTCGCTCATCTGCATGGCGAGCGAGCGGTCGTAGGTGTTGGCGCTCATCTTCTCCTGGACCCTTGCCTGTTTGATTCCGGAGAGGCCGATCAGGGTGGCGACCATGAGCAGGATCATGGAGATGGCGAGCGCCGCGCCGCGCTGCGAGGATGGCGTGCCCGAGATCGGCTGCTTGATCGTGTTCATTGCGCGCGATTTCTCAATGAGACCAGATAGGTTTGCTTTTTGATGATCCGGCCATCCGTTGCGCTTGCGACAGAGATGTTCTGTGCGGTACTGGCGAACGTCAGGGTGATCTCGACTGCGTTGACGTCGTTCCAGTCCGCCGGCTTTTCGGCGTCAAATTTATCCCCATAGCGGTATATCAACTGCATGTCGGTGACGCCGGGGATGATCTCGATGCCTTTTGCTGCCGGGGTTCCGGAGCTTCCGACCTCGAGCATCGCACGATACAGACCTCGCCCGCCTTCTGCCGTTCGCCCGTTGTTGCCGATGTACCAGAAGGTGGCGTTGAGCCTGGAGACCAGGGCGTTCTTGGGGAACCGGTGATTTTGGGGTGGGTCAGAGTCACATGCGGCAGAATAATCAAGGCCGGTTGTGCAGTTTCCTGGGGTCCCGCCCGTGTCGCTGTAGCCGATGATCCCGGATGATTGGTTATAGGTGTTCGCCTGAAAGAGGGTCGCGTGGTCGTTGTCGCAGACGATCAGAATCTCGCCGGCTTCGATGTCCGTGGATGCCGGGTCGATCGTGATCCGGGCATTGTCGACGTCGTGTGTGGAGACGGCAAAGCCGTTGTCGCGGATCGACTGCAACTGTAATGCGTCGGTGCCATTGACGCGTCCGCCGTTGCTCGATGAAAAGTCGATCGCTGATGCGGCCTCGTCCCCCTGATACCCCTGGATCGGACGCCATGTTGCCCACCACTCCGGGGAGGTGTTGAGTACGCTGGAAATCCGCTCGTTGCCACAGCCGGTACTGCCCGCCTGACGGAGGTCCCGGCTCAACAGCTCGAAGGCCGTGCGTTGGTTCTCGATCGTCTCCGCGAGCGCCTCGATCGTTCGTTGACTCTGACGGTTGGCGGTGAGCGCGCTGATCGTGCCGCCGGTGACCACCAGGCCGAGCAGCATGGCGATCATGAGTTCGACCAGGGTGAAGCCCTTGCTCGATAGGAGTGAAGTAAGCGGCTCTTTCACAGTAATAACTCGATGGTGAATTGCTGCTGATCGCTACCGGACGTGCCGCGGGAGTCATCCCATTGCACAATGATGGTACAACTGTTGCCGGTGCACGAGACGCTGCCAGTTGCATCTTCCCCGAGCGTCGAGTAAATCTGGTCACGCCAGTTCGCCAATGCGACCTCCGGAAAAGACGTGCCTGTCGGCTTGTCCTCCGTAAGACCGATGTCGAAATCACCAGCGGCGGCGCGGGCCGGGATCGCGCGCATTGCCTCGGAAATCGAGTAAGCGTGAACGATGGCTGCGTTTCTGTTGATCGCGCTCTGATTGTTCATCATTGCGCGCATCTGCAGTCCGGAGATGCCGAGCAGTCCGATCGAGAGGATGACGACGGCGACGAGCACCTCGATCAGGGTTGCTCCGGATGAAGACTCTTTTTGTTTGTGTGGCAGTGTGTGGTCCATGATCCTGTGACTCAGCAGCTGCTGTTATCGGAAGCGTCGCAACTCCTTATCCTTCCGGTAAAGTTGATCCCTATCTTTCTGGCTTTTCCTTGTAGTTTTATGAGGAAGGACCCGTTAGGTAAGCCGCCGCTGCTTTGCGAGAAACCCGAGGGTAGATAGCAGATAAAGTTCTGATAGTTACTGGTGGTAATGGTGACAGCAGGGATGTTTTGTTCGTGTACGATGATGACCTGGTCGTTGCCGTCGATCTGACCTCTCGTGCCCCGGTCGGAGAAGATGATCCAGCCGCTTTCCCAGCCGGAGTCGCCGGTGGCGCAAGCGGGTGAGCTGCTCGATGTGGTGGTCGATTTGCAAACGGTGACGCGTGTGCCGCGCTTGATCGCCTCGGAACGCGCGACATGGAGCGCCTCCAGGAGGTCGTTGTTGATCACTGCGATACGGTTGGTTGCAATGATCTCGCGGAAGCTGGGTATCGCGACGCTGAGGATGATGGTGAGAATGCTGATGGTCACGATCAGCTCCAGCAAGGTGACACCTTGTTGACGGCTGGTGTCTCGAGGTGGTGGGAGTGCTTTCATAAGCCCTGGGCTGACCGCTGTCGGTTCGATCGTTGGCGACTGACCACGACACTAGTCTAGTGCAAGGGTCGTGGTGCCGATCGGGCATGCTCCACAGTTGAAGCCTAAACCCCAGGAAGGGTAGGGGTTCTGGGGGTACGATGAACCCCTTATACTGGCCGTCCATTCGATAACACTTATGTACGCGGAGACGAGGACGAGTCATGCATAACAACCGCACCACCATCACCCAGTACATCATCGAGGAGCAGCGTCACGTCGCCGGGGCCACGGGCGATTTCAGCGGGCTGCTCAACGATGTGGTCACCGCCTGCAAGGTGATCAGCAACATGGTCAACCACGGCGCCCTGGTCGGGGTGCTGGGCAGCGCCGGGCAGGAGAACGTGCAGGGCGAGACGCAGAAGAAGCTCGACGTGCTCTCCAACGACGTCTTCCTCAAGTCGAACGAGTGGGCCGGACACCTCGCGGCGATGGCCTCGGAGGAGATGGAGGCGATCTACCCGATCCCGGCACGCTATCCGCGTGGCAAGTATCTGCTGACCTTCGACCCGCTCGACGGCTCCTCGAACATCGACGTCAACGTCTCGGTCGGTACCATCTTCTCGATCCTGCGCCGCCCCGACGACACCGCCGAACCGACCGAGCAGGACTTCCTCCAGCCCGGCACCGAGCAGGTCGCCGCCGGTTACGCGCTCTACGGCCCGTCGACGATGATGGTGTTGACCACCGGCAACGGCGTCAACGGCTTCACCCTCGACCAGAACATCGGCGAGTTCATCCTCACCCACCCGGGGATGACGATCCCCGCCGATACCCGCGAGTTCGCCATCAACGCATCCAACATGCGCTTCTGGGAGCCGCCGGTGCGGCGCTATGTCGACGAGTGCCTGGCCGGGCGCGAGGGTGAGCGCGGCGAGGACTTCAACATGCGCTGGATCGCCTCGATGGTCGCCGAGGTGCACCGCATCCTCACCCGTGGCGGGGTGTTCATGTACCCGATGGACGAGAAGATCCGCGCCAAGGGGCAGGGCGGCAAGCTGCGTCTGCTCTACGAGGCCAACCCGATGTCGTTCATCGTCGAGCAGGCCGGCGGCGCGGCGATCACCGGGCGCGAACGGATCATGTCGCTACAGCCCGAGGCGCTGCACCAGCGCGTGCCGGTGATCCTCGGCTCGCGCAACGAGATCGAGCGTATCCAGGGCTACCATCGCGAGAGCTGATAGCTGATAGCTGATAGCTGATAGCTGATAGCTGATAGCTGACGACGGCCCTCGCCCGATCGGGCGGGGGCCGTCGTCGTTCAGGGTCGCAGATAGACATAGCCGCGCGACTGCAGCTCGGCGATCCGGGTCACCCCGCCCTGTTCGACGATGCTGAAGCCGGGCACCAGGTCCTCCAGCGCATAGCCGTAGCCCTTGAGGGTGTTGCCGCAGATCTCCAGGGCGACGCCCTGCGCGCGCAGCCTCTCGGTGGCGTCGCGGATGCGATCGGTGGTCTCGATCTGGTCGAGCGCGCGGATCGCCGGGCCGTGGGCGACCAGCACCACGTTGAGCCGCTCGGGCCCGCCGGCGCCGTCGATGTGGTTCTGGATGTTGTTGAGCACGAAGGCGACCTTGGCGGTCTCGGAGACGTGATAAACGACGTCGAGCGGGGGTTGCTCGGCGAGTGCGGCGGGGGCGATGAGCGCGGACAGCAGCGCGAGGGTGGCGCGGGCGTGCATGGTTGGCTCCTCCCGGTGCGGGGTGTCGGTTGTGCACCGGGAGGGGCGGACCCTGGGGTCCGCCGGCAGGGGTCACAGTGTCTGCGAGGCGAAGTCGGCCAGACGCGAGCGCTCGCCGCGCATCAGGGTGATGTGCCCGCCGTGCTCCCAGTGCTTGAAGCGGTCCACCACATAGGTCAGGCCCGAGGTGGTCTCGGTCAAGTAGGGGGTGTCGATCTGACCGATGTTGCCGAGACAGACCACCTTGGTGCCGGGACCGGCACGGGTGATCAGGGTCTTCATCTGCTTGGCGGTGAGGTTCTGCGCCTCGTCGAGGATGATGTACTTGTCGAGGAAGGTGCGCCCGCGCATGAAGTTCAGCGAGCTGATGCGGATGCGGTTGCGCAGCAGGTCGTTGGTTGCCTCGCGCCCCCAGTCGCCGCCGCCCTCGGGGCGGGTGAGCACCTCCAGGTTGTCCATCAGCGCGCCCATCCAGGGCGTCATCTTCTCCTCCTCGGTGCCGGGCAGGAAGCCGATGTCCTCGCCCACCGGGACCGTCACCCGGGTCATGATGATCTCGCGATAGCGGTTCTGGTCGAGCACCTGCGCCAGCCCCGCGGCGAGCGCCAGCAGCGTCTTGCCGGTGCCGGCGGTGCCGAGCAGGGTGACGAAGTCGAGCTCGGGGTCCATCAGCATGTTGAGCGCGAAGTTCTGCTCGCGGTTGCGTGCGGTGATGCCCCAGACGTTGTGGCGCGTCACCCGATGGTCCTCGACCAGCTCGATCACCGCCTCGGTCTCGGCGGGTTTGTCGCGCACGATCGCCTCGAAGCCGTCGTCCCGATCGAGCGAGAGACACTGCGCCGGGTACCAGTCGGCGATGTCGGGTCCGGAGACGCGGTAGAAGGTGTGGCCATCCTCCTGCCAGGCGTCGACCGCCTTCTGGTGTCGCTCCCAGAAGTCGGCGGGCAGCTCGTCGTGACCGCTGTAGAGCAGCTCGGCGTCGTCGAGCACGCGGTCGTTGCTGTAGTCCTCGGCGACGATGCCGAGGACCGCCGCCTTGATACGCAGATTGATGTCCTTGGAGACCACGATCACCTGGCGGTCCGGGCGCTCGCGGCTGAGCACCTGGGCGATGCCGAGGATCTGGTTGTCGGCGACGGTGCCGGGGAGCGCCTCGGGCAGGTCGAGTTCGAAGGCCGTGGTCTGGAAGTAGAGCCGGCCACTGGCCGCCTCGAGCCCGCCGCCGTTGCCGGCGAGCGGGCCGAGCGCCAGTCCGGCGTCGATCTCGGTCTTGTCCGCCCCGGCCATCAGCTGGTCGAGGAAGCGGCTGACCTGGCGCACGTTGCGCGCGACCTCGGACATGCCCTTCTTGCCGCGGTCGAGTTCCTCGAGCACCACCATCGGCAGGAAGAGGTCGTGCTCCTGGAAGCGGAACAGTGCGCTCGGATCGTGCATCAGCACGTTGGTGTCGAGGACGAACAGACAGGTGGTGTCGTTTTCGCGTTTGATCATGACGGTCTGCAGGGAGCGGTTGGGGCGTGGCCTGGCGCGCAGGGCTGCGTCGGTCGCGCCGTTGCGGACGCCCGCGTGGCGGGCCTCGAGGGCCGGGCGTGACCGCTCGGGGTCGTACCCGGCGGTACCCTGGAGGTCCGTCCGGCGGGGTGAGGATGGGGGGAGGCGAGGGGCCTGCGGCGGGCGTGGCGGGACATGATGCGATGGCGCGCCCTCTCCGCCTGCTACTGGGCCAGGCCCCTGGCCGCTTCAAGCACCTCGTCGACGTGCCCCTTGACCTTCACCTTGCGCCACTCCCGCACCAGGGTGCCGGTGGCGTCGATGAGGAAGGTGCTGCGTTCGATACCGAGGCTCTCGCGACCATAGAGCGTCTTGAGCTTGATCACGTCGAAGGCGCGGCAGAGCTGCTCGTCGGTGTCGGCGATCAGCTCGAAGGGGAAGGATTGCTTGGTCTTGAAGTTCTGCTGCGCGCGCAGACCGTCGCGCGAGACGCCGAGGATGAGGGTGTCGGCGGCGCCGAAGTCGGCGTGGGCGGCGGCGAAGTCCAGCCCCTCCTGGGTGCAGCCCGGGGTACTCGCCCTGGGGTAGAAGTAGAGCACCAGGTTGCGGCCACGATAGTCGGTCAGCCGGATCCGCTGGTCGCCGGTGGCGGTCAGCTCGAGGTCGGGGACCGGGTCACCGATGGCAATGCTCATGCGTCTTGCTCCCTGTAGCGATGGCTCATCCGCGGATGTGCGGTCGCCGTCGCCGGATTGGAAGCGGGCATCGCCGTCGACTCAGCTCTTGAGCGGCTCGAGCACCGCGTCGAGGTTGAGTCCGTCGCAGTAGTCCATGAACTCGTCGCGCAGTCCGGCGATATGGATGTCGGCGGGGATGCCCACGGCGATATGCACCGAGAACATCGGGGTGCCGGTATGGGCCGCGGCATAGGTGCTGGTGGCCATGTCCTCGATGTTGATCCGGCGCTCGGCGAAGAAGGCGGCGAGGTTGTTGACGATCCCCGGATGATCCATCGACACCACGTCGACCGCGTAGGGCAGCAGGTTGGCCCCGGCGTTACGCTGGCCGGTGCGCTTGGAGACGATGGTCATGCCGAGCTGGCGCTCGAGCTCGGGCAGCGCGTTCTCGATCTTGGCGAGGGTGTTCCATTTTCCTTCGACCAGCAGCATGGCGGCGAACTCGCCACCCAGGACGCTCATCCGGCTGTCCTCGATATTGCAGCCGTGCTCGAGCACGGTCCGGGAGATCTGATCGACGATACCGGGGTGGTCTTCGCCGAGCGCCGAGATCACGAGGTAGGTCTTCTGCCTGGTCATGTCCTTGCCGAAGGTGGAGGGTTGAGGAGACAACGCTGAGTGTAGCATGGCGTGTCTGCGCACCCCTATCGGCGGCTTTCGGCCGCCAGCTAACAGCCGCCAGCTACCAGCTACCAGCTACCAGCCGCCAGCTACCAGCCGCCAGCTACCAGCTACCAGCCGCCAGCTATCAGCGATCAGCCGCCAGTGAGGCAGGGTCGGCTACTTTGGCTGGCGGCTGGCGGCTGGCGGCTGATGGCTGATGGCTCGAATCCCCCTCACCCCGGCTCGGCCCACATCCGCAGCAGGTTGACATAGCTGCGGTCGACCCGCTGGGCGGCGGGGTCGTCGGGGGCGCGCTCGAGCAGGGTCTCGCGGGCCTGGCCGAGTTCGTAGAGCAGCTCGCGGCGGGCCGGGTCGCGCACCAGGCTCTGGATCCAGGTCACCGCCACCAGCCGCTCGCCCCGGGTCACCGGGGCGACCTGGTGGAGGCTGGAGGCGGGGTAGAGCACCGCGTCGCCGGCCTCGCCCCGCACCCGCTGCTCGCCGAAGCTGGTACGGATCACCAGTTCGCCGCCGTCGTAGTCGTCCGCCGGGCTGAGCCACAGGGTCAGCGCCAGGTCGCTGCGCATCCGTCCCCCGGCCCCGCCCATGATCGGCTCGTCGACGTGCTCGCCGTAGTGCATCCCCGGGCGGTAGCGGGCGAAGATCGGGTCGGCGACCCGCTCGGGCAGGGCGGCGGCGCGGAACACCGGGTGATGGCCGAGCGCCGACATGATGATGCGCGCGAGTCGCTGCATCCGCTCGGGGTCGGGTTGCAGCTCCTGGTTGTGCTTGACCCGTGCCGCGCTGCGCCCGGCGCTGCGGGTGCCCGCGACCGCCGGCAGTTCGGCCAGCGTGGCGTGGACCTTGTCGAGTTGAGCCGGGCCGAGTAGCTGGGGGATGATCTGCAACATGGGATCTCCTTGGTCGGGATCTCGGTGATGGTCGCCCCGCGCCCGGGGCGATCGGATTGGTCGAGACACGAGGGAGGCGGCGACATGATCCTGCAGGTCAGCATCGATGACCGGACCCATCGACTCGAGGTGCCCGAGGCGCTGCTCGAACAGGCGGCGGCGTTCTTCGCCCAACTCGATCGCGACATGGACCGTGGCTGGCAGCTCGGACGCACCTGGGTCGAGCACCCGGATCGCGAGCAGCGCTGCCGGATCGTCGCCGACAAGCTGCTCACCGCGATCGAGGACGGCAACACCCGGCTCGGGCTGCTGATGGCCGGCTATCTGCTCGATCGCCTGCCCGAACTCGAATCCGTGGCGCTCGCCGTCGATGGCGAGATCCACGACCATCGTTTCAATCTCGTCGTCGCGCCTGATGCCGCGCCCGTCGTCGATGTCGAGACCGCCACCCCGGCGCTCGGGCTCGACAAGCTCGCGGCGCTGGCACGCGCCGGCGAGGAGGTCACGGCGGTGTTCAAGGTCGGTCGCGGCTATCGCTTCTCGGTGTTCGACCACGCCAGCGGCGCCTGGCGCGACGGTCCGCTGTGCGGCGCCGAGGCGGAGGCGGCGCGGCTGCGCGAGGCGGCCTTCAAGGCGCGCTATGAGGCGCTGCAGCGGGGGCGCGCCGACTGAGCGCGAGGCGGGCATGGAGGCGTTGACGCAACTCGACTGGCAGGGCTGGTTCAGTCTGGCGATGGTGGCCTGCTGCTTCGTGTTGTTCGCCTTCACCCGGGTCGCCCCCGACATCGTCACCAGTGGCGCGCTGACCCTGCTGCTGGTCAGCGGGGTGCTCACCGCCGAGGAGGCCCTGGCCGGTTTCGCCAACCCCGGCATGCTCACCGTCGGGGTGCTCTACGTGGTGGTCAGCGGGCTGGCCGAGACCGGCGCCATCGGCTGGCTCGGCCCGCGCCTGCTCGGCCGCCCGCGCGGACCGCGCGCGGCGCGGGTGCGGCTGATGGCGCCGGTGGCCGCGCTCAGTGCGCTGCTCAACAACACCCCGGTGGTGGCGATCTTCATCCCCGCGGTGCAGGACTGGGCCAGACGTCATCGTCTGGAGCTGTCGCGGTTGCTGATCCCGCTGTCCTATGCCGGGATCGTCGGTGGGACCTGCACCCTGATCGGCACCAGTACCAATCTGGTGGTCAACGGGCTCTATATCGAGCACCAGGGCGGCGCCGGGCTGGGGTTGTTCGAGCCGCTGTGGATCGGTCTGCCGGTGACCCTGGTCACCCTCGGCTTCCTGCTGCTCGCCGGCGACTGGCTGCTGCCGCGCCGCCAGCCCCCGGCGGCCGGCTACGGCGACCTGCGCGAGTACGTCGCCGAGATGCTGGTCGAGCCGGGCAGTGCGCTGGTCGGGCGCTCGATCGAGGCCGCCGGGCTGCGTCAGCTCCCGGGGCTGTTCCTGGTCGAGATCGAGCGCGGCGCCCAGGTGTTGCCCGCCGTCTCCCCGCAGGCGGTGCTCCAGGCCGGCGATCGGCTGGTGTTCGTCGGGGTGATCGACTCGATGATGGAGCTGCAGCGCACCCGCGGGCTGATCCCCGCCACCGACCAGGTGTTCAAGCTCGACCTGCCACGCCCCGGGCGCTGCTTCGTCGAGGCGGTACTCTCCGACAAGTCGCCGCTGATCGGACTGAGCGTGCGCGACGGGCGCTTTCGCAACCGCTACGACGCGGTGATCATCGCGCTCTCGCGCAACGGCCGACGGGTGCGCGGCAAGATCGGCGACATCGTCCTCGCCCCCGGCGACACCCTGCTGCTGGAAACGCGTCCGGACTTCGTCGAGCGCCAACGCAACGTCCGCGACTTCCTGCTGGTGAGCCAGATCGGCGACTCGCACCCGCTCGAGCACGGTCGCGCCCCACTGGCCATCGCCATCGTGCTGGCGATGGTGGCGGTGGTCGCGTTCGGCTGGCTGAGCATGCTCGAGGCGGCGCTGCTGGCCGCCGGCAGCATGATCCTCACCGGCTGCACCAGCGGGCGCATCGCCCGGCGCGCGCCCGACTGGCAGGTGCTGGTGGTGATCGCCACCTCCTTCGGCATCGGCGCGGCGCTGGAGAAGACCGGCGCCGCGGCGCTGCTCGCCGGCGGTCTGATCGGGCTCGCCGACGGCCAGCCGTGGTCGGCGCTGGGTCTGGTGTTCGTCGCCACCGCGCTGCTCACCTCGCTGGCCACCAACAACGTCGCCGCGGTGCTGGTGTTCCCGATCGCGGTCGAGACCGCGCGCACCATGGGGGTGGCGCTCGAGCCCTTCGTGCTGACGCTGATGATCGCCGCCTCGGCGAGCTTCGCCACCCCGATCGGCTATCAGACCAACCTGATGGTGTTCAACGTCGGCGGTTACCGCTTCGGCGACTTCGTCCGCGCCGGGGTGCCGCTGACCCTGCTGGTGGGCGTGGTGACCGTCGCGCTGACGCCGTTGGTGTGGCCCTTCCGGCCCTGAGTTAAGCTCGGGGCATCGTCCCGTCACTGGCCCGGAGGTCCGGATGTCGCCCTTGTGCTCGCGCCCGTTGCGTCCCCTGTTGCTGTTGTCGCTGTCCCTGGGCTGGGGCGCCGTCGCCGTCGCCAACCCCTGGCCCGGGGTCGAGCGCCCGAGCGCCGGTCCGGCGCAGGTCATCGGCGCCCCGGCCAATGGCTGTCTCGCCGGTGCCGTGGCACTGCCCGCGAGCGGGGTCGGTTATCTCGACGTACGCCGTTGGCGTGGTCGCTACTACGGCCATCCGCGTCTGCTCGCGCTGATCGAGGCGCTCGGCCGGGCGCAGCAGGCGCGCGACGAGCGGCTGGTGATGGTCGGCGATCTCTCGCAGCCGCGCGGCGGGCGGATGTCCGGCGGTCATCGCAGCCACCAGCACGGGCTCGACGTCGACCTGTGGCTGACCCTGGCGGCGTCGCCGACCGATGCGCGAGCGCTGCTCGACGAGGGCGACCCGCCGAGCCTGGTCGGCGGCGATCGGGTCAACGGGCGCTGGGGCGAGGATGCGCGCTTTCTCATCGAGTGGGCGGCGCGCCGACCCGAGGTCGACCGTCTGTTCGTCAACCCGGCGATCAAGCGCGCGCTCTGTGACGCCACCGGTGGCGCCGGCGACTGGCTGCGCAAGGTACGCCCGTGGTGGGGACACGACGCCCACACGCACGTGCGTCTGGCCTGCCCGGAGGACAGCCCGGCCTGCGAGCCGCAGTCGCCGATCCCGGCGGGGCCGGGCTGTGGCGCCGAACTCGACTGGTGGTTCAGCGCCGAGGCGCGTAGCCCGGGCGGCGGAGGGCGCGCCGTCGAGCCGACCCCGCCGGCGGCCTGCGCGCGGCTGTTGCGCGCCCCCTGAACCGGTCCGCCCGATGACGCGCCAGCCCGCTGGCCATGCGGGCTCGGCGCGTTTCGCTGTACCCGTTGCATGGCTTCCGGTATGTTTCTCGCATGCGTCTCGAAAAGATCAAACTCGCCGGCTTCAAGTCCTTCGTCGACCCCACCAGCGTCGCCTTCCCCAGCAACCTCGTCGGGGTGGTCGGCCCCAACGGCTGTGGCAAGTCCAACGTGATCGACGCGGTGCGCTGGGTGATGGGCGAGAGCTCGGCGAAGATGCTGCGCGGCGAGTCGATGGCCGACGTCATCTTCAACGGCAGCACCGGGCGCAAGCCGGTGGGCACGGCGAGCATCGAGCTGGTGTTCGACAACAGCGATGGTCGCGCCGGCGGCGAGTACGCGCGCTTCGCGCAGATCTCGGTCAAGCGTCAGGTCACCCGCGACGGCCAGTCGACCTACTTCCTCAACGGCGCGCGCTGTCGTCGGCGCGACATCCAGGACCTCTTCCTCGGCACCGGCCTGGGGCCGCGCTCCTACGCCATCATCGAGCAGGGGATGATCTCGCGGATCATCGAGGCCCGCCCCGAGGACCTGCGTCTGTTCCTCGAGGAGGCCGCCGGCATCTCCAAGTACAAGGAGCGCCGCCGCGAGACCGAGAACCGGATGCGCCACACCCGCGAGAACCTGGAGCGGCTCGACGACCTGCGCGAGGAGGTCGGCAAGCAGCTCGAACACCTCGAGCGCCAGGCCGCCACCGCCGAGAAGTACACCCGGCTCAAGGCCGAGGAACGCCAGCTCGGGCTCGAACTCAAGGCGTTGCGCTGGCGCGCGCTGGCCACCGAGATCGCCACCGACGATCGGCGCATCGCCGAGGCCGAGACCGGCGCCGAGGGCCATCTCGCCGAGCAGCGCCGGGTCGAGTCCGCGCTCGAGCAGCGGCGCGCGGCGCGCGCCGAGGCCGGCGAGGTCTTCAACAGGGTCCAGGAGCAGTTCTACGCGGTGGGCGCCGAGATCGCCCGCACCGAGCAGGCGATCGAGTTCGCCAGCCAGGCGCGCGCGCGCACCGAGTCCGAGCTGGCGCGGCTCGACCAGGAACAGGGCGACGCGGTGCGTCATCTCGAACGCGATCGCGCCCGTCTGGTCGAGCTGGAGCAGGCGCTCGCCGCCGACGAGCCCGAGCTGGCCCGCGCCGAGCAAGCGCTCGCCGAGGTTGCCGGCTCGGTGATGACCGCCGAGGAGCAACTGCGGGTGTGGGAGGCGGAGTGGGACCGCTTCAACCGCGAGGCGGCGCAGCCGGCCGAGCAGGCGCAGGTCGAGCGCGCGCAGATCAATGCCATCGAGCAGCGAATCGAACGCGATCGCGAGCGGCTGCGCCGGATCGAGGAGGAGGTCTCGCGGCTGCGCTCGGCCGACGTCCACGAGCGCATCGAGGTGCTGGAGGAACAGGAAGAGGTCTCTCTGGCGCGGATCGACGACTTCGAGCAGCGCCAGCACACCCACGCCGAGACGCTCGCCGAGCACGATCGGGCGCTGCGCGCGCTCGCCGCCGAACTCGATCAGGTCCGCACCGAGCTGCAGCAGACCAAGGGGCGTCACGCCTCCCTGCAGGCGCTGCAGGAGGCGGCGCTGGCCGAGGCCGACGGCGCGCGCGCGCAGTGGCTCGCTGAGGCCGGGCTGGAGGACGCGCCCCGTCTGCTCGACGGGCTGACGGTCGAGCCGGGCTGGGAGCGGGCGATCGAGTGCGTGCTCGGCGAGCGTCTCGGCGCGCTCGGTTGCGCCCAGCCGCAGCGCCTGCTCGCGCGGCCCGAATCGATCCCGCCGGGGATGATGTTGTTCGACACCGCCGCCGCCCCCGAGCCCGCGCCGGCCCATGCCCTGGCGGCGCGGGTGCGCGGCGGCGGCCCGCTGACCGCGCTGCTCGCCGGGGCATGGGCCGCCGAGGACCTGGAGCAGGCGCTCGCCGATCGCGCCGGGCTTGCCGCCGGCGCGTACTGGGTGACCCGCGAGGGGCTGCGCGTCGGTCGCGACTGGTGGTGCGCGCCGCCGAGCGACGACGACGGCGTGCTGGCGCGCGCCGAGGCGATCCGCGGTCTCGAGCAGCGGCTCGATGATCTGGCGGCGCGCGAGCAGGCGCTGCTCGAGGACGACGAGCAGCGTCGCGCCGCGCGCGCCGAGGCCGAGCAGGCGCGTGCTGCGAGCGCCGCCACCCTCGCCGAGTACCAGCGCGAGCTCTCCACGCTGCGCTCCGAGCTGGCCGGGCTGCGCACCCGTGACGAGCACCAGCGTGCCCGTCTGCAGGCGCTCGCCGAGGAGCGGACCGAGCTCGAGGAGCAGCGCGCCGAGGCGCTGCTGGAGATGGAGGACCGGCGCGAGCGCTTGCACGACCTGCTCGCCGAGGTCGACGCCCTGGCCGAGCGGCGCGAGTCGCTCGACGGCGAACGCGAGCGGCTGCGCGCGGTGGTCGCCGAGGGGCGCGAGCGCGAGCGTGGCTGTCGCGAACAGGCGCAGACGCTGCGGGTGCGGGTCGAGTCCAACCGCACCGCGCAGACCGCCACCCGTCACAGCCTGGACCGCGCCGAGGAGCGCGGCGCCCAGCTCGCCGAGCGCCGCGAGACCCTGCTCGACAGCCTGGAATCCGGGGTCGAGCCGCTCGCCGAGCAGCGCGAGCGGCTGGAGGAGCAGCTTGAACTGCGCCTCGAGGTCGAGGCCCGGCTGGGCGAGGCGCGTGCCCGGGTCGAGACCCTCGAGGCCGAGCAGCGCGCGCTCGAACAGGAACGCCAGCGTCTCGAACAGCTGCTCGCCGGCGCCCATCAGGGCTTGGATGCGCTGCGCCTGGCGCGACAGGAGCGGTTGGTACGCCAGCGCACCCTGGAGGAACAGCTCGCCGAGTCCGCCGCCACCGCCCCGGCGCTGCTCGAGGGTCTCGACCCCGAGGCCACCGAGGAGGTCTGGCAGCAACGCCTGACCCAGACCGGCAATCGCATCCAGCGACTCGGCGCGATCAACCTCGCCGCCATCGACGAGTTCAAGGAACAGTCGCAGCGCAAGACCTATCTCGACGCCCAGCATGCCGACATCTCCGACTCGCTCGAGACCCTGGAGCAGGCGATCCGCAAGATCGACCGCGAGACCCGCACCCGCTTCAAGGCGACCTACGAGCAGGTCAACAGCGGCTTCCAGGCCATCTTCCCGCGGCTGTTCGGCGGCGGTCACGCCTATCTGGAGCTGACCGACGACGACCTGCTGGAGACCGGGGTGAGCGTGATGGCGCGCCCGCCGGGCAAGCGCAACTCCAGCATCCATCTGCTCTCCGGCGGCGAGAAGGCGCTCACCGCGGTGGCCCTGGTGTTCGCCATCTTCGAGTTGAACCCGGCACCCTTCTGCATGCTCGACGAGGTCGACGCCCCGCTCGACGACGCCAACGTCGGGCGCTTCTGCGAGCTGGTGCGCTCGATGTCCGACCGGGTGCAGTTCATCTTCATCAGCCACAACAAGGTGACCATGGAGATCGCCGACCACCTGCTCGGCGTCACCATGCACGAGCCCGGCGTCTCGCGCCTGGTCGCCGTCGACGTCGACGAGGCGGTGCGTCTGGCGGCGGTGTGAGAGCGAGCGACCAGCGACCAAGGGATTGAACCGCCAAGGCGCGAAGGACGCAAAGAAAAGTCCATGCTTACCGCTTCAGCACTGGCGCCAATCCCCGCTGGTGGCTGCTTGCTGGTAGCTGATCACTTTGTTCATCCTTTGCGCCCTTTGTGTCTTTGCGGTTCACCGTTACTGATCGCGCTCGCGCGGCGCTGCCCCTCTACAGCGCCGGGCCTCGGCATTGTTATACTCATGCGCACGAAAACGCGGGCCTGGGGCCGAGTCGCGCCATGGCCGTCCGCTGGAATCCCGCGCCTCTGCGCGGGGCGAGATCCCGTCACCCGTGCAGCAACCGAGAGCCGAATGGACGCCGATACGCTTCGCCTGATTCTGTTGGTCGTGGGGGCCATCCTGATCCTTGCCCTCTATCTCTGGGAGCGTGGTCACGAGCTCGAGGACCCCGCCGGTCCCGATGACGATGACGACGCCGGGCCCGCGCGCGCCTCGACCCGCGCCAAGCGCGAGCCGGCGCTCGGCGACTTCGATGCCGGTGACGAGCCGCGCGATCCCCGTCATCGTGAGGCGCGAGAGGACGCCCCCGAGGACTTCGATGACGCCCTCGAGGCCGCGCACCAGCAGGCGCTCGAGCCGCCTGCGCCCTTGTTGCTGCAGGTGAGCGTGGTCGCCCCGGACGAACGGCCCTTCACCGGCGAGGCGCTGATGGACGTGGCCGAGACCTGTGGCCTGCACCCCGGCGAGATGGAGATCTTCCACTACACCGATACCCTCGACGGCGAGCCGCGTTACGCCTTCAGCATGGCCAACATGGTCAAACCCGGTATCTTCCCCTTCGACGAGATGGAGACCTTCTCCACCCCCGGGCTGTTGCTGTTCGCCCAGCTCGAGGGTGAGCCGGAGGATATGGCGGTGTTCGACGAGATGATCGCCACCGCCCGCAAGCTCGCCACCATGCTCGACGGCGAGGTCCACGACGATCACCGCAAACCGCTGTCGATCAAGAAAGAAGAAGAGATGCGCCGCGCAGTGCGTGAGAACGAGCGCCTGTGGGCCGGAGTGACCCTGAATTGAACCCGCCCGATTCGGCGCGCGCCCGCGCCGAGGCGCTGCGCGCCGAATTGCTCCACCACAACTATCGCTATTACGTGCTCGACGATCCGGAGATCCCGGACGACGCGTACGATCGTCTGTTGCGCGAGCTGCAGGCGCTCGAGGCCGAATACCCCGAGCTGGTCAGCCCCGACTCACCGACCCAGCGTGTCGGCGCCGAGCCGCTGGCGGCCTTCGCCGAGGTCGAGCACCGGTTGCCGATGCTCTCGCTCGACAACGCCAAGAGCACCGAGGAGCTGGCCGCCTTCGCCACCCGGGTAGGCAGGGCGCTCGGGCGCGAGGCAGTCGACTTCGTCGCCGAGCCCAAGCTCGACGGGCTGGCGATCAATCTCACCTATGAGAATGGGGTGCTGAGCCGTGCCGCCACCCGCGGCGACGGCCGCCGGGGCGAGGACGTCACCGCCCAGGTGCGGACCGTGCGCAGCGTGCCGTTGCGGCTGCGCGGTGCCGACTGGCCGCACCTGCTCGAGGTGCGCGGCGAGATCGTGCTGCCGACTGCGGGCTTCGTCCGGCTCAATGCGCGGATGCGCGAGAGCGATCAGCGCACCTTCGCCAATCCGCGCAACGCCGCCGCCGGCAGCCTCCGCCAGCTCGACCCCGCGGTCACCGCGACCCGACCGTTGGCCTTCGTCTGCTACGGCTTCGGCGCGGTCGAGGGCGGGCCGGCGTGCGCGACCCAATATGAGATGCTGCAGGCACTGCGCGATTGGGGACTGCCGCTCTCGCCGCAGCTCGAACGGGTGCGCGGGCTGGACGGCTGCGATGCCTACCAGCGCCGCATCGGCGCGCTGCGCGAACAGCTGCCCTATGACATCGACGGGGTGGTGTTCAAGGTCGACGCGCTGGCCGATCAGGCCTCCCTCGGCTTCGTCGCCCGCGCGCCGCGCTGGGCGATCGCCTTCAAATACCCGGCCCAGGAGGCGCTCACCCGGGTCGAGGCGGTCGAGTTCCAGGTCGGGCGCACCGGCGCCGTCACCCCGGTGGCGCGGCTCGCCCCGGTCCAGGTCGGCGGGGTCACGGTCGCCAACGCGACCCTGCACAACATGGACGAGGTGGTGCGCAAGGACGTGCGTATCGGTGACACCGTCTATGTGCGGCGCGCCGGGGATGTCATCCCCGAGGTGGTGCGGGTGCTGGTCGAGCGCCGTCCCGCGGACGCCGAGGCGGTGGCGCTGCCCGCGCACTGCCCGGTGTGCGGGGCCGATGTCGTCCGTCCCGAGGGCGAGGCGGTGGCGCGCTGCTCCGGCGGGCTCTATTGCCCGGCGCAGCGCAAGGAGGCGCTCAAGCACTTCGCCTCGCGTCGCGCGCTCGACATCGAGGGGCTGGGCGACAAGCTGATCGATCAGCTCGTCGAGCGCGAGCTGGTGCACGGACCGGCCGATCTGTTCCGGCTCGATCAGGCACGGCTCGCCGGGCTCGAACGCATGGGCGAGAAATCGGCGGCGAACCTGATCGCCGCGCTCGATCGCGCCCGCTCGACCGATCTCGCCCGCTTCGTCTATGCGCTCGGCATCCGCGAGGTCGGCGAGAGCACGGCGCGCGCGCTGGCGCGTGGCTTCGGTTCGCTGGACGCGCTGATGGCGGCGCGCGAGGGCGACTTCGTGCAGCGGCGCGGGGTGCGCGGGATCGGTCCGGTGACCGCCGCGGCCCTGGCCGCGGCCCTGGCCGAGTCCGCCGATCCAGCCCCGGGGACGAGGCCGGTCGACTGGCTGCTCGGTCTCGGCGTACGCGGTCTGACCCGGCCTCGCGCCGAGACGCTGATCGAGCACTTCGGCACCCTCGAGGCGCTGCGCGCAGCCGGCGCCGAGGACCTGCGCGCCGAGACCCGGAGCCTGATCGAGGGCATCGGTCCGGTGGTCGCGGCGCACATCGTCGCCTTCTTCGCCCAGCCGCACAATCGCGAGGCGATCGCGGCCTTGCGCGAGGTCGGCGTGCACTGGCCGGAGCAGGGCGCGGCGGAGGCCGATGACGCCCCGGTCGAGCCCGAAGCCCGACCGCTCGCCGGTCTGACCCTGGTCATCACCGGCACCCTGAGCCGCCCCCGGCCCGAGATCAAGGCGTGGGTCGAGTCGCTGGGCGCGCGGGTGAGCGGCAGCCTCTCGGGCAAGACCGACTATCTGCTCGCCGGCGAGGCCGCCGGCTCCAAGCTCGCCCGCGCCCGCGACCTCGGCGTCGAGGTCCTCGACGAGGCCGGCCTCGAGGCGCTGATCGGCGGCGCTGGGTAGGGGCGCCAGCCGCCAGTCGCCAGCCGTCAGCCGCCAGCAAATTGAACCGCTAAGACTCAAAGGGCGCAAAGAAAGCGTTTTAAAAGCGCTTTAGCGGCCGCTTTTCATGTGGAAGCTGGTACTCGACGACAGCGGTAAAGACGATCGAGACGAGCAGGGGAGGCTCTGCCCGCCAGTCACCAGTTGGTGGGCGGGCTCGTCTGTCGCCGCTGACGCCGGTGTGCACGCCCACTGGCGGCTGGGGGCTGATCGCTGGTAGCTGGCGACTGTCGCCCCTTCCCCCATTGCCCGGCGGCGGCGGCTGATGCAAGATTGGGGCGCGGGCTGGCGGTCTCGCCCGCGGGGTTTCACGGCGGCATGCCGCCCTCACCGCAGGGATCGATCATGAGCGAACTGTCCCCCGAGCAGCAGATCCTGATCACCATGCGCAAGACGCTGACCGCGATCGTGCGTGATCTCACTCCGCCGCAGGGGATGCGCCATCCTCTCTCGGCCTCCACCATCGACGACGTGCGTCGCTGTCTCGGCATGATCGCCGAGCGCGAGCGTCTGCTCGCCGAGCGCGACGGGCGCGGCGGCGAGCGTCCGGTCTATGCCGATCAGCCCGGCGCGGCGCAGGTGGTGCCGATCGACAGCCTCAGGTCGCGCAAGGACTGAGCCGGTGAGGAGCCAAAACCGGTGCGCGGTCGGGCTGGCCGTGCTGGGGGCGCTGTGGGGCGGCGGCGCGGTGGGCGATGACGGCCTGAGTTTCCCGGTCGATCCGCCCTGGGACTATGTCGGCGACGCCGGCCCGGAGCACTGGGGGGAGTTGGATCCGTCCTTCGCCACCTGCGCCGAGGGGCGTTCGCAGTCGCCGATCGATATCCGTGGTGCGCGCCGCATCGTCTACACGCCGCTGCTGTTTCGCTATCGCTCGCACCTGCTCGAGCTGGTCAACACCGGGCGGGGGATCCGACTGCTCACGCCGCCGGGGAGCGCGCTGGTCATCCGGGGCAGCGCCTACGATCTCTCCTACGTCGACTTCCATGTCCCTGGCGAGCACCGCATCGAGGGCGAGCGTTACGATGCCGAGCTGCAGCTGGTGCATCATGATCGTCAGGGTGGTCATGCGGTGGTGGCGGTGGGCCTGCGCGCCGCCGAGCGCGACAATCGCATCTTCGAGCGTATCCTCGATCATCTGCCGGCGCGCCCGGGCGAACGCACACGTCATCGTCAGATCGGGGTCAATCCGCTCTTCCTGCTGCCGCTCGATCGCGGCTATTTCCGCTATCACGGTTCGCTCACCCAGCCGCCGTGCCGCGAGTCGGCGCTGTGGCTGGTGTTCGGTGAGCCGCTCGAGGTGGGGGTGCGGCAGCTGCAACGGCTGCGTGCCGTGATCGGCGAGAATGCCCGCCCGGTTCAGCCGCGCAACGGGCGCGAGGTGCTGGCGCTGCCGCGCTACTGAACCGGGCGGGGGTGTCCCGCGTCCCGCCGGGACGCGGGGACTCGGGTCAATCCTCCTTGGGCGTGACCGTGACGATCTCCTCGTTGAGCTCGACCATGGCGCCGTCACGCATCTCGGTGAGCTGCTCGCCGAGCGCGCGACGCTTGAGCATGGCGCTGAGCTGCGGCTTGGCATCCTCGAAGCTCGGCGGCTCGGCCTTGCGGGTTTCCTGCAGTTCGATGACGTGCCAGCCGAACTGGGTCTGCACCGGCTTCTCGGAGTGGCTGCCGGGCTTCATCTCGGCGACCGCCTCGGCGAAGGGGGCGACCATCTGCCCGGCGTCGAACCAGTCGAGTTCGCCGCCGTTCTTGCCGGTCGGGCCGAGCGAGTGCTCCTTGGCCAGCTCGGCGAAGTCGGCGCCCTTGTCGAGTTGCTTGATCAGCTTCTTGGCCGTCGCCTCGTCCTTGACCAGGATGTGACGGGCCTTGTATTCGGTGCGGGCGGCACGCTCGACGACCTGGTCGTAGGCCTCCTTGAGCGCCTTGTCGGTCGGCTCGATGTCCTCGGCCATGGCGCCGAGCGCGGCGCTGGAGAGCACCTTCATGCGCTGCAGTTCAAGTGCCATGGCGACCTCGCGACTGTCGTCGAGGTCACGCCGCTCGGCCTCCTGGGAGGCCACCACCAGGTTCATGAACTCGTCGAAGGCGCGCTGCTGCACCGCCTGGGTGTCGGCCTCGGGGTTCTGCTGCAGCCGTTCCACATAGAACAGCCGGAAGAGGTCGAGCGGGTACTCGACACCGTTGACGGTGGCGATGACGGTGTCGGCGTCGGGCTCGGCCAGCGCGCTACCCGGTCCGGCGGCGAGCAGTGCGCAGACCAGGAGCGAGAGGGTGGATCTCTTCATGGTGAAACTTCCGTGGGTTGGGGTGAATGGGCAGGTGCCGGATCGCTCACGGGGCGACCTGTCGACGAATCCGCGTTCGGCGCTTTCTGCGACCCCGGACGGCGACGTCGGTTCCTTGGCGTTCAACCCGCCGTGGGCGGAAAGACCTGCTTGAAGGGGCGTACCTCGACCTCGGCGTAGACACCGGTGGCGCGATAGGGGTCGGCCTCGGCCCAGGCACGGGCGGCGTCGAGATCGGGGAATTCGGCGACCACCAGCGAGCCGGTGAAGCCGGCGCTGCCGGGGTCGGCGGCGTCGATCGCCGGGTGCGGACCGGCGAGCACCAGGCGCCCGGCGTCGTGCAGTTCGCGCAGTCGCTCGAGGTGCGCGGGGCGGGCCTTGAGGCGGCGTTCGAGGCTGTCCGGGGTATCGACGGCGATGATGGCATAGAGCACGTCAGTCGGCCTCCTGCGGGCGGGGTTCGTCTTCGATGTGACGGGCGAGATAGAACGCCTGGAGCAGCACGAAGACCAAGGTCATCCCCATCATACCGAACAGCTTGAAGTTGACCCAGATCTCCTCGCTGGCCTGGGCGCTGGTGCAGAGCGCGAGCAGCTCGCCCTGGAACTGGGCGGCGCAGCTGCTGAGGTCGACACTGACAAGCCCGCTGCCGGCGAGCAGCGTTTGATGGGCGGCGAAGAAGCCGCTGGCGACATAGACCACGAACAGGTTGGTCAGTCCGAGCACCAGGAAGAAGACGACCCACATCAGGTTGAGCCGGCGCCACACCATCGGTTCGACGCTGACCGCGTGCCCCATGGTGCGCTCGACCAGGGTGCGTTGGCCGACCAGTTGGCTGGCGAGGAAGGCCGCGGCGAACAGCCAGTTGACGATGGTCGGCTTCCACATCACGAAGATCGGGTCGCGCAGGGCGAGGGTCATGCCGCCGAACACCACCAGCAGCCCCAGGGTGACCAGGTGCATGGTCTCGACCCGGCGCTGGCGCCACCAGGTCCAGCCGAGCTGCAGCGCCGCGGCGAGGATCGCCACCGTGGTGGCGACATAGATGCCGGCGAGCTTGTAGGCGACGAAGAACAGCAGGATGGGGAAAAAGTCGATCAGCAGTTTCATGGTGTGTGGTGGTGTCCTTCGTTGGCCTCTGGTCCGTGCCCGGCGCCGGATGGTCGCGCGACCGCTCCGGCGGCACCCGACTCCTCTTCAAGAGCATACGGGCAAGGGCCGGTCGCGGTAAATGGGGCCGCGCCGGCGTTGTAATCAACAGGGGCGGGCGCTGTATAGTGCCCGCTCGTCCTGAAGGCTTTGATTCGAGAGGAGGTGTGGATGGAATCCATGACGACATGGATCGGGGTGCTCAACGGCTGGGTCTGGGGGCCGCCGATGCTGGTGTTGATCCTCGGCACCGGGCTGTTCCTGCTGCTCGGCCTGCGGCTGATGCCCTGGCTCCGGCTCGGCTACGGCTTTCGCATGCTGTGGTCGGGACGGCGTGGGCGTGGCGAGGGGGACATCACCCCGTTCAACGCGCTGATGACCTCGCTGTCGGCAACCGTCGGGACCGGCAATATCGCCGGTGTCGGCACGGCGATCGCGATCGGCGGTCCCGGGGCGCTGTTCTGGATGTGGTGCACCGCACTGGTGGGCATGGCGACCAAGTATGCCGAGGGCGTGCTGGCGGTGAAGTACCGCGAGGTCGACGCCAAGGGCAACCATGTCGGCGGTCCGATGTACTACATCAAGAACGGTCTCGGGCGGCGCTGGTTGTGGCTGGGCGCGGCCTTTGCCGTGTTTGGTGCCATGGCCGGGTTCGGTATCGGCAACATGGTGCAGGCCAACTCGGTGGCCGACGCGCTCAACTCCAAGTTCGCGCTGCCCAAGGCCTGGGTCGGCGGGGTGATGGCGCTGTTGGTCGGGCTGGTGCTGATCGGCGGTATCCGCTGGATCGCCCAGGTCGCCGGCAAGCTGGTGCCCTTCATGGCGATCGCCTATGTGCTCGGCGGGCTGGTGGTGCTCGGGCTCAATGCCGAGGCGCTGCCCGGTGCGGTGGTGCAGATCGTCGAGTATGCCTTCTCGCCCACCGCCGCGGTCGGCGGGTTCGCCGGCGCGACCGTGATGATGGGCATCCAGATGGGGGTGGCACGCGGCGTTTTTTCCAACGAGGCCGGGCTCGGCAGCGCGCCGATCGCGCACGCCGCGGCGAAGAACGACAACCCCGTGCAGCAGGGCACCATCGCCATGCTCGGCACCTTCATCGACACCCTGATCATCTGCACCATCACCGGGCTGGTGATCATGGTCACCGGAGCCTGGACCAGTGGTGAGACCGGCGCCAGCCTCTCGACCGCGGCCTTCGGCGCCGGTCTGCCCGGGGTCGGCGGTTATGTGGTGGCGCTGGGTCTGGCGCTGTTCGCCTTTACCACCATCCTCGGCTGGAGCGTCTACGGCGAGCGTTGTGTCGAGTATCTGTTCGGGGTGCGCGCGATCCTGCCGTTCCGGTTGGTGTGGGTGGCGGCGATCCCGGTCGGCGCGATGGTCAAGCTGGAGTTCGTGTGGCTGGTGGCCGACACCCTCAACGCGATGATGGCGCTGCCCAACCTGCTGGCGCTGGTGCTGCTCAGCCCGGTGGTGTTCCGGCTGACGCGCGAGCACTTCGCCCGCGCCTGAGGTCGGGCTCCCGGGGTCAGGCGGCGCCGGAGCCGCCCTGGCAGGGCGGCGACTGCGGTGCGGCGCCGCCCTTCTCGTGCCATTCCTCCGGGGTCCAGGTGTGCTGACTGAGTGCGTGCAGGCCCTGCTCGAACTCGTCGGCGAGCAGGCTGTTGATGGCTCGGTGACGCTCGATCAGCGGCTGTCCGGAGAAGCCCTCGCTGACCACCAGCAGCTTGAAGTGCGACTCGGCGTCGGGGGCCACGGCGTGCATGTAGCTCTCGTCGACCACGTCGAGGTGCATGGGGTCGAATGCCTCGCGGATGCGGCGCTCGATGCGGGTCCGTCGGTTCATTGCTCATCTCTCCCTTGGTTCGATTGGATCGGCGGCGCTGCGCCGCCGGTGATCTCGATGTGCTCGGTCCAGCGCAGTGACTGTTGCATGGTCGCCAGGACCTGATCGAGCGCGGGGTCGTGACGCGGATCGGCGAGCGCGGCGTGGTCGATGCCCTCGACCCGGCCATAGAGCGCGCGGCGCAGGTGCTCGCGGGTGTGGATCTGGTGGCGCAGGTCCTCGATGAGGTGTTCGAGTTCGCTGCGGGTGGGCGCCTGACCGAGGGTATGGAACAGCTCGGCGAGCGCGGTGAACAGCCCCCGGGCACGAGTATCGAGCCCGAACTCGCGCGGATCCCAGTCGCGCAGCGTGGTGTCGCGTCCGACCCAGACCCGGTAGCTCTCCTTGTGCAGGGCGTGATAGAGCGCCTGCTCCGAGATCAGGAACACCAGCAGATGATGCCGGTTGGCGTCGTAGGGGGCGTCGCGTACCTGCCAACGGCACTCGCGCACCAGGCGATGGATGCGGATGTGTTCGCGGAAGTCGGCGGCCTGGAGCTGGTCGAGGATGAGCACCGTCGGTTCACCCTCGCTCTGCGCGCAGGCCTCGCTGACGGCAAGGTCCAGGGGCGCGATCGGCGGTTCCTCGCGACCGAGTTCGTCGCGGCTCGGTGGCAGGATCACCTCGGGCTGGGGAGGATGGGCGTCGGTGAAGTCGTGATAGACGATCTGGTCCATCCCCAGTGCCCGGGCCAGGGCGTTGGCGAAGGCGCTCTTGCGTCGGCCACCGTCGCCGGCGACATTGAGCGCGCGCAGCCCGCGCGGCCTGCTCTCGAGCAGACAGCGGATCTCGAATTCGTAGTCGTCGTTCGACTCGAACCCGTGCTCGGCCATGCGTTCGCGCAGACTGGACATGTACGGATGATAGCCGCTTGGTCGTGGCGGGAGCCAGCCTTCCAGCCGTCGGGCATTTGAGCCGCCGAGATATCAGCGACCAGCGACCAGCGACCAGCGACCAGGGGGATTGAACCGCAAAGACACCAAGGGCGCGAAGGGGATAGAAGCCGAGACCCTTTTGTGTGCCGGTCGCCGCTGCAGGTCGCCTTTCGGGCTTCCCTGCGCTGGCAACCGTGGGCACGGTCGAGTCAGGCCGCCCACTGGTGACTGATCGCTGGTAGCTGGTTTTCCGCCGGGCATGCCACGCCTTGCCCGGTCTGCGGATCTGCAGGCCGTCCGCTTGCTTTGCGTCCTTCGTGCCTTGGCGGTTCGAACAGCTTCCAGCGATCAGCCTCCAGCTTCCAGTCGGGGAGACTGCGCCTTGCCCGGTCTGCGGATCTGCAGACTGTTCGCTTGCTTTGCGTCCTTCGTGCCTTGGCGGTTCGAACAGCTTCCAGCGATCGGCTTCCAGCCTCCAGTCGGGGGAGACTGCGCCTGGCCCGGTCTGCGGATCTGCAGACCGTTCGCTTGCTTTGCGTCCTTCGTGCCTTGGCGGTTCGAACAGCTTCCAGCGATCAGCTTCCAGCTTCCAGTCGGGGAGACTGCGCCTTGCCCGGTCTGCGGATCTGCAGACTGTCCGCTTGCTTTGTGCCCTTCGTGCCTTCGCGGTTCGAACAGCTCCCAGCGATCAGCTTCCAGCCCCCAGTCGGGGAGACTGCGCCTTGCCCGGTCTGCGGATCTGCAGACTGTCCGCTTGCTTTGTGCCCTTCGTGCCTTCGCGGTTCGAACAGCTCCCAGCGATCAGCCTCCAGCCTCCAGTCGGGGAGACTGCGCCTTGCCCGGTCTGCGGATCTGCAGACCGTTCGCTTGCTTTGCGTCCTTCGTGCCTTGGCGGTTCGAACAGCTTCCAGCGATCGGCCTCCAGCCTCCAGTCGGGGAGACTGCGCCTTGCCCGGTCTGCGGATCTGCAGACTGTTCGCTTGCTTTGCGTCCTTCGTGCCTTCGCGGTTCAATCCATGCTGGCGGCTGGCGGCTGGCGGCTGGCGGCTGGCGGCTGGCGGCTGGCGGCTGGCGGCTGGCGGCGCCCAACCTAGCCGCCGGCGTCCGCCTTGGCGAGCAGGGCGTTGAGGCGCGCGACCTCGGCCTCGGCCTCGACCTGGTTGGTGACGTCGTGCTGGATGCCGAGGTAGTAGATCAGCCGCCCCTCGCGGTCGAACAGCGGGCGGATGGTGAAGCGGTTGTAGAAGCGGCTGCCGTCCTTGCGGTAGTTGCGCAGGGTGACGGTCACCGGGTGGTTGCCGACCATCGCCTCGCGGATCTGCGCCACCCCTTCCTGATCGTGGTCCTCGCCCTGAAGGAAGCGACAGTTACGTCCGAGGATCTCCTCGCGGCTGTAGCCGGTGATCAACTCGAAGGCGGCGTTGGCATAGACGATGGGGTTGTCGTCCTGGTCGGGGTCGGAGAGGGTGATACCGTTGACGCAGGTGTCGAGGATCTGCGAGAGCACGAAGGGGATCACCCCCGCATCTTTGTCGACGACGAATTCCATGTGGTGACCTCGCTACAAGATTGATGGATCGTGCCTCGCCGGGTGTTTGCCTCAGTGCTGCGATACGGCTGTCGGGGCCTGTTCGAGCAGCCCCCTGATGTTGCCGACGACGCGCTCGCCGCCTTCCTGGATGGCGGCGCGGATCAGCTTCTCGAAGGGACGCATGAACAGCTCGAGCCGCGACAGTTCGAAGACGAAGGTCAGGCGGGTGCCGTCGGCGCTCGGCTCGAAGCGGTAGCTGATGTAGATCGGGGCGCTGAGTCCCTGGAAGTCGATGCGACGGTCCTGCTCGAAGACGCAGACCTCGAAGGTCGCCTCGGTGCGGCGACCGTGATCGACCCGTACCTGTCGGCCGCGGCTGCCCAGCCGGATCGGACCGGGCGAGAGCGCCTCGAGCGAGACCACCTCGGGCGACCAGCGCTGGTAATTGCTGAAGAAGTCGAGGGCGACGAAGGCGAAGACCTGATCCGGCGGGCGGGCGATGTGCGTGCTCGCTTGTGTTCTGACCATGGGTATCGGCTGCCGTGTGGCTGGAGTCGGCGCGTCCGTGCGCGGGCGGACGCTGGACGGGCATGCGCGATCGGGCCCGAAACGGCCCGCTGGTCTATCTGGCGGCGGGGTGGGGGGAATTCCAGGGGGGCTGTCGGGGGGGACGAACCACAAAGACGCGAAGGACGCCAAGGAAATGTCCAGTCAGCGGTCTTCGTTGATCGCTCGGATTGAGCGACGCTTATGGCCGAGGACTGAGGGTTGACGCCGGTCCACGATCGTCTTGCTGATGCGTCCACCCTGCCTCCCCGCTGACAAGGGGGAGAGCAAGGTGGCGCTCGGAGGTCGAACGCTCGAAAAACCTTTGCGTTCTTTGCGACTTGGCGGTTCAGTCTCCTGAATACCGTACTCGATCAACCCGCCTGCAGCAGTGCGAGGATCTCGGGTTTGTCGTTGAGGCGTGCCCAGTCGGCGGCGGTGTTGCCTTCGAAGTCCTTGAGGGTGCGATCGGCGCCGTGTTTCAGCAGGGTCTCGACGGCGGCGGTGCGGCCCTGGGTGGTGGCCCAGATCAGCGCGGTCCAGCCCTTGGTCTGCTCCTGGTGGTCGATCATCGCGCCCTGCTGCAACAGCATCTCGACGATCTCGGCGTGGTTGTTGGAGGCGGCGAGCATCATCGCGGTGTAGCCGCCCTTGTCCTCGGCGTCGACGGTGGCGCCGGCGGCGAGCAGGCGCTCGACCACGGCGGTGTGACCGTTGAGCGCGGCCTTCATCAGCGGGGTCCAGTCACAGCTGTCGCGCACGTCGGGGCGTCCGGTGCGCGAGAGCAGTCCATCGAGCGCGCCGAGATCGCCCTGTTCGGCGAACTCGAGCAGGGCGGGGTCGCCCGCCCCCTGGTCGTCCGGACCGCCGCAGCCGGTGAGGGCGGCGAGCAGCAGGGTGACGAGAAGGAGAATGCGTGCGGGAGTCATGGCGTTTTCCGAGTTGAATGATTGGTTATTATTCACCCGGCCTGACGTCCCGCGACAATGCGAATCCGCAATCTGGCGCCGTTACAGCAGTCCGCGACAGAGGCCGTCGTGACACTGCACCAGGATGCTGTCGGTGCCCTCGCAGGGGACCTTGTGGATCTCGCCATCGGAGCGGTTGTCGATCAGCACCGCGCCCTCGTCGGTCAACACGCAACCGCGCAATCTCGCATATTGCTCGGCATAGGCCGCCCAGGTGACGTCACGCTGCTGCGGGGTGAGGCTGAGCATCTGGGTCTGCGCCTGCGGCGGCTCGGGCGCGAGCGGCGGTGCCTCACGGAGCATCGGTGTGGCGTCGATCACCGGGGCCGGTCCCTGCTGAGGGCGGACGTCTCGCGAGGCGTTCGCCGGGTTGTCGGTCTGTGTCGCTGCAGTCAGCGGTTGGCGCTGTGTGGTCTCGCTGCCCTCGATGGGCGCGGCGGGGATGGCCGCCAGCGTCCCTGCCGGAGTCGCCTCGCCGTCGGTGCTCGGGGCGGGTTGCGGCGGCAGCGGCGGGGCGGCCTCGGCGAGTCGCTGGTGATGGGTCTGCCAGGCCCGTTCGAGCGCGGCGAGCGACTGGGTCAGCAGCGGCTGCAAGCGGCTGGTGACGTCGCGTCGTTCCGGCTCGGGCTGATCGGCGCGTGGGCGGATCAGGGCGGCGGCCGAGGCGACCCGCACGGCAGTCCCCTCGTCGATGAAATAGCTGGCGACCTCGAGTCTGGTGTCGGTCGGCAACTGCCCCGGGGGCAGGTCGAGGACACGGGCGAGCGTCGAGTCGGGCGTGACGGGGCGCTCGAGCAGCAGTCGTTCGGGGTCGCTCTGGGTGATCCGCCAGCCCTTGCTGCGGGCCGCGCCCATCGCCAGCGATCGCACCTGGTCGCGCTCGCTCGCCGCGAGCTGGATCTGGGGCAGGCTCGAGAGGTTGGCCGGGATCAGCGACTGGGGTCGGGTGTCGGGGCCGCTCGCGCAGCCGCCGAGCAGCCAGGCGGCGAGCATGAACAGGGGGAGATGGGCAGCCAGACGTCGGTTCACGCCGAGTCCTCTTGTCGGTTCTGGATGACGGGGAAGAGGCGGTCGCCTGATTGGGGGTGGGGCGACGGGCAGGTCGGACACAGGACCGGCGGTCGCGTGTCCGACCCAGGGGCGGAAATCTACGCCAAGCGTCTGGCGCTGTCGAGCGGGGGAGGGGTCAGGCGGCGCTGCCGTCCTCGCCGATCAGCAGGGTGGTGTCGTTGAGATAGGTGTGCTTGGGAATGACCAGGTTGGTCGGGGCCGGCACGCCCTTGAAGACGCGCGCGGCGAGATCGAAGCGCGAGCCGTGGCAGGGGCAGAAGAAGCCGCCCTTCCAGTCCGCGCCGAGGTCTTCGGGGGCGAACTCGGGGCGGTAGGTCGGCGAGCAGCCGAGGTGGGTGCAGATGCCGATGGCGACCAGATACTCGGGCTTGATCGAGCGGGTCGGGTTCTGGCAGTACTCGGGCTGCTGCGGCACCTCGGAGGCGGGGTCGACCAGCTTGGGGTCGTTGCTCGCCAGCATCTCGAGCATCTTCGGTGTGCGATGCACCACCCACACCGGTTTGCCGCGCCACTTGACGCGCAGCAGCGCGCCGGGCTCGATCTTGCTGATATCGGCCTCGACCGGCGCGCCTGCGGCACGGGCGCGCGCGCTCGGGTTCATCGAGGCGACGAAGGGTACGAGGGCGAAGCCGGCACCGACGGCGCCGACCGCGCTGGTCGCTGCGACCAGCAGGCGACGCCGTGTCTTGTTGACCGCTGTAGCGCTCATGATTCAAGGCTCCTTGTGTGATGCGTATCCCTGCATGGATGTCGGGTGGCGCTCGGGGCAACCGTGATCGCCCGGCGTCCGCTCGGGATGCGTGTCGTTGCGAAAAAGAATCTCTTAACGATGAATCCCAGTGTCTCGCCTTTCTTGACTAAAACACCCTGATATTTGTCAATGCAAAACGCACATATGTGCGTTTGAATGCATCCTCGAACCTACCCGAGACAGCCAAGCGGAGGCACTGTGCCCGGTCGAAGACGACGCGTCCGCCGGATCGGACTCGATCCCGGGCGGATCTGTTTCAAGCCCTGTGGCCGCCACGGTCACACCCTGGAGACGGTGATGTTGCGCGCCGACGAGATGGAGGCGCTGCGGTTGTGCGATCTCGAGGGGCTCTACCAGGAGGAGAGCGCCCGGCGCATGGGGATCTCGCGCACCACCCTGTCGCGCACCATCGCCCGGGCCCGCGCCAAGGTCGCTGGCGCACTGCTCACCGGACAGCGGCTGGTGATCCAGATCCCGGAGCACGGGGAAGAGCCGCCGCAAGGTATCCAACACTCTGACAACGACCACCCCCGTTCGGTGCCCGGTTGTGCCGGACAGAGAGATGAGACCTGATGAAAAAGATCGTGATGACCGCCAACGACGCGCTCGGACTGGCCGGCGAGATGTCGATGCACTTCGGCCATTGCAGCCATTTCGTGGTTGCCCAGCTCGATGACACCGACCGGCTCGTCGGCGCCGAGGTGGTGGCCAACCCCTTCGCCGACGCCCATCAGCCGGGGCAGCTGCCGACCTACATCCAGTCGCTCGGCGCCGATGTGGTGCTCGCCGGCGGTATGGGCGCCAAGGCCATCGAGCTGTTCGCGCGCAATGGCATCGAGGTGGTCACCGGCGCCCGTCCCGGCGTCGGCGAGACCCTCAACGCCTATCTCGCCGGTGAACTGAACGGCGTTTCCCAGTGCGCCCACGACCACGCCCACTGAATCGAACAACGAGGAATTGCCCCATGAAGATCGTGATCTCCGCAGCCGGCCAGGGTCAGGACGCCCCGGTCGACGCCCGACTCGGACGCTGCGCCTATTTCGCCGTGGTCGATACCGAGAGCGGTGACTTCCAGAGCATGCCCAACCCCTTCCTCGAGACCAACGGTGGCGCCGGCACCCGCACCGCGCAGTGGATCGCCGGCCAGCGCGCCGAGCTGCTGATCACTGGCCGCTGTGGCCCCAAGGCGGCGATGGTGCTCGAGCGCGCTGGGGTGCGGGTCGTCGAGGGTGTCTCCGGCACCGTGGCCGAGGCCGTCGAGCGCCATGCCGGGCAGGGCATGGCGCTCGACGCCGCCGTGGCAGGCCGCGAACCCTGCGACGGCATTGCGCGCTGCGGTGGTGGTCGTGGCATGGCACATGGTCGTGGTGCCGGTGCCGGTGCCGGTGCCGGTGCCGGGCGCGGCATGGGCGTTGGTCGCGGGCTGGGCAACGGTCGCGGTCGGGGCTGAGCGATGCGGGCGCTGACCATCGCCGTGGCCAGCGGCAAGGGCGGCACCGGCAAGACTACGGTGGCGACCAATCTGGCGCTGGCGCTCGAGCGCGTGCAATACGCCGACTGCGACGTCGAGGCGCCCAACGGGCACCTGTTCCTGCGCCCGCACTTCGACCGGCGTGAGCCGGTCGGGGTGCGCGTCCCGCGCATCGACCCCGGGCGCTGTACCCTGTGCGGCGACTGTGTCGAGGCCTGTGCCTTCAACGCCCTGGCGCTCACGCCCGACGAGCTGATGGTGTTCGACGAGCTCTGCCACGGTTGCGGTGCCTGCGACTACGTCTGCCGTGTCGAGGGCGCGCTCGGCGAGGTCGAGCGCCCGATCGGCGAGATCGCCGCCGGTCAGGCCGACACCCTGCCGGTGCTCCAGGGTGAACTCGCCATCGGCGAGCGCTCGGCGGTGCCGGTGATCAAGGCGCTCAAGCGGCGTCTGGAGCCGGGCCTCGCGACCATCCTCGATGCCCCGCCGGGCACCGCCTGCCCGATGGTCGAGACCCTCGATGGGGTCGACTTCTGTCTGCTGGTCACCGAGCCCACCCCCTCGGGGCTGCACGACCTGGGCCTCGCCGTCGCGGTGGCGAGGGCGCTTGGGGTGCCCTGTGGAGTGGTGATCAACCGCTGCGACATCGGCGATCAGGGCGTGGCGGAGTACTGTCGCGCCGAGTCGATCCCGGTGCTGCTCGAGATCCCCTTCACCCGCGCGCTCGCCGAGGCCTACGCGCGTGGCGAGCCCTGGGTGCGTACCGCGCCCGAGTGGCGCGCGCGCTTCCAACAGCTCTATGCACAGATCGAGGGGATGCTCCCGTCATGATGAAGGAACTCACCATCATCAGCGGCAAGGGCGGCACCGGCAAGACCACGGTGAGCGCCGCCTTCGCCACCCTGGCTCAGCACAAGGTGGTGGCCGACTGTGACGTCGACGCCGCCGATATGCACCTGCTGCTCGACCCGCGTGAACGGACCGGCGGCGACTTCGTCGGCGGCGCGACACCACGGATCGACCCCGAGCTGTGCGCCGAGTGCGGGGACTGCGCCGCCTGGTGCCGGTTCGAGGCGATCGAGCTCGACTTCGACGCGGGCTATCGCATCAACCCCTTCGCCTGCGAGCACTGCGGGCTGTGCGCGCGGGTCTGTCCCGAGGAGGCGATCGTCCTGGAGACCCGTCCGAACGGTCGCTGGATGGTCTCCGACAGCCGTCACGGCACCCTGGTCCACGCCCAGCTCGGCGTCGGTGAGGACAACTCCGGCAAGCTCGTCACCCTGGTGCGGCGCGAGGCGCGACGTCAGGCCGAGGCCGAGGGCGCGACGCTGATCCTCAACGACGGCCCGCCCGGGATCGGCTGTCCGGTGAGTGCCGCCATCACCGGTGTCGATCTGGTGCTCGCCGTCACCGAGCCGACCCTCTCCGGGCTGCACGACCTGCAGCGCGTCGCCGAACTCTGCGTCCACTTCGCCATCCCCTTGGTCGTCTGCATCAACAAGGCCGATCTCAACCTGGAGAACGGTGTGACGATCCGGGAGTGGTGTGGTGCGCGCGACATCGATGTGATCGGTGAACTGCCCTTCGACCCCGTGGTCGCCCGCGCCTTGGTCGCGCGCAAGAGCCTCGCCGAGTACGACGGCGGTGCCGCATCGAGTGCGGTGATCGAGCTGTGGGAACGGGTGAAAACGCGCCTGGGGGTGGAGTGAGACGGGCGCTTGGGGAGATGGAGCCGATGAGCGGATTCGAACCGCTGACCCACGCATTACGAATGCGTTGCTCTACCAACTGAGCTACATCGGCTACTCAAGCCCACGGATTTTAGCCAGCTTTCCGCCGGACATCAATCCCTGTCTGGGGAAAGCCTCCAGCCGCCGGAAGATTGAACCGCGAAGATACCGTCTTTCCCGTCAAGCCGCAGAAGCGTAATCGGGCTGGTAGGGACGACGGTTCTTGAACACGCCGAAGCAGATGTGGGCGAGTTTCCGCATGGCGGCGCCGAGGGCGACCATCTTGGGCTTGCCGCGCGCCAGGAGGCGTTCGTAGAGGTCCTTGACGTGTGGGTTGTAGCGAATGGCGGTGACGGCGGCCATGTAGAGGGTGGCGCGTGCATGGGCAGGCCCGGCCTTGGAGAGTCTGGGGCGCCCCTGCACGGAGGTGCCCGACTGTCGCTCGACGGGCACGAGCCCGAGGTAGGCGGCGAACTGTTGGGCCGAGGTGAAGGGGCGGCTTTGCAGCAACGCCACGAAGCGCTGAGCGACCTTGAGGCCGATGGCGGGGATCGAGGTGAGGAGGTCGACGTCCTCGCGTAGCTGAGGGTGGCCGTCGAGGTGGTCGTCGATCTGTTGCTGGAGCTTGGCGAGGGCTTCTTCGAGGAAGGCGATGCTCTCGCGCACCGAGTCGCGCACCAGCGCCGGGGTGTGGGTTGCCTCGACCTTCTCCAGGCGGTTGCGCTCGCGTCGCAGGTCCTCGATGAGGGCGCGCTGACGGGCCAGCAACGCCCGCAGGGCGCGCACCTCGGGCGAGGGCGGCGTCCAGGGCGCGGGCTTGAGGAGCGCGCCGAAGCGCGCCAGCACCTTGGCATCGACCGCGTCGGTCTTGGTGCGCACCGCCAGGCCGCGCGCAAAGTCCCGGGCCTGGGCCGGGTTGACGATCGAGACCGTCAGGCCACGCCCGTGGAGCAGTTCGGCGGCCGTCTCGTGGTAAGGGCCGGTGGCCTCCAGCACCACATGGACCGCCTCCGGCCTCGCCCCCTGACGCCCCAGCCAGTCGATCAGCGCCTCCACCCCCGCGGCGGTATTGGGCACCGTCTTGGTCTTGAGCTTGACCCGCTCCTGCTCGCTCAGCTCCAGCGCGGTGTGCAGCTTCGCCTTCGAGACATCGATTCCGAGATACATCATCGTCGTCCACTCCTTGATCCTGGGCCAGTCCTCATACCCACTCGCCTTGTCCATGCAGGGTTCGCCCCTTGGATACCGTTCAGTGTCGAGACTGGCATGAGAAGAGAGATCGAGGGCTGAATCTTCGCGGCA
The DNA here is from genome assembly GCF_041155115.1 of Marichromatium sp. PS1. Taxonomy (NCBI): domain Bacteria; kingdom Pseudomonadati; phylum Pseudomonadota; class Gammaproteobacteria; order Chromatiales; family Chromatiaceae; genus Marichromatium; species Marichromatium sp. PS1. Next base: position 1,039,134 of record NZ_BAAFHB010000002.1, read on the forward strand.
AGGTCCAGGCCTTCAGTCGCAATCGAGCTGCCTCAATCTCGCGCGGTGGGAGCTAACCACCACGGGGTGGCAAGATACAAGCCGCCAAGGACGTGAAGAAAGCGACCAGCCTTCAGCAAGCAGCCTCCAGTGTCGGTTTGCAGTCAACCTTGGCGGTACGAGATAAGCCTGTTCTTCTTGCCGGAGGCTGACCGTAGGAAGTCTTTCTTCTCTCCGTGTTCTTTGCGGCCTTGCGGTTCGATCCGCTGGCTGCCGCCTGATGACGATGTTGGGTTGCCCGTCCTGGCATCCCGGCGATTCGTCGATCAGGTAGTGCATGAGCAACCCAACCGACGGGCTGGAGGCTGGTCGCTGAAGGCTTTTCTCCCCTTTGCGTGCTTTGTGTCTTTGCGGTTCGAACCAGCTTCCAGCGATCAGCTTCCAGCCTCCAGTCGGGGAGGCAGGTGTTGCATGATCGTCGATTGACAGGCAAGACGTTATCTTCACGGTTCATCATCCCGGCGGCTGGCGGCTGGCGGCTGGCGGCTGATCGCCCTCGATCAGTCCCGCGCGGCGTCGAGCGCATAGGGCGCGGCGTCGAGGATGGGGTCGCGCTCGAGCACCAGGTCGGTGAGCAGGCGGGCCGAGGCCGGGCCAGTGACTAGGCCGTTGCGGTAGTGGCCGGCGTTGAAATAGAGCCCGTCGATGCCGGGGTAGGCGCCGATATAAGGGATGCCGCTGGGCGAGCCGGGTCGCAGTCCGGACCAGTGGTCCTCGATCGGGGTGCGCTTGAGCAGCGGGTAGAGTTCGACGGCGGCGCGATAGAGCTCCTCCTTGGCCTCGGCGGTGGTGCGCTTGACGAAGCCGGCCTGCTCCAGGGTCGAGCCGAAGAGGATGCGACCGTCGCGCCGGGGGATGATGTAGCGCTCGCGGTGCAGGGTGATGTGATGGACCTGGCCGGGGTGGGCGTAGAAGAGGATCATCTGGCCGCGCACCGGCTGGATCTCGGGGCTGTTGCCGAGCTGTTCGAGCAGCTTGGCGGTCCAGGCGCCGGCGCAGATGATGACGCGCTCGGCGCGGATCTCGCCCTTGGGGGTGCGCACCCCGACCGCGCGCCCGCCCTCGATCAGCAGCTCCAGCACCTCCTCCTGCTCGCGCAGCGTCACCTTGCGCTCGATGGCGCGGCGCAGCGCGCGGGTCAGGCGCGGGTTGCGCACCTGGCCGATGCCCGGGAGCAGCAGCGCCTGCTCGGGACGGGGGCCGAGCTCGGGCTCGCTGGCGTGGAGCTGGCGGGCGTCGAGCACCTCGATGGCGGTGTCGTGGCGCGCGGCCCAGTCGAGTGCGCGCTGGCGCTCCTCGGTGTCGAGCACCAGCATGCCGTTGACGGTGAGCTCGGGGTCGATCCCGGTCTCGTCGAGCAGTTCGGCGGCCAGCGCCGGATAGACCCGCTGGCTCCAGGCGGCCAGCCGCCCGACCGCGTCGGGATAGCGCCAGGGGTAGAGTGGGGAGAGGATGCCGCCGCCAGCCCAGGACGACTGCTGGCCGGTCTTGCCCATCTCGACCAGGGTGGTGTCGACACCGGCGCGCGCCAACTCGCGCGCGGTCAGCAACCCGATGACGCCGCCACCGATGACCAGGATCTCGCTCATGCAACTCCTCTCCTCGCGGCCTGGCGGGCGCCGGGCCGTCTCGCTCAGGGACCGGGGCGGCCTGTCTGGCCGCCTCCAGCCTCATTAGGTGCGGTTCGGTCGGTCGAGGTGCAAGCGCGAGGGGCGGGGTTCAGTCCTCGGCCGGCTCCCTGGTCAGCTCGCGCGGCAGCGCGAACACCACCTGCTCGCGGATGCCGGGCTGTTCCTCGACCTGCTCCACGCCCCAGTCGCGCAGCTGGGCGATGACCCGCTCGACGAGGACCTCGGGGGCCGATGCGCCGGCGGTGAGGCCGATGCGCGAGATGCCCTCGAGCCAGCCGCGCTCGATGTCCTCGGGGCCGTCGATCAGATAGGCGCTGCAGCCGCGCTTTTCGGCCAGTTCACGCAGCCGGTTGGAGTTGGAGCTGTTGGGCGAGCCGACCACCAGCAGCAGCTCGCAGCTCTCGGCCAGGGTCTTGACCGCGTCCTGGCGGTTCTGGGTGGCGTAGCAGATATCGCTCTTCTTCGGTCCCTGGATGGCCGGGAAGCGCTCGCGCAGTGCCGCGACGATGGTGGTGGTGTCGTCCATCGACAGCGTGGTCTGGGTGACGTAGGCGATGCGCTCGGGATCGGCGATCTCGAGTCCGGCGACGTCCTCGGGACGTTCGACCAGGTGCACCGGGGCGCCCTCGGGGTCGCACTGGCCGAGGGTGCCGTCGACCTCGGGATGACCGCGATGGCCGATGAGCACGGTCTCGATGCCGTTGCGACAGTGCCGGGTGACCTCGAGGTGGACCTTGGTGACCAGCGGGCAGGTGGCATCGAACACCCGCAGCCCGCGCGCCTCGGCCTCGCGCCGTACCGCTTGGGGCACGCCGTGGGCGCTGAACACCAGGGTGGCGTCGTCCGGCACCTCGTCGAGGTCCTCGACGAAGATGGCGCCGCGCGCGCGCAGTCCCTCGACGACGAAGCGGTTGTGCACCACCTCGTGACGGACATAAATGGGCGCACCGTAGCGTTCGAGGACGCGCTCGACGATGGCGATGGCGCGATCGACGCCGGCACAGAAACCGCGGGGATTGGCTAGCAGGATAGTCATGGCTCGGAACAGGATAGGCGGTCGGCGGGGATTGAAAACAGCGGGTGGTGTTCGGGGTTATTGCGCGCGGCCGGTGGCGCCGGCCGCGCCCGGGTTCAGGTCTCGACGGAGAGAATGGCGATGCGTAGCTGTAACGCGCGTCCGGCGAAGGGGTGGTTGAAGTCGACCCGCACCCGCTCGCCCTCGGTCTCCAGCACCATGCCGCTGGTCTCCTGGCCGGCCGGGGTCTCGAAGGCGATGACCTTGCCCGGCTCGGGCTGGAGTTCGGGCGGGAATTCGCTGCGTTCGAGCCAGAAGACATTGTTCTCGTCGTAGGTGGCGAACAGCTCGGAGCCGTCGCCGGCGAACTCGGTCTCGCTGCCGGCGAGCAGTCCGTCGATGGCCGTCTCCAGTGCCGGGGTCAGGGTGCCGTCGCCGACGGTGCAACGAATCGGTTCTTCCTTGAAGGTGGAAAAGGCGACGAAACCGTCCGGGAAGCGGACCTGGAGGTGAAAGGCGATGCGTCGTCCCGCGGCGACCGCGAGCGGTGGCTCGCTGACGGTCTCGGCGGGCGTGGACAGGGTGTCGTTGATGACCATGGTGCAGTGGGTCCATTGCAACGGCGAGGGCGGGACCGGATGGCCCGCAAGGGCTCGACGTCTCCCGCCCCCGCTACGGATAGGGTGGGCGCCGCTACAACAGCTCCTGGGTCACGAAGAGGTAACCGAGCGAGGTCGCGACGACCGCGATCGCGACGTACGGGATCAGGACGCAGACGCCGGGCAGGTCGTTGCAGAGTGCGCTGAACTTGCAGAGTTTGCAGTGCTTCATCTGTCTCGACCCTCCTGTTGCCATGCGCCCGGGCGCCGGCCTGTCCGTGTTCGCGCCGCGCCATTGGCGCGCGCGGGGGCGATCGCTGCCAGTATCGATCCCGCCTCGGAGTCCTGGCCGTGTCACGTCTCTTCAAGCGTGTCCCGTGATGCCGTCGCGTTAGATGGCAAACGCCGCTATCGTTACCGATATACAGGGGACGATCAAGCACGACGCGTCGCCGCGATGACGTGCGCCCGGTCTCGGCTGGGCGATAATGCCCGCCAGTCCCCAACCGCAACCAGATCAGCGAGCTTCATTTGGACATCTCATCCCCATCCGCCGCCGTGCCCACCGTGGGCTTCGTCAGCCTCGGCTGCCCCAAGGCCACGGTCGACTCCGAACTCATCCTCACCCGGCTGCGCGCCGAGGGCTATCGGGTGGTGCACGACTATGACGACGCCGAGCTGGTGGTCATCAACACCTGCGCCTTCATCGACGCCGCCGAGCGCGAGTCGCTGGAGGTGATCGGCGAGGCCCTGGAAGAGAACGGCCGGGTCGTGGTCACCGGCTGTCTCGGCGCCCGCGCCGAACGCATCCGCGCCGCCTATCCCGAGGTGCTGGCGATCACCGGACCGCACGCGCTCGAGGAGGTGATGGCGGTGGTGCACGAGGCGCTGCCTGCCCCGCACGACCCCTTCACCAGTCTGGTGCCGCCCCAAGGCGTGCGGCTCACCCCGCGTCACTACGCCTATCTCAAGATCTCCGAGGGCTGCGACCATCGCTGCACCTTCTGCATCATCCCCAGCCTGCGCGGCGACCTGGTCAGTCGTGGTCTCGGTGAGGTGCTCGGCGAGGCCGAACGGCTGGTCGAGGCCGGGGTGCGCGAACTGCTGGTGGTCGCCCAGGACACCAGCGCCTATGGCCGCGACCTCAAGTACGCGCCGGGCTTCCACGGCGGGCGACCGCTGCGTACCGACATCACCACCCTGGCGCGCGAGCTCGGCCAGTTGCCGGCGTGGACGCGACTGCACTACGTCTACCCCTATCCCCAGGTCGACGAGCTGATCCCGTTGATGGCCGAGGGGCTGATCCTGCCCTATCTCGACATGCCGCTGCAGCACGGCAACACCCGGGTGCTGCGCGCGATGCGCCGTCCGGCGGCCACCGAGCGGGTGCTCGAGCGTCTCGCACGCTGGCGCGCGCAATGTCCCGAGCTGGTGCTGCGCAGCACCTTCATCGTCGGCTTCCCCGGTGAGACCGAGGCCGAGTTCGAGTCGCTGCTGGACTTCCTCCGCGAGGCGCGGCTCGACCGCGTCGGCTGCTTCCCCTACTCGCCGGTGGACGGCGCGGCGGCCAACGATCTGGCCGATGCGGTGCCTGCCGAAGAGCGCGAGGAGCGCCGCGAGCGCTTCATGGAGGTCCAGGCCGAGATCAGCCGCGACAAGCTCGCCGCGCGGGTCGGCGAGCGCATGACGGTGCTGGTTGACGAGGTGCACGAAGACGAGGTGGTGGCGCGCAGCTATGGCGATGCGCCCGAGATCGACGGCAACGTGCTGGTGCCGGGGGCCTGGGAGATCGACCCCGGCGACTTCATCGAGGTCGAGATCACCGCCTCGGGCGATCACGACCTGTGGGCCCAGCCGGTCGATCCGGCATGAGCCTTGGCGCCGGGCGGCGGGGTGCCGCCCGGCGGCCGATCAGAAGGCCGGGCCGGGGGTCTTGCCGAGCTTCTTGAGGATGATCGCCAGCGGGCAGAAGCCGGTGAAGGCCGACTGCAGCAGGTTGGCGCCGACGAAGCCGGTGAACCACAGGAAGTGGATGCTGACGGTGGCCGCGAGGATGGCCGAGAGCAGCACAAAGGCGCCGGCGACGGCGAAGACGATACGTTCGATGGACATGGGTGCTTCCGTTTCGGTTGCGATGGGTGTAAGCGGCGGAGTATTAACCAATGCTTATACTTGATTCAAGATCGGGCAGTCACCGAGACCGTCGGCTGTCTTGGAGGTGGTGTCATGGATGCCAGTGAGTTCCCCCGGCTGATCGCGGCGCTGCAGCGCCCCGAGGCCTATCCCCATCCGGTCGATCGGATCGAGCACATCGAAACCCATATCTCCCACGTGCTGCTCGCCGGCGACTTCGCCTACAAGCTCAAGAAGCCGCTCGATCTTGGTTTTCTCGACTGCTCTACCCTGGCGTTGCGTCGTCACTGCTGTGAGGAGGAGACTCGCCTCAACAGCCGGCTCGCGCCGACGATCTATCTCGACGTGGTGGCGATCGGCGGCGAGGCCGCGCACCCGCGCATCGGCGCCGCGGGCGCGGTGTTGGAGTATGCGGTACGGATGCGCCGTTTCGCGCAGTCGGCGTTGCTCGCGCACCGCCCCCTCGACGGTCCCCTGATCGACCGGCTCGCCGAGCGCTTGGCCGATTTCCACGCCGCCATCCCGGCCGCCGCGCCCGATGCCCCCTGGGGGGCGCCCGACATGGTGCTCGCGCCGATGATCGAGAACGTCGAGCAGATCCGGGCGCGGGTCGAGGCGCCGGCGCTGCTGAGGCGTCTCCAACGCATCGAGGACTGGACCCGGGCACGCTGGCGGGTGCTGCGTCCGCTGCTCGAGCAGCGTCGCGCCGAGGGCTGGATCCGCGAGTGTCACGGCGACATGCATCGCGGCAACATCGCGCTGATCGACGGCGAGCCGCAGATCTTCGACGGTATCGACTTCGCCCCCGAGCTGCGCTGGATCGACACCGCCAGCGAGCTCGCCTTCCTGGTCATGGACCTGGAGGCCGCCGGTGAGCCGGGGTTGGCGCAGCGTCTGCTCAACGGCTATCTGGAGCGCGGCGGTGACTACGGGTTGCTGGCACTGCTGCGTCTCTATCAGTGCTATCGGGCGATGGTGCGCGCCAAGGTCGGCGCGATCCGCGCCGGTCAGACGGGGCTGGCGGCGCCTGAGCGCGCCGCCGCCTGGGATGCGTGCGCGCGCTATCTGGCGCTGGCCGAGGGCTATACCCGGGCGAGACGGCCGCGGCTGCTGATCGCCTGCGGGCTGTCGGGCTCGGGCAAGAGCCACATGGCCAGCGCGCTCTGCGAGCGGCTGCCCTTCGTCCATCTGCGCTCGGACGTCGAGCGCAAGCGACTGTTCGGGCTCGAGGCGCAGGCGCGCACCAATACCGGGGTCGATGGCGGGATCTATTTCCCCTCGGCCACCGATTGGACCTACGAGCGGCTGCTGCACCTGGCCGAGACCATCCTCGCCAGTGGCCACGACGTGCTGGTCGATGCCACCTTCACCGCGCACCAGCGGCGCGTCGGTTTCGCTGCGCTGGCGCGGCGTCATCACGCCGGGTTCGCCATCCTCGCGCTGGAGGCGCCGCTGGCGGTGCTGCGCGAGCGCGTCACCCGGCGTCTGGCCGCCGGTAACGACGCCTCCGAGGCGACGCTCGCGGTGCTCGAGCGCCAGCATGCGCGCTGCGAGCCGCCGCAGGGCGAGGAGTGCGACCGGCTGGTGCGCGTCGACACCAGCGCCGACCCCGCCATCGAGCGGGTGAGCGAGCAGCTCGAGACCGTGTTCGCCGGACAAGCCCAGTCCTGCGACCTTGCCGAGCCGCCCCACTGAGTCCGCCTCATCCCTGCAGTACCAGCGCCGCGCCGGCGAGCATCAGCACGCCGGCGGGCAGGCGCGCACGCAGCCCGCGCTCGCCGAAGCAGAGCGCGCCGTAGAGCATGCCGAAGAGCAGGCTGGTGCGCTTGAGCGCGATCATGTAGGCGACCTCGGTCGCGGCGATGGCGAGGAAGTGGGTGTAGACCATCACCGCGCTCAGCGCCGCGACCGCCAGCACCGCCCAGGGATGGCGCGCCAGCGCGAGCAGCCGGCGCGGGCGCGGCAGCGCCAGCACCAGCAGTGCGACGACCCCGAGCAGGGCGAAGTAGAAGGCGCCGAACTGCGCCGGCGGCAGATACTGCATCGCGCCCTTGCCGAGGGTGGCGGTGAGGGCGTAGATCGCCGCCACCGCGAGCATCAGCCGCGCGCCGCGCTGCTCGAGGATGGCGCCGAGCGGGCGCAGCCAGCTGCGCCAGTCGCGCGCCCGGGCATGGCCGACGTTGAGCAGCCAGGCCCCGGCCACCACCAGCACCACCCCAAAGGCGCCGCGCGCGCTCACCGTCTCGTCGAGCAGCAGCCAGGCGACCAGCAGCACGAACACCGGGGTGAAGGCGAGATAGGGCAGGGTGAGCGAGAGCGGGTGGTCGCGGATGGCGCGCATGTAGAGCAGCATCGCCGCGATCTCCAGCGGCACCAGTGCCGCCAGCCAGCCCCAGAAGGCGGGCGCGAGGGTGGCGAGCGGCGGCAGGTCGGCGAGCAGCGGGGCGAGCAGCACGCCGCTCAGGGTGAGGCGCACCAGCGCCAGCTCGGCGGCCGAGAGCGCGCCGAGCCAGGCCTTGGTGGCGGCATCGGCGCTGGCCAGGGCGAGGGCGCAGAGCAGCGACAGGCTCACCCAGTCCATGGCCGCGGCGCCGGATCAGTCGGCGGCGGCGGGTTGCATGCGCCGCGGCAGCGCCTCGGTCAGCACCTCGCAGCCGGCGCCGGGGAGATGGGCGTGCTCGCTGATCCAGCGGCGCCAGACGCGCGCGCCGGGACGGCCCTGGAAGAGTCCGAGCAGGTGACGGCTGATCGCGGTCAGCGGCACCCCGGCGTCGAGCTCGCGCTGGATATAGGGCAGCATCCGCTCGATGACCTGGTGGCGGGTCGGCGGCGGGGTCGGGTCGGCGAAGATGCGCGCGTCGGCCGCGGCGAGGATCCAGGGGTTGTGGTAGGCCTCACGACCGATCATCACCCCATCGAGGGTCTCGAGCAGGGCGCAGGCCTGGTCGAGGTCTTGCACCCCGCCGTTGAGGCTGATCGAGAGCGCGGGGAAGTCGCGCTTGAGCTGCAGCACCACGTCGTAGCGCAGCGGCGGGATGTCGCGGTTCTCCTTCGGGCTCAGCCCGGAGAGCCAGGCCTTGCGCGCGTGCACGATCAGCGCGTCGCAGCCGGCCTCGACCTGGGCGCCGACGAAGTCGACCAGCTCGCCGTAGCTGTCGCGATCGTCGATGCCGATGCGGCTCTTGACCGTCACCGGGACCGCCACCGCGTCCTTCATCGCCCGCACGCAGTCGGCCACCACCCCGGGCTCGGCCATCAGACAGGCACCGAAGCGCCCGTTCTGCACCCGGTCGGAGGGGCAGCCGACGTTGATGTTGATCTCGTCGTAGCCGTACTCGGCGCCGAGTCGGGCGCAGGTGGCCATGTCGGCGGGATCGGAGCCGCCGAGCTGCAGCGCCACCGGATGCTCGCTCGGATCGAAGCGCAGGAAGCGCTCGCGGTCGCCGTGGAGCAGCGCGCCGGTGGTCACCATCTCGGTGTAGAGCAGGGTGTGACGGCTGATCAGCCGGAGGAAATAACGGCAGTGGCGATCGGTCCAGTCCAACATCGGGGCGATGGACAGACGACGGTCTAGCGGTGCAGGCATGGCGCGGGTCGGGCTCGGGCTGGGGACGCCGGCGGAGGCGTGGCCGGGTCGTTGATCTCGAGCGGGGATTGTCCGCGACCGGGCCGATTTTTTCCATCATCGGCGCGCTCGCGGCGAGGTCCGCCCGCCGGGCGGCGGGCGGGCAGCCTCAGGCCGCGCCCTCGGGGAGCGGGTCGCCGGGACGGCGTACCGGCTCCTTGAGGGTGACCAGCTCCTCGGCGCTGCCGGGGTGGATGGCGACGGTGTTGTCGAAGTCGGCCTTGGTCGCGCCCATCTTCACCGCCACGGCGAAGCCCTGGAGCATCTCGTCGGCGCCGTCGCCGATGACGTGGACACCGACCACGCGCTGCTCGGGACCGGCACAGACCAGCTTCATCGCGGTCTTGGCGCCGTGCTCGTTGAGCGCGTAGCGCATCGGGGTGAAGCTGGTCTCGTAGACGGTGAGCACGTCACCGAGGCGCTCGCGCGCCTCCGGCTCACTCAGCCCGACCTTGGACAGCGGCGGGTGGGCGAAGACCACGGTGGGGATGTTGTCGTAGTCGAGCTTGCGCTCGCTCTGGCCGTCGAACAGGCGCTCGGCGAGGCGGCGCCCGGCGGCGATCGCCACCGGGGTGAGCTGGTCGCGTCCGGTGATGTCGCCGAGCGCGTAGACGCCGGGGACATTGGTGTTCTGATAGGCGTCGGTGGGCACCATGCCGTTGGGTTGGACCTCGATGCCGGCGGTCTCGAGCCCGAGGTCGCGGGTGTTGGGCGCGCGCCCGACGGCCCAGATCACGCTGTCGAAGCCCTCGAGCCGGGTGCCGTCCTGGGCCACCAGGGTGGTGCCCTGGGCGTCGCGCTCGAGTGCGGCGACGGCGAACTCGAGATGGGTCTCGATGCCCTGGGCGTGCATGTTCTCGGCCAGGGTGGCGCTGAGCAGGGGGTCGAACTGGAACAGCAACCGGTCCTCGAGCGCCACCACGGTGACCTCGGAGCCGAAGCTGCGCAGCAGCCCGGCCAGCTCGATGCCGATATAGCCGGCACCGATGATGGCCACGCGCTTGGGTTGTTGCTGCAGGGCGAAGAAGCCGTCGGAGGTGATACCGAGCTCGGCGCCGGGCAGACGCGGCACGATCGGGCGCCCGCCGGTGGCGATGACGATGTGATCGGCGCTGAGACGCTGACCCTCGACCTCGATGGTGTGGGCGTCGACGAAGCGGGCGTGGCCATCGACCCGGGTGATGCCGAGGCGCTCGACATAGCCGTCCCAGAAGCTGTTGATGGCACTGATGTAGCGATCGCGCCCGGCCACCAGCCTGGGCCAGTCGAGCTCGCCGCCGCTGGCCTGGACGCCGAAGCCGGGGGCGTCGCGCACCGCCTCGGCGAGGTGCGAGGCGTACCACATCACCTTCTTGGGTACGCAGCCGACGTTGACGCAGGTGCCGCCGAGCGCCTTGGACTCGATCAGGGCGACGCGCTTGCCGAAGGCGGCGGCCTTCTCGGCCACCGCCAGGCCGCCGCTGCCACCGCCGATCGCGATCAGGTCGAAATGCTGGGTCATGATTGTGCTTCCTGATAATGCTGTGACCGAGGATCATACCCGTGGCGCCGGATGGGGCGCAGCAGGTGGTCCGAGAGCGGTCCTGTCCATAGCAAAGGGGTCGGTAACCCATGGGTTGCCCGACCCCCTCGAATCTGCCGACGCCGGCCGGCGTCGGCAGCTGTGGTCCTCCGGCGTGCTCCCGGATCAGGCGCTGGCGCGCTCCTTGAGCCAGCCCTCGACCGCCTCCGAGCCACCGATCAGCTCACCGTTGACGAACACCTGCGGCACGGTACGGGCGTTGGCCACGGCGCGCAGCGTCTGCTCGGTGTAGTCCTCGTTGAGCACCAGCTCCTCGAAGTCGATGCCGGCGTTGCGCAGAGCCTCCTTGGCCTTGACGCAGAACGGGCAGCCGTCGCGGGTGAACACGCTCACGTCCATCGGCTTGGGCGCGTTCGGGGCGAGGTGGGCGAGCATGGTATCGGCGTCGGAGACCTCGTAGGGGTCGCCTTCGACCTCGGGCTCGATGAACATCTTCTCCACCACGCCGTCGCGTACCAGCATCGAGTAGCGCCAGGAGCGCTTGCCGAAGCCGAGATCGTCCTTCTCGACCAGCATCCCCATGCCCTCGGTGAACTCGCCGTTGCCGTCGGGGATGAACAGCAGGTCATCGGCGTGCTGGGTCTTCTGCCACTCGTTCATCACGAAGGTGTCGTTGACCGAGACGCAGGCCACGGTATCGACCCCGTGCTCCTTGAACATCGGTACCAGCTGGTTGTAGCGCGGCACGTGCGAGGAGGAGCAGGTGGGGGTGAAGGCACCCGGCAGCGAGAACACCACCACGGTCTTACCGGCAAAGATCTCGTCGGTGGTCAGGTCGACCCACTCGTGTCCGCTACGGGTGTGGAAGGTGACCTGAGGAACGCGGCTTCCGGTGCGATCTTGCAACATGTGTCGATTCTCCATGGTTGTCGCTGTGGGATTTGGGTCAAAAGTTCTTGAGCGATCGTCGCGCCCCGAAGAGGATGGCGTGTCGACGGTGCTAAGATTACGTCCTGATGGCCGATGCGTGAAATGGATAATAAAAATTGATCTGATTGTCTGAGACGATCGTTCGGCTCGGTCTGGCGCACACCTGATCGTGTCTGTTGCCATCCAGACAGCACCGCTCACCCGCTGCGGTTCCGGCGACGCTCGGCGCACACCCACACTTAGGATGCGGCAGTTCCCCCTGTGAACCAAGGGGACTGCCCAAGCGATCGGCCAAGTGTGCGACGATCGGATCCTCCTCGACGGACGCAGGAGTCCCCCAGAATGACAGGTTCCGAGGATCCGAAGGTGCCCGCTCAGGACGAGATGGCACAAGACCTCTATGTACAGGCCAGACGGGCATTGGAGCGCGGCGATTTCGACCGGCTCGGTCGGTTGCTCGGGCAGGGTGAGATCGATCTCACCACGCTGACCGAGGAGCTGCGCATCTATCAGGCTGAGCTCGAGGTGCAGAACGCCGAGCTGCGCGAGGCCCAGGTCGCCTCCGAGCGCATGGCGCAGCGTTACAACACGCTGTTCTCGGCAATGCCGCTGGCGCAGCTGGTGGTCGATGGTAACGGCCTGGTGCTCGATGCCAATGCGCTTGCCGAGCAGCTGTTCGGGCTGGGCAACCGGCATCTGCGTCATCATTTCCTGCAGCGATTGGTGATCCCGCTCGATCGTGAGCGGCTGGCCTCGGCGTTGAGTCGGGCGCGACAGAGCGAGGGCGAGGTGGTCGAGGGGGTGCACTTCCTCGCCGATGGCGGTGATGTCTTCGGTGGCGAGCTGCACATGGCGCGACTGGCCGTCGACGCCGACGAGCCGTCGCAGTTCGTTTGCGCGGTGCTCGATCTGAGCAAGCTGCTGCGCCAGCAGGATGCGTTGCGCCGCTCCGAGGAGAAGCTCGAGTTCCTCGCCCATCACGACACCCTCACCCACCTGCCCAATCGCACCCTGCTCAACGACCGGCTCGCCCAGGGGGTGAGTCGCGCCCACCGTCATCATGGGGTGATGGCGGTGCTGTTCGTCGATCTCGACCGCTTCAAGATCATCAACGACCGCTATGGTCATGGCGCCGGCGACGAGCTGCTGCGCGAGGTGGCCGAGCGGATGCAAGGCCAGCTGCGCGACAGCGACACCCTGGCGCGGGTCGGCGGCGACGAGTTCGTGGTGTTGCTCGAGGACGCCGACTGCGCGCGGCGCGCCGGACGGGTGGCCAACCGGTTGCTGCAGGTCTTCGGCCCGCCCTTCCAGGTCGGCAGGGAACGCTTCCAGGTCAGCGCCAGCATCGGCATCAGCCTCTATCCGGTCGATGGCACCGACCCGGACACCCTGCTCAGGCACGCCGACATCGCCATGTACGAGGCCAAGTCGCGCGGGCGCAACGACTTCCAGTTCTTCCATGCCGACATGGCCGGCGGCGTGGTCGCGCAGCTCGAGCTGGTGCACGCGCTGCGCGGCGCGCTGCGCCGGCACGAGTTCGTGCTCTATTTCCAACCCCAGATCGATCTCGGCAGCGGTCGCCTGCTCGGGGTGGAGGCGCTGCTGCGCTGGCACCACTCCCGTCAGGGCCTGTTGCCGCCAGCGCGCTTCATCGCCCTGGCCGAGGAGATCGGCGTGCTCGGCGAGGTCGGCGACTGGGTGCTGGAGACGGCCTGCGCCCAGCTCGCCGCCTGGCGCAACAGCGGGCTGGAGGTGCCGCGCATGGCCGTCAATCTGGTGTTGCAGCAGCTCGAGCAGGCGCATTTCGTCGAGCGTGTCGAGGGGGTGTTGCAGCGCTATCAGCTGTCGCCCGGGGCGTTGCAGCTGGAGGTCACCGAGGCGATGCTGATGCGTCAGGCCGAGCGCGCGCTGGCGCACCTGCATGCGCTGCGCGCGCTCGGCGTCGGCATCGCGGTCGATGACTTCGGTACCGGCTACTCCTCGCTCGGGCGCATCCATCGACTGCCGATCGACCAGCTCAAGATCGATCGCTCCTTCGTCGGCGACATCGGTCGTGACTCGGCCGACGAGACCACGGTGCGCTCCATCATCGGTCTCGGCAAGACCCTGGGCCTGGAGGTGCTCGCCGAGGGGATCGAGTGTGACGACCAGGTGCTCTTCCTGGCGCGCGAGGGTTGTCGGGCGGGGCAGGGATTTCTCTACGGACGGCCGGTCTCGGCGCGCGAGATCCTCGAGACCTATGGCCGTTGATCCTCGTGCAGTTGAATATTAGCGAATATTGATTGACGTCAACGCTGTCGTCTCGGGCGCGGCCTAGGCTAGCCCCGAGGACGGCCTCAGGCGACGTCCTCCGGCCCTTGGCCAGGGATGACGCCTGGGCCGGGTCCACGGGTCGCGGTTCCCTGTCGCGACCGCGCCGCCTGCCCCAGGGACGGGGGCCGGTGGCGTTTCCCTGAATCATCTATGGGAGTTGAGCGATGACGCGCATGAAACGACTGATGCTTGCAGCCACCGTCGCGGGTGTCTCCGCGCTCGGTTCCATGTCCGCCAACGCCTTCTGGGGCTGGGGGCCGTTCGGGATGTTCCCGGGTGGCTGGGGCGGTCCCTGGGGTGGCCCCTGGTATGGCGGCGCGCCTTATTACGGCTATCACCACCCCTATGGCTACGGCTATCCCTATCACGTCCCCTATGGCGCCTGGGGTGCCCCCTACGGTTGGGGCGCGCCGGTCTACGGTCAGCCCTACTACGGCTACCCCGCCGCCAACCAGCCGACGGCCAGCAACGACTGAGTCAGCCCGTGCGCCCCGCCCGCCGGCGGGGCGCTGTCATCGTCGCCCGCGCGGCTGCTATCATCCCCGCCACACGCACCGACGGCGGTCCCGCCAGGCCGCCGTCCGCACCCTGTGGAGGTCTGCGCCATGCGCATCCTGGTGGGGGACATCGGGGGCACCAAGACGGCGCTCGCCATCGCCGCGCCGGACGCCGGCGGTGGTCTCGTGCTGCACCATCCCGAACGCTATCCGAGTGCCGAGCATGCGGGGCTCGAGTCGATCGTGCGCCATTATCTGGCCACGCACGCGGTCTCCTGCAGCGGTGCGGCGTTCGCCATCGCCGGCCCGGTGTCGGGGCGCCGCAGCCAGGTCACCAACCTGACCTGGCAGATCGACGCCGATGCCCTCGAGCGGGCGCTCGGTCTCTCGCGAGTGTTGTTGCTCAACGACCTCGAGGCGGTGGCCTGGGGAATCGCGGCGCTGGCGCCGGAGGATGTCTGCGAGCTCCAGCCGGGTGAGCCCGGGGCCGTCGGCAACCGCTGCGTGATCGCCGCCGGGACCGGGCTCGGCGAGGCCGGTCTGTTCTGGGACGGACATCGCCATCATCCCTTCGCCACCGAGGGCGGGCACGCCGAGTTCGCCGCGACCGATGCCCGTGAGTGGGCGCTGCGTGAATTCCTCCGGCGCCGTCACGCCCGGGTGAGCTGGGAGCGGCTGGTCTCCGGGATGGGCATCAGCGCCCTCCACGCCTTCTGTTGCGAGTACGCCGGCGGGCGGTCACCGCAACCCGTGCTCGAGCCGGCCGCGGTCGCCGTCGGCGCGCGCGAGGGCGATGCCCGCTGTGTCGAGACGATGGCGCTGTTCTTCCGTCTCTATGGACGCGAGGCCGGCGACCTGGCGCTCAAGCAGATGGCGCTCGGCGGGGTCTATCTCGGCGGCGGCATCGCCCCGCGCAACCTCGAGGCGCTGCGTGCCAGCGCCTTCCTCGATGGCTTTCTCGACAAGGGGCGGATGCGCGGGTTGATGACGCGCATGCCGGTGCGGGTGATCCTGCAGCCGCAGGTGGCGCTGCTCGGTGCGGCGCGCGCCTGGCAGGATGATCAGTCGCCCGGGCGGCCCGTCGTGGTAGCCGGGTGAGGTCAACGACGAGTGCGCGCCGCGAGCGCGCGTCACAGGAGAACAACCTTTGAGCCAGCAACTGAAGATCACCGGGATGAGCTGTCAGCACTGCGAGCGTCGCGTCCGCGAGGCGCTGGTCGCGGTCGCCGGGGTCGAGTCGGTGAGCATCGACCTCGAGGCCGGTCGCGCGCGGGTGGAGGGCGCGGTCGAGTCCGCCACCCTGATCGCCGCCGTGGAGGCTGCCGGCTACCAGGCCGAGCCCTGCTGAGTGCGCTCATCCGCGCGCCCGCCCGGGGCGCGCATCCTGCGCTAACACGTCTTTCAATACGCCCTCGCCAGTTCGTGCCGGCGGGGGCGTCGTTCGTCATGGAGAACCTGGAGAATCTGTCGTATGTCGAGTCGTGAACGGATCGGTGCCTGGATCGAGTCCGATCCCGTCCAGCGCGTGATCATCGCGCTGATCGTCCTCAACGCCGTCACCCTGGGGTTGCAGACCTCGCCGGCGTTGGTCGCCGGCTTCGGCGGCGTGCTGCACCTGATCGATCAGGCGGTGCTCGCGGTGTTCGTGGTCGAGATCCTGCTCAAGCTCTATGCGCGGGGGGGGCGCTTCTTCGCCAGTGGCTGGAACCTGTTCGACTTCACCGTGGTGGCCATCGCCCTGGTCCCGGCCAGCGGACCGCTGGCGGTGTTGCGCGCGCTGCGCGTGCTGCGGGTGTTGCGACTGATCTCGATGGCGCCGCGACTGCGCTTCGTGGTCGAGGCGTTGCTCAAGGCGCTGCCCGGGATCTCCTCGATCGCGCTGCTGATGCTGATCCTGTTCTACGTCTTCGCGGTGATGGCCACCGGGCTGTTCGGCGAGCGCTTCCCGGAGTGGTTCGGCGGGCTCGGCGCCTCCATGTACACCCTGTTCCAGGTGATGACCCTGGAGAGCTGGTCGATGGGGATCGTGCGTCCGGTGATGGCGGCCTATCCGCTGGCCTGGCTGTTCTTCATCCCCTTCATCCTCATCGCCACCTTCACCATGCTCAACCTGTTCATCGGCATCATCGTCGACACCATGCAGACACTGCACGATGCCCAGCACCAGGGGGTACGCGATGAGCTGGAGCGCTCGATGCACCGTGACAGCGTCCAGCTCGAGCACGAGCTGCAGGCGTTGCGCGCCGAGGTGCGCGCGCTGCGCGAGGCGTTGGGGCGCTGAGTCGGGCGGGGTGGTTCTGCTATGATCGGTCGCGATCGCGGGACGGATGTCCGCTGCGCGACCGCGCCGTCGGCATCATCAATGGGGATCGGATTCTCGTGCGAGGGGAGCGGATCGTGACACAGCCAGCGCGGCGCGCCAGCGACGCCCACTCTCCCGGTCTTGCGGGACCGGGCCGTCACTGGTTGGCGCTCCTGCTGCTCGGGTGGATGGCGCCGGTCATGGCGCTCGGGCTGAAGGTCGAGGTCAGCGGGCTCGAGGGCAAGGAGCGCGACAACGTCCTGGCGTTGCTCGACATCTATCAGGAGCGCGACGCCGCCGGGCTCGATCTGCCGCGGGTGCGCGCGCTGCACCGTCTCGCCCCGCAGCAGATCCGCGACGCCCTGGCTCCCTTCGGTCTGTATCGGGTGGCGATCGATGCCGCCCTCGAGCAGTCCGCCCCGCCCGACGGTCCCTGGCTGGCGCGCTATCGGGTGAGTCCCGGCGAACCGGTGCGCATCGGCGCCGTCGACTACCAGGTGCGCGGTCCCGGCGAGGACGATCCGGCCTTCCCCGAGCGCTTCCCGATGCAGCGCGGCGACGTGCTGCTGCACGCCGACTACGAGCGCGCCAAGTCGGAGCTGCGCTATGCCGCCTCGGCCAACGGCTATCTCGACTACCGCCTGCCCCGTCACCAGGTGCTGGTCGACCCCGAGGCCGACAGCGCGGCGGTCCACTTCCATCTCGACACCGGTCCCCAGTACCACCTCGGTGAGGTGACCTTCAACCAGGACCTGCTCGATGACGGGTTGTTGCAGCGCTATCTGCGCTTCGCCCCGGGGGCGGTCTACGATCCCGATCTGCTGCTCGAGCTGCAGAGCAGGCTGCTCGGCAGCGAGTACTACAGCGAGGTCGAGATCGTGCCGCACAAGGAGGCGCGCGACGATGAGGGGCGTATCCCCATCGAGGTCATCGCCACCCGCAACAAGGCCAACAAGTACCGTCTCGGCGTCGGCTTCGCCACCGACAGCGGGCCGCGCTTCAGCATGGACTGGCGGCGGCGCTATCTCAATCGCTGGGGCCACAAGTTCCGCACCGAGCTGATCCTCTCGCCGCGTCACTCGGAATGGAACCTCGACTACCGTATCCCGGTCCAGGACCCGACCCGCGACTATCTCACCATCAGGCCGCAATCGGTCTATGACGATACCGCCAGTCGCAAGGGCTGGGTCCACACCGTGCAGTTCGCCCACTCGCGCCTCACCGGCGAGGGTTGGCGGCGCACCGGCGGGTTCGACTTCCGCTACGAGGACGTCGCCATCAACGACGCCCCGGCGCAACGCACCAGCGAGCTGGTGCCCAACATCTCCTGGTCGAAGACGGTCTCCGACGACCCGGTCAACACCAATCGTGGCTATCGCATCAAGTACACCCTGCTCGGCACCTTCGGCGGCGTGCTCGCCGAGCACTCCTATCTGAGCGGTCAGATCCAGTTCAAGTGGGTGCGCCGCTTCGCCGAGCGCTATCGGCTGATCGCCCGCACCGATCTCGGTGCCACCCTCGCCGATTCGGTCGACGACCTGCCGGCGAGCCGCCGTTTCTATGCCGGTGGCGATGCCTCGATCCGGGGCTGGGACTACGATGCCCTGGGCCCGATCGACCCGCTCACCGGTCAGACCGTCGGCGGGCGCTATCTCGCCGTCGGCAGCCTCGAGCTCGAGCGCGAGATCCGCGGCCCCTGGAGCGCGGCGCTGTTCACCGACTTCGGTAACGCCTTCGATCCCGACTACGATCAGCAGCTCGCCTACAGCGCCGGGGTCGGGGTGCGCTGGGCCTCGCCGATCGGGCAGGTCCGGCTCGATCTCGCCTTTGCGCTCAGCAAGGACAACGACAACGGCGGCTGGCCCCCGGCGCGGCTGCACATCGTGATCGGTCCCGACCTATGAACGACGCCGCCCGCGCCGCGCCGCCCGCCGCGCCGTCCCCGCCAGCTGCGCGGCCCCGCCGCCGCTGGCCGCGCCGGCTGCTGCTCGCGCTGCTCACCTTGCTGCTCGTCCTGGTGTTGCTGCTCGGCTGGCTGCTCGGCACCCAGCGCGGGCTGCACGGCCTGCTCGCGCTGGGCGAGCGTCTCGCCCCCGGGGTGGTGCAGGTCGAGCGCGCCGAGGGGCGGGTGCTCGGCCCGCTCGACCTCACCGGGCTGGCACTGCGCCTCGAGGGCATCAGTCTCGACGTCGAGCACGCCCGGCTCGACTGGTCGCCCGGCGCGCTGTTGCGCGGTCGGCTGCGGGTGCGCGCACTGACCGTCGCCGGGGTCGATCTCGCGCTCGCGCCGAGCCCGGAGGAGCCCGACCCGACGCCGCTGACCCTGCCCGATCTGAGCCTGCCGCTGGCCGTCGAGGTCGACTCGCTGACCCTCGAGCGGCTGCGGCTCCGCGCCCCGGAGACGGCCCCCTGGCTGGTGCTCGAACGCGCCGAGCTGGGCGCCGCGCTGACCCGGGGGGCGCTGACGCTGGAGGTGCTGGAGGTCGAGCTGAGCGAGCCGCGCGCCGCGCTCAGTGCTGCCGGTGGGGCGACCCTGAGTGGTGACTATCCGCTCGATCTTGCCCTCGACTGGCGCCTCGGGCTGGACCCCGCGATCGCGCTCCGGGGCGAGGGCTTTGCGCGGGGTGATCTCGCCCGGCTCGCCCTCGAGCAGCGTCTGAGCGGCACGGTCGAGGCGCTGCTCCGAGGCGAGATCGAAGGGGTGCTGGAGGCGCCGCGCTGGTCGGCGACGCTGGAGCTGGCCGGGGTGCGTCTGGCCGACATCCAGCCCGACGCGCCGGCGGTCGAGCTCAGCGCCAGCCTGCGCAGTGCCGGCGATCTCGATCGCGCCACCCTCGATGGACAGCTCGACGCCCGCGCCCCGGAGCTGCCCGATTTCGGTCATCTGGCGCTGCGGCTCGACGGCGACTGGCAGGCCCCGGCGCTGGAGCTGCGCGCGCTCGAGATCACCGAGCGGGTCTCCGGGGCGCGGCTCGCCGCCAGCGGTCGGGTGGTGCTCGACCCGGCGCCGCCGGCGCTGCAGCTCGAGGCCGACTGGTCGCGACTGCGCTGGCCGCTGAGCGGCGCGGCGCTGGTGCGCGCCCCCGAGGGCTCGCTGCGTCTCGACGGCACCCTGGATGACTTCGCCTATCGTCTTGCCGCGGCGATCGAGGGGGAGTCCTCCCCCGCGCTCGAGCTGCGGGTGTCGGGGCAGGGGAGTTCGACCCAGGTCGCGCTCGACAGTCTGCGTCTGGAGACGCTCGACGGGACGATCAGCGGCGAGGGCGAGCTGGTCTGGGCGCCGGGGTTGCGCTGGCGTCTGGCGCTCGACGGCGAGGGGCTGGACCCGGGGCAATGGATCGACGGGCTCGACGATCGGGTCGCGCTGTCGCTGGCCAGCACCGGCGACCTCGCGGCCTTCGACTACCGGCTGGAGGCGAGCACCCGGGGGCCGGGTCTGCCGGTACTGGCGCTGCACGCCGAGGGTGCCGGCAGCGCCGAGCGGATCGCGCTCGAGCAGCTCACCCTCGACGGGCTCGATGGCCGGGTCAGTGGCGAGGCCGAGGTGACGTTCGCGCCCGAGACGGCATGGCAGGGCGCGGTACGGATCGCCGGGATCGACCCCGGGGTGCTCGACCCGGCCTGGCGCGGTCGGCTCGATGGCGCCATCGATCTCGACGGCGGGCTGGGTGCGGACGGGCTGCGCCTCGATGCCCGGCTCGAGCGGATCGCCGGCACCCTGCGCGGTTATCCGGTGGCGCTTGCCGGCCGGCTCGCGCTCGCCGGCGAGGTGCTGCAGATCGACGGGTTGCGGCTCGACTCCGGGCCGACCCGCGCCAGCCTCGCCGGCAGCCTGGCGCGCGAGCAACTGGCACTCGATCTCGGCTTCGACTCGCCCGATCTCGGCAGCCTGCTGCCGGACGCTCGCGGCCAGCTGCGCGTCTCCGCTCGGCTCGGCGGCAGCGTCGCCGATCCGCGCCTCAAGCTGCGCGCGCTGGCGCGCGATGTGCTGGTGGCGGGGCAGGGGGTGGCTCGGCTCGAACTCGACAGCGCGCTCGGACTCGACCCCGCCGCGCCGCTGGAGATCCGGCTCGATGCCCGTGATCTCAGCCTCGGCGGTGCCTGGTCGCGGCTGACGCTCGCCGGGAGCGGGACCACCGCCGCGCACCGGCTCGATGCCGAACTCGCCGGTGAGCTGCTCGAGGCCCGCCTCGGCCTTGCCGGTGGACTCGATGCCGAGGGCCGCTACGATGGGCGTCTGGCGGCGCTGCGGGTGGCCGGCGAGGCACTCGGCGACTGGTCGCTGACGCGTCCGGCGCCGCTGCGCCTGGCCCTGCCCGAGGCTGGGGTGGGGCCGCTGTGTCTGCGCGAGCGCGGCGGCTCGGGCGGCTGTCTTGACGCGGCGCTCCATGAGACCGGCTGGGAGGCTGGGATCGACGGACTGAGGCTCGATCTCGGGCTGGTCGAGCAGGCGCTCGACGACACGCTCGATCTCGCCGGGACGCTCGCCGTCGACGGCCGGCTGCGCGCCGAGTCGACGGTGCTCGACGGCGGGTTGGTGGCCCGGGTCGAGGACGGGCGGCTGCGTACCCTGATGACCCGGGGGGAGGAGGCGCTGGTCGAGTTCTCGGGCAGCGCGCTGCGTCTCGAGGCCGGTCCGGCTGCGCTCGTCGCACGGCTCGAGCTGCCGCTGCGCGGGCTCGGCGCCCTCGCCGGCGAGGTGCGTCTGCCGGACTGGCGGCTCGACGCCCCGGCTCGGCCCGATCAATCGCTAGGTGGTGAGTTGCGTGTCGATCTCGACGACTTCTCGCGTGTTCCAGACCTGTTGCCGGATATCGCCTCGATGCGCGGTACCCTGCGCGGGCGTCTCGCGCTCGCCGGCACCCTGGCCGCGCCCGGGGTGAGGGGCGAGGCGCGGCTGGCCGGGGTCGGCTTCGAGGTGCCGCTGGTCGGGCTCGAGGTCGATGACCTCGGGCTGACGCTGGAGGCGCGCTCGCGCGAGCGGCTGACGCTCGGCGGTTCGGCCCGGCTCGGCAAGGGGCTGCTCGAGATCGAGGGTGGCGCCGACCTCGGCGCCCTGGACGGCTGGGTGACCCTCGCCGGCGAGCGGCTGACGGTGGCCGACACCGCCGAGTACTTCGCCCTGGTCTCGCCCGAACTGCGTCTCGAGGCGGGTACGAGTGGGGCGCGGCTGCGCGGCGAGATCCGCGTGCCGGAGGCGCGTATCCGCACCCGCACCCTGCCCGCGGGCACGGTCTCGCCGTCGAGCGACGTGGTGCTCGCCGGCAGCGAGACCAGTCCGCCCTATCCACTCGACATCGATCTGCGGCTGGTGCTCGGCGATGAGGTGACGATCGATGCCTTCGGCGTCAATGGCCGGCTCGCCGGCGCGCTCGGGGTGAGCCAGCGTCCCGGGCGCGACATGCTCGGCGACGGCCAGCTGCAGATCATCGACGGTCAGTACCGCTTCTCCGCCGGCTTCGGGCTCGGCGCCGAGCTGGGGGTGCCGCTGACCATCGAGCAGGGCCGGCTGATCTATGCCAAGAGCGTGATCGACAACCCCGGGCTGTTGCTCCAGGCGCAGCGCGAGGGCGGTGACACCTCGGCCGGGGTGCGTGTGCTCGGCACCCTGCGCGACCCGCGGCTGGCCTTCTTCTCCGACACCGATCCGGAGATGAGCCAGTCGGAGATCATCAAGTATCTGGTCACCGGCATCGCGCCGCAGGACAATGACCGGATCAACGACACCGGCCTCGCGGTCGGGACCTATGTCGCGCCCAAGGTCTACATGGAATACGAGAGCGGTCTCGGCGATGAGCCGAACAAGGTCAGATTGCGGTACGATCTCTCGCGTCGCATCGAGCTGCAGACCGAGACCGGTGAGAGCCAGGGTGCGGATATCTTCTTCAAGTTCGAGAACTGATGCTTGCGCACCCGAAACACTGGCCCAGCTGGTTGCTGCTGGGGCTGATCTACGCCCTCGGGCGTCTTCCATTCCCCGTACTCTGGGCGCTCGGCTCGCTGGCCGGGCGGCTCGGCTACCTGCTCGCGCGCGAACGGCGCGAGGTGGCCCGACGCAATCTCGCCATCTGTCTCGCCGATCGCACCCCGGCCGAGCGTGAGCGGGTGCTGCGCGCGCACTTCGGCTGGCTCGGCGTGGCTGCGCTCAGTCAGGGCGTCGGCTGGGGCATCTCGCGCGCGCGGCTGCAGCGACTGGTGCGTATCGAAGGGCGCGAGCGGATCGATGACGCAGTGGCCGAGGGGCGCGCGACGATCGTGCTGGTGCCGCACTTCGTCGGGCTGGAACTCGGCGGCGCGGCCTTCACCGCACTGGTCCATCCCGGCGTCTACATGTACCAGAAGATCCGCAACCCGGTGGTCGACTGGCAGGTGCGTCGTGCCCGGCGTCAGTACGGCAGCCGCTCGATCGAGCGTCACGACGATCTGCGCGGCCTGATCCGCGCGCTGCGCGAGGGCATCCCCTTCTTCTATCTGCCCGACCAGGACGGCGGACGCAACGGGGTGTTCGTGCCCTTCTGCGGGGTGAGTGCCTCGACCGTGCCCATGCTCGGGCGTTTTGCGGCGATGTCCGACGCCCAGGTGATCCCGACCTTCGCGCGCTATCTGCCCTGGGGGCGGGGGCTCGAGCTGCGCTTCGCGTCGCCGCTCGAGGACTTCCCGACGGGCGACCGCGAGGCCGATACCGCGCACATGAACCGGGCGATCGAGGCCGAGGTGCGGGCGATGCCGGAGCAGTACTTCTGGGTGCACCGGCGCTTCAAGACCCGTCCTCCGGGCGAGGCGCCGATCTATCCGCCGAAGCGCAGACGCAAGCGCAAGCGTCGATGAAGCGCGCGATGTCGTTGCGTCTCGGGCGGCTGCGCGACTGGCTGATCGGCGCGCTGCTGCTGGTCGCGTTGCTGGTCACGGTCGAGCTGGCGGTGGGCTGGTCGACCCTGCTCGCGCCCTGGGCGAGCTTCCCGCCGCTGACCCTGATCTGGCTGGTCGCGCTGCTGGCATTGAGCTATGTGCTGCGCGCAGTACGCGTCTACGAGTATTATGTCAGGCGCCTCGAAGGGCGTTTCGTGTTGGTGCTGCGCCTGAGCGTGCTGCACAATGTCGCGAACAATCTGTTGCCGATGCGCGCCGGCGAGCTGGTCTTCCCCTGGCTGATGCGGCGCTATTTCGGTCACGATTTCCTCGGGGCCGCCTTCTCGCTGGTGTGGATCCGCGTGCTCGACCTGCATTTTCTGGGGTTGATCGGGCTGTGGATCCTGTCGCTGCGTCATCCATCCTGGATCTGGTGGGGACTTGCCGGGTGCTGGCTGGCCATGCTGGTGGTGCTCGCCTGGGTGGGCCGTGGCGGCGCGCGCTGGTCGCCGCGTTCCCGACCGGGCCGTGCGCTGGCGCGGGTGGCCGAGGCCGCGCCGCGCGATCTCGGCGTGGTTGCACGCGTCTATCTGTGGACCGCCGCGAGCTGGTCGCTGAAGTTCGCCGCCTTCGCCGGCGTGCTCCAGCACTTCATGGCGGTCGACTTCTGGCGCGTGCTGGCCGGCGTGATGGGGGCGGAACTCTCGAGCGTATTGCCGTTCCATGGCATCGCTGGCAGTGGCAGTTATGAGCTCGCCGCCGTGGCCGCGCTGGTACCCCTTGGCGTGGATCCGCGGCTGGCGCTGAGCGGTGCGGTGAACCTGCACCTGTTCCTGCTCGGGGCGACGCTCCTGTTCGGGGCGCTCGCGCTACTGCTGCCGAGAGCGAGTATCGACGAAAACGATTGATGGTGCCGAAGAGGCCCGGATATCCTGTTGCGGACCACGAACCGGATGCGGTAGATCGCCGACCCGCACTGGCCCGCCGCTGGGACCTCTTCGTTTGCTGACAACTTACCAGAACCGCGCAAACGCCGGTGGTCGAATGATCGGCGTGCACCCTGCGCATCACCAAAGGTTCGAGAATGCACATCACTAGACCTGTCTTTCTGGATCTGTGGCGGATCAAGCTGCCGATTCCAGCATTCGTCTCCATCCTGCATCGTGTCAGCGGGGTGCTGATGATCCTGGCGATCCCGGTCGCCGCCGTCCTCTTCGATCGCGCGCTGTCCGATCCCGAGGGCTTCGCCCTCGCCGCGGCGCTGTTCGATTCCTGGTTCATCAAGGCGGCGCTCGCACTGATGATCTGGAGCCTGCTCCACCATCTGATCGCCGGTATCCGCTTCCTGGTGCTCGACCTGGGCCTGGGGCTCGACCGTCCGGTGGCGCGCGCCACCGCCTGGACCGCGCTGCTCGCCGCCCTGGCCGCGCTGGTTGCCGTGATCGCCCTGGGAGGGACCTTCCGATGAGTCGACAAGCTTCCGGTCTCATGGCCTGGCTGATCCAGCGCGCCTCGGCCGTCTATCTCGCCCTGTTCCTGGGCTATGTCCTGGTGTTCTTCAGCTTCGCCGCGCCGGCCGATCATGCCGCGCTGGTCGACTGGATCACCACCCCCTGGGTCACCGCCGGCTGGCTGCTGTTCCTGCCGCTGCTGCTCGCGCACGCCTGGATCGGCATCCGTGACGTGCTGATCGACTATGTCCATCATCTCGGCGCCCGTGTCGCGCTGCTGACCCTGTTCGCTTTCATCTTCGTCGCCTCCGGCCTGTGGGCCTTCAAGGCGATCATTACCGCCGGTCTCGGGGAGTAAGGTCACGCATGAGTATCCCAACACGCCATTTCGACGCGCTGATCATCGGAGCCGGTGGCGCCGGCCTCAACGCCGCGTTGCAGCTGGCGAGCGCCGACGTGCGCGTCGCCGTGGTCTCCAAGGTCTTCCCGACCCGCTCGCACACCGTCGCCGCGCAGGGTGGCGTCAACGCCGCGCTGGCCAATGTGCTGCCCGACTCCTGGCACTGGCACATGTTCGATACCGTCAAGGGTTCGGACTATCTCGGTGACCAGGACGCCATCGAGTTCATGTGTCGCGAGGCCATCCCCACCGTCTACGAGCTGGAGCACGCCGGCGTGCCCTTCTCGCGGCTCGACAACGGCAAGATCTACCAGCGTCCGTTCGGTGGCCAGAGCCAGAACTTCGGTGGCGACCAGGCCGCGCGCACCTGTGCCGCGGCCGACCGCACCGGTCACGCCATCCTCCACACCCTCTATCAGCAGAACATCCGCTCGCGCACCCACTTCTTCGACGAGTTCTTCGCGCTCGATCTGGTGCGCGATGCCGAGGGCGTGATCTGCGGTGCGCTGGTGCTCGAGATCGAGACCGGCGAGCCGATGCTGATCGAGGCCAAGGCGACGCTGCTCGCCACCGGCGGCTTCGGCCAGGTGTTCCGCACCACCTCCAACGCCCACATCAACACCGGTGACGGCGTGGCGATGGCGCTGCGCGCCGACATCCCGCTGATGGACATGGAGTTCTTCCAGTTCCATCCCACCGGCATCGCCGGCAAGGGCATGCTGATCACCGAGGGCGTGCGCGGCGAGGGCGGCTATCTGATCAACAAGGACGGCGAGCGCTTCATGGAGCGCTATGCCCCGCGTGCCAAGGACCTCGCCAGCCGCGACGTGGTCTCGCGCGCCATCGTCACCGAGGTCAAGGAGGGTCGCGGCTGCGGTCCCAACGGCGATCACGTGCTGCTCAAGGTCGACCACCTCGGCGAGGACATCATCTCCAAGCGGCTGCCGAGCATCCGCGAGTCGAGCAAGATCTTCGCCGGCGCCGACCCGGTGCGCGAGCCGATCCCGGTCTTCCCTACCGCCCACTACGCGATGGGCGGCATTCCCACCGACCGCTTCGGTCGGGTGGCGGTGCCCGCCGGTCACGGCGCCGAGGAGATCGTCCCCGGGCTCTACGCCGCCGGCGAGTGCGCCTGTGCCTCGGTGCACGGCGCCAACCGTCTCGGCGGCAACTCGTTGCTCGACATCCTGGTGTTCGGCCGCCTGGCGGGCAAGAACATCATCGACTACGTGCGCGAGAACCCCTATCAGCGCACCACCGACTCGGCCAGCCTGGAGCAGGCGATGTCGCGCCTGACCCGCTGGGAGCAGAAGGGCGAGGGCATCCCGGTGTCGCAGCTGCGCGCCGAGTTCCGCAAGTGCATGGAGGACCACGCCGGGGTGTTCCGCACCGAGGAGATCATGACCGAGGGCTACGAGCGGCTCTGCGAGCTGCGCGAGCGTCTGCCCGAGGTGCGCCTGCACGATCACTCCAAGGTGTTCAACACCGCGCGCATCGAGGCGCTCGAGCTCGAGAACATGATGGACGTGGGCATGTCGATCGCCGTCTCCGCGCTCAAGCGCCAGGAGAGCCGCGGCGCCCACTCGCGCCCCGACTACCCCGATCGCGACGACCAGAACTGGCTCAAGCACAGTCTCTACTATCGCGAGGGCGATCGCATGGACTACAAGCCGGTGCGCACCAAGCCGCTGACCGTCGAGTCCTTCCCGCCGAAGGAACGGGTGTACTGAGCCCCGCCTCGCGCCGCCGCGTCCAGGGTCCGTTTGCCGGGCCGTCGGGCGCGGCGCTGGTTGAACTCCATTCCGGTCGGGGCGGCGCCGCGTGCGTTCACCGCCCCGACCCCATCAGGTACCGAGCATGAAAATCAGCGTCTATCGCTACAATCCGGACATCGACGAACGGCCGCGGATGCAGGACTTCGAGGTCGAGCCCTTCCAGGGCATGATGCTTCGCGACGCCCTGCTGGAGATCAAGAAGCAGGACGAGAGCTTCAGCTTCCGTCACTCCTGCGGCGAGGGGGTGTGCGGATCGGACGCCGTCAACGTCAACGGGCGCAACATGTTGGCCTGTGTCACCCCGGTCGCCGAGCTGGGCAGGTCGATCAAGGTGCGCCCGCTGCCGGGTCGCCCGATCATCCGTGACCTGGTCGTCGACATGACCCAGTTCTACGAGCAGTATCGTGCGGTCAAGCCCTATCTGGTGCGCAACGATCCGCTGCCGGAGCAGGAGATCCTGCAGTCGCCGGCCGATCGCGACAAGCTCGACGGACTCTACGAGTGCATCCTCTGCGGTTGCTGTTCGACGGCCTGTCCGTCGTTCTGGTGGAATCCGGAGAAGTTCCACGGTCCGGCGGCGCTGCTGCAGTCCTGGCGCTTCCTCGCCGACAGCCGCGACCAGGCCACCGAGGAGCGGCTCGACGCCCTCACCGGGCCTTACAAGCTGTTCCGCTGCCACACCATCATGAACTGCGTCGAGGTCTGCCCCAAGGGCCTGAACCCGACCCGCGCCATCGGTCACATCAAGGACCTGATGCTCGACAAGGGGATCTAGGCCCGCGCGACCATGCCGTCCCCGGCCCGCCGCCTGTCGCGCCGGGCCGGGGCGTCCGACCGATGCCGCTTCACAGGAACCTCGTTCATGACCGATTCCACCCCCGCGTCCGAGCGTCAACGCCTGGCCTGGCAGTGTCGCCGTGGCCTGTTGGAACTCGACCATCTGTTCTCCCGCTTTCTCGAACTCGGCTACGATGACCTCGATGCCGCCGGGCGCGTGGCCTTCCAGCGCCTGCTCGGCGAGCAGGACCAGATCCTCAACGACTGGTTCATGATGGGCGTCGAGGCGCCCGACCCGGAGATCGCCGTCATGGTGGAGCGGATCCTCGCGGTGGTCAGCGTACAGCGCGACTGACGCCGTCCTCCGGCACGCGTCTCTGCCCCGCGTGCCGGTCCCGCGGGCGTCGTCTCCAGCCTCATGGAGTCCGCCGATGTCCGCCACCCAATTCCCGCCACTGTCGATCCGCCCCCGTCGCTCGTCCCGTCTGCTGCTCTGGATCCTGCTCGTGCACACGCTCGCCGTTGCGGTGGCGCTGGCCTTGCCGCTGGGCCACTGGCGCTGGGCGCTGGCCGCGCTGATCCTGCTCGGCGCCGGTTTCGCGCTGCTCGATCGTGTCCATGCCCGACTGCCCTGGTCGCTCGTGGCGGCGCGTTGGGAGGCCGACGGCGGCTGGCGGCTGTGGTTGCGCGACGGGCGCGAGCTGAACGCGCGACTCAGTGCGGCGAGCTTCGTCGCGCCCCGACTGGTGGTGTTGCACTGGCGCGTCGGCCGGCTGCGGCGGCGCTCCCTGGTGCTGTTCGTCGATGCGCTCGACGCCGATACCCTGCGCCGGCTGCGGGTGCGGCTGCGCCATCGGGGCGTGGCTGAGGGCGCCGGGGGATTGGGTTAGACTGCGGGCGCTCGGAGAAGGATCGTCCATTGATCGAGAGGAGAGAGTCGATGCGTGTTCTGGTCACCGGCGGCGCCGGTTATATCGGCAGCCACACCTGTGTCGAACTGCTCGAGGCGGGCAACGAGGTGGTGGTCGTCGACAACCTCAGCAACAGCAGCGAGGTCTCGCTGCATCGGGTGCGGGAGATCACCGGCCGCGCAGTCGCGTTCCACGCCATCGATCTGCGCGCTCGCGCCGCGCTCGCCGCGGTGTTCGCCGCCGCGCCGATCGACGCGGTGATCCACTTCGCCGGGCTCAAGGCCGTCGGCGAGTCGGTCGAGCAGCCGCTGCGCTACTACGACAACAACCTCGGCGCCACCCTCACGCTCTGTGAGGTGATGGCCGAGGCCGGGGTGCGCGATCTGGTGTTCAGCTC
This sequence comes from Marichromatium sp. PS1, assembly GCF_041155115.1. Lineage (NCBI taxonomy): Bacteria > Pseudomonadati > Pseudomonadota > Gammaproteobacteria > Chromatiales > Chromatiaceae > Marichromatium > Marichromatium sp. PS1. Next base: position 1,068,300 of record NZ_BAAFHB010000002.1, read on the forward strand.
CTCGGCCACCGTCTACGGCGATCCGGCGCGGGTGCCGATCACCGAGGACTTCGCGCTCTCGGCGACCAACCCCTATGGCCGCTCCAAGCTCTTCATCGAGCAGATGCTCGGCGACCTGCATCGTGCCGACCCGCGCTGGAATCTGGCGTTGCTGCGCTACTTCAACCCGGTCGGGGCGCACCCGAGCGGGCGTATCGGCGAGGACCCGCGCGGCATCCCCAACAACCTCATGCCCTACGTCGCCCAGGTCGCGATCGGGCGACGGCCCCGGCTGCAGGTGTTCGGCGACGACTATCCCACCGCCGATGGCACCGGGGTGCGCGACTACATCCATGTCGTCGACCTCGCGCGCGGTCATCTCGCCGCGCTGCGCCGGTTGCGCGAGGCGCGCCCCGGGGTCGAGGCGATCAACCTCGGCACCGGACGCGGCTACAGCGTGCTGGAGATGGTCGATGCCTTCGAGCGGGTCAGCGGACGCCCGGTGCCCTACGAGATCGTCGCCCGCCGTCCCGGCGACATCGCCACCTGTTACGCCGACCCCGGCCGCGCCCGCGCGCTGCTCGGCTGGGAGGCCGTGCTCGACATCGATGCCATGGTCGGGGATGCCTGGCGCTGGCAGTCCGACAACCCCGGGGGCTATGCCTGAGGGCGGTCAGCGCCGTGGCGGCCAGGGTCGGGGCCAGGGGCGTGGTGGCCAGGGGCGCGGCGCTGGTCGCATCGGCACCACGACCTCGACCCGGGGCGGCGGCATGATCAGCGGCGGCGGTGCCGGCTGACGCTGGCTCGGGCGGGTGCTGTAGTGCTTGTCCTGTCGCGGCGCCGGCGCGTCCTCGAGCAGCGGGTCCACCCCGGCGATCGCGCCGGGGGCGCCGAGACCGAGCGCCAGTACCAGGATCGGGTCGAGTCGCCGTCTCATCCTTCCCCTCCCAGGATCTCCGCCCCCAGTGCCTCCAGGCTCAGCGGGGCGCAACCCTCGGCCTTGTTGTTGACGATCACATAGACCGACTCGCCGGCGCCGAGTGCCGCACGCACCAGCCGGGCGATCGCGGCGCGACTGGCCGGGTCGGGGTCGTGGAGACGGTCGAAGGGGGCGTAGCGCCGGCGCGCGGCCTCGTAGCCGAACCCGGCGTGGAGCATCCAGCGGATCACCACCGGACCCGGCGGCAGGTCGGCGAAGCATTGCTGTTGTGCGGCGAGGTCGGGGAGACGCGGGTGCAGGGCATGGGCCGGACGGGCACCGCCGTGACGCAGCGCCTCGGCCAGATCGCGGGTGAGCAGGTCGCGATCGCGCACCTCGACGGCATAGCAGGGCCCCTGCGGCAGGCGGTGGAGGAAGCGGTAGAGCGCCTCGGCGAAGCGGCGTGGTTGCTCGGCGAGGGCGCGCCCGAGCGGCGGGAACTGGAACAGCAGTACCCCGGCGCGGTCGCCCAGAGCCTCGACGAAGGGGGCGACGGCCAGCTCGGTGGCGCGCGCCGGATCGAGAAAGCCGGGGTTGGCGGCTTGGGGGACCCCGCCGCCGCCCCGCTCGAAGGGATCGGTGACCAGCGCCGGGGCCTTGACCAGAAAGCGGAAGTCGGGCGGTACCTGCTCGGCATAGCCGGCCAGGCGCGCGCGCGGCAGCGGCGCATGGTAACCGCTGTCGACGCCGACGGTGCGATACCAGGGGTGGGCGGCATAGGCGCCGAGCCCGTGGCGCGAGAGCCGGCTGCTGGGGTGGGCGCCGGCATAGACCACTCCGTCCCAGCCGGGGAAGGACCAGGACGAGGTGCCGAGGCGTAGCCCCGCCGGGAGTGACTGCTCGGGTTGGGACCGGGGGGCGGGGGCGACGGTCTCGGCCGCCGTCGGGGCGCCGAACAGATCGAGCTGCTCGGTCATGGTCTCAGCGCCGCGACAGGCGCACCAGCTCGTCGCCGCGTTGCAGGCTCCGGCTGTAGAGCCCGCCGGCGCGGCGCAGTACGCGCGCCAGGGTCTGCAGTGCGTCGATGCGCACGCCGTTGGCGTTGAGGATGCGGTCGCCCTCGCGCAGCCCCGCCGCCCAGGCCGGCGAGTCGGGCTCGACCCTGCCCACCGGCAGCCCGGGGACGCCGCCGCTGCGATCGAAGGCGCCGATCAGCGCGCCGGCGAGGGCCTCGTCGATGCGCGCGCCGGGGAGGTAGTCGCGGTAGGGATCGGCGATCAGCCCATTCAGGCGCAACGCGCGCCCGTCGCGGACGATGTCGAGCGCGACCCGGCTGCCGACCCGCAGCACGCCGAAGCGGTTGCGAACGTCGCTGGCGTTGGCGATCGGCTCGTCGTTGACGCCGAGGATGACGTCGCCGACCCGCAGCCCGGCCGCGGCGGCGGCCGAGTCGGGGTCGATGCGGGTGACCACGGCGCCGGCGCGGTGCTCGAGTCCGAGCGCGGCGGCCAGGGCGTGATCGATGTTCTGTACCGCCGCGCCGAACTGGCCGCGACGCATCTCGCCGTGCTCGACGAGCTGGGTCATGATCGCGCGCGCCATGTCCACCGGGATGGCGAAGCCGATGCCGATGTTGCCGCCGCCGGGGGCGAGGATGGCGGTGTTGATGCCGATCAGCTCGCCGCGCAGGTTGACCAGCGGGCCGCCGGAGTTGCCGGGGTTGATCGAGGCATCGGTCTGGATGAAGTTCTCGTAGCCCTCGATGCCGAGCCCGGAGCGCCCCAGCCCGCTGACGATCCCCGAGGTCACCGTCTGGCGCAGCCCGAAGGGGTTGCCGATGGCGACCACGAAGTCGCCGACGGCGAGTGTGTCGGCGGCGGCGAAGGGCAGGGCGCTGAGCCCCGCGGCGGGGATCTCCAGCACCGCGATGTCGGTCTCGGGGTCGGTGCCGATCAGGCTGGCCTCGAGCGCGCGCCCGTCCTGCAGGGTGACGCGGATCTGGTCGGCCTTGTCGATGACGTGGTGGTTGGTCAGCACCAGCCCGCGGCGGGCGTCGACGATCACCCCCGAGCCGAGACTGCTGTTCTCGCGCTTGCGTTCGCGCGGCAGATCGAAGAAGCGGCGGAAGAAGGGGTCGCGCAGCAGCGGGTGGTCGGCGGTCTCGATCGCGGTGACGGTGGAGATGTTGACCACCGCCGGCAGCACCCGTTCGAGCATCGGCGCCAGGCTCGGCAGCGGCTGGCCGTCGACGGCCAGCGGGAGCGCGGCCTGGGGGAGCGGCGCGGTGCAGAGCAGCACGAGCGCGAGCGCGAGACGGGGGAGCGCGGAGGAACGCCTCATCGGTTGTCTCGATGTCCTCGGGATGGGCGAAGCAAGGGGCTGGACCGGTCGGGGGCGCCCCGGGAATGCGGCACGGGCCGGGCGTGCGCCCGGCCCGTGGTCCGGTGCATGGTCCGGGAGGACCCTCACCGGTATCAGGCGGCCTCGACCTTGCCGCTCCCCTGGTCGGTGAGATAGTGCTCGCCGTCGGCGCCACGGATGGCGATCCTGCGCGGCTTCATCGCCTCGGGGATCTCACGGCGCAGCTCGATGTGCAGCAGACCGTTCTCCAGTCGCGCATCCAGCACCCGCACGTACTCGGCGAGCTGGAACTTGCGCTCGAAGCTGCGGTTGGCAATCCCGCGATAGAGATACTCGCCGGGCTCCTCGGCCTGCTCCGGTCGCGATCCCGAGACGGTGAGGATGTTCTCCTTGACCTCAAGCCCGAGGTCCTGCTCGGAGAAGCCGGCCACCGCCATGGTGATGCGATAGTCGTTCTCGCCGCGCCGCTCGATGTTGTAGGGGGGGTAGCCGCCGGGCTCCGAGTGATAGGCGTTCTCGAGCGCGGAGGTCATGCGATCGAAGCCGATCATGGAACGCAGCAGCGGGGAGAAGTCGATGGTCGTCATGTGCATATCCTCTTCATTGAGCAATATGGGATCGAGCGTTCCGTGGAACCGCCCGGTTTCAGTCAGCAGGCCTCGATGAGCGCCTGCGTTATGTAAAGTAGAATCGACCGAAAACGATGTCAAGGGGTGTCGGCAAATTTTTTATGTCAATTCGATCGACAGCCCTCGGCACCGTGATCTGGGGGCTGAGGCGCGGGTTGCAAGACGACTGTGAGATGAGGACGAGGGGAGACGAGGCGGACCGCTCGCGGGGATGTGCGCGATGGGGCCGCCCTGGACGGGCGGCCTGAAGTGAAGGGCTCAGGTGCGGCGGTTGCGGCGCTTGCTGCTTGCAACCAGACCGAGTGCGCCCACCGCCGAGAGCAGCAGGGTTCCCGGCAGGGGCACGGTCCCTGGGTTGGAGACCTGCTGTTGGATCTCGGTGGCCTTGATGTTGACGAAGGCGGTGCTGAAGGAGTCGGCCATCAGGCCACCGGCGCGCAGTTGGTTGAGGTCCCAGGCCGCGCCCTTGGTGGCGAGCGCGAGGTCGACATAGTCGGGGATGGTGGAGCCATAGCCGTTCAGTGCCGAGGCGCCGCTGAGCATGGTGAAGCCGCCGTTGCCGTCGGCCTGGTAGCCGGTGCCCTGACTGTCGAACCCGAGCAGGTTGCCGACGGTCTGGGTGCCGAAATCGGCCTCGACGACGACGTTGAGCATGGCATTGATGCTGTTGAGGTCGCCGAGGATGCTGCTGTAGTCGAGCGCGCTGTTGGTGTTGTCGCGATCCTCGTCGGTGATCAGGATGACGTTGAGCGCGGCGTCCGCGCGGGGTGTGTAGTTGTCGAGGAAGTAGTCGATGGCCGAGTAGCCATCCTCGGTGCCGCCGGAGGTGACCAGGTTGCCGGTGGCCGAGCCGAAGGTGCCGGCGGACATCCAGGTGTCGTTCTCGCGCGCCTGATCATCGATGCCCACCCCGCCGGTCTGCCCCGAGGAGCTGGCGCCGAATCCGATCAGCGCATAGCGGTTCTCGCCGTCGGTGCCGTCACCGATGCCGTGTGAGATGAGCTGGCTTTCGAGCGAGCTGATCGCGCCCGACAGCCAGGCCTGTTCCCCGCCCATTGAGCCTGACTCGTCGATCAGGATGGCGATGTCGGCGATCTTGCCGGCCTGCGCTGCGCCACTCATGCAGAGTCCGGCGAGCAAGGCGACGCTCAACAGTTTGGGTGTGTGTTGCATCATGCGTGACTCCATGTTCCGTTTCTTTTGCTTATCGATTCCGCGATCCCTGAGACCTGCTGGATAGCCGCCCGCGTTGCAACCCAAGCCTTTCAACATGCGTTTTTGCCGGCGATCCGTCAGCGGCTCATAACTCAACCAAGCATGAATTGTGCCTTTGATGGCATTCGGTTTATATTTTTTTAATCAATTGCTTATGATCCAACGCGCTGCGATCTGCGCAACGGTGTCAAATAATTCGACAGGTTTGGTGTTGTGTCGGGCGGGATTGATCAGCCAAGTTCAAGCTGAATCAATCAGATAGATAGAGGAGGGTGGTGTCGGGCGCTGTTACAGGGTGCGCGATGCCCCGTCGGCGTCTTTGCTGGCCAGGAGTCTGGCCTCGGCGTGGTGTCGCTGCTCGGGGGTGTTGAGGTTGAGATCGGGCCAGGTGGAGGCATTGTAGTGGGCGTGTGCAAGGCGATGGCGCGTCAGCCATGACCACAAGCGGCGCTCCCCGTCGGCGAGATAGCCCGCCAGATCGGGGGCCAGTGCGGTTGGCAGCAACGCATGCAGGGGTTGAGGCCGCACGCCATCATGTGCGCAGGCGACGACGGCTCCCTGTTCGGTCAGTGCGGTGCGTAGTCGTGCGAGCAGGTCACGAGGCGGGAGGGGGGCGTCACAGGGCAGGGTGAGGATCCAATCGGTCGATGCGGTGCGCATTGCGCCGAGGATGCCGGCGAGCGGTCCCGGGTAGTCGGGCAGTGGGTCGCGGATCACCGGGTGGCCGTAGGCTGAGTAGCGTTCGAGGTTGCGATTGGCGCTGATCAATATGCTGTCGACCTGGGGGTGCAAGGCCGTCAGTGTCCACTCGATCAGCGGTCGTCCGGCGACTGCAACCAACCCTTTGTCCATTCCGCCCATGCGCCTTGCACGCCCACCGGCGAGGATGACACCGGTGATTGCGTCATGAGCACTGGGTGGATGCATCCTGTCTACCCTCGGTGGTCTGGTGCGTGGTCCCGCAGCCGTTGCTTCGGGCGACAACAGTGAGGTGATCATGACCAGCAGTCGATCAGCCGCAGCTCGCCCCCGAAGTCGCGGATTGCCGATCGTGGGGTTGATGTTGGCATCCCTGCTGGGCGCCCCGGCACAGGCGCACGAATCACCGGTGACGCTGCAGCTGAAGTGGCGCCACCAGTTCCAGTTCGCCGGCTACTACATGGCCGAGCACCTCGGATTCTATCGCGAGCGCGGCATCGAGGTGCGCTTTCGCGAGGCTGGCCCGGAGACCGACGTGGTTGCTGCAGTGGTCTCCGGCGAGGCCGAGTTCGGGGTTGCCGCAAGCGAGCTGCTGCTCGCCGCTCAGTATGCGCCGGTCGTCGCCCTGGCGCCGATCTTCCAGCACTCGCCCTATGTGCTCTTGACCCTCGACGGCACAGCCGATCTGGCGACGCTTGCTGGCGAGCCGGTGATGCTCGATCGTGGTGCCGCCGAGATTCGTGCGCTCCTGCTGAAGATCGGGGTCCCCGCCGAGGCGCTCACCATCCGCGGCTATCAGGACGGTGTGGCGGCGTTGCTCGCCGGCGAGGTCGCGGCGATCGCGGCCTATTCCACCACCGAGCCCTACTGGCTGCGCCGGGCCGGGGCCGCTCCGCGGATGTTCTCGGCGCGTGATCACGGTATCGATCTCTACGGTGACATGCTGTTCACCCGCAAGGCATTGCTGCGCGATCATCCTGATCTGGTGCGCGACTTCGTCGCCGCCAGTCTCGCCGGCTGGAAGGCGGCGCTGCGCGACCCCGAGCAGGCGATCGCGCTGATCCTCGCCGACTACAACACTCAAGGTCTCGATGCCGCGTTCTACCGTTTCGAGGCCGCCGAGACCCGGCGGCTGATCCAGCCCGAGGTGATCGAGGTCGGGCACGTCAACCCCGGTCGCTGGCGCCATATCGCCGAGGTCTATGCCGGGCTCGGCATGTTGCCCGAGACGGTCTCGCTCGATGGCTTCGTCTATGACCCCGGACCGATCGATATCGCCCCGCGGGTGGTGCTGGCGCTGATCGCCGCGCTGCTGATCGCCGCGTTGCTGGGTCTGCTGAGCTGGCGGGTGCACAGCCTCAACCAGCGGCTGCGCCGCGAGATCGTGCAGCGTGAGAGCGATCATCGTCGACTCGCCGAGAGCGAGGCGCTGCATCGCCTGCTCACCGAGAACAGCGGGGATGTGATCTGGATGCTCGATATCGATCGCTGGCGCTTCGACTATGTCAGCCCCTCGGTGCAGCGACTGCGTGGCTTCAGCCCGGAGGAGGTGATGTCCGTGCCGATCGACGCATCGCTCACCACCGAGTCTGCGGCGCGTCTGCGCCAGCAGTTGTTGGAGGGGGCGATGCGGGTCGCCGCCGGGGACCACGAGGGGCTGTTCGCTCTCACCGAGATCGAGCAGCCGTGCAAGGGGGGCGGATCGGTACAGACGGAGGTGGTGACCTCGCTGTTGATCGATGGCTCCGGGCGGCCCTCCAAGGTGCTCGGGATCACGCGTGACATCACCGTGCGCAAGGCGCTGGAGGCCAAGCTGCGGATCCGCGCCGCTGCGATCGAGGCCGCCGCCGATGCCATCATCATCACCGATGTCGAGGGCTACCTGCTCTATGCCAACCCGGCCTTCACCCGTCAGACCGGCTATCGGTTGGAACCGGGGCGACGGTTGCACTCGCGGGTGCTCAAGAGCGGTCGCCACGACAGCCATTTCTATGCCGAGATGTGGCAGACCATCCTCGCCGGTCGGGTGTGGCGCGGCGAGCTGGTCAACCGTCGTCGCGACGGCGAGTTCTACGAAGAGGAGATGACCATCTCGCCGGTGGCCAACGAGCGCGGCGAGATCGAGCGTTTCATCGCCATCAAGCGCGACATCAGCGTGCAGCGGGCGATGGAGCGGGCGTTGCGCACGGCCAACCAGCGTCTGCGCGAGAATCTCGACGAGATCAGCGAGCTGCAACAGGAGCTGGCCGAGCAGGCGGTGCGCGACCCGCTCACCGGACTCTACAACAGACGTCATCTCGACGATGCGCTGGCCCGCGAGCTGGCGCGGATGCGGCGCGAGGCATCCACGCTGGTGGTGCTGATGGCCGATATCGACCACTTCAAGCGCATCAACGATGGTTGGGGCCATCCGGTCGGCGACGGAGTGCTGCGCTCGCTCGCCGCCACGCTGCGCGATCACTTCCGCGAGTTCGATCTGATCTGTCGCTATGGTGGGGAGGAGTTCCTGGTGGTGCTGCCGGGGACCGATCTCGAGCAGGGCATGGCCCGGGCCGAGTCGGTGCGCCGCTATTTTGCCGCGCAGCGCATCGCTCTGGGCGAGCAGCGCGAGCAGATCACCATCTCGATCGGTCTCGCCGTCTTCCCGCTCCATGCCACCGATCAGATGGCGCTGATCGCCCAGGCCGACGCCGCCCTCTATCGGGCCAAGCACGCCGGCCGCGACCGGGTGATGGTCGCCGACCCCGAGGTCGAGCCCGAGGGGCTGGTCGGCTGAGTCCCGACCACGACTCAGCCCCCGGTGTGGTTCATGTGACGCCGGATGCGCGGTGGCGCGACCAGCGAGAAGTCGTGGCCGCGCGGTTTGAGCGCCATCGCCGCGACGATCGCGCGCCTGACCGGCTGGTCGTCGTCGGGGTGGGCACGCAGTACCCGGCGCAGGTCGACCGAGTGCTCCTGGCCGAGACAGAGCAGCAGCCGGCCCTCGGTGGTGACGCGTACGCGGTTGCAGTCGGCGCAGAAGTTGTGGCTGTGCGGCGAGATGAAGCCGACCCGGGTGGCGGTGCCGGGAATGATGAAATAGCGCGCCGGACCGCCTTCGTGGGCGGTGCTGGGGATCAACTCGTGGTGTCGCGCCAGGTCGGCGCGGATCGCCTCGCTCGGATAATGGAGCGCGGCGCGATCGTGCTCGGTGATCGCGCCGAGCGGCATCTCCTCGATGAAGCGGATATCGAGGCCTCGTTCGATGGCGAAGGCGACCAGGTCGCAGACCTCGTCGTCGTTACGCCCCTTGAGGATCACGCTGTTGAGGCTCACCCGGCGAAAGCCGGCGGCAAGTGCGGCCTCGATCCCGGCCAGCGTGGGGGCGAGTTCGCCGCGCCGGGTGAGTGCGCGAAAGCGCGCCGGGCGCAGGGTGTCGAGGCTGATGTTGACCCGGTGCACCCCGGCGCCCACCAGCGCCGGGGCGAGGCGTGCGAGCTGGCTGGCGTTGGTGGTTAAGGTGAGATCGTTGAGGCCGGGCAGGGTGCCGAGCCGCTCGAACAGCCACAGCGCGTTGCGTCGCATCAGCGGCTCGCCGCCGGTGATGCGCAGCCGGCTCACCCCCAGCGCGCTGAAGCAGCGTCCGAGCCGGGCGATCTCCTCGAGGGTGAGCAGCTGCGCGCGCGGCAGGAACTGCTGACGCTCGGGCATGCAGTAGACACAGCGCAGGTCGCAGCGGTCGGTGATCGAGATCCGCACATAATCGATACGTCGACCGAAGGGATCGACGAGTATGGCGCGGTCGGCAGCCTGGGGCGAGTGCGATCGGGTCATGCAGGCCCTCCTCGTGGATGCGGTCGCCCGGGTTGGGGCACTCAACACTGTCTCAGCCCGTGGCGTGTACGGCAACCCGGCCCTTTGGGGTATTGAAAACCGGCGTGGCCTCTCGCCGGTTCTGTCGGTCGTCCCGCTGCCGTGCCCTGGCTGGGCCGGACCGCGTTGACGGCCACGCCGGCCTTACTCTAGCCTCGATCCTTTGGTGCGCCCCGGACAGGGGCCGTATCCGTCCACGATAAAGGCGCATCGATCGCGGTAGACAGGGGACCTTATGGCAGATTTCTTCAAGTCGGCGATGCAAGAGGCCGCGCGGCTCACCCAGGCCGGGCGCGTGGCCGAGGCAACCGCGCTGGTGCAGCGCGCCATGGGGTTGAGCGGGGCTGCCGACGGCGATGCCGCGGTGATCGAGGGTGAGTGCCGGCGGGTCGACCCCGCCGCCGCCTCTGGTGGCGAGATCGCGCACGGGCGCTGGATCGAGGACAGCTTTGCCAATACCGCCGGCGTGCGCCGCTATCGGCTCTATCTGCCCGAGCGTGCCGATGGGCTGGTGGTGATGCTGCACGGCTGCGGCCAGGGGCCGGAGGACTTCGCCACCGCGACGCGGATGCACCTGTGCGCCGCCGCCCAGGGACTGGCTACGCTCTATCCGGCACAGTCATCCGAGGCCAATGGCGCCAGCTGCTGGAACTGGTACGAGCCGGCCGACCAGGGACGCGATCGCGGCGAGTGCGCCATCCTCGCCGGCATGACCGAGGCGGTGATGATGGCCCATGGACTGGACGATCGGCGCATCTACATCGCCGGGCTCTCGGCCGGTGGGGCGATGGCCGCGACCCTGGCGGCGGCCTATCCCGAGCGCTATGTCGCGCTCGGGGTGCACTCAGGGCTGCCCGCCGGCTGCGCCCACGACCTGATCTCGGCGATGACGGTGATGCGCCAGGGCGCCTCGCCGCCAGCGCATGGACCGCTGCCGGCCTGTCCGACCATCGTCTTCCACGGGGATCGCGACACCCGGGTCAATCCGAGCAATGCGCTGGCGCTGATCGCCCAGGCGCGTGCCGGGGCGATGCAGGGCGCCGTCGAGATCGAACGTGGGTGCGCGCCGGCCGGACTGGCCTTCAGCCGTACCTGTTATCCCCAGGTCGCCGGGCGTGCCGAGGCCGAGCTGTGGCTGGTGCATGGTGCCGGGCACGGCTGGTCGGGTGGTGCCGCCGAGGCGAGCTATACCGAGCCGCGCGGTCCGGACGCATCCAGTGAGATGCTGCGCTTCTTTCTCCGACACGCGCGCTGAACCGTGCTCTGGCGTGATTCCATTGTGTTTGCATGGTCTCATGCCGCCGGGCGTGCCAGAATTCCTCGCGCCGGTCCCCGCCCGCGGCGGTACGCCGGTCACAGCCAGGTCGGCGCCGGCTCATCCCGGTGCTACCCCCGCAACCCCGCAAGAGGATCTCGACCTTGACCCAATCATCCGATTTCAAGCGCTATGGCCTGATTGCCCAGGCCTTCCACTGGACCATCGCCATCCTGCTGCTCGGTCTCTTTCTCAGCAATGCCATGCGCGAGATCACCCCGCGCGAGTCCGAGCTGCGGATGATGTGGCTGAACCTGCACATGTCGCTCGGCTTCCTGGTCTTCGGCCTGACCCTGGCGCGCATTGCCTGGCGTCGACTGGTGCCGCCGCCCGCGCTGCTCGATGCCCCGGCCTGGAGCCGCCTCGCCGCCAATCTCGGTCACGTGCTGCTCAACCTCGCCACCCTGCTGGTGCCGATCTCGGGCTATCTGCGCATCGCCTCCAAGGACATCCCCGCCGATTTCTTCGGCACCCAGGTGCCCTCGATCATCGGTGAGATGCCGGCGCTGCACGCGTTCGTCAAGGCGTGGCCGCACGGCGAGCCGATGGAGCTGTTCTTCTACGCTCTCATCGGCGTGCATGTGCTCGCCGCGCTCTGGCACCAGTACATCCGTCGCGACAACGGCCTGCACCGCATGCTGCCCTGGTAAGGGCGCGCGTTACGCCGACAGGAGGGACCCCGCGATGTCTCATCTCGCCGCCGTCATGGCGACGGTGCTCTTGACCGTGTCCGCGACCGTCTCCGGCGCCACACCACTCGAGCATGGTCGAACGCTCGCCGAGCAGGGCGATGCCGCGCGCGGCATCGTCGCCTGCGCCGGGTGTCATCGCGCCGACGGCGGCGGCGACGAGGCTCTGGGCGCGGCACGCCTGGCCGGTCTGGAACCGGCCTATCTCGCCACCCAGATCGAGCGCTTTCGCGCCGGCCAGCGCAGCCACCCGGTGATGAGCCCCTGGGCCGAGCGGCTGGAACCGGCCGACATCACCGCGGTGAGCGCCTATTACGGCGCGCTGGCGCCGGCCTCCAACGCCAGGGCGCCGAGCGATGTCGATGCCGTCGCCGGCCGGGCGCTGGCCGAGACCGGCGACTGGTCGGGGCGCGACCTGCCGGCCTGCGTACGCTGTCACGGCCCCGGTGGGACGGGTGCGGGCACGGTCTTCCCGCCATTGGCGGGGCAGCCCTACAGCTATCTGCTCGCCCAGCTCGAGGCCTGGGCGGCGGGGCGGCGCCACGGCGAGCCGATGGCGCTGATGGGCGCCGTCGCCGGGCGACTCGACGCCGACGAGCAGCGCGCGCTTGCGGCCTATTTCGCGACCCGCCCGCTGGCCGTCGCCGATCCCGTCGACGATCTCCCCGATCCGGCGCCGGCGCCGGCGCCGGCGCCCGTGACCGCCAGCGCCAGCACGCCCGCGACTGCGGTGGCTGGCGCGGACGCCGCCGTGCCCGAACACCTCGGCTCGGTGCCCGCCGGGCGCGCCGAGGCCGCGTCGCGCTTCACCCCGCCGGGCCGTGATGCGCTGCCCGAGGGGCCGTTCGGCGAGATGGTGCGACTCGGCGCGCGACTGTTCCGTCATACCAACACCGATCCGCGCTCGGCGTCCCATGTCGGCAACGACCAGACCTGCGCCGGTTGTCATCTCGACAATGGCCGTCGCGCCGACGCCTCGCCGATGTGGGCCGCCTGGGTGGCCTATCCGGCCTATCGCGGCAAGAACCAGCGGGTCGACACCATGGCCGAGCGCATCCAGGGTTGCTTCCGTTATTCGATGAACGCGCAGGACAGCGCCAGCGGCCAGGTGCCGGAGACCAACAGTGTGGTGATCGACGCCCTGCAGACCTACATCTACTGGCTCGCCACTGGCGCCCCGACCGGCGACACCGCGATGTCCGGGCGCGGCTATCCGCGTCTGCAGCCGCCCGCCGAGGGCTTCGACCGCACCCGTGGCGCGGCGCTCTACGCCGAGCACTGTGCGCTCTGTCACGGCGCCGAGGGCGAGGGGCTGCTGGTCGAGGGCGAGGTGGTGTTCCCGCCGTTGTGGGGGCCACGCTCCTACAACTGGGGTGCCGGCATGCATCGCGTCGATACCGCCGCGGCCTTCATCGCCGCCAACATGCCGCTGCTCGATACGGTGCGACTCACTCCCCAGGAGGCCTGGGACGTCGCCGCCTACATCAATGCTCACGAGCGGCCGCAGGACCCGCGCTTCGACGGCTCGGTGGAGCGGACCGCCGCGCGTTTCCACACCAGTCCCTTCGACCTCTACGGCGAGCCGCTCGGTGACGGTGGCGCCGTGCTCGGTCAGGGCACCACCGCGGACTGAGGACCGCTCGCGCGCCCGGGCGTGCGGCGGCGGGTTCGATTCCCGCAGCCGCCGTCGGTTCAGCCGCGCTCGCGCAGCAGGGCGTCGAGCGCGGCGAGACGCTCCGGGGTGCCGATGTCGAACCAGCGTCCGCGATGGTGCAGTCCGCCCACCCGGTCGTCGGCCATCGCCGCGCGCAGCAGGGGCGCGAGCCGGAAGGCGCCCTCGGGCTGCTCGGCGAACAGCGCCGGGTGATAGAGCCCGATCCCGGCGAAGGTCAGGCGCGGCGCGGCGTCATCGCGCACCCGTCCGTCATCCAGCGAGAAATCGCCCTCGGGGTGGTGCAGCGGGTTGTCGACCAGCGCGAGCTGCGCCAGATCGCCCGGGGCGAGGCGCAGTGCGCCCGGGTCGAGGTCGCACCAGACATCGCCGTTGACCACCAGGAAGGGCGCGTCGCCGAGCAGCGGCAGGGCGCGGCGGATGCCGCCGCCGGTCTCCAGCGCGCGCTCCTCGGGCGAGTAGCGGATCTCCACTCCGAGGCCCGAGCCGTCGCCGAGCGCGCGCTCGATCTGTGCGCCGAGATGGGCGTGGTTGATCACCAGCTCGCGGATACCCGCCGTGGCCAGACGCTCGATGTGATGGACGATCAGCGACCGGCCGCCGGCCTCGAGCAACGGCTTGGGGGTGTGGTCGGTCAACGGGCGCATGCGGGTGCCGCGCCCGGCGGCGAGGATCATCGCCTTCATGATGGATGACACTCCTGGAAGATACGTTGCTCGCAGCCGGCGCAGACCCGTTTGTCGAGCTTCTGGTAGATGGCGCGGATGGCCGCGGTCTTGGACTGGAAGACGTTGCGCGCCTCGGTCTCCTCGAAACAGCCGTAGCGCTCGAGCGCGTCCCACAGCCCCTGCTTGACGTGGATCAGATACATGCCGCCGCCCTCGAGGCGTCGGCGCCGCTCCTCCTGCAGCAGCGCCTGGCCGCCCTGGTAGTCGACGAAGTTGATGCCGCTGCACACCAGCGCCAGATGCTTGCGCTCCGGGTGCTGGCTGCGCAGCTGGTCGAAGGCCTGCTCGACATGGGGCACCGAGCCGAAGAACAGCGAGCCATCGACCCGCATGATGTGCAGCTGCGGGCACTGCGGCAGCTCCGGGTCGCTGGAGAAGGCGCGATGGGCCAGACGCGGGTCGGGCGCGCGGGTATGGATCCGCGGCTTGGAGGTGCGATCGAGATAGAGCACCAGCGACAGCAGCACCCCGGCGAAGATCGCGAACTCCAGCTCGAGGAGGATCGCCGAGAAGAAGGTGACGGCGAGCACCGCGGTCTCGCGCTTGGAGGCGTGGAGGATATGGCGGATCTCGGCGCGATCGATCAGCCCCCAGGCGACCAGGAACAGCACCCCGGCCATCGCCGCCTTGGGCAGATAGCTCGCCAGCGGCGCGACCAGCAACACGATCACCATCAGCAGCACGCCGGCGAGGATCGCCGCCAGCGGGGTGCGGGCGCCGGCCTCGTAGTTGACCCCGCTGCGGTTGAACGAACCGGTGGCGACATAGCCCGAGAAGAAGGAGCCGGCGAGGTTCGACAGCCCCTGGCCGATGAACTCCTGGTTGCCGTCGATGCGGTAGCCGCCGCGCGCGGCCAGCGCGCGCCCGATCGACACCGCCTCGGTGAGCGCGAACAGGGTCACCGCCAGCGCCACCGGGGCGAGTTCGCGGATGTGGTCGAAGGTGAGCGAGGGCGCCGAGAGTGGCGGCAGGGTCGAGGGCAGGGCGCCGACGGTGACGATGCCGGTGCGCGCCGCCCCGAACAGCTGATCGAGCCCCAGCGCCACCAGGCTGCCGCCGAGCATGGCGACGATCATGAAGGGGATGCGCGGCACCCAACGCCGACAGGCGAGTCCGATCAGCACGGTGGCGAGCCCGACCAGGGCCGCGGCCGGGTTGATCTCGGGGAGATGCTTGAGGAACTCGAAGAGGATCTCGTGGAGGTGGCCGCTGCTGTCCATCTCGACGCCGAAGAAGTGCTTGAGCTGCTTGGCGGCGATCAGTACCGCGGCGGCGGCGGTGAAGCCGACCACCACGGCATGCGAGATGAAGTTGACCAGCGCACCCATGCGCGCCAGCCCGAGCGCCAGTTCCAGCACCCCGACCATGAAGGTCAGGGTCAGCGCCAGGGCGACATAGTCCGGCGTGCCCGGCACCGCCATCACCGAGAGCGATGAGAACACCACCACCGAGGCGGCGGTGGTCGGCCCCGAGACCAGGTGGCGCGAGGAGCCGAACAGCGCGGCGATGATCGCCGGCACCATGCCGGCATAGAGCCCGTATTCGGGCGGCATCCCGGCGATGGTGGCGAAGGCCACGCCCTGGGGCAGCACGACGATGGCGCCGGTGAGCGCGGCGACGAGATCGGCGCGAAGTTCGGCGGGGCCGATGCCGGGGAGCCAGGCCATGAAGGGCGTCAACCAGGACCAGGGAGAGGGCGGGGACGACTGCATCGGCGAGACCTCGGGTGATGGTTGGCGGAGCGGGGCGGGTGCGGGCGGCCCCGTTGGCGGGCATCGAGCGCTGCATTCTAAGTGAGCGACGGGACGATGAAAAATCCTCTCCCGGCGCGGCGGGCATCGGTGCGGCGCTTGGGTGCCCGGTCGACACATGCTAGCCTCGCGGCGATGGCATCCGGCCAGCGTCTTCCGTCACCACCGATCAACGAGCGTCCCCGATCCCATGTCCAGTCCAGCCATCGCCCTGTCGCCCGATCAGCTCCTCGACCGTCTGTTGGCGTTGCTCGAACGGCTCTATCGCGACACCGCCGACTATCGCGCGCGTTGCGACGAGGCCCAGTGCTGGTACGACCGTGGCTATGCCGACGGCATGCGCGCGGCGCTCGCCGCACTCGGTCACGGTGCGGTGCTCGCCGCCCGCCCGTTGCCCGAGATCGAGCCGCTGGCGCCGACCGAGCGGGTGACGCCCTGGGGGCGGGCCCATGCCCATGGGGTCGAGGTCGGCGGGCGCGAGACCCGCGACGTGCTGGGAGGTGCCTGAGATGTTCAAGATCGTCTCCTTCAACATCAATGGTATCCGTGCTCGCCAGCATCAGCTCGAGGCGCTCAGGGAGGCGCACGACCCCGACATCGTCGGGGTGCAGGAGTGCAAGGTCGCCGACGAGCAGTTCCCGCGCGCGGCGGTCGAGGGGCTGGGGTATCACGCCCGCTTCCACGGTCAGAAGGGACACTATGGCGTCGCCCTGCTCAGCAAGGCCGAGCCGCTGGCGGTGGTCAAGGGGCTGCCGGGCGATGCGCCGGACGCCCAGCGGCGGCTCATCACCGGGCGCTATGCGCTGTCCGACGGCACGCCGATCACGGTCATCAACGGCTACTTCCCCCAGGGCGAGTCGCGCGATCACCCGCTGAAGTTCCCCGCCAAGCAGCGCTTCTATGCCGGACTGCTCGAGTATCTGCGCGGTCAGTTCTCGCCCGCCGATCTGTTGGTGGTGCTCGGCGACATGAACGTCGCCCCCTCGGACCTCGACATCGGCATCGGCGCCGACAACGCCAAGCGTTGGCTGCGCAGCGGCAAGTGCAGCTTCCTCCCCGAGGAGCGCGAGTGGCACCGCGCGCTGACCGACTGGGGGCTCTGTGACGCCCATCGCGAGCTGCATCCCGACAACGCCGAGACCTTCAGCTGGTTCGACTACCGCTCACGCGGCTTCGAGCGCGAGCCCAGGCGCGGACTGCGCATCGACCAGCTGCTGGTGACCGCGCCCTTGCGCGAACGCCTGATCGAGACCGGCATCGACTACGAGATCCGCGCCATGGAGAAGCCCTCCGACCACTGCCCGGTGTGGGCGAGCTTCGAGGGCTGAGGGGGCGGTCGGGCGCTTTCAGCCGCCAGTCGGCAGCCGCCAGGAATTTGAACCGCGAAGCCGCGAAGGGCGCCAAGGGGAATAAGCCGCCAGCCGTCAGAGATCAGCCACCAGAGGGTGCGGACTCGCGCCGTCTGTGGCCTCACGCCGACATCACACAGCATTCACTTTGCGCGCTTCGCGCCTTCGCGGTTCAATCTTGGCCGCTGGCCGCTGGCCGCTGGCCGCTGGCCGCTGGCCGCTGGCCGCTGGCCGCTGGCCGCTGGCCGCCGGCCGTCCCGGCGCGGTTCAATCCCCCGGCGGCCGGCGTCGCCACCGATTGTCAGGTCGTCGGGCGCGGCCTACACTCGTGCGGGTCTCGACCTACTCTTCGCTTCCTCAGGCCACTCCAGGATGATCCGACAGCAACCGATCGGCGTATTCGACTCCGGCGTCGGCGGGCTGTCGGTGCTGCGCGAGATCCGTCGCGAGCTGCCTGGCGAGGCCCTGCTCTATGTCGCCGACTCCGCCCACGCTCCCTATGGCGACAAGTCGACCGTGACGATCGAGGCGCGCTCGCTGGCGGTTGCCGAGTTTCTGATCGCTCAAGGGGCCAAGGCGATCGTGATCGCCTGCAACACCGCTACCGGGGTGGCGGCGCGAGTGCTGCGGGCGCGTCATGCGCTGCCGGTGGTGGCGATGGAGCCGGCGGTCAAGCCCGCCGCCGCGCGCACCCGCAGTGGTCGTGTCGGCGTGCTCGCTACTCGTCAGACGCTGGCCAGCGCCAACTTCGCGCGCCTGCGTACCCGTGTCGCCGGGCAGGCCGAGGTCCTTGCCCAGCCCTGTCCCGGACTGGTCGAGCGCATCGAGCAGGGGGATCTCGACGGCCCGCTGACCCACGCTCTGCTCGAGGGTTATCTGACGCCGCTGCTCGAACGAGGGGTCGATACCCTGGTGCTCGGCTGCACCCACTACCCGCACCTGCGCCCGCTGATCGAACGGCTCGCCGGGCCGGAGGTCGCGGTGCTCGACTCCGGGGCCGGCGTCGCCCGTCAGGTGCGCCGCCGGCTCGCCGAGGCCGGTCTGCTCGCCCCGCCCGGTCGGATCGGCGGCGAGCGCTTCTGGACCAGCGGCGAGCTGGAGCGCGTCGCGCCCCTGATCGCGCGCCTGTGGCCGGGGGCGCCGTCGTTGGCCGTGCTGCCGGAGCCGGTCGAGTCGGGTGTCTCGCTGCTGCGCGAGGGGGCTTGAGCGCGACGAATCAACCAACCCCTTGTTTCAATCGGGGTTGTGTCGGGTTCTTCCTTTCTGGATGTTGATTCCTGCGCTTCTGGCCCTTCAGGTCGGGCCGTGGTCGATGGCGCGATGGATCGTCTCCAACACGACGTCGGTCTCGTTCAGGGCCTGACGGCTGTCGAATCGCAGCACGGTCAGACCGATATCGGCCAGCGCCTGATCGCGTCTCGCGTCCTTGGCCCTGTGGTCGGGGACTCGGTGCTGACCGCCGTCGATCCCGATCACCAGTGCGGCCTTGGGGCAGTAGAAATCGACGATGAAGCCGAGCAGCGGTTTTTGTCGGTAGAGCCGCGGACCGTGGACCTGTTTGCGACGCAACCGCTGCCAGAGCGCCTGTTCGGCCTCGGTCATGTTGCTGCGGAGGTGACGGGAGAAGGGCTTGAGCGACTTGTTGTAGGGTTGCAAGCTCGACCTTCCTGCCCCTTGGCTGAATCGGGCGTCAGTTCATGGCCTGTGGAGAAGGTGGTTGCTCGTCGCGTGAAGTCCGGTTTTGTGTTGATGCTCGAAGGCTGGGGGATGGTCGGGGGTCTCCTTTTACCTTGCTTTTTTGATGGGAAATCCCCCCTGGCTCCCCTTTTCCAAAGGGGGGTACCTCAGGGTGTTCAAAGGGGAAGCCTCAGGGGGGTGTCCCCGCAGTTGCTGCACTGGCTCATCGCGCAACGCATGGCGTAGCGGCGCAGGTTGCTGGAAGGCGCGGCTGGCGTACTGGTGAGTAACGTCTCCAACCCAGATCTTCCTCTGACGCAGGAGGGAGCATCCCCTCATTGACGTCTCCAACCCAGCTCCCCCTCCGGCGCAGGGGGCATCCCTCATTAAACGTGTCCAACGCAGTTCCCCCCCCTTTGACAAAGGAGGGGAGGGAGGATTGGTCCTCGCTGAGCTGGGCGTCACCCGTCTGATCAACGCGCCCGGATCGCCCGCCCGAGCAGATGTTCTCCATCGTCGTCGACGCCGGTGATCTCGACCTCGACCAGGGTGTTGGTGTCGATCGGGTCGGGCAGGGCAGTGAAGCGGACCGGTAGGTAGTTGGGGGTGTAGCCCTGGCCCGGCAGGGCGCGTGCCGGGTCGGGGGGCTGCTCGCAGAGCACCTCGAGACGGGCGCCGCGCTGTTCGTGCAGCAGCTGGGCGCGGCTGGCGGCGGCCAACTGCTGCAGCGCCTGGCTGCGCGCGCGCTTGGTGGCGGTATCGACGCGTCCGGGCAGGGTGGCGGCCAGGGTGCCGGCGCGGGGCGAGTAGGCGAAGGCGTGGATGTGGCCGAAGCCGACGGTCTCGACCAGCGACAGGGTCTCGCGCCAGTCCTCCTCGTCCTCGCCGGGGAAGCCGACGATGACGTCGGTGGTGACGTTGAGCTCGGGGCGCGCCGCACGGCCCGCGGCGACCAGTTCGATGAAGGCCTCGCGCTTGCAGCGTCGGGCCATGCGGCGCAGCACCCGGTCCGAACCGCTCTGTACCGGCAGGTGCAGGTGCGGCATCAGTCGTGAATCGGCGAACAATCCCCAGAAGCCTTCCGGCAGGTCCCAGGGTTCGAGTGAGCCGAGCCGCAGGCGCTCGATGCCGGTGTCGGCGAGCACTGCGGCGATCAGCTCGCCGAGGTCACTGCCCTGGTCATGGCCGTAGCCGCCGAGGTGGACGCCGGTGAGCGCGACCTCGCGCACCCCCTGGCGCGTCAGACGGTTGATCACACTCACCACCTGAGCGATCGGACGGCTGCGCTCCTCGCCACGGGCGCGGGTGGTGATGCAGAAGGTGCAGTTGTAGCGACAGCCGTCCTGCACCTTGACGAAGGCGCGTTGGCGCCCACGCGCGAACAGCGCCTCGGCGCCGCCGGCGGTAGCGCTCTCGGGCATCAGCGGCAGCGTCAGGGTGGCGCGCGCGATCTCCACCAGCCGGTCCTTGTCGGCGTTGCTCACCACCAGATCGACGCCGGACTCGCCGGCCAGCGCCTCGGCCTCGAGCGCGGCCAGACAGCCGCTGACGATCAGCCGCGCGCGCGGGTTGTCGCGCTGGGCGCGACGCAGCAGCTTGCGCGACTTGCGCACCGCCTCCTGGGTGACGGCGCAGGTGTTGATCACCACCAGGTCGGCGCCCTGGTCGTCGTCGGCGAGCTGGATTCCGGCGCGGCGGAACTGCTCGGCCCATTCCTCGAGTTCGGCCTCGTTGAGACGGCAGCCGAGGCTGTGTAGGCGGATGGTGGGAGCGGGGGCATTGGTGCGGTGCATGATCGGCCGGGACTGCGGTGGAGCTGGTGTTGCGCGGAGCGGCAAGTATTATAGGGGGTTGCCGGGACGAGGGCATCCGCTCGGTCGTGCGCTGGGCCAGGATGCGACGAATCCCGGGCAGGGCGTAGCGCCGGCCTTCGGTCGATGATGCTGGGATTGGGGGTCTTGCGCGGATCGGACGATCCAGAAGGGAAGATGGCGGAGAGGGTGGGATTCGAACCCACGGACCCGCAAGCGAGTCACTTGATTTCGAGTCAAGCCCGTTCGACCACTCCGGCACCTCTCCAAGTGCTGGCGGTCCGCGCATGGCGCGGCAGCGAGTCGGCAATATTAATGGTGTCGTCCCGGCTTGTCTACCCCTGTTTTGCGGGTTGGTGTCTCCGTCCCGCGTCTCGGGGCGCGCCGGGACCGCTCAGGGCAGGATCTCGATCGGGGTGCCGTCGGCCACCAGCGACCAGATCTGCTCGATCGCGGCGTTGTCGACGGCGATGCAGCCGGCGGTCCAGTCGCCGTTGCGGCGGGTGTCGGGACCGGTGCCGTGGACCATGATGGCGCCGCCGGGGTCATCACCGTGGAGACGCGCGCGCAACCGGTCGCCGGGACCGGGGTAGGAGATGTGCAGGGCGCGGTGGAAACGGCTGGCGGGGTTGCGCCAGTCGATGCGATAGCGTCCCTCGGGGGTGCGCCCATCGCCCTCGCGGCGTTTGTGGCCGAGCGGCTGGAAGCCGAGCGCGATGGCGTAGCTTTGCAACACCGCGCCGTCACGCAGCAGATAGAGTCGGCGCTCGGCCTTGCGCACGAGGACGCGGTCGGCCATGTCGGGGCGCGGGGGGCGGAAGTCGTCGGGCGCGCTGGTCGGGCGCAGTGGCTGGGGGAGGGCGAGCAGCGACATCGCGCGAGCCGATGGCAGGAGCGTCAGCCCGAGCAGCGTGCCGAGCAGCGCCCGGCGCCCGGGGGTGGGCGATGGGCGTTGCTCGGCGGTGTGGATGACGCGGGACATGCGCGCATCCTCGCGATCGGATCAGCTCTTGCGATAGATGCGCAGGGTGTCGCCGATGTCGAGACGCGAGTCGGAGAGGGCGTTCCAGCGCTGGAGGTCGTCGACGGTGACGCCGTAGCGGCGGGCGATCACGCTCATCGAGTCGCCGCTGCGCACCCGATAGGTGACCAGCGCGTTGCTGCCGGGGATGCGCAGCTTCTGCCCCGGGCGCAGGGTGTCGTCGAGATCGAGATGATTGCTCTCGGCGAGTGCGCGTACCCCGAGGTCGTGACGGCGGGCGATGGCGCTGAGGGTCTCGCCGCGCTTGACCACGTGGACCAGTGCCTTGGGCGTCGTGCGCACGGGCTTGGCAACGGCGACCGCCGGGCGTGCCTGCGGGGTGGTGCGCTCGCGGATATGGACGCGGCTCGAGGCGCTGTAGGCCGCGGGCGTGACCACCTCGGCCTGGGCCAGCGCCTTGCGCAGCAGCGCACCGCTGCCGGCCGGCACCAGCAGGTTGGCCTGGGCGCCGGGGGCGGTACGCGCGCGCTTGAGACCGGGGTTGAGTCGCTTGAGGGTGGCCAGCTCGACGCCGCTGGCGCTGGCGAGCTTGGCCAGCTCGACCGCGCCCGGGGTGCGGATCAGCTCGAGCTGGGGGCGATCGGGGAGCGGCGGCAGGGCCAGGCCGTATTGCCCGGGGGTTGCCACCAGACGCGCGGTGGCGAGGATCTGCGGCACATAGTCGCGGGTCTCGGTGGGCAGTTGCAGCGACCAGAAGTCGGTCGGCTTGCCCTGGCGGCGATTGCGCTCAACGGCGTTGGCCACGCAGCCGGGGCCACAGTTGTAGGCGGCCATGGTGAGCGCCCAGTCGCCGTCGAACTGGGCGTTGAGCTGTTCGAGATAGTCGAGCGCGGCGCGGGTCGAGGCGAGCACGTCGCGCCGCTCGTCGTACCACTGGTCCTGGCGCAGTCCCATCGCACGTCCGGTATAGGGCATGAACTGCCAGATCCCGGCGGCGGCCTTGGTCGAGGTGGCACCGGGGTTGTAGCGGCTCTCGACCTGGGGCAGCAGCGCCAGCTCCATCGGCAGGCCGCGCCGTGCGATCTCGTCGACGATCAGGCGCAGATAGGGGCGGGCGCGGTCATTGAGTCGGGTGAGATAGCGCGGATCGCGCTTGAAGCGTGCGATGACCGCCTCGACCCGCGGGTTGTGCTGGTCTTGCAGCCGCATGCCGGCGCGCACCCGCGTCCACAGGTTGCCACCGCCGCCGGTGGTCGCGAGACCCTTGCCGCTGTCGGTGGCCTCGAGGCTGCTGATATCGACCGCGGGTCGGACGAAGCCGTATTCGCGGGCCGAGACGATCTGGGGGCGTGCGTCCGAGTCCTGTTCGGCGCGGGTGAGTGGTGAGTCCTTGACGCAGCCCGAGAGGACGGGCGCGAGCAACAGGGGCAGCGCGCACAGCGTGCGTGCCAGACGTGAAACATCAGGCATTGAATCCCCGGGAGGCGTTAAGTGTTTGTAAAGCAGGATTTTTTGAATTTTCGCGCGTCATCATAAGCCAAACCCGGGGGGGATTTCCAGACCCGAGGTCGGGAATTGGGTGCGCCTGAGGAGACGACAGCGCGGGGCCGCTGCGGTTACCATGGCCGCCTCGAAGAGGCTGCCGCATGACTGCTTGCAAGGGGCCAGACTCCCCGCTCGCCCAACTCCAGCGCTGGTATCGCTCGCCGCTCGGCACCGAGCTGGCGCGGCTCGAGTGTGCCTGCGTACAGCAGTTGCTGCATGACACCTTCGGCTATTATCTGGTGCAGGTCGGCGTCACCGAGAGCTTCCGCGACGCACTCGCCACCAGCCGGATCCGGCATCGCATCGCCATGCCCTGCGATCCGCCGCCGCTGGCCCGGGCCCCGGCGATCGTCGGACTGGCCTCGCAGTTGCCGTTGGCCTCCGACAGCATCGACGCGCTCTTCCTGCCCCATACCCTCGACTTCTCGCCCGACCCGCAGGCGGTGCTGCGCGAGGCCGAGCGTACCCTGATCCCCGAGGGACGACTCATTGTCATCGGCTTCAACGCCCTCAGCACCTGGGGCTTGCGCGCTCTGCTGCGTGGCGCGCGAGGGCCGGCACCCTGGTGCGGTCGCTTTCGTACCCATTATCAGATGGAGGCCTGGTTGTCCGATCTCGGTTTTGCGCTCGAACGGCGCGAGTTCCTGATGTTCCGTCCCCCCCTGACCCGGGCGCTCGGCCCCGGCGGGCCGCGTATCGAGACCCTGGGGCGGCGTCTGCTGCCGGCGCTCGGCGGGGTCTATGTGCTGCGCGCGGTCAAGCGGGTGTCGACGCTCACCCCGCTGCGTCCGTCGTGGCGGGGTCGCCGACAATTGTTGCCGGGACGGGTTGAACCGACCGCACGGAGGAATCCACATGTCTGAGGCGGTGCACGCCTATACCGATGGCGCCTGCAAGGGCAATCCCGGCCCCGGCGGCTGGGGGGTGCTGCTGTGCTGGGGCGAGGCCGAGAAGAGCCTTTGCGGCGGCGAACGCGAGACCACCAACAACCGCATGGAGTTGATGGCGGTGATCATGGCGCTGGAGTCGCTCAAGCGGTCGAGCGAGATCGAGATCACCACCGACTCGCAGTACGTCAAGCGCGGGGTGGGCGAGTGGATGCCGCGTTGGAAGCGCAACGGCTGGCGGACCGCCAGTCGCCAGCCGGTGAAGAACCGTGACCTGTGGGAGCGGCTCGATGCCGCGCTCGCCGACCATCAGGTGCGTTGGCACTGGGTCAAGGGGCATGCCGGCCACCCCGGCAACGAACGCGCCGATCAGCTCGCCAATCAGGGTATCCCGAGGTAGATGGCCATGCAGCAGACACGTCAGATCGTGCTCGATACCGAGACCACGGGTCTCGACCCGCAGGACGGGCATCGCATCATCGAGATCGGCTGTGTGGAGCTGGTCGACCGACGCCTGACCCGCAACAACTTCCATTGCTATATCCAGCCCGATCGCGAGATCGATGCCGGCGCGGTCGAGGTGCACGGCATCACCAACGACTTTCTCGCCGACAAGCCGCGCTTCGGCGAGCTGGCCGAGGCCTTTCTCGACTATGTGCGCGGCGCCGAGCTGATCATCCATAACGCCGCGTTCGATGTCGGGTTCCTCGACCACGAGCTGCGGCTGTGGCAGCCGGAGGCGCCGCGCATCGAAGCGCTGTGCTCGGTCACCGATACCCTGATGATGGCGCGCCGCCTCCATCCGGGACAGCGCAACAGCCTCGATGCGCTGTGCAAGCGCTACGACGTCGACAACTCGCAGCGCGACCTGCACGGCGCCCTGCTCGACGCCGAGATCCTCGCCGATGTTTATCTGGCGATGACCGGTGGGCAGGTGAAGCTCGGGCTCGGCGAGGTCGAGACGGCGGGCGAGGGCGCTCAGGGCGCGACCGGGGAGCACGGCCGGATCAGCGCCGAGCGCCCGCCGTTGCGGGTGGTGCGGGCCGATGAGCGCGCGCTCGGGGCGCATGCGGCGCGGCTCGAGGCGATCGACAAGGCGAGTGCCGAGGGCTGTCTGTGGTTGCGCGAGCCGGGTTGAGCGGCGGTGTTCCGTGTGCCGGGGCGTGAGTTGCGCTCACCCCCGCTCGCGTCTCAGTGGAGCGGTCCGCGCGCGCCTGAGGGTAGGCGGACTCGGTCGCTCCAGTGCGCTCAGCGCTGCTGGTTCTGGCGTCGGCCCTGACCGTTGCCGCCGACCAGCGCCTCGAGCGCGGGCAGGTCGAGCAGTTCGATGTGCTTGCGGTCGACGCGCATCAGGCCGTCGTCCTGGAAGCGGGTGAACAGCCGGCTGACGGTCTCCACCGCGAGCCCGAGATAGTTGCCGATCTCGTGGCGCGACATGCTGAGATAGAAGTCGGAGGGCGAGAGCCCGCGTTTGTGCAGGCGCTGCGAGAGGCTGAGCAGGAAGGCGGCGAGACGCTCCTCGGCGTTCTTCTTGCCGAGCAGCAGCAGCATGTCGGTGTCGTGACCGATCTCCTTGCTCAGCAGCCGGTACATCTGATGCTGCAGACTGGGGATGGAGCAGGTGAGCTCCTCGAGTCGCTGGAAGGGGATCTCGCAGATCGCCGAGGTCTCGAGCACCTTGGCCGAACAGGCGTGCTCATCCTTGTCGATGGCGTCGAGACCGATGATCTCGCCGGGCAGGTGAAAACCGAGTACCTGCTCGCCGCCCTCGGGGCTGGGGGCGAAGGTCTTCACCGAGCCGGTCTTGACCACGTAGAGCGAACGGAAACGATCTCCGTCGCGAAACAGGAAATCCCCCCGATGGAGCGGTCGGGTGCGCTTGACGATGTCGTCGAGGCGCTCGACGTCCTCCTGTGTCAGCCCCATGGGCAGACACAGGGATGAGAGCGTGCAATTCTTGCATGCGACCCGAATCGTCTCTAACGAAACCACTTTTCGCTGGCTCACGACAACACACCTTTCCGCCGACTCACCCGGAATGAGTGGTCGTATTGATCTGGATCAAATATTTTCTTTTTTAACCGGAACCATCCTGGATTACAAGCCGGTTAACGTGTCGGCGTACTCGTCATGGCGACGATTACCCACAAAAAAACCGCGCCAGGACTGGCGCGGCTTCTTGTCGGCGCTGCGCTGAGCGCAGCTGCGGATTACTTGGAGCCGCTCTCCGCAGGGGCTGCCGGCGCGGCCGGTGCGCCGTAGGGCGCATAGGGGACGCCACCGTAGTAGGGCGCGCCGTAGCCGTAGGGTGCGCCGTAGCCGTAAGGTGCGCCATAGCCGTAGGGGCCGTAACCGCCGTAGTAGGGGTAGTCGTAGCCATAGCCGTAGCCACGGCCCCAGCCGCGCCCGCGGCCCCAGCCGCGCCCGCCGCCGCTCATGTTCATGTTGAAGTCGCCCCAGCCGTCTCCGAACATGTCGTTGAACCAGTCACCCCAGCCGGAGCCGTAGCCGGGGCCGTAGCCACCCCAGCCGGGGCCGCCCCACCATGCCTGGGCGGTGTTCATCGAGAAGGCAGCGGTACCGGTGATGGCAGCGATACCGATCACTTTCGCAAGCTTATGCATATTGCCACTCCTGACTATTGAAATGCTTCAGCCGTTGTGGTCCGCCCGCCGGGGCGGAGGGGCGCGTCGGTCTGCGAGACGAGGCGCAAGCGGAATATACGCGGCACGCCTGGCTTTGTGAAGGCGGTGGGGTGGCGAATCGTGTACGTCGGGTCGGACTCGGCAACCCATGATGCGCCGCGGATTGAGCCGAGCACGCGATTTTGGTAGTTTGTCCGGGCATTCGGGCGACCGCCCTCGACTCCCTCCTGCTTCCATATGACAAAGTATATTTTCATCACCGGCGGTGTTGTCTCATCGCTGGGAAAAGGCATTTCCTCGGCATCGCTCGGCGCACTCCTCGAGGCGCGTGGCCTGAAGGTCACGATGATCAAGCTCGACCCCTACATCAACGTCGATCCGGGCACCATGAGCCCGTTTCAGCACGGTGAGGTCTACGTGACCGATGATGGGGCCGAGACCGATCTCGATCTGGGCCACTATGAGCGTTTCCTGCGCACCCGCATGGGTCGCAACAACAACTTCACCACCGGCCAGATCTACGAGAGCGTGCTGCGCAAGGAGCGCCGCGGCGAGTATCTGGGCCGTACCGTGCAGGTCATCCCGCACATCACCGACGAGATCAAGCAGAGCATCCGGCTCGGCGCCGAGGGCGCCGACATCGCGATGGTCGAGATCGGCGGCACCGTCGGCGACATCGAGTCGCTGCCCTTCCTCGAGGCGATCCGTCAGATGCGCGTCGAGGAGGGTCGCGAGAACGCGATGTTCATGCATCTCACCCTGGTGCCCTATATCCGCACCGCCGGCGAGATCAAGACCAAGCCGACCCAACACTCGGTCAAGGAGCTGCGCTCGATCGGCATCCAGCCCGACATCCTGCTGTGTCGCGCCGAGCATCTGCTGCCGGAGGACGAGCGGCGCAAGATCGCGCTGTTCACCAATGTCGACGTGGCGGCGGTGATCTCGGCGATCGACGCCGACAACATCTACCGCATCCCGCGTCTGCTCCACGCCCAGGAACTCGACGCCCTGGTGGTGCGCCAGTTCCAGCTCGACGTGCCCGAGGCCGACCTCAGCGAGTGGGATCGGGTACTCGACGGCTTCGACAAGCCCGAGCACGCGGTGCGCATCGGCATGGTCGGCAAGTACATGGACCTGACCGAGGCCTACAAGTCGCTCTCCGAGTCGCTGGCCCACGCCGGAGTGCACACCTCGACCAAGGTCGAGGTGGTCTATGTCGACTCCGAGCAGGTCGAGCGCGAGGGCACCGCCTGTCTCGAGGGGCTCGACGCCATCCTCGTCCCGGGCGGCTTCGGCGAGCGCGGCGTCGAGGGCAAGATCGCCACGGTGCGCTATGCCCGCGAGAACCGCGTGCCCTATCTCGGCATCTGTCTCGGCATGCAGGTGGCGGTGATCGAGTACGCCCGCGATCTGGTCGGTCTCGAGGGCGCGCACAGCACCGAGTTCGATCCCAAGACCCCGCATCCGGTGATCGGCCTGATCACCGAGTGGCGCGACGACCAGGGGCGGGTCGAGACCCGCGACGCCGACGGCGACCTCGGCGGTACCATGCGTCTCGGCGGTCAGAACTGCCGGCTCGAGCCGGGCAGCCTGGCGCGCAGCGTCTACGGCGAGCCGCAGGTGCGCGAGCGTCATCGTCACCGCTACGAGTTCAACAACCGCTACCTCAACCAGATGAAGGACGCGGGGATGCGTTTCTCCGGCTGGTCGCTCGACAACCGGCTGGTCGAGATCGTCGAGATCCCCGACCACCCCTGGTTCATCGCCTGCCAGTTCCACCCCGAGTTCACCTCGACCCCGCGTGACGGCCACCCGCTGTTCCGTGGCTTCGTCGAGGCGGCGCTCAAGCAGCGCCAGCTCACCGGCGGGCAGGACGACTGATGCGCCTGGCGCACTTCGAGGTCGGACTCGACCGGCCACTGTTCCTCATCGCCGGCCCCTGCGTGATCGAGAGCGCGGGGCTGGCCGAGGAGACGGCCGGACGGCTCAAGGAGATCACCGACGCGCTCGGCATCCCCTTCGTCTACAAGTCCTCCTTCGACAAGGCCAACCGCTCCTCGCTCGGCAGCTTCCGCGGCCCGGGCATCGAGCGTGGTCTGCAGATCCTCGAGGCGGTGCGCCAGCGCATCGGCGTGGCGGTGCTCACCGACGTGCACGAGGACACCCCGCTCGACGAGGTCGCGGCGGTGGTCGACGTGCTCCAGACCCCCGCCTTCCTCTGCCGTCAGACCAACTTCATCCGCGCCGTGGCCGCGCAGGGCAAGCCGGTCAATCTCAAGAAGGGGCAGTTCCTCGCCCCCTGGGACATGAAGTACGTGGTCGACAAGGCCCGTGACACCGGCAACCAGCAGATCATGGTCTGCGAGCGCGGCGTCTCCTTCGGCTACAACAACCTGGTCTCGGACATGCGCGCGCTGGCGGTGATGCGCGAGACCGGGTGCCCGGTGGTGTTCGACGCCACTCACTCGGTGCAGCTGCCCGGCGGCCAGGGCACGAGTTCGGGCGGTCAGCGCGAGTTCGTGCCGGTGTTGGCGCGCGCGGCGGTCGCCGCCGGCGTCTCCGGGCTGTTCATGGAGACCCACCCGGACCCCGATCAGGCGCTCAGTGACGGTCCCAACGCCTGGCCGCTGGGACGGATGCAGGCGCTGCTCGAGACCCTGGTCGAGCTCGACCGCACGGTCAAGCGCAGTGGTCTGATCGAGCAGAGCGGGTCCGAGTCGTCGAGTTGAAGGGGCCCGCGTCAGACCTGGCGCGCGCCAGACATCCCAGAATTCATCATCGACCCTAATTTCTGAGGAGAATCGAAGCATGTCCGAGATCGTCGACGTCCGTGCCCGCGAGGTACTGGACTCCCGGGGTAACCCGACCGTCGAGGCCGATGTGATCACCGCCGATGGTGCCATCGGTCGCGCCATCGTGCCCTCGGGCGCCTCCACCGGCTCGCGCGAGGCGCTGGAGCTGCGCGACGGCGAGGCCGAGCGCTTCTGCGGCAAGGGTGTGCGCACCGCGGTGGCCAACATCCAGGGCGAGTTGCGCGAGGCGCTGATCGGCATGGACGTGCTCGACCAGCAGGCGTTCGATCGCCGCATGATCGAGCTCGACGGTACCGACAACAAGGGCCGGCTCGGCGCCAACGCCCTGCTCGGGGTGTCGCTGGCCAACGCCCATGCCGCCGCGCAGGAGAAGGCCGTGGCGCTGTTCCGCTCGATCTCGAGCGGTCCCTACCGCCTGCCGGTGCCGATGATGAACATCATCAACGGCGGCGAGCACGCCGACAACAGCGTCGACTTCCAGGAGTTCATGATCATGCCGGTGGGTGCCACGAGCATCCGCGAGGCGGTGCGCTACGGCGCCGAGGTCTTCCACGCGCTCAAGTCGGTGCTGCACGCCCGTGGCCTGGCCACCAGCGTCGGCGACGAGGGTGGTTTCGCCCCCGACCTGGAGTCCAACGAGGCGGCCATCGAGGTCATCCTCGAGGCGATCGAGAAGGCCGGCTACAAGGCCGGTGAGGACATCTTCCTGGCGCTCGACGTCGCCGCCTCCGAGTTCTACGAGGACGGCCAGTACCACCTCAAGGGCGAGGGCCGCACCCTCGACGCCGAGGGCATGGTCGACCTGCTCGAGTCCTGGGTCGATCGCTACCCGATCCTCAGCATCGAGGACGGCCTGGCCGAGGGTGACTGGGACGGCTGGAAGACGCTCACCGAGCGTCTCGGTGCGCGGGTGCAGATCGTCGGCGACGACCTCTTCGTCACCAACACCAAGATCCTGCGCGAGGGCATCGACAAGGGCATCGCCAACTCGATCCTGATCAAGGTCAACCAGATCGGCACCCTCACCGAGACCCTCGAGGCGATCGCCATGGCGCACGCCGCCGGTTATACCGCGGTGGTCTCGCACCGCTCCGGCGAGACCGAGGACACCACCATCGCCGACCTGGTGGTCGCCGCCGGCACCGGTCAGATCAAGACCGGCTCGCTGTCGCGCTCCGATCGCATCGCCAAGTACAACCAGCTGATGCGCATCGAGGACCAGCTCGGCGACGAGGCCGTCTACGCCGGTCGCGACGCCTTCAAGTGGCTGTGAGCGACGATCCTGGTCGTCGCTGAGCCTGCTCCGGGCCACCGTTCTCGAGCACCTCATCCATGCGCCTGCTGATCGCGTTGCTGGTGTTCGTGCTGTTGGCGCTCCACTACCGGCTGTGGGTCGGTGAGGGGAGTCAGGCCGAACTCGCCGCGCTGCGCCAGGAGATCGCCGCGCAGCGCGGCGAGCTCGAGCGTCTCGGTGCGCGCAACGCCAAGCTGCGCGCCGAGGTGGTCGATCTCGGCAGCGGGCTCGAGGCGCTCGAGGAGCGTGCCCGCGCCGAGCTCGGCATGATCCGGCCCGGAGAGACCTTCCTGCAGGTGATCGAACCTCGCCGCTCCGAGGAGCCCCCGCATTGACCGCCACACCCGCCTTCTGGGCGGTGATCCCCGCCGCCGGCGTCGGCCGACGGATGGGGAGCGCCATCCCCAAGCAATACCTCGAACTCGCCGGCCGACCGGTGATCGAGCACACCCTCGAGTGCTTCATCGACCACCCCGCCATCGCCGGGGTGGTGGTCGCCGTCGACCCCGCCGACCCCTATTGGCCGGAGACCCGCTACGCCACCCATCCCCGGGTGATCCGCGCGCCGGGCGGCGCCGAACGCTGCAACTCGGTACTCAACGGGCTCGAGGCGCTGAGCGCGCACGCCGCCGCCGACGACTGGGCGTTGGTGCACGATGCCGCGCGCCCCTGCCTGCGTCGCTCGGATCTCGACGCCATGCTCGACGAGCTGGCCGATGATCCGGTCGGCGGCATCCTCGCGGTGCAGGTGCGCGACACCATGAAGCGTGCCGGGACCGAGGGACGGATCGAGACCACCGTCGAGCGCAGCGCCCTGTGGCACGCCTTCACCCCGCAGATGTTCCGCCTCGGGACGCTGCGTCAGGCGCTGCGCCAGGCGCTCGCCGAGGGCGCGCTGGTCACCGACGAGGCCTCGGCGATCGAGCGTCTGGGGCAGGCCCCGCGGCTGCTCGAGGGGCAGTCGGACAACCTCAAGATCACCCGTCCCGAGGATCTGGCGCTCGCCCGCTTCCATCTGCAGCAGCAGGGTCGCCTCGACTGAGGCCCGCCGCTGCACCAGGGCGAGGGACGCGTCCCGGTTTCCTTCAATCTGCCTTCGGAGAATGCGCTCCATGTTGATTGGTCAGGGTTTCGATGCCCATCGTTTCGCCCCCGGATGCCGACTGGTGCTCGGCGGTGTGGAGATCCCCCACGAGCTGGGACTGACCGCCCACTCCGACGGCGACGTGCTGATCCACGCGCTGTGCGACGCCCTGCTCGGCGCCGCCGGGCTCGGCGACATCGGCCGTCACTTCCCCGACAACGATCAGGCCTATGCCGGGATCGACAGCCGCATCCTGCTGCGTCGGGTGATCGCCAGCCTGCACGAGCGCGGCCTGCGGGTGCACAACGCCGACATGACGCTGATCGCCCAGCAGCCCAAGCTCGCCCCCTATATCGACACCATGCGCGAGGTGCTCGCCGGGGACCTGCAGTGCGATCCGGCGCGGGTCAACGTCAAGGCCACCACCATGGAACAGATGGGCTTCACCGGTCGCGGCGAGGGCATCGCCGCCTCGGCCTCGGTGCTGTTGGTCGAATGAACCAGCCGCCGCTGCCCGGGCACATCCCCTTCGCGCGGTTGCCGCGCGCCCATGGCGCGCCGCTCGGGCGCGGCCGGCTGCGGGTCGAGCCGGAGGACTTCCAGGTCGAGGAGCGGCTCGCCTTCGACCCCGACGACGACGGCGAGCACCTGCTGCTGTGGGTGCGCAAGCGCGAGGCCAATACCGAGTGGGCGGCGCGGCGGCTGGCCGCTTGCGCCGGGGTGGCGGTCTCGGCGGTCGGCTATGCCGGGCTCAAGGACCGTCACGCGGTCACCTGGCAGTGGTTCTCGCTGCCGCGCCCGCGTGCCGGCGAGCCCGACTGGTCGGTGCTCGCCGCCGACGGCATCGAGGTGCTTGAGGTCCACGCCCATCGGCGCAAGCTGCGTCGCGGCGCGCTGATCGGCAATCGCTTCCGTCTCCTGGTGCGCGACCTCGCCCCCGCCCCCGAGGCCCTGGCCGAGCGGATCGCGGTGATCGGTGCGCGCGGCGTGCCCAACTATTTCGGCGAGCAGCGCTTCGGGCGCGATGGCGGCAACCTCGTTCAGGCCCATGCGCTGTTCAGCGGGGCGCCGGTGCCCCGGGTCTCGCGTCATGTCCGCGGTCTGTGGCTGTCGGCGGCGCGCTCGCAGCTGTTCAACGAGGTGCTCGCTGGACGGGTGGCCGACGCCTGCTGGGATCGGCCGCTCGCCGGGGATCGCATGCAGCTCGACGGCTGTAACTCGCACTTCGCCGTCGAGGCCGTCGATGAAACGCTGCTGACGCGCTGTGCCCGACTCGACGTACACCCCACCGGCCCGCTGTGGGGCGAGGGTGCGCCGCCGAGCCGGGACGCGGTGCTGGCACGTGAGCAGGCGGTGGCCGCGGCCTTCCCCGGCTGGCCCGAGGGGCTGGCCGCGGCGGGGCTGGCGCAGGAGCGGCGCGCGCTGCGTCTGCCGGTGTTCGATCTCGTCGCCGAACAGGTCGACGGCGGCGTGCGCCTTGCCTTCGAGTTGCCCGCCGGGGCCTATGCCACCGCGGTGCTGCGCGAGCTGCTCGATGACTGGAACGACGCCGCTTAGCGCGGCCCGAAGCGTGCGACGAAGGCCTCCGGGGTGAGCGGCGGCGCGCACAGATAGCCTTGATAGGCCTCGCATCCCCGCTCGCGCAGGAACTCCAGCTGCGCCTCGGTCTCGACGCCCTCGGCGACCACGCGCAGTTTCAGGTTGCGCGCCATCGCGATGATGGTGGCGGCGATCTCCATGTCGTCGCGCTGTGCCGGGATGTCGCGCACGAAGCTGCGGTCGATCTTGAGTTCGTCGATGGCGAAGCGACGCAGATAGGCCAGCGACGAGTAGCCGGTGCCGAAGTCGTCGATCGACAGACGGATGCCGAGCGCGCGCAGTGCCTGGAGGCACTGCTCGGTCTCGTCGCCTCCCATCAGCATGCTCTCGGTGAGTTCGAGCTTGAGCCGGTGCGCCGGCCAGCCGGTCGCGCTGAGCGCCTGCTCGATGCGACCGACACAGTCGGGCTGCAGCAGCTGGCGCGCCGAGAGGTTGACCGCGATGGTCTCGAGCACCAGCCCGGCGTCGAGCCAGCGCATCCCCTGACGGCAGGCGGTGTGCAGCACCCAGTCGCCGAGTTGCAGGATCAGTCCGGTCTCCTCGGCCAGGGGGATGAAGCGCGTCGGCGCGACCAGCCCCTGGTCGGGCGTGTTCCACCGCACCAGTGCCTCGCAGCCGACCAGCGCGCCGCTGACACAGTCGAGCTGCGGCTGGAAGTGCAGCAGGAACTCCTCGTTTCCCAGTGCATGGTGCAGTCGCGCCTCCAACTCGAGTCGCTCGGCGGCCTGGGCGCTCAACTCCGGGGTATGGAAGCCATAGCTGCCGCGTCCCTGCGCCTTGACCTGATAGAGCGCGACCTCGGCGTGCTGGATCAGCTCGCTGGCCGAGCAGCCGTCCTGTGGATAGACCCCGATGCCGATGCTGGCGCCGACATGGACCTCGTGGTTGCCGGGCAGGGTGAGCGGCCGTCGCAACAGCTCGAGCAGGTCGCGGGCGACGCTCGCCGCCTGGCGCGGCTGGTGCAGCCGTTCGAGCACCAGCAGGAACTCGTCGCCGCCGAGCCGCCCGAGGGTGTCGCCCTCGCGCAGCCGGGTCGCGAAGCGTTGCGCCAGGCGTTCGAGCAGGTTGTCGCCGGCGGGATGGCCGAGGCTGTTGTTGATGTGCTTGAAGCGGTCGAGATCGATCAGCAGCACGGCGATGTGGTGACGATGACGCTGCGCGCGCTCGAGGGCGTGGCTGAGTCGTGATTGCAGCAGCAGCCGGTTGGGGAGCCCGGTGAGCGGGTCGAAGTGCGCCAGGCGTTCGCGTGCCGCCTCCGAGTGCCTGAGCTGGCTGAGATCGGTCATCACCCCGACATAGCGCTCGGGGTTGCCGGCGGTGTCGGTGACCAGGCTGATCGACAGCAGCACGGGGCGCACCTCGCCGCTCTTGGTGCGGTTCCAGATCTCGCCTTGCCAGTGTCCGTGTTCGA
Organism: Marichromatium sp. PS1; assembly: GCF_041155115.1. NCBI lineage: Bacteria > Pseudomonadati > Pseudomonadota > Gammaproteobacteria > Chromatiales > Chromatiaceae > Marichromatium > Marichromatium sp. PS1. The sequence continues at coordinate 1,103,206 of NZ_BAAFHB010000002.1, forward strand.
GCAGGCTGGCCCACAGTTGCTGGTAGAAGGCGCGTCCCTGACGCTCGGAGCGCAACAGGCTGGGATTGCGACCGATGACCTCCGCGGCGCTGTAGCCGGTGATCTGGGTATAGGCCGGGTTGATCGACAGGATCCGGGGGCTGAGATCGGTGATCACCACGCCCTCGTGGGCGCTCGCCAGGACCGCGGCCGATTGGCGTAGCGCGTTGGCGGTGCGCGCACGGGTGACCGCCAGCGCGGCGAGCTGGGCGAACTCGGCGATATGCACCTGGGTGGCGGCATCGGGCAGGCCGGGGGTGGAGCGATAGACGGCGAGTATGCCCAGCGCCTCGCCGGTGTCGTCGTGAAAGGGGAAGGACCAGCAGGCGCGCAGCCCCGCCGCCTGGGCCTGTTCGAGGCAGCTTCGCCAACTGGGGTGCGTGCTGATGTCGGCGACCAGCGTCGGATGGGCGTCGTGGAGTGCCGTGGCGAAAGGCGCCTGCTCCGGGGCGCAGTCGTCGAGTGCTGCGTTGAACTGGGGGGCGAGCCGCGGCGCGGCACAGGTACGCAGGCGCGTGTCGAGCGGAGCGCGAACCAGTACCGAGACCCGCAGCCGGTGGTCGACCTGCTCGAGCCGGGTGGCGATCTCGCCGAGCAGCTCGGGCAGGCCGCGCTCGTTGAGCAGGCCGTCGAGTACCGTCATGCGGGTCTCGCGGAAGTGTTCGGCGCGTTTGCTGTCGCTGATATCACGCCAGGCGCCGATCACCTCGGTGCGGGCTTCGTTGTCGTGGCGTAGTACGCGCAGCTCATCCTCGATCCAGTGTACGTCTCCGGCATGATCGAAGAACCGGTACTGGTGCCGCAACTGCCCCAGGGTGACGAGTTGGTCCATCGCGCGACAGGCCTGCTCCCGGTCGTCGGGGTGGAGCTGGCCACGCCACCAGGCGGGGTGCAAGGCCTGGTGGCGGGTGAAGCCGAGCAGTGCGGTGACGTTGTCGCTGACCCAGGTCGGCTGTATCTGGTGCTGGTCGATGCCCAGGGTGTAGAGCACCACCGGACTGGCCTCGAGCATCAGCCCGAGATGGGTCGAGGTCTGGCGCAGTGCGGCACGCTCGCGGGCCAGTTCGGCCTGGTGGGCGATGCGTTCGAGCGTGGCGGTGAGCTGGTGGAGATAGCCGGGCTGCTTGAGGACATAGGCGTCGACCCCGAGCTGGAGCGCGCGCGCGACCACGCGTTCGCCCCCTTGCCCGGAGACGATCACCACCGGCAGTGCGAAGTCGCGGTCGTCGCGCAGCTGCTTGAGCGCCTCCAGCGCATCCAGACCGGGGAGGCGGTAGTCGAGCAGCAGCACGTCGAAGATCGAGGTGTCCTCGGTGGTGCTCGGTAGCTGGTCGAGCGCCTCCTCGGCGCTGCCGACCAGGGTGAGGTGGATGTGGGGGGCGTGACGGGCGAGGTGGCGGGCGGTGAGGTCGGCGTCGTCGGCGTTGCGCTCGGCATAGAGGACGCGCAGCCTGAGTCCGTGACGCGCCTCGGCGTTGCGGAAGCGTCGCAAGGCGCGGGCGAGCCGACCGGGGAGTTCACGGGCCTCGATCTCATCCTTGATCAGGTAGTCGTCGGCGCCGGCCTGGAGCGCGCCGGCCGCACTGTCGGTATCACCCGCGCCGGTGAGCACGACCACGGCCAGGGGGAGGTGCTGCTCACGGATCCAGTCGAGTAGCTCCAGCCCCGAGCCATCCGGCAGCCCCAGATCGAGCAGCACCAGATGGTAGCGCTCCGGGTGGCGCAGTCGCGCCCTGGCCTCGGCGAGCGTTGCCGCATGATCGACGCCGATCCGGGGTGCCGAATGGGCCAGCCGCTGGCGTGTCAGCTCGAGGTCGGTGACGTCGTCTTCGACGTAGAGGATGTCCATGGTCCTAGCTTGGGGGCCTGTTGATGCAGCACCAATAGCGATTGATCTGATGCAGACCTTCGAGAAAGCGCTCGTAGTTGATCGGCTTGACGACATAGGAATTGGCGCCGAGGTCATAGGCGGCCTGGATGTCGCGTGGCTCGTCCGACGAGGTCAGCACCACCACCGGGATCAGGCGCCCGGGCTCGCTGCGCCGCAGTCGTCTCAGGACCTCGAGCCCGTCGATCCCCGGCAGCTTGAGGTCGAGCAGGATCAGTTGCGGCGGGGGCTGGGTGCCGCGCTCCCAGTGCTCGACCCTGGCCAGGACCTCCTCGCCGTCGCGTGCGACGCTGATCCAGTCGGGGTCGATGTGGGGGGTGAGCGCGCGCAGTATGAAGTCGAGATCGACCGGGTCGTCCTCGACCAGCAGCATCGAGCAGTGCGGTCCGGCACTCATCGTGATAGCTCCAGATAGAAGGTTGCACCATGCCCGGGAGCGCTCTCGGCCCAGACCCGCGCCCCCATGCGTTGGGCGGCCTTGTGTACGATTCCCAGGCCGACTCCGGTGCCCGGATAGTCCTCGGCGCGGTGCAGGCGCTGGAAGACCTCGAACAGGCGGTCGTGGAAACGCATGTCGAAGCCGATACCGTTGTCCGAGATCGCCATCACCACCCGCCTGCCCTGATCCCGGGCGAGGATCCGGATGCGTGGTCGTGGGGTCGCGTCGCGGCTGAACTTGATGGCGTTGTCGACGAGGTTGCGGAGGATGATCTGCAGTCCGTCGGGGTCGGCCCTGACGGTGAGTTCGGAGACATCGACCTCGAGTTCGATGTCGCGCTCGACGATCAGCGCGTGTCGCTCGGCGAGCACCATCTCGATCACCCCGCCGAGTTCGACCCGGCGTCCGGTCAGCACCTGGCGCTCCATCCGCGAGTAGGTCAACAGGTCGTCGATCAGCGCGCGCATCTGCTCGACGCCACGGCGGATGTTGGCGATGAAGGTGGCGGCCTCGGGCGAGAGTTCGGCGCCATGCTGTTCAAGGAGTAGCTGGCTGTAGCCGTCGATGCCGCGCAGCGGCGCCTTGAGGTCGTGGGAGACGGAGTAGGTGAAGGTCTCGAGTTCGCGGTTGAGCGCGGCCAACTCCTCGGTGCGGGTCGCCACCCGTGACTCGAGCTCGGCGTTGAGCCGCCGGATCTCGTCCTGCTGGCGTTGGCGCTCGGTGATGTTGCGGGCGATGCCGAGGACGCCGGTGAGACGCCCGGCGCCATCGTAGACCGGGGTCTTGATGGTCTCGGCAAGCTCTTGGTGACCGTCGCTGGCGAAGGTGATCCACTCGTCGTTGCGTCTGGCGCGACCGGCGGCGAGTGCGGCCTGATCCTTCTCGCGGAAGAACCTTGCCTGTTCCGGGTCGACGAAATCGGCGTCGGTACGGCCGACGATCTCGTGCTCGGGGGCACCGAAGAAGGACTCGAAGCGCGGGTTGCAGATCAGATAGACGCCGTGCGGATCCTTCAGCCACACCAGGTCGGGGAGGTTGTCGAGCAGGGCGCGCAGTTGCGCCTCGCTGTTGGCACGTCGCTGACGGCTATTTAGCAGCAGGTGCAGTAGTCCCCCGGTCACGAGCGCGGTGATGATGCCGCCGAGTCGAATCAGCCAGCTCGGCCAGGACGAGGAGTGCCAACCCTCGGTGGGAATGGCGGCAAGCTCCCAGGTGACCCCTGGTAGAGCTACCGTCGCGGTCACCGGGGCGAGCCGAAAGACCTCGGGATCGCCGAATACCATCCGTGGTGGGGCGATGTGTTCGTGTCGAGCGCGCAGCCCGAGACGTAACTCGGTATTGGCTGCGGTCAAGCCGCTGACGCGGTAGAGTCGCTCGACATCGATCACCGCTGAAACCACTCCCCAGGTCCCCGGTCCTTGCGCGGTGGCGACGAACACCGGGGTGCGGGCGATCAGCCCGACGCCCCCCTGGATCAAGGGCAGTGGGCCGTCGACCACGGTCTGGCCGCTCTCGATCGCCTGTATCGCAGCGAATCGCTGCTGCGGGTGGTTGCGGTAGTCGAGTCCGAGCGCCGCTTCGTTGCCGTTGAGCGGGTGGATCATCCTCACCACCAGGTCGGGGGCTGCGGCGACATTGCGCAGCAGCTGTTGGTGCTTGGTGAGGTCGGTGACGATCTCGGTGAAGGCGGTCTGGTCGAGATCGGGCTGGGAGGCGATCAGGGCGCTCAGTGCGCGGGTGAGTAGCAGGTTGCTCTGCAGCATGCCCTCGAGTCGGCCGCGCAGCGCCGAGACGCGATCGACGACGGAGTGACGGAGGAGCTCCTGCCGGTGGGCCGTGGCGAAGTGATCGAGCAGCCCCGTGGTCGCCAGAATCGGCGCCATCACCAACACGACCGCCAGCGGATGTTGCCAGCGGTGGGGTGCGCCGTGGGGGGCAGGGGGGGGCGGCGACTCCATGAGTCAGGTGTTGTTGATGTGTGCTGGGCCACCAATTGATTTGGCTCGGTGGTGCTGATGAGCCCTGGTTGGTGGTGAGACTCGAAGATCGTTGCTGAGCTTGGTACGCATGGCTTCCTCGGGACAGGAGTGCTATCGACTAGCATAATCCACACCTTGCACAGGGCGCCGGTGGACTGGCGCGCTGACGGGGTGATACCGTCGACACTATTTTCATCCATTGCAATCGCTCAACGGGGCTGCCAGCCTCTCATGCATATCGTCGATGGTGTCCTCTCCATGCCGGTCCTGCTCGGCTCCGGTGTCCTGGCGCTCGCCGGGGTCGGTCTCGGGCTGCGCGCGCTCGACGAGTCGAGCATCCCGCGCGCCGGGCTGCTCACCGCTGCCTTCTTCTCCGTCTCCCTGATTCATATCCCGTTGGGACCGACCAGTGCGCACCTGTTGCTGACCGGGCTGATGGGCGTGCTGCTCGGCTGGGCGGTGTTCCCCGCGATCTGCGTCGGCCTGCTGCTGCAGGCGCTGTTCTTCGGCTATGGCGGGGTGACGGTGCTCGGCGCCAATACCCTCAATCTGGCGCTGCCGGCGTTGCTCTTCGGTCTGGCCGGCCGCGCCGTGTTGGCGCGGCTGCGCCCCGCTGCCCTGTCCTGGTGGGTGATGCCGCTCGGTGCCTTGGTCGGGGCCGGCGCCTTCGCCGGCTCGGCGTTGCTGGTGGCCGGGTCGCTGGCGGCCAGCGGCGAGGGGTTCTGGGCGGCGGCCCGTCTGGCGCTGATCGCGCAGCTGCCGGTGGCGCTGATCGAGGCGGTGGTGACGGCCGCGGCACTGCGACTGCTGTGGACGGTTCGGCCCGAGCTGCTGGCGCGATCGGCGCGCGCCTGCTGAGGCGATGCCGGGGAGCCGTGCCGGTGCCGCGTCGCGCGGGCCCGATCCTCGGGTGCGGCTGCTCTGCTGTCTGGGCTGGGCGCTGGTGGTGGTGGGGCTGGAGGGCTGGGCGGCGCTGTCTGCTGCCTTGCTCGCCGGCGTGCTGCTGACACGGTGGGCGGGCATCGCGCCGCGCCGTCTGGTGCGCCTGGTGCTGGTCTTCGAGGGCTTGATGCTGCTCACCCTCGGGCTGTTGCCCTTCACCGTTCCGGGGCAGCCGCTGTGGCAGGGCGGTGGGTTGGTGCTCAGCGAGCAGGGACTGACCCTCGCCGGGGTGATCGCCGCGCGCGCCAGCGCGGTGGCGCTGGTGACGTTGGCGCTGCTCGCCGGGGTCGGCGCGGACGGGCTCGGCGCGGCGCTGCGCGCCCTGCGGGTGCCCGGTGCGCTGATCGAGTTGCTGTTGCTCAGCGCGCGCTATCTCGATGTGCTCGCGCGCGAGCAGGCGCGGTTGCGCGCGGCGATGCGCGCCCGTGCCTTTCGTCCACGCAGCGATCTTCATACTTTGACCAGCTATGGTTTCCTCGTCGGGATGCTGTTGGTGCGCGCGCTCGAGCGCGCCGAGCGGGTGGGAGCGGCGATGCGCTGTCGAGGTTATGCCGGGCGCATGCCGCTACCCGAACTGGCGCCGCTGCGTGGCGCTGATCTCGGGTTCGCGGTCGGGTTTGCGCTGCTGCTGGCGGTATTGATGGTGCTGGAGCATGGTTGAAGGGGATGGCGTGAGCGCGCGCGCCGGCTCGCCGCCGGCACGCGCCGAGCTGGTGGGAACGGGCGCGCGCGCGGTGTTGCGTCTCTCCGGCGAGTGGCGGCTGGCCGGCGCCCCGCCAGCGGCCGAGGTGGTGGTGGCGCGTCTTGCGCGCGCGCAGGTGAGTGAGCTGGCCTTCGACACCACAGGTCTCGGGGGCTGGGACTCGAGCCTGCCGAGTCTGCTGCTGGCGGTGCGCGCGCACTGCCGGGCGCACGACATCGAACTGGCGCCTGCAGGACTACCCGAGGGGGTCGGCGCGCTGCTGACGCTGGCCGAGGCGGTGCCCCTGCAGTCCGCGCCTCCCATCGATGCGCGCCCGCGCTCGCGCCCGCTGGCCCGGCTCGGCAGGCGGGTGATCGACGCGTCGCGTGCGAGCGGGGCGCTCTTCGCCTTCGTCGGCGAGGTGGTGCTGGCGCTGGGGCGACTGGCGCGGGGGCGGGGGCGCTTCAGACGCGCCGAGTTCTGGCTGATCGTCCAGCAGGTCGGCGCCGAGGCGCTGCCGATCGTCAGCCTGGTGAGCTTCCTGGTGGGGCTGATCCTCGGGTATATCGGCGATCAGCAGCTGGCGCGCTTCGGCGCGCGCATCTATGTCGCCGACCTGGTGGGGCTGGCGGTGGTGATGCAGATCGGCGCCCTGGTCACCGCCATCGTGCTCGCCGGACGTACCGGCGCGGCCTTCGCCGCCCAGCTCGGCAGCATGCAGGCCAACGAGGAGATCGACGCGCTGCGCACCCTGGGGATCGACCCGGTCGAGTTCCTGGTGCTGCCCAGGCTGCTCGCGCTGATCGCGATGACCCCGCTGCTCGCGCTCTATGCCGATCTCATGGGCATCCTCGGCGGCGCCTTCGCCGCCGCCGTGGTCGGTGGCATCAACCCCACCGAGTACGCGGTGCAGACCGTCCAGGCGGTGGGCTGGAACCACTTCGTCCAGGGTCTGATCAGCGCCGGGGTCTATGGCGCGGTGGTCGCCGTCTCCGGCTGTCTGCGGGGGATGCAGAGCGGCCGCGATGCCGCGGCGGTGGGCGCGACCACCACCTCGGCGGTGGTCACCGCGATCCTTCACATCGTCATCGCCGCGGCGGTGCTGACGGTGCTGTTCGACGCGGTGGGACTGTGAGCGGATCGACGCAGATCCGTCTCGAGCGGCTGAGCGTCGGCTATGGCGGGCGCGCGGTGCAGCGTGATCTCGATCTGGAGATCCGGCGCGGCGACATCTTCGTGATCATGGGCGGGAGCGGTTGCGGCAAGAGTACGCTGATGCGCGCCATGACCGGGCTGTTGGCGCCGCTGGCCGGGCGTATCCTGTTCGACGGCGAGTCGTTCTGGGAGGTCTCGCCGGCGGCGCGCGCGCGTCGCATCCGCCGTCACGGGGTGATGTATCAGGGCGGGGCGCTGTGGAGTTCGATGACGCTGGAGGAGAATGTGGCCTTGCCGTTGCAGCAGTACACCGACCTCGGACCGCGCCAGGTCCGTGAGCTGGTCGACTACAAGCTCGCGCTGGTCGGGCTGGGCGGGTGCGGGGCGCTCTATCCGGCCGAGATCAGCGGCGGCATGCGCAAGCGCGCCGGGGTGGCGCGGGCGATGGCGCTCGACCCCGAGGTGCTGTTCTTCGACGAGCCCTCGGCGGGGCTCGATCCACTGAGCGCACGCCTGCTCGACGAGCTGATCGTCGAACTCAAGCACAGTCTCGGCACCACCATGGTGGTGGTCACCCATGACCTGGCGAGCATCTTCGCCATCGCCGACGAGGCGGTCTTCCTCGATGTCGAGCGCGGCACCATGCTCACCACCGGTGACCCGCGCTGGTTGCGCGATCATGCCGCCGATGCGCGGGTGCGCGCCTTCCTGCGCCGGGGGGTGGTATGAGTCGTCGCGCCAGCCCCACCCTGATCGGCGCCTTCGTGCTCGGCGCGCTGGCGCTGTTGGTGTTGGCGCTGATCCTCTTCGGCGGCGGCGCGCTGTTCCGTGAGCGGGTCGGCCTGCTGACCTATTTCCCCGGCTCGGTGCAGGGGCTGTCGGTCGGCGCCGAGGTGCAGTTCCAGGGGGTGACGGTGGGGCAGGTGACCGCCATCGAGCTGGACTTCTCACCCAGCGACGGTGCGGTGCGCATCCCGGTGCGCTACGAGGTCTGGCCCGAGCGGGTGCGTATCAGTCAGGGTACCGAGCCGCGTGATGCGCGCGTGGTGCTGCGCGAGCTGGTGGCGCGGCGCGGGCTGCATGCCCGGCTCGAGTCGCTGAGCTTCGTCACCGGTCAGTACGTGGTCGCGTTGAACCTCGATCCGGCGCTGGTCGACGAGGTTCCCGCGGTGGCCGCCGCCGCGGGCGGGGACGATGTGGTGGTGCCGGCGCTGCCGGCAATCCGCGATCAACTCGGCGAGATGCTGGGGAACCTGCGTCTGGACGAGCTGGTCGATGAGGCGAGCGCTGCCTTGCGCGGTCTCGGCACCTTGCTCGGCTCGGCCGAGGCCGGCGCACTGATGGGCAATCTCGACGCCACCCTGACCGGAATCCGCGCCCTGGCCGAGACCCTGGAGCGGCGGCTGCCGCCGCTCGTCGGACGGCTCGACCAGACCCTGGTCGCCTATGAGCGCCTGGCGCGGCGTATCGATGGCGAGGTGGTGCCGGTCGCCACCCGTATCGGTGAGACCAGCGCGGCCCTGACCCGGCTGGCCGAGACGCTCGAGGCCGAGGTCGGACCGCTCTCCGGTGCCGCGCGCAGCACCCTGGGGCAGGCCAGCCAGACGTTGCGTCATCTCGATGGACTGGTCGAGGATGGGCGTGGCACCCGCGTGCGACTCGACCGCGCGCTCGCCGAGCTGACGCGCTCGGCGCGTGCGCTGCGCGAGCTGGCCGACTATCTGGAGCGCCACCCCGAGGCGTTGCTGCGCGGCAAGTGAGTGCTCAGTCCGGTGACGCGGGCGTGGTGACGGCCTGCGCCTGGATGTCCTGGGTCTGGGGTGACTGGGGCGCGAGTGTGGTCTGGACCCCGCCGAAGAGGACGGCGGCGAGTGCCAAGGCTCCGAGAATACCCATGTTACGGCTCCTGGGTTGGTGGTGGATCGCATCGAAGAATCTCACCGTCCCTGGCGTGGATCGGTCGAGTCAATAATATAAGAATTCACTAATATTTTGAACCCATCTCGATGGAGGCTTGCCATGAGCGACTCCGGGGGGACCAGGGATGGACGCCGGCGCGCCCGCCCGATCCTGATCTGGACGATCGTCGCGGTGCTGGTCGCGTTGCCGGCCGCCTGGCTGGGGGGGCGTGGACTGTTGAGTGGTCTCGGTACCGATGCACGCTGGGCCGATCCCGATCCGCGTTGCGATCTCGCCAGCCGCGACTGCGCGCTGGCCCTTCCCGGCGGTGGCGAGGTCCGTCTGGCGGTAGCACCGCGCGACCCCATCCCACTGGTCACGCCCTTGCGGCTGCGGGTGGAGGTCGAGGGTCGCGAGGTCGGCGCGGTAGCGGTCGACTTCGTCGGCGTCGACATGGAGATGGGCTATAACCGCGCGCAACTCGACCCCATCGGCGCGTCGCGTTTCGCTGGCGAGGCCATGCTCCCGGTCTGTGCGCGCACCCTGATGCGCTGGGAGGCGCGGGTGCTGCTCGAGACCGCGGACGGCCTGCTCGTCGCCCCCTTCCGCTTCGAGACCCGGCGTTAGCCTTTAGCCGCCAGCCGCCAGCCGCCAGCCGCCAGCCGCCAGCCGCCAGCCGCCAGCCGCCAGCCGCCAGCCGCCAGCCGCCAGGATTCAACCGCAAAGCCGCGAAGCACGCAAAGTGAGTGACGTGTGATGTCGGCGTGAGGCCACAGGCGGCGCGGGTCCGCACCCACTGGCGGCTGATCGCTGACGGCTGGCGGCTTATTCCCCTTTGCCCCCTTCGCGCCTTTGCGGTTCCGCTCCTCTGGTAGCTGGTAGCTGGTAGCTGCAAAAGGAACGCCGCCCGACCCCGAGGGATGCGAGCGGCGCAGGGAGAACTCGGGGGCCTGGTCGTGGCCAGGCCCGGTGCGGTCGCCACGTCCCTGTGGCGGTCGACCGCGGGTGGTCAGGTCGGGTTCAGCCGACCCATTCGTAGAGTTCGATCGCGGTCGGGTCGCAGCTGCAGCAGCCGCTGCAGGGGGTGCCGCCGGGCAGCTTGCGCACCCGGCCCTTGCGTTCGAGCAGCTCGAGCATGCCGCGCAGCGCCTCGGGGTCGGTATCGAACCGGTAGGAGAGGTCGCGCAGCGCGGCGCGCCCCTGGGTGCGCAGATGACTGGTGAGATCGGACATGATCATGGGTGTCCCTCCGTCGGTTCAGGCCGGGTCGCGCGCCGGGGTGGCGAGTGCCGGGTCACGTCGCGACCACCAACGCATCCCCAGCACGGTGGCGAGGAAGAGCGCGGTCATGATGCCGATCCAGATCGACGAGCTGACCGGGTCGCGGGCGAAGATGGCTGCCTGGTAGAAGATGGTCGCGCTCACATACCCCAGGCCGGTGGTCCAGAGGGCGGCGAACAGCGCCCAGCCGCCACTGGTCTCGCGGGCGATGGCGCCGATGGCGGCCACGCAGGGGAAATAGAGCAGGATGAACAGCAGATAGGCGAAGGCCCCGGCGGCGCCGTCGAAACGCTCGTGCATGGCGCCGAAGGTGGCGCTGGTGACCTCCTGCTCGGCAGCGGCCAGTTCGGGGTCGCTGACCTCGCCGATGCCGACGCCGAGCGGGTCGGACCAGGTGCCGAGCGCATCGCCCAGTGCCGCCGGGATGGTGGCGAGCGCCTCGGTGAGACCGGCGCCGAGGTCGTAGGGCGCGGCCTCCTCGTCGCTCGCCTCGGGGTCGGCGCCGAGCGCCGAGTAGGTGGCGTCCAGGGTGCCGACCACCGCTTCCTTGGCGAGCACGCCGGTGAAGATGCCGACGGTGGCCGGCCAGTTCTCGGCGTCGAGACCCATCGGCGAGAAGGCCGGAGCGATGGTGCGACCGATCTCGGCGAGCATCGAGCTGTCGCTGTCCTCGTTGCCGACGCTGCCGTCGGTGCCGAGGCTGTTGAGCACGTTGAGCACCAGCACCATCGGCACGATCACCTTGCCGGCGCGGAACATGAAACCGCTGGTGCGCTCCCAGGTGCGGCGCAGCACGCCGCCGAGGGTCGGCAGGTGATAGGGCGGCAGCTCCATCACGAAGGGCATCGCCTGGCCCTCGAGCAGGGTGCGCTTGAGCAGGAAGCCGGTGAGCACGGCGGCGAGGATGCCGATCAGATAGAGTCCGAAGACGACGTTCTGACCGCCGACCGGGAAGAAGGCGGCGGCGAACAGGGCATAGACCGGCAGCCGCGCGCCGCAGGACATGAAGGGTGCCATCAGTACGGTGAGGATGCGGTCGCGCGGCTGCTCCAGGGTGCGCGCGGCCATGATCGCCGGCACGTTGCAGCCGAAGCCGACGAGCAGCGGCACGAAGGACTTGCCGGGCAGTCCGATCGAGCGCATGAAGCGGTCCATGACGAAGGCCGCGCGGGCCATGTAGCCCGAGTCCTCCAGCACCGACATGAACAGATAGAGGAAGGCGATCACCGGGATGAAGGTGGCCACCACCTGGATGCCGCCGCCGATGCCGTCGGCCAGCCCGAGGACCGCCCACTCCGGGGTGCCGAGACCGGCGAGCAGGTGCGCCACGCCGTCGACGAAGAGGGTGCCGGCGGCGATGTCGAAGAAGTCGATGAAGGCCCCGCCGATGTTGATGGTGAACATGAACATCAGGTACATCACCGCGAGGAAGATCGGGATGCCCAGGGCGCGGTTGAGGATCACCCGGTCGATGCGGTCGGAGAGGCTGCGCGGCATCTCGCCGCTCTGTGTCAGCGAGGCCTGGGTGACGGCGTGGGCGAAGCCGTAGCGGGCGTCGGCGATGAGGATGTCGATCTGCTCGGCGTCCTCGCCGAGCAGCGCGGCGACCTCGTGCGCGGGCACGGTGTCGCCGATCAGCTCGCGGGCGAGGTCATCGCCTTCGAGCAGACGGGTGGTCAACCAGCGCGCCGGATCGCCGTGCCTGCTGGCGATCGGCTCGATGCGCTCGTGCAATTGCTCGATCACGCGCTCGAGCGCCGGGGCGTAGTCGATCCGCGCCTGCGGGATCGGCGGGCGCTCGACGGCCTGTTGCAACGCCGCGCGCAGGGCGTTGAGCCCGTCGCCGGTGGTCGCCACGATCGGCACCACCGGACAGCCGAGGCGCTCGGCCAGTGCGGCGGCGTCGACCCGCAGCCCGCGTTCGGCGGCGACGTCCATCATGTTGAGCGCGACCACCATCGGTCGCTCCATCTCCAGCAGTTGGGTGGTGAGATAGAGGTTACGCTCGAGGCTGGCGACGTCGACGATGTTGAGGATCAGGTCGGCCTCGCGGGCGTGGACGAAGTCGCGGGCGATGCGCTCGTCGAGCGAGACCGCGCCCTCGCTGACATCCAGCGAGTAGGTGCCGGGCAGGTCGATGAGGGTGTAGTCGGCCCCCTCGAAACGGAAGTGACCGGTCTTGCGTTCGACCGTCACCCCGGGCCAGTTGCCGACGCGCTGACGCGAGCCGGTCAGCGCGTTGAACAGGGTGGTCTTGCCGCAGTTGGGATTGCCGATGACCCCGATGCTGTGCGTCGTTGATGTCGTCATGCCCGCTCGACCTCCAGGATGGCTGCCTCCTCGCGGCGCAGGGTCACGCGGGTGCCGCGCACCCGCACCTCCACGGGATCGCCCATCGGGGCCACCCGGACCACCTCCAGGGCGGCCCCCGGGGTCAGTCCCATCGACAGCAGCTTGCGGCGGTAGGCATCGGCGCCCGGGCGATAGCCGCGGACGGCCCCGTGGTCTCCGACGACGAGGTCTTTCAGGGTCGTGTTCATGGTGACGTCTTGAGCGGTTGCAGTGGAGTGCGGACGGCGTGAGGGGTCGAGGCTCAGGCGGTGGCGGCGTCGGTGACCAGGATCTTGGCGGCCATGCCGCCGCCGAGTGCGATCCGGGTCTCGCCGCGGGCGACGATCAGACCGCCGCCCTGGCGCTGGACGACACGCAGTTCGGCACCCTGGTTGAGCCCGAGCTCGGTGAGTCGGCGCACCAACTGGCGACCGCCCAGTAGGTTGCAGACCCGCACTAGGGTGTCGTTGTCGGCCATGGTGAGCGGATAGGAGGGGTGCGGGGACTGCTGCTGAAGGGGGAGCGAAGTCGGTGCCATGTGCATGCGGGTGCCGCCTCGTACGTCAATAAGAATGATTCGCAGCATATTCCTCCGGCTGCTTTATTGCAAATCGTTCTCAATGACGGGGTTCGGACGGTCTCCGCGCCGATCAGCCGAGCAGCCGGGCGAGATAGAAGCCGGCGGCGCCGACCAGGGTGCACAGCACCACGCCCCACAGGGTGTCGACCAGCACCAGGCGTAGCGGCCAATCGGGCAGCGTGGCCATGTTGGTCAGCTCGTAGGTGATGTAGGTGAAGAAGCCGAAGCCGGCGGCCAGCAACAGGGTCCTGTCGAGCGAGCCCGCCTCCACGCCGGGGAGGATCGCCATCACCAGGATGCCGGCGACATAGATGAGATAGAAGGCGATGGCCGCCGGCCAGCGGGTGGTGTCGGCGAGCAGGTGAGCGAGCTGGGCGCGGTAGAAGCCGCGCGCGATCACCCCCAGCCACAGCAGGTCGATGGCCATGAAGACCGTGAAGGTGAGCAGATAGAGCTTGACGACGAACCACGGACCCATGACGCGCTCCCGGGGTGATGATGGGCCTTCGTCGATGCCGGGAGGCAGCCCCCGGCCTCGGCCTCGATCAGTGTTCCGGCAGTGTCTGCAGGAAGTCGGTGAGGGTCGCGACGAAGGCCTGTGGCGACTCCTCGTGTGGCAGGTGGCCGCTGTCGGCGATGACTTCAAGCCGGGCGCCGGGGATGGCCGCGGCGATGCGCTCGCTCTCGGCGACCTTGACCGTCTGGTCGTGGGCGCCGGTGACCACGAGCGTGGGCGGCGTGACCCCGGCGAGTCGGGGTTCGAGCCCGAGCTTGCGGGTGGCGAGGAACAGCTCCCAGAAGGCGCGCGGCCAGGGGCCCTGCATCATGTCGGCGCGGAAGGCGGCGAGCACCTCGGGGTCGAGCCGCTCGGGGCGGTACCAGAAGGCGCGGATCGCCTTGTCGTAGAGCCGTGCGATCAGCCGGCCCATCAGCCAGGAGAAGAAGGGCGTGAGGGCGCGCATCAGCGGCTTGACGAAGCCGGGGATCTCGCTGGTGGCGTAACCGCTGAGGATCATCGCGTCGACCAGCGCCAGCGCCTCGACCCGCTCGGGGTGTTCGAGCGCGGTCATCAGCGCCAGGGTGCCGCCGGTGGAGTTGCCCACCAGCACCGCGCGCTCGAAGCCGAGCGCCGGGATCAGCGCAGCGATCAGCGCGCTCTGGTCGTGGGCACTGTAGCCGGGTTGGCCGTCGGCGCCGGGCAGCGGTTTGGAGCTGGCGCCGAAGGCGGGGCGGTCGAAGGCGACCACGGTGTAGCCGGCCTCGGCCAGCGGCGCCATCACCGCGCGCCAGGAGCGCAGGCTGAGGAAGCTGCCGTGCAGCAGCAACAGCAGCCGGGGGCCGTCGCCGAGACGGCGGTAGTGGAGACGGAAGCCGTTGCAGTCGATGAACCGGGCGGTGTCGGCGGCCGGGTCGGTGGGGGCGATTGGATCCATGACGATGATGCTCTCGCTCTCGGGGTTGTGGGCGGCGCCGTGGCCGCTCGGGGGGTCAGGGGGCGGGCGCCGGGGCGCGGTCGAGATAGGCGCGCGCGGCGTCCGCGTCGAGCTGGATCTGGTGCTTGAGCGCCTCGAAGGAGGCGAAGCGCTGCTCGTCGCGCAGCTTGAGACAGAACTCGACCTCGACCTGACGCCCGTAGATGTCGGCGGCGAAGTCGAACAGATGGACCTCGAGCTGATGGGCGCGCCCGTCGACCGTGGGGCGGGTGCCGATGTTGGCGACCCCGGGGCGGGGCGCGGGGCCGAGTCCGTGCATCCGCACCGCGTAGACGCCGTGCAGCGGGCTGACCCGGCGGTGCAGGTCGATGTTGGCGGTGGGGAAGCCGATGGTGCGTCCGCGCTTGTCGCCGTGACCGACCCGTCCGGCGATGCGATAGGGCCGCCCGAGCAGGTGCTCGGCCTGCTCGAGATCGCCGCGGGCGAGCGCCTCGCGTACCCGGGTGCTGCTGATGCGCTCCTCGGCGTGGGTCACGGTATGGAGGTTCTCCAGGCTGAAGCCGTGTGCCGCGCCCATGCGCCGGAGCAGCGCGAAGTCGCCCGCGCGACCGTGACCGAAGCGGAAGTCGTCGCCGACGAGCAGGTGATTGACCCCCAGCCCCTCGATCAGCAGCTCGTGCACGAAGCGCTCGGCCGGCATCGCCGCGAGCCTGGGGCCGAAGCCGAGCACCATCACCCGCTCGATGCCGCAGTGGGCGATCGCCGCGAGCTTCTCGCGCAGCCGGGTGAGCCGCGCCGGCGCGGTCTCCGGCGCGAAGCACTCGAGCGGCTGCGGCTCGAAGGTGATCACGGTCGCCGGCAGCCCGAGCGCGCGCCCCTGTTCGAGCAGACGCTGGAAGATGCTGCGGTGTCCGAGGTGGACGCCGTCGAAGTTGCCGATGGTGGCGACACAGCCCCGGTCGCCGGGACGCAGGTTGTGAAGACCGCGGATAAGCCTCATGGCAGCAGTGCAGGGAACAATGGGCAAAGGTGCTGAGTATACGCGTCGTGGGGCGACGATGGGGCGTGAGAGGCTCTCGCCAGTCGCCAGTCGCCAGTCGCCAGTCGCCAGTCGCCAGTCGCCAGTCGCCAGTCGCCAGTCGCCAGTCGCCAGTCGCCAGTCGCCAGTCGCCAGCCGCCAGCCGCCAGCGAGGGATCGAACCACAAAGGCGCCAAGGACGCCAAGGGGGTGAGACGTAGGCTGGGATGAGTGACCAAGCGAAGACCGCGCGCATCGGCATCCGGCCTGTCGGTTATAGCCGCCAGCGATCAGCCCCCAGCCCCCAGCCCCCAGCCCCCAGCCGCCGGAGGGGAAGGGTGACCGCCATGATCATCGATTGATCCTTCCTCTCCCTTCGCGTGCTTTGCGGCTTTGCGGTTCAATCCGCTGGCCGCTGGTGTCAGCGCCGTCGCTCGGGGGCGGCGAGGTGGCGCGGACGCACGCCGGCGAGGAGGACGAGGGCGGCGTAGAGGGTGGCGCTGGCGAGGATGGCGCCGCCGAGGTGCCAGGCCCGGTCCCAGGGGGCGAGCGCGCCCCAGTCGAGTGTGCCGAGCGCCCAGAGCAACATCCCGGCCATCGCCAGGCTGGCGCCGAGCACCGCGGCGCCGAGCGCGGGCCAGCCCGGGCGCGGGCGGTAACTGCCGTCGCGTCTCAGCGCGCGCAGCAGCAGCAGGGCGTTGAGCAGGGCCGCTAGGGTGGTGGCCAGCGCCAGTCCGGCGTGTCCGAGCGGCCCCATCAGCGCGAGGTCGAGCACCAGGTTGATCCCGAGGGCGATCAACGCGATCCGCACCGGGGTGCGGGTGTCGTGACGGGCATAGCAGCCGGGGGCGAGCACCTTGATCGCGATGAAGGCGAGCAGGCCGAGTGCATAGGCGCTCAGCGCCCTGGCGGCGTGGGTGACATCGGTGTCGCCGAAGGCGCCGGACTGGAACAGGGTGGCGATCAGCCCCTCGGCGAGCACCGCGAGCCCCACCGCCGCCGGCAGTCCGAGCAGCAGCGTCCAGCGCAGTCCCCAGTCGAGGGTGGCGGAGAAGCGTCGTGCGCTTGCCGCGCCGCTGCCACGGGTGAGTCGGGGCAGGATGACCACCCCGAGCGCGGCGGCGAGCAGCCCGAGCGGGAACTCCATCAGCCGTTCGGCGTAATAGAGCCAGGAGATGCTGCCCGGGGTGAGGAAGGAGGCGAGCAGGGTGTCGAGCAGCAGGCTGAGCTGGACCACCGAGACGCCGAGCAGCGCCGGTCCCAGGCGGCGCAGGATGCGCCGCACCACCGGCGAGTCGAGGGCGAGGCGCGGGCGTGGCAGCAGGCCGAGCCGGGCGAGCGCCGGGAGCTGCAGCGCGAGCTGTGCGGTGCCGCCGAGCAAGACCCCCCAGGCCAGCGCGAGCACCGGACGCTCGAGTCGGGGGGCGAGCAACAGCGCCGCGCCGATCAGCGCCAGGTTGAGCAGCACCGGGGTGAAGGCGGGTACGGCGAAGCGCTCGTGACAGTTGAGCACCGCACCGGCCAGCGCGGTGAGGCTGATCAGCAGCACATAGGGCAGGGTCAGGCGCAGCAGCTCGGCGGCGAGGGCGAGCTGGTCGGTGTCCGCGCCGAAGCCGGGGGCGAAGAGCAGGATCAACAGCGGCGCGACGAGGGTACCGAGCGCGGTGAAGAGCACCAGCAGCAGCCCCAGGGTGCCGGCGAGTTCGTCGACGAGTCGTGTCAGGCCGGCGCGCCCGCCGTGGCGACGGCGTTCCTCCAGTGCCGGTACCAGGGCTGCGGCGAAGGCGCCCTCGGCGAACAGCCGGCGGAGGAAGTTGGGGATCTTGAAGGCGACGAAGAAGGCATCGGTGGTGGCGTCGGCGCCGAAGGCACGGGCGATCACCAGATCGCGGACGAAGCCGAGGATGCGCGAGAGCAGGGTGTTGCCGCCGACCACGAGTGCTGAACCGGAGAGCGATGACACCTGGCGGGACTCCTCGTGAAATCGCACATTATAATGGCGTAAGAAGCATTTAGCGCATCAAGGTCCTTGACAATGGACAGAGATGGCGGAAGAATGCTCGGTCTTTATCCGCTCTTAAGATCAATTCGCCGGATTTCCAGGAGACCCCCGTTGGCCAACTCAGCACAAGCCCGCAAGCGCGCCCGTCAGGCCGAAACCCGCCGCCAGAGCAACATGGCGCAGCGCAGCACGTTGCGCACCTTCGTCAAGAAGGTGATCAAGGCCATCAAGGCGGGCGACAAGGAAGCAGCCGTCCAGGCCTTCCAAGACGCCGCTCCCCGTATCGATCGTGCCGCCCGCAAGGGTCTGATCCACGCCAACAAGGCCGCTCGTCACAAGAGCCGCCTGAACGCACACATCAAGGCGATGGGCTGATCCGTCGAAGCAACCGCTTCCGGCACCGAAAAAACCGGCCACTGGCCGGTTTTTTTGTGTCCGCGTCCCGGCGCTCCGGCGCCCGCTCCGGGCGCGCAGTCCGGACCTCGGGCGTACCCCATCAGGCCCGCTCGCCGGTCGGGCGCCGATAGGCAAGCGCCAGCAGCAAGGCCCCGGCGAGGATCATCGGCAGGGTGAGCAGCTGGCCCATGGTCAACCAGCCGAAGGCGAGATAGCCGAGATGGGCGTCTGGCAGGCGCACGAACTCGACACTGAAGCGCGCCGCCCCGTAGCCGACCAGGAACAGCCCGGAGACGGCCATGGTCGGGCGCGGCCGGCTGGAGAACAGCCACAGCACGACGAACAGCACCAGCCCCTCGAGCAGCGCCTCGTAGAGTTGCGAGGCGTGCACCGCCGGGCTCAACAGCGTGGTGGCCGGCTGGTCGAGACACTGGCGGGGAAACTGCTCGCAGGGCAGCTGAACCCCCCAGGGCAGATTGGTGCGGTGTCCCCAGAGTTCGCCGTTGATGAAGTTGCCGATCCGCCCGGCGAGCAGACCCAGCGGCACCAGCGGGGCGAGGAAGTCGGTGGCCTGGAAGAAGGTCAGGCCCTGGCGGCGCGCGAACAGCGCGGTGGCGATCAGCACCCCGAGCAGCCCGCCGTGGAAGGACATGCCGCCCTCCCAGACCCGGAGCAGGGCCAGCGGGTCGGCGGCTACCTGGTCGAGCCCGTAGAACAGCATGTAGCCGAGCCGCCCGCCGAGGATCACTCCGATCACCCCGTAGAAGATCAGGTCGTCGACCATGACCCCGCTCCAGCCGCTGCCGGGACGGGCGGCACGCCAGCGTCCCAGCCCCCAGGCGGCGGCGAAGCCGAGCAGGTACATCAGGCCGTACCAGTGGATCTGGAGCGGGCCGAGGGCGAGGGCGACGGGATCGATGTCGGGGTAGGTCAGCATGAGGGCGATGGTCTCACTCGGGGATGGCGGTTGGATGAATGCTCAGCGGCGCTGCTGACGGCGCGACTTGTCGGGGTTGCGCAGCAGCACGTAGAGCGCGCCGGTACCGCCGTCGCGTCGCGTCGCCGAGCAGAAGGCGAGGACCTGATCGTAGAGCCGCAGCCAGTAGTTGAGCTTCTGCTTGAGCACCGGCTGGTTGCCCGATGAACGGTAGCCCTTGCCGTGGATGATGCGCGCGCAACGGATCCGGCGATGTCCGCACTCGGCGAGGAAGTCGCCGAGCAGCGCCTTGGCGTAGGTGGCGTTGAGGCCGTGCAGGTCGACCTCGAGCCCGACCTCGATGGCGCCGCGCTGCAGCTCGCCGAGCACCCTGCGCTGGATTCCGGGGCGCGAGAACAGCAGGTACTCCGGGGTCTCGAGATTGACCTCGGAGAGTCCCGCGATGGGTTCCGGATCATCGAGCTCGGGTTCGCGCGGGCGCGGCACGGGCGGCGGTCGGCGCCGCTCGCTCGGTGGTGGCGTCTCGATCTCCAGCCGGGTGACCTCGCCGACCGTTTGCAGGAACAGCTCCACATCGGCTTGCTCGATCTGTCTCTTCATGCGGGGGTCCGGGCTGTGGGTTGTCCTGGGCATTGAATGAGGATGGCCGTGGCCAGGCGCGGGGCAGTATATCAGGGGCACGCGCCGGGGCACGGGTGTCGGCGCCGCGCCTTTTGCGTATGATCTGCGCTCATCCTGCCGCTCTGTCACCCGGTCCCTGTCCGCGTCTCCGGGGGCGTCGGCGCCGACGCTGGCGTGCCCCGTCAGCCTGTCCGCATCCATCTCAGTAATCGACAGACAACCAACGCATGAAGATCCTGGTCAGCAACGACGATGGTTATCAGTCACCCGGACTGGTGGCATTGGCCGAGGGGCTGCGCGCGCTCGGCACCGTGCACGTGGTGGCGCCCGAACGCGATCGCAGCGGCGCCAGCAATTCGCTGACGCTCGACGTCCCGCTGCGCGTCAGGCGCCGGCCCAACGGCTACATGAGTGTCGACGGCACGCCGACCGACTGCGTGCATCTGGCGCTCACCGGGCTGCCCGAGATCGAGCCCGATATCGTGGTTGCCGGGATCAATCACGGCCCCAACCTGGGTGACGACGTGATCTACTCCGGCACCGTCGCCGCCGCGACCGAGGGACGCTTCCTCGGGCTGCCGGCGATCGCGGTGTCGAGCGCGGTGCATGCGCCGCGTCATCTCGACAGCGCCGCGCGGGTCGCCGTCGAGCTGGTGTCGCGACTGCGCGAGCGGCCGCTCGAACCGAACCTGATCCTCAACGTCAATGTGCCGGATCTGCCCTATGAGTCGCTCGCCGGCTTTCGCGCGACGCGTCTGGGGCAGCGTCACAAGGCCGAGCCGGTGGTCGCCGCGCAGGATCCGCGCGGACGGACCATCTACTGGGTGGGGCCGGCCGGCCCGGAGCAGGACGCGGGCGTCGGCACCGATTTCCATGCCGTGCGCAATGGCTTCGTCTCGATCACGCCGCTGCAGGTCGACCTGACCCGACACAGTGCGCTCGAGACCCTTGATCGATGGCTGGACGGCGAACGCCGTTGAGCGTCTGTCGCCCCACCCCTTGTCTATCGCGCGTCGACACCCATTGAAGGATGACTGGAGGCGACACTGTGGTGACTTGTCCCCGAGGAATGGCCCCCGACCGTACCCCGAGCAGGCGCTCCGGGATCGGGTGGCTGGTGCTGCTGGCGCTGGTCTCGGCGCTCGGGCTCGGTGGTTGCGGCTCGACCGGGCCGGCGCCGGTCTATGACTGGGACTGGCAGGGTCCGGTTCCCGACGGCTTCTATCTGGTGCGCCCCGGCGACACCCTCGGCGAGATCGCCGCGCGACGCGGCCAGCGGCTGCGCGCCCTGGCCGAGTGGAACCGACTCGAGGCGCCTTACACCATCTATGCCGGGACCCTGTTGCGGATCGACCCCCCGACCGGTGCACGGGCCCGTTCCGGTCCTCCGGCACGCGCCGTGACGCAGCACGCCGGCGCTGACAAGGCGACGACACCGCCCCGTCGGCCGTCGTCGTCCAGGCCGGTGGTTGCGCGCGTCGACACCAGCCCGGCGGGCGCGCCGGGGAGTCGTCGGGCCGCTTCCGGGGTGGACTGGGAGTGGCCGATCGACGGTCCCGTGGTGCAGGACTTCCGCAACGCCGACCGCACCCGCCAGGGGATCCGCATCGGTGGTCGCGTGGGTCTGCAGGTGCGTGCCGCGGCACCCGGCAAGGTGGTCTACAGCGGTAGTGGACTCAAGGGATACGGCAACCTTATCATCGTCAAGCACAGCGAGAAGTATCTGAGCGCGTACGGATTCAACCGCAAGCTGTTCGTCAAGGAAGGGGCGCAGGTCAAGCGCGGCCAGCCCCTGGCCGAGATCGGACAGTCCCCGGATGGCGCCTATCTGTTGCATTTCGAGATTCGCCGCCACGGCACGGCTGTCGATCCGGTACTCTACTTGCCCGTGCGTAAACAACCCCGTTGATTCAACGGAGGGAGAGGTGGATGCCAACCGCCAAAGGTCGACAGGCCCACGACAACCCCAACGCGACCGAGGACGATGTCCCGGTCTCGGGCTATGAGCGTGACGACGAGGATGGTCAGGAAGAGGGTCGCGACTCTGACACTGTCGATCAGAGCGACGCTGAAAACGATGGTGACAGCGACGGGGCGGGCGAACGGGCGCGCAGTGCGACGACCGCCCGCCTGCCATCGAGTGACGCCGACTTCGACGCCACCCGGCTCTATCTGAACGAGATCGGCGGCTCAAAGCTGCTCACCGCCGAGGAAGAGGTGCACTACGCGCGCCTGGCGCAGGCCGGAGACAATGCCGCGCGTCAGCGGATGATCGTGAGCAACCTGCGGCTGGTGGTGAAGATCGCCCGGCGCTATCTCAATCGCGGTCTGCCGCTGCTCGACCTCATCGAGGAGGGCAACCTCGGGTTGATCCGCGCGGTCGAGAAGTTCGACCCCGAGCGTGGCTTTCGCTTCTCGACCTACGCGACCTGGTGGATCCGTCAGACCATCGAGCGGGCGATCATGAATCAAACCCGCACCGTGCGCCTGCCGATTCATGTGGTCAAGGAGATCAACGTCTATCTCAAGGCCGCACGCCAGCTCGCCCAGCAGCTCGATCACGAGCCGACCACCGAGGACATCGCCGAGCTGCTCGATCGTCCGATCACCGAGGTCAAGCGCATGCTCGGGCTCAACGAGCGCATCGCCTCGGTCGATACCCCCTTCAGCAAGGATGCCGACAAACCGCTCGTCGACATGCTCCAGGACGAGGGCGCCGACGACCCCACCGAACGCATCCAGGACACCGATATCCAGACCAATCTGGAGCACTGGCTGGGCAAGCTCAACGACAAGCAGCGCGAGGTCGTCGAGCGCCGTTTCGGGCTGCACGGCTATGAGCACTCGACCCTGGAGAGCGTCGCCCAGGAGCTCGGTGTGACCCGCGAGCGGGTGCGTCAGATCCAGATGGACGCGTTGCGCCGGCTGCGTGACATCCTCGAGAAGGAAGGGTTCTCGGTCGACGCGTTTTTCAAATAGTGTTCCTCGTGCATTGAGCACTTTTCGTGACGGTTGCGACATGCCCTGCGTCTTGTCGCATGCCTTTGTGTTTGCTGCACCGATGTGGAATATTGGGCCTTGGCGCTGCGTGGCCACTGCGTGAACGGACGATCTTCGTTGTCGCCGCGTCGTTGATTCGTGTTGCTCCCGCTCCAGTTTCTCCCGGTGTCGTCGTCATGGAACAGTGTCCGCAGTGTGGAAGCTACAACACCCGCAAGTCGCGCTTGCAGTCCGGTGGGCGGAGGGCACGCCCCTGGTTTCGATCCTGGTTTCGCTGCTGTGACTGTGGTGCGCGCTTCCTGAGTACCGACTACCTGCTCATCCAGCAGTGGGCGATGGCTGGCATCGCCCTGGCGGTGATCGGGGGCGCGGGGGTGTGGGCGGCGCTGCGCCAGCCCGATGGCGGCGCGGTCGAACGTGAGCGCCCCGCGTCGGAGGACCCGGTGCTGGCCGTCCTGGCGCCCGAGCCCTATGGTTTTTCGCTTCCCTACGCCAATCCCGAACTGCTGGCAGCGGCCGAGTCCGGCGATGCCGAGGCGCAGTACCAGCTGGGGTTGGCGATCGTGCAGCGGCACTGGGAGCGTGGCGAGCAGCGTCGTCTCGGCGAGGCCGCCGAGTGGGTCGCCAAGGCCGCCGAACAGGGGCACGTGCGCGCCCAGTTGGTGATGGGCGGACTCTACGAGAAGGGACGCGGGGTGATCCAGGACTACGAGTTGGCGCTCGCCTGGTATCGGCGCGCCGCCGCCCAGGGTAATCCCCAGGCGATGGCGCGACTGGGGCGGATGCTGCGTACCGGTCGTGGTGTCGAGAAGAACCTGGTCGAGGCCTATGTCTGGCTGAATCTCGCCTCGGCGCGCGGCGATCCCCATGCCGAGATCGATCGTGACCGGCTGCGCCGCATGCTCTCGACCGAGGAGGTCAATCGCGCCCAGGATCGTTCGCGCCATATCGATCGCGACCTGCCACACCCCACCGGCCCCGTCCAGCCACTGCCGCTCGGCTTCTAGTCCTCGGCGCCATCGCTTGCGCCCTTGCCGACGAGCGGTGCTCCCCGATCCGTCGCGCCGCCCTTGTGCGCATGCCGGGATGGACGCAACTTCTCCGTGTGTGATGTCCCGCTCCCGCCCGGTTCGCGGCGGCAGTCTTGCAACCGCGCTCGCCGCTGCCAGCGCTTGGAGGACGGCGGTGGGAATTACCTGAGCGTTTTGGTTGACTTTGGGGCGCGGATCCAGTGTTATTTGCCCGGCGGTGTCGGGGCCGACGGCAGCGGATGGATCGGTTTCGAGTCGACCGTCGGGGCGTGATCGGTGGCATCGCCGGGACGCCCGAGCAGGGTGGTGCGCGTTCGCACCTCGGGAGTCGTCACGGATGCGGCGCTTCCCGGCTCATCCATCGTCGTGTCCAGAGGAGCCGTTATGGATGCCAATCTGGAGCAGAAATACGACCTCGACGTCGTACGCTGGTTCACGGTCATGGCCGTGGTCTATCTGGTCGTCGGCGCCGCGGTCGGGGTCTACATCGCCTCCGAGCTCGCCTGGCCGGCGCTGAACTTCGACTCCCCCTATCTCTCTTTCGGGCGGCTGCGCCCGCTCCACACCAACGCCGTCATCTTCGCCTTCGGCGGCTGTACCCTGATGGCCACCGCCTTCTACACCGTGCAGCGCACCTGCGGGGTGCGGTTGTGGAGTCCGCGGCTGGCGCGCTTCACCTTCTGGGGCTGGAACCTGGTGATCCTGTTGGCGGTGATCACCCTGCCGCTGGGGCTGACCCAGTCGAAGGAGTATGCCGAGCTGGAGTGGCCGATCGACATCCTCATCGCGGTGGTGTGGCTGGCCTTCACCATCAACTTCATCATGACCATCGCCCGGCGCAAGACCTCGCACATCTATGTGTCGAACTGGTTCTTCCTCGGCATGATGGTGATGATCGTCTATCTCCACGTGGTCAACAGCCTCGCCATCCCGGTCGGGCTGTTCAAGTCCTACTCCATCTTCTCCGGGGTGCAGGATGCGATGATCCAGTGGTGGTGGGGGCACAACGCCGTCGGTTTCTATCTCACCGCCGGCTTCCTCGGCATCATGTATTACTTCGTGCCCAAGCAGGCCGGTCGGCCGGTCTACTCCTATCGCCTCTCGGTGATCCACTTCTGGTCGCTGATGTTCGGCTACGTCTGGCTCGGCGCCCATCATCTGCAGTACACCGCGCTGCCCGACTGGACCGGCTCGCTCGGTGCGGCGGTCTCGATCGCCATGATCATCCCCTCCTGGGGCGGGGCGGTGAACGGCATGATGACCCTCTCCGGGGCCTGGGACCGGTTGCGCACCGACTATGTGCTGCGCTTCCTGATCATCGCCCTGGCCTTCTACGCGATGTCGACCTTCGAGGGACCGGTGATGTCGCTGAAGACCGTCAACGCCCTCTCGCACTACACCGACTGGACCATCGGTCACGTCCACTCCGGGGCGCTCGGCTGGGTCGCCGGTATCTCCATCGGCGCCATCTACCACCTGATGACCCGGCTCTATCACACCGAGATGTACTCGATACGGCTGATCAACCTGCACTTCTGGACCGCCACCATCGGCACCGTGATCTATATCGTCGCGATGTGGGTCTCGGGGATCATGCAGGGGCTGATGTGGCGCGCCTATGACGAGTACGGGACCCTCGCCTACACCTTCGTCGAGTCGGTCGACGCCATGCATCCCTATTACGCGATGCGCGCCACCGGCGGCATGATCTTCCTGTTCGGCGCCGTGATCATGCTGTTCAACGTGCTGATGACCGTGCGCAAGTCGCTCGCCGAGGGCAATCTCGATCGTGCCCGCGCGCTGCCGGCGCCGGCCTGAACCGGAGTTGTCCCATGAGCAGGCAGAAGACCAAGCCGAAGAGCTTCCAGGAGTGGATGGAAGTCAATATCTGGGGGCTGCTGATCGTGCTCGCCCTGGTGCTGTCGGTCGGCGGGCTGGTGGAGATCGTGCCGCTGTTCTACATGAAGAACACCATGGAGCACGCGCGTTTCCCCGAGATCGTCTGGGCCAAGGCCGGCGAGGCCCCGATCGTCACCGTCGATGCCGACGGGCGCGAGCAGTGGAACTGGACCGCGGGCGAGGGGGTGCGACCCTACACCCCGCTGGAGCTGGTCGGGCGTGATATCTACCAGCGCGAGGGCTGCTACACCTGTCACTCGCAGATGGTGCGCCCCTTCCGCGACGAGAAGGAGCGCTACGGCCACTACTCGCTCGCCTCCGAGTCGATGTTCGACCACCCCTTCCAGTGGGGCTCCAAGCGCACCGGGCCGGACCTGGCGCGGGTCGGCGGCAAGTACTCCGACGCCTGGCACCGCCAGCACCTGCGCGACCCGCGTGCGGTGGTGCCCGAGTCGGTGATGCCCGGCTATCCCTGGCTCGATACCCGCTACCCCAGCGGCTGGCGGATCCAGTGGCACATGCGCGGGCTGCGCTCGCTCGGCGTGCCCTACACCGAGGCCGACATCGAGGCCGCCCCGGCGCTGCTCGAGGGCAAGACCGAGATGGACGCCCTGGTGGCCTATCTGCAGGTGCTCGGCACCATGGTCGCACTCGACGAGGCCAAGACCTACCGTGAATAGCCTCAGCGATTACTTCCACACCGACTGGCAGGCGATGACGGTCAACGACTGGATCGGCACCATCCTCACCGTGGTGGTCTTCGTGCTGATGGTGGTGGCCTACTTCCTGGTCTTCCGCCCGAAGAACCGCGACCGTCTCGAGTCCATGAAGCACATCCCCTTCGATGACGACGACGACGAAGGCACGGGAGCGCGCGATGGCCGACCATAACCCCTTCCCCGGCGAGAACAACACCGGTCATATCTGGGACAGCGACCTGCGCGAGCTGCAGAACCCGCCGCCGCGCTGGTGGATGATCGGCTTCTGGACCTCGATCCTGTGGGTGATCGGCTACACCATCCTCTACCCGAGCTGGCCGGTGGGCGAGGAGCCCACCCCCGGCATCCTCGGCTGGACCCAGATCGAGGAGTACGAGCGGGGGGTGGCGCAGATCGAGGCGCGGCGCGCCGAGTTCGAGTCACGCATCGGCGCGCTCGGGGTCGAGGAGATCCTCGCCGACCCCGGGCTCACCCAGTACACCCTGGCCTCGGCCAAGGTGCTGTTCGGCGACAACTGCGCCGCCTGTCACGGCAGCGGCGGTCAGGGCAACCCCGGCTATCCGGTGCTCGCCGACGACGACTGGCTCTATGGCGGCAGCACCGCCAAGCTCACCGAGACCATCACCCAGGGGCGCAAGGGCAACATGCTGGCGCATCAGGACATCCTCAGCGCCGAGGAGGTCGACACCCTGGCGCGCTGGACGGTCGAGATGAGTCAGGGCGAGCCGGGCAGCGAGGCCGGTTGGCAGCTGTTCTCGACCAAGGGCTGCAGCGGCTGTCACGGACCGACGGCCAACGGCGTGCTCGCCGAGCTGCCCGGCGGCGAGGTGATCACCGTCGGCGCGGCCGATCTCACCGACCGCATCTGGCGCTTCGAGCCCGGCGGCTACGAGAGCGCGCGTCATACCATCCTCTACGGCGTCAACCAGTCCGGGGTGGAGCAGACCCGCGAGGCGGTGATGCCCGCCTTCGGCCCGACCGCGCGGGTCGAGGACGTCGAGATCCGCCGTCTCGATCCCCAGGAGATCAAGAAGCTGGTGGTCTACGTGCGCCTGCTCGGCGGTGGTCTCTGAGACGCCGGTGCTTGGTCACGGGGTGCCGCGCCCCAATGCTCTGACCGGTACGCTGCCCCTGACCGCCGAGTCGTGGGGCATCAATCGGGGCGGTCGTGCCCCGTCGCAGCGGGGTCTCGCCCCGAGGGATGTCGATGAGTAGCCGAGATCGCGCCACCGAGGTCGAGGGTCTGTACGCCGAGGCCGCGCAGTGGCATGTCAACGCCGGCGGCGAGACCATCCACGCCAAGCGGCTGGCGGGTCGCTGGCGCACCTTCAAGTGGCTCACCGCCTCGGTCTGGCTGGTGTTCTTCCTCGGACCCTATGTGCGCTGGGACGGTCGTCAGGCGGTGCTCTTCGACATCCCCAACCGTCAGTACCACCTGTTCGGCGCCACCGTGCTGCCGCAGGACTTCTGGATGCTCTCGCTGCTGCTGCTGTTCTTCGCCATCCTGCTGGCGGTGGTGACGGCGGTGGTGGGGCGCGCCTGGTGCGGGTACTTCTGCTTCCAGACGGTGTGGACCGATGTCTTCACCTGGATCGAGGAACGCCTCGAGGGACCGCCGGCGGCGCGCCGTCGGCTCGACCAGGCGCCGTTCGTCACCAGGCTGCGGGCGCGCCTGCCCAAGCACCTGCTGTGGCTGGTGATCGGCTGGTTCACCGGCTTCAGCTTCGTCGCCTGGTTCGTCGACGCGCCAACGCTGTGGCGGACCTTCTTCACCGGCGAGGCCGGGGTTGCGGCCTATGTCACCGTGGCCCTGTTCACCGCCGGTACCTATGTGCTCGCCGGCTTCCTGCGCGAGCAGGTCTGCTTCTGGCTCTGTCCCTATGCGCGCATCCAGGGTGTGATGCTCGATCCCACCACCCTGGTGCCGGCCTATGACACCGGGCGTGGCGAGCCGCGCGGACGGTTGCGGCGGGGCGGCGAGGCCGCCGCCGGGCAGGGCGACTGCATCGACTGCAACCAGTGCGTCGCGGTCTGTCCCACCGGGGTCGACATCCGCCAGGGGCAGCAGGAGGGCTGCATCACCTGCGCGCTGTGCATCGACGCCTGCGATCAGGTGATGGACAAGGTCGGTAAGGCGCGCGGACTGATCCGCTACGCCTCGCTCGACGAACTCGAGGGACGACCGACCCGGCCCCTGGCACTGCGCCCGCGGGTCTGGCTCTATGGCGGCATCCTCACCCTGGCGCTCGCCGGGATCGTCTACGGTCTGGCCTCGCTCGCCGCGCTCGATCTCAAGGTGCTGCACGAGCGCGCGCCGCTGTTCGTGCGTCTGAGCGACGGTTCGATCCAGAACCGCTATACCCTCAAACTGCTCAACAAGACCCCGGACCCGCTCGCCGTCGAGATCCGGGTGAGCGGACCGCCCGGGCTCGAGGTGAGCGGGCTGGAGCGGCCGATCCAGGCCGCCGCCGGGGTGGTGACCCCGGCGCTGGTGTTCGTGCGGGTGCCGGAGTCGGCGCTCGCCGCCGAGCAGCAGCCGGTGGTCTTCCATGCCGAGGCGCGCCGTCGCGACGGCCAGCGGCTCGACACCGCGCGCGAGAGCGTGTTCATCGCCCCCGCGCCCTGAGTTGCCGTGCCCGTCCCGACGGGTGCGGAGGAGGTCAAGATGCCGATACAGTCGGGCGCCGTCCATCCGGCGCAACCCCTTCCGGCCTGGCGCAGCCCCTGGGTGATCGCCTGGGTCGGGCTGATCGTGGTGGTGTTGCTGGTCAACCTGCTGATGGTCTATCTCGCCGTCGCCACCAACCCCGGTCTGGTCAACGCCGACTACTACGAGCGCGGTCAGGACTACGAGCGCACCCTGGTCTCGCGTCGCGCGCGCGATCCGGGTTGGGTGATGCAGGCCGACATCCCGCCGCTGCAGCCGGGGCGCGTCGAGGCGATCCGGCTGTTCCTGGTCGATCGCGCCGGCCAGCCGGTCGAGGCCGACGCCGTCACCCTCCACGCCTATCGCCCGGCCGACGCCGCGCGCGACTTCAGCGTACCGATGCGCCGCGAGGGCGCGGGGCGCTATGTCGCCGAGGTCGCCTTCCCGCTGCCCGGGGTCTGGGACACCCTGATCGCCGTGGGTCACGGCGAGGACGAGTACAGCCTCGACCAGCGTCTCGAGGTCGGCACGCGCTGACGCCTGGGCGATGGACGCGATCATCGAGGAGCATGCGCCGACGACCGGGGAGACGCCCGCGCGCTGCCATCACTGCGGTCTGCCGATCGGGCCCGGCGGTGGCGAGCGGGCACGGATCGCCGGGGTCGAGCGCCGCTTCTGTTGCAGCGGTTGCAAGGGGGTGTGCGAGGCGATCCACGCCGCCGGGCTCGAGGGCTTCTATCGCCGTACCGGCGCCGACGAGCTGCTGGCGCCGCCGCCCGAGCCGCCGCGCGACCTCGAGCACTACGATCTCGACGCGGTGCAGCAGGCCTTCACCGACACCAGCGCGCGCTGCCGCGACATCCAGCTCCAGGTCGAGGGCATCCACTGCGCCGCCTGCGTGTGGCTGATCGAGAACGGTCTGCAGTCGCTGCCCGGGGTCGAGGAGGCGCGGGTCAACCTCACCGGACGGCGGCTGCGACTGCGCTGGGACAGCGAGCGGCTGCGCCTGTCGCGGGTGCTCGCGCGGCTCGCCGCGCTCGGCTATGCCGCCGTCCCCTTCGACCCGGAGGCCGCCGAGGGTGCGCTGGCGCGTGAGAACCGCGACCTGCTGTTCCGTCTCGCCTGGGCCGGGTTCGCGATGATGAACCTGCTGTGGATCTCGATCGCGCTCTACAGCGGCGCCGATCAGGGCGAGTTCCGCGGGCTCTTCCACTGGCTCGGGTTCGCCCTGGCCACCCCGACCCTGCTCTATTCGGGCGCACCCTTCTTCCGTGGCGCCTGGGCCGGGCTGCGCCACGCCCGACTGGGCATGGACCTGCCGATCGCCATCGGGGTCAGCGTCACCTACGGCTATTCGCTCGCCGTCACCCTGGGGTTGGGCGACCAAGGTCACGTCTACTGGGACACCGTGGTCAACTTCCTCTTCGTGATCCTGCTCGGGCGTTATCTCGAGGCGCTCTCGCGACGACGCGCGGTGGCCTCGACCCAACGTCTGTTCGACCTCCAGCCCCGGGTGGCGACGGTGCTCGACGCGCACGGCGAGCCGTGCCTGGTTGCGGTGCGCGCGATCACCCCGGGGATGACGGTGCTGGTGCGTCCCGGCGAGCGCATCGCCGTCGACGGCGAGGTCATCGCCGGCGAGAGCGGCGTCGATGAATCGATGCTCAGCGGCGAGTCGCGCCCGGTCGCCAAGGGGCCGGGCGCGACGGTCGCCGCCGGTACCCTCAACGGCGCCGGCGCGTTGCGGTTGCGCGTCGGCGGGGTGCTCGCCGAGACCGCGCTGGGGCGGATCATCGCCCTGGTCGAGTCGGCGCAGAGTTCGCGCGCACCGATCCAGCGTCTCGCCGACCGGGTGGTGCCCTGGTTCGTCGCCGCCACCCTGGGGCTGGCGCTCGTCACCTTCATGATCTGGGTGCGTCACGACCTCGAGTCGGCGCTGATGGCGGCGACCGCGGTGCTGATCGTCACCTGTCCCTGCGCCTTCGGGCTGGCCACGCCGATGGCCGTGGCGGTGGCCTCGGGGCGGGGGGCGGCGCGCGGCATCCTGATCAAGCACGGCGCGGTGCTCGAACGGCTCTCGGCGATCCGTCATCTGGTCTTCGATAAGACCGGCACCCTCACCGAGGGCCGGGCGCGGGTGGTGGCGTTGCGTGCCCCCGATGAGGACTGGCGCGCACCCGAGACCGGGCTGACCGAGGCGCAGCGCGCGGCCCTGGCCGCGCTCGGCGCGCTCGAGCAGCACTCCGAGCACCCGCTGGCGCGCGCCGTGGTCGCCTGTTGCGCGGCGCTCGGCGTGGCGCACGGCGGGCTGCCGGTCACGGGGTTCGTCGCGCTGCCCGGTCGCGGGGTACGGGGGCGGGTGGCAGGGCGGGAGGTGCTCGCCGGCAGCGCCGAGTGGCTGGCCGGGGCGGGTGTGGCGCTGCCCGAGGACGAGCCCGGCGAGGTCTGTTGCGCGATCGACGGCGAACTGGTGCTGGCGCTGCGTATCGAGGACCGGCTGCGCGCCGATGCCGTGCAGGCGTTGGCGCGGTTACGCGCCGCGGGGCTGCGCCTGACCCTGCTCAGCGGCGATCGCGCAGCGCGCGCGCGCGCCGTGGCCGAGCGTCTCGGCGGCATGGCGACCATCGCCGAGGTGTTGCCCGAGGACAAGGCGCGGGTGGTCGAGCGGCTGCGCGCCGAGGGTGCGGCGGTGGCCATGGTCGGCGATGGCGTCAACGACGCCCCGGCGCTGGTGGCCGCCGATGTCGGCATCGCCATGGGCAGCGGCACCGATGTCTCGATCGAGTGCGCCGACATCGTGCTGATGGCGGGCGAACTCGAACGCGTGGCGGAGGCCGTGGTGCTGGCGCGGCGCACCCTGCGCGCGATCCGCCAGAACATCGCCATCTCGATGACCTACAACCTGATCATGGTGCCGCTGGCGATGGCCGGTATCATCACCCCGCTGATCGCCGCGGTGTCGATGCCGCTCAGCTCGCTGGCGGTGATCGCCAACTCTGCGCGTATCCGCCCCGGTCTCGACGACTCACCGGGACCGGCGCGCGCACCTCGCTGATTCGCGGAGACCGACCGATGGACGTCATCTATGCACTGATCCCGGGCATGCTGGTGCTCGGCCTGGCCGCGGTCGCGGTGCTGTTCTGGGCCGCGCGCAACGGCCAGTTCGACGACCTCGACGGCGACGGGCGGCGCATCCTCATGGACGAGGACGAGATCGACCCGCGCCGCCTCCCCGACGCCGACCCCGACGAGGAGTCGTCGGGGTCGGCGTCGGAGGATAGGCTTAGGTACTGAAGCCGGCGACCTGGGTGTTGAGGGTGCCGACCTGGGTGCGCAGCCCGGTGGCGCTCTCGGCGATCAGCGCGCTGCCCTGACTGCTCTCCTCGGAGACGTCGTGGATCGCGCGGATGCGGGTGTCGACCTGCTCGGAGAGCGCGTGCTGCTGCTCGACCGCCTCGACGATCTCGCGGTTGACCGCGCTGATCTCGGCCACCGACTCGACGATCTCACCGAGCGCCTGCATCGTCGCCGCGGCCTGCTCGGCGCTCTGGTTGGCCTCGGTCATGCCGCGTCTGAGCGTTTCGGCGGTGCGCTGGCTCTCGCTCTGCAACTGCTCGATACGCTCGCGGATGTCGTCGGTGGCCAGCCGGGTCTTGGTGGCGAGCTGACGGATCTCGCCCGAGACCACGGCGAAGCCACGCCCGTGCTCGCCGGCGCGCGCCGCCTCGATTGCGGCGTTGAGCGCGAGCAGATTGGTCTGATCGGCGATCTCGCGGATCAGGTCGACCACCTCGCCGATCGACTGGCTCTGCGCCGAGAGCGATCCGGCCTGCTCCGAGGCGCCGTCGAGCTGGCCGGCGAGCTGGCTGACCAGGGTGTTGAGCCGGCCGATCTGGCCGCTGCCGTGCTCCACCCGTTGCTCGGCGCTGTGTCCCGAGGCCAGCCCGCGCTGGGCGCTCGCCAGGGTGTGTCCGGCGTGGCCGAGCATCTGCTCGACGAAGCGTCGCGCCTCCTCGGCGTCCTGGCGCTGACGCCGCGCGCCGTCGCGGGTCTGGTGGGCGAGGGCGGCGAGCTGGTCGCTGTCGAGCTGGACCCGACCGGCGACCTCGGTCATCACCCGGATGCTTTCCTGGAAGCGATCGAGCATGCGGTTGAAGGCGAGCGCCGTCTCGCCGGCCTCGGTGGCGTTCTCCACCGGCGCGCGCAACCGCAGGTCGCCGCTCTCGACGATCTGTTGCATGGTGCGCATGGTGTCGAGCCAGACCGTGCGGGCACCGTGCTCGACCACGTTGAGCCCCTCGTCCTCCTCCTCCGGGCTGACCCGCAGGTCGTGGAACAGCCGCAGCCCGAGGAACACCACCAGGCCGCTGCCGAAGGCCCAGACGAACACCGCCGCCACCCCGATCAGCTGCACCCCGAGCTGACTGAGGTGGCCGCCGGTGGCGAGCTGGTCGGCGGGGGCGAAGAGGGCGAGCGCCAGCGTCCCCCAGACCCCGCCGAAGCCGTGCGCGGCGATCGCCCCGACCGGGTCGTCGAGCCGCGCGAGATGGAGCAGCGCCGATTCGATGCCATAGACCAGCAGACCGCCGATCGCACCGATCCACAGCGCGTTGCCCGGCTCGACGAAGGCGCAGCCGGCGGTGATCGAGACCAGCCCGGCGAGGGTGCCGTTGAGCACCCGCTCGACCGGGACCTGCCCCTGATTGAGGGTGAGCGCGAGCAGCAGGCTGGCGAGGCCGCCGGCGCACGCCGAGAGCACGGTGTTGAGGATGATCTTGGGCACCGAGGCATCGGCGGCGAGCGCGCTGCCGCCGTTGAAGCCGAACCAGCCGAACCAGAGGATGAAGATGCCGAGCGTGGCCAGCAGCAGGTTGTGACCGGGGATGGGCTGCGGCTCGCCCTGCACGTCGAAGCGCCCGCGGCGGGGGCCGAGCACGATCACCCCGGCGAGCGCCACCCAGCCGCCGACCGAGTGCACCACGGTGGAGCCGGCGAAGTCCATGAAGCCCATTGCCTCGAGCCAGCCGGGGGTGGTGTCGGCGAAGGCGCTGCCCCAGGCCCAGTGTCCCGAGACCGGATAGATCAGCAGGCTGATCATCGCCGAGATGATCAGATAGGCGTTGAACTTCATCCGCTCGGCCACGGCGCCGGCGACGATGGTCGCGGCGGTGCCGACGAAGGTCGCCTGGAAGAGGAAGAAGGCATAGTCGCCGGGCGCGTCGAGCAACGAGCCGTTGAAGCCGTGCAGCCCGATCCAGCCGTTCTGGCTGGTGCCGAACATCAGCGCGAAGCCGATCAGCCAGAACAGGATCACCGCGACCAGGAAGTCGCTGATGTTCTTGATCGCGACGTTGTAGCTGTTCTTGGCGCGCACCAGGCCGGACTCGAGCGCGGTGAACCCGGCCTGCATCAGGAACACCAGTCCGGCGGCGATCAGTACCCAGATGAGATCGAGTCGTGCACCGACATCGAGCGCTTCTGGTGGTGCGGCGAACACATTGGGGCAGAAGGCAAGGGAAAGAATAATAAGGGCTTTGTGCATGTCCGGGTCCGATCCTTGATGAGTGACTGATCGATATTGGTGCATGTCGATCGGGCGTCACCTCGATGCCCCTTTTTAAAGCATGGGATATGCCAATCTGGTGTTTGTCCTGCCCTTATCAGGGCAAGATGCTGTCGTTGCCGGTGAGGTCAAGTCGGGGTTGATGGACGGCGGACGAGTGGTCTGGTGTGCGGCGAGGGGCCATGTGGTGTGGCGGGAGGAGCGGGTGCAGCCCTCAGGCGCCGAGCCGCAGCGCCGGGGCCAGGGCGCTGCCGAGCGCGAGCAGGCCGGTGAGGATGGCGCCGGCGGCGGTGCGCCATTGCAGTTGGTCGATCAGGGTGGCCTCGTCGCCGCTGGCGATCAGTGGGCGCAGTCGGGGGTCGGGGCCGCGTCCCACGCGTGGTCGCGGCGGGGTCGCGGCGAGCTGGCGCTCGGCGTGCTCGGCAAGCTGTGCAGCCTTGGTGCGCGCCCGCTCCCACTCATCGAGATCGATCTCGCCGTCGCCGTTGCGATCGAGCGCACGCATCCGCTCGGGATCGCGTTTCCAGCGGTTGAGCAGCGCGCGGGTGAGGCGATCGCGCGCCTCGGGGCCGCGTCGCGGGGTCTCGAGATGACCGAGGATATAGAGCAGGTCGTGGTGCTCGATGCGCTCCTCGTGCATCCGCCAGCGCCGCGCGCCGCCGAACAGTTGCTGCCAGGCGCTCGGCGCGGTGCCGGGGGGCGCGCCGCGGTGTGGGCCATACCAGACCCGCGCGCGATGACAGCGTATCTGGGCGCCGCGTGGGTCGACCAGACACTGCCCGCTGCCGTCGTCGATCAGGAAGGGGGCCTCGGAGCTGTCCGCCTCGACCTTGACCCAGCGCTGCTGCCGGCCGCTGTCGCGGCGCTCCTCGATACGGTAGCGATACCACAGACAGGGGGCGCCGGTGAGCGGTGCCAGCAGGGGCGCCTGGTGGGGCGCGGCCAGTCCCTGCAGCTCGACCTGTCCCTGGGCGGCGGAGCGGATCCGTGCCGTCGGGGTGTCGGTGACCCGGCGCAGGTCGTGGTAGCGGCCGAGGGTCCAGCGCAGCGCGAACAGCGCCGCGGCGGTGACGATCGTCCAGCCGATCCAGAACTGCTCGGCCGGGGGCTGCGCCAGGGCATCGGCGAGCGTCTCGAGCATGGTCGCCGGCTCAGCCGAACAGGGCGTCGAGATCGACGTCGGCGCGCGCCTCGCTGAACTCGAGGAGGCTCGCCGGGGTGAAGCCGAGCCGGCGCGCGATCAGCAGATCGGGGAACTGCGCGAGCCGGACGTTGAGCAGATTGACGCTCTCGTTGTAGAGCTCGCGACGGTCGGCGATGGTGTCCTCGAGCTGGCTGATCCGCGCCCCGAGGTCGCGGAAGGCGCGGTCGGCCTGCAGCTCGGGGTAGGACTCGGCGATCGCCAGCAGCTGACCGAGTCCGGCGCGCAGCGCGGTCTCGGCGGTGCCGAGCTGGCGCAGGTCGCCGCGCTCGCGGGCGGCGAACACCGCCCCGCGCGCCTCGACCACGCGCTGCAGGGTCTCCTGTTCATAGCGCATGTACTGACGACAGACGCTGACCAGCTTGGGCAGCTCATCGTGACGCTGCTTGAGCACGACATCGATGTTCGACCAGTTCTTGGCCACCTGATGCTTGAGCCGCACCAGGGCGTTGTAGACGGCGATCGCGTAGATGGCGAGCAGCGCCAGGGCGACCAGCAGGATGACAAGCGTCAGGCTCATGGCTGTGACCTCGTGTGGTGTCCGTCAGGCCGTGTGCATCCGCGTCCGGCACGCACGCCATGCTACACGCCCCTCCCGACCCTGTCCCGGATCCGGTCTATGCTTTGGGGGGATCGTCACGTCGGTGTCGGTCGATTCCGTGATAAGGGCACGAGCCCCTTGCTGAGACGGTCGTCGGTCGTCACGGCAGGGGCGGGACAGGGATGCTTAATGATGCTGCGGATGTTCATCACTGGGGTACTGTTGCTGCTGCCGGAACTGGTCGGCGCCGAGTCGCCCCTGCCGGTGACCACGGTCGAGCTGGGGGCGGTGCTGGTGCATCCGGTGCGCGAGGCGCCGGCCGAGGCGGTGGCACTCAACGACACCCGGCTCGGTGCCGAGATCAACGGGGTGATCGCCGCGATCGATGTGGCCGTCGGCGATCGGGTCGAGCGCGGTCAGGTCCTCGCCCGGGTCGACTGCACCCCGCACCGCATCGAGGTCGCCCGCGCCCGCGCCGCGCTCGATGCCGGGCGTGCCACCCTGGAGTTCAGCGAGCTGCAGCTCGACAACGCGCGCCGGCTCTCGGAGCGACGCAGCATCTCGCAGGAGGAACTCGACAAGCGCGAGGCCGACGCGCGCACCCGCAAGGCCGAACTCGACCGGCTCCAGGCCGCGCTCGACGCCGCCGAGTACACCGCCTCCAAGTGCACCATCGCCGCGCCACTCAATGCGGTGGTGATCGAGCGCATCGCCAGCGTCGGCGACTATGCGGTGCCCGGTACCCAGATCCTGCGTCTGCTCGACGACGAGAACGTGGAGGTCAGCGCCAAGGTCCAGGAGCAGGATCTCGACGGTCTGGAGGCCGCTGCCGAGATGCGCTTCGCCGGTCGGTTGCGCGACCATCCGGTGCGGCTGCGCACCGTGCTGCCGCTCCTCGAGCGGCGGCTGCGTACCTACGAGGTCCGGCTGCGCTTCGCCGCCGAACCGGCGCCACCGGGTGCCACCGGGCGGTTGCGCTGGCGGGTCGGCGGCGGGCGCATCCCCGCCGATCTGTTGGTGCAGCGCGATGGCGGTCTCGGGGTGTTCGTGCTCGCCGACGGCCACGCACGCTTCCTGCCGCTGCCCGAGGCGCGTGCGGGCCACCCGGCGGCCACCAGTCTGACACCGGCCACCCGGCTGATCGTCGACGGGCGCTTCCGGGTCGAGGACGGTCAGGCGGTGAGGGTGGATTGAGACGGCCATGTTCGCGCTGCTGATCCGCAACCACGTCCTCACCAACCTGACCTTTCTGCTGGTGGTGGTGCTCGGCGCCATCGCCTATCTGCAGCTGCCGCGCGAGCAGGACCCGAGCGTCAACTTCAATTGGGTGACGGTGCGGGTGATCTGGCCCGGGGCCTCGGCCGAGGACGTCGAGACCCGGGTGACCGAACCGCTGGAGGAGGGCATCGAGCGGGTCGACGACACCAAGTTCGTCAGCAGCAACAGCCGCCAGGGGATCGCCTCGATCCTGGTGCGCTTCGAGGACATCGGTCCCGCGGCCTTCGACAAGCGCATGGACGACCTCAGGCGCGAGATCCAGAGCCAGCTGCGCGAGCTGCCGGCCGATGCGCGCCAGCCCGAGATCGTTGAGGTCAGTAGCGCCAACGCCTTCCCCACCGCCACCCTGGCGCTGGTCGGGCGCGCCGCCGACGAGCAGCTGCGCCGCTCAGCGGTGCAGGTGCGCAAGGACCTGCAGCGGATGTCCGGGGTCGACCGGGTCGAAAGCATCGGTCAGACCGACCCCGAGCTGCAGGTCGACTTCTCCCCCGAGCACCTGGTCGGGCTCGGCGTCTCGCCGGTCGATCTCGCCGATACCGTCACCGCCTATTTTCGCGATCTCGCCGCCGGCAGTATCTCGCTGGGCGATCAGCAGTGGTTCGTGCGCGTGGTCGGTACCAGCGACGATCCGCGCTATCTCGAGGACCTGCCGATCGTCACCGCCTTGGGTGAGTTGCCGCTGCGCTCGGTGGCCGAGATCGTGCGCGGTCATGACGAGCCCGACGAACTGGTGCGCTACGGCGGGCATCCGGCGGTGTTGCTGTCGGTGTTCAAGGCCGACCAGGTCAACAACATCGAGCTGCTCGCGCGCATCCGCGACTACATGGACGGGGCCAACGCCGGGTTCGCCACCCTGGGCCTGGAGTTGGTGCTGCTCGAGGATCAGACCCTGGCCACCCAGCACGCGGTGCGGGTGATGGAGCGCAACGCCCTGGTCGGGCTGGCGCTGGTGCTGGTGATGGTGTGGCTGTTTCTCGGCCTGCGGGTGGCGGTGCTCACCAGCATCGGCATCCCCTTCGTGCTTGGCGGGGTGTTCATCCTGCTCGCGTTGTTCGGCCAGACGCTCAACTCGACCACCCTGCTGGCGGTGGTGATCAGCCTGGGGATGCTGGTCGACGATGCGGTGGTGGTGGTCGAGGCGATCTACTACAAGCTGCGCGAGGGCTACGAGGGGGTGGCCGCGGCCGTTGCCGGGTTGCAGGAGGTGGCGGTGCCGGTGGGCTCGGCGGTGCTCACCACCATCGCCGCCTTCCTGCCGTTGATGCTGATTCCCGGGGTGCTCGGCGATTACATGAAGTTCGTCCCGGCGGTGGTCACCCTGGCGCTGTTGATCAGCCTGGTCGAGGCCTACTGGATGCTGCCGAGCCATATGCTCGAGGCGCGCGTCGACCCCGCTCATCCCGGCAAGGTGCAACGCGCCCGGTTGCGCGCCACCGACTGGTTGCGGCGGCGCTTCGCGCGGGCGCTGGTGCGTTTCCTCGGGCTGCGCTGGTGGATCGCGCCGCTCGGTGCGGTGCTGCTCGGCGGTGCGGTGGCGATGGTCGCCGGCGGGCTGGTGCGGGTCGACTATTTCGCCACCGATCTCTATCGGCTGTTCTACATCAACGTCGAGATGCCGCCCGGCACCAAGGTCGAGAAGACCCTCGCCACCCTCGAGACGATCGAGCAGCGGGTGCGCGCCGAGCTGCGTGAGGGCGAGGCGCGGGCGCTGATCAGCTATGCCGGGCAGCGCTTCACCGAGACCGAGCCGATGTTCGGCGAGGAGAAGGGGCAGGTGTTCGTCAGCCTCGAACCGGCCGCGCCCGGACGGCGCGGGGTCGAGGCGCTGATCTCGGCGGTGCGCGCGGCGGTCGAGGCGGTGCCGGGACCGCTCGAGGTCTCCTTCCTGCGGCGCAAGATCGGGCCGCCGACGCTCAAGGCGATCAACGTCAAGGTGCGTGGCGACGACGTCGCCGAGCTGCGCGCGGCCAGCGCCGAGATCAAGCGCTTCCTCGCCGCCACCCCGGGGGTGGTCGACATCAGCGACGACGACACCCGCGGGCGCATGGAGCTGGAGGTGCGTCTCGACCCCGATGCCATCGTTCGCGCCGGGTTGAGCCCGGCCGAGGTGGTGCGGATGGTGCGCCTCTATGCCGACGGCGAGGTGGTGGCGAGCATGCAGCACCAGGGCGAGCGGCTCGAGGTGCGGGTGCGCGGCGCGCCGCGCGCGCTGCTCGACACCCGCTCCTTCCTCGATCATCCGGTGGGGCTGCCCGACGGCAGCGAGATCGCCCTCGGCAAGCTGCTGCGGGTCGAGACCCAGCGCACCACCAGTAACATCCGTCACTACGATTTCCGGCGCGCGATCACCGTCGAGGCCGACATCGACAGCACCCGGACCGACACCGTCAGCGCCAATCTCGCCATCCGCGCCTTTTGGGCCGAGACCCGTGATCGCTACCCCGGCGTCGACATCGATCTCACCGGGCAGAACGACGACATCGAGGAGAGTCTCAATGCCATCCTGGTGCTGTTCGTCGTCGGTCTCGGGCTGATCTATCTCATCCTCGGCGCCCAGTTCGTCAGCTACCGCCAGCCGCTGCTGGTGCTCGCCACCGTGCCGATGGCCTTCATCGGCGTGGTGGTGGGACTGTTCGCCAGCGCCAATCCGCTGAGCCTCTACACCCTCTACGGGGTGGTGGCGCTGGCCGGGATCGCGGCCAACGACTGTATCGTGCTGATCAGCACCGCCAACCGCTATCTCGCCAACGGGCTGGGGGTGGCGCGCGCCGTCGTTGCCGCCGCGCGCCGCCGGGTGGTGCCGATCATCATCACCTCGCTGACCACCATCGCCGGGCTGGTGTCGCTGGCCACCGGGCTCGCCGGCGAGTCGTTGATGTGGGGGCCGGTGGCCACCGCGATCGTCTGGGGGCTCGGCTTCTCGACCCTGCTGACGCTGTTCTTCATCCCCGCGCTCTATCTCGTCTTCACCCGCCCGCCGCCCTCGCCGCTGCAGCGCCTGGCACTGCTGCCGCTGCTCGTCGAGGGCGAGCCCGGGCCCTGGGCGCGGTGGTCGGAGCGGCTCGGTGGCGGGGCCCGCCGCGCGCGCGTCGCGGCCGCGCGCATCCCCGACCTGGAGTGGCGCGAGCGCTATCGCGCCGCGGTCGCCGCGGTCGACGCCGGCGAGCTGGAGCCGGCGATCCGCGAGCTGCAGTGGCTTGCCGACCAGGCCCCGGAGTCGACCCTGTTCGCCTCCGCGCTGGTGCAGGCGCTGTTGCTCTATCTCCACCGTCTGGGTGGCGATGCCGGTTATGTCGAGCGCGCCCGGCGTTATCTCGCGCGTGCTCGCCGGCTCGACCCCCAGGCCCGTCACCTGCTCGAACTCGAACGCGTGCTGCGCGGTTTCGAGACCGAGAGCGCGGCCTGAGCGGTCATCATCCATGCTCGGATAGCCTATACTCTTTGGTGTATGACCCGATTGAAGCGGCTGCGTGCTGTTGACGCCGAAGGGGGTGCGCGACGGTGCAATCGAAGGGTCTCGAGCGGCGCATGTGCCCTCGGCGACCCGACCGGGCAAGCGGGCTGGGCGCGCTCCCCCTGCCACCGAGCGCGATGATGCATGATCTCCTGGTGAGGAGCCGTAGTATGCGCATTCGTCTCAAGCTCATCGCCCTGGCCGTCGTCGTCTTGCTGGCGTTGACGACGGTGCTGGGCGCCACCTGGTGGGCCTGGCAGCGGGCCGCCTCGCTCGACGAGTCGAAGGAGCAGTTGCTCGAACTCGCGCTCGAACTGACCGGTCTCGAACGCGAGGCCCGTCTCTTCATCGACCAACTCGATCCGGCCTCCATCGATCGCTTCCAGGCGCGAGCGCAATCGCTCGTGCGTTTGCGTGCCGCGCTGCGCGCGCGGCTCGATCGGCAGGGGCTCGGAGGGGAGGTCCTGGAGCCCTTTACCGGCGCGTTCGACCAGGCCACCGACGCCTTCGAACGCCTGGTGGCGACCTACCGCGAGGTCGGGCTGGATCCACGCTCGGGGCTCTACGGCAGTCTGCGCGAGGCGGTGCATCAGGCCGAGGCGGCGGTCGAGGCGCTGGGGCGTGACGATCTGCTGGTCGGCATCCTCCAGCTCAGGCGCAACGAGAAAGACTTCATGCTGCGCGACGTGCGCGACTATGTCGCCCGTTTCGAGGACAACCATGCCCGGCTGCTCGCCGACCTGGGGGGCGCGGAGACGACGACCCGTGCCGCCCTGGAGCGTTACCGGCGTGATTTCCTCGCCCTGGTCGAGGGGCGCGAGCGGATCGGACTCGCGCCCGACGCCGGGCTGCGCGGTACCTTCGAGACGCGACTCGCCGAGAGCCAGAGTCGGCTCACCAGGGTCGTCGATGAGGTCGACGCGTTGCTGGGGGGGGCGCGCCAGCGCACCGCGCTCGCCCTGATCGGGCTTGTGACGACGGTCTCCGTGCTGGTGGTGGCGCTGGTGTTGGGACTGGCCCGCCAGCTCGATCGAGGCCTCGGGCACAGCGCCCGGGTGATGCAGCGGATTGCCGAACAGCGCGATCTCACCCAGACCATCGCCCTCGCCGGGCGTGACGAGCTGGCGCAGATGGGGCGTTATTTCGACGCCATGATCCAGCTGCTGCGCGAGTTGCTCCAGCAGGGCGGGGAGGCGAGCGCCGCGCTGCGCGGGGCGACCGCGACGCTCAGCGAGAGTTCGGCGAGCACCATCGCCGGGCTGCGCACCCAGCGCGCCGAGACCGAGCAGGTGGCCAGCGCGGTCACCGAGATGGCCGCCACCATCGAGGAGATCGCGCGCAATACCGACGCCACCGCGGAGCAGGCACGCGAGGCCAGCGGCAATGCCCAGGCCGGGCAGCGAGCGGTCGGTGAGACGGTGGCGCGGATCGAGGCGCTCACCGAGCGGCTCGCCGAGTCGGCGCGAATCGGTGCGACCCTGGTCGAGCACGCCGAGCAGGTCGACTCGGTGCTGGCGGTGATCGGCGCCATCGCCGAGCAGACCAATCTGCTCGCGCTCAACGCCGCGATCGAGGCGGCGCGCGCCGGCGAGGCCGGGCGCGGTTTCGCGGTGGTCGCCGACGAGGTGCGCGCGCTCGCCGATCGCACCCAGGGCTCGACCCGCGAGATCGGCGAGACGCTCGAACGGGTGCGTGCCGAGGCGCGCGCGATGATGGGCGAGATGGATGCCAGTCTGGAGCAGGGGCG
This sequence comes from Marichromatium sp. PS1, assembly GCF_041155115.1. Taxonomy (NCBI): domain Bacteria; kingdom Pseudomonadati; phylum Pseudomonadota; class Gammaproteobacteria; order Chromatiales; family Chromatiaceae; genus Marichromatium; species Marichromatium sp. PS1. Next base: position 1,145,908 of record NZ_BAAFHB010000002.1, read on the forward strand.
AGGGAGCGTCGCCAAGGCCCGCGAGGCCGGTGAGCTGCTCGAACGCATCGCCGTGGAGATGGAGCGGATGCTCGACATGACCACCCAGATCGCCACCGCCGTGGAGCAGCAGAGTCAGGTCGGTCGCGCGCTCGATGCCAACCTGGTGACCATCCGCGACCTCACCGAGGAGACCGCCGCGCGCGCCGAGGACGACGCCCGCACCGCCGGGCAGGTCGCCGCCCAGGCCGAGGTCCTGGCGCGCAACATCGCGCGCTTCGAGACGTGAGGCGGCAGCGGTCAGCAGGCGGCAGCGGTCAGCCGCCAGTCGCCAGTCGCCAGCCGCCGGTCGTCAGCCACCGGTCGCCGGCCGGACTATGCTAGCCACTGGCGGCTGATCGCTGGATGCTGGTGGCCGAGCGCGTTTTCGCCCCTGGGGTTGCCGGGTGCGTCGGTGTAGCATAGCGCGCTTTTCTCCGACGACTTTGAATCGAGCATGATGGATGATTTCGTACCCGGCCAGCGCTGGCTGAGCGAGACCCAGGGTGAACTGGGTCTGGGCATCGTCTCCACCGTTGACGCGCGTTGCGTGCAGATCGCCTTTCCTGCGGTGGGCGAGACGCGGCTCTATGCGCGCCAGAGCGCGCCCCTGGTCCGGGTCGAACTCGCCCCCGGTGAGCGGATCCGCGACCGTGCCGGGCGCGAGTTGGTGGTGGTCGATACCCGCACCCAGGGTGGACTGATCAACTATGTCTGCGAGGACTGTGAGGGGGCGCGCTGCGAGCTGCCCGAACTCGAACTCGACGACCGCCAGCGCTTCAACCGGCCGCAGCAGCGGCTGCTCGCCGGGCGCATCGACAGCGACCGCTGGTTCAGTCTGCGCTATCAGACCTGGCTGCGCGGACAGCGCGAGGCCGACTCCGAGGTATTCGGTCTGCTCGGCGCACGGGTCGCGCCGGTGCCGCACCAGCTCCATATCGCCGCCGAGGTCGCCGAGCGCGAGGCCCCGCGGGTGTTGCTCGCCGACGAGGTGGGGTTGGGCAAGACCATCGAGGCGGGCCTGATCCTGCACCGCATGTTGCTCACCGGGCGTGCGCGTCGGGTGCTGGTGGTGACCCCGGAGCCACTGCTCAACCAGTGGCTGGTGGAGATGCGTCGACGCTTCAACCTGCGCTTCGCGCTGTTCGACCGCGCGCGCTTCGACGCCATCGAGGAGGACAACCCCTTCCATGCCGAACAGCAGGTGCTCTGCAGCCTCGATCTGATCGCCGGGGAACCCGATGCCGCGCGTGCGGTGCTCGACGGGCAGTGGGACCTGCTGGTGGTCGACGAGGCCCACCACCTGACCTGGGACGAGGAAGACGCGAGCCTCGAGTACGAGCTGATCGCCGCGCTCGCCGAGATCACCCCCGCGGTGCTGCTGCTCACCGCCACCCCCGAGCAGCTCGGGCGGGCCGGGCACTTCGCGCGGCTGCGGCTGCTCGACCCGGCGCGCTTCCACGACTATGCCAGCTTCCAGGCCGAGGAGGCCGAGTACGCGCCGGTCGCCGAGCTGGCCGCGCGGTTGCTCGACGAGGCCCCGCTCGAGCCGGACCAGGCGGCGCTGCTCGCCGGGCTGGTCGGTGACACCGAAGGGGTCGATCGCGCCGAGCTGATCGAGCGTCTGGTCGACCGTCACGGCACCGGGCGGGTGCTGTTTCGCAACACCCGCGCGGCGATCGAAGGCTTCCCCGCGCGCGAGCTGATCCCGCACCCCCTGCCCGAGCCCCCGGCCTTCGCCGCGATCCCGGGCACCGGCGCGCGGCTCAACCCGGAGCGTGGCTTCGGGCCCGACTGGGAGACACACGACCCCAGGGTGGACTGGCTGATCGAGACCCTGCGCGCGCAGCGCCCGGCCAAGGTGTTGCTGATCTGCGCCGATGCCGCGACCGTGCTGACCCTGCGCGAGGCCCTGCAGCGACGCGCCGGGATCCATGCCGCGGTGTTCCACGAGGGCATGTCGATCGTCGAGCGTGATCGCGCCGCGGCCTATTTCGCCGCTGCCGACGAGGACGGCACCCAGCTGCTGATGTGTTCGGAGATCGGCAGCGAGGGGCGCAACTTCCAGTTCGTCCATCATCTGGTGCTGTTCGATCTGCCGCTCGAGCCCGATCTGCTCGAGCAGCGTATCGGTCGGCTCGATCGTATCGGTCAGACCGAGACCATCCGCATCCACGTCCCCTATCTCGCCGGCGGTCCGGGCGAGACCCTGTATCGCTGGTATGCCGAGGGGCTGGGTGCCTTCGAGCAGCCGCGACCGGCGGCCACCACGGTGTTCGAGTCGCTCTCCGATCAACTGCTCCAGGTCCTGCGCGACCCCGAGGACCTGCCGGCACTGATCGACGCGGCGCGCGCGCGCAGCACGGCGCTGGAGCAGGATCTGGCCGGTGGTCGCGATCGCCTGCTCGAGCTGCACTCGCACCGTCCCGAGCGCTCCGCCGCGCTGGTCGAGGCGATCGAGTCCGAGGACGGCGGTCGCGAGGTGGCCGACTACATCGGCCGTTTCTGGGATGCCTTCGGGGTCGAGTACGAGCCCGGCAGCGGTGGCTCGGTGATCGTGCGCCCGGGGCAGAAGATGCTCCAGGAGCACTTCCCCAGGCTCGACGCCGAGGGGCTGACCGCCACCTTCGATCGCACCGACGCGCTCGCCCACGAGGATCGCGAGTTTCTCACCTGGGAGCACCCGATGGTGCGCGAGGCGATGGAGCTGCTGTGCGACTCCGATCTCGGCACCTCGGCGGTGACGCTGATGCGCGACTCGCGCTTCGAGCGCACCACCATGCTGCTCGAGGTGCTCTATGTCGCCGAGTGCGTGGCGCCGCGCGAGTTCGATGTCGGGCGCTTCCTGCCGCCGACCCCGTTGCGCCTGCTGATCGACCCCGAGGGCAATGATCTGGCCGATACGCTCGCCCACGACACCCTCGTCGGCGAGTGCCTCACCCGCAACATCAAGCTCGCGCGCTCGGTGATCAAGTCGCAGACCCCGAGACTGGCGGCGATGCTGCTGCGCGCCGAGACGCTGGCCCAGCAGGCGTGCGAGCGTCTCGAGGTGGCGGCGCGGGCGCGGATGCGCGAGGGTCTCGATGGCGAACTGGCGCGGCTTGCCGCGCTCGCCGAGGTCAACCCCAATGTGCGTGCCGATGAGCTCGAGGGGCTGGCGGCGCGGCGCGCGCAGCTCGAGCGCTATCTCGGCAAGACCCACCTGCGACTCGACGCGGTGCGGGTGGTGGTGATCGCCTAGAAGCCGATACCGATACCGATGCCGCCGCCGACCCCGTGGAAGCCGCCACTGCCGATGCCGATACTGATCCAGGGACGGGTCACCGGCCGGCTGGCGGGGCGCTGCGCGTCGGCTGTCGGCCAGAGTTGTAGCGATGCCTGATCGAGCCGTGGCGGGTCGTCCGTGACCAGGGTGACCCGTCCGGAGGCGGTGAGCGTCTGCCCCGGACGATATTCGGCCGGATCGAGGAACCCCGGTCGACGGATCAGGAAGTGCCCGCGCGCGGGGAGGCTGGTGCGTGGACGACCGCAATCGTCGAGCGGGTGGGCCTCGACCATCAGCTCGGTGGTGGTGGCGAGGTTGCGGGTGCTGAGCAACACGCCGCCCCAGCTTACCACCGTGCCCTGATCGCTGGCGCGTGCCGTCTGTGGGGCGAGCGCGGTGTCGCCGACGGGGTGATGACAGTGCTCGGGCGTCCCGGCGCAACCCTGTAGCAGCAAGCTCCCGAGCAAGAGCCCCGCAGATCTCCCGAGGCGCATCACCACGGACCGTACCAAGGGCCTCGCCAGGGGCCGTACCAAGGGTAGGGCGCATAGACACCGGCGGGATAGCGCGGCACCGGGATCGGCTCCGGCCACAGGTGCGACTGCTCGACCGCGACCACCGGGTAGCGATAGGGATAGTCGCCGACCGGGCGGGTACGGGGCGGCAGCAGGATGCCGACGACGGTCAGGGTGCGCTCCTCGGGATAGCCTGCAGGGTCGACGAAGCCCGGGAACTCGGCGAGGAAGCGTCCTTGGCCGGGGGTGTCCGGGTTGGGTTCGCCGCTGCTGTCGAGTGCTCGGGCGAGCAGCTCGATGGTCGTGTGCTCCGCGTGGTTGTGCACCGCGAGGATGGTGCCGCCCCAGCGGACCCGCTCGCCGAGATGGGCCGTCGGGGCCTGCTGTGCCGCGGCCGGGGTGGTGGCCACCCCGGTGGCGTGGCGGATGGCCTCGGGCACACCGTTGGCGCAGCCGGCGAGCCATAGCGGCAGGCCGAGCGCGAGGATGGCGCCGAGCCGGCGGGCCGGTTCAGCCCGCCTTGGCTTCGCGGTAGGTGTCGAGTTCATCGGCGGAGAGCCTGCGTGCCTCGTCCTCGAGCATCACCGGGATGTCGTCGCGGATCGGGTAGGCGAGCTGGGCCGAGACCGAGATCAGCTCGTTGCGCGCCTTGTCGAAGATGAGTGGACCCTTGGTCACCGGGCATACCAGGATATCGAGCAGTTTCTTGTCGAGCATTCTGTTCTCCTCAGCAATGGATGGGGGCTGGCCGCGCCGCTGCCCCAGGTTGGGCTGAGTTTACCCGCCCGACGGTTGCGCTGGCGAGCGCGCCGGGCGGACGGGGACGAGCGTCGCAGGGCGTGATCGGGTTGCAGGGGGCGACTGGCGGGTCGCCAGCTACCAGCCACCAGCCACCAGTCGCCAGTCGCCAGCTACCAGCTACCAGCCACCAGTCGCCAGTCGCCAGTCGCCAGTCGCCAGCCGCCAGCTACCAGCTACCAGCCACCAGTCGCCAGCCACCAGTCGCCAGCCGCCAGCCACCAGCCGCCAGTCGCCAGCCACCAGTCGCCAGTCGCCAGTCGCCAGTGGGTAGGCGCTCTCGACAACAGCACGGCGTGCCATCAGCCGTCGCGCACGTCCTTGACGTCCGTGCTTGAGGACAGGCGGCCACCGGCCGGCTGATCGCTGGCAACCTGAACACCTCTTTGCGTTCTTTGCGGCTTGGCGGTTCAATCCGCTGGCCGCTGGCCGCTGGCCGCTGGCCGCTGGCCGCTGGCCGCTGGCCGCTGGCCGCTGGCCGCTGGCCGCTGGCCGCTGGCGGTGGAGATCGCGCCCGGCGTCGTCTTAGAATGCCTCTCCAATGTGTTCGTCCCGGGACTTCGGGTGTCGGGGCGGCCCCTGCAACCACTGGGATCCTCCGCATCGCCCATGTCCATGCCATCGCTTGCCCGTTGTCGGGGGCGCTGTCTGCTGCGCCTGCTCGTCGCCGTCATCGCCCTGGTCGCCATCCTCGGTTCACTGTGGCGGCTGCATGCGGCCAGCGCCGGGGTCGAGATCAGCACCCAGCGCATCGACGGGGTGCCGCTGACCCTGTACCGGCCCGCCGGGGTCGAGCGCGCCCCGGCGGTGGTGATCGCCCACGGCTTCGCCGGCTCGCAGCGGATGATGCAGCCCTATGCCCTGACCCTGGCGCGTAACGGCTATGTCGCCGTCACCTTCGACTTCGCCGGTCACGGGCGCAACCCGGCGCCCTTCGTCGCCTCGCTCGAGGATCAGCAGCGGCGTCTCGCGATCCTCACCGCGGGGCTCACCCCGGCGGTGGCGCTCGCCCTCGAACACGCCGACCCGAGCGGGCGGGTGGCGCTGCTCGGTCATTCGATGGCCGGTGACGTGCTCGCGCGCCATGCCGCGGCCCACCCCGAGACGGTGGTGGCGAGCGTGCTGCTCTCGCCCTATCTCTCGCCCGAGACCGAGGTGGCGCCGATCCGCAACCTGTTGCTGGTCTACGGCGCGCTCGAACCCGAGATGCTCCACGCGCAGGGACTCGAGCGGCTTGCGGCGGTGCTCGACACCGAGGTGGCGCCGGGCGAGGTCTACGGCGCGCCGGAGACGGGCGACGGGCGCGGGCTGATGTTGGTCGAGGGCGCCGAGCACATCGGTGTGCTCTATGCCGAGGGAGGCCAGCGCCTGGCGCTCGACTGGCTCGATCGCAGCTTCGGCCATGTCAGCCAGGGCGGTGTCGATCGGCGCGGCGGCGCGCTGGCGCTGCTCTTTCTCGGGCTGGTGGCGCTCGCCTGGCCGCTGGCGGCGCTGCTGCCGCGTGCGGCCGCGACGCCGCGCGGCGCCGGGCTCGGCTGGCGGCGGCTGTGGCCGGTTGCGGTGGCCCCCGCGATCCTGACCCCGCTGCTGCTGTGGCCGCTGCCCACCGGCTGGCTGCCGATCCTGCTCGGTGATTATCTGTCGCTGCACTTCGGGCTCTACGGGCTGCTCACCCTAGCCGGGTTGTGGTGGGTGCGTCGGCGCGGCGGGTGCGGCGAGACGCCCGCGTTGCCGCCGGTCGACTGGTCGCGGCTGGCGTTGGCCACGCTCGCGGTGATGCTCTACTTCGGGGTGGCGCTGACCCTGCCGGTCGATCGCTTCGTCACCACCCTGGTGCCCGACGCCCACCGTCTGCCGCTGGTGCTGGCGATCCTCTGTGGCACCGCGCTCTATTTCGCTGCCGACGAGTGGGTGACCCGGGGACAGGGCGCCGGGCGCGGCGCCTATGCCGCGACCAAACTGCTGTTTCTGCTGTCGCTGGCGCTGGCCGTGGCGCTCAACCTCGCCGAGCTGTTCTTCCTGGTGATCATCATCCCGGCGATCCTGGTCTTCTTCCTGGTCTACGGGCTACTGAGCGGCTGGGTCTATCGTCGCGTCAACCATCCGCTCGCCGGCGCCCTGGCCAACGCCCTGGCCTTCGCCTCGGCGGTGGCGGTGACCTTCCCGGTCGTGGGGTGAGGGGGCAGCCACCAGCCGCCAGCCGCCAGTCATCAGCCGCCAGTCATCAGCCGCCAGTCATCAGCCGTCGCGCAGGTGTCTGGCGAGGGGAGGCCGCCACTGGTGGCTGGCGGCTGACCGCTGGAGGCTCTTCCCCCCTTTGCGCCCTTGGCGCCTTTGTGGTTCAAACTTTCGCTGGCCGCTGGCCGCTGGCCGCTGGCCGCTGGCCGCTGGCCGCTGTTACGCGCTTCGCACCTCGGTCGCTCTGGATGTAGACTGACCGAACGCCGGCGGACAGGATGATGAGCCGCGCCCCCACACAAACGCGGCCACGCCGGTTGTCTGTTCACGACAACGATCGCGCTTACCACCAATCGAGCCGGAGGAGCATGGCCATGGTCGCGTTTGCCCAACTGCATGCCCAGAACCACAAGATCATCGAGCTCTCGAACGTCTTTCTGTATCTGGTGCGAGAGCGTTCGATGTGTGACACCGAGGTCGCCTGCGATCTCTTCTTCGATCTCACCACGCGCATCCGCGAGCATATGGAGCTGGTCGATCGCGAACTCTGCGGTCGGCTCATCGCCCGCCCCGAGCAGCAGGTGAAGAACACCGCCAACCGCTTCCTCTCGGGCTCGATCGAGATCAAGCGCATCTTCGCCGCCTATGTGAAGCAATGGTGTTCGCAGCAGCGTCACAGCCTCACCATCGGCGATCATGCCGCCTTCCTCCAGGACACCGAGCAGATGATGGCGCTGGTGATGGACCGTATCCAACGCGAGACCGAGCACCTCTATCCGCTGATCCGTCAGGTCCAGGGCAACGACAAGGAAGTGGCCTGAGCCAACCGACTCAGGCCACCGCGCCGGCTTCATGCAGCGCGGCGATCCAGTCGCGCTGGCGTCGCCGCGCGGCCTGCTCGCCGAGCTGCGCGCGCAGCCGTTCGCGGACCGCGTCGAGCGGGATCGTCTCGGCCGGGTGGATACGCTCGCAGCGCAGCAGGTGCAGGCCCAGCGGGCTCTCGACCACGGTGCTGATCTCACCGCGGGCGAGCGCGAACAGCGCGGCGTCGAGTGCGGGGTAGAGCTGGCCGGCAGTCAGGGTGCCGAGCCGACCCTCCTCGAGCGCGGTCGGGCACTCCGAGTGACGCTTGGCGAGCGCGCCGAAGGCATCCGGGTCGGCGGTGAGCCGCTCGGCCAGCACCGCGATGCGCGCGCGCGCAGTCTCGGGGCGGTTCTCCGCGTAATCGGGGTTGATGGTGATGAGCAGGTGGCGGGCCTCGCGACGCTCGGGCTGGACGAAGCGCTCGCGGTGGCGCTGATAGAAGGCGGCCAACTCGTCCTCGCTCGGTGCCGGGGCCTGGGCGCCGATGCGACGCAGCACGGCGTCGAAGCGCAGCTCGCGCTCCAGGGCGCGGCGCAGCGCGGCGACATCCAGTCCGCCATCGGCGAGCGCCGCCTCGAAGGCGACCTCATCCTCGTAGCGCTCGAGCAGCTCGGCAAGGCTCGCGTCGAGCTGTTGGTCGGTGATCTGCGTGGCCGCCGCCTCGGCGGTGGCGAGCACCAGTGCCTCGAGCTGCTGACTGCGCTTGGCCAGACGCTCGGCCTCGGCGCGCTGGACGGCGTCGAGCTGGGTCGGTGGACACTGGAAGCGACTGGCCGAGGCGCGGATCAGGTGGTAGGGGTCGATGCGCGCCTTCATCCGGCCTCCTGGGGTTCGGGTTGGTCTTCGGGTTGGTCCAGCGCCGACTCGGGCACCAGCAGCGGCGTACGCCCGGCGAACAACACCTGATAGCACACCCCCTGCGGGTGATCGCGCTCGACCCGCAGCACCTCGCCGACCTCCCCGGGCTCGACCAGTACCTCGCCGCGCAGCGCCAGTCGGCGGGCGGCGGCGACCCGCTCGCGCGCCTCGAAGCGGCTCGGGGTCCAGGGCGCGTCGGCCGCCTGCAGCTCCTCCTCGCGACAGCCGACCACGCGGCCCTCTTCGATGAAGTGCACCGCGTAGATGATCTGGTCCTGGAGGAAGGTACCGACGTCACGCACGTGGCCGACGGCGCCGCGACGTACCAGCAGATCGCCGCGCGCGCCCTCGGGGAAGGTGCCGTCGTTGCGCAGGTTGCGGATCACCCGCACCGCATCGCCGAACTCAAAGTTGGGGCGCATGGTCACCTCCCGCCGGGTCGAGTTGGAGATCGACCCGCACGCCGCTGCGCGGTCCGTGCAGATGGAAGACCCGGAACACGCGCTCGGTGCGCGCGTCGGACGCGACGAAGTCGTGATAGGCGCGGGTGAGCAGCTCGGCGCGCCGCCGGTGACGAGCCTCGGCCTGTTCGGGCAGGGGCTCGGCGTCGGCCAGATAGTCGTGGAAGCGCTGCAGGATGTGCAGCCGGTTGACCCGGACCACGGCCGGGTCGTAGTCGATCTCGAAGTGCTCGAGGAAGTCCTCGGCGCTGACCAGGTCGTGCAGGTCGCTGTCGTCGTTCATCGGCGGCTCCGGTTCAGGCGGTGTGGGCGGTTGCAGTGGGCAGTTCGCAGAGGAAGCGCTGCAGGTCGGCGGCGACCGGGGCGCGCTTGGTCGCGGTGACGAAGCGGCGCACCAGCGGCAGCAGTCGCTCGGCCTGATCGAGTCCGACCTCCTGGTGCAGCAGCTCGGCATAGGCCTGGCGCACCGCCTGGCGGCCCGAGTGCTTGCCGAGCACCAGGCGGTGATGGCGCCCGAGTTCGGCCGGGTCGATGCCCTGGTAGTTGAGCGGGTCCTTGAGCAGGCCGTCGACGTGGATCCCGGCCTCGTGGGTGAAGGCACCGTCGCCGACCAGGCTCTTGTGCCAGGCCACCGGGCGTCCCGAGGCCTGGGCGACCAGGGTCGAGACCTGCTCGAAGGCGTGCAGGTCGACCCCGGGGTCGATCCCCTGGGTGTGTCTGAGTCCCATCACCACCTCCTCCAGCGCGGCGTTGCCGGCGCGCTCGCCGAGTCCGTGCACCGTGGTGTTGAGGTGGGTCGCCCCGGCACGGGCCGCGGCCAGGGTGTTGGCGGTAGCCAGCCCGAGGTCGTCGTGGGCGTGCATCTCGATCTCCAGGTCGCAGGCGGCACGCAGCGTGGCGATGCGTGAATAGACGCCGAAGGGCTCCATCAAGCCGACGGTGTCGGCGAAGCGGATGCGGCGCGCACCGGCTGCCTGGGCGACCTCGGCGGCGCGGGCGAGGAACTCGGGATCGGCGCGCGAGGCGTCCTCGGCGCCGACGCAGACCTCCAGCCCGAGCGCGCGCGCCTCGGGCACGCAGCGCGCGATCTGGCGCAGCGCCCAGTCGCGATCACGGCCGAGCTTGCACGCCAGCTGCTGGTCGGAGAGCGGGATCGAGAGGTCGACGAGATCGGCGTCGAGCCCGGCGCAGCGGGCGATGTCGTCCGCGCGCATCCGGCACCACAGCATCAGCCGCGCGGCGAGCCCGAGTCGGGCGATGGCCTGGATCGCGTCACGCTCGTCGGCGCCCATCGCCGGGATGCCGATCTCGAGCTCGGGGACGCCGAGGGCGTCGAGCGCGCGGGCGATGGCGAGCTTCTCGGCGAGCGAGAAGGCGACCCCGGCCGACTGCTCGCCGTCGCGCAGGGTGGTGTCGTTGATGGTGATCGGGCGGACTGAATCCTTCATCTGTGGGCTCCGTACAGCACTTGACGAGACTTGTTAGCAAAGGAAGTGCCAGCGTCGTCGATGACGTGGGTTCAGCGGGTTGCGCGCCAGGAGACCGGGGCGTTGCAGGGTTTGCGACAGGGTGGAGAGGGCGGGCGTGTCGCAGAGCCGACGCGTCGCGGCACCGGCATGGTGCGCCGGTGCCGCGCGTCGGGTCAGGCGTAGGCCGGCGAGAAGCCGGGCGTTTGCGCGTCGCCGAGCGGACCGTCCTCGCCCCAGTAGGGCGAGAGTCGGCGCAGCTGTTCGATCACCGGGACGAGGGTGTCCACCGCGCGATCGATCTCGGCGGCGCTGTTGTAGCGTGAGAGCGAGAAACGGATGGTGCCGTGGGCGGCGGTGAGCGGGATGCCCATGGCGCGCATCACGTGCGAGGGCTCGAGCGAGCCCGAGCTGCAGGCCGAGCCGCTGGAGGCGGCGATGCCGTGACGGTTGAGCAACAGCAGGATCGACTCGCCCTCGATGAACTCGAAGGCGATGTTGCTGGTGTTGGGCAGACGGTTGTCGGGATCGCCGGTGACGAAGCAGTGGGGCACGGCGGCGAGGATGCCGCGCTCGAGCCGGTCGCGCAGCGCGCGCACCGTGGTGCGCTCGTGCTCGAGCGCGGCGCCGGCCAGCTCGCAGGCGAGCCCGAGCCCGACGATGCCGGCGCTGTTCTCGGTGCCGGCGCGGCGACCGCGTTCCTGGTGACCGCCGCGCAGCAGCGGTCGGAAGCGGGTGTTGCGACGCACGTAGAGCACGCCGACGCCCTTGGCGGCGTGGAGCTTGTGCCCGGAGAGCGAGAGCATGTCGATGGCGCTGTCGGCGAGCGCGATCGGCAGCTTGCCCACCGCCTGCACCGCGTCGGTGTGGAACATCACGCCCGCCGCGCGCGCCATCTCGGCCATCTCCTCGACCGGGAACAGGGTGCCGGTCTCGTTGTTGGCCCACATCACCGAGACGATGGCGACCCGCTCGGTGAGCAGCGCGCGATAGGCATCGAGATCGAGTCGCCCGTAGCCGTCGACGCCGAGACGATGGATCACATAACCCTCCTTGGCGAGCTGGTCGCACAGGCTCAGCACCGCCGGGTGTTCGACCTCGGTGGTGATGATCTCGCGCCGCTCGGGCTGGGCGCGCAGCGCCGAGAGGATGGCGGTGGCGTCGGACTCGGTGCCGCAGGAGGTGAAGATGATCTCGGAGTCGTGCGTCGCGCCGAGCAGGGCGGCGACCTGGGCGCGTGCGGTGCGCAGCGCGCGCCCGACGCGATCGCCGTAGCGATGGATCGAGGAGGGGTTGCCGAACTGCTCGGTGAAGAAGGGCAGCATCGCCTCCACCACCTCGGGGGCGACCATGGTGGTGGCGTTGTTGTCGAGATAGATGCCGGGGGTCTGTTCGCTCATCGGTGGCTCCTCGCTGCGGATGGGGATGGTTGGCGATCGCGTCGCGCCGTGGGACGTCAGCAGGCGATCTGCTGGGGCGCGGCGGGGATCACCCGCAGCGGTTCGCCGAGTTCGGCGCTGAGCCGCTCCTGGATGCCGGAGAGGGTGAGCGAGGCCATCTGACAGCCGGCGCAGGCGCCCTTGAGGCTGACGTAGACCGTGCGGCCGTCGACGTCGACCAGTTCGAGGTCGCCGTGGTCGCGCTGCAGCTCGGGGCGCAGGGTGTCGATCAGCCGCTCGATGCGGCGGATGCGCTGCAGGGTGTTGACGCGGGGCGCGGCGGGTTGCGGGGGTTCGGGGGCGCGCGGCGCCTGGACCGCCACGGCGGTGGGATTGACCCGGGCGATGATCTCCTCGATCTCCTCGTGACAGGCCGAGCAGCCGCCGCCGGCCTTGGTGTAATGGGTGACGGCGGTCACCGAGTCGAGCCCGTTGGCGCGTACCGTCTCCTCGATCATCCCGGCGTCGACCCCGAAGCACTTGCACACCAGCGCGCCCTCGGCGTGGTCGTCGTCCTCCCAGCGCTCGCCGCGATAGTTGGCGATCGCCGCCTGCAGCGCCTCACGCCCCATCACCGAGCAGTGCATCTTCTCGGCGGGCAGGCCGCCGAGGACATCGGCGATGTCCTGGTTGGTGACCGTCAGCGCCTGATCCAGGGTCATGCCCTTGATGATCTCGGTCAGCGCCGAACTCGAGGCGATCGCCGAGCCGCAGCCGAAGGTCTGGAAACCGGCCTCGAGGATCACCTCGCGCTCGGGGTCGACCCGGAGCGAGAGCCGCAGGGCGTCGCCGCAGGCGAGCGAGCCGACCTCACCGACGCCGTTGGCGTCCTGGACCGGGCCGGCGTTGCGAGGGTTGAAGAAGTGGTCCTGGACCTGCTCGGAATAGTCCCACATGGATTGCTCTCCCGTGTCATTTGGCTGGGGCCGGCGCGTGCTGCCCGGGGCTTGTCGAGTCAAAAAAGCAAGCTCCGCGCCAGTCTTTGAAGAAGGCCGGAGGGCGCGGGTTGAGCGGGCTGCGACACGGTTGCATGAGGCGGGTTGTCGGGTCCTGGACAAGTGGTGCGCGCCCCGGTGGTGGCAAACCCGACAGCGGCGTCTCAACCGAGCAGCGCCTCGTAGGCATGCCGCAGCAGGTCGAGTTCGACCGGGGGGAGGGCGCTCGCCTGGGTCAGCGCGATGAAGCGCGCGCCCTGGGCGCCGACCTCGGCGATGGGTGGGTCGTGGTCGACGAAGCGGGCGAGGAAGACCGGCGCGGTGGTCTCGTCGACGGCGAGCTGCACCGGGAAGCGCAGGGTGATGGCCAGCGCGCCCTGGGCCAGCGCCAGCTCGCGCTCGAGCGCGCGCAGCAGCGCGCCGGGGTGGACGACGACCTGAGGCGTCGCTCCCGACTCGATGATCCGGCTCCCCGGCGGCAGCGGCCCGGGGGCGCAGATACCGCCATGGCCGAGACGCAGGAAGCGCGTTCGGGCACTGACCGGGTGTTGGTGATAGAGGATGAGGTGGGGATCGCTCATGGCACGGCCCTCCTGGATGGCTCAGGGTGATCCGTGCGGTATTGCACGGGGCGTGCCGGGACCAGCGAGCAGGCGCCAGCCGCCAGTCGCCAGTCGCCAGTCGCCAGCGATCAGCCACCAGTCGCCAGTCGCCAGTCGCCAGCGACCAGCCGTCAGCCGTCAGCCGTCAGCCACCAGCGACCAGCCGTCAGCCGTCAGCCGTCAGCCACCGGCCGCCAGCCGCCAGCCACCAGTCGCGGCCTGTCCTAGAGCGTTGACGCCGAGAACGCTCGCTGACCGGTGCCGACAGTTGATGGGACGTCACGCCGTCGTCGCGGCCGCACACTCACGGATGGCCGGGCGCTTGAATCCCTTTGCGGTCTTTGCGGCTTGGCGGTTCAATCTTCTGGCCGCTGGCCGCTGGCCGCTGGCCGCTGGCCGCTGGCCGCTGGCCGCTGGCCGCTGGCCGCTGGCCGCTGGCCGCGCATCATCCCCGCGACGGCCGTCCGCTCATGCTAGGATTTCGCCGCCGGGCGGGGGTCGTCCGGGGCGGCGGTCCGGCCTGGTCCGCGCGCGGCTTGATTTGAGGCAGGCAGTCGAGACGATCATATCTATGGAATCCATCCCAGCGCGCCCCGGTGCCGCGACCGCGCCGGGCGACATCCGTCGTGTCGCCACCGCGATCCGGCGACGGGTGCTCGAACACACCCTCGAGAACAACGGCGGCTATCTCAGCCAGGCCTGTTCCTCGGCCGAGATCCTCGCCACCCTCTATCTCGGGGTGATGCGGCTCGGGCCGAGCACGGCCCCGCCCACCCCGCGGCCCTTCGCCGGGGTGCCCGGTGCGGACAATCCGCACGCCTTCACCGGCGCCGACTACAACGGCGCGCCCGCGCCCGAGCTCGATCGCTTCATCTTCTCCCCGGTGCACTATGCGCTGGTGCTCTACTCGCTGTTGATCGAACTCGGTCGACTGGGGCCGGATGCGCTCGATGCGTTCAACCGCGACGGCAGCACCGTCGAGCTGATCGGTGCCGAGCACTCGCCGGGTCACGAGGTCACCGCCGGGTCGCTGGGTCAGGCGTTGAGTCAGGCCGGCGGGATCGCGCTGGCGCGTCGGCTGCGCGGCGACACCGGTCGGGTGTGGGTGTTCATGTCCGACGGCGAGTTCCAGGAGGGACAGACCTGGGAGGCCTTCGCCGCGCTGGCGCATCACCGGCTCGGCAACATCGGGGTCTATGTCGACGCCAACGCCCAGCAGTGCGACGGCCCGATGGACACGGTGATGACCACCGAGCCGCTGGCCGCGCGGCTGCGCGCCTTCGGCGCCGAGGTGCGCGAGGTCGACGGTCACGACCCCGTGGCGCTGGCCGAGGCCGGGGAGGGGGTCGGGGAGGACGGCGTCCCGCGGGTGGTGATCGCCCGCACCGATCCCTGTCGCGGCATCGACCGGTTGCGCGAGCGCTGGCCCAAGCTCCACTACGTGCGCTTCAAGAACGAGGCGGAGTTCAATCTGTATCGCGGCCTGCTCGCGGGCCTGTCCGAGGGGGATGCCTGATGGAGATCGTGCAGCGGCCGCACCGCGACAACCTGGTGCGCTGGGCCGAGCAGCGGCCCGAGGTGCTGGTGCTCTCGGCCGACCTGACCAGCTCGTGCGAGGCCGACGGCTTCCGCGACGCCTATCCCGAGCGCTTCTTCTCGATGGGCATGGCCGAGCAGAACATGATGGGCTTCGCCGCCGGGTTGGCGCGCGAGGGCTTCTTCCCCTATGTCCACACCTTCGCGGTCTTCGTCTCGCGCCGCCCCTTCGACCAGGTGGCGATGTCGATCGCCTACCCGAATCTGCCGGTGCGACTGATCGGCTTCCTGCCGGGGATCACCACCCCGGGCGGCGTCACCCACCAGGCGGTCGACGACATCGGGCTGATGCGCCTGCTGCCGAACATGACGGTGCTCGAGTGCGGGGACGCCACCGAGGTCGAGCAGGTGCTCGACCTCGCCCAGGCGGTGCCGGGGCCGGTCTATGTGCGCATGCTGCGCGGCGAGGTGCCGCGGCTGTTCGACCCCGCCGAGCCGATGGTGCTGGGGCGGGCGCGGCTGCTCGGCGAGGGCGAGGACCTGATCGTGCTCTCCTCCGGGATCTGCACCGAGGAGGCGCTGCGCGCCACCGGCGCGTTGCGCGCCCACGGGCTCTCGGTCGGTCATCTGCACGTCTCCACCCTCAAGCCGTTCGACGACCCCCGGGTGCGCGCGGCGCTCGCCAGCGCCCGGCTCGGGGTCATCACCCTGGAGAACCACAGCATCGTCGGCGGGCTCGGCTCGGCGGTGGCCGAGCTCATGGCCGAGCGCGGCATCGGCGCCCGGCTGATCCGTCTCGGGCTGCGCGACACCTATGCCCACGGCGCCAGTCGTCAGTACCTGATGCGCGAGTACGGGCTCGACGCCATGGCCCTGGTGCGCGCCGCCGAGCGGCTGGTCGGTGAGCCGCTGGGCATCGACGAGGACGCACTCGCCGCGGTGCGCCTGGAGACCATGGGGCGCGCCGAGCGGACCGAGGACCTCTGAGGTCGTGGCGCCCGTGCTCGAGACCGCGCGGCTGCGGCTGCGTCAGTGGCACGGGCGCGACCTCGCCTCCTTCGCCGCGCTCAACGCCGATCCCCGGGTGATGGCCTGGCTGCCGCGTCCGCTCAGTCGCGCCGAGAGCGCGGCCATGGCGGCGCGCTGCCGGCGCTTGATCGCCGTCCAGGGCTGGGGCTTCTGGGCCGTGGAGACGCGCGCCGAGGGTGCTTTTCTCGGGCTCGTCGGGCTGCATCGCTGTGGCGCCGAGCTGCCTTTCGCACCCGCCGTCGAGATCGGCTGGCGTCTGGCCCGTCACGCCTGGGGCCAGGGCTATGCCGGCGAGGCGGCGCGCGCGGCGCTGGGCTTCGGCTTCACGCGTCTCGGGCTCGACGAGATCGTCGCCTTCACCAGTCTCCACAACCAGCGCTCGCTGGCGCTGATGGCGCGTCTCGGCATGCGCGCCGATCCCCAACCCTTCGAGCACCCGGCGCTGCCGCCGGGACACCGCCTGCGCGCGCACCGGCTGTGTCGTCTGGCGCGCGCCGACTGGCGCGACACGGCGGCGTCCGACCCGGCGCGCGACCATCGGGGCGGGATCGGCTAGTCTATGGCCCTCGATCGTCACCGGACCCCATCGTCATGCAGGACAGCACCCGGCTCGCGCTGAGCGGCGAGCGACTGACCGCCACCTATCACCTGCGCGCGAGCGCCGCCGAGGCCGAGGCGCGCGCGCGGGCGATCTGCGTCGAGCAGACCGTCGAGTTCCCCCCCGAGCTGATCGCCGAGACCGCGATCCATGATCAGGTCATCGGTGAGGTGCGCGCTCTGCGCCCGCTCGCGCCGGGGCGCTTCGAGCTGGTGGTGGCCTATCCGGTGGAAGCGGCGGGGGCCGAGCTGACCCAGCTGATCAATCTGCTGTTCGGCAACATCAGCATCCAGCCCGGGGTGCGGCTGGTCGATCTCGAGTTGCCGCCGGGGCTCGCCGCCGGTTATCGCGGTCCGCGCTTCGGGCGCGAGGGGCTGCGTGCCTGTTGCGGCGATCCGGCGCGCCCGCTGCTCTGCACCGCGCTCAAGCCGATGGGGCGCTCGCCCGCCGAGCTGGCCGAGCTGGCCTACCGGCTGGCGCGCGGCGGCATCGACCTGATCAAGGACGACCACGGGCTCACCGATCAGTCCTTCTGTCGCTTCGAGCCCCGGGTGCGGCTGTGCGCCGAGGCGGTGGCCCGCGCCAACCGCGAGTGCGGCGGTCACACCCGCTATCTGCCCAATGTCACCGCCCCGGCCGGCGAGCTGAGGGCGCGCGCGCAGCTGGCGCGTGCGGTCGGTGCCGGCGGGTTGCTGGTCTGTCCCGGGCTGGTCGGGTTCGATGCCATGCGCGCGCTGGCCGATGACGACACCCTGGGGCTGCCGATCCTCGCCCATCCCGCCTTCCAGGGCGCGCACTGCGCCAACCCCGACGGCGGGCTCGCCCACGGCGTGCTCTATGGCCTGTTCAACCGGCTGGCCGGGGCCGATGCGACCATCTTCCCGAGCTGGGGCGGGCGTTTCGCCTATACCGCGGAGGAATGTCGTGCGCTGGTCGCCGGTGCCAGCCGTCCCTTCGCCGGGCTGCGCCCGATCCTCCCGGTCCCGGCCGGCGGGATGCGGCTCGATCGGGTCGGCGAACTACTCGAATTCTATGGTCGCGACGCCATTCTCTTGATCGGGGGCGATCTGCATCGCGGAGACCTGAGCGCCAACTGCGCCAGGTTCGTCGCCGCCGCGACGGCCTGAGGCCGGTGCCGGGGACGGGCACGACGACCATGCACGAGGGAACGGAGACCCACCGCCGTCCGCTCCGTTGTCGTCATCCGGCGTGCGCCCCTGCGCATGCCCTGCCCGGAGGTGATTGCCCGTGATACGCTGGTTCCCGAGCCGGTCGACTCGAACACATCCGCTGCTCGGTCGGCGCGCCCTGGTCTTCGCCCTGGCCAGCGCCCTCTGTCTGACGCTGGCGCTGGGCATCGTCTACGGGCGCGAACCGGTCTATCGCGCCACCGCTTCGGTGCTCACGGTCAAGCCCAAGGCGGTCGATGCACCGAGCGCTACCGCCGATCCCGAACACGTGATGATCCAGCGTCGGCTGCTGCTCGGCGAGTCGCTGCTCGGTCGGCTCGCCATCGATCTGGCCGAGGCCGGGCTGGCGGTCGATGTGGCGGCGCTGCGCACGCGGCTCGCCGTCGAGCCGATCCCCGAGACCAACCTGCTCGAACTGCGCGCCGAGGGCGGTGACCCGGAGCGTTTGGCGGCGATCGTCAATCACTGGGTGCGGGCCTACGAACGGCTGCGCGCCGAGCAGGTCTCGGCCAGCGCCGGGCGCACCACCACCGAGCTCGAAGAGGAACAGGCGCGGCTGGAGCGGCGCATCGAGTCGGCGCGCGCCGAACTCGAGACCTTCGCCGCCGAGCACGACATCGTCGGCATCGAGCGCGCCGAGAGTCGCGCGCTCGCCGAGCTCGAGGATCTCAACGACGCACTCGGCAAGGCGCGCAACCGCGAGGTCGAGGCACTCGCCCGGCTGCGTGCGCTCGACGAGGCGGTGGCGCGCGGCGAGCGACTGATCCCGCGCGAGCAGCAGAACGACATCGCCCGGCTGCAA
This sequence comes from Marichromatium sp. PS1, assembly GCF_041155115.1. NCBI lineage: Bacteria > Pseudomonadati > Pseudomonadota > Gammaproteobacteria > Chromatiales > Chromatiaceae > Marichromatium > Marichromatium sp. PS1. The sequence goes on from NZ_BAAFHB010000002.1 coordinate 1,164,462, forward strand.
CGCTATGTCGAGCGTGGCCGCGAGCGGCTCGATCAGCTCTATGCCCGCTACACCCAGGCCTATATCGATCGCGACCCGGCGTTGCGCGATCTGCCCGGCGAGCAGGCCGCGCTCGAGCAGTCGTTGGAGCGCGCGCTGCTGGTCGCGCGCATCACCGTCCGCGACGAGGCCCGTCAGGAGCTGGAGGCGGCACGCGAGACCGTCGCCCTGCTCGAGGACGATCTCGATCGTCAGCAGCGCGCGGTGCAGACCTTCTCGCGCCACTTCGCCACCTTCGAGGGGCTGCGCGAGGGACTCGACGGGCTCGAGACGCGTTTTGCCGAGAACGCCCAGCGACTCGCCGAGATCGCGCTGCGCGACTTCGAGCAGTATCCGCCGATCCAGGTGGTCGAGTGGGCCTATGCGCCGAGCGCGCCGATTCGCCCCGACTATGCCCGCGACCTGCCGATCGCACTCGCCGCCGCGCTCCTCGCCGCGCTCTTCCTGACCTGGCTGACCGACTATCTCGGCGAGCGCTCCACGGCGCCGCGGGTCTCCTATCTCGGGGTGCGCATCGAGCGTGGCGAGGACGGTGACGGGGTGCGCCTGGTCGAATCCGCAGCGCCGGCGCCCGAGGACGGTGCCGGGCAGTCGGCGATGCTCGAGGCGCCGCGCGCGCGCGCGGCGGTGATCGACCTGCCGCGGTTGCCACGGCTGCTCGAGCCGGCCGAGATCGAGCTGCTGTTGCGTGATGTCGATACCGAGGTGCGTGGTCACTGCGCGCTCTTGCTCTCGGGGGTCACCCCGGCGGAGCTGATGCTGCTCGATCGCGACTGCTTCGACCCGGTCGCGGGCACGCTCTCGGTGCCGGGCGCGGGGCGGCGCGAGCTGGCGCTCGCGCCCGGGGCCTGGGGCCGGCTCGAACCGCTGCTCGATGGTCTGAGACGCGGTATCGGGCCACTCGCCGCCGAGCGACTCGACCGTGCGCTGGGCAAGGCCGCCGGGGCCTCGATGTTGCCTGAGCGGCGTGGGGTCGACGCCCAGGCGCTGTGGCACAGTTATCTGGTGTATCTGGCGCACCAGGGCGCCGATTTCGAGTGGTTGCAGCGTCGGGTCGGTCCGCTGGCCCCGGAGCTGCGCTCGGCGTTGCGCAAGTTCATGGTGGCCGGTGAGCGCGGCGAGGGGATCGACTGGGTCCATCCGGTCTTGCGTGACTGACAATCGATGGAGGGTTGGAGATGGCACTGAGGATCAAGAGTCACTGGTCGGACCCGGACCGTGCGCGCTCGCTCGACGAGGTCGCCGGCGCGCTGGCCTTCATCGCCTGGCGCATCGCCCTCGATCGCGCGATCAACCTGCACTGCGAGCGCTTCGTCTATCGCGACGACGCCCAGCGTCTGGCGGTGATCGAGGAGTATCTGGTGTTCCTCATCCAGATCGCCGATCGGCTCGCCCATGCCCGTCTCGACGAGGACCGGCGGCGCGACCTGATCACCGGGTTCGCGCGTCGGGTCTTCGATCACGTCCAGGACAACGCCACCGACCTGCTCGGGCCGGGGGCGCACGGCGCGGCCTTCATCGAGCGGCTCAACGCCCGCTCCGGGGAGTATGCCGAGTACGGCTTCACCGACGAGGGACCGAGCTATGCGCTGCTGCGTCACCTCGGCTTCGAGATCCAGCGACTGATGGGCGAGGGGCAGGAGAATCGCTGGGTGATCGATCAGGTGATGGACCAGGACGGCTGGGAGGCCTACCGCCGCTTCGATCGCGCCTTCGCTGACCTGTTCGAGTCCGACCCCGTCTGATCCGCTCCGGCGTCGCGCTCGCGGCGCGCCAGCGCCATGCCGCCGAGGATCAGCGCCAGGGCGAGCAGGTGGCGGGAGGCGAGCGGCTCGCCGAGCAGTCCCACCCCCACCCCCAGCGCCCACAGCGGGATCAGATAGTTGAGCTGTGAGACGAAGGCCGCGCCGGCGCGCTTGACCAGTCGCATGTAGAGGATCGCTGCGAGCGCGGTCGAACCGCCGCCGAGGGCGAGCAGTGCCAGCAGGTGGCGCTCCTCGGGGTGGATTGCGGTCGGTGTCGCCGGCAGCGCGAGCAGTGTCGGCAGCAACATCAGGGTCGCCAGGGTGGTGGTCGCCGCGGCGCTGTAGAGGGCGTCGCTCGGAGGCCGCAGTCGCGCCAGGATGGCGGCCACGGCATAGCAGCAGACGCCGAGCAGGATCACCCCCATCGCCGGCAGTCGCGCCGGGTCGACATCGCCCCAGGCCGCAGCACCACGACCCCACAGAAGCCGACGAGGAAGCCGCCTGCGCGGTGTCGGGTGATGCGCTCGCCGGGTACGAGATAGTGCGCCATGCCGAGGGTGGCCAGCGGCATCGTCGCCATCAGGATGCCGGCCTGGGCGCTGGCGATCGTCTGCTGTCCCCAGGTCACCAGCGAATAGGGCAGGGCGTTGCCGAACAGCGCGATCAGCACATAGGCGCCCCACAGCCGTGCGCTGTGCGCCGGACGGCGGGCGAACAGCAGCGCCGCCGGGAGCAGCAGGGCGCAGGCGATCAGCAGCCGGGCGGCGACCACCAGCTGAACCGGCAGCGCCTCGACGCCGATCCCGGTGAGCGCGAAGGCCGAGCCCCAGAGTGCGGTGAGCGCGAGGAGCAGCAGCCAGTCGGTCGGGCGGTGGTGCATGGGGCAGGAGCCTGGGCGGTTCGATCAAGGGGGGCGGTATGTCATGGTGCGGGCTCGGGCGCGCGTCGCCCCATTTCGGGGCCGATGGGGCACGGGCGATGCTCGCAATCGCTGATCCGGGTCATTGTCGGAGCGTGCAAATCCATTGCAACGGTTGTGGTTGGGGGTTTTGCCCTTGCTTTTCGCCGGTCCCGGCATCATGATCCACGGCACTGCCGCAGTCCATCGCACCGCGTCCGTTCTCCTCCCCGGAGAAGCTCCTGAGACGCCATCACAGTCGATGCGGTAGCCCTCATAGCGAATCCACTCGGTCGCCGACATCGCGGTCTGTATCTTCCGCCTGGACCGAGTCTTGGGAGAAGATCAAGTATGTCCATTAAGATAGGCGGCGACACTCTCGCGCTCGATGCCGATATTCGTCGTCAGATTGAATCCGAGGCCAAGAAGCTCGAGGATCGCTTCACCGATGAGCGGATCGAGACGCAGGCCACCATCCAGGAGGAGTTCGACCGGTTGCACGGTCATCGCGTGCGCTGTGAACTCCGCATCAAACTCGCGCAGGGTCGCCAGTTGGTGGTGCGCGATGCCAGCAAGACCGCCGTCGAGGCGATCACCGGGGTGTTCGGCGCGGCGCGGCGCAGCGTGCGTCGGGTGCGCTGGCAGGGTGTGCTCGAGCGGACACCGGCCGGTCAGTCCGGCGAGCACGCCACCGAGATGGCTGGTCACTGAACCGGCCTCGTGCCGGGATGAGCGCCGCCATCCCGGCCGCTCCCGCCACCCCGCCCGGGCTTCGCTCTGTCCCTCACCGTCCCCACATCCTTCGCCATGGGCGGACGCGGGTATGCGTATCCGGCGTCCGCGTCGACTTCGAGCGATCGTCGTGCGCGGTGGTCGCGACCGTAGAACAGGAGTTACTCGAACATGAAGGTTGCAATCATTGGCGGGACCGGCTTCGTCGGTGCCCATCTGATCGATCATCTGCTCGCCGCCGGTCATGTGCCCCGGCTGCTGGTGCGCCCGGGCAGCGAGTCCAAGGTCGAGCGTGGCGTCGAGTGCGAGCTGGTGCCCGGCACCGTGGCCGAGCGCGGCGCGCTCGATGCCTGCGTGCGCGGCGCCGATGCGGTGATCTATCTGATCGGCATCCTGCGCGAGTTCCCGGCGCGCGGCATCACCTTCGAGGCGCTGCAGCATCAGGGCGTGGTCGACACCATCGCCGCGGCCCAGGCCGCCGGCGTGGGTCGCTTCCTGCTCATGAGCGCCAATGGGGTGCGACCCGATGGGACTGCCTACCAACGCACCAAGTTCGCCGCCGAGGAGGCACTCAAGACCTCGGGGCTGGCCTGGACCATCTTCCGCCCCTCGGTGATCTTCGGCGACCCGCGCGGGCGCATGGAGTTCTGCTCGCAGCTCAACAAGGACATCATCGCCGCGCCGATCCCGGCGCCGCTGTTCTACGACGGGCTGCTGCCGCAGCAGGCCGGGGCCTTCGAGCTGGCGCCGGTGCATATCGACGATGTCGCCCGCGCCTTCACCCTGGCGCTCGGCGAGCCGCGCACCGAGTCCCAGACCTACAGCCTGTGTGGCCCGCAGCGGCTGAGCTGGAAGGCGATCCTCGGCACCATCGCCGCGGCCGTCGGCAAGCAGAAGGCGATGGTGCCGGCGCCGGTGTTCGCGGTCCGGGCGATGGCCGGGCTGTTCGATCGCTATCCCTGGTTCCCGATCAGTCGCGACCAGATCCAGATGCTGCTCGAGAGCAACGTCTGCAGCGAGAACGACAGCTTCGCCCGGCTCGGTCTGACCCCGACCCCGTTCAACGTCGATCAGCTCGGCTATCTCAACGGCTGACCCGGCTCAGCGCCTGATCGCCAGCACCAGGTCCATGACGTTGGTGCCGGTGGGGCCGGTGCGCAGCAGCTCGCCGGTGGCGGCGAACAGGCTGCCGGCGTCGGCGCCGGCGAGATGCTCGGCGGGGTCGAGTCCGAGCCGACGTGCCCGCGTGCAGCTCGCCCCGTCGATCAGCGCCCCGGCGTCCTCGGTGGGCCCGTCGCTGCCGTCGCTGCCGGCGCTGAGCAGGGTGACGTCGTCGCGGTCGTCGAGGGCGATGGCCGCGGCCAGCGCGAGGTGCTGGTTGCGACCGCCGCGTCCGGGGCGGGGCGGTAGCCTGACCGTGGTCTCGCCGCTCCACAGATAGAGCCCCGGCGTGGTCGTGGCGGCGAGCCGGGTGGCCAGGCGCTGACCGGCGACGGCGGCCTCTCCGGTGAGCGGCTGGGGGTGCGGCCAGGTGGCGAGTCCCTGCGCACGGGCGTGTGCGAGCGCGGCGGCGCGGGCGTGGGCGGCGGTGGCCACCAACTCGATCTCCGGGCCGGGGCCGGTGGGCGCGGGGCGCGCGGCCAGTCCGTGGCGGACCAGCCGGTCGAGCCAGTCGGGCAGTCCGTGCAGCCCGCTGCAGCGGGCTGCCAGCTCCGGTTCGGGCACCAAGAGCCCGGAGCCGATCACCCCGGGGTCGTCGCCGGGGACGTCGGAGATCGCCAGCACCCGGGGGGTGTGCTCCGGCGGGCAGACGGCGAGCAGTCCGCCGGCCTTGATCCGCGACAGCGCCTTGCGCACCAGATTCATCGTCGCGATCGGTTGGCCGCTGGCGAGCAGCCAGTCGTTGACCCGCACCAGGGTGTCGAGATCGACCCCGGCGACCGGTACCTCGACCAGGCTCGAGGCCCCGCCGGAGATCAGCAAGAGTGGCTCGACCCCGGCGGGCAACGCGGCGAGCCGCGCGATCAGCGCGCGCCCGGCATCGAGGCTGCCGGCATCGGGCAGCGGGTGGCCGCCGCAACGGCAATCGAGTCGGGGGAAGTCGGCCGGGTCGACATGGCCCGCCTTGGTGATCAGCAGGCCGCCGGTGATCCTCTCCTCGCCGAGGGCGTCACAGGCGCCTCGGGCCATGGCGGCCGCGGCCTTGCCGATGGCGAACAGCTCGACCGGGTGAGGCGGCGCGCGCGCCTCCAGTGCGCGGGTGACCGCCCGGGTGCCGCCGACGGCTGCGATCGCCGCCATGAAGCAGTCGATGAGCAGGCGCCGCTCGTCGGTCATTCCCGGGATCAGCCCTTGCGGGTGACCTGATCGCGCAGATAGACGGGGATGGCCAGCTCCGGCACCACCTCGTGACCGAGCCGGTGCTCGGCCTCGGCGAGCACCGCCAGGTCACGCGCCTCGCAGACCCCTTCCTCGAGCACCCCGGCGAGTGCCGTGCCGATCTGCGGGCGCAGCCGTTCCGCATAGGCCGCCCAGCCGGGACCGACCCCGTACCAACCCTCGCCCTCGGGTGCTGGCACCGCTTCGGGGGCACAGACGCGCTCGCTGCCGCGCGCCTCGGCCAGCCCGGCTTCGTTGATCTCGAAGGCCCCCCAGTAGACCTCGTCCATGCGCGCATCGAGCGCCACCAGCAGCCGGGTGTGACCGCTGCGCCGGTAGGCGCCCTGGGCGATCGCCGCCAGGGTCGAGACCGGGATCACCGGCTGGTCGACGCCGAAGGCCACGCCCTGGATCACCGAGGCGGCGATCCGCACCCCGGTGAAGGACCCCGGCCCGCGCGCGAAGGCGAGCGCGTCGAGATCGGTGAGCCGCAGCCCGGCCTCGTCGACGAGCTGCTGCATCATCGGCAGGATGAGTTCGGCGTGGCGTCTGGGAGCGGTCTCGAGGCGCTGGGTCAGGGTCCCGTCCTGCAACAGGGCGGCTGAACAGGTCTCACCTGAGGTGTCGATCGCGAGGAGCTTCATGATGGTGGGATTACCGGGGTGATCGATGGTGCCCGTCGAGGACGGGCGATGACGCCGGGGCCGGGGCCCCGGCGGGCCGGGGCGGGCGGGATCAGGCGAAGTCGCGCAGCACCGCCTGGGTTTGCTCCGTGGTCAGGCGCGGGCCGAGGCTGGTGACCAGTCGCGCCGAGGCCGCCGAGGCCAGATCGCCGGCGCGCTGATGATCCCAGCCCTGGCTGAGACCATAGAGGAAGGCACCGGCGAACATGTCGCCGGCGCCGACGGTGTCGACCGCCTTGACCGGCACCGGAGCGATCTCGAGCATCTGTGCGCCGTCCCACACCAGCGCGCCCTGCGGGCCGCGGGTGATGGCGAAGCTGCGGCTGAGGGTCTTGAGATAGGTGATGGCGTCGCCGAGGTCCTCGCTGCCGGCCATGCCCATGGCCTCGAACTCGTTGGCGAACAGCAGGTCGACGCCCGAGCCGATCATCTCCAGCAGGCCGTCCTTGAAGAACTTCACCATGTTGGGGTCGGAGAGCGAGAAGGCGGTCTTGACGCCGGCCTCGTCGGCGATGCGCTTGGCCGCCTTGGCCGCCTCGCGGGCGCTGTCGGAGGTGACCAGATAGCCCTCGGTGTAGAACCAGCCCGAGTCGCGCAGCGCCTCCTCGACCAGTTCGTTGGTCGACAGCCCCTGGCTGATGCCGAGGAAGGTACACATGGTGCGATCGCTGTCGGGGGTGACCAGCACCACGCAGCGACCGGTGTCGCCGGCCTCCTTCTTGGTGTGGAGGTTGGTGTCGATACCGCCCTCGACCAGGTCCTGCATGTAGAAGTGCCCGAGTTCGTCGTCGGCGACCTTGCAGGAATAGAAACCGCTGCCGCCGAACTGACCGACCGCGATCACGGAGTTGGCCGCCGACCCGCCCGAGCCGCGCTGATGGTGACGCTCACGGAGGTGGTCCATGATCGCTGCCTGCTGCTGCTCGTCGACCAGGGTCATCACGCCCTTGTCGATGCCGAGGATGCCGAGGTCGTTGGGGTCGACCTCGAACTCCATGTCGACGAGTGCGTTACCGATCCCATAGATGTCGTACTTGGCCATAGTGTCTCCGTGCTCCTGAAGTCGAGGGGGCACATTGTACAGATGTCGCTCGGGGGTGCAGGGCGGCGATGTGCTCAGTCGCGACCGGCGCGGTCGACGCGTCCGCCCTTGCAGCCAGCCGCGCGCGGCGGTGCGGCGCGCAGCAGTGCGTCGAGTCCGCGTCCGGCCTCGATCGGCCCCTTGAGGGCGAGGCGCAGCTCGCTGATCAGGCCGTCGTGACAGACCAGCTGCACCCGCTCGCCCGCGCCCTTGCCGAAGGCCCTGTCGAAGGCCGCGCGTACCTCGCTCGCGCGCAGGTGCTGGCCGATGCGCGAGACGAAGAGGTCGCGGACCGGCGAAGCGTTGAGCGCGGCCAGGAGTCGCAGCGAGTCGGCGAAATAGCCCTCGGGGTCGTCGCCGTAGCAGCTGCCGTGCTTGACCCACTCGTGACGGTGCAGGGCCGAGCGCGTGCCCGGCATCACCCGGTCGAGTTCGCGTCGGGTGTCGGGCGCGAGTGCGAGCGCCGGCAGACGCTGCCAGTCGCCGTCGCGCGACAGCGCCCGTGCCTTCGCCGGGACATCGCAATAGACGTTGTCGCGCGGTTGCGGCCATAGTCCGTGGAGCGAGAAGGCGCGGGCATCGAAGCGTTGCGGGGTCTGGTCGCGGCACTCCGGTGCACGGCCACGGCGCTCGCAGAAGGCCGGCTGCCAGCTCACCGCGAGCAGATAGCGCGGTTCGCCGGTTGGGGCGGGCGGCGTGGCCGTGTCGGCGACCTCGACCAGCCGACCGCAGTCGTGCGCCACCCAACGCTGGGACGGCTCGACGCCCTGCAGACGCAGCAGATAGTGGCTGGGCTGGTCGGGGCGGTTGGCACCGACCACCGGGTAGCGCGCGCCCGGGTCGAGATGGATCGCCCCCGGGTTGGCGTCGTGACGGATGGCGACGGTGGCCGGGCAGGCGCGTTCGGCGATCAGGGTCGCCGAGAGCGGCGCGGCGCGCAGCGGCGCGAGCGCGCCGAGCGCGAGCAGCAGCGCCGCCGTCGCGCGCCATGTCGGCAGCGGTCTGATCGATGGGGTTCGGGTCATACGGTCACGTCCTCGCTGGCGCGGGCCCGGCGCGTGCCGGGCCGATCAATGTGGGTGCGGGTGCGGGTGCGCGGGCGAGGGCAGCTGACGGTATTCCGAGCAGCGTCGTGGCGTCGGCACGCCCTTGCCGGGGTTGAGCTGTCCCGCGGGGTCGAAGGCCGATTTTACCGCGTGGAACTGGGCTAGTTCGCGGGCGCTGAACTGTACGCACATCTGTCCGAGCTTCTCCACCCCGACCCCGTGCTCGCCGGTGATGGTGCCGCCGACCTCGACGCACAGCTCGAGCAGACGGGCGCCGAGCGCCTCGGTGCGTTCGAGTTCGCCGGGACGGTTGGCATCGAACAGGATCAATGGGTGCAGGTTGCCATCGCCGGCGTGAAACACGTTGGCCACCGCCAGGTCGTGTTCCGCGGCCAGCTCGGCGGTGCGGCGCAGCACCTCGGGCAGGGCGCGGCGTGGGATGGTGCCGTCCATGCAGTAGTAGTCGGGGGAGATCCGACCGACGGCGGGGAAGGCCGACTTGCGCCCCTGCCAGAAGCGCGCGCGTTCGGCCTCATCGCGCGAGACCCGCACCTCGGTGGCGCCGGCGCGCGCGAGCAGGGTCTCGACCGCCTCGACCTGGGCGGCGACCTCGGCCTCGGTGCCGTCGAGCTCGCAGAGCAGGATGGCGGCGGCCTCGACCGGGTAGCCGGCACCGATGAAGTCCTCGGCGGCGCGGATCGCCGGGCCGTCCATCATCTCCAGCCCCGCCGGGAGGATGCCGGCGGCGATGATCTCGCCCACCGCCGCGCCGGCCCGACCGACGTCGTCGAAGGCGGCGAGCAGCGCGCGCGCCAGCGGCGGGCGGGGCAGCAGCCGTACCGTCACCTCGACGGTGATCCCGAGCATCCCCTCGGAGCCGATATAGAGCGCGAGCAGGTCGTAGCCGGGGCCGTCGAGCGCCTCGCCGCCGAGTTCGATCAGCTCGCCCTCGGCGCTGACCAGCTTGAGCGCGAGCACGTTGTGCACCGTCAGGCCGTATTTCAGGCAGTGCACCCCGCCCGAGTTCTCGGCGACGTTGCCGCCGATGGTGCAGGCGATCTGGCTGGAGGGATCGGGGGCGTAGTAGAGCCCGTGGGCGGCGGCCGCCTCGCTGATGGCGAGGTTGCGCACCCCGGGCTGGACCCGCGCCAGCCGCGCCTCGGGGTCGAGTGCGAGGATGCGGTCGAGCCGCGCCAGGCTGAGCACGATGCCCTCGCCGCAGGGCAGGGCGCCGCCCGAGAGTCCGGTGCCGGCGCCGCGCGCGACCACCGGCACCCGACGCTGGTGACACAGCCGCATCACCTGCTGCACCTCGGCGACATCGCGCGGCAGGACCACCAGCAGTGGCGTCTGGCGATAGACCGAGAGCCCGTCGCACTCGTAGGGGCGCACCTCTTCTTCGCGCGCGAGTACCGCCTCGGCGGGGAGGAAGGTGCGCAGGGCGCGCGCCAGTTCGGCACGGCTGGCGCACAGCTCGGGGTCGTCGAACGGACGTCCGGGTGGCTGGATCCGACTCATCGGCGGTCTCCTCGGCGCTGGTCTCGTGGTGTGCCGTCGGTCGGGACGAACGACGGCATTTGAGCATCGGGTGCGCTTCGCGCTAGAATCGCCTCCCCCAGCACCCTTCTTGGGTGCCGGCACCCCTACCTCAAGGCTGGCGTAGCTCAGTTGGCAGAGCAACTGATTTGTAATCAGTAGGTCGTCGGTTCGAATCCGTCCGCCAGCTCCATCTCTCCGCTCCCCGGTCTCTGTCGATCTCCGCGTCCCGAGACACGATCACGGTTGCTGTGATCCGGGCGTCATGTCCCTGCTGCAGGCCCCGGACCCCATCGCTCTACTTCCGCTCGTTGACGGTCGCTGTCGTGCCCTGCCTGTCGGATAGGATGCGCTGGCAGCCCTGTCGCCGGGATCGGTCCGCTATGCGGCGGCCGTCTCGATGTGTCTGGCCAGATGGGCATCGAAACGGCTCAGGGCCTGCTCGATGTCCGGGTTCTTCATCACGTCGTAGCAGGCGAAGGTCGCGAGCGGCGTCATGCCGAAGAAGCGGAAGTTCATGTGCACGGGAAAGAACAGGTCGTCGACCGAGCGGCCCTGGAAGAGGTCTTGCTCGGGGTCGTCGAAGGCCGCCCGGGGCGCGTTGAAGGTCAGTGAGAGCATGTAGCGCTTGCCGGTCAGGGTGCCGCCGGAGCCGTATTGTCTGGAGGGGTCGCTGCGGGTGCGACCGTCGCCCTCGCACAGCTCGCCCGCCATGCCCGCCGAGTAGACCTCGTCCATGTAGCGCTTGAACGTCCAGGGCACGCTCATCCAGTAGACCGGGGTCTGCAGCAGGATGATGTCGGCCCACCGGTGTTTGTCGAGTTCGTCGGCGAGCCTGTAACCATCGTGGACGACAGTGGTGCGGATAACGTGACCTTGGTCCCCGAGCAGGGTACGGGCGCGTTCGACGAGCGTGGCGTTGAGCCGGCCGGGCGAGGACGGGTAGGGCTCATGGGCGTTGATGATGAGGATGTTCGACATCGCTGCGGCTCCACCGTGTGAGACTGTGGTGGTATGGTGTGACACCAAGTAACCCTCGTCAATCAGTATACTTTTTGTAACCACATGAAGACACCCAAGCCCTCCCTCGAACCCGTGCCGGATGGGTGTAAGGCCGTCCTCGATGCCTGTACCGAGCCCTGTCCGATCGAGCGCGGGATGCGGATCATCGGTGGCAAGTGGAAGGGCTCGATCCTCTGGCACCTGCAGGACGGCCCCGTGCGCTTCAACGACCTGGCGCGCCAGCTCGGCGGTGCCAGCAGGAAGATGGTCGCGCAGCGGCTCAGGGAGATGGAGGAGATGGGGCTGGTGGAGCGCACCGTGCTCAGCACCCGCCCGATCGCCGTGACCTACGAGATCACCGACTTCGGGCGCTCGTTGCTGAGCGTGCTGGAGCAGCTCAAGGCGTGGGCCGAGGCCCACGGGGTATGAGCATGTGATGCCCGCTCAGCCCCCGGCGTCCGCCGCCAGCCCATGCGCGGCCTTGAGCTGCTGGCGGATCCACAGGCACATCGGGTCGCGGTGGAAGCGCTCGTGCCAGTAGAGATGGATCTGCGGGCGATCCAGGGTGGTGGTGGTCGGCGCCTCGCGCACCACCAGCGCGCTGCCCCGGGTGAGTGTCTCGGCGAAGCGTCGCGGCAGGCGGAAGACGACGTCGCTGTGCTCGCAGAAGGCGGCGATGGCGCTGAAGCTCGACAGTCGCAGCGGCTCGTTGAGCCGTTCGCCGGGTGCGAGCAGCCCCTGCTCGACCAGTTCCTGCCCGAGTAGGCCGCCGCCGCGACTGGTGAGCGAGACCAGACCGTGGCGCGCGGCGACATAGCGCTCGACGGTCAGCTCGCCCGCTGCCAGCGGGTGGTCGGCGCGCATCACCAGCGCAAAGGTCAGTGGTGCCAGCGGGGTGCGATGGAGTTCGCCGGTGCCGGCGGCGGGGGTGAACGCGGAGAGCACGAAGTGCACCTCGCCGCGCTCGAGTTGGCCGAAGTGCTCGCGCGGCTCGCTCTGGACCTCCAGCACCATCCCCGGCGCCAGCCGACTCATGCGCGCGAACAGCGGTGGCAGGAACCAGCCGATCTCGGGCTCGGGGCCGTGGAAGCGCACCGTCTGGGTCGAGGTCGCCGGGTCGAAGTCCGGGCCGGCGACCAGTCGCTCGGTCTCGGCAAGCAGCTGGCGCAGCCTCGGCAGCAGTCGCTCGGCACGCGCGCTCGGCACATAGCCGCTGGGGGTGCGCACCAGCAGCGGGTCGTCGAACAGGGCGCGCAAGCGCCGCAGCGCACGGCTGACGGCGGGCTGGCTCATCCCGAGCTGCTCGGCGGCGCGCGAGACGTGACGCTCTTCCAGGAGCTGGCGCAGCACCACGAGCAGGTTCAGGTCGAGGTCGCGGAGATTCATTCAGCGAATATGCATTATCGCACTCATGCATTGGAAGCATGAGTGTGCACCCCCTAGTCTGGCGACATCGAAACCAACCGCCGCTGCGCGGCGCCAGACGGAGATTGAACGATGCGTCCAGATACCCCCACCAGACTGAGCGGCAACACCATTGCGCTGCACTGGATCGTCGCGGTGATGATGATCGTACTGACCCTCAGTGGGCTCTACATGGAACAGGCCGGTGTCTATGCGCTCTACCCCTGGCACAAGTCCTTCGGTGTGCTGATCGTGCTCTTCGTGGCACTACGGGTGCTCTGGCGCATCCGTAACGGCTGGCCCGCGCACGTCGGTCGCTACACCCGGATCGAGCAGTGGCTGGCCAAGGCGGTGCACTGGCTGTTGATCATCGGTACGGTGCTGATGCCGGTCTCCGGCTTCATGATGTCGGCGCTGGGCGGGCACGGCGTGTCGCTGTTCGGGCTGGAGCTGGTGGCGCCGAACCCGGACCCGGCCGACCCGCAGCAGGTGGTGCCGATCAACGCGCTGCTGGCGCAGCTCGGTCACTGGCTGCACGGTCTCGGCGGCGATCTGCTGATCGGTGCCGTGGCGCTGCATCTCGTCGGCGCGCTCAAGCACCATCTGATCGATCGCGACGGCACGCTGCGACGAATGCTCGGCGCCGAGGTGCAGGTCGACGGCTGAGGCCGGTCGGTCGGCGCGACGGGCCGGGTTGGTCCGTCGTCGCCGTGCTGCTAGTGTTGCCTCGACATGACCAACCCTGGGAGTGCGAGACATGCGCGACGCGCACCATGACCTGCGAACCGTCACCCTGCGCAACGGCGTGCGGATGCCGACCCTCGCCTTCGGCACCGCCTTCGGTGACTGGGTGGGCGCGACCGCCTTCCAGGGCTTCCTCCCCGAACGGGCCTGGCGCGCCGTCGATCTGGCGCTGGACAACGGCTATCGGGCGTTCGACTGCGCCCATGTCTACGGGACCGAGCGCATGGTCGGCACCCTGCTCGGTCAGCGCTTTGCCAGCGGCGCCCTGACCCGCGATGCGGTCTTCATCACCACCAAGCTCGCCCATCCGGCGGCGCCGCCGCACCTCAACGTCTCGCACAAGCGGACCTGGGACGCCGACCGGGTCGAGGACATCGCCCAACGGGTCCGCGACGACATGGTCGACAGCCTCGATGATCTCGGGCTCGGCTATGTCGACCTGCTGCTGGTGCACTGGCCGGGGAGCTTCAGCGCGCCGCCCGGCGGCGACCCGGAGGTCTCGCGGCGCGCCCGCGCCACCATCTGGCGCGCCTTTTGTGAGCTTGCCGACAAGGGCGCGGCGCGCGCCATCGGTGTCTCCAACTTCACCATCGACCATCTGCGCCAGCTGATCGCCGACGTGCCCGAGCCCGCGTACCGTCCCGCGGTCAATCAGGTCGAGATCCACCCCTATTGCCGGGACCCCGAGCTGGAGGCCTTCTGCCGCGCGCAGGGCATCGTCGTCACCGCCTATGCGCCCTTCGCCAGCGGGGCCTTCGAGTTGCTGCGCGACCCGGTCCTGGTCGCCATCGCCGGGCGTCACGGCAAGAGCCCCGGTCAGGTCGTGTTGCGCTGGCACCTGCAGCGCGGTCGCGCCGCGCTGCCCAAGACCTCCAGGGCCGAGCGCATGATCGAGAACCAGTCGATCCACGACTTCATCCTCGACGCCGAGGAGATGCGGGCGATCGACGCGCTCGGCGTCGGCACCCCCCGCCGCACCTGTCCTGACCCGACGGCGATCGCCTGAGGGACGATCGGGTTTCCAGCCGTCAGTCGGCAGTCGGCAGCCGCCAGCTTTCAGCCGCCAGCCGCCAGCCGCCAGCCGCCAGCCGCGCCAGCCGCGCCAGCCTTTCCACTGGAGGCTGACAGCTGGGATCTGGGAGCTGGAGGCTGATTCGCCGCGTCTTTGCCGTCAGCGCCGGTCATGAACACCGGTCCACCTCACTGGAGGCTGACAGCTGGGAGCTGGCGGCTGATTCGCCGCGTCTTTGCCGTCAGCGCCGGTCATGAACGCCGGCTCTCCTCACTGGAGGCTGACAGCTGGGGGCTGGCCGCTTGAAGACTGGCCGCTGGCAACGGATTCCGCGCCCGCGGCATCAGCGGCATCAGTTGACGACCTCGACTCGGTCGCCGAGACGCAGGCGCTCGAAGAGGAAGCGGGCGTCGCGCTCGCCGACGCGCACGCAGCCGTGCGAGTCGGGGTAGCCGGGGAGCCAGCCCTCGTGGAGGAAGTAGTGGCCGTGGAACTGGATGGCGTAGGGCATCCACGCCTGCCAGCCGAGCTGGTTGGTGTAGCGCGAGGAGACCTTGTCGATGTCCTTGGCGAGCACGGCGAAGCGTCCGCGCGGGGTGGGGTGGCCGGCGCGGCCCGATGAGATCGGGCCGCTGTGCACCGGCTCGCCGTCCTCGATATAGGTGAAGCGCTGCTCGCCGAGATCGATGCGGATGGCGCGCCTGGCGGCGTCGCTCGGCCCGCTCGGCGGTCCGGGATCGGTGGTCGGGGGTGTTCCGGGTGGTTGTGGCTCGGTGGCGACCGTGGCGGGTGCGGTCGCGACTGGGGCGTCGACCGGCTCCGGCGCGGGGCGCTCGGGCGGCGCCGCGCAGCCGCTGCCGAGCAGGGTCACGGTGAGCAGGATGGTCGGGGCGGTGGCGGGATGGTTTCGGTCTGTTGCCGTGTCGCTCGGCTGCTCCATGGTTCGCTCCCTCGGCGTGCCCGCCCGTCTCCGGGGCCGGGGCCCGCCGGTGTGGATCCGCGTCGCGCCCTCCCTGTCCGCGCCGCCCGGCGGCTCATAGCACCGAGATCCGCACCTCGTAGACCCCGCCGATCACCACGTACTCGTCCTCGCCCTTGAGCAGGTCGGGGAGCAGCCGGTTGTAGAAAAATACCTTGGGGCGCGGCACCTCGGTTTCGAGGATGTAGTCGCCGAACTCGTCGGCGCGCTCGCGCTCGCTGGTGAAGCTGTTGAGGTTGTTGAGCAGCACGCGGTAGCGATGGCGTCCGACCCGTTCGAGGACCTCGTGTTCGTCGATGCGGTTGATCCCGCGATAGAGCCGCAGGTGGGTGCGCCCGGGGTCGCGGCGCTGCAACTCGTACTGGCCGTAGGTATAGAGCAGGTCGAGTTGGGACTCGAGCGCGTTGGTGGCGTAGAGCCCCTGGGTGCCGGCGGCGACATAGCGCAGATAGGTCTCGCTGCCGCGTCCGTGCAGCGGGCCGGCGTGGTGGCGTGCGAGCAGGCCGAAGCGGCTCTCCGCCCAACGCTTCAGCACCGCGCCCTCGCGCCCGTCGGAGTCGAACGACCAGCCGCGCACCATGCGTTGGTAGTCGGCCTTGGCGCGTCCGCGACGTCCCCGGGTGAGCCCGGCCTCCTCGGGGAGGTCGAGGAGGAAGCGCCAACGCATGTAGTCCTGGAAGTGACGCGCGCGCGCGCGATGCTCGGGGATGGCGTCGAGGTTGCGCAGCAGTGGGGTGTGGAGTGGGGCGATGCCGTCGAGTTCGAGGTCGACCGGGTGTTGCTGGTAGGTGAGGCTGCCGAGGATCACCGCCGGCAGGTTGCAGCGGTTGAGCGTGAGTCTGGCGTGTGCCGGGAGCGAGGGTGGCGGCGGGTCGGGCGCCTGGGTCGTTTGTCTGTTGCTATCCATACAGCCCCTGCGGCTTTGTCGTGGATACGACCATCCGGTCTCTGCCCGAGGGGTGTTGAATAATCGAGCCCAATCAATGCGGTAGGTCGTTTTATCGATGTTGGCACGGTGGCTGCTTGAGCCTCCGTGTGGATAACGTCGTGCAACGCTCGCCAAGCGAGCCAACGAGAGGAACCTACCATGGCAACACGGCAATGCGCCATCTACGGCAAGGGCGGCATCGGTAAGTCGACCACCACCCAGAACCTGGTCGCCGGGCTCGCCGAGCTGGGCAAGCGGGTGATGATCGTCGGGTGTGACCCCAAGGCCGACTCGACCCGTCTGATCCTGCACTCCAAGGCCCAGGAGACCATCATGCAGATGGCCGCCGACGCCGGCTCGGTCGAGGATCTGGAGCTCGAGGACGTGCTCAAGGTCGGCTTCGGCGACATCAAGTGCGTCGAGTCCGGCGGTCCCGAGCCGGGTGTCGGCTGCGCCGGTCGCGGCGTCATCACCGCGATCAACTTCCTCGAGGAAGAGGGCGCCTACGAGGAGGATCTCGACTTCGTCTTCTACGACGTGCTCGGCGACGTGGTCTGCGGCGGCTTCGCGATGCCGATCCGCGAGAACAAGGCGCAGGAGATCTACATCGTCTGCTCCGGCGAGATGATGGCCATGTACGCGGCCAACAACATCGCCAAGGGCATCGTCAAGTACGCCAGTTCCGGCGGCGTGCGTCTCGCCGGGCTGATCTGCAACAGCCGCAATACCGCCCGCGAGGACGAGCTGATCATGGAGCTTGCGCGTCAGCTCGGCACCCAGATGATCCACTTCGTCCCCCGCGACAACATCGTGCAGCGCGCCGAGATCCGCCGCATGACGGTCATCGAGTACGACCCCAAGTCGGGCCAGGCCGACGAGTACCGCACGCTGGCGCAGAAGATCATCGACAACCAGATGTTCGTGGTGCCGACGCCGATCTCGATGGATGAACTCGAGGACTTGCTGATGGAGTTCGGCGTGCTCGAGGAAGAGGACGAGAGCATCGTCGGCAAGACCGCGGCAGACGAGGCGGTGGCCTGAGCCCAGTCCCGAGCCATCGCGCGGACGCGCCGCCGTCGGCGACGTCCTGTCCCCCAGCGTTTCTCACCGCGCGACCGTCGGCGGATTGGCCGCGGCGCCGTATAGAGGACACAGCATGTCGAACATGACCCTCGAAGAGACCAAGGCCCTCATCCAAGAGGTGCTCGAGGCCTATCCCGACAAGGCGCGGAAGGATCGCGCCAAGCATCTCGCGGCCAACGACCAGTCGGTCGAGCAGTCGAAGAAGTGCATCATCTCCAACCGCAAGTCGCAGCCCGGCGTGATGACCATCCGCGGCTGTGCCTACGCCGGCTCCAAGGGCGTGGTGTGGGGTCCGATCAAGGACATGGTGCACATCTCCCACGGCCCGGTCGGGTGCGGTGCCTATTCGCGCGCCGGTCGTCGCAACTACTACACCGGCCACACCGGGGTGAACACCTTCGGCACGATGAACTTCACCTCCGACTTCCAGGAGAAGGACATCGTCTTCGGCGGGGACAAGAAGCTCGAGAAGCTGATCGACGAGATCGAGCAGCTCTTCCCCTTGGTCAAGGGCGTGAGCGTGCAGTCGGAGTGTCCGATCGGCCTGATCGGCGACGACATCGAGGCGGTGGCCAAGAAGAAGACCAAGGAGCACGGCAAGCCGGTGGTGCCGGTGCGCTGCGAGGGCTTCCGCGGCGTGTCGCAGTCGCTCGGCCATCACATCGCCAACGACGCGATCCGCGATCACGTGCTCGGCAATCGCGACGATCAGGCGTTCGAGTCGACCCCCTACGATGTGGCCATCATCGGTGACTACAACATCGGCGGTGATGCCTGGTCCTCGCGCATCCTGCTCGAGGAGATGGGGCTGCGGGTGGTCGCGCAGTGGTCGGGCGACGGCACCCTGCCGGAGATGGAGCTGACCCCCAAGGTCAAGCTCAACCTGATCCACTGCTACCGCTCGATGAACTACATCAGCCGCTACATGGAGGAGAAGTACAGCATCCCGTGGATGGAGTACAACTTCTTCGGTCCGACCAAGATCGCCGAGTCGCTGCGCAAGATCGCCGCCTTCTTCGACGAGACCATCCAGGCCAACGCCGAGAAGGTCATCGAGAAGTACCAGGCCGAGTACGAGGCGGTGATCGCCAAGTACCGTCCGCGCCTCGAGGGCAAGAAGGTGATGCTCTATGTCGGCGGGCTGCGTCCGCGTCACGTCATCGGCGCCTACGAGGACCTCGGCATGGAGGTCGTCGGCACCGGTTACGAGTTCGCCCACAACGACGACTACGACCGCACCATCAAGGAGGTCGACAACGCGACCCTGCTCTACGACGACGTCACCGGCTACGAGTTCGAGGAGTTCGTCAAACGCGTCAAGCCCGACCTGATCGGCTCCGGCATCAAGGAGAAGTACATCTTCCAGAAGATGGGCGTGCCCTTCCGTCAGATGCACTCCTGGGACTACTCGGGTCCGTATCACGGCTACGACGGTTTCGCCATCTTCGCCCGCGACATGGACATGACCGTCAACAACCCCTGCTGGAACAGCATGCAGGCCCCCTGGCTCAAGCCGGCCGCGGCCGAGACCGAGGCGACCGCCGCCAGCGCCTGATGATCCGTTAGTCCCCAGCGGTCAGCAGCCAGCGACCAGCCCGCCCGGGCTGGTGGCTGGGGGCTGACGGCAGACCGCCCTAGACCTAGATGCCGTCGTCCGCGGATTTGCGGCGCGGCAGGAGCACAAGCCATGAGCCAGACCGTCGACAACATCAAGCCCTGTTATCCGCTGTTCCGCGACGCGGACTATGTCGAGAGCCTCGCCAACAAGCGCGAGACCGTCGAGGAGGTCGCCTCGCCCGAGAAGATCGAGGAGACCTTCGCCTGGACCACCACCGAGGAGTACCAGGAACTCAACTTCAAGCGCGAGGCGCTGACCATCAACCCGGCCAAGGCCTGTCAGCCGCTCGGTGCGGTGCTCTGCTCGCTCGGCTTCGAGAAGACGCTGCCCTATGTGCACGGCTCGCAGGGCTGCGTGGCCTACTTCCGCACCTACTTCAACCGTCACTTCAAGGAGCCGGTGGCCTGTGTCTCGGACTCGATGACCGAGGACGCGGCGGTGTTCGGCGGCCAGAAGAACATGTTCGACGGGCTGGAGAACGCCCGCGCGCTCTACAAGCCGGAGATGATCGCCGTCTCCACCACCTGCATGGCCGAGGTCATCGGTGACGATCTCAACGCCTTCATCGGCAACGCGCGCAAGGAAGGTCACGTCCCCGAGGACTTCCCGGTGCCCTTTGCCCACACCCCGAGCTTCGTCGGCAGCCACACCACCGGCTGGGACAACATGTTCGAGGGCATCCAGCGCTACTTCACCCTCAACGCGATGGAGGACAAGGTCGTCGGCTCCAACGGCAAGATCAACCTGGTGCCGGGCTTCGAGACCTATCTCGGCAACTACCGGGTGATGCACCGGATGATGCAGGAGATGGGGGTCGACTACAGCCTGCTGTGCGATCCCGCCGAGGTGCTCGATACCCCGGCCGACGGTGAATTCCGGATGTACGACGGCGGCACCTCGATCGCCGAGGTCAAGGATGCGCCCAACGCCGTCGACACCCTGTTGCTGCAGCCCTGGCAGCTGGTCAAGACCAAGAAGTTCACCCAGCAGACCTGGAAGCACGATGTCCCGGCGCTCAACATCCCGATGGGGCTGGCGTGGACCGACGACTTCCTGATGAAGGTCTCCGAGCTCACCGGCAAGCCGATCCCCGAGTCGCTGACCCGCGAGCGCGGCCGTCTGGTCGACATGATGACCGACAGCCACACCTGGCTGCACGGCAAGAAGTTCGCGCTCTACGGTGACGCCGACTTCGTCATGGGCATGACCCAGTTCTTGATGGAGCTGGGCGCCGAGCCGACCCACATCCTCTGCAGCCACGCCAACAAGCGCTGGAAGAAGGCCGTCGAGAAGCTGCTCGCCGAGTCGCCCTACGGCGCCTCCGGCAAGGTCTACGTCAACCACGACCTCTGGCACCTGCGTTCGCTGTGCTTCACCGACAAGCCCGATTTCCTGATCGGCAACAGCTACGGCAAGTTCATCCAGCGCGACACCCTGCACAAGGGCAAGGACGCCGAGGTGCCGCTGATCCGCATCGGCTTCCCGATCTTCGACCGTCACCACCTCCACCGCATGACCACCATGGGCTACGAGGGCGCGATGTACATCCTCACCACCCTGGTCAACGCGGTGCTCGAGCGCCTCGACGAGGAGACGCGCGAGATGGGCGTGACCGACTTCAACTACGACCTGGTGCGCTGACCTGGAACCGCGAAGGCGCCAAGGACGCAAAGGTGTGATGGGCGCGTCCCGCTGCCTTCGCGGTCGAGCCACGCACGTGGGGTGCGCTGCCGACCATCGCTCGCCCGACTCTTGGTGGACGCAAAGGCTGTTCGCAAGGTCGCCCGGAGCGAAACAGAAGCAGGTCTGTAAGCACCCCATGTGTGCCGATCCATCAGATGCGCGCGGGCCGGAGAGCCTGGAAACCGAATACCGTGGACGGGGTAGGTGCTCTTGGTGCTCTTCGCGTCTTCGCGGTTTTTCCCGCCGCATCGCAGACAAGGCGAAACCGATGCCTAACGTGATGATCCGCAAGAATGAAACCGGGGCGCTGCTCTTCTATGTCGCCAAGAAGGACATGGAGGAGACCATCGCCTCGGTCGAACAGGACAGCGCCGAGCGCTGGGGCGGGGAGGTGGCGTTGACCGACGGCTCGCGCTGGTACATCGACCCGATCAGCCCGCCGCCGAGCTTCCCCACGACGCTGCGCTTTCGCCGCGTGGACGACTGAACCGCCCTGAGGAGGTACCCAATCATGGCCTATCAAATCCTGCGCGACCTGTGCACCGCCTGCGGCGACTGCCAGCAGGCCTGCCCGAACCAGTCGATCAGCCCCTGGAAGGGGGTCTACCGGATCGACGCCGCGACCTGTACCGAGTGCGATGGCGAGGGCGAACCGGGGATGCCGCAGTGTCTCGACGCCTGCATGGAAGAGGACTGCATCGTCCCGGCCTGAGCCGGATCCGGCCCGTCCCGGCGCATCGGGACGGGCCCCGCCAACACCAGGGAGTCACCCTCATGACCGTCGTACCACTCTCCGACGACATCGCGCTGCGTATCGGGCTCGCCGCCCGCATCCTCCCCGAGATCGATGTCGCGCGCCTGCTGCGCGTGCTCGAGACCACCCTGGGACTGCCGCCGACCGCCGACAAGCTCGATCGTCTGCGATTGCGCGATCTGCGCCAGGGTGCCGACGGCGCGCTCGCCGACCTCGAGCCCGAGCGTCTCAGGGACGCGCTCGCCATCCTCAAGGGCGAGGCCGGCGAGACCCAGCCGCCGCCGCTGCCCGAGCCCTATGCCGAGGGTGAGCTGCCGGACTCGATCCGGGTCGCCTGCGCCTCGGACTCGGGTGAGCAGCTCGACGGCCATTTCGGCGCGGCGCGACGCTTCCTGGTCTATCAGGTCTCGGCCGAGGCGATGCGGCTGATCGAGGTCCGTGAGATCGACGACAGTCAGGCCGAGGACGATCGCAACAGCTATCGCGCCGGTCTGATCGCCGACTGTCAGCTGCTCTACGTCGCCTCGATCGGGGGACCGGCCGCGGCCAAGGTGGTCAAGGTCGACGTCCATCCGATCCGCGTCGCCGATGGCGGCGAGGCGCGTGCGCACTTGCGCGAGCTGCAGGGCGTTCTCGCCGGGCATGTCCCGCCGTGGCTGGCCAAGGCGATGGGGCAGGCGGGCGCCCGGAGCGGGGTTGCGGCATGATTGCGCCCGAGCGGATCGAGCAGGTCGTTGCCGTGGTCTCGCGCATCGGTGTCAACGCGCAGGCCGTGCAGGCGCTGCGCGAGAGTTTCGACGAGC
The DNA here is from genome assembly GCF_041155115.1 of Marichromatium sp. PS1. Taxonomy (NCBI): domain Bacteria; kingdom Pseudomonadati; phylum Pseudomonadota; class Gammaproteobacteria; order Chromatiales; family Chromatiaceae; genus Marichromatium; species Marichromatium sp. PS1. The sequence continues at coordinate 1,186,611 of NZ_BAAFHB010000002.1, forward strand.
TGCACTTCACCCTCTGTCTGGAGGATGAGGTCGGCGTCCGCGAGCCCTATCGCGAGCTGCCCGGGGTGAGCCTCTATCTGGTCGGCGCCGGCGCCTCGGGTTGCGCCGCCCTGACCGATGATCCGGCCGAGGCCAGCGGGTTGCTGCTCGCCACCCACGCATGAGCCGGGGGCCGGCCCGTGCTCCTGTCACCGAATCGAGTCCAGTCCGATGACGATGATCGCCAGCACCACCGTCCACCCGCCTGTCGCCGAACTCGAACTCGCCGTCGCACGGCACTGTCAGGACTGTTCGCCCGAGGGCGGGATCGGGTCCCTGGTCAGGACACTCCAACGGCTGTTCCCGGCCTGGCCGCTGCGCCACGTCCTCACCCGCGGCGGCTGGTATCGGCTCGGCGGCGTGGTCGATCTCGACGGTGAGCGGGTGGCCGAACAGATCCGCCCCTGGGCCGAGGCGGCGCTCGCCGCCGCCGGCGGTGATCTGGAGCAGATGCTCGACGAGCTGCCGCAGGGGCGTCTGTTCGCCACCCGGGTCGAGGGTCGCACCCATTACCTGACCGTTGCCACCGGGCACAGCCCCGATGCCGCCATCCAGATCGAGGTCGAGGAGCTTCAGGAGGTGTTCGAGCGCCCACTGACCGATCCCGACTGGTTCCCCGAGGGGCTCGGCGAGTTCATCGACCCGGTCGATGTCCCCAGGGTCGAGCCCGAGCCGGTGGGGGCGCCGCGACTGGTGTTCCGACGGTTGCTGCGTCTCGACACCCTGGAGGAGCACGACACCGGGTTGCGGCGCTTCTTCGCCGACTGGGCGCGCAGCTCCGCCGGTGAACAGGCGCAGCTCTGTCACCATTGGATTGTCGCGGTGCGCGATGGCGGAGGACGCGGCAGCGCCCGACCGGTGGCGGCCTGCGCCGCCGCCCCGCCGCTCACCGTCGGCGAGGGCATGCGCGGCACGGCGCTGGCCAACCAGCTCCACGCCTTCGACCGCCGCCTGGGCTATCCCTTCGCCTGGTACTTCCACATGCTGACCAGCCCGCGGGTGTCGCACCAACTGGTCGAGGCGGTGCATGCCGATCTGATGGGCGCCTACGACTATCTGCCGGCGCGTGACCTGCAAGTGCTGCGTGACTGGTATCGAGATCCGTATGGTGTCTGACCCGCAGGTTTGCGATCGACTGCGGCCCCGAGGTTTTGAGGCGGTGCTAGAATCGGGCCACGGAGGCATGCCGGTTTGCGCATGCCGACCCGACAGGCAGTCCTGCCTTCATTACCGCACCGCACCGCGCCCGCGCGGGCGGTCAACCAGGGGAGTTGGTTATGAAATGCGCCATGCTTCTGACCGGAAACGGCCCGATCGTGATCCTGACCTCTTACGACTCGATCGAGAATCCGAAGCTGCTCGAGCGGCTCAACAACAAGGGGATCCCCAAGTTTCTCGCCTATGAGATCCCGCTGGAGTTGGCCGAACAGCGTTATGGCGGCCACTTCCGCAAGGTCACCAACGGTTTTACCGAGACCGACGACCTGCGGGTGCTCGATCACAACGGTCATCGCGCCTTCAACCTGTTCAGCTGGGACGAGCTGGGCGAGCCGCTGGCCCACGAGGCTCCGCTCTCGACCCACATCTAGACCGACCCCGCCCGGCCCCCCTCGGGCCGGGCGCCCCGCCGCTCACAACAGGCTGTGGCTGGTGCTCACCCCTGCCATCACGATGGCCACCACGCTCATCAGCTTGACCAGGATGTTGAGGCTCGGCCCCGAGGTGTCCTTGAAGGGATCGCCGACGGTATCGCCGATCACCGAGGCGCGATGGGCGCGTGAGTTCTTGCCGCCGTGGTGACCGGCCTCGATGTATTTCTTGGCGTTGTCCCAGGCGCCGCCCGAGTTCGACAGGAACACCGCCAGCACGAAACCGCTCGACAGCCCCCCGACCAGCAGCCCGATCACCCCCGCCACCCCCAGCAGCAGACTCACCGCCACCGGCGCGCTCACCGCGATCAGCGCCGGCACCAGCATCTCGCGCTGGGCACCGAGCGTCGAGATCGCCACGCAGCGCTCGTAGTCCGGCTCCGAGGTGCCGGCGAGGATGCCGGGGTCGGCGCGGAACTGACGGCGCACCTCCTCGACCATCAGCCCGGCTGCGCGCCCCACCGCCTGCACCGTCAGCCCGCTGAAGACGAAGGCGACCATCGCCCCGAGCAGCACCGCCACCAGCACCGCGGGGTTGAGCAGGGTGACGTCGAAATAGGTCATGAAGTCGGCGAGGGTCGCCCCGGCGGTGGCGACCACCACCTCGTGACCGAGTTCGAGGGTGACGACCCCGGTGCGGATCAGCTCGATGCGCACCACCTCGACATAGGAGGCGATCAGCGCCAGCGCGGTGAGCGCCGCCGAGCCGATGGCGAAGCCCTTGCCGGTGGCGGCGGTGGTGTTGCCGAGGGCGTCGAGTGCGTCGGTGCGGGCGCGGACCTCGGGGCCGAGGCCGCTCATCTCGGCGTTGCCGCCGGCATTGTCGGCGATCGGTCCGTAGGCATCGCTCGCCAGGGTGATGCCGAGCGTCGAGAGCATCCCCACGGCGGCGATCGCCACGCCGTAGAGCCCCTGGTTGAGCGCCCCGGGGTCGAAGCCCGAGGCGCAGAGGAAGGCGACCAGGGTGCCGGCGCCGACGGCGAGGATGGGCACCGCCGTCGACAGCATCCCCACCCCGATGCCGGCGATGATCGCCGTCGCCGGTCCGCCTTCGGCCTGCTGGGCGATGTGCAGCGTCGGCGCATAGCTCGGCGAGGTGTAGTACTCGGTGGCGCGACCGACGACGATGCCGGTGAGCAGTCCGCTGACCACCGCGCCCCAGATCCCCCAGGGGTTGGCGACACCGAGCGCCCACAGCAGCAGCGCGCTGGCGACGACGATCAGCGCCGCGGCGGCATTGACCCCGCGCGAGAGCGCGCCGAGCAGGGCGCGCTGGTCGGCGCCCTCGCGGGTGCGCACCAGGAAGACCCCGAGGATCGACAGCAGCACGCCGAGCCCGGCGATGGCGATCGGCGCCACCACCGCCTTGATCTGCAGCGTCGGGTCGCCGACATAGGCCGCGGCGCCGAGGGCGCAGGCGGCGAGGATCGAGCCGCAGTAGGACTCGAACAGGTCGGCGCCCATGCCGGCGACGTCACCGACGTTGTCGCCGACGTTGTCGGCGATCACCGCCGGGTTGCGCGGGTCGTCCTCGGGGATGCCGCTCTCGACCTTGCCGACCAGATCGGCGCCGACATCGGCGGCCTTGGTGAAGATGCCGCCGCCGACCCGGGCGAACAGCGCCTGCATCGAGGCGCCCATGCCGAAGGTCAACACCGTGGTGGTGACCAGCACCATGCGCACCCCGGCATCCTCTCCGGCCGGCAACAACCAGTCGGCGAGGGCGAACCAGACGACGATGTTGCCGAGTCCGAGTCCGACCACCACCAGCCCCATCACCGCACCGCTGCGAAAGGCGATGCGCAGCGCCCGGGGCAGCGAGGTGCGTGCCGCCGCCGCGGTGCGGGTGGCCGCGCGGGTGGCCGTCTGCATGCCGATGTAACCGGCCAGCGCCGAGAACAGCCCGCCGCAGACGAAGGTCGCCGGCAGCCAGGTGCTCTGCAGCCCGAACCCGTAGGAGAGCAGCGCGAACAGCGCGGTGAGCAACGCGAACACCAGCAGCATCAGCCGATACTGCTGGCGCAGATAGGCCATGGCGCCGTGGCGGACATGGTCGCCGATCTCGCGCATGCGCGCGTTGCCCTGCTCCTCGGCAAGCATCTCGCGGAAGAAGCGCGCCGCGACCACCAGCGCGGTGAGCGCGGCGACGGGGGCGATCCAGAAGGCGATCTCGTTCATCGGTGGTCTCCCTGACGGGGGTTTCGGGTCATGCGAGCGGACCGAGCTGGGCCGAGCGCCACCAGTCGCGGTACTGGTCCTCGAGCAGCCCGTGATCGGGGAAGGGGTAGTAGGCGAAGTCCTGCTGATCGCCGACATAGAAACCGTTGTGCACCATGCGATAGAGCACCCCGGCCTTGACCTGGCGCAGCACCAGCTTGCTCGACTTGGTGGTGGTGTCGCTGTTGAGTTCGACCAGCACGTCGCGCAGATGGGCGAGGTTGGGATAGGGCAGGTCGTCGGCCGCGCCGTGTTCGGGATCGGTGGCCAGCGCCCCGAGACGCAGCTCGGAGAACACCACTCGGGGGACGTGCACCGGGTTGTCCGGGTCGGTGATGAAGTCGCAGAAGTCGTGCGGTTCGAGCCGGCTGGCGACCAGCGGGGTGACCGGGCTGAACTCCTGGTAGAGGTGCGAGCGCGGCTCGGGGTGGGGCTGGTAGGGTGCGCGCTCCAGGGTCAGGGTCTTGCCGTCGTTGGTGACCAGATGGAGGTTGCCGAGGGCGGCGACCGGGATGCGCTCGAGCACCCGGTAGATGGCGAGATAGACCGAGCGCTTGAGCGCGCCCTCAGGGGTGCGCACGCAGCGCTTCTCGATCAGCTCGAAGGGCAGGTCGGCGTCGCGGAATCCGGGGTCGACCTCGAAGAAGATCGACTCGCCCTGGACGTGGACCTTGGCGCCGATCGAGTAATAGCTGCCGAACGCCTCGGGGGCGAGCATCGAGGCGATCAGTGCCTGCGGGATCAGGGACAGATAGAGGTGCTGCGGATCGGTCATGCGGGGCCTCGCCTTGGCGGTGGCGCCGACCGGTGATGCCGGCGCATCCCGATCACTATAGATCAGCGCGATGACGGTCTCGGTGGTCGAGAGTGGGCCTCGTTCTTGCTATCTCCCGACTGCGACCCCGTTGCGGAGTCGAACCCGTGTTCCGTCGGGTGGGTATTTCCTTGATTGGCAAGCGGTTGCGGCACCAGAACGCAGATTGGCTCAGAACCCCTTGGTGGCAAAACCGACATCACTGTGAGATTCCCACCCCGACGGACGCGCCCCGATTCCCCGTCCTTTGTGGAGATCCTGATCAATGCTGCTCGATACCTATCAACAACAGGAACGGTTCTGGCTCAAGACCCTGTTCGGTACGCCGAGTCGCGAGGGACTGCAGGTCTTTCGCGGCGAGTTCGTGGTGCTCGAGGGCGAGCTCAAGGCCTCGACCGGCAAACGTACCCCGTCCAAGGCGGTGCTCAAGCAGGCGGTGATGGTCGGCGACGAGACCCGGCTGCAGATGGTGGTGGGCAACTTCGCGAGCATCGACGAGTTGCCCGAGTTCGTCGCGCGCTTCCACGACGTACTCGCCCCGGAGTGTCGTCCGGTGCTCTTCATCGACAATGTCGCCGAGAGCGCCGAGGTCGAGATCCAGGGGCATCCCTATGTGCTGATCCAGCACAGCGACGGGGTGGTGTGGAACGCGCTCACCGAGTGCTGCTATCTCGACAAGCAGGACCTCAAGGGGCTCTCCGGCGAGGACAAGGTGATCCGGGTGTTCGAGGCCCTGGCCGACTACCGGCCGGGCCTGCCGAGTCGCGACCTGGAGACCATGCTCGCGACCAAGACCGAGGCCAAGCGCACCACCTGGGGCGCGGTCTGATCCCCGGGCGGGACGGGTGGCTCAGGGCGCGTCGCGCAACAGCCGTCCGGCCCGCCACACCAGCGCCACCACCGGGATACCGATGAGGGTGGTGAAGACGAAGAAGCCGGGATAACCGAGGCCGTCGACCAGCGAGCCGGAGTAGCCGCCGAGGACCTTGGGCAGCAAGGTCATCAAGGAGCTGAAGATGGCGTACTGCACCGCGGTGAAGGAGATGCTGGTGAGGCTCGAGAGGAAGGCGACGAAGGCCGCACTGGCCAGCCCGGCGGCGAGGTTGTCGGCGCTGACCGCGAGATAGAGCAGCAGCGGCTCGTTGCCGGCGTAGGCCAGCAGCACGAACACCAGATTGGTGAGGGCCGAGAGCAGGGCGCCGAGCAGCAGGATGCGCATCACCCCGAAACGGGTGGCGAGGACGCCGCCGAGCAGTCCGCCGAGGATGCTCACCAAGACCCCGAAGGTCTTGACCGCCGAGGCGATCTGCGGCTTGGTGAAGCCGATGTCCTGATAGAAAACGTTGGCGATCACCCCGAGGACGATGTCCGAGATCCGGTAGAGCCCGATCAGCGCGAGCAGCAGCAGCGCGGTGCGCAGCCCGTAGCGCGAGAAGAAGTCGGCCACCGGCTCGATCCAGGTCTCGTGCGCCAGCCGCCGCTCGAGCAGGCCGAGGCGCACCAGCCCCCAGCCGACCGTCGCCGCCACGGCGATGGCCGCGGCGAGATGGGCCACCTCCAGCACGAAGCGCAGCAGTGCGTCGCCGGCGGGCGCGGCGAACAGTGGCGCGCCGAGGAAGAAGGCGCTGACGAAGCTCGCCGCCACCAGTACGAACACCACCACCAGACGCAGATAGTCGCGCCCCGGATAAGGGTGTGCGAGCCGTTCTCTGGTCTCGGGCTCGCGCATCAGCAGGGTGGTGACGAGCCCGACGCCGAGGGTGGCGGCCATCACCAGATAGGTGTTGCGCCAGGCGCTATAGCTGTAGGTCTCAGCCGTCGAGCCGAACCAGGCGGCGAGATAGAGTGCGCCGGCCCCCGAGACCACCATGCCGATGCGGTAGCCGGCGATATAGGTCGAGGACATCAGCGCCTGCAGTCGGGGCGGGGCCGACTCGATGCGCAGGGCGTCGATGACGATGTCCTGGGTCGCGGCGGTCAACCCGAGCAGGGTGGCGGCCAGTGCCATGCGCGCGAGCGCCGACTCGCCGCCGGCGGGGTCGGTGAAGGCCATCAGCGCGATCGCCCCGGAGACCCCGAGCTGGGCGAGCAGCAGCCAGCCGCGGCGGCGACCGAGCACGCGGGTGAGCAGCGGCAACGGCAGTCGGTCGACCAGCGGCGCCCAGACGAACTTGAACGAATAGCCGAGCGCGGCCCAGCTGAAGAAGGTCACCGCGTTGCGCTCGATCCCGGCCTCGCGCAGCCACAGCGACAGCGAGGAGAAGATCAGCAGCAGCGGCAACCCGGCCGAGAAGCCGAGGAAGAGCATCGCGATCACGCGGCGCTCGAACAGGGCGAGCAGGGTCTGTCGCCAGTCGGTGGCGGTCTGGCCGTCGGCTTGGGGCATCCGGGATCCGGTCGGGTTGGGGCGGTGGCGTGCGGCTACGCTAGCGGTATCAAAGGGTCTGGCGCAAGCCCGCGCCGCCTCTGCAGGTCGTGCTCAGAGGTACTACCCTTGGGGCAGCAGTCGCGTCCGGCCCCGGGGCCGGACACCATTCATGCTGACAGGAGGTGGCATCGTGTCGAGTCCCGCTGCAGGCAGTCTGCGTCGTCTGTTACTGGCCGAGTGGCCCTATGTCGTGCTCTATGTCGCGGTCATCATCGGGGTTGGGCTGACCAATCTGGTCCCGGGGACCGCGCTGCTCTACTGGCAGGTGCTGATCCCGCTGTTCGGTGCGCTTGCGCTCTGGGTCGGCTGGGACGGTTTCGAGTCCGATTCGGGTGCGCGTACCGCCTTCGTGGTGCGTACCCTGGCGCACTGGGCGGCGCTGTTCGTACTGGTGCGACTGCTCTATCTGCCGCAGCTCCAGTCGGTGTTCGACAACGCGGTGATGGGGCTGATGATGGTGCTGTTGCTCGGCTTCTCGGCGCTGCTCGCCGGTATCTACGGGCATCTGCGCATGGCCGGGGTGGGGGTGGTGTTGATGTTGAGCGCGGTGGCGATCGCCTTCCTCGACGATGCCGCGGTGGCGGTCGCCGTGGTCGCCGTGGTGGTGGCCATCGTGCTGACCCTGCTCTGGCAGCGTCGTCAGCTCGAGGTCGGCATGGACGAGACGGAGAGGAAATAAAAGGGCCATCGGATCCGCCGCCACGGATCACGATGGCCAACCTTGGGGAGACGCGAGGAGGAGTGCCGCGTTCCCCGGGGATGCTCAGTTCCTTTCGCTGCACGGTCAGGGGCGTCGGGGCCCGGGGGGAGTGAGCGCGCCGACGTTTGATCCTGCCCGGCTGACCCTGTGGGCGCGACGCCGTGGACTGCCCGGCGCCGCGCCCCGTCCCGTGTCTGGTGGTCTGTGCGACCTCACGAGCCGATGGGGCCGGCTTCTCTTTGTTTCAGGCGTCTGGCGCCGATCTGTGCGTCCTTCGGGGCCTTGCCTGCGCTTAGTAAATGCATGAGGCATGCCACGCTTCTCGTAGACGCGTGATCTGTTTTTATCTATTTGTTTTGTTTTGATTTTTTGTTTCGCGGGGGCCGCGAGGAGATGCCGCGACGCTGTCGCGGCGAGCGGGCGGGACTGACAGAAGCTGTCAGCTGACAGCTTCTGTCGGCAGCGTGGCGGGTCAGCCGGCCTGCACGGCGGCCAGCGCGGTCATGTTGAGCAGCCCGCGCACCGTGGTGCTGGGGGTGGCGATGTGGGCGACGTGCGCCGAACCGAGCAGGATCGGACCGAGCGAGGCGCCCTCGTCACGCATCCGCAGCAGGTTGAAGGCGATGTTGGCGGCGTCCTGGTTGGGCATGATCAGCAGGTTGGCCGCACCGGTCAGACGCGAGTTGGGGAAGCGCGCCAGCCGGCCCTCGGGATCGAGGGCGAGGTTGGCGTGCATCTCGCCCTCGACCTCGAGTTCGGGGGCCTGCTCGCGCAGCAGCTGCAGCGCGTTGTGCATCTTCTGCGCCGAGGGCGAGTTGTGGCTGCCGAAGTTCGAGTGCGACAGCAGCGCGACCTTGGGGGTGAGGCCGAAGCGCTCGACCTCGGCCGCGCACAGCCGGGTGATCTCGGCGAGCTGCTCGGCGTCGGGGTCGGCCTGGACATAGGTGTCGGCGATGAACAGCGGCCCCTTCTCCAGCACCACGGCGTTCATCGCGGTGAGGTGGGTGACGCCCGCGGCGGTGCCGATGACCTCCTCGACATGACGCAGGTGACGGGCATAGCGCCCGACCACGCCGCAGATCATGGCGTCGGCGTCACCGCAGCGGACCATGGCCGCGGCCAGCACCGTGGGGTCGTTGCGGATGTACTCGCGGGTCTCGTCGGGGGCATAGCCGCGTCGCTGCACCCGCTCGTAGACCGCCTGCCAGTGGTTCTCGAAGTTCGGGTTCTCGCAGGGCACCACCACCTCGAAGTCCTGCTCGGGACGCATGCTCAGGCCGAGGGCCTCGATGCGCGCGCCGATCACCTCGGGGCGACCGATCAGCAGCGGTCGGGCGATGCCCTCGGCCACCGCCTGCTGCGCGGCCTGCAGCACCCGATCCTCCTCGCCCTCGGCGAAGACCACCCGCTTGGGGGCGATGCGCGCCTGGTCGAACACCGGCTTCATGGCGATGCCGGTGCGGTGCGAGCGCGCGTGCAGGTCGCGACGATAGGCCTCGAGATCGGCGATCGGCCGGGTGGCCACGCCGCTCTCCATCGCCGCGCGCGCCACCGCCGGTGCGAGGTGCTCCATCAGCCGCGGGTCGAACGGCTTGGGGATCAGGTACTCGGGGCCGAAGCTCAGCTGATGGCCGCCGTAGGCCGCGCGCACGATGTCGGAGGGTTCGGCCATGGCCAGGTCGGCGATGGCGCGCACGCAGGCGGCCTTCATCGCCTCGTTGATCTCGCTGGCGCCGCAGTCGAGTGCGCCGCGGAAGATGAAGGGGAAGCAGAGGACGTTGTTGACCTGGTTGGGGTAGTCCGAGCGACCGGTGGCGATGATCGCATCCGGACGCGCCTCGCGAGCCAGATCGGGCATGATCTCGGGGACCGGGTTGGCCAGCGCCATGATGATCGGCGACCCGGCCATCTTGCCCAGCCACTCGGGCTTGAGCACGCCGGCGGCCGAGAGCCCGAGGAAGATGTCGGCGCCCTCGATCGCCTCGGCCAGGGTACGCTGCTCGGTGGCCTGGGCGTAACGACCCTTGTAGGGGTCCATCTCCTCGGTGCGGCCCTCGTGGACCACCCCGGCGATGTCGGTGAGGGTGATGTTCTCCTTGGGCAGGCCGAGGGTCACCAGCAGGTCGACACAGGCCAGTGCCGCGGCGCCGGCGCCGGCGGTGACCAGACGCACCTTGCTGATGTCCTTGCCGACCACCCGCAGGCCGTTGAGGATGGCCGCGCAGACCACGATCGCGGTGCCGTGCTGATCGTCGTGGAAGACCGGGATGCCCATGCGCTCCTTGAGCGCCTTCTCGATGATGAAGCAGTCCGGGGCCTTGATGTCTTCGAGGTTGATGCCGCCGAAGGTCGGCTCGAGGCGGGCGACGGTCTCGATGAAGGCCTCGGGATCACGCTCGTCGACCTCGATGTCGAACACGTCGATGTCGGCGAACTGCTTGAACAGCACCGCCTTGCCTTCCATCACCGGCTTGGAGGCCAGACCGCCGATGGCACCGAGCCCGAGCACCGCGGTGCCGTTGCTGATCACCGCTACCAGGTTGCCGCGTGCGGTGACCTCGGAGGCGGCCAGCGCGTCCTTGGTGATCTCGCGACAGGCCGCGGCCACGCCGGGCGAGTAGGCCAGCGCCAGGTCACGCTGGTTGGCCAGCGGCTTGGTGGCCTTGATCTCCAGCTTGCCGGGCTTGGGGTAACGATGGTACTCGAGTGCGCTCTGGTCGAATTCTTCCGACATCGGGGTCTCCGAATGATGGTTTGCGGTCGCGCCGCAGTCTCTCTCGTGGCGGGGTCGATCCCCGCTGCTCATGGCGTGACACAGCGAATGCGCGCGCTCGGCGCGCCGCAGGCCGGTATCGTGGTGGGCTCGAGGGCGGGGGACGCGGCGCCGGACGCATGGATTGGGGTGGCGCGCATCGATCGCGGCGCAGCGGGCGTCTTGCCCGTGCGTACGCCCGATCACGCTTGCTGCGACACACCAGTATACCCGTTAGAGTGGGTGGGCAGCGAGTCGGCATCAGCGCGGTTGGCGGTCGGGGGTGGCTCACGGCTATCATCGTCGGTTGCGATGTGGGGCGCGGCCCCGGGGCGGGGCCGATGGCGACCCTGGCGAATGGACGGGATCCGAGGAGAGACGATGGGCGCGAGACGGGTAGGGAGCGGATGCGGATTCAGCTGATCAGCGTGGGACGTCGCATGCCCGGCTGGGTCGAGCAGGGCTATGCCGAGTACGCCAAGCGCCTGCCCCCGGAGTGTGCCCTGCAGCTCCAGGAGATCGAGCCGGCACGCCGGGTCAAGAACGGCAGCGTGGCGCGCTACAAGGCCGAGGAGGCCGAGCGTATCCTCAAGGCAGTGCCCAAGGGCGCGGCGGTGATCGCGCTCGACGGCGGTGGCCAGTCCTGGAGCACCGAGCGTCTCGCCCAGGCGCTCGAGGGTTGGCTCGCCGACGGTCGCGATCGCGCCCTGCTGGTCGGTGGTCCGGATGGGCTCGATCAGCGCTGTCTGGCCCGCGCCGAGCAGTCCTGGTCGCTCTCGCGCCTCACCTTTCCCCATCCACTGGTCCGGGTGATCCTGGCCGAGCAGCTCTATCGCGCCTGGTCGCTGACGCACGGCCACCCCTACCATCGTGGCGACTGAGATGGACGCCGCCGCGCCGCGCCTCCATCTCGCCTCGCGCTCGCCACGACGCGCCGAGCTGCTCGAGCAGATCGGCGTGCGTTTCACGCGCCTTGATGCCGAGGTCGACGAGACCGTCCGTCCCGGCGAGGCCCCCGGCGACTATGTGCGCCGGGTCACCGGCGACAAGGGTCGGGCCGGCTGGACGCAGGTCGCCGCGCGCGCCGATGCCCTGGTGCTCGCCGCCGACACCGCGGTGGTGGTCGACGCCTGCATCCTCGGCAAGCCGCGCGATCGCGCCGACGCGCTGGAGATGATGGAGCTGCTCTCCGGGCGCGAGCATCGGGTGCTCACCGCGGTGGCCCTGGTCGGCGCCGCCGGCGAGTCGCTGCGTCTCAGCGAGACCCGGGTCCGCTTCCGCCAGGTCGCGCCCGCAGAGGCCGCGCGCTACTGGGCGACCGGCGAGCCTCGCGACAAGGCCGGCGGCTATGCCATCCAGGGGCTCGGCGCGGTGTTCGTCGCCGCGATCGCGGGCAGTTACTCGGGGGTGATGGGGCTGCCGCTGTTCGAGACCGCGACGCTGCTGGCCGAGGCCGGGATCCCGGTGCTCGGCGCCTCGCCCCCCGGTCAGGACTGATTCGTCCACGGGTTCACGCAGTGAACCGATCGCGCCGCCGGTCGCGGCGCGACCGCCGGCTCATGGTTTTCGCGCGCGTGCCGCCAGGCGCGCGCGCCCCCATCTCCATATCCAAATCCATAAGTGAGAACCTCCCGTGAGCGAAGAGATCCTGATCAATGTCACGCCACCCGAGACTCGTGTCGCCGTGGTCGAGAACGGCGTGGTGCAGGAGATCATCATCGAACGCGCCGAACGTTGCGGTCTGGTGGGCAATGTCTACAAGGGCCGGGTCTGTCGGGTGCTGCCGGGGATGCAGGCGGCCTTCGTCGAGATCGGTCTGGAGCGCGCCGCCTTCCTGCACGCATCCGACATCATCGGTCCCCATGGTGAGCCGCTCAGCGAGCACATCCAGGACCTGGTGGTCGAGGGCGACCCGATCGTCGTCCAGGTGGTCAAGGACCCGCTCGGCACCAAGGGTGCGCGGCTGACCACCAACATCTCGGTCGCCTCGCGCTATCTGGTGTGCATGCCCGCCCTCGGCGGCATCGGCGTGTCGCAGAAGATCGACGACGAGGACGAGCGGCGGCGCCTGCGCGATATCCTCCAGGCCTTCGTCGACGATCACGACGGGCAGGGCGGGTTCATCGCCCGCACCGCCGCCGAAGGCGTCGACGAGCACCTGCTGGTGCGCGACATGGGCTTCCTCGATCGGCTCTGGCGCGGGGTCAAGGAGCGCTGCGCCAACGCCTCCGGCGACGGCCTGATCCACGAGGACCTGCCGTTGGCGCTGCGCGCGCTGCGCGATCTGGTCACCCCGGACGTCGAGCGCGTGCGTATCGATTCGCGCGCCATGGTCGACAAGGCGATCCCCTTCGCCGCCAAGTACATCCCCGAGATCAAGGATCGTATCGACCTCTACCAGGGCGAGCGTCCGCTGTTCGATCTCTACGGGGTCGAGGACGAGATCCGCAAGGCGCTGCATCGCAAGGTCAGCCTCAAGTCCGGCGGTCACCTGGTGATCGATCAGACCGAGGCGATGACCACCATCGACGTCAACACCGGCGCCTTCGTCGGTCATCGCAACCTCGAGGAGACCATCTTCAAGACCAATCTCGAGGCGGCGCAGGCGATCTGTCGGCAGTTGCGCCTGCGCAACCTCGGCGGCATCATCATCATCGACTTCATCGACATGACCGAGGATGAGCACAAGCGCCAAGTGCTGCGTGCCCTCGAGAAGTGTCTGGCACGCGATCACGCCAAGACCCATATCACCGAGGTCTCCTCGCTCGGTCTGGTGGAGATGACCCGCAAGCGTACCCGCGAGTCGCTCGAGCACGTGCTCTGCGAGCCCTGTCCCTGCTGTGGCGGTCGCGGCTCGATCAAGACCGCCGAGACCACCTGCTACGAGATCTTCCGCGAGATCATGCGCGAGTCGCGTCAGTTCGACGTCGAGAGCCTGCTGGTGCTCGCCTCCCAGGAGGTGGTCGACCGGCTGCTCGACGAGGAGTCGGCGCACCTGGCCGAACTCGAGGAGTTCATCGGTCGACCGATCCGGCTCCAGGCCGAGGCGCTCTATACTCAGGAACAATATGACGTGGTGCTGATCTGACCGAACGCCCCGGGGCGTTCGACCGGGTCTCGCGGACCGGTCCCCGGTCGCGGCGCTCCGCCACCCGTTCACGCCAGCCGCGAAGCACTGCCCATGTCCTCGATCCGTCGTCTCTACGCGCCCCTGTCCAGGTCCATGCTCGTCGTGCTGGTGGTGTGCGCACTCGCGCTCACCGGCGTTCGCGTCGGGCTCTCGCTGATCGATCACTATCGCCAGCCGTTGCTGCGCTCGGTCGCTGCCGCGCTCGGCGTCGAGCTGGAGGCCGAGCGGCTGCGTGCCGGGCTGGTCGGGCTGCGTCCCTATCTGGCGCTCGATGGCCTGATGCTGCGCGCCCCGGGTGCTGCGGCGCCGCTGCGACTCGAGACCCTGGCGATCGAGCTTGCGCCGCTCGATTCGCTGCGCGCCGGCGCCCCCCGGCTCGCCGGACTGGGGCTCGCCGGTGGCCAGTTGAGCTTGGTGCGCGATGGCGCCGGGCGGCTGTCCCTGCCCGCGCTCGCCGGACTCGGCGGCGGCGACCCCGAGGGGCTGGTGCGATTGCTCGAGCGAGGACGGGTGACGCTCACCGACATCGATCTCGACTATCACGATCCGCAGCTGTCCGCTCCGCTGCGTCTCGACGGGCTGACGCTGACCCTGGACAACGGCTGGCATGGTCGCCGGGTGGCGCTCGCCGCCGCCGTGCCGGCGCTCGCCGGGCGCATCGAGGCACGCGCCCGGTTGCACGGACCACTGCGCGAACCGGCGCGCTGGTGGGGGCACGTCGCGGCGCGGGTGGCGGCCTCGCGGCTGGAGGCGCTGCCGACGCAATGGGCGGGGCAGGCGCTGCCCCGGGTCGCCGGCGGCGAGGTCGAGCTGTGGGCCGAGCTGGTGCCCGGCCGGCTGGCCGGCGCCAGTCTGGCGCTGGCCCTCGACGGGCTGGCCAGCGCCGCGGGCGAGCCGGTGTTGCGTCGGGTGCGGACGCTGGCGCAGCTGCGTCCGGATCGCCACGGCTGGCGGCTACGGTTGGCCGACCTCGATCTTGTCGGGGCCGCGGGCGGCGCGGTGGCGATCGGCGACCTTGCGCTCGATCTCGACCCCAGAGGGCGCGCGCGCGCGCTCGTCGCCGAATCCCGTACCCTCGATCTCGCCGCGCTCGGCACCCTGCTGCGTGCCAGTCCGCGCCCCTTGCCGGACGCGCTCGCCGGGCTCCTGGCCAGCGCCCCGCGTGGCCGGCTCGATGCCTGCGCCCTGGAGGTGGCGCTGCCGGTCGATGCGCCGCCGCGCTGGCGTCTCGACGCCCGGCTCGTCGGGATCGGTCTCGATCGTCACGGACACTGGCCCGGTCTCAGCGGGCTCGACGGGACGCTCAGCGTCGACCAGGACGGCGGGCGGCTGGCGCTTGCGCCGCGTCGTTTCGCGCTCGATCTGGCGCCGCTGTTCGATCGGCCGCTGGCGTTCTCCCGACTCGACGGCACGCTGCGCTGGCGTCATGCCGATGACGGCTGGCACCTGGCGGCCGAGTCGCTCGAACTGGCCACCGCCGATCTCGCCGGTGACGCGCGCTTCAGCCTCCACCTGCCCGGCGACGGCGCCAGCCCGCTGCTCGATCTGCGCGCGCGTTTCCACGACGGCGACGCCGCCCAGACCCGCAGCTATCTCCCGGTCGGACAGATGCACCCGCGTCTGGTCGCCTGGTTGGAGCGCGCCATCGTCGCCGGTCGGGTGCCCGAGGCCGAGGTGCTGTTTCGCGGCCCGCTGGCCGCCTACCCCTTCCGTGCTCAGGAGGGGCGCTTCGAGTTGCGTCTCGACTATGCCGACACCCGGCTCGACTATCTCCCCGGCTATCCCCCGTTGGAGGGGGCCAGCGGCGAGCTGCGCTTTCTCAACCAGGGCATGAGCGTGCGTCTCGACCGGGCGCGCGTCCTCGACAGCGACGTCAGCGCCGGCTGGGCGCGGCTCCCCGATCTGCGCGACAGCCGGGTGCTGGAGATCCATGCCGAGGCCGATGGCCCCTTCGCCGACGGCGTGCGGGTGTTGCGCGAGAGCCCGTTGCGCACGCGCCTCGGCGCCCTGGCCGCGCGGCTCGAGGCGAGCGGTGACTCGCACCTGGCGCTCGATATCGGGTTGCCGCTCAAGCGCGAGCAGCCGCTGGCGCTCAGCGGGCGCCTGACCTGGCCCGAGGACGATGCCGCGCTGCGCCTGATCGAGACCCCGCTGCGACTGGCCGATCTCGATGGCGCACTCTCCTTCGACACCCAGGGGGTCGCGACCGAGTCGATGACCGCCCGACTCTGGGGGCGGCCGCTGCAACTGGCGCTGCGCACCGAGCCCGAGCGGGTGGTGCTCGAGGCCGCCTCGCGCACCCCGGTCGAGACCCTGGCCGCGCAGTTGCCCGCGCCGCTGTGGTCGAGCCTCGACGGCGAACTCGACTGGCGCCTGACGCTGGGGCTGGCCCACGCCGAGCTGGGCGCCTCCGCCCCCCGGCTCGACTGGCGGTTGGAGAGCGGCCTCGAGGGGCTGGCGCTGGCGCTGCCGGCGCCGCTCGGCAAGCGCGCCGAGGGTCGGCGGCGGCTCGACCTCGCCGGCACCCTGGTGCCCGACCAGCGCCTCGCCGTCGCCGGTCGGGTCGGCTCGCTCGGCGTCAATCTCGCCCTGGGGCTGGCGCCGGCGCGGCTCGAGCGCGCCCATCTGCGTCTCGACGGCGCCGCGCCCCGGCCGGGGCGCGACGGGCTGTTCATCGACGGTCGGGTGAAGCGGCTCGATCTCGATGCCTGGTCGACCTGGGCGCGTCGGCGCCCGGGTGGCGGCGCGGGTGCCACGCCGCTCGTCGGGGTCGAGGTCGCCGCCGAGGAGGCGCGTCTCGGCGCGTTGCGGCTGCATCGTGCCACGCTTGCGCTGGCGCCCGAGGCGCGCGGCTGGCGCCTGGGATTCGACAGCCGCGAGCTGGCCGGGCAGGTGGTGCTGCCCACTGCGCCGGGCGCGCCCGACGCGCCGCTGCGGCTCGATCTCGATCGGCTCGAACTCGACGCCCTGCTCGCCAGCGGTGGTGGCGCCGGGAGCGCGGCGCGCGCGCCGGGCGACTGGCCGGCGCTCGATCTCGCCGTCAGCGATCTGCGCTGGGGCGGTGAGGGGCTCGGTCGGCTGGCCCTGGAGCTGCGGCCGAGCGCCGCCGGCATCGGCATCCCCCGGCTGCGTCTGAGCGATGGCGAGCGGCTCGCGCTGAGCGGCTCGGCGAACTGGCGCGACGGCCCCGGCGGCGGTCACAGCCGGGTCACCCTGGCGCTGGAGTCGGGCGATCTCGGCGAGTTGTTGCGCCGGCTCGGCTATCGCAGCGTGCTCGAGGGCGCACCGGTCGACGCCCATGCCGAACTCGACTGGCCGGGCGCGCCCGGTGACTACGCGCTGGCGCGTACCCACGGCTGGATCGACGTCGACATCGGCGCCGGGCGCCTGCTCGAACTCGAGCCCGGGGTGGGACGCGTGCTCGGCTTCCTCAACCTGGGCGCGATCAGCCGCCGTCTGGCGCTCGACTTCAGCGATCTCTATGCCCAGGGCTTCGCCTTCGAGCGGATGCAGGGACGACTGCTGCTCGCCGATGGTCAGGCCGGCAGCGATCGCTTCGAGGTGGTCGGTCCCTCGAGCCGGCTGATCATCGGCGGGCTGACCGATCTGGTCGAGCGGCGCTTCGATCAGACCGTGGTGCTCGAGCCCAAGCTCGGCTCCAGCGTCGCCCTGGCCAGCGCCGTGGCCGGCGGTCCCGTGGTCGGCGCCGCGGTCTATCTGGTCGACCGGGTGGCGGGGAACGCCATCGACCGATTGGGGCGCTATCAGTACCGGGTCAGCGGTCCCTGGGGCGAGCCGCGGGTGACGCCGCTGGGCTGGGATCCGCAGCTGGTGCAGTCCGTCGCCGAGGACGAGACGCCGAGTCGCGACGAGCCGGTGAACCTGTTTCTCGAGTGAGCGCGCGGTCGGCGGTTTCGGCTCGACCGGGGGGATGGTATCTTTCCGATAGGTACGCAGTCGCCGCCATCGGCGGGTGGCTGCTCGGACGCAAAGGCGGAGATCGGCGAGGTCGCGGGCCGACCGGACCGGCGAGGCGGTGCAGACGATGAATGCGAAACCCAAGGTCGGGGCGGTGCAGATGGCGACCGGCCCCAACGTGAGCGCGAACCTGTTCGAGGCCGAGCGGTTGATCAAGGAGGCGGCTGAGGGCGGCGCGCAGCTGGTGGTGTTGCCCGAGAACTTCGCCTTCATGGGCAAGCGCGACCAGGACCAACTCACCCTCCGCGAGGAGGACGGCGAGGGGCCGCTGCAGGCCTTCCTCGCTCGGGTGGCCAAGCAGTACGGCGTGTGGCTGGTCGGTGGCACCATCCCGATGGTGGCCGAGGACTCGTCCAAGGTTCGCGCTGCGTGCATGGTCTATGACGACCAGGGCCAGCGGGTGGCGCGTTACGACAAGATCCATCTGTTCGATGTCAGTCTGCCCGAGGTCGACGAGCGCTATCACGAGTCGGCCGCGATCGAGGCCGGTGACGAGGTGGTGGTGATCGACAGCCCGCTGGGACGGCTCGGCGTGGCGGTGTGCTACGATCTGCGCTTCCCGGAGATGTTCCGCAAGATGCTCGATCGCGGGGTGGAGATCCTGGTGGTGCCCTCGGCCTTCACCGCGATCACCGGCAAGGCGCACTGGGAGACCCTGGTGCGCGCGCGCGCCATCGAGAACCTGGTCTATGTGGTCGCCGCCGCCCAGGGTGGTTTCCACATCAATGGGCGCGAGACCCATGGTCATACCATGATCGTCGACCCCTGGGGCTCGGTGCTGGCGCAGGTGCCGCGCGGGGCCGGCAGCATCTGCTGCCCGGTCGACGAGGAGTTCCTCGAGTCGGTGCGTCGCAATTTCCCGACCATCGAGCACCGCCGTTTGAAATGTCACGGCTGAAGCCTCAGCTAGATCGCAAAGGGTCCCGCCGCCGGCGGACCCGCTCCGGGGGGGGCATCCCCCCCGGGTCCCAGCAGTCCCTGCTCGTGCCGAGGGGGGCGGGGACCGGTTGCACGGCACTGCGCTGAAGCTGCCTCGTCCCACGTCCATTTCGGGCCCGCCAGTTCACCCCTCGGCCGGTCACGGTCGGGGAGATGCTCCCCAGGAGTCCTCTAGATCCGATGAACGATTCACTAGCGCTCGCGCGCGACAGCATCCTCGCGCCGGTCGGTCTCTCCGACGGTGATCTCGACCGTCTGCTCGGGCTGCTCGCCGGTGCCTCGGTCGACGCCGCCGACATCTATTTCCAGTCCAGCCGCCTGCAGTCCTGGGTGATCGAGGACGGTCTCATCAAGGACGGCAACTTCAACATCGAGCAGGGCGCCGGGCTGCGGGTGATCTGCGGCGAGAAGACCGGGTTCGCCTACTCCGACGAGTTGCAGTTCCCGGCCCTGGCGCAGGCCGCCGAGGCGGCGCGGACGATCGCCCGCGGCGGTCGGGGGCACAGCGTCGCGGTCGGAGCCAAGGCGCCGGCCGCTGCCCTGTACCCGCCGATCAACCCCATCGACAGTCTCGAGAACGCCGACAAGATCGCGCTGCTGCGTCGCGTCGACGCCGAGGCGCGCGCCGCCGACCCACGGGTGCGCGAGGTGACCGCCAGCCTGGTGGCGGCGCACGATGTGGTGCTGGTGCTTGCCGATGACGGCTCGCTGGCTGCCGACGTGCGCCCGCTGGTGCGGATGAACGTGAGCGTGATCGTCGAGGCCGACGGGCGTCGCGAGCAGGGCTCGAGCGGCGGCGGTGCGCGCACCGATCTCGGCTTCTTCCTCGCCGAGGAGCGGGCGCTCGGCTTCGCCCGCGAGGCGGTGCGTCTCGCCCTCACCAGCCTCGAGGCCGAGGAGGCCCCGGCCGGCACCATGCCGGTGGTGCTCGGTCCCGGCTGGCCCGGGGTGTTGTTGCACGAGGCCGTCGGTCACGGGCTCGAGGGCGACTTCAACCGCAAGGGCACCTCGGCCTTCGCCGGGCGGCTCGGCGAGCGGGTGGCCGCGCCCGGGGTGACGGTGGTCGACAACGGCACCCTGCCGGGACGGCGCGGCTCGTTGGCGATCGACGACGAGGGCACCCCGACCCAGGAGACGGTGCTGATCGAGGACGGCATCCTGCGCGGCTACATGCAGGACAAGCTCAATGCCCGGTTGATGGGCGTGGCGCCCACCGGTAACGGGCGGCGCGAGTCCTACGCCCATCTGCCGATGCCGCGCATGACCAACACCTATATGCTTGCCGGGGATCGTGATCCGGCCGAGATCATCGCCTCGGTCGACAAGGGGCTCTATGCCGCCAACTTCGGCGGCGGCCAGGTCGACATCACCTCGGGCAAGTTCGTGTTCAGCGCCAGCGAGGCCTATCTGATCGAGAACGGTCGGATCGGTCGGCCGGTCAAGGGCGCGACCCTGATCGGCAACGGCCCCGAGGTGATGACCCGGGTGAGCATGATCGGCAACGACCTCAAGCTCGACGAGGGTGTCGGGACCTGTGGCAAGGACGGACAGAGCGTGCCGGTCGGGGTCGGGCAGCCGACCCTGCGCATCGATGCGCTCACCGTCGGCGGCACCAGCGCCTGAGTCCGTCGCGCCCCGGTCTTGATCCTGGGTCGCGACGCGTGTCGAATTCAATCCAGTCTGAAGGAAACCGCATGTCCATCAGTGCCACAGAGGATACCGCCGAGCGTCTGGCGCGGCTGCAGGAGAGCGTCGAGGAGCTGCTGCGCGAGGCCGAGCGCCAGGGCGCGAGTGCGGCCGAGGCCTCGGTCGGCAGCAGCACCGGACTCGAGGTCGCGGTGCGGCTGGGCGAGGTCGAGACGGTCGAGCACATCCGCGACAACGGGCTCGGCGTCACCGTCTATTTCGGTCACCGCCGCGGCTCGGCCAGCACCACCGACCTGTCGCCGGCGGCGGTGCGCGACGCGGTGCGCGCCGCCTGCGCCATCGCCGAGTACACCCAGGAGGACAGCTGCGCCCATCTTGCCGCGCCCGAGCTGATGGCGCGCGAGGTGCCCGACCTCGATCTCTGTCACCCCTGGCCGATCGGGGTCGACGCCGCCGTGGCCCTCGCCGTCGAGTGCGAGGAGGCCGCGCGCGGTCATGACCCACGCATCGTCAACTCCGAGGGGGCGAGCCTCTCGACCCATTTCGGACTGCGTGTCTATGGCAACAGTCACGGCTTCATCGGGGGCTATCCGAGCACCCGACACGGGCTCAACTGCGCGGTGATCGCCCAGGAGGGCGAGTCGATGCAGCGCGACTACTGGTGGAGTTCGGCGCGTGCCCCCGAGGATCTCGATGCCGCCGCGCGCATCGGCGCGCGCGCCGCCGCACGCACCGTGGCCCGGCTCAACGGGCGTCGCCTGGGCACGCGCAAGGTGCCGGTGCTGTTCCGAGCCGAGGTCGCCACCGGGCTGTTGCGCGGGCTGATCGGGGCGATCAGCGGCGGCAGCCTCTATCGGCGCGCGAGCTTCCTGCTCGACAGCCTCGATGAGCAGATCTTCCCCGAGTTCGTGCGCATCCACGAGCAGCCGCTGCTGTCGCGGGGGCTGGCCAGCGCACCCTTCGACGGCGACGGGGTGGCGACCCGGGCCAAGGACCTGGTGCGCGACGGGGTGCTGCAGACCTATGTGCTCGATACCTATTCCGGCTGTCGGTTGGGGATGCCGAGCACCGCGAATGCCGGCGGGGTGCGTAACCTCACCATCGACTCGGGACCGCTCGATCGCGCTGCGCTGTTGCGCGAGATGGGCACCGGGCTGATGGTCACCGAGCTGATGGGGCACGGGCTCAACATGGTCACTGGCGACTATTCGCGCGGTGCCGCCGGGTTCTGGGTGGAGAACGGCGAGATCCAGTATCCGGTCGAGGAGGTGACCATCGCCGGCAACCTGCGCGAGATGTTCGCCAACCTGGTGGCCGTCGGTGATGACTGCGACTTCCCCGGCAGCACCCGCACCGGCTCCTGGCTGATCGAGCGGATGACGGTCGCCGGCGAATGACCGCCGCCGCGGCGCAACCGCTGGAGCAGGCCTTGGCGGCGATCGCGGCGGCGCCGGGCTCGGCCTCGGCGCTCACCCTCTATGCCCTGGTGTGCACCCTCGAGCAGCCGCGCTCGGGCTCTCTGTTCCGGCTCGACAAGCTCGCCGACCTGGAGCCGGCGCATCGGTCGATCGCCTATGGTTTGATGGAGACGCTGGCGACGGGCGGCGTCGCCACCTCGGAGTGGCGCCAGCTGCGTGCGCAGATCGAGGCCGTGGTACGCGGTTGATGTGCCGCTCGTCGTCTCGGCGTTGCAACCACGGCATGATGGCGGGAAATCTGCGTGTGTCGATGACTTGATCCCTCGCGATGGGGCTCGATGTTCCCGGGAGGGGCGCGTTGGCGCACGTATCACGGACGGAGGGGGCCGAAGCGATTCGGGATCAGACGATGCCAGTGGAAACCATCGGAGTGATCGGCGGCGGGATCGGTGGACTCGGTGCCGCCTGGATGCTGGATGCGCGCTATCGGGTGATCCTGCTCGAGCGCAACGACTATGTCGGCGGCCATACCCATACCCTGGAGGTCGAGGGGGTCGCCGGGCGCTTCCCGGTCGATACCGGGTTCATGGTGTTCAACCGCCGCAACTATCCGCTGCTGTGTGCGATGTTCGAGCAGCTCGGGGTCGAGAGCTATCCCACCAGCATGTCCTTCGCCGCCAGTCTCGATGATGGCGCGATCGAGTATGCAGGCTCCGGCCTCAACTCCCTGTTCGGCCAGCGCGCCAATCTGGTGCGTCCGGGATTCTGGCGGATGCTCGGCGAGATCCTGCGTTTCAACACCGCCGCCAAGGCCTTCATCAACTCCAATCCCGGCACCACCCTGACCCTGGGTGGGTTTCTCGAGCGCGGGCGTTACTCGCGGCGTTTCGCCGAGGACTATCTGCTGCCGATGGCCGCCGCGATCTGGTCCTGTCCGACCGCCGACATGCTCGACTTCCCCTTCCTCGCCTTCGCCCGCTTCTTCTCCAACCATGGATTGCTCGATCTGATCGACCGGCCCGAGTGGGAGACGGTGCGCGACGGCAGTCGCGCCTATGTCGCCCGTATCCTCGAACGGATGCGCGGCGAGGTGCGCACCTCGACCCCGGTGCGCCGAGTGCGGCGGGTCGAGGGCGGGGTCGAGGTCGAGACCGCCGGCGGGGAGCGGCTCGGCTTCGATGCGGTGGTGTTCGGCTGTCACGCCGATCAGGCGCTGTCGCTGATCGAGTCGCCGAGCGCGCGCGAGCGCGAACTGCTCGGCAGCTTCCGCTATCAGGCCAACAAGGTCTATCTGCATACCGATCGGACGCTGATGCCACGCCGCCGCCGGGTGTGGTCGTCGTGGAACTATCTGCGTCATCGCGGCGATCCGGCCAGCCTGCCGGTGACCATCACCTATTGGATGAACAGCCTGCAGGCACTGCCGCCCGAGCGCGATGTCTTCGTCAGCCTCAACCCGCATCGGGCGCCGGCCCGGCAACATGTGCTCGCCGAACTCGACTACGATCACCCGCTGTTCGATGCCCGGGCGATGGAGGCGCAGCAGCGCATCGGCGAGATCCAGGGCCGCGACCGGTTGTGGTTCAGCGGCGCCTATCTCGGCTACGGTTTCCATGAGGACGGACTGCGCGCGGCGCTGGAGGTGGCCGAGGCGCTCGGCGCGCCCCCGTCCTGGGCGCCCGCGCGCACCGCCCCGGTCGGTCGCGGTGCGCGCGGCGGCGAACTGCCGCCGGTCGTATCATGACCGCGCCGGCGGCGAGACTGCTGTTCGGCGAGGTGATGCACCGGCGGCTGTTCCCGGTGCGCTACCGCTTCACTTACCGGGTGTTCAGCCTGCTGCTCGATCTCGATCGTCTCGATGAGTTGGCCGCCGGGTCACGCTGGTTCTCGCACAATCGCTTCAACCTGCTCGCCTTCCACGACCGCGATCACGGCCCGCGCGATGGCTCGCCGCTCAAGCCCTGGCTGCTGGCGCGGCTGCGCGGGCAGGGACTCGAGGTCGCGGTGGCGCGGGTCGAGTTGCAGTGCTTTCCCCGTCTGCTCGGCTATGGCTTCAACCCGTTGACCATCTGGACCTGTTTCGATCAGGAGGAACGCCCGCTGGCGGTGCTCTGCGAGGTCCACAATACCTTCGGCGAGAGCCACAGCTATCTGCTCCACGAGGGCGGGATGCCGCTGCGCTGGCCGATCCGCGCCCGCCATGCCAAGGACTTCCATGTCTCGCCCTTCATCGGCATGGCCGCCGACTATCAGTTCAGGTTCGCGCGCGACGGGCAGCAGCACAGCGTCGTCATCCGCGAGTTCCAGGAGGAACGGTTGATGTTGGCGGCCGTTCACAGCGCCCGGCTGCTGCCCTGCGACGATGCCAACCTGTTGCGCGCCGCGTTGAGCTATCCGCTGATGACCTTGAAGGTGATGCTGATGATCCACTGGCAGGCGCTGAAGATCTGGCTCCGTGGCGGGCGTTATCACGCCAAGCCCGAGCCGCCCCGCGAAGAGGTGTCCTGATGTCCGTCGAAGAGCCGTTGTCCGGGCCGCAACCGGTCGATACCAGGGGCGCCTGGCGCCTGTTCGAGCGTTTCTTCCGCGATCTGCTGTTCGGTCAGGTGCTGGTGCGCATGGGCGCCGACGGCGCCCGACTCTATCGCGGGCGCTTCTGTGGCGGGGCCGGTGAGCTGGCGATCCACCATCCCTGGCGTTTCGCCACCCGGGTGGTCGTGCGCGGCGAGATCGGCTTCGCCGAGTCCTATATCGCCGGGCACTGGTCCTCGCCCGATCTCCCGGCGCTGCTCGGGGTGCTCTACGACAATCTCGAGCACCTCGGCGGCGGTCCACAGGGGATGCGCTGGGGGCGCTGGCTCAATCGTCTCACCCATCTGCGCCGGCGCAACCATCGCCGCAACAGTCGGCGCAACATCGCCCGTCACTACGATCTCGGCAACGACTTCTATCGTCTCTGGCTCGACCACGGCATGACCTATTCCTCGGCGCTGTTCGCGCCGGAGGCGGGCGATGAGTCGTTGGAGCAGGCCCAGGCGCGCAAGTACGAGCGCCTGCTCGACGCCATCGACGCCCGTCCCGGCGAGCACCTGCTCGAGATCGGCAGCGGCTGGGGCGGTCTGGCCGAGGCCGCGGCGCAGCGCGGGCTGCGGGTGACCAGTATCACCCTGTCGCGCGCCCAGCTCGACTATGCCCGAACCCGACTGGCCGCGGCCGGGCTCGCCGACCTGGTGGAGTTCCGTCTCGCCGACTATCGCGAGGTGCGCGGCAGTTTCGATCACGCCATCTCGATCGAGATGATGGAGGCCGTCGGCGAGGCCTACTGGTCGACCTATTACGATACCCTGCGACGGCTGGTGCGCCCGGGCGGGCGGATCGCGCTGCAGGTGATCACCATCCACGAGGACGATTTCCCGCTCTATCGCCGTACCCCCGACTTCGTGCAGCTCTACATCTTCCCCGGTGGCATGTTGCCCTCGCCGCGGCGCATGACCGAGGAGGCCGCGCGCGCCGGGCTGCGTATCCGCGACACCCGCTGGTGCGGCGACGACTATGCCGAGACCCTGCGGCGCTGGCGCGCGCGTTTCCATGCCGTCGACGCCGAGGTCGCGGCGCTCGGCTACGATGCCGCCTTCCGGCGCATGTGGGACTACTATCTGGCCTATTGCGAGGCGGGGTTTCGCGCCGGTTGCGTCGATCTGGTGCAGACCCTGCTCGAGGTGCCGCGGCGGACCTGAGTCGGACGCGACGATCTGCGTTAAAGTACCCCCCATCGATCAGCCGCGGGCCACGCATCCGGGCCCGCGCCGCCGGTTCAGGGACGCCCGGCGGATGCGGTCTGACCCTGACCGACCGTCCAGGACGGACGAGACCGCATCGACCCGAATCCGAATCCTCGTGACCCAATACAGACCTTCATGAGCCAAATCGTACTGATCAACGTGGCCGGTGAGGACCGTCCCGGCATCATCGCCGCACTCACCGAGACCCTGGCCCGCTATCACATCCCGGTACTCGACATCGGCCAGTCGACCATCCACGACGCCCTGGCGCTGGGCATGCTCGTCGAGCTGCCGGCGGCCGATCGCGACAGCGGCGTCTTTCGCGACCTGCTGTTCACCGCCCACGGCATGGGGCTCGACATCCGCTTCACCCCGATCGACGGCGACAACTACGAGCGCTGGGTGCGCGAGCAGGGCCAGCCGCGTCATATCCTCACCCTGCTCGGGCGCGAGATCGGCGCCGAGCACATCGCCCGGGTCTCGGCGCTGATCGCCGAGCGCGGACTCAACGTCGATCGCATCAACCGGCTCAGCGGTCGCATCTCGCGGCGCACCGCGCCGGCGCCGCACGCGCTCGCCTCGGTGGAGTTCTCGGTGCGCGGCGCGGTCGATGATCTCACCGCACTGCACGGCGCGCTGCTCGGGCTCAGCCAGGTGATGGATGTCGACGTCGCGGTCCAGGAGGACACCGTCTTCCGCCGCACCCGGCGGCTGGTCTGCTTCGACATGGACTCGACCCTGATCCAGACCGAGGTGATCGACGAGCTGGCCGCGGCCGCCGGGGTCGGTGCCGAGGTGGCGGCGATCACCGAGGCGGCGATGCGCGGCGAGCTCGACTTCCAGGAGAGCTTCCGCCGCCGCATGGCGCTGCTCGAGGGGCTCGACGAGTCGGTGCTGGTGGGGATCGCCGAGCGGCTGCCGATCACCGAAGGCGCCGACCGGCTGATCGCCATGCTCAAGCGGCTCGGTTACAAGATCGCCATCCTCTCCGGCGGCTTCACCTATTTCGCCGAGCATCTGCAGCGACGCTTCGGCATCGACTACGTCTATGCCAACCAGCTCGAGTTCCGCGACGGCAGGCTCACCGGGGAGGTCGCCGGCGAGATCGTCGATGGCGCGCGCAAGGCCGAGCTGCTGCGCGAGCTGGCCGCGCGCGAGGGCATCCGTCTCGAACAGGTGATCGCCGTCGGCGACGGTGCCAACGACCTGCCGATGCTCTCGATCGCCGGGCTCGGCATCGCCTTC
Organism: Marichromatium sp. PS1; assembly: GCF_041155115.1. Classification (NCBI taxonomy): domain Bacteria; kingdom Pseudomonadati; phylum Pseudomonadota; class Gammaproteobacteria; order Chromatiales; family Chromatiaceae; genus Marichromatium; species Marichromatium sp. PS1. Next base: position 1,213,349 of record NZ_BAAFHB010000002.1, read on the forward strand.
CACGCCAAGCCGATCGTCACCCGGCAGGCGCGTCACTCGATCGCCACCGTCGGGCTCGACGGCATCCTCTATCTGCTGGGGATGCGCGATCGCGACCTCGCCGCGCTCGATCGCATCTGATCCGCGCCGCGCCGGGATCGACCCCGGCGCTCATTCCATCAGCTCGACCTCGACCCCCAGCGCCTCGATGCGCTCGCGCCGCGCCGCCAGATAGCGCTGGAAGCTCGGCTGCCAGCGATAGGCGCCGGTGGCGACATAGTCGAGCGCGCCGTGCAGGTGAAAGGCGCGCAGCTCGCCCTCGGCGCGGAAGACCTCGCGCCCGGCCGCGTCGAAGAACACCAGGGTCGGGGTGTAGAGGATACCGAGCGCCTCGGCCCAGTCGCGCGCGGCGCGGGCGGCACCGTCCGGGGTCTGCAGCGGGGTCTCGGCGTCGATATCGACGAGCGCCACGTCGAAGGCGCTGAGCGCGGCGCCCAGCGCCGGGCGGCGCAGCAGATCGTCGTGGAGACGGTCGCAGCCGCGACAGGTGCGTTGTTCGAACAGCACCACCAACGGGCGTGGCGAGCGGTCGCGATTGTCGGCCAGGCGCAGCGGCGGTTCGAGAAAGCCGGTCTCGTGGTGCAGCTCGCCGCTTGCCGGCGGACCGCCGCGCCTGGCGTGGAAGTCGACGAAGCGCTCGCCGAACTGCTCGCGCCGCTCGGCGACATAGGCCAGCGCGGCGGCGAGACGCGCCGGTGGCTGGTAGCCGTTGATCCGCAGCACCACGGCGCCGGCCTCGTCGAGCAACAGCAGTGTCGGGGTGAACTGGACGCCGAGGGCGGCGGCCAGCCCCTTCTCGGTGGTGGTCTGGCCGTCGAGCCCGACCACCTCGCGATCGCCCCAGATGTTGAGCGCGATGACCTCGAAGCGCTCCTGTGCCAGTCGTGCGATCTCGGGATCGGCGAGGTTCACCCGCAGCAGCAGGGCGCAGTAAGGGCAGCCGTCCTGGTAGAAGTAGAGCATCAGCCGGCGGTCTGCGGCGGTGGCCTCGGCGACATCCTCGGCGAGATCGAGGAAGGACTGCTTGAACCAGGATGGGTGCTCTGGTGGGGCGCTGAGGACATCGCCGGCGGCTGTCAGCAGCAGCGCGAGCGCGAGCAGGACGAGGCGCGGGCGGATGGGCATGATGGCCTCCCCGGGCGGACCGGTCTGGGGCGCGCCGGGGGTGGCGCGGCCTGTCCGCAGTCTAGCCGATGGTCTGTGCCCCGACGCTGCGTGGGGCTGGCGGGCCGGGGAAGCGCCGTGCCTCGGGGTAGGGGAAGACGTCCTCGAGCCGGCCGCGGCGGATATGGGTCTGGCGCTCGCGCCACCAGTCCGGGTCGAGCAGCTCGGCGTGGAGTTCACGAAACAGCGCCCGGGTGCGCGGGTCGGTGAGCAGGAAGGTCTCGAACTCCTCGGGGAAGACGTCGGCCGGGGCGATGCTGTACCAGGGCTCGTCGGCCAGCTCCAGTTCGGGGTAGGGCGCCTCGGGGATCTTGCGGAAGTTGCACTCGGTGAGATAGCAGAGCTCGTCGTAGTCGTAGAACACCACCCGCCCACGCCGGGTGACGCCGAAGTTCTTGAACAGGAAGTCGCCGGGGAAGATGTCGGCGGCGGCGAGCTGGCGGATGGCGTCGCCGTACTCGGCCACCGCATGCCGCGCGTCCTCGGCGTCGGCCTCCTGCAGATAGAGGTTGAGCGGAGCCATGCGCCGCTCGATATAGAGGTGCTTGATGATCAGGTGCTCGCCGTCGTGCTCGAGGCTGCCTGCGCACTCCTCCTCGAGCAGCGCGCGCAGCGCCGGGGAGAAGCGCGCGGCGGGGAAGGCGACGTGCGAGTACTCCCAGGAGTCGGCCATGCGCCCGACGCGGTCGTGGAGCTTGACCAGCTGGTACTTCTCCTTCACCGCCTCGCGGCTCATCTCCTTCTGCGGCGGGAAGCGGTCCTTGATCACCTTGAACACGAAGGGGAAGGAGGGCAGGGTGAAGACGCACATCACCATGCCGCGGATCCCCGGGGCGATGACGAACTCGTCGGCGGAGTGACGCAGGTGTTTGAGGAAGTCGCGATAGAACTCGGCCTTGCCGAACTTCTGCAGCCCGATCGCGGTATAGAGCTCGGCCTTGCCCTTGCGCGGCAGCAGCGGGCGGAGGAACTCGACGACCGCCGCCGGCACCTCGGTGTCGATCATGAAATAGGCGCGCGAGAAGCTGAAGATGTCCGACAGCTCGTCCTCGCCGACCAGCAGGGTGTCGACATAGAGCCCGCGCTGCTCGTCGTTGAGGACGGGGATGGCAAAGGGGATCTGGTCGGCGCCGTTGATCGCCTTGCCGATGAGATAGGCGGCCTTGTTGCGGAAGAAGGGGCTGCGCAGCACCGCGAGCTGGAAGTTCTGCTGCCGGGTCTGTGCTGCGGGCAGGCGCTCGCGCAGCGCGCGCAGCAGACAGCGCAGGTCGTGGCGCGGGGCGCGGAAGGGTCGCTCGAAGCCGGCGTCGGTGAGGATGCGGGCGAGCACCCGGGCGAAGCCGTCGCGGGTGGGGTAGTAGGGGCGGTAGATCGGCACCTCGGCCTCGAGGTGCTCGGTCGAGATCATCGGCCAGACGAAGATATAGCGGTTGTCGTAGTAGCGCCGATCGAACAGGCGACAGAACACCGAGTTGTAGAAGGTCTCGGCCAGCTCGGGTTGGCGGTGCAGCGGCAGCAGCCGTAGATACTCGACCTTGACCCGCTGCCACAACGCGTCGCTCGGGTCACGCAGATGGAACTCGCGGCGCAGCAGCGCCACGGTCTCGCCGACCCGGGTGTCGTAGTAGCTGATGCGCGCGCGGGCGGCGGCCTGGACGGCCGGCCAGTCGGCGCGCTCGAAGCGCGTCCGGGCCTCGCCGGTACAGGCGCGGAACAGTCGGTAATGACGCTCGAAACCATCGAGGATGGCCTCGGCGATCAGCTTCGCCTCGGTCCAGGCCATGATGCGTCCTCAGCCGTCGGTGAGCGACCGCTCGGCGATCACCACGCCGTCCTCGTCGCAATAGACCTGATCGCCCGGGTTGACGCGCGCCCCGGCGATGTTGATCGGGATGTCGCGCTGGCCCTCGCCGCGACGATGGCTCTTGCGCGGGGTGCTGGCCAGCGCCTTGATGCCGATCGCCATGGCTGCCAGCTCGACCCGGTCGCGCACGCAGCCGTGGATCACCACCCCGGCCCAGCCCTGCTCGACGGCACGCGCGGCGATCAGGTCGCCGAGCATGGCGCAGCGCAGCGAACCGCCGGCATCGACCACCAGCACCCGGCCCTCGCCGGGTTCGGCCAGGGTCGACTTGACCAGCGAGTTGTCCTCGAAGCACTTGACGGTGACCGCCTCGCCACTGAAGCGCGAGCGGCCGCCGAAGTCCTGGAACACCGGGTCGCAGACCTGCAGGGCGTCGCCCTCCTGGTCGTAGAGATCGGCGGTCTTGAAGTCCATGCGCGGGGTCTCCTGGTACGGCTGGGGCGGTGCGGGGCGGGCGCCGGGGCGTGATGGCCCCGGCGCGGGGGAGGGCGTTGTTAGAACTGCTCCTCCTCGGTCGAGCCGGTCAGTGCGGTGACCGAGGAGACGCCGCCCTGGATGGTGGTGGTGACGTCGTCGAAGTAGCCGGCGCCGACCTCCTGCTGGTGCGAGACGAAGGTGTAGCCCTTGTCGCGCGCGGCGAACTCCGGCTCCTGCACCTTCTCGACATAGTGGCGCATGCCCTCGCCACGGGCGTAGTCGTAGGCGAGGTCGAACATGTTGAACCACATGTTGTGGATGCCCGCCAGGGTGATGAACTGGTACTTGTAGCCCATCGCCGCCAGCTCGTCCTGGAACTTGGCGATGGTGGCATCGTCGAGGTTCTTCTTCCAGTTGAACGAGGGCGAGCAGTTGTAGGCGAGCAGCTTGTTGGGGTTCTTCTCGAGCACCGCCTGGGCGAACTCGCGGGCGAAGCCGAGGTCCGGGGTGCCGGTCTCGCACCACACCAGATCGGCATAGGGGGCGTAGGCCAGGCCGCGGCTGATCGCCTGCTCGAGTCCGTTCTTGACCCGGTAGAAGCCCTCGTTGGTGCGCTCGCCGGTGACGAAGGGACGATCGTTGTCGTCGACGTCGCTGGTGAGCAGGTTGGCCGCCTCGGCATCGGTACGCGCCAGCAGCAGCGTGGGCACGCCCATGACGTCGGCGGCGAGTCGCGCGGCGACGAGCTTCTGCACCGCCTCGCTGGTCGGCACCAGCACCTTGCCGCCCATGTGGCCGCACTTCTTCACCGCGGCGAGCTGGTCCTCGAAGTGCACCCCGGAGGCGCCGGCGGCGATCATGTTCTTCATCAGCTCGAAGGCGTTGAGCACGCCGCCGAAGCCGGCCTCGGCATCGGCCACGATCGGCAGGAAGTAGTCGACGTGGGCCGGATCGCCGGGTTCGATCTCCTTGGCCCACTGGATCTCGTCGGCACGCTTGAAGGCGTTGTTGATGCGACGCACCATGGTGGGGACCGAGTCATAGGCATAGAGCGACTGGTCGGGGTACATGGTTTCGGAGGTGTTGCCGTCGGCGGCGACCTGCCAGCCGGAGAGATAGATCGCCTCGATCCCGGCCTTGGCCTGCTGCATCGCCTGACCGGCGGTGATCGCGCCCATGCAGTTGACGTAACCCTTCTTGGCGTCGCCGTGGATCAGCCCCCAGAGTCGTTCGGCGCCGCGTCGGGCATAGGTGTGCTCGGGTTGCACCGAACCGCGCAGTCTCACGACGTCGGCCGCCGAGTAGGCGCGGGTGACATCGGTCCAGCGGGGGTTCTCTGCCCAATCCTGTTCCAGGGCCTTGATCTGGTCTTGGCGGGTCATCGGCATGGGGTACTCCTTCTTGATCGTGTCGGTTCGCGCGATCTGTGTCGTCTTCCAGGCCCCGTGGCATCCGTTCACGGTAGCCCGTGGAAGCGAATCGGCGGATGATTGACCGTCTTGGTAGGTCTTGGAGGGATGAAACTACCCCGGGTTCCAATCATTTGGCGAGTCAATTATCCTAATTCTGTCCATTAGTTTTGATAATTATCAATGAGAAGACATCCTCTGATTTTCCCCTCGCGTCCGACCGGGCGTGCCCTGCTCGGTCTCCAGCTTGCCGGGGTGGCGGCATGACGGCGAGCCCCGAAGAGATCCGCGCGCAGGGCATGGCGGAGGGGCTGGCGCGCGAGTCGCTCGCCGCCGATCCCTTCTCCCAGTTCGAGCAGTGGTACCAGGTGGCGGTCGGCAGCGGCATCCCCGAGCCCAACGCGATGACCGTCTCCACCGTCGATGCCGAGGGACAACCCTCCTCGCGCACCGTGTTGATGAAGCTCTACGACGAGCGTGGATTCGTCTTCTTCACCAACTACGCCAGTCGCAAGTCGCACCAGATCGAGACCAATCCGCGGGTCTATCTGCTGTTCCCCTGGGTGGCGCTGGCGCGTCAGGTGGGGATCTCGGGGCGTGCCGAGCGGATCTCGGCGGCCGAGTCCTTCCGCTATTTCACCTCGCGGGCGCGCGGTAGCCAGATCGGCGCCTGGGCCTCGCCGCAGAGCCAGGTGATCCGCTCGCGGGCGATGCTCGAGGCCAAGGTCGAGGAGATGCGCCAGCGTTTTCGCGACGGCAAGATCCCGCTGCCCGAGTTCTGGGGCGGCTACCGCGTCGTCCCCGACAGCATCGAGTTCTGGCAGGGCCGTGACTGCCGCCTCCACGACCGCTTCCTCTACCGCCGTGCGGCCTCGGGCTGGGACATCGAGCGGCTGGCGCCCTAGGGGGGGGGCTCAGCCGCCAGCCATCAGCTTTCAGCCGCCAGTGGGGGGGCGCCGCCTTCTGAGGCGGTTGATGCTCTTCGAGGGCGATTTGAACCACGAAGACGCGAAGTGCGCAAAGGTAGGAACGGCTTTTGGTTATCGTCAGCCGCCAGCGATCAGCTTTCAGCCGCCAGTGGGGAAAGAGCAGACTCATGACTGGAGGCTGGACGCTGGCGGCTCTCCCCCCTTGCTTCGCCGCCTTTGCGTCTTTGCGGTTCAATCCCCTGGCGGCTGGCGGCTGGCGGCTGGCGGCTGGCGGCTGGCGGCTGGCGGCTGGCGGCTGAAAGCTGAATAATGCCGGTTCGTTCTTGCAACCCGACCGAGCGGCCGGCGCCGGCCCGAGACCCAGTATCCATGTCCGAACACGCCAAGACTCATCGTATCGGCCCGATTCATCTTGCCCCCGAGATCAGCCTGCGCCACGGCTGGACCTTCATGGTCGTGGCCTTCTTCTCGATCGGGCTCATGGTCTTCGTCTCCATTGGCCAGACCTATATCCTCAACGAGCATCTCGGCATCCCCGAGTCGAGCCAGGGCCGCATCAGCGGCAACCTGGTGTTCCTCACCGAGATCGTCACCCTGTTGCTGTTCCTGCCCGCCGGGGTGCTGATGGACCGCCTCGGGCGGCGTACCGTCTATGGTGTCGGCTTCCTGCTGCTGGCGCTGACCTACGTGCTCTATCCGCTTGCCACCTCGGTGGAGATGCTCTACGGCTTTCGGGTGATCTACGCCCTCGGCGTGGTGGCGGTCGCCGGGGCGCTGTCGACGGTGCTCGCCGACTATCCTGCCGAGCGCTCGCGCGGCAAGCTGGTGGCGTTGGTCGGGGTGCTCAGCGGACTCGGCGTGGTGATCGTCGGTCAGGGACTGGGGGCGCTGCCCAAGGTCTTCACCAATGCCGGTTTCGACGGCGTCGAGGCCGGTCGCCTGACCCATTTCATCATCGCCGGGCTGTCGGTGGCGGTCGCCGTGTTGGTCTTCTGGGGGTTGAAACCCGGGGTGCCGGCGCGTCATGACGAACGTCCGAACGTGCGTACCCTGTTCGCCAGCGGTTTTGCCCAGGCGCGCAATCCGCGCATCCTGCTCGCCTATGCCTCGGCCTTCATCGCGCGTGGCGATCAGTCGGTCAACGCGACCTTCATCATCCTGTGGGGCACGCTGGCCGGCAAGGCGGCGGGGATGGAGACGCCGGAGGCGGTACTCGCCGGGACGGTGATCTTCGTCATCACCCAGCTCTCGGCGCTGGTCTGGGCGCCGTTGCTCGGCCCGCTGCTCGATCGCATCGACCGGGTCTCGGCGATGGCCGTATGCATGGGGCTGGCCGCGCTCGGCAACCTGGCGCCCTTGCTGCTCGAAGACCCGCTGGCGCGGATCGGCATCGTCTTCTTCATCCTGCTCGGGATCGGTCAGATCAGCGTCTTTCTCGCCGGACAGTCGCTGATCGGTCAGGAGGCGCCGACGGCGCAACGCGGCTCGGTGCTCGGCGCCTTCAACGTCACCGGCGCGATCGGCATCCTGCTGATCACCCTGGTCGGCGGTTATCTCTTCGACCATGTCGATCCGCGCGCGCCCTTCGCGGTGGTCGGCACGATCAACCTGCTGCTGCTGTTCGCCAGCCTCTATGTGCGCTGGCGTCATCCTCAGGTGGGTGCGGTCGGGCGCTGATGGCCGGGGTCGGCCGGGGCGCGCGCCTCGGTCGATCAGCCGTGCCCGGCCCGGTGCTGATGCAGGTAGGGCAGGGATGGAGAGATTGCAGGCACAAAAAAACCGGCGCGAGGCCGGTTTTCTTGATCTAGCGGAGATTGGTCGGGGTGACTGGATTCGAACCAGCGACTTCTGCCTCCCGAAGACAGCGCTCTACCAAGCTGAGCTACACCCCGATATCGGGAATTCTTAATACGACCGGCTGACGGCGAAGTCTGCCAGCGTTGCCATGGCATCACGTGCGGGACTCGGATCGAGGATCTCGAGTGCCTCACGGGCCTTTTGGGCGTGCCGTTTAGCAAGATCGCCAGTATAGGCGATTGCGTCGGTGGATGCAATAGCCTCGATCACGGCGTCGATCCGCTCGCGACCACCGTGCTCGATGCAGTCGCGCAGCATCGCGCGCTGCTCGGCGGTGCCGACGGCCATGGCGCGGATCAGCGGCAGGGTGGGCTTGCCCTCGTCGAGGTCGTCGCCGACGTTCTTGTCGAGGCTCTCGTTGTTGGTGCTGTAGTCGAGCGCGTCGTCGATCAGCTGGAAGGCGATGCCGAGATTGAGCCCATAGCTGGCGAGCGCGGCCTCGACCTCCGGGGTGGTCTCGGCAAGGATCGCGCCGAGGCGGGTGCCGGCGGCGAACAGGGTCGCGGTTTTGCGCTCGATGACCTCCATGTAGCGCGCCTCGTCGGTATCGGCGTCGCGCGCGTTGAGCAGCTGCAGCACCTCGCCCGCGGCGATGCGGTTGGTGGCGTGCGCGAGCACCTCCATCACCCGCATGCTGCCGACGTCGACCATCATCTCGAAGGCGCGCGAGTAGAGGAAGTCGCCGACCAGCACGCTCGCCTCGTTGCCCCAGACGGCGTTGGCCGTCTCGCGGTTGCGACGCATCTCGGAGTTGTCGATGACATCGTCGTGGAGCAGGGTCGAGGTATGGATGAACTCCACGATCGCGGCCAGATCGATGTGACGCTCGCCGCTGTAGCCGCAGGCGCGGGCCGCGAGCAGCACGGAGAGCGGACGCAGTCGCTTGCCGCCGCTGTTGACGATGTAGTGACCGATCTGGTTGATCAGTACGACATCGGACTCGAGCCGACGCAGGATCAGGGCGTCCACCGCCTTCGAGTCGTCGGCGACGGGGTGTCGAATCGTGGAGAGGTCCATTCGTATGCGGGGTCTATCGATAGTGACGGCGGATGCTAGGTGCGAGGCACCGAGCTGTCAAGGAGGTCGCGGAACGCGATACGTGCGTCCTCCCACGGCAACGGAAACGGGTGTACTGGCAGGTCCGGGGTGTCTCGGATCCTGCGGCCCTGAGGACGCCGCCTGGTGTTGCCGGGCCCTGGGCGACCGCCTCCCGTTCAAGGACCAGGAGTCAGCCGTTTCTCCGTCCAATCTGCCAACTGCGCCCTGGCGCGTCAAGTCTCGACCGGGCGGCGATGGTGCGCCGTCACATTCGGAGAGGCATCGACGTTGACGCACGTCATGGCTTCGCGGTAGGATTCCGCTTCTTTGTTCCGGCGCGGAGCTGCGAGCTGCGTCGGCTGTTTCCGAATTATTCTGGGGATCTGCTGATCATGTACGCGGTCATTCAAACCGGTGGAAAACAATACCGGGTTTCGGAAGGCGACACACTCAAGGTCGAGAAGCTCGCCGCCGAGGAAGGTTCCAACGTCGACTTCGAGGTGCTGATGGTCGCCGACGGCGAGACCATCAAGGTCGGCAAGCCCTTCGTCGAGGGCAGCAAGGTGAGCGCCGTGGTCGAGTCGCACGGTCGTGGCGACAAGGTCTCGATCATCAAGTTCCGTCGTCGCAAGCACCACATGAAGCGTCAGGGCCACCGCCAGTGGTTCACGTCGCTCAAGATCACTGGCATCAACGCCGGCTGAGGAGAGATTACCGATGGCACACAAGAAAGCAGGCGGTAGTTCGCGTAACGGCCGCGATTCAGAGTCCAAGCGCCTTGGCGTCAAGGTCTTCGGTGGTCAGCGTGTCAGCGCCGGCGCCATCATCGTGCGTCAGCGCGGTACCCAGTTCCACGACGGTGTGAACGTTGGCTGTGGTCGCGACCACACCCTCTACGCCCTGACCGACGGTGTCGTGAAGTTCGTCACCAAGGGTCCGCAGAAGCGTAAGTTCGTCACCGTGGAAGGCGCCTGATCCGCGAGCGGGTCCAGCCCTGGCCCCGCGCCTTCCGTGGAGACCGCGCAGCCTCGTCCGGGTGACGAGGCTTTTTCGTTTCTGCCGCACCGTCAGGGTGTGCGCCCGCGACCCCTGCATCGGCAATCGCACAACGGATCGATCGCATGAAATTCGTCGACGAGGCATACATCCGGGTCGAAGCCGGTGACGGCGGCAGCGGCTGCGTCAGCTTCCGCCGTGAGAAATACATCCCCAAAGGTGGCCCCAATGGCGGCGACGGCGGGGACGGCGGCAGTGTCTATCTGCTCGCCGACAACAATCTCAATACCCTGGTCGATCTGCGCGATCAGCGCATCCAGCGCGCCGAGCGCGGCCAGAACGGCATGGGCCGCGACATGACCGGACGCAGCGGTCAGGACCTGGTGATCCGGGTCCCGGTCGGCACCCGGGTGATCGAACGCGACACCGGTGAGCTGATCGGCGAGCTGATGGCCTCGGGCGAGCGCCTGCTGGTCGCCCAGGGCGGCTTCCACGGCATCGGCAACGCCCGCTTCAAGTCCAGCACCAATCGCACCCCGCGTCAGTCCACCCCGGGTACCCCGGGCGAGCGTCGCGATCTCCATCTCGAGCTGCTGCTGCTCGCCGACGTCGGCCTGGTCGGCTTCCCCAACGCCGGCAAGTCGTCGCTGGTGCGCCAGGTCTCGAGCGCGCGTCCGCGCGTCGCCGACTACCCCTTCACCACCCTGCATCCGAACCTCGGGGTGGTGCGTCTCGGGCGCGAGCGCAGCTTCGTCATCGCCGACATCCCCGGGCTGATCGAGGGCGCGGCCGAGGGCGCCGGACTCGGCACCCGCTTCCTCAAGCATCTGTCGCGCACCCGGTTGCTGCTGCACCTGGTCGATGTCGCGCCGCTCGGCGATCACACCGACCCCTACGACGAGATCCGCAAGGTCGAGGCCGAGATGCGCGCCTTCGGGCGCGAGCTGATCGACAAGGAGCGTTGGCTGGTGTTCAACAAGGTCGATCTACTCGACGAGGAGACCTTCGCCGCCCGTCGCGAGGCCCTGCTCGAGCGGCTCGACTGGCAGGGGCCGGTCTATGCCATCTGCGCGCTCAGCGGCAAGGGCACGGAGCCGCTGATGCAGGATCTCATGAACCACCTGGAGCGGTTGCGTGCGGCCGAGACCGTCGTCGAGCCCGAGGACGGGACCAGCGAGGACGATGCCGCCGAAGACGATTGGCATCCGCTGGGCTGATCGACCATGATCTCGCGCGAGGAACTCCCCGGGACCCGCCGCTGGGTGGTCAAGATCGGCAGTACCCTGCTGACCCGTGACGGTCGCGGCGTCGGACGCGACCTGCTCGAACCCTGGGTGGCGCAGATGGCCGCCCGTCATGGTGCCGGTGCCGAGGTCGTGTTGGTCTCCTCGGGAGCGGTCGCCGAGGGAATGGCGCGGATGGGGTGGCGCGAGCGCCCCGGTGCGCTGCACGAGTTGCAGGCGGCCGCCGCGATCGGCCAGATGGGGCTGGTGCGCGCCTACGAGGACTGCTTTCGCGATCATGGCCGGCACACCGCCCAGGTGCTGCTCACCCGTGACGACCTCTCCAACCGGGTGCGCTATCTCAACGCCCGCAGTACCCTGCGCACCCTGATCCGTCACGGTGTGGTGCCGGTGATCAACGAGAACGACACCGTCGCCAACGACGAGCTGCGTTTCGGTGACAACGATACCCTCGCCGCGCTGGTCGCCAACCTGATCGAGGCCGATCTGTTGGTGCTGCTCACCGACCAGGACGGCATCTTCGACCAGGATCCGCGCAACAATCCCGAGGCGCGCCTGATCACCGAGACCTGGGTCGACGACCCCATGCTCGATCAGGTCGCCGGCGGCAGTGGCTCGGGCCTGGGCACCGGTGGCATGGTCACCAAGGTCCGCGCGGCGCGGCTCGCCGCCCGTTCCGGCACCCCGACGGTGATCGCCCCCGGTCGCGGCGAGCGGGTGTTGGAGCGGATCGGTGCGGGTGAGTCGATCGGCACCCTGCTGATCCCCTTCCAGGGGCCGCAGGCGGCGCGCAAGCAGTGGATCGCCGGTCAACTGCAGGTGCGTGGTCGGCTGGTGCTCGACGCCGGTGCGGTGCGGGCGCTGCGCGAGCAGGGTACCAGCCTGCTGGCCGTCGGGGTGCGGGCGGTCCACGGCGCCTTCGAGCGCGGTGAGGTGGTCGCCTGTGTCGATGAGCAGGGCAGGGAGGTCGCGCGCGGCCTGGTCAACTACGACGCCGAGGCGACGCGCCGCATCCAGGGGCGCTCATCGCATCGCTTCGCCGAGATCCTCGGCTATGTCGACGACGACGAGCTGATCCACCGCGACAACTTGGTATTGCTCTGAAGGCCGGTTGTTCGGCGGTGCGCAGGCCGGACATCAAAATGGGGGGTGACAAGACCCCGGCAAGTCTTTATACTGCGCGTTCTCTGGCTGAGTGGCAGAGTGGTTATGCAGCGGCCTGCAAAGCCGTGTACCTCGGTTCGATTCCGGGCTCAGCCTCCATTCCTTTCCCGTAGTCCCCGTCGAGATCAAGCTAGGACAGTCCACTGTCCCGCACCCGCCCGGGTGGCGAAACTGGTAGACGCAGGGGACTTAAAATCCCTCGACCTCGGTCATGCGGGTTCGAGTCCCGCCCCGGGCACCATCCGCCTCTATCTCTCTGTCGACCCAACCCCCTGGTACGTCCGTGCGTGGCGGATCCAGCCGTTGCCCCTGTCGTTGCGACCGCGACCCGCTTCGGACCGTCTCGTCCATGAATCGGGACGAGACGGTTGGCATGGCGTTTCAGCCGCGTGCGGTGCGTCCGCGCTTGGCCATGACGGCCCCACGCATGGCGATCAGCACGAAGAGGTTGGCGACGAAGGCGGCCAGGGCGGCGGCGATGATCATGGTCATCGGCTTGTCCTGAGCGTTCTCGATGCCGAAGGCATCACCCACCGAGGTGAGGACGGCGCTGTTGGCCGGGTCGGCCAGCAGGTAAGCGCAGCAGGCGATGAAGGCGCCGAAGAACAGCATCTTGGTGTCGAGATAGAGTCCGGCGATCAGCGCGGCGAGGCCGAGCAGATAGAGCTGCACCAGGTTGTACTGCTCGGCGCTGAGCGCGTCGCGGATGCCGTGGTCGTAGAACAGCCACAGCAGGCCGCCGAGCGCGCCCCAGTGCAGCAGCTGTTTGATCAGGTAGAAGAAGCGCGAGCGGTCGAAGGCGTAGGCCTGACTCCATCCCGAGAGGATCGAGATGAAGGCGACCACCGGGATGAAGAACTCCCAGTACTGGGTGGTGGCGGCGAAGTCCTCGCGGGCGAAGAACACCAGGACCACCGCGGCGATGTAGAGGAAGACCGATGGCAGGATGGCGACCATCAGTGGGGACTGGGACTGCTTGGACTTGACCTCGGACGAGGCTGCTGACTTTGACACGACTGACCCTCCTTGCGAGTACGGGTACTGTGTGGTGAGTGGCCGATGGCCGGATCGATAACGCCCCTCAAGCCATCGATTGCGTCAAGCGTCCTGGATCTTAACCCTTACCGAAACTAAGTTTAAGGGGTTGTGACATCCGCGCGCGCATTCGGGCATCCGCGACCCTCGTCATCGTCCGCGTCGTCTTTACCGGTTTCCCCGCAACGGCTACAGTCCCCAGGATCGACCGATCTGCAAGGCGGGAGGCGCTGATGCTGGGCTCGATCCGATTGCCGCACGCGATCGCGCTGCTGCTCCCCTGGTTGTTGGTGAGCAGTGGTGTCGTCGCTCAGGGGCTGGTGCACAGTCCCGGCGTGGATTATTTCGGTGCCGACCTGCGCACCCTGGAGTCGGTCCCGCTCGATGGTTGCGAGCGCGCCTGCGCCGACGATCCCGACTGTCTCGCCTTCACCTACGACCAGCGCTCCGGCTGGTGCTTCCTCAAATCCGCTCCCGGCGAGGCGCGCGCTGCGCCGGGGGCGCGCTCGGGCTATCGTCCGGAGCTGCTCTGGGACGACCCCGGGGCCCTGCCCGAGACGCTCGCCTTCATCCCCCCCGATGCCCGTGCCCTCGCTCGCGAGCAGGCGCGCGCCCTGGCGCTCGAAGCGCCCCCCGGCCAGGGACTGGCGACGTTGGCGCGGGCGGCACCGGGCGAGACCTCGGCGCAGCGTCGGGCGCGACTGCGCGCGCTGTTGCGGCTGGCCCCGGCGGATGCGGCGGCGTGGCGCGCCCTGGCCGAGACCGCGCTGGTCGCGGCCGCGAACGACTGGCGCGCGCGCGACGAGGCGCTTGCCGCCGCGCTCGCCGCCGCGCGCCTGGCCCCGGAGGACGGTGCCACGCTCGCCCTGCTCGGGCGCGCCTTCGCCGCGCGCGAGTCGTGGCCCGAGGCGATCCGCGCCACCCGCGCCGCGCTCGCCCTGGACGAGGATGCGACGCTGCGCGCCGAATACGCCCGCCTGCTCGCCGAACACGGCTTCCGGGTGCTCGATCACGCCATCGACGCCGATGCCGCCGCCCCCAGGGTCTGTGTCCGCTTCAGCGAACCGCTCGCCCGCGACCGTGCCGAGATCGACGACTTCGTGCGCGTCGAGGGCGACCCCGACCTCGCCCTCCAACCCGAGCGCGACCAGCTCTGCCTCGATGGCGTACGTCATGGCCAGGGCTATCGGGTGCGGCTGCGCGCCGGGTTGCCGAGTGCCGCCGGTGAGGTACTGGCCAGGGACGTCGAGCTCGACCTCTATGTCCGCGATCGTGCCCCGCTCGCCCGCTTCCAGTCGCGCGCCTATGTCCTGCCGCGCGGCAGCGGCGCGCGTCTGCCGGTGGTCTCGGTCAACAGTGCGCGTCTGGCGCTCGAACTCTATCGTATCGACGATCGTACGCTTACCCAGGTGCGTGAGGAGGGCCTGTTCGAGCGCCAGCTCGATCGCTGGTCGCGTGAGCGCATCGCCGAGCGTCTGGGCTCGGCGCTGTGGTCGGGCAGCGTCGCGGTCGATACCCGTCGCAACCAGGAGGTGAGCACCGGCATCCCGCTCGACGAGTTGGTCGAGCGCTTCGAGCCGGGGGTCTATCTGCTCACCGCACGCCCGCAGGAGCAGTCCGCCGAGCGTGACGGGTCGCTGGCGAGCCAGTGGTTCGTGGTCTCCGACCTGGGGCTGAGCGCGCTCACCGGCGCCGATGGGCTGCACGTCCTGGTGCGTGATCTGGGCACCGCCGAGCCGCGCGCCGGGGTGCGGCTGCGGTTGCTCGCGGTCAACGACCGGGTGCTCGGCGAGACTCGCAGCGACGCTGCGGGCTATGCCCGCTTCGCCCCCGGGCTGTTGCGCGGTCGCGGCGGCGATGCCCCGGCGCTGCTGGTGGCCGAGGCCGAGGTGGCGGCCGGCGATTACGCCTTCCTCGATCTCGCCCGCGCCCCCTTCGACCTGCGCGATCGCGGTGTCGCCGGGCGCCCGCCCGCCGCCGCGCTCGATGTCTTCCTGAGCAGCGAACGCGGCGCCTATCGTCCGGGTGAGTCGGTGGTGCTCACCGCGCTGGTGCGCGACCGGCTCGCCGCCGCCGTCACCGGGCTGACCACCACCCTGGTGGTGGAGCGTCCCGACGGTCATGTCGCCCGGCGTCAGCGGCTCGACGACCAGGGCGGCGGCGCCTACCGCGCTCAGGTCGCGCTCGCCGACACCGCCATGCACGGCACCTGGCGCGCCCGTCTCCACGCCGACCCCGAGGGCCCGGCGCTGGCCGAGGTGGCCTTCCTGGTCGAGGACTTCGTCCCCGAGCGCGTCGATCTCGTCGCCGAGCTGCCGCCCGGTCCGCTCGACCCCGCCGCGCTGCCCGATCTCGGGCTGGAGGCGCGCTATCGCTACGGTGCCCCGGGCGCGGGCCTGCAGCTCGACGGTGAGCTGCGGGTGGTCGCCCGCGATCAGCTCGAGGCCGCGCCCGGGTTCCGCTTCGGTCTCACCGACGAGGACTTCACCCCGCTCGGCGCGGCGCTGCCGACGCGTCGCGCCGATGCCGCCGGCCGGGCGCGGATGCCGTTGGTGCTCCCCGAACTCGACCCCTCCACCAGACCGCTGGCGCTGACGCTGCAGGTGCGCGCGAGCGAGGACGGCGCGCGCCCGGTCGAGCGCCGGTTGACCCGCGCGCTGCGCGATCCGGCGCCCAGGCTCGGCGCGCGCGCGCTCTTCGACGATCGGGTCGAGAGCGGCGCCAGTGCCGCCTTCGAGCTGATCGCGCTCGATCCGAGCGGCGAGCGCATCGCCGTCGAGCACGCGCGCTGGACCCTGGCGCGGCTCGAGACCCGCTTCCAGTGGTATCGCCTCGACGATCGCTGGCGCTACGAACCGATCGTCACCAGCCGGCGGGTGGCCAGCGGTGAGCTGGCGCTCGACGCCGAGACGCCGGCGCGGCTCGAGACCGCGGTCGACTGGGGGAGCTATCGACTGACCGTCGAGGATGGTGCCGGTCGGGCGCTGCCGGTCGCGCTCGACTTCGATGCCGGCTGGACCACCGCCCCCGGGCGCGAGGACACCCCGGACCTGCTCGGCGTCACCCTCGATCGTCCCGGCTATGCCGTCGGTGAGCGGGCACGGGTGCGGCTCGAGCCGCGCTTCGCCGGCACCGCGACGGTGCTGGTGGTCGGCGAGCGGTTGCTCGCGCGCCGGCAGGTCGAGGTGCCCGCCGAGGGGCTGACCCTGGAGTTGCCGGTCGAGACCGACTGGGGCGCCGGGGCCTATGTCTGCGTGCTGTTGCACCGCCCGCTCGATGCCGCCGCCGGGCGCATGCCGGGGCGCGCCATCGGGTTGCGCTGGGCGGCGGTCGATCCCGGTGCGCGCCGCCTCGGCGTCGCCATCGAGGCCCCGGCGCTGGCGCGTCCGCGCGCGCCGCTGGAGGTGACGCTGCAGGTCGCGGGCGCGACCCCGGAGGAGCCGGTCCACGTCACCCTGGCGGCGGTCGACACCGGCATCCTCGCGCTCACCGACCACCCGACCCCGGCCCCCGACGACTGGTACTTCGGGCAGCGCCGTCTCGGCACCGAGATCCGCGATCTCTACGGTCGGCTGATCGACCCGTTCGGCGCCACCCCGGGCGTGGTGCGCAGCGGCGGCGACGGCGGCATCCTCGAGCGCCGTGCGCCGCCGCCGACCGAGCCGCTGCTGGCGCTGCAATCGGCGATCCTCGAGGTCGACGCCGAGGGGCGCGCGCGGGTGCGGCTTGCGCTGCCGCAGTTCGAGGGGCGGGTGCGCCTGGCGGCGATGGCCTGGTCGGCCGATGGGGTCGGGCACGCCGCGCGCGAGCTGCTGGTGCGCGATCCGGTGAGCGTGCGCGCCAGCCTGCCGGCGCTGCTCGCCCCGGGCGATCGCAGCCGCCTCGGGCTGGAACTGACCGCCTTCGAGGGGGTGAGCGGTCCGGCCCGGGTCGAGGTCACCGCGGCCGGACCGTTGCAGATCCCGGTCGAGGCACGGGGCCATGACGTGATGCTCGCGCCCGGTGCGCCGGTGGCGCTCGACCTGCCGTTGAGTGCCACGGCGGCGGGCGAGGGGGCGCTGCGGGTGCGGCTGGTGCCGCCCGTGGGCGCGCCGATCGAGCGTCGCTTCGCCCTCGAGGTGCGCGATCAGCGCGCCGCGACGCTCAGCCGTCGCTGGCACCGTCTCGCCCCGGGCGAGCGCTGGCGGCCCGCCGCCGACGCACTCGCCGGGCTGGCGCCGGCGGGCGCGAGCCTGGTGCTCGCCGATGCCGCGATGACCGGCATCGATGTCGCCGGGCCGCTGCTTGCACTCGATCGCTATCCCTATCGCTGTACCGAGCAGCGGGTCAGCCGCGCCCTGCCGCTGCTCGCGCTCGCCGATCGGGCGCGCGCGCTGGAGGCGCCGCGCGAGGTCGCGGCGCGACTGACCGAGACCCTCGCCGAGGTGCTCGCCAGCCAGCGCGCCGACGGCGGCTTCGGGCGTTGGGGGCAGGACGGTGGCTCGGCCTGGCTCGACGCCTATGTCAGCGACTTCCTGGTTCGCGCCGACGCGCACGGGCTGGCGGTGCCGGCGCAGGCATTGGCGCTGGCGCTCGACAACCTCGCCAACCAGGTCGCCTATGCCCCGGAGTTCAGCCACGGCGGCGAGTCCCTGGCCTATGCGCTGGCGGTGCTGGCGCGGGCCGGTCGCGCCGATCTCGGCGATCTGCGCTATTACCTCGACGCACGGCTCGAGCACTTCGCCACGCCGCTATCGCGCGCCCAGCTCGGCGCCGCACTCGCCCGCTATGGCGAGCAGGAGCGCGCCGCGCGCGCCTTCGCCAGCGCGGTGGCGATGACGCCGCCCGGTGACGAGGACGGCTGGCGCGAGGACTACGGCTCCTGGCTGCGCGATCGCGCCGGGGTGATCGTGCTCGCCGCCGAGTCCGGGGTGGCGCTGGAGGCGCCGGCGCAACTGCTCGCCGGGCTCGATCTCGAGGGCGCGCTCAGTACCCAGGAACTCGCCTGGCTGGCGCGTGCCGCCGGGGTGCTCTCGCGCGGTGATGACGAGGGCGTGTTGCCGTTGCGCCTCGACCCGGCCGCGCTCGCCGCCGCGCCCTGGATCGAGAATCCGGGCGAGGGTCCGCTGACCCTGGTCGAGACCCGGATCGGGGTGCCCGAGGGCGCAGTCGTCGCCGGTGGCGTCGGCTATCGCATCAGTCGCAGCTATCACGACCTCGACGGTCGAGCGCTCGATCCCGCCGCGCTGGTGCAGGGTCAGCAGCTGGTGGTGGTGCTCGATGTCGAGTCGAGCCGGGCGCGGCGCGGACGCTTGCTGGTGGTCGACCCGCTGCCCGGCGGGCTGGCGATCGCCAGCCCGCGGCTGCTTGGCGGTGACGCACCCGCCGGGTTCGACTGGCTGGGCGAGACGGTGGAGTGGCCGTTGCACCAGTCCTTCGGGCGCGATGCCCTGGTGGTCGCGCTCGAACGTGACGAGGCGGCGCCACGGCGCTTCCGTCTCGCCTATCGCGCCCGCGCGGTGGCGCCCGGGGTGTTCGCCCTGGCCCCGGCGCGGATCGAGGACATGTACCGACCGCGACTGCGCGGCTGGGGCGCGAGCGGCGAGCTGCGGGTGGTGCCGCCGGCGCCCTGAGCCGGCCGGTGCGGCGCTGGGGTGTCGCGGCGGGGCTGGCGCTGCTGCTCGGTGGCCTGAGCTGGCTGTTCGGCGGCACGGCGCCGGTGCTCGAGGTCCCGGTCGCGGTCGAGGTGCTCGATCGCGACGAGCGACTGCTGCGCGCCTTCCCTGTCGAGGACGGGCGCTGGCGGTTGGCGACCTCCGCCGCCGCGCTCGACCCGGACTACCTCGCCCTGCTGTTGACGATCGAGGACCGGCGCTTCGAGCGTCACCCCGGCGTCGATCCGCGCGCCCTGGCGCGCGCGGCCTGGCAGTGGGCGACACGCGGGCGGATCGTCTCCGGCGGCTCGACCCTGACCATGCAGCTGGCGCGGCTGCGCGCCGGTCACCCGACCCGCACCCCGGCGGCCAAGCTCGCGCAGATCCGCACCGCGCTGGCGCTCGAGCGCGCCTATCCGAAGTCGCGCATCCTCGATGCCTATCTGACCCTGGCCCCCTTCGGCGGCAACCTCGAGGGCGTGCGCGCCGGCGCCCTGGCCTGGTTCGGCAAGGAGCCGCGTCGGCTCGATCTCGCCGAGGCCGCGCTGCTGGTGGCGCTGCCCCAGGCGCCGGAGGCGCGCCGCCCGGACCGCCATCCCGAGGCCGCGCGTCGCGCCCGCGACCGGGTGCTGGCGCTGGCCGAGGCCGCCGGGCTGATCGACGCTCGTGCGCGGGCACGGGCCGCGGCGACCCCGGTGCCGCGGGCGCGGCGGGCGCTGCCGGCGCGGGCCGCGCACCTGGCCGCGCGGCTGCACCGCGCCGAGCCCGCGCGCGTGCACCACCAGCTGACCCTCGACGGTGCGCTGCAGGCACGGCTCGAGCCGTTGGCGCTGGCGCGTGCCCGGGGGCTCGGTCCCCGGGTCTCGGTGGCGCTGCTGGTCGCCGATCATCGGGCCGGTACCCTGCTCGCCCACGTCGGCGCCGCCGCGCCCTTCGACCAGGGGCGGCGTGGCTGGGTCGACATGACCCGGGCCGTGCGCTCGCCGGGCTCGACCCTCAAGCCGCTGATCTATGCCCTGGCCTTCGAGGCCGGGGTCGCCGACCCGGCCGGCTGGATCGAGGATCGCGCGCGTGATTTCCACGGCTATGCGCCGCGCAACCTCGATCGTGACTATCAGGGCCGGGTGGCGGTGGCGCAGGCGCTGCAGCGCTCGCTCAACGTGCCGGCCGTCACCCTGCTCGAGGCACTCGGGCCGCAGCGCCTGCTCGGGCGGCTGCGTCGCGTCGGGGTCGCGCCGCGCCTGCCGCCGAGGGCGCAGCCCGGGCTGGCGCTCGCGCTTGGCGGGGTGGGGCTCTCGCTCGAGGAGCTGTTCGCGCTCTATGGTGCGCTCGCCAACGACGGTCGGCCGCTGGCGCTGCACCACCGGCGCGGGGCGGCGCCGGCCACGTCCCCGGGCACTCCGCTGGTTGCGGCGGGGGCGGCGCGCCGGGTCGGTGCCATCCTCGCCGCCGCGCCGCCGGTGGGCACCGCGCCGGGGCGGGGCATCGCCCACAAGACCGGGACCTCCTACGGCCATCGCGACGCCTGGGCGCTCGGCTACGACGGGCGTCATCTGGTCGGGGTCTGGGTCGGTCGCGCCGATGGCGCGCCGGTCCCCGGGTTGACCGGCGCCGGCGCGGCGGCGCCGCTGCTGCGCGATGTCTTCGCCCGCTTGGGGCCGGGCTCGCCGTTGCCCGAGCCGCCCCCGGCGCGCGCGCCGGCACCGGCGCTGACGCTCGCCGGGGTGCCGCGCGCGGGGCCGCGCATCGCCTATCCGCCGGCCGGGTCGCGGGTCGCGCTCGGGCTCGATGGAGACGGCGCGGCGGCGCTGTTGCGGCTGCGGGTGCACGAGGGGCGGGCGCCCTTCCAGTGGTTCGCCGACGGGGTGCCGATCGGGCGTGCGCCCGTCGCCCGAACCCTGGACTGGTGGCCGCGCGAGCCGGGTTATGTCGATCTTGCGGTGGTCGACGCCCGGGGCGAGAGCGACCGGGTGCGGGTGTGGCTGGAATGACCGGGCGCGGTGGCGCTGTCGTGGCTGTCTATACTCGCAACGGGCAGTGCGGTCTTTTCGGGGAGGTCGACGTGTGGCGATGGCTCGGTATCTTGGCGATGATCTGGTCACTGACCGGCGAGGCCGAGCCCTTGCGTATCGGTGGCACCGGCGGTGCGCTCGGGGTCGCCGAGGCGTTGGCCGAGCGCTATGGCGCGTGCTGTGGCGAGTCGCCCCGGGTGCTGCCGAGCCTGGGTACCGGCGGCGGGGTGCGGGCACTCGCCGACGGCCGTCTCGACATCGCCCTGGCCGGGCGTGCGCTGAGTGCCGTCGAGCGTCGGCGGGTCGGTGAGGTCCTGGTCTTCGCCCGCACACCGCTGATCCTCGCCGCCCATCCCGGGGTCGGCGCCGACTCGCTGGATGTCGCGCAGCTGGTCGCGATCTATCGCGGCGAGCGCGTCACCTGGCCGGACGGCACTCCTTGTCGTCCGGTGCTGCGCGCCGAGTACGATACCGAGACCATGCTGTTGCGCGGACTCGATCCGCGACTCGACGCGGCGCTCGACCGCGCCTTCGCCCGTCCCGATCTGGTGGTGACGCTGACGGCGCAGGATAACGCTGCGGTGCTGCGCCGGGTGCCCGGGAGCTTCGGCTATCTCACCCGCATGCAGTGGGTCGCCGAGTCGCTGTCGTTGCGGGTACTGCATCTCGGCGGGCGGGCGCCGACCCTGGAGGCACTCGCCGCCGGTCGTTATCCGCTGGTCGCCGAGTTCACCCTGGTGCTTGCCACGGCCCCGGACGAGCGGGTGCGCCGCTTTGTCGACTTCGTCTTCTCGGTCGCAGGTCGGGCGGTGGTCGAGGCCAATGGGGCGCTGGTACCACCGCGTCCAGGGGGCTGATCCGTGCCTCCCGGGGATGACCGCAGTCTCGCCGACCTGCTGCGTCTGGTGGTGTTGACGCTGGTGGTGGTGACGGCGCTGGCCGTGCCTGTCATCCATTTCGACGTCCAGCGCCGCTATCTCGACGGTAACCTGGCCACCCTCTCGGTGCTCACCGCCGAGCAGCTGATGCGTCAGGTGATCGCACGGGATCCCGAGTTCTGGGTCTACGAGGACGGGCGTATCGGTGGGCTGCTGCGCGACGAGGTGCGCGGGGTCGCGGTCCGTCAGGTGGTGTACGCCGAGGGTGGCGAGGCCGTGGTCGAGATCGGTGCGCCGTTGCCGGCGCCGCTGTTGAGACAGCGCCAGTGGCTGCTCGATGCCGGTCGGCCGGTCGGGGCGCTGGAGACTTCGGCCTCGCTGCGCCCCCTGCTGCGCGACTCGCTGCTGCTGGCGCTGGTACTGGTGGTGATCGGCGGCACGGGGGCGGCGCTGTTGTGTCGCTATCCGCTGGCGCGGTTGCGTCGGGCCGAGTGCGACATCCGCTATCTGGCCGAGCACGATCCGCTCACCGGCCTGCTCAATCGTCACGTGGTCGAGTCGCTGTTCGAACGCGAGTCGGCACGGGCGCGCCGTCATCATCTGCGGCTGTCGATCGTCATCTTCGATATCGATCATTTCAAGCGGGTCAACGACCAGCACGGACACGACTGCGGCGACCGGGTGTTGCGCCAGCTCTCCGGGCTGGTGTCGCGGCACGTCCGCGCCAGCGATTACCTGGTGCGCTGGGGCGGGGAGGAGTTCCTGATCCTCTCCACCCACACCGATCTGGCGATGGCGCGCGCCCTGGTCGAGAAGCTGCGCCGACTGGTCGCCGAGCATGACTTCGGGCTGGCGCAGCCGATCACCATCAGTCTGGGGGTGTGTGCCTGCTCACCCGGGGAGGAGCTGCAGCACTGCGTGAGCTGCGCCGATGCGGCGATGTATCGCGCCAAGCGCGCCGGGCGCAACCGTTGGTTCGAGGGGGGCGAGCACTCGATAACGGAGGGGTGAGCGATGTGGTCTCTGGCGAGACGTCTGCAAGGACTGCTGGATATGACCCGGTGGCTGGACTTCCTTGCGCCGCTGGCGCTGCGACTCTACCTGGCGCCGGTATTGTGGATGGCCGGGAGCAGGAAGTTCGCGAATTTCGACGACACCGTGGCCTGGTTCGGCAACCCGGAGTGGGGGCTGGGTCTGCCGGCGCCGGAGTTGATGGTGGTGCTCGCCGCCGGGACCGAGACCCTGGGGGCGGTGTTGCTGGTGGTGGGGCTCGGGGTACGCTGGGTGGCGCTGCCGCTGATGGTCACCATGGCGGTCGCCGCGCTCACCGTGCACTGGCACAACGGCTGGCTGGCGATCGCCGAGGGTGGTGGCTCGCTGTTTGCCACCGAGCGCACCCTGATCGCGGTCGAGCGTCTGGCCGAGGCCAAGGAGATCCTGCGTGCGCACGGCGACTACAGCTGGCTGACCGAGTACGGCAGCCTGGTGATGCTCAACAACGGGATCGAGTTCGCCGCGACCTATTTCGTGATGCTGCTGGCGCTCTTCTTCTGTGGTGCCGGGCGCTGGGTGAGTCTCGATCACTGGATCGGGCGCTGGCTGCGTATGACGGGCTGACGCGGTTGGGCGGCGCGGCGCAGCCTCGCTGCGGTCGAGCAGGTGCGGGGTGGCCGCTCGATCACACCGGCGGCTACAAGGCGCGCAGCTGCCAGATCCTCGGCATCTCGCGCCCGGCGCTCGATCGCAAGATCCTCACGTACGGCCTGCGTCTGTCCGGGCGGGAGACGTCGCTCAGTAGCGCCCCGGGGCGCGGACCAGGTAGTTCTTGAGCTCGGCGCTCTCCTGGTTCATCCGCATCAGGTTGGCGTGGGTGATGCGGAAGATCGCGCGCATCACCTTGTAGACGATGCGCGGGTGGTCGTCGAGCAGCGACTCGAAGTCGATCGGCTCCAGGGTCAGCACCCGGGCGTCGCCGACGGCGCGCAGCGCAGCCTTGCGGTCCGAGCCATCGACGAAGGCGCGGGTGCCGGCGCACTCGCCGGCGCGCATACGGTGGAGGTGGACGTCGCTGCCGCCCTGATTACGGATGACGTCGATCTTGCCCGCGCCGAGCAGGAACAGGGTCTGGCGGGCCTCGCCCTCGGTCACCAGGGTCTCGCCGTCGGTGAGCGCGACCTCGCCCATGCGGTCGGCGAGGACGGCGCACTCGGCGTCGTCGAGTTCGGCGCCCAGGATCGACTGGTTGAGCGCCTGGATCTTGTCGAATTGGCTCATTGCAATAGCTCCGCGTGCTGTGGATGCGTGGGGAGGCCACTCGACCGCCCCCTGTCTTTTGGTCCCCGGCGCCACGGTCGTCGCTGCGCTCCGGTCATCCGCAGGGCGCGTACAGGCGTCTCGGGAAACGGGTGCTATGCGCGGTGGGCGGCGCAGTCCGGGCCGTCGCAGGCCCTTGTCCAAGATGGGGAAATCTGTGCTGAATCCTACTGGTTTGAGGTGTGCGGCTGCAACTGTGGCCGCTGTGCACGGTTGCGGCAAGTCGCTGTCGGCGCTGGAGTTGAGGTGGCGGTGGCGCAGTGTGCGAGTGCAGGAAAGGTCTGGCGCATGCGGGAGCCGTGGGGGGCGGGGAGTCGGGCGCCGTGCTGCTTGAGCCGCCGCGCGACGATCGTCAGCCCCGGCCCCGGCCCCGGCCCCGGCCCCGGCCCCGGCCCGGTGCCCTGTGGC
The DNA here is from genome assembly GCF_041155115.1 of Marichromatium sp. PS1. NCBI lineage: Bacteria > Pseudomonadati > Pseudomonadota > Gammaproteobacteria > Chromatiales > Chromatiaceae > Marichromatium > Marichromatium sp. PS1. The sequence continues at coordinate 1,237,749 of NZ_BAAFHB010000002.1, forward strand.
TTGCCGCCGACCAAGGGCTCGAGGATGGGGCGCGCAGTCGGCCGCTGTCTCGGTGGGGATCGCTGCGATCTCCGGCGGGCCGCGAGGTCGCCGCCGGGCGCGGCGAAGAGCGCCGCGCGGTAGTCGTCCCAGACCGTGCCGAGACGGTCGATCGCGGGCTCGACCTCGACGCCGAGCCGATGGCTGATCCGGGACGGTAGCGCAGCGCTGGCCGAACGCCGTTCAGGTGATGACGTCTGGTGCCGTCCGGCCGGTGCGCGGCTCGATCCCGGCGAGTTCGCGGGCGGTTGCGATCAACTCGCCGAGCGCCTCCTGGGGGTCGAGCTGGTGGCCGGCCGGGTCGGGTTCGAAACGCTCGATATAGACGCGCAGCGTCGCCCCTTCGGTGCCGGTGCCGGAGAGGCGGTAGACGATGCGTGCGCCGTCCTCGAAGCGGATACGGATGCCCTGGTGCTCGGCGCGCCCCCCGTCGATCGGGTCGGTGTAGGCGAAGTCGTCGGCCTGTGCCACACGGCGCGCGCCGAGCTGCTGGCCGGGCAGGGTGGGGAGCTGCTCGCGCAGCGCGGCCATCAGCCCCTCGGCGCCTTCCGACGCGACCCCTTCGTAGTCGTGACGGGTGTAGTAGTCGCGCCCGAAGCGCCGCCAGTGCTCGGTGACGATCTCGGCGACCGACTGGCGGCGCGCGGCGAGCAGGTTGAGCCAGAACAGCACCGCCCACAGCCCGTCCTTCTCGCGCAGGTGATCCGAACCGGTGCCGAAGCTCTCCTCGCCGCACAGGGTGATGCGCCCGGCATCGAGCAGGTTGCCGAAGAACTTCCAGCCGGTGGGGGTCTCGAAGTGCTCGACACCGAGCGCCTCGGCGACCCGGTCGGCGGCCTGGCTGGTGGGCATCGAGCGGGCCACGCCGCGGATGCCCTGGCGGTAGCCGGGGGTGAGATGGGCGTTGGCGGCAAGGATCGCGAGGCTGTCGCTGGGGGTGACGAAGCAGTCGCGCCCGAGGATCATGTTGCGGTCGCCGTCGCCATCGGAGGCGGCGGCGAAGTCGAGTCCGTCGACGCCGCGGGTCATCGCCACCAGGGCCGCGGCATGGGTCAGGTTGGGGTCGGGGTGGCCGCCGCCGAAGTCGGGCAGGGCCTCGGCGTTGAGGACGGTGCCGGCCTCGGCGCCGAGCCGGTTCTCGAGGATCTCGAGGGCGTAGGGACCGGTGATCGCGTGCATCGCGTCGAAACGCATGCGGAACCCGCCCGAGGCGAACAGTCCGGCGATGGCGTCGAAGTCGAACAGCGAGGCCATCAGCTCGGCATAGTCGGCGACCGGGTCGATGACCTCGATGCGGGTCGCGCCGAGGGTCAGGGTGGCGATCCGATCGAGGTCGACGGCGGCGCTGTCGAGGGTGAGATAGCGCTCGATCTCCTGGGTGCGGGCGTGGATGGCACTGGTCATCGATTCCGGCGCCGGGCCGCCGTTGGCGGCATTGAACTTGATGCCGAAGTCGGCGTCCGGCCCGCCGGGGTTGTGGCTGGCCGAGAGCACGATCGCGCCCTCGGCGTGGTGCTTGCGCACGATGCATGAGGCCGCCGGGGTCGACAGCAGCCCGCCGCGCCCGACCAGCACCCGGGCGACGCCGTTGGCCGCGGCCATGCGCAGGATGGTCTGGACCGCCTCGCGGTTGTAGTAGCGCCCGTCGCCACCGACCACCAGGGTCCCGCCGGCGAGCTCGGGGCGGGTGTCGAAGATCGCCTGGACGAAGTTCTCGAGATAGTGCGGTTGCTGGAACACCCGGACCTTCTTGCGCAGCCCCGAGGTGCCGGGGCGTTGACCTTCGAAGGGGGTGGTGGCGATGATTTGCGGTTCCATCTTCAGACCCTTGACTGGTGGGGGAGAGGCGGTGCTCGATTGGCTGGGCCGCGTGCTGCGCGTGCCGATCCGTGCACGTCTCCCATGGCGAGGGGATGTGGTGGCGGGGCGACCCGCTGCGGTGCGAGGGCACGGTCCCTGTGGGGCGCGCCGACCGGGTGACGCCTCCCGTTCGGGGCGGCCATCGCCGGGGCTCCGCCGTCGAGGCATTGTATCCCCCCGTCGCCGTGCGACAATACCGGTATGGTTCGGTCTGAGCCCTGCCGGGTGACTCGAACCCCTGGTTCGCAAACGATCTTCATTCCTCAAGGTACACGACAAGCATGACAGTAGAAGCGCACAAGGAAACCCTGGAGTTCAAGGCAGAGGTCAGTCAGGTGCTCGACCTGGTGATCCGCTCACTCTACTCGAACAAGGAGATCTTCCTGCGCGAGTTGGTCTCCAATGCCTCCGACGCCGCCGAGAAGCTGCGCTTCGAGGCGCTGAGTGACGACGGTCTGTACGAGGGCGACCCGCAGCTGCGCATCCGCATCGAGGTCGACCGCGAGGCCGGTACCCTGACCGTCTCCGACAACGGCATCGGTCTGAGCCGTCAGGAGGTCACCGAGACCATCGGCAGCATCGCCAGCTCGGGCACCCGCCGCTTTCTCGAGAACCTCTCCGGTGATCAGACCAGGGACAGCAACCTGATCGGTCAGTTCGGCGTCGGGTTCTACTCGGCCTATATCGTCGCCGATCGCGTCACCCTGATCTCGCGCCGCGCCGGGCTCGGCCCCGAGCACGGGGTGTGCTGGGAGTCCGACGGGCGCGGCAGCTATACCCTGGAGACGGTGGAGAAGGCCGGCCGCGGTACCGACGTCATCCTCCACCTCAAGGAGGACGAGAAGGAGTTCCTCGACAGCTGGCGGCTGCGCGCGATCATCGCCAAGTTCTCCGATCACGTCGCGCTGCCGGTGGAGATGCGCAAGGAGCACTACGGCGAGGAGGGCGAGGAGCAGCCCGAGACCCCCGAGTACGAGCAGGTCAATCGCGGCACCGCGCTGTGGATGCGCAACAAGTCGGAGATCTCCGAGGAGGAGTATCACGACTTCTACAAGCACGTCGCCCACGACTTCGAGGCGCCGCTGGCCTATTCGCACAACCGCGTCGAGGGGACCAACGAGTACACCTCGCTGCTGTTCGTGCCCAAGCGCGCGCCCTTCGACATGTGGGACCGCGAGCAGAAGCACGGCGTCAAGCTCTATGTGCGCCGTGTCTTCATCATGGACGAGGTCGACAAGCTCACCCCGCACTATCTGCGCTTCGTCAAGGGCGTGGTCGACGCCGATGACCTGCCGCTGAACGTCTCGCGCGAGATCCTCCAGCACAATCGCAAGATCGACACCATCCGTCAGGCCAACACCAAGCGCGTGCTCGGCGTGCTCGAGGCGATGGCGCGCGACGAGCCGGAGAACTATGGCGCCTTCTGGGACGAGTTCGGCCGGGTGCTCAAGGAGGGGCCGGCGGAGGACTTCGCCAACAAGGAGCGCATCGCCGGGCTGCTGCGCTTTGCCACCACCGCGAGCGAGGGCGATGCCCAGCGTGAGTCGCTCGATGGCTATATCGAGCGGATGCAGGAGGGGCAGGAGAAGATCTACTTCATCACCGCCGACAGCCCCGCCGCGGCGCGTCACAGCCCGCATCTCGAGGTCTTCCGCAAGAAGGGCGTGGAGGTGCTGCTGCTCTCCGATCGGGTCGACGAGTGGCTGGTGAGCCATCTCACCGAGTACAAGGGCAAGACGCTGCAGTCGGTGACCAAGGGTGACCTCGATCTCGGCGAGCTTGCCGACGCCGAGGATCAGGCCGCCAAGGAGAAGGCCGAGGAGGAGCACGGCTCGCTGCTCGAGCAGATGAAGCAGACGCTCGGCGAACAGGTCGAGACGGTGCGCGCGAGCACCCGCCTGGTCGACTCCCCGGCCTGTCTGGTGGTCGGCGAGCACGACATGAGCGCCAACCTCGCGCGGGTGCTGAAATCGGTCGGCCAGGAGGCCCCCGAGACCAAGCCCACGCTCGAGGTCAACCTCGAGCATCCGCTGCTCAAGCGTCTCGAGGCCGAGACCGACGACGAGCGCTTCGCCGAGCTGGCGATGGTGCTGTTCGATCAGGCCCAGCTCGCCGAGGGCGGTCAGCTCGAGGACCCGGCCGCCTTCGTCGGTCGGCTCAACAAGCTGATGCTCAACATGATGGTCAGCGGCGGCTGATCCCCCACGCGACCACCGTGCCGCCGGTGCGGTGGTCGTCCTGCTCAGTTTGCCGCGCGCACGCCGCGCGCACCCCCTGATCGATCCGTGCCGCGCCGCGCGCGCATTCGCGATGGCGGCGCCGAGCCGGCTGTGGTCCTGCCCGATCCGGCTGTGGCACACTCAAGATCAATGTTTTTCAATCGCAACCACAATGAGGAGCGTCATGCGCATCATCCTGCTCGGCGGCCCGGGTGCCGGAAAAGGGACCCAGGCCGGCTTCATCAAGGAACACTTCAAGATCCCCCAGATCTCCACCGGCGACATGCTCCGGGCCCACGTCAAGCAGGGCACCGAGCTCGGCAAGGCGGCGAAGAAGATCATGGACGAGGGCGGGCTGGTGTCCGATGACATCATCATCGGCATGGTCAAGGCGCGCATCGACGCCGAGGACTGTCAGGGCGGCTTCCTGTTCGACGGCTTCCCGCGCACCATCGCCCAGGCCGACGCGCTCAAGGAGAGCGGCATCTTCGTCGACGCGGTGGTCGAGATCGACGTCCCCGACGCCGAGATCGTCAAGCGGATGTCCGGGCGGCGGGTGCACCCGGCCTCGGGGCGCAGCTATCACGTGGTGTTCAATCCGCCGCGCGAGGAAGGCAAGGACGACGTCACCGGCGAGGCGCTGATCCAGCGCGACGACGATCGCGAGGAGACGGTCAAGGCGCGTCTGGCGGTCTATCATGAGCAGACCGAGCCGCTGATCGGCTACTACTCCACCTGGGCCGAGGCCGGTGGCGAGGGCGCGCCCAAGTACCTCAAGGTGCACGGTATCGGGTCGGTCGAGGAGATCCGCGACCGTATCCTCGAGGGCCTCGGGGCACTCTGACAGTCGTCGCCGGTCGTCTGTCCCCGGTGACAGGGACCGGCGCCCCGGGCGGGTTGCGGAATCTGCGAGTGGATGGCGATTCTGTTAATATGCCCGACAATCTTTAGCTATCTAGTAGGATATTCGCATGGCCGTCTTGGAGCTCGACAGCAACAACTTCGAACAGACCATCAAGGACAACGATTTCGTCGTCGTCGATTTCTGGGCGCCCTGGTGCGGTCCCTGCCGCTCCTTCGCCCCGACCTTCGAGAAGGTCTCCGAGGATCACGAGGACATCGTCTTCGCCAAGATCAACACCGAGGCGCAGCAGGAGCTGGCGGCACACTTCCAGATCCGCTCGATCCCCACGCTGATGATCTTCCGCGAGCAGGTCATCATCTTCTCCCAGCCCGGTGCGCTGCCCGAGCGCTCCTTCCGCGAGCTGCTCTCCAAGGCCGCCGAGCTCGATATGGAAGAGGTCAAGCGCCAGGTCGCCGAGCAGCAGACCGCGCAGAACGGCTGAGCGCTCGCGGCGTAACCAGTCGACGTCTCGGCGCCGGGCCTCGAGCCCGGCGTCGGCGTTTTTATCGGACGCAATGATGCAAGTCTCCAGCGATCCCTGGGCCGACGCCCTGCCACTGGTCGCGCGCCCGAGCGTGGGTGCGCTGCTGGCGCTGTGCGAGGAGAACTTCGCCCGGTTGGCGCGGCTGGCGCCGGACCTGAGCCAGCTCGAGGGCCGGCGGCTGTCGCCTCACGCCTCCGGGGTCGACCTGGTGCTCGAGGTCGAGTCGCAGACCCGTTACATGACCCTGCTGCGCCTGACTCACCTGTTCCCGGCGGGGGAGGGCGGGGTGCGCAGCGATCCGGATGCGCGCCTGCGCGCCTATCACGACGCCCGCCAGCTCGAGGTGCTCGAGCTCGAGCAGTCGCTGTGGTCGATGCGCAACGGCTATGCACCGCCGACGCTCGCGCACAAGTGGCGCGCCAACCTCTTCCTCGCCAAGTGGCTGGACTACTGTCTGGGACAGGGCCACTGCTTCCTCGCCGCCCAGCCGGCCATCTCCGGGGCGACAGCCTCCGGACGTCGGCTGCCGACCTGTCTTTGAACGCCCCGCGCACCTCCCCGCTCTACCCGCCCGTCGTCATCGACCGTAGTGCATGTATTGAAATAGACCTTTGCTTGACTAATTTAGTAGGAGGGTCGGGTGATCGGGTCCTACTCGGTCTCCTTGTCAATCAATACCTTATACAGGCATTCGACGATGAGACTTTCTACCAAGGGCAGATATGCGGTGACCGCCATGCTCGATCTGGCGCTCCACGCGGGCAAGGGGCCGGTCACCCTGGCCGATATCTCGGCGAACCAGGGTATCTCGCTGTCCTATCTCGAGCAGCTGTTCGCGGCGTTGCGCGCCAAGCAGCTGGTGCGTGGCGTGCGCGGACCGGGTGGCGGCTATTATCTCGGCAAGCCGGCCGAGGAGATCTCGATCGCCAACATCATCTGCGCCGTCGACGAGTGGGTCGAGTTCACCCGCTGTGGTGGACGCGAGAACTGTCGCGACGGCCAGCGCTGTCTCACCCATCATCTGTGGGACCAGCTCAGTGACCAGATCTTCCAGTTCCTCAGCGACATCTCGCTGCAGGATCTGGTCGAGCGTGGTCAGGACGAGGTGCTGGCCGCCGAGGGCAAGCGCCGGGCGGCCTGATGTCCTCGGCCGTTCGGGCGCCCGTCCCCGGTCGGGTGCGGGGGCGCCCCGGTATCGGTGGACGACCGACTGAACAGCGGGAGCCAAGGATGGTATCCTTCGCGGCTTGTTTCCTGGCGTGGCGGACGAGTCCGGGCGCCAGTCCATGTACCGGACCATGCTTGAGCCGCGATGTCAGCACAACCCGACGGATTGATCACCATCCAGGACTTCGTGCGCTGGGGCGCGAGTCGCTTCAAGGCCGCCGGCCTGTTCTTCGGTCACGGGACCGATAACGCTCTCGACGAGGCCGCCGAACTGGTGCTCGGCGCGCTCGACCTGGATCACTCCCTGCCCGCCGCCTTCCATTCCTGCCGACTCACCCTCGCCGAGCGCGAGCGCGTTGCCGCACTGATCGAGCGCCGCGTCCGCGAGCGGGTGCCGGTGGCCTATCTCACCGGTCGCGCCTGGTTCTCCGGGTTCGAGTTCATCGTCGACAGCAACGTGTTGGTGCCGCGCTCGCCGATCGCCGAGCTGCTCGAGGTCGGTTTCGATCCCTGGGTCGACCCGGCGCGGGTCGAGCGGGTGCTCGATCTCTGTACCGGCAGTGGCTGTATCGGTATCGCCGCCGCGCTGCATCTGCCCGATGCCGAGGTCGATCTGGTCGATCTCTCGCCGGCGGCGCTGACCGTGGCGCGCGCGAACATCGAGCGCTACGGACTCGATGAACGGGTGCGGGCGATCGAATCCGATCTCTTCGCCGCGCTCGACGACATCCGCTACGACGTCATCGTCTCCAACCCCCCCTATGTGCCGCGCGACGAGTACGACACCCTGCCCGAGGAGTTCCTGCGTGAACCCGAGCTCGGGCTGGTCGCCGCCGACGAGGGGTTGGCGCTGGCGCTGCGCATCCTCGAGCGCGCCCCGCACCACCTCGAGCCCGAGGGTGTGCTGGTCCTCGAGGTCGGCAACTCGGCCTTCGCGCTCGAGCAGCGCCTCCCCGAGGTGCCCTTCACCTGGCTGGAGTTCGAGCGCGGTGGAGAGGGCGTGCTAGTGTTGACGCGCGAGCAACTGCTGGCGCATCGCGCCGAGATCGCGGCGGCGGCCGCCGCATGAGACCGACGCCGCTCGCGCGAACCCGGCGCCGGCGCGATGCCGGGTGCTCGTGGTCGCGCAGTGAGGCGTCGGGCCGATTCCTGGAAGAGATTCCATTCCATACCCTGCTCGTGCAGATCGACGCGCCCCGGTGGGCCTCGGTGGGCGGGGATGATGCCTGAACGGGCGTTACGAAGAATGCCGTACCGGGCCGGATGCATGGCGCCGTGCGGCTGGAGGGTTGATTAGGTGGAACAAGGCGTTTCCTTCGATATTGAGCTGATCCGTCGCTACGACCAGAGCGGTCCGCGCTACACCTCGTATCCGACCGCGGTCGAGTTCGATACGTCCTTCGATGAGGCGGCCTACCGCGCCACTTGCGCGCGCAGCAACGAGAGTGGCCGCCCGCTGTCGATCTATTTCCACATCCCGTTCTGCGACACGGTCTGCTTCTACTGTGCCTGCAACAAGGTCGTGACCAAGGACCGCTCGCGGGTCGCGCCCTATCTCGACCGTGTCTATCGCGAACTGGAGATGCAGGGGGCGCTGTTCGACGACTCCCGCGTGGTCGAGCAGCTGCACTGGGGCGGCGGCACCCCGACCTTCCTCAACGACCAGCAGATGGTCGAGTTGATGGAGACCACCCGTCGTCACTTCAAGCTCGCCGACGACGAGGTCGGTGAGTACTCGATCGAGATCGACCCGCGCGAGGCCGACGCCAACACCATCGCGTTGCTGCGTCGCATCGGCTTCAACCGCATGAGTCTCGGCGTGCAGGACTTCGACGAGCGGGTGCAGAAGGCGGTCAACCGCGTGCAGAGCGAGGCCGAGACCATGGCGGTGCTCGAGGCGGCGCGCGCCGAGGGCTTCCGCTCGATCAGCCTGGACCTGATCTACGGCCTGCCGTTCCAGTCGGTCGAGACCTTCATGAACACCCTCGAGCGGGTGATCGCGGTCAACCCGCAGCGTCTGTCGATCTTCAACTACGCGCACCTGCCCACCCGCTTCAAGCCGCAGCGGCGCATCCGCGACGAGGACCTGCCGACCGCCGAGGTCAAGCTCGACATCCTCCAGGCGACCATCCAGCGTCTGACCGACGCCGGCTATGTCTACATCGGCATGGACCACTTCGCCCGTCCCGACGACGAGTTGGCCATCGCCCAGCAGGCCGGTACCCTGTATCGCAACTTCCAGGGCTACTCGACCCACGCCGACTGCGACCTGATCGGTATCGGCGTGACCTCGATCGGCAAGGTCGACAACACCTACGGCCAGAACCAGCGCGAGCTCGACGAGTACTATGCCGCCATCGATGCCGGCCGCCTGCCGGTGTTCCGTGGTATCGAGCTGACTCGTGACGACATCATCCGTCGCGACGTCATCACCCGCTTGATCTGCAACTTCGTGCTCGACATCCCCGCCGTCGAGGCCGCCTGGGGGATCGACTTCAAGACCTACTTCGCCGACGCGCTCGACAAGCTGCAGGTGATGGTCGAGGACGGTCTGGTCGAACTCGACGCCGAGCGGATCCGCATCCTGCCGCGCGGTCGCCTGCTGGTGCGCAACATCTGCATGACCTTCGACGCCTATCTCGCGGCCAAGAGCGGCCCGGTCGGCTTCTCCAAGGTCATCTGAGCCGGCGGTCATGGTGGGGGCGATCGAGCTGACGGACATTGCCGCCCGGTTCCGGGCGTGCGCGGCCACGCACCAGGGGGCGCCCGCCCTGTTCGACGAGGCCGGGGCGCTCGACTATGCCGGGCTCGATCGCGCCTCCGATGCCATGGCCGGGGCGCTGGCGGCAGCCGGGCTGCAGCCCGGTGCCCGTGCCGCGCTGCTGTGCGCCAACGGGCGTGAGTTCGTCATCGCCTATCTCGCGATCCTCAAGGCCGGCGCCACCGTGGTGCCGGTCAACCTGCTGCAGAGCGATCGTGAGATCGCCTATATCCTCGACGACGCAAGGCCGGCGCTGTTGCTCCATCAGCCGGCCTTTGCTGCGCTCGCCGAGGCGGCCAGCGCGCGCAGCGCGGCGTCACCGAGACGGATCGAGCTGGATGCCGCCCGAGCCGACTTCGCCACGCTGATCACGCATCCGCCGCTGTCGCCGTTGCCGGGCACCGAGGTTGCCGCAGTGCTCTATACCTCGGGGACCACCGGACGGCCCAAGGGGGCGATGCTCAGTCACGCCAACCTGATCGCCAACGCCGAGGGGTCCCGGCAGGGCTTCGAGCTGGTGCCCGGCGACCGCGTGCTGGCGGTGTTGCCGCTGTTTCACTCCTTCGCCGCCACCACCGCGATGCTCACGCCGCTGCTCCACGGGCTGGCGATGATCCCGGTGCCGCGCTTCGAGCCGCGGCTGGTCACCCAAGCGATCGCCCGGCATGGCGCTACCGTGTTCCTCGGGGTGCCGAGCATGTACGGCGTGTTGTTGCGTCATGCCGAGGTCCTGTCCGAGCAGTGGCGCGGGGTGCGACTGTGCATCAGTGGTGGTGCGGCGCTGCCGGCGGCGTTGATGCGCGCGTTCGAGACGCGCTTCGCGACCCTCCTGGTGGAGGGCGCGGGCGCGACCGAATGCAGCCCGGTGTTCAGCGTCAATCGTCCGAGTGGGCCGCGCAAGCCGGGCTCGATCGGTCCGGCGCTGCCGGGGGTTGAGCTGACGGTGCGCGATCGCGCCGGACGGGTGCTGTCCAGTGGCGAGGCCGGTGAGTTGTGCGTGCGCGGTCCCAACGTGATGCTCGGCTATCTGGGGCTGCCCGAGGCGACCCGGGAGAGCTTTCATGGCGACTGGTTCCGTACCGGTGACCTGGCGCGGATCGATGGCGATGGTCATGTCTATCTGGTCGATCGCATCAAGGATCTGGTGATCACCAACGGCATGAATGTCTATCCGCGGGTGGTCGAGGAGGCGCTCTACGCCCACCCGGCGGTCGCCGAGGCGGCGGTGGTCGGCGATCCCGATCCCCGGCACGGCGAGGTGGTGGTGGCCCACGTGGCGCTCGCCGACACCGCCGAGGTCACGCCGGGCGAGCTGCGCGCCTGGTGCCGCGACCGCCTCGGCAGCCACGAGGTGCCACGCCGGGTGGTGCTGCACGCGGCGCTGCCGAAGAACGCCTCGGGCAAGATCCTCAAGCGCGCGTTGCGGCGCGAGAGTGATGAAAGCGTGACTGAAGGCCCGGTGACGGGGTGATTTCGCGTGCGATGGTGCTTGGTGGCGCGAAAAACCACGCGTTATACTGAACAACTTTTGATTGTGCGGGCGTCTTGCCCGCACGCGTTTTTTAGCAAGGTGCGGGCCTGGTCAGAATCCCGGCGCCGACAGGAGATGAGTCAATGCAAGTTTCGGTGGAATCGGGCGAGGGTCTCGAGCGTCGTGTGAAGGTCGAGCTGCCCTCCGAGCAGGTCACCAGTGCGGTCGATCAGCGTCTGCAGCAGCTCGCGCGCAGCGCCAAGCTGCCCGGTTTTCGCCCCGGCAAGGTGCCGATGAAGCTGGTGCGCAAGCGTTACGGCGCCCAGGTCCTCGAGGAGGTGTTCGGCGAGCAGGTGCAGGCGAGCTTCTACGAGGCGCTCACCCAGGAGTCGCTGCGTCCGGCCGGTCAGCCGGAGGTCGAGCCCGAGATCGACGTCGAGGCCGGTCGTTTCGCCTATGTCGCCACCTTCGAGGTGATGCCCGAGGTGGAGCTGGCCGCACTCGAGGGCCGCGCACTCAAGCGTCCGGTCTGCGAGCTCGCCGAGACTGATCTCGACGCGCTGATCGAGCGGCTGCGCGACCAGCACAAGACCTGGACCCCGGTCGAGCGCGCCGCCGAGCAGGGCGATCAGCTCACCATCTCCTTCGCCGGCACCATCGACGGCGAGGCCTTCGAGGGTGGCTCGGCCGCCGACGTCGAGCTCGAGCTCGGCTCCGGGCGGATGATCCCCGGCTTCGAGGACGGTCTGGTCGGCGCCGCCGCCGGCGAGACCCGGACCGTCGAGGTGACCTTCCCCGAGGAGTATCAGGTCGAGGCACTGGCCGGCAAGCCGGCGAGCTTCGAGATCACCGTCAGCCAGGTCGCCGAGCCGACCCTGCCCGAGGTCGATGGCGAGTTCGTCAAGCGCTTCGGCATCGAGGACGGCGACGTCGAGCGCTTCAAGAACGATGTGCGCGAGAACATGGCGCGCGAGTTGAAACAGCGTCTCGAGGCCCGCACCAAGGAAGCAGTGATGGACCTGCTGATGGAGGCCAATCCGGTCGAGGTGCCGCAGGCGCTGGTGCGCGACGAGATCGCCTCGATGCAGGAGGAGATGCGTCGCTCGGTGGGCGCCCAGGGCGAGGTGCAGTTGCCCGACGCGCTGTTCGAGGAGCCGGCGCGTCGCCGTGTCGCCCTCGGTCTGATCATCGGCGAGCTGGTCAAGCAAAACGAGCTCAAGGCCGATCAGGACCGCGTCCAGGCGATGCTCGACGAGATGGCCGCCACCTACGAGAACCCGCAGGCGGTGATCGACTACTACAAGGCCGAGCGTGGCCGCATGGCCGCGCTCGAGGCCGCGGTGCTCGAGTCCCAGGTGGTCGACCTGGTGCTCGGCCAGGTCTCGGTCGAGGACGAGGAAACCAGCTTCGAGGCGCTGACCAACCCGGGCGCCGCGGGCTGATCGACACCCACGCGATGCGTCCGCCGGTGACGGCGGACGCCTTCCAGAAGCCAATCCGCAGAGAGTTGAAGGCGTATCCCATGAGCAACATCGAGAGCCGCACCGACTGGAGGCCCGAGGCACTGGGGCTGGTGCCGATGGTCATCGAGCAGACCGCCCGCGGCGAGCGCTCGTTCGACATCTATTCGCGCCTGCTGAAGGAGCGCGTGATCTTCCTGGTCGGCCCGGTCGAGGACCACATGGCCAACCTGGTGGTCGCGCAGCTGTTGTTCCTGGAGTCGGAGAATCCGGACAAGGATATCCATCTCTATATCAACTCGCCCGGTGGCGCGGTCACCGCGGGCCTGGCGATCTACGACACCATGCGTTTCATCCGCCCCGACGTCAGCACCATGTGCATCGGTCAGGCGGCGAGCATGGGCGCGCTGCTGCTCGCCGGCGGCGCCGCGGGCAAGCGCTACTGCCTGCCGCATTCGCGGATGATGATCCATCAGCCGCTCGGCGGCTTCCAGGGGCAGGCCTCCGATATCGATATCCACGCCCGCGAGATCCTCTACATCCGCGAGCGTCTCAACCAGATCCTCGCCGAGCACACCGGTCAGTCGGTCGAGAAGATCGCCGAGGACACCGAGCGCGACCGCTTCATGGGTGGCGAAGCGGCCCAGGCCTATGGGCTGATCGATCGCGTCATCAGCGAGCGAGGTGCCGCCTCCGGCAAGGAGTAAGTGGCGCGACGCGCGACGTCGCAAGCGGTCGGAGTCAGGGGGCTTGTCGGGCGTCACCGGAGTGTGACGACCGCCAAGCCTTCGTCTCTTCACTCTCTTGCCATATAAGCGCAAACCGTTATGATTGAATTCGCCTCGATGGGGATTGTCCGATCCCCATCCCCAACCGACCCCCCGGAGAGCTATTCCCGATGAGTGGAAACAAGAGCGACGAAGGCAAGCTGCTCTACTGTTCGTTCTGTGGCAAGAGTCAGCATGAAGTCCGCAAGCTCATCGCAGGGCCGTCCGTGTTCATCTGCGACGAGTGCGTCGAGCTGTGTAACGACATCATCCGCGAGGAGATGCAAGAGGGCGTCGGCGAGGCCGCCAGCAGTCTTCCCAAGCCGCGTGAGATCAAGGCGCGTCTCGATGAGTTCGTCGTCGGCCAGGAGTTCGCCAAGAAGGTGCTCTCGGTCGCCGTCTACAACCATTACAAGCGTCTCGAGGTCGCCGAGGCCAAGGAAGACATCGAGATCGCCAAGAGCAACATCCTGCTGATCGGCCCCACCGGCTCCGGCAAGACGCTGCTCGCCGAGACCCTGGCGCGACTGCTCAACGTCCCCTTCACCATCGCCGATGCCACCACCCTCACCGAGGCGGGTTATGTCGGCGAGGACGTCGAGAACATCATCCAGAAGCTGCTGCAGAAGTGTGATTACGACGTCGACAAGGCGCAGAACGGCATCGTCTACATCGACGAGATCGACAAGATCTCGCGCAAGTCGGACAACCCCTCGATCACCCGTGACGTCTCGGGCGAGGGCGTGCAGCAGGCACTGCTCAAGCTCATCGAGGGGACCGTCGCCTCGGTGCCGCCGCAGGGTGGGCGCAAGCATCCGCAGCAGGAATTCCTCCAGGTCGACACCTCCAACATCCTGTTCATCGTCGGTGGTGCCTTCGCCGGGCTCGACAAGATCATCCAGAATCGTTCGCGCAAAACCGGTATCGGCTTCTCCGCCGAGGTCCACAGCAAGGATGACGGGCGGATGATCGGCGAGCTGCTCAGCGGCGTCGAGCCCGAGGACCTGATCCGCTACGGCCTGATCCCCGAGTTCGTCGGTCGACTGCCGGTGATGGCGACCCTCGAGGAACTCGACGAGGCAGCGCTGATGCGCATCCTCACCGAGCCCAAACACTCGCTGGTGCGTCAGTACGCGCGCCTGTTCGAGATGGAGGACGTCGAGATCGAGCTGCGTGAGGACGCGCTGCGCGCGATCGCCACCAAGGCGATGGAGCGCAAGACCGGGGCCCGCGGCCTGCGGACGATCATGGAGCAGGTGCTGCTCGACACCATGTACGAGCTGCCCTCCATGGAGCATGTCAGCAAGGTCGTCATCGACGCTTCGGTGATCGCCGGTGAGAACAAGCCGTTCCTGATCTACGACGGGATGGAGAAGCAGGCGGCATCGGGAGACTGATCGATCGCGCTGTCCCACCCCCAGGAGGCGGACGGACACCCGCCGCTGGACTGTCCGCCCGCCCCCCAATCCAGGCGCGCCGGCGCGTTGAACTGCGCGTCGGCCGCCCCGATCCTTTCCCCATCATCCAATCGTACCGACGTCGGCGTCCGTGGAACGGTCCCTGGGCTCGGCCCGATCGTACCGACCACGGCCCCGCGGGCCGTCGCTTTCAATGAGAACGGGTTTCCATGGCGCAACACGATTCCAACCTGACATCCTCGACTCCGCAGGAGCTGCCGGTGCTGCCGCTGCGCGACGTCGTCGTCTATCCGCACATGGTGATTCCATTGTTCGTCGGGCGCGACAAGTCGATTCGCGCGCTCGATACCGCCATGGCGAGCGACAAGCAGATCCTGCTGATCGCACAGAAGAGTGCCGAGGTCGACGACCCCGAGGTCAAGGATCTGCACGAGATCGGCACCCTGGCCAATATCCTGCAACTGCTCAAGCTGCCCGACGGCACCGTCAAGGTGCTGGTCGAAGGCAACCAGCGTGCCCGCATCGAGCGTTTCCTCACCACCGATGACGCCTTCTCCGCGGTCATCGAGCCGCTCGAGGAGACGCTCGAGACCGACGAGCGCGAGCAGGAGGTGCTGATGCGCTCGGCCGTCGGGCTGTTCGATCAGTACGTCAAGCTCAACAAGAAGGTGCCGCCCGAGGTGCTGACCTCGCTCTCGAGCATCGACGAGGCCGGTCGTCTGGCTGACACCATGGCCGCGCACATGTCGCTGAAGCTCGACGAGAAGCAGCGCGTGCTGGAGATGACCGATGTGCAGCTGCGCATCGAACACCTGATGGGGCTGATGGAGTCGGAGAACGACATCCTGCAGATGGAGAAGCGCATCCGCGGGCGCGTCAAGCGCCAGATGGAGAAGAACCAGCGCGAGTACTATCTCAACGAGCAGATGAAGGCGATCCAGAAGGAGCTCGGCGAGCTCGAGGACGCCCCCAACGAGATCGAGGACCTGGCCAAGCGCATCGAGGAGGCGAAGATGCCTCGCGAGGCGCACAACAAGGCCCAGTCCGAGCTCAACAAGCTCAAGCTGATGTCGCCGATGTCGGCCGAGGCGACGGTGGTGCGCAACTATATCGAGACCCTGGTGCAGGTGCCGTGGAAGAAGCGCTCGCGTATCCGTAACGACATCAAGGTCGCCGAGGCGGTGCTCGACAAGGACCACTACGGGCTCGATCGGGTCAAGGAGCGCATCCTCGAGTACCTCGCCGTGCAGCAGCGGGTGCGCAAGCTCAAGGGCCCGATCCTGTGCCTGGTCGGTCCGCCCGGTGTCGGCAAGACCTCGCTCGGTCAGTCGATCGCCCGCGCCACCAACCGCAAGTTCGTGCGCATGTCGCTCGGTGGGGTGCGCGACGAGGCTGAGATCCGCGGTCACCGGCGCACCTATATCGGTGCGCTGCCGGGCAAGATCATCCAGAACCTCTCCAAGGCCGGTTCGCGCAACGCGCTCTTCCTGCTCGACGAGATCGACAAGATGGCGATGGACTTCCGTGGCGACCCGGCCTCGGCGCTGCTCGAGGTCCTCGACCCGGAGCAGAACCACGCCTTTGCCGATCATTACCTGGAGGTCGACTTCGACCTCTCCGAGGTGATGTTCGTCGGCACCGCCAACACCCTCAACATCCCCCCGGCGCTGCTCGATCGGATGGAGGTGATCCGGCTCTCGGGCTACACCGAGGACGAGAAGGTCGCCATCGCCGAGCGCTACCTGATCCCCAAGCAGACCAAGAACAATGGTCTCAAGCCCGGTGAGCTGGTGATCCGCGAGGCGGCGCTGCGCGACATCATCCGTCACTACACCCGCGAGGCCGGGGTGCGTAACCTCGAGCGCGAGATCTCCAAGGTGTGCCGCAAGGTGGTCAAGGAGGTGCTGCTGAAGAAGCGCGACAGCGCCACCACGGTGACCGCCAAGTCACTGGAGAAGTATCTCGGGGTGCAGCGCTATCGCTACGGCCGCGCCGAGGAGCACGACCAGGTCGGTCAGGTCACCGGCCTGGCCTGGACCGAGGTCGGCGGCGAGCTGTTGCAGATCGAGTCGGCGTTGATGCCGGGTAAGGGCAAGCTCAGCTATACCGGTCAGCTCGGTGATGTGATGCAGGAGTCGATCCAGGCGGCGATGACCGTGGTGCGCTCGCGTGCCGAGGGGCTTGGGGTGCCGACCGACTTCCACAGCACCTTCGATGTCCATATCCACGTCCCCGAGGGCGCGACCCCCAAGGATGGTCCGAGCGCGGGCGTGGCCATGTGCACCGCGTTGGTCTCGGCGCTGACCAAGATCCCGGTGCGCTCGACGGTGGCGATGACCGGCGAGATCACCCTGCGCGGCGAGGTGTTGCCGATCGGTGGGCTCAAGGAGAAGCTGCTCGCCGCGCATCGCGGTGGGATCGAGGAAGTGATCATCCCGCTGGAGAACGAGCGCGACTTGGTCGAGATCCCCAAGAACATCAAGCAGCATCTGGAGATCCATCCGGTGCGCTGGATCGACGAGGTCCTCGATATCGCCCTGGTCCAACCGCCGCGCCCCGCCGGGGAGTCGGCCGAGGCCAAGGAGGCCGAGGAGGAGTCGGCCGACTCGGCTGAGGGTGCTCGAGATCAGGGGGCGCCGCTGCATCACTGATGTGATGGGCATGTCGCCGTCGGGTCGGCACCCGCACCCATCCGGGGTGCCGATCAACACCGCGATCGATGTTCCCGCTCCGGCCCATCGTCCGATGCCCCAGGGGGGGCGGACGGTGCGTCGGCGGCGATCATTTGCTCTGTTGTATCGACGGAGTCCGATTCGATTGTTAAGGTCATCAGCGGTGCTGGCACGGTGATTGTGTCTGCTCATGATGGCTAATCTGCCATGTCAAGTGCCGCGGCTCTGCTTAACGGCGGGTTTTTGTGACCAACAGGCAGAAAAGCCGGTTGCCCTCGCATGGACTCCGATTTAGCATGCGTCAATCTTGAAGAAGGCTTGCGCACAGGGGTCTCCGGCCCCGCGTCCGATGCGTGGCATCCGCCTCATCGTCGTCGCGCAGTCAGTGTGTACCAAACGAGACAGGTAACAGGGGGATCAATGAACAAATCCGACCTCATCGAAGCCATGGCGGATGCCGCGGATATCTCCAAGGCTGCGGCAGCCCGTGCCCTCGATGCCTTCACCGACTCGGTCGCCGTGACCCTCAAGGACGGCGGTACCGTGTCGCTGATCGGCTTCGGCACCTTCAGCGTCAAGGAGCGTGCCGCCCGTACCGGCCGCAACCCGCAGACCGGCGCGACCATCGAGATCAAGGCATCGAAGACGCCTGCATTCAAGGCTGGCAAAGCGCTCAAGGATGCCGTACAATAGCGCTTCGCCTTCGGGGGGAAGGATAAAAACTTCCTCCCAAGCCGAAGGGTGGGGTGCTTAGCTCAGCTGGGAGAGCATCGCCCTTACAAGGCGAGGGTCACAGGTTCGATCCCTGTAGCACCCACCAACACCGAAAAAAAGGTGTTGCAAAGAAAAAAAATTGCAGTATAATGGCAATTCTTCTGGAGCGGTAGTTCAGTTGGTTAGAATACCGGCCTGTCACGCCGGGGGTCGCGGGTTCGAGTCCCGTCCGCTCCGCCAAATTCGATAAAAACGGGGCATCCGCAAGGGTGCCCCGTTTTTTTTTGGCCCACACCTTCGTTTGGATCGACCGCCATGCTTCAATCCATCAGGGATCGTGCCCAGGGCTGGATCGCCTGGGTCATCGTCATCTTGATCAGTATTCCGTTCGCGCTCTGGGGCATCCAGTCCTATCTCGGCATCAATGGCGAGACGGTGACGGCCACCGTCAATGGTGTCGAACTCACCGAGCGCGATCTCGATCGTCGGGTCCAGCAGACCCGCATGGAGCTACGCGAGCGTCTCGGCGCCGCCTATGACCCTGCCGCCTTCGACAGCGCCGAGCTGCGCCGCATGGTGCGCGAGGAGATGATCCGCGAGGTGCTGCTGATCGACGTCTCGCAGCGTCTGGGGCTGCGTGTCTCGGATCAGGAGCTCAAGCTGCGCATCCTCTCCGAGCCGGCCTTTCAGCGTGATGGTCGCTTCGACAACGAGGCTTTCCAGCGCCTGCTGCAACTGCAGGGGATGAGCGAGCAGCAGTTCGTCGAGCAGCTGCGCCGGCAGCTGACCGGCACCCAGCTGATCCGCGCGGTGGTGGCCAGCGAGTTCCCGACCCGTCTCGAACTCGAGCAGTTCCAGCGTCTCTCCGCACAGCAGCGCGACATCGACTATGCGCGCTTTGCCGCCGCCGATTATCTGAGCGACGAGCCGCTCGCCGACGAGACGATCGAGACCTACTACCAGGAACACGCCGAGCGTTTCCGCAGCCCCGAGCAGGTCAAGCTCGATTACGTGGTCCTCGACGTCGCCGAACTGGCCAAGGGCATCGAGATCGACGAGGCGGCGCTGCGCGAGGCCTATGCCGCCGAGCAGGGGCGGTTCGTCATGCCCGAGCAGCGACAGGTCCGTCATCTGCTGATCGCGCTGCCGCAACAGGCCGATGACGAACAGGTCGCCACCGCCGAGCGCGAGATCACGGCGCTGCGCGCGCGCATCCTCGAGGGCGAATCCTTCGCCGATCTCGCCGCCGAGCACTCGGACGACCCCGGTAGCGCCGCCGAGGGTGGCGAACTCGGTCTGATCGAGCCGGGGATGATGGATCCGGTGTTCGACGAGGCGGTGTTCTCGCTGCCCGAGGGTGGACTGAGCGAGCCGGTGCGGACCCGTTTCGGCTATCACCTGATCGAGGTCGAGGCGGTCCGCCCCGGCGAGACCCAGCCGTTCGAGGCGGTCCGTGAGCAGCTGCACGAAGAGCAGGCGCGTGCCCAGGCCGAGTCGCTCTATTACGATCTCGGCGAGCGCCTCGCAACCCTCTCCTACGAGCGTCCGGACAGCCTCGAGCCGGTGGTCGAGGAGCTCGGCCTGGAGTTGCGTCAGAGCGATTGGATCGGACGCGAGGGTGGCGAGGGACTGCTCGCCGAGCCCGGTGTGCTGTCGGCGGCCTTCAGCGACGAGGTGCTGGTCGAGGGCAACAACAGCGAGCTGATCGAGCCCGATCACGAGCGGCTCAGCGCCGTGGTGGTGCGGGTGCGCGATCATCGCGAGTCGGCGCCGCGCCCGCTCGAGACGGTGCGCGAGGAGATCGTCGCCGCGCTGCGTGAGCAGCGCGCGCAGCAGGCCGCGATGGCCGCGGCGGAGGCGGCGCTCGCCCAGGTGCGCGACGGTGAGGCCGAGTGGTCCGAGGCGATGGCTGCGGCGGTGATCGAATCGGTCGGGCTGGTCGGGCGCGGCGCGGTGTTGCCCGAAGCGGTGCTCGATCTCGCCTTCAAGCTGCCGGCGCCGCAATCCGGAGAGTCTGAGCTGGAGGCGGTGGCGCTTGCCGACGGCGATGCCGTGGTGGTGCGGCTGACCCAGGTCGAGGATGGTGAGGTGACGGTCGGTGGCGAGGGCGCGACCATCCCGGAGGCCGGACTGCTCGCCGAACTCGCCGGGCGTGATCTCTATGATGTGGTGCTCGCCGACATCGAGCGTCGCGCCGAGATCACCCGCGAGCCACTGAGCGTGGACGACGACCAGCTCTGACCTTGCGACTTCGCTCGGGGACCGGCGACGCGGCCGACGCCCCGAGCGATGCGTGGCATCGCTGCTGCGCCATCAAGCGATATGCGATCGAACCGTCAGGTGGAGGCGTCATGACGCCGGCGCCGAGGCGGTTTTTTTGTGCGCGGCCTTGCTGATGCGCTCGTCGCCTGCCTGCTGTCCAGGGTTGTGTCCCTGGGGGCCGAGCGGTGCGCCGGGCGGGGGAGCGAGGGGAGGGCGATGCGTCGAGTGACGCCTCGGGGCGCCGCCGCGACCAGACGGGCGCGGCGGCGTGAGCGGGCTCAGCCGAGCCCGAGGATGTGGTAGCCGGTGTCGACGTAGAGGACGTCGCCGGTGATGCCGCTGGCCAGGTCGGAGCAGAGGAAGGCGGCGGCGTTGCCGACCTCCTCGATGGTGACGTTGCGGCGCATCGGGGTGCGCTCCTCGACCTGCTTGAGCATGTCGCGGAAGTCGGAGATGCCGGCGGCGGCGAGGGTGCGGATCGGGCCGGCCGAGACGGCGTTGACGCGGGTGCCGCGCGGGCCGAGCGAGGCGGCCAGATAGCGTACGTTGGCCTCCAGACTGGCCTTGGCCACGCCCATCACGTTGTAGTTGGGAACCGCGCGCACCGCACCCAGATAGCTCATG
Organism: Marichromatium sp. PS1; assembly: GCF_041155115.1. Taxonomy (NCBI): domain Bacteria; kingdom Pseudomonadati; phylum Pseudomonadota; class Gammaproteobacteria; order Chromatiales; family Chromatiaceae; genus Marichromatium; species Marichromatium sp. PS1. The sequence goes on from NZ_BAAFHB010000002.1 coordinate 1,258,571, forward strand.
GTGAGCAGCGCGCCGTTACGCCCCTCCATCATCGCCCGCCCGCCCTTGGCCAGGGCGGCGAAGCTGTAGGCGCTGATCTCGTGGGCGGTGTTGAAGCCCTCGCGGGTGACCGCATCGACATACTCACCCTCGAGCTGCTCGCGCGGGGCGAAGGCGATCGAGTGGACGATGCCGTCGAGTCCGTCCCACTGCTCGCCGAGCGCGGCGAACAGCGCGTCGATGTCCTCGTCGCGGCTGACGTCGAGCGGCAGCACCAGGTCCGAACCGCACTTGGCGGCCATGTCGGTGACACGCGACTTGAGCTTGTCGTTCTGGTAGGTAAAGGCCAGCTCGGCGCCCTGGCGGTGCATCGCCTCGGCACAGCCCCAGGCGATCGAGCGGTTGCTCGCCACGCCGGTGATCAGAATCTTCTTGCCTTCAAGGAATCCCATGTTCGGTAGTCTCTCGCGTTCGCTGGCCGGGCGCGGGTGCGCCGGCGACCGTTCGGGTCGGGATCTGCTGATGGTCCGTGTTCACCCTTGGACATTTCAGTCAGATCATTCGATGATTGGGGATCGTTGCTCGGGGCTCTGGCACGGACACCCGCTCCTGTCGGGACCCGGGGCCGGGACGCTGGCGCCGGATCGGGCGCGGCGAGCCTCGCGGTCTCACGGGCCGCAACCGATACCCCGTGGTTCGGGGACCGATAACAGTACCGAAACTCGTATTGAGGTGGAAGGGTGTACGCGAGGGAGAGCTCGATGAGCTGCGGTGCCGATGAGACCTGTGACCGGGGACCGAGCATGGTCGTCGTGGCGCGAAGCGGGTGAGGACGATGATGCCGATGGTGGACAAGGCGGCGAGATGGCGTGTGCTGTGGCGAGGCATCCGGGTGGTGTCGGTGATGTCGCTGCTGATCGCGGGGCTGGTCGCATGCGACGACCGCCCCTGGAACGATCCCTATCCGCGTGACACGGCCACCAGCAACACCCTCTACAGCTCCTTTGGCGAGCGGCCCAAGCATCTCGATCCGGCGCGCTCCTACACCGTCAATGAAAACACCTTCATCGCCCAGATCTACGAGCCGCCGCTGCAGTATCACTTTCTCCACCGGCCTTACCAGCTGATCCCGCTCGCCCTGGCCGAGATGCCGCAGGTGCGCTTCTACGACGCCGCCGGCGAGCCGCTGCCCGATGATGCGCCGGCCGCGGCGATCGCCCGCAGCGAGTACGAGCTGCGCATCCGTCCCGGCACCCGCTACCAGCCGCATCCGGCCCTTGCTCGCGACGCCGAGGGCGCGCCGCGCTATCTCGACCTCGAGCCCGGCGCGCTCGCCGGGATCGACACCCTCGGCGACTTCGCCGAGCACGGCACCCGCGAGCTGGTCGCCGCCGACTTCGCCTATCAGATCAAGCGTCTGGCCGCGCCCTGGCTGCACTCGCCGATCAACGGGGTGATGGGCGAGCACATCCTCGGCTTCGCCGCGCTCGGCGAGCGGCTCGAGGCCGCGGACCCGGAGCAGGCGCGCGCCCGGGTGGCGCTGCTGCGCGATACCGAGTTCGAGGGCGTCGAGGTGCTCGATCGCTATCGGTTGCGCATCACCCTCGAGGGCAAGTACCCGCAGTTCTCCTACTGGTTGGCGATGCCCTTCTTCGCGCCCATGCCCTGGGAGGCCGAGGCCTTCTACGCCCAGCCGGGGATGCGCGAGCGCAACCTGATGCTCGACTGGTATCCGGTCGGCACCGGTCCCTACATGCTCACCGAGAACAACCCCAACCTGCGCATGGTGCTCGAGCGCAACCCCAACTTCCACGGCGAGCGCTATCCCGACAGCGGCATGCCGGGCGATCGCGCCGCCGGTATCCTCGATGATGCCGGGGCGCCGCTGCCGTTCATCGATCGCGTCGTCTACAGCCTGGAGAAGGAGAGCATTCCGCGCTGGAACAAGTTCCTCCAGGGCTATTACGACTTCTCCGGGATCTCCTCGGACGCCTTCGATCAGGCGGTGCGGGTCGACGCCAGCGGCCGCCCCATGCTCACCGAGACGCTGGAGGCGCGCGGGGTCGAGCTGATGACCGCGGTCGAGCCGACGATCTTCTTCATGGGCTTCAACATGCTCGATCCGGTGATCGGCGGCGAGGGCCAGCGCGCGCGCCTGCTGCGTCGGGCGATCTCGATCGCGGTCGACATGGAGGAGTTCATCTCGATCTTCCTCAATGGTCGTGGCGTTGTCGCCCAGAGCCCGCTGCCGCCGGGCATCTTCGGTCATCGCACGGGCGAGGCCGGGATCAATCCCTTCGTCTATCGCTGGGAGGCGGGGCGGGCGGTGCGCCGCTCGCTCGACGAGGCGCGCACGCTGATGGTCCAGGCCGGCTATCCCGGCGGGCGTGATCGCGACACCGGTCGGGCGCTGACACTCAACTACGAGGCGGTGGCCACCGGTCCCGACGACCGCGCCCGGCTCAACTGGCTGCGCAAGCAGTTCGCCAAGCTCGGCATCGAGCTGGTGATCCGCTCCACCGACTACAACCGCTTCCAGGACAAGATCCGCAACGGCACCGGCCAGATCTTCTTCTGGGGCTGGAACGCCGACTACCCCGACCCGGAGAACTTCCTCTTCCTGCTCTACGGCCCCAACGGTCGGGTCGAGCACCAGGGCGAGAACTCGGTCAACTACACCAACCCCGAGTTCGACCGGCTGTTCGAGCGCATGCGCAACCTCGAGGACGGCCCCGAGCGCCAGGCGCTGATCGATCGCATGGTCGAGATCGCGCGTACCGACGCGCCCTGGATCTGGGGCTTCCACCCGCGCGCCTTCAGTCTCTATCACCGCTGGTATCACAACGCCTACCCCAACCAGATGGCCAACAACACCCTCAAGTACCGTCGTATCGACCCGGCGCTGCGCGCCGAGCTGCGCCGCGCCTGGAACCAGCCGGTGCTGTGGCCGCTGGGCGCGGCCGCCGCCGTGCTGTTGGCGCTGCTGCTGCCGGCCTGGTGGCTGGTGCGCCGACGCGAGCGGAGTCGCGCGCTATGAGTGCCTATATCCTGCGTCGGCTGCTCTATGCCATCCCCATCCTGATCGGGGTCAATCTGCTGACCTTCGTGCTCTTCTTCGTGGTCAACTCGCCCGATGATATGGCGCGCATGCATCTCGGCGAGAAGCGGGTGACCGCCGAGGCGGTCGCGGCCTGGAAGGCCGATCACGGCTACGACAGGCCGATGCTCTACAACGCCGAGGCCGAGGGGCTGGGGCGGTTGACCGAGACCATCTTCTTCGACAAGTCGGTGCGGCTGTTCGTCTTCGACTTCGGCAGCTCCGACGATGGGCGCGACATCGGGCGTGATATCGCCCAGCGGATGTGGCCGAGCCTGGCGATCGCGCTGCCGGTGCTGCTGGTGGGGCTGGCCTTCAACATCAGCTATGCGCTGTTCATCGTCTTCTTCCGCGCCACCTATGTCGATCTGGCCAGCGTGGTGCTGCTGGTGACGATGATGTCGATCTCGGGGTTGTTCTACATCATCGGCGGCCAGTTCCTGCTCGGTAAGCTGTTCCAATTGGTGCCGATCTCGGGCTACGACAGCGGGCTGGCCGGGTTGAAGTTCCTGGTGCTGCCGGTGATCGTCGGGGTGATCGGCGGTATCGGTGCGGGGACACGCTGGTATCGCACCCTGTTTCTCGAGGAGATCGGTCGCGACTATGTCCGTACCGCCCGCGCCAAGGGGCTGGGCGAGCGCCTGGTGCTGTTCCGCCACGTGTTGCGCAACGCCCTGATCCCGATCCTCACCGGGGTGGTGGTGGTGCTGCCGCTGCTGTTCATGGGTAGCCTGATCACCGAGTCCTTCTTCGCCATCCCGGGGCTGGGCAGCTACACCATCGATGCGATCAGCAACCAGGACTTCGCCATCGTTCGCTCGATGGTGTTCCTCGGCGCCGTGCTCTATATCCTCGGGCTGATCCTCACCGACATCTCCTACACCCTCGCCGACCCGCGGGTGCGGCTGCAATGAGTGGAGCGATGCCATGCCGTTGATGCCGGTGGTGCTGTGGACCGACGCGCTGCTCTATCTGTTGCTGGCGCTGCTCGGCGGGTTCGCCTGGCACGCCGCGCGCCACGAGCACCTGCGCGCGCCCTGGCGTCGGGTGGCGCGCTCGCGCATCGGGGTGGTCACCCTGGTGGTGCTCGGCTGCTATCTGCTGGTCGCGGTGCTCGACTCGGTGCATCTGCGGCTGCGCCTCGCTGACCAGTCCGGCGCGACGAGCGCCGAGACGCGCTACTCGCCCGAGGTGCTGAGCCTGCTCGACCTGGCGCTCGCCGGGCTGCGCAGCCAGTCGGAGAAGACCTACTCGGCGCCCTTCGCCACCCATCTCTACGTCAAGGAGGCGATCGAGCTGCCCGATGGCCGGGTGCTGCGCGATTATCCCCGTCTGGCGCACGGTGGTGCCCATCTCGACGACCCCGCCGCGCGTGGTCTCGACATCCTCTGGCGCGGGCTGCTCGGCGCGCTGCTGGGGCTGGCGCTGTGGGGGGCGATCCTGTTCGCGCTGAGCGCGGCACTGGCGCGGCGGCGCGGCATCACCCCGGCTTTGATGCGCGCGCGCATCAAAGCCGGGCGCACCGAGGTGCCGTGGCGTGCGGCGCTGCTCACCCTGGCGTCGATCCTGGCGCTCGGCGGGGCGGTGGCGCTGCTCGCCGGTCACTATCATGTCCTCGGCACCGACAAGGTCGGCGAGGACGTGCTCTACCAGGCGCTCAAGAGCGTGCGCACCGGGCTGCTGATCGGCACCCTGACCACCTTGGTGATGCTGCCCGCGGCGCTGCTGCTGGGGATCATGGCCGGTTACTTCAGGGGCTGGGTCGATGACCTGATCCAGTATCTCTACACCACCCTCAACGCCATCCCCGGGGTGTTGCTGATCGCCGCGGCGGTGCTGATGCTGCAGGTCTACATGAGCAACCACGCCGAGGACTTCGCCAGCCTGGTCGAGCGCGCCGACCTGCGCCTGCTCTTTCTCTGCCTGATCCTCGGCGTGACCAGCTGGACCGGGCTGTGCCGGTTGCTGCGGGGCGAGACGCTCAAGCTTCGCGAGTCGGATTATGTCCAGGCCGCCAGCGCGCTCGGGGTCGGTCATTTCACCATCATCGGTCGTCACATCCTGCCCAACGTGATGCACATCGTGCTGATCACCCTGGTGCTCGACTTCAGCGGTCTGGTGCTGGCCGAGGCGGTGCTCTCCTATGTCAACATCGGGGTCGACCCGACCATGAACAGCTGGGGCAACATGATCAACGGCGCGCGGCTGGAGCTGGCGCGCGAACCGGTGGTGTGGTGGTCGCTGAGCGCCGCTTTCGTGTTCATGTTCACCCTGGTGCTCGCCGCCAACCTGTTTGCCGACGTGGTGCGCGATGCCTTCGACCCGCGCCTGCGCGGCGCCGCCTGAGCCGTCGTGTCCACCCAACCCCGGAGGTCCCTCGCCGTGATCCGCCATCGTCGCCACGCGTCCGTCATCCTCGTCGTCCCGGGGGGCTGGCGATGAGCGCGCCGCTGCTCGAGGTCGAGGGGCTGAGTACCACCATCGGCGCGGCGCGGGTGGTCGACGACCTGCGACTGGAGCTGGCGCGCGGCGAGACCTTCGCGCTGCTCGGCGAGTCGGGCTGCGGCAAGTCGATGACCGCGCTGTCGCTGATGCGGTTGCTGCCGCCTGCGGGACGGATCGAGTCCGGTGCGGTGCGACTCGACGGGGTCGACCTGCTGCGGCTCAGCGAGGCCGAGATGCGCCGGGTGCGTGGCGCGCGTCTGGCGATGATCTTCCAGGAGCCGCAGACCTCGCTCAACCCGGTGATGCGGATTGGCGCGCAGATCGCCGAGGCGGTGCGGCTGCACGCGGGCGCCGCTGCTGCGGCGGTGGATGCGCGGGTGTTGGAGTTGCTGCACGCGGTCGGCATCCCCGACCCCGAGCGGCGCGCGCGCGAGTATCCGCACCAGCTCTCGGGCGGGATGAAACAGCGGGTGATGATCGCCATGGCGCTCGCCGGTGATCCCGAGCTGCTGATCGCCGACGAGCCGACCACCGCGCTCGATGTCACCATCCAGGCGCAGGTGCTGGGCCTGCTCAAGACCCTGCAGCAGCAAAGCGGGCTGGCGGTGTTGCTGATCACCCACGACCTCGGGGTGGTGGCCGAGACCGCCGAGCGGCTGGCGGTGATGTATGCCGGCGAGATCGTCGAGACGGCAACCACCGCCGCCTTCTTCGCCGCGCCCGCGCACCCCTACAGCCGCATGCTGCTCGACAGCCTGCCGACGGCGGACAAGCGCGGCGCGCGGCTTGCGGCCATCCCCGGGCGGGTGCCGCCGCTCGATCGCGCGTTCACCGGCTGTCGCTTCGTCGAGCGCTGTCCGCGCGCGCTCGCGCGCTGCGCCGAGCAGTTGCCGCGCTGGCACGAGGCCGGGGCGGGGCACTGGGTGCGCTGCCATCTGTGGGACGCCGACCAGGTCGACGCCGCCACCGTGGCCGCGCCTGCGGTGGCGGAGGGTGAGCATGCGCCCGCCGGGGAGGATGCGGCCCCGCTGCTCGAGGTCGCCGATCTCAAGGTGCACTTCCCGATCCATCGTGGGGTGCTGCGCCGGGTGGTCGGGCAGGTGCGCGCGGTCGACGGGGTGTCACTGCAATTGCGCCCGGGCCGTACCCTGGCGCTGGTCGGCGAGTCCGGCTGCGGCAAGACCACTGCCGGCAAGGCGCTGCTGCAGCTGATCGCGCCCACCGCCGGCTCGATCCGTTACCAGGGCCACGAGTTGGCTGGGCTCGGCCATCGCCGGATGCGCCGCTTCCGCAAGGACCTGCAGATCATCTTCCAGGACCCGCACGCCTCGATGAATCCGCGCATGCTGGTCGGTGACGTGATCGGCGAGGGGCTGCAAGCGCTGGGGCTGGCGCGCACCCGCCCGGAGCGGTTGCGCCGCGCCGCCGAGCTGCTCGAGCTGGTAGGGATGCCGGGTGCGGCCGTCGAGCGCTATCCGCACGAGTTCTCCGGCGGGCAGCGTCAGCGCATCTGTATCGCCCGCGCGCTCGCCGTCGACCCCAGGGTGATCGTCTGCGACGAGCCGACCAGCGCGCTCGACGTCTCGGTGCAGGCGCAGATCCTCAACCTGCTCAAGGATCTCCAGGCCCGTCTCGGTCTGTCCTATCTGTTCATCACCCATGACCTGTCGGTGGTCGCCTATCTCGCCCACGAGGTCGCGGTGATGTATCTGGGCCGGGTGGTCGAGCGGGGAAGGGTCGATGAGATCCTCGAGCGTCCGCGTCATCCCTATACCCGCGCGCTGCTCTCGGCGGTGCCGGTGGCCGACCCCCGGGCCGAGCGGCGTACCCTGCGTCTGGAGGGCGACATGCCCTCGCCGAGTGCGCCGCCGCCGGGCTGTCACTTCCATCCGCGCTGCCCCGAGGCACGCCCCGAGTGCGCCCTGGCCTATCCCGAGGGGCGGGCGGTCAGTGCGACGCATCGTGTCCATTGTCTCCTCGTCGAGGCCGGGCGCTGAGTGCCGGGCCGGGGCGTGATCGTCCATGCCTATTGGGGCGTAAATGAGAATCTATTTCATTTAAAGGCGGTCTGGGTCTATGCTTGTCCTCAAGGTAATCGAGGAGGGTAGCGACCATGATCAAGACACTCACCTTCGGCGCGGTGCACATGACGGTGGCCTTCACCGTGGCCTATGTGATGACCGGCAGCTGGGTCGTCGGCGGCGCCATCGCCCTGGTCGAGCCGATGATCAACACCGTGGCCTATTTCTTCCACGAATTGGTCTGGGAGCGGATCCGCAAGCGGCCGAAGATGATCGCGACCGCTGAGGTCTAGGCGGGGATGCCCGATGTTGCCGGTGACGGCCGTCTGGCGTTGTGATTCGACAGGAGTCTGACGCCTTCGATTCATCTCGGGACGGGGTGTTGTGCTGGCGCGCTCGATCCTTTGGGGTTGCGTTAGTTCTGTGCTCGACTTATTTTTGCGCATTGGACTCGCTGCTGGCGCAACCACTCACCAATGGACCTTGGATGATCGAGAAAAAGCACATCCTGTGTGTGGACCCCGAACCCTTCAAGCTACGCATCCCTGCGTTGCTCGGTCGCCGGGGGGTCAAGGTTGCGCTGAACGCGGCCAGTGATCAGGCGTCGCTCGATCAGGCCCTGAGCGAACCGGGACACTGGGATCTGGTGTTGTGTGAGGCCGGGTCCTTCTTCGATCTGGCCCTCGATGAGCGTCTTGATACGATCGGTGACGTCCTCGATGCATCGGTGGTGCTGATCAAGCCCAGAGACAGCCAGCTCTCGCCGGCCGAGGGCTATCGGTGGGGCGCGGCCGATGTGGTGATGAAGGGCGATACCGACCACTTGCTGATGGTCTGCGAGCGCGAACTCGGCAATGCCGTGCTGCGCCGGCGCTTGCGCATGCTCGAGCAGGTCGAGACCGCATCGCCGGGGGTGGCGCCGGGGCATGCCGACAGTCGTGAGGGGCGGCGAGGAGGGCGTGCTGTGGTGATCCCGACCATCACCGACCTGAGCAAGGCCGCGACCCATGATTCCGAGCCCCAGACCGAGTTCGTCGCCGAAACCACCGTCCACGAGTCCGGGTTATCGGCCGAGCAGTTGCGGATCAAGTCGCTGATCGATGAGGGCGGTCTGACCCTCGAGTTCCAGCCGATCGTGCCGCTCGAGGCGCCCGAGCGGGCCCGCAGTCAGTTCGAGGCACTGGTGCGGCTCAAGGACGAGTCCGGGGCGCTGATGCTGCCCGGCGACTTCCTGCCGACCATCGCCGAGGCGGGCTGGATGGGCAAGATCGATCTGTGGATCTACCGGCGGGCGCTGACCATCCTCGAGGAGCTGCAAGGTGCCGGTCGCGCCGATGCCATGCTGTTCGTCAACCTCGCTACCGAGACCCTGCGTTCGCGCGCCCTGATCAAGGCCATCGGCGGCTTCACCTCGGCGGCGCGTATCTCCTCGGGCTCGATCGTGGTCGAGCTCCATCGCGATGCCTTCGTGCGCGAACCCGAGGGGGTGGAGCAACTCGCCGAGCTGCTGCGTCTCAATCGTCATGGTCTCCTGTTGGAAGACCCCGGTGTCGGCGACTGTCGCTTTCTCGAGCGTCACGGCGGGCTGATGACCCATGTCAAGCTCAACCGCAGGATCACCCGTGGTCTGGTCGAGGGCGAGGTCGAACAGCGGGATCTCGACCGTCTGGTCGGTTGCGCCCATGCCCGCGACATCCAGGTGATCGCGCTGGCCGTGGAGAGCGCCCGGCTGCTGCCGATGCTGTTCAGCGCCGGGGTCGATGCCATCCAGGGGCACTTCGTCAGCATGCCCTATCAGGACCTGATGTACCCGGCGGTTCAACGCATCGAGTCCGAGTCGAGCTTCATCGAATCCTGAGCGTGCGGTGCGCCAGACGCAGATTTTCGTCGCCAAGGGCGGGATTCAGGGTTACACTAGCCGGCATGAGAATTTCGATTCCGCTTTACTGAAGGCCGCCTCCGTCGCATTTCCCCCACTCGCGGTATCACCGCCGATCACCATCGCATTTCCCCCAACGCTCGTTGTCCCGACCGCATGGCTGTCGTCTTGCGTGGAACAGGCGAGGTGTATCCATCATGTTCGTCCCGATAGCAATGACAGCCGCTGGCCGTGTTGCCTGAGTGGTCCTGGTGATGATGTGGTGATAATGAAACGGTGCAAAAGGGATGACGGCGAACGCCCATGTTGCGATTACGTTCTCCGGTTTACACTGGCCAAATAGAATCGCATAATGACGAAGAAGCACTGGTGATGCAGGACGCATCACCTCGAGAACGAATACGCCGGATGCGTGTGCTTGATGGAAGGATAGTTACGCGGGACCCCATGGAGTCGGAGTCCGGTGTCGGGTTGACGGTCATCTTGGCCGCGGGCCCGGCGAACCGGCCCAGTGCCGCCCTAGGTGGCCAGTGGTCGTCCCGCTCGGAACCAATACCGCCCGATCAATCGCATGGGGCCACGGGCCTTGAGATCACCGCGAAAGCGACTGCCGCTCTGTGTGAGCGTCGCTGCCGAACGGTTGATGCTCGGTCACGATGATGCCCCTTCCCCCGGTCAGGACAGCCATGGTCATCAGTGTGTGATGACAGGTCGTCCGTGCTCGTGGAGGTATGCCGAACGGCATTTCGCACGCCACTGAGTGGTGTGTGGCGCTCGGCACGCCGCGGAAGCCTGGTCTCGTTCATCGACACGGGTCGATAACGGATATGGTGCGACACCTGGTGTCGCCACCGATTGCGGGATGCCTGCGTGGCTCCCGTTCGATTCGTCATCCTGTCCGTGACAGGGTGATGAAGCCGCGCTCGTAATTGCGTGCGGGACGCGGATTTTTAGCAATACCGGCGAGATGAATGCCGGTGCTTTATATTGTGATGAGGTTGATATGCCAGGCGAAATGGTTTCCGGGACGGTTAAGTGGTTCAACGACGAGAAGGGTTACGGTTTTATTGCGCGTGAAGGCGGCAAGGACGTCTTCGTGCATTACAGCGCGATCAATGGCGCTGGTGGCCGCAAGACCCTGCTCGAGGGTCAGCAGGTGACCATGCAGGTCACCCAGGGCCCGAAAGGCCCCCAGGCCGAGAACGTCAACCCGGTCTGAGCCTGATCCTGGCCCGGCCCCTGGGGCCCGGGCCGATCAGGGCGCGGATCGGGTGCCCGTCACCCGATCCGCTGTTCTCCCGACGCCCATGCCCGTCGGATGTGAGCCGATTCAGTCGGTGCGTTTACGAAAGTGCATGATCCCCCAGCGCAGATAGCCGGCGCGCCCCGCCTCGACCCAGCGCGTGAGACCCTCCTGCATGCGCGCGGCATAATTCGCCGAGATCTTCCCTGCCAGCTGTTCGCGCGACCTCTCCAGCACCTCCCCGACCCGGCTATAGTGAACCGCCAGCTGTTCGGTGAGATCGATGATCTCGACCTCCTCGAGCCCGTTGTCCACGGCCGTCGTACGATAGAACCTGAATGACCCCAGTGTGCTGAGATGGATACGCTCGAGCACCGGCTGCAGCACCCCTGACGGACAGTCGTCGGTCTGCATCGGGTCGGTGAAGACGAAGCGCCCGCCCGGGCGTAACACCCGTGCCACCTCGGCAATCACCCGCTCGCGCTCGCCGCTGTGCAGGATGGCGTCCTGCGACCACACCAGATCGACGCTCGTCTCGGCGAGCGGGATCGACTCGAAGCTGCCGTCACGCACATCGATGCGATCCTCCAGTCCCTGCTCTCGATTCATCGCGCGGTTGCGCGCGTTCTCCTTCTCGCTGAGGTTCAGGCAGGTCACCGTGCAGCCGAAGGTGGCGGCGAGATAGCGCGCCGCGCCGCCGAATCCCGAGCCGATGTCGAGCACCCGGGTCTCCGGGGTGATGGGCGCGGCGACCGTCGCCATGCGCTCGACGGTACGGCGGCTGGCCGTGGCGATCGCCTCGTCGGCATGCTGGTAGATGCCGATATGGATGTCCTCACCGCCCCAGACGTGGAAGTAGAAGTTGTCGGCATCCTCGCTGTTGTAATAGTTGCGGGCGGTCTCGACGACCTCGGAGTAGGGTGCGCTCATGCGTTCTCGTCCTCCTGGCGATAGCGCTTCTCGGCGACGTGGATGAAGAAATCGGGCTGATCCTCGCGATAGGTCTCCTTGAAGTCGCCGTAGGTGGTCACCTTCTGGAAGCCGACCTCGTGCAGCAACCGGCGCAGATAGTTCTTGCGCAGCGGGAACATGTTGAGATGGAAGACGTTCTCGCCGGGGAACTCGTAGCGGAAGCGGGCGAGCGAGTCGTCGACGTGCTCGGGGGTGGCGCGGACGTTGTCGCCGCAGTAGTAGAAGTCGTGGCTGGGCGCGACCTGGTGATCGAGCAGGGCGTCGTAGTTGCGCTGGTCGATGATCAGGATGCCGTCGTGACGCAGTGTGGCGTAGAACTCGGCGAGTGCCTTGCGGCGGTCGCGCTCGTCGAACAGATGGGTGAAGGAGTTGCCGAGACAGATCGCCGCGTCGTAATAGTCGTGGACGTCCTGGTTGAGCCAGCGCCAGTCGGCCTGCACGGTGCGCAGCAGCTTGCCGTGGCTGCGGGCGTTGGCGAAGGCCTTGGCCAACATGTTGGGATTACCGTCGGCGCTGGTGACCTCGAACCCTTCCTTGAGCAACCGGACCGAGTGGAAGCCGGTGCCGGTGGCCACATCCAGCACCTTGCGTGCACCGTGCTCGCGCAGTACCCGGACGAAGAAGTCGCCCTCGCTCTGGGCGCGTCCGTCCCAGTCGATCAGCTGGTCCCACTTCTCGACGAAGGACTGGATGTATTCGGCCTGGTAGTGATCGGTGTGTCTGACTGCAAGCGGGTCGTTGCCATAGTCCTGCTGGGTATGCGTGGGGTTGTACATGGCGTCGCTCCTGGGCCTGCTCGGGTCGGTGGTGATGACGTGTGTACGCCTCGCGGGGTGGCGATTCAGTGGCCAGTGCGGAGATGGCGCACGGCATGGCGATACACGAGAGGTCTTCTTGTGGCGCCGGAATACACCCTGGTATACAGGGGGCGCTCACTGAAAACAGCGCGATTGCGCACTCGAAGTGGCAGCTGGATGCCGCCGGATGATGGTCGGGGTGGCCCCGACTGGAAGAGGGTTTTATCCTACAGGGCTGACACCACGAATCAACCCGCTCGTGGATTTTGTTTCATTTAAATCTTTGTTTTCGCTATCAGAGAATCTGATTGCCGGGCCGTGCCTGTTGGCTCGCCGGGGCCTCTGAGGCGTCGGCGGGAGCGGAAAAGGGTGCACCTGGAGCGGGCGAGGAGGGAGACTGGCGGGGGGGGGCGAGTGCGGTTTGGTTGGCTTTCTATCCGTGTTCGATCGTCTCCCGATCCGGCATGCTGTTCAGTCGTCCGGCCTGGGTCGCGACCTGCTCGATATCGTGATCGATGCGCAGGGCGTCACCGATGCGAGCGGCGCGCTCGAGCGCGTCGAGTGCGGCATCGAGTGCCGGTACGCCACAGTAGCGGATGACCGTGCGCATCTGATGGACGTAGTCGGCCAGGCCCGGCCAGTCGCTCTCGGCTCGACAGGCGCGCAGCGCCTCGAGTTCGGCCGGCAGCTCCGCGCGCAGGGCGCAGAACAGCTCGTGGGCGAGCTCAGCGTCGCCGCCCACGCTGGCAAGGGCTGCGGCTGGATCGCGAAGCGGTTGTGCGGGTGCTGGGGTCGGCATCATCGTGCTCCACCGCCGAGTGTTTCGGCGACTCTAACCCCAGTTCCCCTTTCCGTCCAACCCGCGCGGCTCATTGCTCGTGCAGTGCCCGCACCGGGTCGAGTCGCGCCGCGCGCAGCGCCGGGACGACCCCGGCGACCAGCCCGAGCAGCAGTGCGCCGCACTCGGCCAGCAACACGAAGTCCCAGGCCGGTTGCAGCGGCAGCCCCGGCAGTGCGAGCCCGAGCAGCACCACCACCAGTGCGCCGATGGCGAGTCCGACGAGTCCGCCGAGCAGCGCCAGCAGCATCGCCTCGAGCAGGAACAGCCAGCGGATCTGCTCGCGTCCGGCGCCGAGCGCGCGCAGCAGCCCGATCTCGCGCCGACGCTCGCCGACGGCGATGGTCATGATGGTGAGGATGCCGATCCCGCCGACCAGCAACGAGATCGCGCCGAGCGCCCCGACCACCGTGGTCAGCGCGCCGAGCACCGACCCGAGTACCGCGAGCATCTGGTCCTGGGTGGTGATGGTGAAGTCCTCGGTGCCATGACGACGGATCAGCAGCGTGCGCACCCGCTCGGCCACCACCGCGCTGTCGGCATGACGGTCGTAGAGCAGGTCGATCTCCATCAGGCTGTCGCGGTCGAACAGTGCCAGCGCCCGCTCGGCGGGGATGTAGAGGGTGTCGTCGAGGTCGAAGCCGAGCATCTGGCCCTTGCGCGCCATCACCCCGATCACCCGATAGGGCTCGCCGCCGATGCGGATACGGGCGCCGAGCGGCGAGTGCCGGCCGAACAGCTGCACCGCCAGCTCCGCCCCCAGCACCGCGAAGGCCGGCGGATTGGCGCCGCGTTCGGGGAGGAAGCGACCGCTGGCCAGCCGCATCGACCAGATCTCGGGGACCCCGGGACCGGCGCCGAACACCGTGGTGCGGCGGCTGCGCCCGGCGTGCTCGACGGCGACATTGCCCTGCACCACGGGGACCACTGCCTCGACCTCGGGGAGACGCGCGAGCGCACGGGCATCCTCCAGGCTCAGTGGCCGGACGTTGGAGACCAGCGCCCCGGACATCCCCAGGGTGGTGGTGCGTCCCGGCGAGACGGCGATCAGGTTGGTGCCGAACTGGCTGAACTCGGCGAGCACGAAGCGGTGCACGCCCTCGCCGATCGCCGTCAGCAGCACCACCGCGGCGACCCCGATGGCGATCCCGAGCACCGTCAACAGGCTGCGACCGGGGCGCTCGCCGACCGCGCCCAGGGCATAACGCATCAGGTCCGTGGTGCGCATCGTTCCGTGCCTCAACGACCGTTGAGCGCCGCGACCGGATCGAGCCGCGCGGCCCGTCGTGCCGGCAGCAGTCCGAACACCAGCGCGCTGCCCAGTGCGGTGAGCACCGCCGCCAGGCTCGCCCAGAGGGGTGCGGCGAGGGTGAACCCGGCGAACTGGCGGTCGATCAGCCAGAGCAGGGCGTGACCGCACCCCAGCCCGGCGAGACTGCCGAGCGCACCGAGTATCAGGGCCTCGGTGAGGAAGAGCGCGCGCACCTGGGCCGCACTCGCCCCCAGCGCCTTGAGCAGCCCGACCTCGGCGCTGCGCTGGGAGACCGACACCAGCATCACGTTCATGATCAACACCCCGGCGACCACCAGGCTGATCGCAGCGATCGCCGCCACCGCCAGGGTGAGCGTCGAGAGGATCTGGTCGAAGGTGCCGAGCAGCGCGTCCTGGGTGATCACGGTGACATCGTCCTCGCCCTCGTGGCGGTCGCGGACGATGGCACGGATCTGCTCGGCGGTGACCGTCAGATCGGCGCCGACTCGCCCCTGGACCAGCACCCGGAACAGCCCGGGGTTGTCGAACACCGCCTGGGCCGAGGCCACCGGGATCAGTGCCAGGTCGGCCATGTCGGTGCCCAGCGACACACCGCCGCCGGCGAGCACGCCGATCACCCGGAAGCGCCGGTCGGCGATCCGGATGCGCTGCCCGAGCGGGCTGGCGGTGCCGAACAGCTCGCGCGCCAGGGTCGCGCCGAGCACCGCCACCGGCGCCGCGCGCCCGGGATCGGCGCCGGGCAGAAAGCGCCCGGCGGCCAGCGTCAGTTCGCGGATGGCGAGATAGTCGGCGGTGGTGCCGAGGATGCCGACCTCGCGCGCCAGCGCCCCGGTCGACACCGGGGCCTCGCCCATCGCTACCGGGGCGACCCGCGCGACCCCCGGGGCGCGCAGCAGCGCCAGGGCGTCGTCCAGGGTGAGGTCGCGTGGGGTCTCGCCGAGCAGGGGTGGTGCGCCCCCGGTGGTCTCGTTGCGCCCGGGGACGACGATCAGCAGCCGGGTGCCGAGCTGGCTGAACTCGTCGAGCACGAAGCGGCGCGCGCCATCGCCGATCCCCGACAGGACGACCACCGCCGCGCAGCCGAGGGCGACGGCCAGCAGGGTCAGCGCGGCGCGGCCGGGGTGGGCGACGAGCGCGCGCAGTGCGGTGGTGGCGGTGTCGCGGGGGCGCATCAGTCGGCTGCCTGGTCGTCCTCGGTCATGGCATAGCGGTCGCGCCCCTGACGCTTGGCGCGATAGAGGGCCTGATCGATTGCGCGGAAGAAGGTCGCGCGGTCGTTGCCGGGACAGAAGGTGCCGACCCCGAGGCTTGCGGTGACCCGTCCGGCACGGGGGAAACGGTGTGCGCGGACGGTCCCGAGCAGGTCGCGTGCGAGCTGCTCGGCCTGACGGCGCGAGGTGTCGGGCAGGATCAGCGCGAACTCCTCGCCGCCCCAGCGCGCCAGACTGTCGCTGGCGCGCGTGCGTGTGGCGAGCAGCCGCGCGAACTCGTGCAGTACCGCGTCGCCGACATCGTGTCCCAGGGTGTCGTTGATCCGCTTGAAGTGGTCGAGATCGAGCAGGATCAGCGAGAAACAGCGCTGATGACGACCGGTCTTGGCGATCTCGCGCGCGAGCATCTCGTCGAACATGGTGCGGTTCCAGAGACCGGTGAGCGGGTCGGTCATCGACAGGATGCGTGTCCGGTTGAGCGTCTCCTCGCGGGTGTGCTCGTAGTAGTAGATGATGCCACCGCCGACCACCAGTGTGACCAGGGTATTGAACAGCTTCCTGGCGGGGTTGAGCACGTCCCAGTGCAGCCAGTCGTAGGCAAAGACGGCGAGGACGGCGGCGACGAAGACCAGATAGGCGAGGGTGGCGGCACGCGGGCCGTGCAGCGGGTAGGCGAACAAGGGGTAGAGCAACAGCATCAGGTAGGGGGTGCTATCCCCCTTGGCTTGGATGATCAGGTACAGCAGCATCGCGCCGGCGCAAGACGAGGCCAGCCACGCCGGACCCTGCAGGCTGGCGCGACGGCGAAAATGCCATAGCGCCAGCAGTATGGTCGCCACCATCGCCAGCTGGATCCGGGCGAGCGTCGAGTCGCCGAGGACGATGAGGTTGAACAGTGCGGCGATGGTCATCACTGCAATGAGGGCGAGCAGGGTGAAGTTGAGCAGCTGCGCGCGACGAAACAGCAGCGGGTCCCGAGCAAAGCGCTGTGGCGTCTCGAGCAGGCGCTTCAGCGACTGCAGTGGCATGGGCATGGCGAGGGTGCCTGGTACAGGTGTGTTGCCTGGGATCGCGAAGTGCGATGGGGCGAATCCTGCCGTCCTGGTGCACGTGCGTCCATGCAGAGGCCTCGGTGTGGACCGTCAGTGGGCACGGATGCCGCCGTCCTCCATGTCGATGCGCCGTCCGGCGCGTCCGCCCACGACCGGGTCGTGGGTGACCACCACCAGGGTGACGCCCTGGTCGTTGAGCGCCTCGAGGGTGGCGATCACCTCATCGCCCGAGCGTCGGTCGAGGTTGCCGGTGGGTTCGTCGGCGAGCAGCAGCCCCGGTTGCATCACCGTGGCCCGGGCGATCGCCACGCGCTGGCGCTGGCCGCCGGAGAGCTGGTCGGGGCGGTGGTCGGCGCGGTCGGTCAGCCCCAGCCGGTCGAGCGCCTGGGCGACTCGCTCGCCTCGCGCCGCGGGTGCGATGCCGGCGAGCATCAGCGGCAGCTCGACGTTCTCCGCGGCGCTCAGTCGCGGGATCAGGTGGAAGGACTGGAAGACGAAACCGATGCGGTTGCCGCGCAGCGCAGCGCGCGCCTCCTCGTCGAGGCCGGTGGTCTCGATGTCGTCGAGCCGGTAGCGGCCCTGGTCCGGGCGGTCGAGCAGACCGAGGATGTTGAGCAGGGTGCTCTTGCCCGATCCCGACGGGCCCATGATGGCGACATAGTCGCCAGTGTCGATATCCAGCTCCACCCCATGCAGAGCCCGCACCTGCTGCTCGCCGACACGGAAGCTGCGACTGATCCCCCGGAGCGCGATCATGGCGCCGGCTCGATACGAGCGCCGTCGGTCACGTCCTCACCGCCGAGCGTGCGCGCCACGCGGTCGCCGGGCGCGAGACCGGAGCGGATCTCGGTGCGCTCCCAGTTCTCGATCCCGATGCGGATCTCGCGTCGTTGCAGTCGTCCGCTGGTCGGATCGAACAACAGCACGCTTGGCGTGAGGCCGGCCTGGATCGCCGCGGTGGGCAGTTGCAGGACCTGTTCGCGGCGCTCGACCACGATCTCCACGTCGGCGCTGTAGCCGGCGAGCAGTGGCGTGTCGGTCGGCGGTTCGGTCATCACCACCTCGATCTCGACGGTACGCGCCTGCTTCTCCTGGTCGAAGACATAGGGAGCGATGCGGCGCACCACCCCGGCGAAGACCCGATCGCCGAATGCATCGAGGGTGATCCGCGCCTCCAGCCCGAGGGCGATGCGCGCGGCGTCGACCTCGTCGATGGGGGCGGAGATGTAGTAGCAGGCGTCGTCGATGAGATCGATCGCAGGGGGTGTGGGGATGCCCGGCGGCGAGGGGGTGACGTACTCGTTGAGCTCGCCCGAGACCTCGGCGACCACTCCGGCGAAGGGGGCGACGAGCCGGGTCCGCTCCAGCTCGGCACGCGCAACCCCGATCTGGGCCTGGCTGACCTCGGCGTTGGCGCGTGCCGCCTCGCACTCGGCTGCGCCGGCGCGGGCGGCGGTCTGGGCACGGTCGAGCGCCTCCTCCGAGGTCATCGCACGGGTATCGAGCCGGCGCTGGCGCTCGGCCTCGCGCCCGGCCTGCTCGGCGTGCAGACAGGCGGCGCGGGCGCGGGCCGTGGCCGCTTCGGCCTCGCGCTCGGCGAGCTCGACACGGGCGACGAGGTCGCGGTTCCAGAGTTCGAGCAGCAGCTCGCCGGCGCCCACCCGATCGCCCTCGTGGACCTCGAGACGGGCGATCTGACCGCCCAGGCTGGGCGCGAGTCGGGCACGCCGACAGGCCTTGACGGTGCCGGCGCGGGTGTTGGCGACCAGCCGCTCGATGGCGCCCTCGCTGACCGCGACCAACTCGACCCGGGGCGGTCCGGGTCGACTGATGTACCACCACAGCAGCAGCGCGCCGCCGAGCGCGAGGACGAGCAGGAGGGAGGGCGACGGCCTTTTCATCGGGGACGGTGTCCGAGGCTGGTCGGGGCACCATTGTAGCGCGCCGGACCAGCGGGTGCGATGCGTGGCTCAGGCCTCGCGTCTACCGAATGCCTCGGTCGGCAGCACCAGTAGCAGCAGCAGCAGCAGCAGATCGAGACCGGCGATCAGCTCGTGACCGAACAGCGCCCCGATCATCAGGCTGAGCAGCGCGATCAACAGCAGTATCCACCAGCCGGGCAGCCCGGCGTCACGGATGCGCTTGGCGGCGATGTTGGCCTGGGCGACCAGCAGCACGGCGGCGATGGCGACCAGCACCGCCAGCTTGATGTCGGCGATCAGCGCCGAGTCCTCGGGCCCCTTGGCGAGGCCGAAGCTGGCCAGCACCAGCAGGGCGATCAGGGCGGCGTGACAGCCGAGATAGGCGAGGCGGGAGAGACGACCGTGCTTGATGTCGCCAAAGAAGATCGTGAGCATGTCTGGGTCTCGTTGCGGGGTTCTCGTTCGGGACGCGATCGGCTGGCGCTGCGCCCCACGGATGCGGCCGCTCGGCGCGCGTCTCCCAGAGTATACCCGGCCTGCGTCGCCTGCCCGGCTGCGCTAGCATGGACGACGAACGGTCGAAACCTTGGGGATGGACAGTGTCGCAACGCGAGATCATCGAGTCATTGCGCGCCGCGCCCCTGCTCGCGCGGCTCGAACCGGCGCAGCTCGAGCGGGTCGCCGCGCGGACCACCCGTCTCACCCTGGCCGCCGAGCAGTCGCTGTTTCTCCAGGGCGACGCGGCCGAGCGTTTCTTCCTGGTATGCGCCGGGCAGATGCAGCTCTACCGGCTCGCGCCCGATGGCGCGCGCAAGGTGATCGAGATCGTCTCCCCCGGGCAGACCTTCGCCGAAGCGCTGATGTTCCTCAACCGCCCGAGCTATCCGGTGTGCGCCAGCGCGCTCGCGCCGACCGAGCTGATCGCGATCGACGCGGCCGACTTCGCCGCCATGCTGCGCGAATCGGTCGACACCTGCTTCCTGCTGCTCGGGGCGCTGAGCCAGCGGCTGCGTGGCCTGATCGGCGAGATCGACCATCTCACCCTGCACACCGCCAGCGGTCGGCTGGCGCGCTATCTGCTCGAACGGCTGCCGCCGGAGCGGCGCGCGCTGCGCCTGGAGGTCCCCAAGGGGGTGCTTGCCTCGCGTCTGTCGATCCAGCCCGAGACCTTGTCGCGGGCGCTGCGTCAGTTCGTCGATGCCGGTGTGATCGCGCTCGAGGGGCGTCATGTGACCCTGCTCGATCGCCCCCGGCTGGTCGAACTCGCCGCGCTCGAGCCTGGGCTCGGGCCGGAGTGACCCTCAGGCCGCGGCCAGCGCGCGCGCCAGATCGCCCGCGGGGTCCTGGCCGGTCAGGCGCAGGTCGTAGCGCTGCTGCAGGATCGCGAACACACCGGGGGTGATGAAGGCCGGCGGGTTGGGGCCGAGGGTGATGCCGCGCACGCCAAGATGCAGCAGGCTCAGCAGCACCGCCACCGCCTTCTGCTCGAACCAGCTCACCACCAGGGTCAGCGGCAGGTCGTTGATGCCGCAATCGCAGGCCTCGGCCAGCGCGGCGGCGACGGCGATGGCGCCATAGGCGTCGTTGCACTGGCCCATGTCGAGCAGCCGCGGCAGCCCCAGGTGCTCGCCGTAGTCGTGGTCGCGGATGCGGTACTTGCCGCAGCCGAGGGTGAGGATGAAGGAGTCCGGCGGGGTGGCGCGGGCGTAGTCGGTGAAGTAGTTGCGCCCCTTCTCGGCACCGTCGCAGCCGCCGATGACGAAGAAGTGGCTGATCGCGCCGGACCTGACCGCCTCGACGAGGGTCGGTGCCTGATCGAGCAGCACCTGGCGGTGGAAGCCGATGGTCGATTCGCCGGCGGGCGCCTCGGGGCAGGGCGGGCAGGTCAGGGCGGCGGTGATCAGCGCCGAGTAGTCGCCATCGGGGAGACGCCGGGCGTTGGGGACGCCGGTGGCGCGGATGGTGTAGAGCCGGTCGCGATACTGCTCGGGTGGGATCAGCACGCAGTTGGTGGTGGCCAGTACCGGGCCGGGGAAGGCGGCGAACTCTCGCTTCTGATCCTGCCAGGCGCCGCCGTAGTGACCGGCCAGGTTGGGATGATCGCGCAACTTCGGGTACATGTGCGCGGGGAGCATCTCGCCGTGGGTGTAGACGCGGATCGAGGTGCCCTCGACCTGGCACAGCAGCTCCCAGAGATCGAGCAGATCGTGGCCGGTGACGAGGATGCCGGGACCGGCCGCGGTGCCCTCGCGCACCCGGCTCGGGGCGGGGGCGCCGAAGGTCTCGACATGGGCCGCGTCGAGCAGCTCCATCACCCGCAGGTTCATCTCGCCGCAGCGCAGACAGTAGTCGAGCAGCGCCTCGGGGTCGAAGTTGACGTTGGTCATGGTGACGAACAGCGCCTCCTCGATGAACGCCGAGACGGTCTCGTCGTGGTGGCCGAGGCGGCGTGCGTGATGGGCGTAGGCGGCCATCCCCTTGAGGCCGTAGAGCAGGGTCTCCTGCAGCGACTGTACGTCGGCGTCCTTGCCGCAGGTGCCGGGCGAGTTCACGCAGGCGCTGTTGCGGAAGGTCTGTTCACACTGGTTGCAATACATGGGGCGATCTCCTGTGGGCGGACGGGACCTGTCCCGCGTCTCACTGACGGCGGGGACGGGCGCAGTCTCGTCCGCTCTCGTCGATCGCCCCTTGATGGAGGTCAAATCCGTCCCCGTGGATCAGAACTCGCCGACCGCCGCCCCCTGCATGATGCTCCAGATGATGTCGCGCACCCGCGTGGCCGACTGCTCAAGCTCCGGGGGGAGCGGGCGACCGCCGTGGATCAGCAGGTCGAGGTTCATGCTGTAGAGGTGTAGCCGTCCCTCGGCGTCCTCGACCAGGGCGATGCGACAGGGCATGAAGCCGCTGTACTCGTTGCGGTGCTCGAGCATCTGGCGCCCGACCCGGGCGTCGCAGAAGGAGAGGAAGTTGACATAGCGATAGGGCTCGCCGGTGATCGCCTCGATCTGCTGATAGAAGGGCGATTCGCCGACGAACAGCAGGTTGTTGGAGACGGCGAGGCTCTTGAGCGAGTCGACGACGTCCTCGGTCGCGAGCCCCTCTTCGACGGGGACCGACCACATCATCGCCATGCCGGGGTCGCCGGTCGCGAGCAGACGCTGGCCGAACTCGGCATAGACCCGGGGTGCGCCGGGGTCGAAGGTCGCGAGGATCGGCGCCAGTCGTGCGGCGCCATAGCCGATGGCGAGCAGACAGAGCACCCCGAAGATGGCAAACAGGTTGCGGGCCAGTCTCATCCATATCCCTCCATTGACGAAGGGGCCCCTCGCGGGACCCCGAGACGCCCGTCCGGTGGGGACGGGCGCATGTGCTCAAGATGGGGTGGGGGCCTGAGGCCCGGTCCCGTGCGCGCCTGCGGCGAGCCGGACTGGAGGGGTCAGCGCTCGGGCGCGCCCTGCTCGATCCAGGTCTCGACGAGCGCGACCTGCTCCGGTGCGAGTGGATCCTTGCCGTGGGGCATGCGGATCGATTGATCGACCTCGCCGGCGAGCAGACGGTAGAGGCTGCTCGAGAGCGCATCGCCCGGCACCACCACTGGACCGAACTTGGTGCCCTTCATCAGGGTGTCGTAGGAGACGACCTGGAAGCCGCTGGCCTCGGCGCCCGCGCCGCCCGGCAGGTGACACTCGACGCAATGGGTCTCCAGCAGTGGTTGGATGTGCATCTCGTAGGTGATGCGATCCTGCTGCCCGCAGCCACCGAGCACCAGCAGGGCCGGGAGCCCCATCATCGCGATCGTGCGGATTCGACTGGTCATCGCCCTCTCTTCTTCGTTGACACGACACGGCTCGTGCCACCAATGCTCCTGGCCTGCCGTGTTCGCCACGCTGGTCGAGGGTGTTCCGCCCCTGGATGCCGACCGCTCACCGTGCAGTTCGACGGCTTGCCCCCTGATGAATCATCGGTGGGCACGGGCCACTGACAATTGCCCCGTTGATTCTAATGCTAGTCGACTCCCGGCCATCGACAAGGTGTGTGATACCGGCCTAGGTCAGCTTTTCGTGCCCCGCTGGTCGGGGCTGGGCTTGGACGACGGGGGTGTGGGATCACCCCCGGGGAGGGCGGACTCAGGCGCCGGTCAGGCGCTGCTCGGCCTCGAGATACTTGGCGGCGGTGCGGTCGATGATCGACTGCGGCAGCTCCGGCCCCGGCGGGGTCTTGTCCCAGTCGAGGGTCTCGAGATAGTCGCGCACGAACTGCTTGTCGAAGCTCGGCGGGCTGGTGTCCGGGCGGTACTCGGCGGCCGGCCAGAAGCGCGAGGAGTCGGGGGTGAGCACCTCGTCGATCAGGTGCAGCCGGCCCGCCTCGTCGAGTCCGAACTCGAACTTGGTGTCGGCGATGATGATGCCGCGTTCGCGCGCATAGGCCGCGCAGCTGGTGTAGATGGCGATGGCGGTGTCGCGCACCTGCTCGGCCAGTTCGCGACCGAGCAGCTCGACGGTGCGGGCGAAGTCGATGTTCTCGTCGTGATCGCCGATCTCGGCCTTGGTCGAGGGGGTGTAGATCGCCTCCGGGAGCTGGTCGGCCTGGCGCAGGCCCTGGGGCAGGGCGATGCCGCACACCGCGCCGGTGGCGCGATAGTCCTTCCAGCCCGAGCCGATCAGGTAGCCGCGCACGATCGCCTCGACCGGCAGCGGCTTGAGGCGGCGTACCACCATGGCGCGCTCGCCGAGCGTGGCGAGTGTCTCGGGGTCGGTGATCACCGCCTCGACCGGGATGTCGGAGAGGTGATTGGGGATCAGGTCGGCGGTGCGCTCGAACCAGAAGTTGGAGACCCGGGTGAGCACCTCGCCCTTGCCCGGGATCGGCTGCGGGAGCACCACGTCGAAGGCCGAGAGGCGGTCGCTGGTGACCACCAGCAGATGATCCTCGCCGACGGCATAGATGTCCCGGACCTTGCCGCGACCGAGCAGCGGCAGTGTGGAGATGTTCGATTCGTAGAGCGCAGGCATGACGGTTGATCCCAGAACGACAAGGCTGAGATTATAACGATTTACGCCGCTTCGTGGGCCATCCCCGACGCCCGTCGGCGCCATCCTGAGCATCTGAGGTCCTTCGATGAACAAACGCGTCATCTCCACCGATCAGGCCCCCCAGGCCATCGGCACCTACTCGCAGGCGGTGCGGGTCGGCGATACCGTCTATCTCTCGGGCCAGATCCCGCTGGTCCCCGAGACCATGACCCTGGTCGAGGGCGACATCGAGGCCCAGGTGCGGCGGGTCTTCGACAATCTCACGGCGGTTGCCCGGGCCGCCAACGGCACCCTCGCCGACATCGTCAAGCTCAATGTCTTCCTCACCGATCTCGGTCATTTCCCGGTGGTCAACCAAGTGATGACCGAATACTTCTCCGAGCCCTATCCGGCGCGCGCCGTGGTCGGGGTGGCGGCCCTGCCCAAGGGGGCCGGGGTCGAGATGGATGCGGTGATGGCCCTGGCCGACTGAACCGCCCGGCGCCGACGCGAATGGTATTCGCGCGATCCTGGCATACCATTGGCGGTAGCGCCCGCGGCGCGATCGGTCGCCAGTCCATTCCTTTCCTTCAACCTCAGCCATCAACCGGGTCTGCCATGCATCGCATCGCCTTCGTCCTCGCCCTCTGCGTGCCGGTCCTGGTCGCCGGCTGCAGCGCCAGCGCCCAGCAGCGCGTCGCCCTCGACCCCTTCTCCAGCGGTGTCCTGCCGGTGGCGGCCGACGCCGAGGTGCGCGGCGACTTCGCCGCCAGCGATGCGGCCGCGCGTTTCGTCGCACGCATGGCGCGGGAGCACGACTTCGCCCCCGAGGTGCTCGCCGGGCTGCTCTCCGAGGCGCGCCGCGAGCAGTGGATCATCGAGCTGATGGACCGTCAGGCGCCGCGCGCCAAGCGGGCGCCGAACGGGGCCTGGACGCGCTATCGCGGCAAGTTCGTCACCGCCGACAACATCGCCGGCGGCGTGCGCTTCTGGCGCGCCCACGCCGCCACCCTGGAGCGTGCCGGGGCGCGCTACGGCGTGCCGCCCGAGTACATCGTCGCCATCCTCGGGGTCGAGACACGCTACGGCGGCTATGTCGGTACCACCCGCACCCTCGATGCCCTGGCCACGCTCGCCTTCGCCTATCCGCGCCGCGCCGACTACTTCACCGGCGAACTCGAGGCCTTCCTGCTGATGGCGCGCGAGTCCGGGGTCGATCCGCGCAAGCCGCAAGGCTCCTATGCCGGTGCCATGGGGCTGGGACAGTTCATGCCCACCAGCTTCCAGCGTTACGCGGTCGACTTCGACGACGACGGCGTGCGCGATCTCTGGGACCCGACCGACGCCATCGGCAGCGTCGCCCACTATTTCAAGGCCCACGGCTGGCGCGCCGGCGCGCCGGTGACGATGCGCGTGCGGGTGAGCGCGGGGCAGGGGATCGGCGCGCTCAAGACCGGCTTCACCAGCGCCCACAGCCGCGCCGCGCTGCGTGCCCATGGGGTCGATCTCGACGGCGTGCCGGGACGGGGGCGGCTGAGCCTGCTGGCGCTCGATGCGCGCGGTGGCACCGAGTACTGGGTGGGGTTCGAGAACTTCGGGGTGATCACCCGCTACAACCGCAGTACCTATTACGCCATGGCGGTGCACCAGCTCGCCGCGGCCGTCCGTGCCCGTCACGGCGCGGCCCTGGCCGGGCGTTGAGCGCGTCTCAGACCCCGTTGAGGGTGAGGGTGAGTCGGCGCCGCTGTGCGCCGGTGCGGTGCTCGTAGAGATAGACCCCCTGCCAGGTGCCGAGCGCGCAGCGTCCGTCGCTGATCGGGAGGGTCAGGTCCATCTTGGTGAGGATGGCGCGCAGGTGCGCCGGCATGTCGTCCGGGCCCTCGGCGGCATGGGTATAGACCGGGTCGCCGTCGGGGGCGAGCCGGGCGAGGAAGTGCTCCAGATCGTGCCGGACCGAGGGGTCGGCGTTCTCGCACAGCAGTAGCGAGGCACTGGTGTGATGCACGAAGACGTGGCAAAGTCCAGTAACGATGGCGCTCTGGCACACCCGTTGCTGAACCGCGTCGGTGATCTCGTAGGTGCCGCGACCCCGGGTCGCGATGCTGAGGCGGTGTTGTTCGATCATCGGCGAGGGGCTGCTGGTCTCCGGGTCCAGTGACGAAGGTGGGGTCGCGGCGCCGTACAGCGACGGGCGCCATGTACGGGGCCCGCGCGGCGATTAGAGCAGACAGCAGCGCCTTGATTCAAACCGTACCAGATCACAAGCCTGACGACACCGAGGCGCTCGACCAGATCCCGGTCGAGCGGTTGCACCGTGTCGGGCCCCGGGTGGCCGAGCGCCTGACCCGGCTCGGTATCCACAGCGTCCAGGACCTGTTGCTGCACCTGCCGACCCGCTATCAGGATCGCAGTCGCGCGGTGCCGCTCGCCGAGCTGCGGGTCGGCCAGGAGGCACTGGTCGAGGCCGAGATCGGCGAGGCCGGGATCGCTCTCGGGCGGCGCCGCTCGCTCAAGGTGTGGCTCACCGACGGTGGACTCGGTGCGCTGATGCTGCGTTTCTTCCACTTCGGCAGTCAACAGGTCTCGGCGTTGCGCCCGGGGGTACGGCTGTCGTGCTATGGCGAGGTCCGTCAAGGACCGCGCGGCCTCGAGATGGTGCACCCGGAGTATCGCATCCAGGGCGCCGGGCAGGAGGGGCTCGAGCCCGGACTGACCCCCGTCTACCCCGCCACCGAGGGGTTGAACCAGGCGTCGCTGCGCGGACTCACCGAGCAGGCCCTGGCGCTGCTCGAGACCCGCGCCCCGGCCGAGTGCCTGCCTGCCAGCGTGCTCGACCCTCTGGGTCTGCCGACCTTGAGCGAGGCGCTGCGCTATCTCCATCGCCCGCCGCCCGAGGCGACCCTGGAGGCGCTGGTCGAGCGCCGTCACCCGAGCTTCCAGCGCCTGGCCTTCGAGGAGCTGGTGGCGCACCAGGCGAGTCTGCGTCAGTTGCGCGAGACTCAGGGGACGCAGGTCGCACCGCCGCTCGCCGGTGACGGTGCGCTGCGCGCGCGGTTGCGTGCGCGCCTGCCGTTCTCGCTGACCCCGGCGCAGGAACGGGTGGTCGGCGAGATCGCCGCCGATCTCGCGCTGCCGCGACCGATGCATCGGCTGTTGCAGGGCGATGTCGGCGCCGGCAAGACGGTGGTCGCCGCGCTCGCCGCGCTGCAGGCGATCGAGTGCGGACATCAGGCGGTGCTGATGGCCCCCACCGAGCTGCTCGCCGAGCAGCACCACCGTACCCTCGGGGGCTGGCTCGACGAGCTCGGCATCACCACGTTGTGGCTGACCGGTCGTCACAAGGGGCGCGAGCGCGCCGAGCTGCTGGCGCGCATCGCCTCGGGCGAGGCGCGACTGGTGGTCGGCACCCATGCGCTGTTCCAGGACGAGGTGCGTTTCGCCGAGCTCGGGCTGGTGATCATCGACGAGCAGCACCGCTTCGGTGTCCACCAGCGCATGCGGTTGCGCGAGAAGGGCGGGGGCGAGGGGGCGCTGGCCCACCAGCTGATCATGACCGCCACGCCGATCCCGCGCTCGCTGGCGATGACCATGTACGCCGACCTCGATCTCTCGGTGATCGACGCCCTGCCGCCGGGGCGCCAGGCGATCACCACGGCGGCGGTGCCCGATGCCCGCCGCGACGAGGTGATCGAGCGGGTGCGCGAGGCCTGTGCCCAGGGGCGTCAGGCCTACTGGGTCTGCACCCTGATCGAGGAGTCGGAGGTGCTCGAGTGCCAGGCCGCCGAGGAGACCGCGCGTCAGCTCGCCGAGCGCCTCAGCGGGCTGCGCGTGGGGCTGGTGCACGGGCGCATCCGTGGCGCCGAGCGCGAGGCGGTGATGGCCGCCTTCGCCGCGGGCGAACTCGACCTGCTGGTGGCGACCACGGTGATCGAGGTCGGGGTCGACGTGCCCAACGCCAGTCTGATGATCATCGAGAACCCCGAGCGCCTGGGGCTCGCCCAGCTCCATCAGCTGCGTGGCCGGGTCGGGCGCGGCGCGGTCGAGAGCCACTGCCTGCTGCTCTATCGTGCGCCGCTCTCGGCAGTGGCGCGCGAGCGCCTGGGGATCCTGCGCGCTACCAACAGCGGCTTTGAGATCGCCGAGCGTGATCTGGCGCTGCGCGGTGCCGGCGAGGTGCTGGGCACCCGCCAGACCGGTGCGGTGCAGTTCCGTATCGCCGACCCGTTGCGCGACCAGCAGCTGCTGCCCGCCGCCCAGCAGGCCGCCGACCTGGTGTTGAGCAGCCATCGCGGGCTGTTCGAGCCGCTGGTGCGTCGCTGGCTCGGGGATCGCGTCGACTACGGTCGCGCCTGAGCCGCATCGATCGCCCCCGGCGCGGCTGTGCGATAATCGCTCCACCTGCGGACGATGCCGGGGCCCGTCTCCCGTGGCCGCCTCGTCGCGACCCCTGCCGACCGTCCCGTCCTCCGTCGTACCGACGGGGGCATCGTCGCCAATGTCACGAATCAGGTGAGAGTCGACCTGCGATATGAGTCTTCAAGAGGTAACAGCCAAGGCGCTGCGTCCCGCCTTCTGGCGTGAGCGGCTGCATGGATACATGCTGCTGGTGCGGTTCAATCGGCCGATCGGCAGTCTGCTGCTGATGTGGCCCGCGCTCTGGGCGCTGTGGTTCGCCGGCGCGGGGCAGCCGCCGTGGTCGATCGTGCTCATTTTCGTCCTCGGGGTGGTGCTGATGCGCTCGGCCGGGTGCGCGATCAACGACTATGCCGATCGCGACTTCGACGGTCATGTGCGGCGCACCAACCAGCGCCCGCTGGCCACCGGCCTGGTGAGCGCAGGCGAGGCGCTGGGGGTATTCATCGTCCTCTGTCTGGCCTCCTTCGGCCTGGTGCTGCTGCTCAACTGGCAGACGATCGCGCTGTCGGTGGTGGCGGTGGCGCTGACCGCGCTCTATCCCTTCATGAAGCGCTATACCCATCTGCCGCAGCTCTTCCTCGGCGCCGCCTTCGGCTGGGCGATCCCGATGGCCTTCACCGCGGTGACCGGGACCATCCCCTTCTATGCCTGGGTGCTGTTCGTCGCCACCCTGATCTGGGCGCTGATCTACGACACCCAGTAC
Source organism: Marichromatium sp. PS1 (assembly GCF_041155115.1). Lineage (NCBI taxonomy): Bacteria > Pseudomonadati > Pseudomonadota > Gammaproteobacteria > Chromatiales > Chromatiaceae > Marichromatium > Marichromatium sp. PS1. The sequence continues at coordinate 1,287,431 of NZ_BAAFHB010000002.1, forward strand.
GCCATGGTCGATCGCGAGGACGACCTCGAGATCGGGGTCAAGTCCACCGCGATCCTGTTCGGGCGCTGGGACCGTGTCATCATCGGGCTGTTGCAGCTCATCATGCTGGCGCTGTTGTTGTGGGTCGGTATGGCCACCGGGCGCGGTGGCTGGTACCTGCTCGGGCTGGCCGCCGCCGCCGGGCTGGCCCTCTATCAGCAATGGCTGATCCGCGCGCGCGAGCCCGACCCCTGCTTTGCCGCCTTCCTCAATAACAACTACTTCGGCATGGCGGTGTTCGTCGGGCTGGTGCTCGACTACGCGCTCGGTTGAGCCTCGCCCTCGATCCGTTGTTGTGCGATCGGGGCGGGATGGCGCGCCACCACCCAGGCCGGTAGCCGCGCCTCGTGGGCGTGGTAGAGGGCGTCGGACTCGACGATCACCAGCACCAGCACGGTCGCCATCACCGGCAGGATGCCGGTGCCGGCGACCAGCGCCCACACCGCCTCCTTCATCATCCCGCCATAGGTGTAGCCGACCCAGCCGAGGGTCGCGCTCGCCACCAGCAGTGTCAGCATGGTCAGGAAGATTCGGCTGCGGCGCGCGCATACCTGCCAGTGACACATCACGTACCAGGGGTCGCGCCCGCGGGCGCGGCGTGCCCGCCACAGGATGAAGCCGAGGATGGCGAAGGAGATCGTCGGGATCAGCGCCAGCAGCCAGGGGAAGCTGCCGGCGATGCCGCCGATGGCCACCGTCATCAGGATGTGGTTGCCGATCAGGTTGGTGAGAAAGAGCTCGTGCGGCACCTTGGCGCGGCGGAGTTCGTCGGGGCTGACTGCGAATCGCATCTGAGGGGTCTCCGGCTGCGGGGCCGCGCGAGGCGGCCTGCTGGTCATCCGTGCCCGCCGCACACCGGGCAGTCGGGATCGGGGGGGAGGGTCAGGCTGCGCCACTGCATGCGCAGCGCATCGATCAGCAGCAGCCGACCGAACAGCGGCTCACCGATGCCGGTGAGGATCTTGATCGCCTCGGTGGCCTGGGTGGCACCGATGATGCCGACCACCGGTCCGAGCACGCCGCGCACCGCGCAGCCCTCCTCCTCGCCGACCTCGCGAGGATAAAGACACTGATAGCAGGGGCCGCCGGGACGAGCGGAGAAGGCGCTGACCTGGCCCTCGGTGCCGATCGCCGCGCCCGAGACCAGGGGGATGCCGGCGCTCATGCAGGCGGCGTTGATGGCGAAGCGGGTGGCGAAGTTGTCGCAGGCGTCGATCACCAGATCGACGTCGGCGATCAGCTCGGGCAGCCGGGCGGCGGTGGCGCTGCCCTTGAGTGGCACCAGCGCGACCTCGGGGTTGAGCGCCGCCAGCCGGGTCATCGCCGAGTCGACCTTGGGTCGGCCGACGGTGGTGCTGTCGTGCACGATCTGGCGGTGCAGGTTGGAGAGGTCGACGGCGTCGAAGTCGGCCAGGCGCAGCTCGCCGACACCGGCGGCGGCCAGATACATGGCGATCGGCGAGCCGAGGCCGCCGAGTCCGATCAGCAGCACGCGTGCCTGACGCAGGCGTCGCTGACCGTCCTCGCCGAAGCCGGGGAGCAGCATCTGGCGGCTGTAGCGTGGGTCTGGATGCGGGTTCATGGTACTGCTGCGGGCCGGCCCGGGCGGATGTCGTGGCGACTCAGAGATAGCGGCGCCAGTGCTCGGGCCGCTGGTCGCGACAGCCGTGCTCGATCTGCGCGTAGCGCTTGGCGAAGACCTGCTTGAGACAGTTGCCCTTGCACCTGGGGTAGCCGAGATTGGCCCGCTGGGTCTCCTCTGTGTAGTGATAGAGCGCGCGCCTGACCTTGGGGAGCAGTCCGTTGTCGAGATGCAACCCGAGCTCGCCGAGCGCCTCGTCGATCTCCTGCAGGGTGAGCTGGAGCACGTCGTAGCGTACCCGCAGCAGACAGGGCGAGAGCGCCTCGGTGGCGAGTACGCCCTCGACCTCGGCGAGGAAGGCCGCGGCGGTCGCGGCCTGATCGGGGTTCGGATGCAACTCCTGGAACGGGATCTCGCGCTCCTTGATACGGTCGACGTCGACGCTGTCCATAGTGGCTGCCCAATGCTAGTCGTGGTTGCGAAAGAATCAACCCGGGCGGACCGGTCGGTCGCGGCGGTGGCTATAATCGGGCCGCGTGTCGCCTGTTCCGACGGGTGACGATGTCGCGTCGGCGGCGCGCGCAGGGCCTGATCCCGGGCGTGCTGCCGGGTGCGATGGCCGTAGACCTGCTGTCCGAGAGATGGGAGCGGATTTGCCGATGTACAACGACAAGGCCGACCTGGGGGTGTGGCTGCGCAGCCTCCTGTTCTTCGTCCTCTACAACCTGATGGGGATCGTCCACAGCCTGATCTCGCTGCTGCTGGCGCCCTGGATGGATTTCGCGCAGCGCTATCGCTTCGTCAACCTGTGGTCGCGCGCCACCATGTGGTTGCTGCGCCGGCTCAACGGCATCGAGATCGTCGTCGAGGGGCGCGAGCACATCCCCGCCGGCGAGGCGGTGGTGGTGATGGCCAATCACCAGAGCCAGTGGGAGACCTTCTATCTGCAGCTGCTGGTCTCGCCGCAGGCCACGGTGCTCAAGCGCGAGCTGCTGTGGGTGCCCTTCTTCGGCTGGGGGCTGGCGCTGCTCAAGCCGATCGCGATCGATCGCGGCCGCCCGGTCAACGCCTTCAAGACCATCCTCCGGGTCGGGCGCGAGCGGCTGCGCGCGGGCATCAGCGTGGTGATCTATCCCGAGGGGACGCGCCAGCCGCCGGGGCGGATCGGGCGGTTCAACGGCGGTGGTGCCAAGCTCGCCTGCAAGGCCGGGGTGCGGGTGCTGCCGATGGTGCACGATGCCGGTCATTGTTGGCCGGCGCGCTCGCTGCTGCGCCGCCCCGGGCGTATCCGGCTGATCATCGGGGCGCCGATCGGTTGTGGCGACGGTGATCCCGAGCGGCTCAGCGCGCGGGTCGAGCAGTGGATGCGCGAGACCGCGGCGCGGCGGTTGGGGATGGAAGAGGGTCAGCCTGCGCCGCGATCAGCGGCGCCCGAGCGTGATCCGGTCGAGTCCGGCGAGGTCGTCTAGGGTTGCGACCTCGACGAGCCCGGCGCCGCCGAACAGCGCGCGCGCCGCAGCGCCCTGGTCGCAGCCGTGCTCGACCATCAGCCAGCCGCCGGGACGCAGACAGCGCGGCGTATCGGCGAGGATGGCGCGGATCGCCGCCAGCCCGTCGGCACCCGGGGTCAGCGCGCCGGGGGGCTCGAAGCGCAGGTCGCCCTGGTCGAGATGGGGGTCGTCGCCGTCGATATAGGGCGGGTTGCTGAGGATCAGGTCGCAGCTCCCGGTGGCGACGGCCCCGAGCCAGTCGCCCGCGACCAGGTCGACGTCGAGTCCCAGGCGGTCGCGGTTGGCGCGTGCCACGGCGAGCGCTGCGCTGCTGCGGTCGGTGGCGGTGATCCGCCAGCGCGGGCGTTCGCTGGCCAGGGCCAGGGCGATCGCGCCGCTGCCGGTGCCGAGGTCGAGCACGGTGGCCGTGCCCGCCGGGCCGCGCGCCAGCGCGGTCTCGACCAGCAGTTCGGTCTCCGGGCGCGGGATCAGGGTGTCCGGGGTGACGTCGAGCTCGAGCGTCCAGAACGCCTGGGTGCCGCGGATGTAGGCGATCGGCTCGCCGTCGAGTCGACGTCCGAGCAGCGCGGCGAAGGCCGTGGCGGTGGCGGCATCGAGCGGGCGCTCGGGCCAGGCACGCTGGCTGGTGCGCGACCAGCCGCTGCACTGCTCGAGCAGCAGCTCGGCCTCGAGCCGGGCCGCCGCGCCGGCGAGTGCAGCCAGTGCGCCAGCGGCGCGGGTCAGGGTCTCGTCGGTGCGCTGCTCGGCGAAGGTGGCGGGGGAGGGCGCTCGGGCCACCCTCAGGCGCCGCTCATCATCGCGGCGAGTTGCTCACCCCGGTATTCGGTGAGCAGCGGCTCGATGACCTGATCGAGCGCCCCGGCCATCACCTCGTCGAGCTTGTAGAGGGTGAGGTTGATGCGGTGGTCGGTGACCCGGTTCTGCGGGAAGTTGTAGGTGCGGATACGCTCGGAGCGGTCTCCGCTACCGACCTGCAGGCGGCGTGACTCGGACTGCTCCGAGGTCTGGCTGGCCTGGGCCTCGGCGAGCAGCCGGGCCTGCAGCAGCGACATGGCGCGCGCGCGGTTCTTGTGCTGCGAACGCTCCTCCTGACACTCCACCACGATGCCGCTGGGCAGGTGGGTGATGCGGATCGCCGAGTCGGTCTTGTTGACGTGCTGACCACCGGCGCCGGAGGCGCGATAGGTGTCGATGCGCAGATCGGCACTGTTGATCTCGATCGAGTCGATCGCCTCGACCTCGGGCAGCACGGCGACGGTACAGGCCGAGGTGTGCACCCGTCCCTGCGACTCGGTCTCGGGGACGCGCTGCACGCGGTGCGCGCCCGGCTCGAACTTCAACCGCGAGAACACCCCGCTGCCGCTGATGCGCAGCACCACCTCCTTGTAGCCGCCGAGCTCGCCGGCGCTCTCGGAGATCGGCTCGACACGCCAGCCGAGCAGTTCGGCATAGCGCATGTACATGCGCATCAGGTCGGCGGCGAACAGCGCCGCCTCGGCCCCGCCGGTGCCGGCGCGGACCTCGAGGAAGGCGTTGCAGCGGTCGTTGGGGTCGGGCGGGATCAGCAGCGCGATGAGCTCGGGCTCGAGTGCCGCGCAGCGCGCCTCGGCCTCGGCCAGCTCCTCGCGGGCGAGCGCGGCCATCTCGGCATCGGCGAGCATCTCGCGGGCCGTGGCGATGTCGTCCTCGGCCTCGAGATAGCGCCGATAGCAGGCCATCAGCGGATCGAGCTGGGCATACTCGCGGCTGAGGTCCCGGAAGCGGTTGGTGTCCGCCTGGGTCTCGGCGTCCGCGAGCAGCGCCATGAGTTCGTCGAAGCGATCCGAGATACGCTCCAGCTTGCCCCGGATCGATGGGTTCATGAATTGGCGGTACGGTTGTTGGTGTCGAGTTGGAACAGCTCGTTGGCCGCCTCAAGGATCTCCGCATCACCGTCACGCGCCGCCTGCCGCAGCCGCGAGCTGGGCGCATGCAGCAGCTTGTTGGTGAGGGTGTGGGCGAGGAACTTGACGATCTCGGCCGGGGGCTTGCCGGCGTCGAGCTGACGCAGCGCACGGGCCAGCACCTCGTCGCGCAGCGCCTCGCCACGGAGGCGGTAGTCCTGGATCAGACCGGCGGCGTCGAGCGAGCGCAACCAGGCGAGGAACTCCTCGGTGTGGAAGGCGATGATCTCCTCGGCCTGCTCGGCGGCGGCCTGACGCGAGCGCAGGTTCTCGTCGATGACCTCCTTGAGGTCGTCGATGGTGTAGAGATAGACGTCGTTGAGGTCGGCGATCTCGGGTTCGATGTCGCGTGGCACGGCGATGTCGACCATGAACATCGGGCGGTGCTTGCGCTTCTTGAGCGCGCGCTCGACCGTACCCTTGCCGAGCACCGGCAGCGGGCTGGCGGTGGAGGCGATGACGATGTCGGCATCGGCGAGGTGGCCGGCGATCTCGGTCAGGGCGATGGCGAAGCCATCGAACTGGGCGGCGAGTTCGTGCGCGCGCTCGACGGTGCGGTTGGCGACGATGATGCGGCCGATGCCGTTGTTGTGCAGGTGACGGGCGGCCAGCTCGATGGTCTCGCCGGCGCCGATCAGCAGCGCGGTCTGCTGCGACAGGTCGCTGAAGATCTGGCGCGCGAGGTTGACCGCGGCGAAGGCGACCGAGACCGGGTTGCTGCCGATCGCCGTCTCGGTACGGACCGTCTTGGCCACCGAGAAGGTGTGCTGGAACAGCCGACCGAGCAGCTTGCCGGTGGCGCCGCAGTCCTTGGCGGTCTGGTAGGCGTTCTTGACCTGCCCGAGGATCTGCGGCTCGCCGAGCACCAGCGAGTCGAGACCGCTGGAGACGCGCAGCAGGTGGGTGACCGCGTCGCGTTCGGCATAGGCGTAGATGAAGGGGTCGATGCGCTCGAGTTCGATGCCGTGGAACTGGCTGAGCCAGTGACGCACGGACAGCTCGGCGCCGTCCTCGATGGCACAGTAGAGCTCGGTACGGTTGCAGGTGGAGAGGATCACCCCCTCGCTCACGTCCTGGCATCCGGTCAGGTCACGCAGGGCTCCGGCGATGATGTCTGGACCAAACGCCAGCCGTTCGCGGATGTCGACCGGGGCGGTCTTGTGGTTGAGTCCGAGAACAAGCAGCTTCATATCGGTATCTGTCTTGGAATTTCGCTCAGCGATGGGAGAGGTCGGGCTGCCGTCGTTGCTGCCGGCGCCGGCCCGGCCCCATGGGGCGTCACGGTCGCATCATCTCAAAGGGCTTACGTCCGAGTTCCTGCCACCGATAGACTGCGCATCCAATGGGTGCAAGCAGCAACATGGTAGCAACTTTTTGCCGCCCTGGACCAATGCCGTCCACCCTTCAGGCGTTGCAAAAACGGATGCGGATTGACCTGGCGCAGTCGTCTCGACGGTTTATGGCCGTCGGGGGATGGGCGCCACGGTTGGCCCTCACCGGTTGCGCGCCGCTGGCGCATCGTGATGCACAATAGTGCCCCGTCGGCGTCGCGCGCAAGCGCCGCGCCCGGTTATCGACCGCGGCGCCGGCAGAGTCCACATTCAGATGCCAAGTGCCTGGAAGCCTCCATGTCCTCGATGCCTCTCAAGCCGATTTCCGCCAGCCTGCTCGGGTTGGCGCTGGTTTGGCCGTTCAGCGCGCTCGCCGCCGCACCGGCCGCGGGCGCCGATGCCGAGCAGGTGTTCGCCGTGCTCGCCGCCGAGGTCGCGGCGCAGCGCGGCGAGCTGGCGCTGGCCCATCACTATTACTTGGAGGCGGCGACGCTGACGCGCAGCCCGCGTCTGGCCGAGCTGGCGGTGCGCAGCGCCATCAGCGCCGACTCCGACGCCGCCGCCTGGCGCGCGGTCCGGTTGTGGCTGACGCTTGCGCCGGAGGCGGTCTCGGCCCACCAGGTCGCGGCCTTTCTGAGCATCCGTGCCGGCGACATGGGGGCGGCGCTGAACCATCTGCGCCGGATCATCGAGCTGGCCGGCGACGCGGTCGCCGATGCCTATGCTCAGGTGGTCTCGATCGTCGCCCGCGCCCCCGACGTGGAGACCCGTCTGGCGCTGATGCGCTCGCTGGTCGATGTCTTCCCCGAGAGCGCCGAGGCGCGTCAGTCGCTGGCGATGGTGGCGGCCAGCGCCGGGCGCTTCGAACTTGCCGACGCGGCGGCGCGGCGCGCCCTGGCGCTGCGCCCGGACTGGAACAAGCCGCGGCTGTTCCTGGTCCGTCTGCTGCTCTCGGAGGATCGGCGCGAGGAGGCGCGCACCCTGCTCGAGGGCTTCGTCGCCAACAGCCCGGACGATGCCGCGCTGCGCATGCTCTACGGTCAGCTGCTGGTCGACGATCAGGAATACGGCACCGCGCGCGAGGTGTTCGCGCGGCTGCTCGCCAATCAGCCCAAGCAGCCCGATGTGCTGTTCGCGCTCGGCATCCTCTCCTTGCAGCTCGACGATCTCGACTCCGCGCGCGGTTATCTCGAGCGGCTCTACGGCACCGGGCAGCGACGCGACGAGGCCGCCTTCTATCTCGGTCAGACCGAGGAGCGCGCCGGGCGCGACCCTCAGGCGGCCATCTGGTACGCCCGGGTGGGTGATGCCAACGAGACCGATGCCCAGGTCCGCATCGCCCTGATCGAGGCCCGCGGCGGGGATCTCGAGCGCGCCCGCGAGATCCTGCAGCGACTGCGTGATCGCACCCCCGAGGACGCCATTGCACTCTATATGGTCGAGGCCGAGATCCTTGCCGAGGTCGATCGGCCCGAGCAGGCGATGACGGTCTATGCCGCGGCCCTCGAGGTCTACCCGGACGAGCCGAACCTGCTATATGCTCGCGCGCTCTATGCCGTGGAACGAGACCGTCTCGATCTCGCCGAGCGGGATCTGCGTCGGATCATCGCCGCCGATCCCGAGCATGCCGATGCGCTCAACGCCCTGGGCTATACCCTGGCCGATCGCACCGAGCGCTATCGCGAGGCGCGCGACTACATCGAGCGCGCTTATGCGCTCAAGCCCGAGGAGCCGGCGATCCTCGACAGCATGGGCTGGGTCCACTACCGGCTCGGTGACTATGACACCGCGCTCGACTATCTCGAGCGCGCCCTGGCCGCGCTCGATGACGGCGAGATCGCCGCGCACCTCGGCGAGGTGTTGTGGGCGCTGGGCCGTCATGCCGATGCCTGGGCGGTATGGGAGGCGGCGCTCGAGACGCATCCGGGGCACGCCTATCTGATGGACGTGATCGAGCGTCATCGCTCCTCGCACACCGTCTCCGACGATGACAACCAACTGCAGCCAAGAGAGTCGCAACCATGATCGACGAAGCCGTCACCGACAACGATGCCTGGAGTGTCTGGCCCGCTCCGGCCAAGCTCAACCTGATGCTGCGGGTGGTGGGGCGGCGTGCCGACGGCTACCACGAGCTGCAGACGGTGTTCCAGTTCGTCGATCGCTGCGACCGCCTGGGTTTCCGGGTACGTGAGGACGGTGAGGTGCGACGCGATGGCGAGCTGCCCGGGGTCGCTGCCGAGGCCGATCTCACGGTGCGCGCCGCGCGTGCGCTGCAGGCGGCGAGCGGCTGTTCGCTCGGGGTCGATATCCGCTGTGAGAAGGTGTTGCCGATGGGCGGTGGGCTCGGTGGCGGCAGCTCGGACGCGGCGACCACCCTGGTGGCGCTGAACGTGCTCTGGGGGACTGGGCTCGATACCGAGGCACTGGCTCGGCTGGCGCTGCCGTTGGGGGCTGATGTGCCGGTGTTCGTGCGTGGTCAGGCGGCCTGGGGCGAGGGGGTCGGCGAGCGGCTCACCCCGGTCGAACTCCCCGAGCCCTGGTTCCTGGTGCTGGTGCCGCGCTGCTCGGTGTCGACTCAGGCCGTGTTCATGCATCCGCGATTGACACGCGACTCGAAACCGATCAAACTTGCGGACTTTACAGGCGGGGATGTTGTCAACGATTGCCTCCCCGTCGTCCGCGACGAGTATCCAGCGGTTGCCGATGCCCTTAATTGGTTGTCCCTATGGGGTGAGGCCAGGCTCACCGGGACCGGGGCCTGTGTGTTCGCGGCATTTGCCGGGCGCGATCAGGCACTCGCGGCCTGGGAGCAACGCCCCGCTGGAATCGACGGCTTCGTGGCACGCGGCTGCAATCGCTCTCCGCTGCTCGATCGACTCGCAGATATCGACGCTCGACTGTCGAGTCGGCATGGCCCAGCGTAAGGGACTGCGCGTCTCGTCGTATCAAACCGAACATCGTCTTTCATCTTTTGGGGCGTGGCCAAGCGGTTAAGGCACCGGGTTTTGATCCCGGCATCCCCAGGTTCGAATCCTGGCGCCCCAGCCATATCAGCTCTGCAGTCGCGCAGACAGGAAGATGCCAGTGCCCGCCAGCCATATGATGGTCTTCTCCGGGAATGCCAACCCGGAGCTTTCGGCTGAAATCGCAAGTCGCCTCAATCTCCCGCTGGGCAAGGCCGTCGTCGGCCAGTTCAGTGATGGTGAGGTGATGGCCGAGATCCAGGAAAACGTGCGTGGGCGTGACGTCTTCGTCGTCCAGCCGACCTGTGCCCCCACCAACGACCACCTGATGGAGTTGCTGGTGATGGTCGATGCCCTGCGCTGGGCGTCGGCCAAGCGCGTCACCGCAGTGATCCCCTATTTCGGCTATGCCCGCCAGGATCGGCGTCCGCGCTCGGCGCGGGTGCCGATCAGTGCGCGGATGGTGGCCAAGATGATCGGCAAGGTGGGCGCCGATCGCGTACTCACCGTCGATCTGCACGCCGACCAGATCCAGGGCTTCTTCGATATCCCTGTCGATAACGTCTACGCCTCGCCGATCCTGCTCGGCGACATCTGGCGCCAGAAGCACGACGATCTGATGGTGGTCTCGCCCGACGTCGGCGGCGTGGTGCGTGCGCGTGCCGTGGCCAAGCGCCTCGATGATGCCGACCTGGCGATCATCGACAAGCGTCGTCCGCGTGCCAACGAGGCCCAGGTGATGAACATCATCGGTGATGTGCGCGATCGCTCCTGCGTGATCGTCGACGACCTGGTCGACACCGCCGGCACCCTGTGTCGGGCGGCCGAGGCGCTGAAGAATCATGGCGCCAAGATGGTTGCGGCCTACTGCACCCATCCGGTGCTCTCCGGGCCGGCGGTCGACAACATCACCAACTCGGTGCTCGATGAGCTGGTGGTGACCAATACCATCCCGCTGCGGGGCGCGGCGGCCGAGTGCCCGAAGATTCGCCAGCTCAGCATCGGTGAGCTGCTCGCCGAGACCATGCGTCGGATCTCGAGCGAGGAATCGGTCAGCTCGCTGTTCGTCGACTGAGTCAGTCCTTGCGTCGCGTGCCGCTCCCTCTTGGCGCGCGACCCGGCCGCAAGCATGTGGCCACCGAGCGCCGGGGTCCTGGTCGCGGGACCCCGGCGTATTTCATTGAGTCCCTTGATAGATCTGGAGAACGCTGATGAGCGTCGATTTCAACATCGTTGCGCAGCCGCGCGAAACCGTGGGGAAGGGTGCGAGCCGCCGCCTGCGTCGCGCCGGCGAGGTGCCTGCCATCGTCTACGGTGGCCACCAGGAGCCGCAGATGATCACCCTGCCGCACAACGAGCTGCTCAAGCACCTCGAGCACGAGGCCTTCTACTCCCACGTGCTGACCCTTCAGGTCGGTGACGAGACCTCCTCGGTGGTGCTCAAGGACCTGCAGCGTCATCCCGCCAAGCCCTTCATCCTGCACGTCGACTTCCAGCGCGTCACCCAGGGTGAGAAGCTGCGCATGAGCGTGCCGCTGCACTTCCTCAACGAGGAGAGCTGCGTCGGCGTCAAGGCCGGTGGTCTGGTCTCGCGTTCGCTGACCGAGGTCGAGGTGAGCTGCCTGCCGCAGGATCTGCCCGAGTACATCGAGATCGACATGGTCGCGATGGAGGTTGGTGCCATCCTCCACCTCTCCGAGCTGCAGCTGCCGGCCGGTGTCGAGCTGGCCCACGCCGCAGGTGACGAGGTGGTGGTCGCCATCCAGGCGCCGCGCGGTGGTGCCGATGAGGAGTCCGAGGGCGAGGATTCCGCCGAGGCCTGATCGGTCTCCAGGCCCCGGCGGTGTGCCGCCGGGGCAGACGCCCGCAAGGCGTCTCTGTTCTTTTCCGGGCATCTCTTCGATGCCTGAATCTGTCCCTCTGTACGGAATGACCTGCATAGATGTCGAATGATGGCATTCGTCTGATCGTCGGTCTGGGCAACCCCGGGGCCCAGTACGAGGCGACACGTCACAACGTCGGTTTCTGGTTCGTCGACTCCATCGCCAGGTCTGCCGGCGTCGACTTCCGCCCGGAGAGCCGCTTTCATGGCGAACTCTGTCGCTGCGTGATCGGTGGTCGCGACCTGCGCCTGCTCAAGCCCTCGACCTACATGAACCACAGTGGTCGCTCGGTGGCTGCGGTGGCGCGCTATTTCGACATCCCGCTCGAGTGCATCCTGATCGCTCATGACGAACTCGACCTGCCGGTCGGCGCGGTCCGGCTCAAGCAGGGGGGCGGGCATGCCGGGCACAATGGTCTGCGCGACTCGATCTCGGCCCTGGGTGGGCGTGATTTCTGGCGTCTGCGGATCGGCATCGACCATCCCGGTGATCGCTCGCTGGTGACCGGCTATGTGCTCGGTCGGCCCTCGGGAAGCGATCGCCAGGCGATCGACGATGCCCTGTTCGAGACCGAGCGTGCCCTCGATGATCTGTTGCAGGGGCGCTTCCAGCAGGTGATGAACCGTCTGCACGCCGGGCGCTGATCCCTTCTCCGTCGTCTCCGTCGGTGGTGTCGCCCGCTCTCCTGGGCGAACGCTCTCCTCGCTCATGCCGATGATTGCCGGTCTTTGACAAAACGCAATCGTTCCAGCAGGATTCCCTCCCAACCCCTTGATCGGTCGTCGTCGCGCTGATGCCGACGAGCTCGGCGTGTGCCAGGACGGCTCGATCGCTGTACAGGGTGTGCAGTCCGCCGGTTCGTCGAGTGCTTCGTCTCAGATCACGCAACGGAGGGGCAGTGCATGGGTTCAGCGTTTCGAGGCGCCCTGGTGGCGTCGGTGGTGTTGGGTGGCCTGCCGACGCTCGCGTCGGCGACCAATGGGTATTTCTCGCACGGCTGGGGTGCGCGCTCCAAGGCGATGGCGGGGGTCGCCACCGCGCTCCCCCAGGATGGTCTGGCCGCGGCCACCAATCCCGCCGGCATGGCCTTCGTCGGCGAGGGGTTCGATATCGGCGTCGCCTTCTTTCATCCGTCGCCGCGTGGCTATGAGGCCAACCCCGACTTCGCCGTCGATCCGGCGACGGGGTTCCCGACCGGTCCCTTCGTCACCCCGGGTGACTATGACAGCGATGCCGACTGGTTCCTGATCCCGAGCTTCGGCTACAACCGCCCGCTCGGTGAGCGAGCGACCATCGGGGTCAGCATCTTCGGCAACGGCGGCATGAACACCCGGTATCGCGATCGTGCGGTGTGGGAGAACTTTGCCGCTGCGCCGGATCAGCTCGCCGGGGTTCCGGGCGCCGGCCAGATCGCCAGTCCGGGCGGGTTGCTGTTCCTGCCGACCAACCCGCCGCAGCCGGTGACCGACCCGAGTGTGCCGCCGCCGCCGGCGGGCAACAATGCCAACCCCGGTGGCTACTTCACCGCGACCACGCCGACCGGTGTCAGCCTCGAGCAGTTGTTCATCGAGATCCCCTATACCTATCGATTCGCCGGTGGCCGTCAAGCGCTGGGTATCGCGCCGGTGTTCGCCATCCAGCGCTTCGAGGCCGAGGGCCTGGAGCCCTTCCGTGGCGCCTCGGTCGCCCCGGACCGGGTGACCAACAACGGTGAGGAGTGGTCCTATGGTGCCGGTCTGCACCTGGGCTGGTACGGGCAGGTGAACGAGCGCCTGGCGCTCGGCGCCTCCTATCGCACCCGCATCTACATGACCGATTTCGACGACTACGAGGGGCTGTTCGCCGGTGGTGGCGAATTCGACATCCCGGCGATGCTCAATCTCGGTCTGAGCTACCGGCCCTGGCGTGATCTGACCCTAGCGCTCGATTACCAGCGCATCTTCTATGGTGACATCGACGCCATCGCCAACTCCAATGCGCGCGACATCTCCGCCTGTTTCGCGCCCGGCACCAAGCCCTCCTACTGTCTCGGTGGCGACAATGGCGTGGGGTTCGGCTGGGAGACCATGGATGTCTTCAAATTCGGGGTGCGCTACGACGTCGACGAGCGGCTCAGTCTGATGGGTGGGGTGAGCTACAACAGCGACTTCACCGATGGCTCCATGGCCCTGTTCAACATCCTCACCCCGGCGACCGTGCGCTGGCACCTGACGCTGGGGGCGAGCTATCAGGCGAGCGACCGCGACCGCTTCACCCTGGCCGTGTCCTATATGCCGGAGGAGCAGCTCGACGGCGCCAATCCGAGCATCACCCAGGACCAGACCGGGAGCCTGTACATGCAGCAGCTCGACATCGAGATCGCCTGGAGTCGGCGTTTCTGACGGTGGGCTAGGGCGCGGTCGCGCCGGTGCGCGACCGCGTGGCGGGATGTCTCAGGCGGGGGTGGCCGGTGCGCGACCGATCGAGAGATAGGTCAGGCCGGCGGCGGTGGCCTGCTGCGGATCGAGGATGTTGCGCCCGTCGAGCAGCAGCGGGCGGGCGAGGGTGTCGCGGATGAGGCGGAAGTTGGGGCTGCGGAACTGGGTCCACTCGGTGACGATCACCAGCGCATCGGCACCGGCCAGTGCGGCGGTGGCGTCCTCGGCGAGTACCAGGTCGGGGCGCTCGCCGTAGATCCGGCGGGCCTCGTCCATCGCCACTGGGTCGAACGCCTGCACCTTGGCGCCGGCCGCCCACAGCGATTCCATCAGCACCCGGCTCGAGGCCTCGCGCATGTCATCGGTGTTGGGCTTGAAGGCCAGCCCCCAGAGCGCGATGGTGCGCCCGGCGAGGTCGCCGTCGAACTGCGCCTTGAGCTTGTCGAACAGCAGCTCCTTCTGGCGGAAGTTGACCGCCTCGACCGCCTGCAGCAACTGCGGGTCATAGCCGACGCCGCGCGCGGTGCGCTCGAGTGCGCGCACGTCCTTGGGGAAGCAGGAGCCGCCGTAGCCGCAGCCGGGATAGATGAACTGGTAGCCGATGCGGGGGTCCGAGCCGATGCCGACACGGACCTTCTCGATGTCGGCGCCGACGATCTCGGCGATGTTCGAGAGCTCGTTCATGAAGCTGATCTTGGTCGCCAGCATGGCGTTGGCGGCGTACTTGGTCAGCTCGGCCGAACGCACGTCCATCACCATTAGTCGGTCGCGGTTGCGGTTGAAGGGGGCGTAGAGCGCACGCAACAGCTCGGCGGTGCGTGGGTTGTCGGTGCCGACGATGATCCGATCGGGACGCATGAAGTCCTCGATCGCCGCGCCTTCCTTGAGGAACTCGGGGTTGGAGACGACATCGAAGTCGATGCTCTGGTCGCGCTCGGCGAGTGCGGCGCGGACGGTCTCGGCAACCTTGTCGGCGGTGCCGACGGGGACGGTCGACTTGTCGACCAGGATGCGGTAGCCCTCCATGTGCTGACCGATGGTGCGTGCCACCGAGAGCACGTACTGCAGGTCGGCCGATCCGTCCTCGTCGGGCGGGGTGCCGACGGCGATGAACTGGAAGAGCCCGTGCTTGACCCCGGCCTCGGCGTCGGTCGAGAAGCGCAGTCGTCCGGCCTCGCGATTGTTGCGGATCAGTTCGTCGAGTCCTGGTTCGTAGATCGGCACCCCGCCGCTGTTGAGCAGGTCGATCTTGTCCGGGTCGACGTCGATGCAGAGGACGTCGTTGCCCACCTCGGCAAGACATGCGCCGGTGACCAGGCCGACATAGCCGCTGCCGAAAATCGTTACTTCCATCGGGAGATCTCCGAGTCTGACTGAATTGATGTTGGATGAATCGGGTTGCGTACGGGGGTGAAGTGAGAGTATCTTAAGGGGCTACTCCGGTGCTGGCGATGGGGATTGACCCCCGATCCTGGCCGTAGAATTTGATCGTTTCAGTCTCTCGGGCCCGTCGTTGCTGGCGTTGTCGCGAGCATAGTATCAGTCCGCAGTGTCTGGGACGTTAAAGAAACGGTCAGGGACGGAGTTAAAAAGTTTCAAGAGAGTGTTGACAGGGTCTAAATCGGCGCCTAGAATGAGCAGCTCTTTTGGAGGGGTTCCCGAGCGGTCAAAGGGATCAGACTGTAAATCTGACGGCTCAGCCTTCGGAGGTTCGAATCCTCCCCCCTCCACCAAGTTTCCCGCTAGTTGGCGGGCGTCATGATCAAGTCATGGCACTGCGGTGATCGGCCTTGTGTCGAAGGCGAGCGTCGCAGGCTGGTACGCCAGTCTTGCGGGTGTAGTTCAACGGCTAGAACCTCAGCCTTCCAAGCTGATGATGTGGGTTCGATTCCCATCACCCGCTCCAAGAAGTTAAGGCGCTGGCAGCGCGTTTAAAGCAAGTTTTGCCCATGTAGCTCAGATGGTAGAGCACACCCTTGGTAAGGGTGAGGTCACCGGTTCAATTCCGGTCATGGGCTCCAATTTCTCGGTACGGTTGCGCGCATCCAGGCGCGCCTGGTCGATTTGAAACATGCGGGGAGCCGTTCATGTCCAAAGAAAAATTCGAACGTAGTAAGCCACATGTCAACGTTGGCACCATTGGCCACGTCGACCACGGCAAGACCACGCTGACGGCTGCGATCACCACGCACCAGGCGCGCAAGTTCGGTGGTGAGGCACGTGCCTACGACCAGATCGACAACGCCCCGGAAGAGCGTGAGCGTGGTATCACCATCGCCACCGCGCACGTCGAGTACGAGTCCGATACGCGTCACTACGCACACGTCGACTGCCCCGGCCACGCCGACTACGTGAAGAACATGATCACCGGTGCGGCGCAGATGGACGGCGCGATCCTGGTGGTGTCGGCCGCTGACGGCCCGATGCCCCAGACCCGCGAGCACATCCTGCTCTCCCGTCAGGTCGGCGTGCCCTACATCATCGTCTACCTGAACAAGGCCGACATGGTCGACGACGCCGAGCTCCTTGAGCTCGTCGAGATGGAAGTGCGCGAGCTGCTCTCGAGCTACGACTTCCCGGGTGATGACACCCCGATCGTGACCGGTTCGGCCAAGCTCGCCCTCGAGGGCGACACCTCGGAGATCGGTGGTCCGTCCATCGACAAGCTGGTCGAGGCGCTCGACAGCTACATCCCCGAGCCCGAGCGTGCCGTCGACGGCGCCTTCCTGATGCCGATCGAGGACGTGTTCTCGATCTCGGGTCGCGGTACCGTGGTGACCGGTCGTGTCGAGCGTGGCGTGATCAAGGTCGGTGAAGAGGTCGAGATCGTCGGTATCAAGGACACCACCAAGACCACCTGCACCGGCGTGGAGATGTTCCGCAAGCTGCTCGACCAGGGCGAAGCCGGTGACAACGTCGGCGTGCTGCTGCGCGGCACCAAGCGTGAGGACGTCGAGCGTGGTCAGGTGCTGGCCAAGCCCGGCAGCATCACCCCGCACACCAACTTCGAGGCCGAGGTGTACGTGCTGAGCAAGGAAGAGGGCGGTCGTCACACCCCCTTCTTCAACGGCTATCGTCCGCAGTTCTACTTCCGCACCACCGACGTGACTGGTGCCTGTGAGCTGCCCGAGGGTATCGAGATGGTCATGCCTGGCGATAACGTCAAGATGACCGTCCAGCTGATCGCGCCGATCGCGATGGAAGAGGGCCTGCGCTTCGCTGTTCGCGAGGGTGGTCGTACCGTCGGCGCCGGCGTGGTCTCCAAGATCATCGAGTAATTGCTCGATCTCCGGTCACGCACCCGCCGGGTGCGTGACTCGGAAAACCTAGTTTCTAGGCCAGTAGCTCAATTGGCAGAGCAGCGGTCTCCAAAACCGCAGGTTGGGGGTTCGAGTCCCTCCTGGCCTGCCATACAACTCATCGCTTAGGCGACACGCGAATCCATGAATTCACGCGCAGAAGCCCGTGGCGCCAGCTTGGATACACTCAAGCTGGTCGCCGCTGCTTTTTTGTTGGTCGGCGGTATCGTTGCCTTCTACCTCCTCAAGCCCCTCTCGACCCTGTTGGCGGTCGTCGGTCTGCTGATCATCTCGGGTGTCGCGGCGTTCGCAGTCTTCAAGACCGAGCGTGGTCGTACCCTGTGGCAGTTCGCAGGTGATGCGCGCATGGAGGTCCGCAAGGTCGTCTGGCCTTCGCGGCAGGAAACCATTCAGACCACGCTGGTGGTCATCGTCATGGTCCTGATCGTCGGTATCGTCCTCTGGCTGTTCGATATGATGCTGATGGGAATCCTGCGTTTCCTGACCGGTCAAGGGGGCTGAAGATGGCACAGCGGTGGTACGTCATCCACGCTTACTCGGGGTTCGAGGGGCAGGTCAAGCGCTCTCTTGAAGATCGCATCAAGCGTGCCGGTCTCGAGGACCTGTTCGGGATGATCCTGGTCCCGACCGAAGAGGTCGTCGAGGTGCGCGGCGGTCAGCAGCGCAAGAGTGAGCGTAAGTTCTTCCCGGGTTACGTCCTGGTCAACATGGAGTTGACCGACGAGACCTGGCACCTCGTCAAGAGCGTTCCCAAGGTCATGGGCTTCATCGGTGGAACCGGTGATCGTCCTGCACCCATTCCCGAATCCCAGGCCCAGGCCATCCTGCAACGCCTTGAGGAAGGTGGCGAGAAGCCGCGTCCGAAGGTGATCTACGAGCCGGGAGAGGTCGTGCGCGTGATCGATGGACCATTCACCGACTTCAACGGTGTGGTCGAGGATGTCGATTACGAAAAGAGCCGGGTCAAGGTCTCGGTGCTGATCTTCGGTCGCGCCACTCCAGTCGATCTCGAGTTCTCTCAAGTCGAAAAGGGTTGATCGCATCCCGCATCGTCATCTCCGGCGATGCGGCGCATCCCGGTCGTTGCTGCATTGGTGACGACCTTCGTACAAGCCCCCGCCCGGGGGTCTGACATGGGGAGCCAAGGTCTCATAACCCCTGGCGCTTGCACCCATTTGGAGAATCATTGTGGCAAAAAAGATCACAGCCTACATCAAGCTGCAGGTCAAGGCCGGTGAGGCCAACCCGAGCCCGCCAGTCGGCCCGGCACTCGGTCAGCACGGCGTCAACATCATGGAGTTCTGCAAGGCGTTCAACGCCAAGACGCAGGACGTCGAGAAGGGTCTGCCGATCCCGGTGGTCATCACCGTTTACTCCGATCGCAGCTTCACCTTCATCACCAAGACGCCGCCTGCGGCCATCCTGCTGAAGAAGGCAGCTGGCATCAGCAAGGGCAGCGCGACGCCCAACACCGCCAAGGTCGGCGTGGTGACCCGCGAGCAGCTCGAGCAGATCGCGACCACCAAGATGGCGGACCTGACCGCCGCCGACATGGACGCCGCCGTGCGCACCATCGCCGGTAGCGCCCGCGCCATGGGTCTCGACGTCGAGGGGGTGAACTGATGGCCAAGCTGACCAAGCGTATGCGCGCGATCCGTGAGCGGGTCGAGGCAGGCAAGCTCTATGCGCCCGAAGAGGCCTTCGAGCTGCTCAAGGAACTCTCCCAGGTGAAGTTCTCCGAGAGCGTCGACGTTGCCGTCAATCTCGGTGTCGATCCGCGTAAGTCGGATCAGGTCGTGCGTGGTTCCACCGTGCTGCCCAACGGCACCGGCAAGACCGTGCGTGTGGCCGTGTTCACCCAGGGCGCCAACGCCGAGGCCGCCAAGGAAGCCGGTGCCGACAAGGTCGGTTTCGAGGATCTGGCCGAAGAGGTCAAGGCCGGCAACCTGGACTTCGACGTGGTCATCGCCTCCCCGGATGCGATGCGCATCGTCGGCCAGCTCGGTAA
Organism: Marichromatium sp. PS1; assembly: GCF_041155115.1. Lineage (NCBI taxonomy): Bacteria > Pseudomonadati > Pseudomonadota > Gammaproteobacteria > Chromatiales > Chromatiaceae > Marichromatium > Marichromatium sp. PS1. Next base: position 1,306,428 of record NZ_BAAFHB010000002.1, read on the forward strand.
GGTGCTCGGTCCCCGCGGCCTGATGCCGAACCCGAAGGTCGGCACCGTGACCGCCGACGTCGCCGAGGCCGTGCGCAATGCTAAGGCCGGTCAGGTGCGCTATCGCACCGACAAGGCGGGCATCATCCACTGCCCGATCGGCAAGGCCGACTTCGAGCCGGCGCAGCTGCGCGAGAACCTCGAGGCGCTGTTGACCAACCTGGTCAAGGCCAAGCCGGCAAGCGCCAAGGGCGTCTACATGCAGCAGGTGACGGTCTCCACCACCATGGGGCCGGGCCTGACCGTCGACCACTCGGGCCTGATCTGAGTGCGACGTCCCCGGGCCTGGCGCCCGGGGCGCGAAGGCAACGCCTTCGTGGTTCGAACATCTTTGGGGCCCCGATCTCACGGTCGGGGACCGTCAAAGACCGCAGGTGTCTTCCTCGGCGCATCGGAGTGTGCGCATGGATGACTCAATGGGGGGTGTCCCGCCTGCGCAGACGGTGCTCCAGAATCAAGTCAATGACTGATGACGGTGCACGCTCTCTGTATGTCGTGGAGTCGCAGGATGCACATCCATGGCATGCGCCCCGGATGAACCGGGGTTTATATAGTCAGGAGGTGACGAAGTGGCGCTGAATTTCGCCCAGAAAGAAGCGATCGTCGCCGAAGTCGCGGAAGTCGCCAAGAGCGCTTACTCGGCCATCGGTGCCGAGTACCGGGGCTTGACCGTCGATCAGCTGACCCAGCTGCGCGTGGAAGCACGCAAGGCCGGCGTCTATGTTCGCGTGGTCAAGAATACCCTGGCGCGTCGCGCGCTGGAAGGCACGGACTTCGCGTGCATGCAGGAGGGTCTCACCGGCCCGCTGATCCTTGCATTCTCGCAGGAAGATCCGGGCTCGGCCGCACGTGTCGCCGAGGCCTTCGCCAAGGACCATGACAAGTTCCAGGTGCGTCTCATCGCCCTGGGCGGCAAGCTGCTGCCTGCCTCGGAGCTCGGTAATCTCGCGAAGATGCCGACCTACGATCAGGCCGTCAGCATGCTCATGGCTACCATGAAGGCTCCGGTGCAGAAGCTCGCAGCGACCATCAACGAGGTGCCGGGCAAGCTCGTGCGCACCGTTGCCGCGATTCGCGATGCCAAGGAAGCCGCCTGATAGGCGCTTCCGATCCCGAACCAGTTCGATCAACAGTATTCATCCCTAGGAGATCCCCATGGCCGTTTCGAAAGACGAGATCCTCGAAGCGATTGGCAACATGACCGTGCTCGAGGTCGTGGAGCTGATCGAAGCGATGGAAGAGAAGTTCGGCGTGACCGCCGCTGCCGCCGTTGCCGCTGCTCCGGCCGCCGCTGGTGGCGATGCTGCCGCCGCTGAAGAGAAGACCGAGTTCGACGTCGTGCTCGCCTCGTTCGGCTCCAACAAGGTTGCCGTCATCAAGGCTGTCCGCGGCCTCACCGGTCTTGGCCTGAAGGAAGCGAAGGAGGCCGTCGAAGGCGCTCCGACCACCCTGAAGGAAGGCGTTTCGAAGGACGAGGCCGAAGAGGCCAAGAAGCAGCTCGAAGAGGCTGGCGCAAGCGTCGAAATCAAGTAAGGGCGCATTGCCTCGCCACGTCTTCGGCGGAGCGTTCGGGCTGGCGGCGACGAGCCGCCGGCCTTTTCCCGTTGGGGCCGAACAACCCCGCGGCGTCTCGCATCGAGGCTCCGACGCCGAGGTTGGCGCTAGATCCCCGATCGGCTGCGCGGCTGATCCTCGCCGACCGCAACCTGCACCAGAGTCCATGCCCCGTTAGGGACCATAGTAAGCACCTCGAGGGAAGGCATAATGGCCTATTCGTTCACCGAAAAAAAGCGCATCCGCAAAGACTTCGGCAAGCGTCCCAGCATCCTGGACGTGCCGTTCCTGCTGGCCACACAGATCAACTCCTATCGCGAGTTCCTGCAGGCCGATACCTCCGAGCGGGGGCGGCGGGACGTCGGATTGCACGCCGCCTTCAAGTCCGTTTTCCCGATCGAGAGCTATTCCGGCAATGCCGTCCTCGAATATGTGAAGTATCGGCTCGGCGAGCCGGTCTTCGATGAGCGTGAGTGCCATCTGCGCGGCGCCACCTTCGCCGCGCCGCTGCGCGTACTGCTGCGTCTGGTAATCTACGACAAGGATGCCCCGGCGGGCTCCAAGGTCGTCAAGGACGTTCGCGAGCAAGAGGTCTACATGGGCGAGCTGCCGCTCATGACCGAGACCGGCACCTTCATCATCAATGGCACCGAGCGTGTCATCGTCTCGCAGCTGCACCGTTCGCCCGGTGTCTTCTTCGACCACGACAAGGGCAAGACCCACTCCTCGGGCAAGCTGCTGTTCTCCGCGCGCGTCATCCCCTATCGTGGCTCCTGGCTCGACTTCGAGTTCGATCCCAAGGACAACGTCTTCGTGCGTATCGACCGTCGCCGCAAGCTGCCGGCGACGGTGCTGCTGCGCGCGCTCGGTTACACCGTCGAGGAGATCCTCGAGCGGTTCTTCGAGACCGATACCTTCCATCTCGCCAAGCGCCAGATCTCCTTCGATCTGGTCCCCGAGCGGCTGCGCGGCGAGACCGTGAGCTTCGACGTCAAGATCGGCGACGAGGTGCTGGTCGAGTCCGGTCGCCGCGTCACCGCGCGCCACATCCGCGAGCTGCAGAAGGCCGGCGTCGAGCAGCTGGAGGTGCCGATCGACTTCCTGCTCGGGCGCATCCTTGCGCGTGACCAGATCGATACCGACACCGGTGAGGTGCTGGCCGAGGCCAACAGCATCATTACCCCGGAGATGCTGCAGACCCTGTTCGAGAAGGGCATCGAGCGCATCGAGACCCTGTTCGTCAACGATCTCGACCAGGGGCCCTACATCTCCGAGACCCTGCGCATCGACAACACCACCAGTGATCTCGACGCCCAGATCGAGATCTACCGGATGATGCGCCCGGGCGAGCCGCCGACCAAGGAGGCCGCCCAGAACCTGTTCCACAACCTGTTCTTCACCCCGGATCGCTACGACCTCTCGGCCGTTGGCCGGATGAAGTTCAATCGCCGCCTCGGTCGCGAGAACGAGGAAGGCCCGGGCGTGGTCTACGACGGTCATTACTTCCGTGATCGCACCGATGCCTTCTCCCAGGATCTGCTGGCCAAGTACGGCGACAGCTCCGACATCATCGACGCGCTCCGGGTGCTGGTCGAACTGCGCAACGGTCGCGGTGCGGTCGACGACATCGACCATCTCGGCAACCGTCGTATCCGCTGCGTCGGCGAGATGGCCGAGAACCAGTTCCGCGTTGGTCTGGTGCGTGTCGAGCGCGCGGTCAAGGAGCGTCTCTCGCTGGCCGAGTCCGAGGGGCTGATGCCGCAGGAGCTGATCAACGCCAAGCCGGTCTCGGCGGCGATCAAGGAGTTCTTCGGCTCCAGTCAGCTCTCGCAGTTCATGGACCAGAACAACCCGCTCTCCGAGGTCACCCACAAGCGTCGTGTCTCGGCGCTCGGTCCGGGCGGTCTGGCCCGCGAGCGTGCCGGCTTCGAGGTGCGCGACGTGCACCCGACCCACTATGGTCGCGTCTGCCCGATCGAGACCCCTGAAGGCCCGAACATCGGTCTGATCAACTCGCTCGCGGTCTATGCCCGCACCAACGCCTACGGCTTCCTCGAGACCCCCTATCGGCGGGTCGAGGACGGCCGCGTCACCGACGAGATCCACTATCTCTCGGCGATCGAGGAGGGCAACTACGTCATCGCCCAGGCCAACGCCGCGCTCGATGAAGAGAGTCGCCTGACCGATGCCCTGGTCTCCTGCCGTCACGCCAACGAGTTCACCATGAAGGCACCCGAAGAGGTGAACTACATGGACGTCTCGCCGCGTCAGGTGGTGTCGGTGGCCGCGTCGCTGATCCCCTTCCTCGAGCACGACGACGCCAACCGTGCGCTCATGGGCTCGAACATGCAGCGTCAGGCGGTGCCGACGCTGCGTGCCGAGAAGCCGCTGGTCGGCACCGGCATCGAGCGTGTGGTGGCCAAGGACTCCGGGGTCTGTGTGGTGGCGCGTCGCGGCGGTGTGATCGAGTCGGTCGACGCCGCGCGCATCGTGGTGCGGGTCAACGACGACGAGGCCGTGCCCGGCGTGCCTGGTGTCGACATCTACAACCTGACCAAGTACACCCGTTCCAACCAGAACACCTGCATCAACCAGCGTCCGCTGGTACGTCCGAACGATGTGGTGACGCGTGGCGACGTGCTCGCCGACGGGCCCTCTACCGACATGGGCGAGCTCGCCCTCGGTCAGAACCTGCGCGTGGCCTTCATGCCCTGGAACGGCTACAACTTCGAGGACTCCATCCTCATCTCCGAGCGGGTGGTGCAGGAGGATCGCTTCACCAGCATCCACATCGAGGAGCTCTCCTGTCTGGCGCGCGATACCAAGCTCGGCCCGGAGGAGATCACCAGCGATATCCCCAATGTCGGTGAGGCGGCGCTCTCCAAGCTTGACGAGTCGGGCATCGTCTATGTCGGCGCCGAGGTGCGCGACGGCGACATCCTGGTCGGCAAGGTCACGCCCAAGGGCGAGACCCAGCTCACCCCCGAGGAGAAGCTGCTGCGCGCGATCTTCGGCGAGAAGGCCTCGGACGTGAAGGACACCTCGCTGCGTCTGCCCTCGGGCATGAACGGCACCGTGGTCGACGTCCAGGTGTTCACCCGCGACGGGGTGGAGAAGGACAAGCGTGCCCAGCAGATCGAGGAGATGGAACTCGACCGCGTGCGCAAGGACTTCGCCGACCAGCAGCGGATCATGGAGAACGACACCTTCCACCGTGTCGAGCGCATGCTCGTCGGCAAGGTCGCCGACGGTGGCCCCGGCGGTCTGCGTCCTGGCGCCGAGATCACCAGCGACTACCTGCAGGATCTGGTGTCGCGTGGCTCGCGTGATCTCTGGTTCGAGATCCGCATGCAGGACGAGGACATCGCCACCCAGCTCGAGGCGGTCGCCGCCCAGGTCAAGCAGCAGCGCGACGAGTTCCGCGAGCGCTACGAGACCAAGAAGCGCAAGATCGCCAGCGGCGACGACCTCGCCCCCGGTGTGCTCAAGATGGTCAAGGTCTACGTGGCGGTGAAGCGGCGCATCCAGCCGGGTGACAAGATGGCCGGCCGTCACGGTAACAAGGGTGTCATCTCCAAGGTGGTGCCGGTCGAGGACATGCCGTTCTCGGCCGACGGCGAGCCGGTCGACATCGTGCTCAACCCGCTCGGCGTGCCTTCGCGCATGAACGTCGGTCAGGTGCTCGAGACCCATCTCGGCTGGGCCGCCAACGGCCTCGGCGTGAAGATCGGCAAGATGCTCCAGGCCCAGGCCAAGATCGCCGAGCTGCGCGAGCTGCTCGACAAGATCTACAACACCAGTGGCAAGCGCGAGTCGCTCGACGAGTTCAGCGATGACGAGATCCTCGAACTCGCCCGCAACCTCACCCGGGGTGTGCCGCTGGCCACGCCGGTGTTCGACGGCGCCACCGAGGACGAGATCAAGGCCATGCTGCGTCTGGCCGATCGTGACAACACCGCGCAGGGCGTGCCCAGTGGTCAGACCATCCTGTTCGATGGTCGCTCCGGTGAGCAGTTCGAGCGTCCGGTCACCGTCGGCTACATGTACATGATCAAGCTCAACCACCTGGTCGACGACAAGATGCACGCCCGTTCCACCGGTCCCTACAGCCTGGTCACCCAGCAGCCGCTCGGCGGCAAGGCCCAGTTCGGTGGTCAGCGCTTCGGTGAGATGGAGGTCTGGGCATTGGAGGCCTATGGTGCCGCCTACACCCTGCAGGAGATGCTCACGGTGAAGTCGGACGACGTCAACGGTCGGACCAAGATGTACAAGAACATCGTCGACGGAGACCATCGCATGGAGGCGGGCATGCCCGAGTCGTTCAACGTGCTGGTCAAGGAGATCCGCTCGCTCGCGATCAACGTCGAGTTGCAGCAGGACTAACCGAGCCATTAAGCCGCGGGACGCATTCCCCCGAGTGGGGGAGTGCGTCCTTTCAATGATCTGGCGACCGTGCGGTTCGTGCCTCACCGCACCCTACGCACCACGCACGCGACGCATGTGGGGCTAGCGCTTAGCCGGTTATCGCAGGCAGGAGATTAAGGTCTTGAAAGATCTACTGAAAATCATCAAGCAACAGGGCCAGGCACTCGAATTCGACGCGATCAAGATCGGACTTGCCTCCCCCGAGATGATCCGTTCCTGGTCCTTCGGCGAGGTCAAGAAGCCCGAGACCATCAACTATCGCACCTTCAAGCCGGAGCGCGACGGGCTGTTCTGCGCCAAGATCTTCGGCCCGATCACCGACTACGAGTGCATCTGCGGCAAGTACAAGCGCCTCAAGCACCGTGGCGTGGTCTGCGAGAAGTGTGGCGTCGAGGTGACCCTGGCCAAGGTGCGCCGCGAGCGCATGGGCCACATCGATCTGGCCAGCCCGGTGGCGCACATCTGGTTCCTCAAGTCGCTGCCCTCGCGCATCGGCCTGCTGCTCGACATGACGTTGCGCGACATCGAGCGCATCCTCTACTTCGAGTCCTTCGTGGTCATCGATCCGGGCCTGGTGCAGGATCTCGAACGCGGCCAGCTGCTCAACGACGAGCAGTATCTCGACGCCCTCGAGGCGCACGGTGACGAGTTCGACGCGCGCATGGGCGCCGAGGCCGTCTACGAGCTGCTGCGCACCATCGACATGGCCGCCGAAGTGCGGCGGATGCGCGAGGAGATCGAGAGCACCAACTCCGAGACCAAGATCAAGAAGCTCTCCAAGCGTCTCAAGCTGCTCGAGTCGCTGCTCGAATCGGGCAACCGTGCCGAGTGGATGATCCTCACCGTGCTGCCGGTGCTGCCCCCGGAGCTGCGCCCGCTGGTGCCGCTCGACGGTGGCCGCTTCGCGACCTCGGATCTCAACGATCTCTATCGTCGCGTCATCAACCGCAACAACCGCCTCAAGCGTCTGCTCGATCTGGTCGCGCCCGACATCATCGTGCGCAACGAGAAGCGCATGCTCCAGGAGTCGGTCGACGCGCTGCTCGACAACGGTCGTCGCGGTCGCGCCATCACCGGCACCAACAAGCGCCCGCTGAAGTCGCTCGCCGACATGATCAAGGGCAAGCAGGGCCGCTTCCGCCAGAACCTGCTCGGTAAGCGTGTCGACTACTCCGGCCGTTCGGTCATCGTCGTCGGCCCCTATCTCAAGCTGCACCAGTGCGGTCTGCCCAAGCGCATGGCCCTGGAGCTGTTCAAGCCGTTCATCTTCAGCAAGCTGCAGTTGCGCGGGCTGGCCGCCACCATCAAGGCCGCCAAGAAGATGGTCGAGCGCGGCACCCCCGAGGTGTGGGACATCCTCGAGGAGGTCATCCGCGAGCACCCGGTGATGCTCAACCGCGCCCCGACCCTGCACCGTCTCGGCATCCAGGCCTTCGAGCCGGTGCTGATCGAGGGCAAGGCGATCCAGCTCCACCCGCTGGTCTGTACCGCCTTCAACGCCGACTTCGACGGCGACCAGATGGCCGTGCACGTGCCGCTCTCGCTCGAGGCTCAGCTCGAGGCGCGGGCGTTGATGATGGCCTCGAACAACATCCTCTCGCCGGCCAACGGCGAGCCGATCATCGTGCCCTCGCAGGACGTGGTGCTCGGGCTCTACTACATGACCCGTGAGCGCATCGGCGCCAAGGGCGAGGGCAGCCTGTTTGCCGACATCGACGAGGCGCGTCGCGCCTACGAGACCGGGCAGGCAGACCTCCACGCGCGCTGTCGGGTACGCATCCACGAGGTGATCCAGGACCAGGACGGCAATCGTCGCGAGCAGACCTCGATCAAGGAGACCACCCTGGGCCGCGCCCTGGTGTTCGCCATCGTCCCCACCGGGCTGCCCTTCGATCTGGTCGATCGGCCGATGGGCAAGAAGCAGATCTCGCGTCTGATCAACGTCTGCTATCGCCGTCTCGGTCTCAAGGACACCGTGGTCTTCGCCGACCAGATCATGTATCTGGGCTTCCGCATGGCCACCCGCGCCGGTGCCTCGATCGGTCTCGAGGACATGGAGGTGCCGGAGGAGAAGACGGAGATCCTGGCCGGCGCCGAGAAGGAGGTCAAGGAGATCCAGGACCAGTACTCCTCGGGTCTGGTCACCAACGGCGAGCGCTACAACAAGGTCGTCGACATCTGGTCGCACACCAACGACCGGGTCGCCAAGTCGATGATGAGCAAGCTCGGTGGCTCGGTCGCGGAGACCCGCCCGGCCTATGAGGCGCTGCGCTTCCTCGGTGAGTACCGCCAGGCGGTCTACGAGCTGGTGGCCGACGACGCCGAGCAGCATCTGGCCGCGCGCCGGCTGTTCGACCGGCTGCAGGGTGCGGCCGCCGAACTCGGTGCTCGTCTCGAGTCCGGTGAACTCGATGCCAAGTCCTTCGTCGGCGAGTTCGATGCACTGCTCAGCGGTGCGCGCGCCGAACTCGACGCCTTCGGCGATCTCGATCAGGTCGACTCGGTCGAGGTGCGGGGTCGGGTCAAGAGCGCCCTGGCCGCGCTCGATCAGCGTCTGGCCGAGCAGCGTCGTCAGGACTCGTTCAACTCGATCTTCATGATGGCCGACTCCGGCGCACGTGGCTCGGCGGCGCAGATCCGTCAGCTCGCCGGTATGCGTGGTCTGATGGCCAAGCCGGACGGCTCGATCATCGAGACCCCGATCACCGCGAACTTCCGCGAGGGTCTGAACGTCATCCAGTACTTCATCTCGACCCACGGCGCGCGTAAGGGTCTGGCCGATACCGCGCTGAAGACCGCCAACTCGGGTTACCTGACTCGTCGTCTGGTCGACGTCGCCCAGGACATGGTGGTGCTCGAGCAGGACTGCGGCACCGATCAGGGCCTGCTGATGGCCCCGATCATCGAGGGCGGCGACGTGGTCGAGCCGTTGCGCGAGCGCATCCTCGGTCGTGTCGCAGCGGTCGACGTCTACCGCCCGGGGACCGACGAGCTGGTCTGCCCCGCGGGTACCCTGCTCGACGAACGCTGGGTCGAGCGCTTCGAGGAGAAGGGCATCGACCAGGTGCGGGTGCGCTCTCCGATCACCTGTGAGTCGCGCCTCGGCGTCTGCGCCCAGTGCTATGGTCGCGACCTGGCGCGTGGCCATCGGGTCAACATCGGCGAGGCCGTCGGCGTCATCGCGGCGCAGTCGATCGGTGAGCCGGGTACCCAGCTCACCATGCGCACCTTCCACATCGGTGGTGCGGCCTCGCGTGCGGCGGCGGTCAACAGCATCGACATCAAGAACGGCGGTTCGGTGCGACTGCACAACATCAAGACCGTCGAGCACCACTCGGGCAACCTGGTGGCGGTGTCGCGCTCCGGCGAGCTGACCGTGGTCGACGAGCGCGGCATGGAGAAGGAGCGCTACAAGGTGCCTTATGGCGCCACCCTGGGCGTGGCCGACGGCCAGCAGGTCAACCCCGGTGACGTGGTCGCGACCTGGGACCCGCACACCCACCCGGTCATCACCGAGGTGGCCGGTAAGCTCGCCTTCGCCGACTTCATCGAGGGCGTGACGGTGCAGGCCCAGACCGATGATGTCACCGGTCTGACCTCGCGCGTGGTCATCGATCCCAAGCAGCGTCCGGCTACCGGCAAGGACCTGCGCCCGATGGTCAAGCTGCTCGACGAGCAGGGCAACGAGCTCAACATCGCGGGTACCGACCTGCCGGCGCGCTACTTCCTGCCCTCGGGCGCGATCGTCAGCGTCGACGACGGCGCCATGGTCGGGGTCGGCGACGTGCTTGCGCGTATCCCGCAGGAGTCGAGTAAGACGCGTGACATCACCGGTGGTCTGCCGCGCGTGGCCGACCTGTTCGAGGCGCGCAAGCCGAAGGAGCCGGCATTGCTCGCCGAGGCCAGCGGGACCATCGGCTTCGGCAAGGACACCAAGGGCAAGCAGCGCCTGATCATCACCACCGATGACGGTGAGACGGTCGAGGAGCTGATCCCGAAGTGGCGTAACGTCAACGTGTTCGAGGGCGAGCGTGTCGAGCGTGGCGAGGTGATCGCCGACGGCGAGCTGGCGCTGCACGACATCCTGCGTCTGAAGGGCGTGACCGCGCTGGCCGAGTATCTGGTCAAGGAGATCCAGGACGTCTACCGGCTGCAGGGCGTGAAGATCAACGACAAGCACATCGAGGTGATCGTTCGCCAGATGCTGCGCAAGGTCGAGATCACCGCCCCGGGCGACACCCGTCTGCTGCGTGGCGAGCAGGTGGAGTACACCGCCGTGCTCGACGAGAACAAGCGGATGATGGCCGAGGACAAGCAGCCGGCGCTCTTCGAGCCGCTGCTGCTGGGTATCACCAAGGCCTCGCTCGCCACCGAGTCGTTCATCTCGGCGGCCTCCTTCCAGGAGACCACCCGAGTGCTGACCGAAGCGGCGGTGCGTGGTTCGGTCGACCACCTCGCCGGCCTCAAGGAGAACGTCATCGTCGGTCGTCTGATCCCCGCCGGCACCGGCCTGTCGTCGCATCTCGAGCGCCGACGTCAGCGTCAACTCGACCTGCAGGCCGCTGGCGGCAAGGTCGAGATGGATGCGGAGGAGTTGGAAGAGGCACTGAAGAAGGCGCTCAATACCTCCGCGGCCGACTGATCCGCGGCATGCCGAAAGGCGTTTCATTCCAAGAAAGATCGGGCAGTTAGGGAGGTTGACACGTTTAGGGTCACTCCCTATACTGCTCTGTCTCAGCTAGCCAGCCAAAGGGTTGGCTGGCCTTATTTTCTTGGTCCGGTTCCTTGGTCTGGGCAAATCTGCCCGGTCCCCGAGTCAATCGATCGAATCCGTGCGGACGTACTGGCTGCAATGCGGCCTGCTGCCGTGCAGGCGTCGTTTGACTCCCTGAATTTGGCGCGAGGGCGCCCCTGGAGACTGATTGCATGGCAACGATCAACCAACTCGTGCGGAAGCCCCGCAAGCGGAACGTGGCGAAGAGCAATGTGCCGGCCCTCGAGGCTTGTCCGCAGCGTCGTGGTGTCTGCACTCGTGTGTACACCACCACCCCGAAGAAGCCGAACTCCGCACTGCGTAAGGTTGCACGTGTGCGTCTGACCAACGGCTACGAGGTGGCTTCCTACATCGGTGGTGAAGGCCACAACCTGCAGGAGCACTCGGTGGTGCTGATCCGCGGTGGTCGTGTCAAGGACTTGCCGGGTGTTCGTTACCACACCGTGCGCGGCACGCTGGATACCTCGGGTGTCGAGAAGCGGCGTCAGGGTCGTTCCAAGTACGGCGCCAAGCGCCCGAAGAGCTGAGTCAGTATCCAATTTAGGTCGGAGTAGATCATGCCGAGAAGACGCGTTGCCGCACGTCGCCAGATCCTGCCGGATCCCAAGCACGGAAGCGAGCTGTTGACCAAGTTCATCAACATGATGATGGAAGACGGGAAGAAGTCCGTCGCCGAGCGCATCATTTACAACGCGCTCGACCAGATCGCCGAGAAGAAGGGCGCCGAGCCCATCGAGCTGCTCGAGCAGGCGATGGAGAATGTTCGCCCCGCGGTCGAGGTCAAGTCCCGCCGCGTCGGTGGTGCGACCTATCAGGTGCCGGTCGAGGTGCGTCCCACCCGTCGTAACTCGCTGGCAATGCGTTGGCTGATCGATGCTGCGCGCAAGCGCTCCGAGAAGTCCATGGCGCAGCGTCTGGCCGGTGAACTGATGGACGCCGCCGAGTCGCGTGGTTCTGCGGTCAAGAAGAAAGAAGACACGCACCGCATGGCCGAGGCCAACAAGGCCTTCTCGCACTACCGCTGGTAGTTTCGCAAAGCATTTTTTGATCAATCAGGGCGGATTCAGTCGTGGCACGTAGCACCCCAATCGAGCGGTATCGCAACCTTGGCATCATGGCGCATATCGATGCCGGGAAGACCACCACCACAGAGCGCATCCTGTTCTACACCGGGATCTCTCACAAGATTGGTGAGGTGCATGATGGTGCCGCCACCATGGACTGGATGGAGCAGGAGCAGGAGCGTGGTATCACCATCACCTCCGCGGCGACCACCTGCTTCTGGTCCGGCATGGACCGTGACCGCCCTGAGCATCGCGTCAACATCATCGACACCCCCGGGCACGTCGACTTCACCATCGAAGTCGAGCGTTCGCTGCGTGTGCTCGATGGTGCCTGCGCCGTGTTCTGTGCCGTCGGTGGCGTCGAGCCCCAGTCCGAGACCGTGTGGCGCCAGGCCGACAAGTACGGCGTGCCGCGTCTCGCCTTCGTCAACAAGATGGACCGCATGGGCGCGAACTTCCTGCGCGTCGTCGGTCAGGTGAAGGATCGTCTCGGCGCCAACCCGGTGCCGATCCAGATCCCGATCGGTGCCGAGGAAGACTTCCAGGGCGTCGTCGATCTGGTGCGCATGAAAGCGATCTACTGGGACGAAGCCAGCCGCGGCATGGAGTACGAGGCCCGCGACATCCCCGAGGATCTGGTCGAGCTCTGCGACGAGTGGCGCGAGAAGATGGTCGAGGCTGCGGCCGAGGCCAACGAAGAGCTGATGGATAAGTACCTCGAGGGCGAAGCGCTCAGCGAGGACGAGATCAAGGCCGCACTGCGCACGCGTACCCTGAACAACGAGATCGTGCCGATGATGTGCGGCTCGGCGTTCAAGAACAAGGGTGTGCAGGCGATGCTCGACGCCGTGCTCGACTACATGCCTTCGCCGGTCGACGTGCCCGCCATCCGCGGCATCCTCGACGACAAGGACGAGAGCGAGGCGACCCGCGCGTCGAACGACGACGCGCCCTTCGCCGCGCTGGCGTTCAAGATCGCGACCGACCCCTTCGTCGGTACCCTGACCTTCTTCCGCGTCTACTCGGGCGTCATCAAGTCCGGTGACACCGTGTACAACCCGGTCAAGAGCAAGAAGGAGCGTGTCGGCCGTATCCTGCAGATGCACGCCAACGACCGCCAGGAGATCAAGGAAGTCCGCGCCGGCGACATCGCCGCGGCGGTCGGTCTGAAGGACGTCACCACCGGTGACACCCTGTGCGATCTCGACCAGGTCATCACCCTGGAGCGCATGGAGTTCCCCGAGCCGGTGATCTCGGTCGCGGTCGAGCCCAAGACCAAGACCGACCAGGAAAAGATGGGTCTCGCGCTGCAGAAGCTGGCGCAGGAAGATCCTTCGTTCCGTGTCCACACCGACGAGGAGTCGGGTCAGACCATCATCTCCGGCATGGGTGAGCTGCACCTGGAGATCATCGTCGATCGCATGCGTCGCGAGTTCAAGGTCGAGGCCAACGTCGGCGCGCCTCAGGTCAGCTACCGCGAGACCATCCGCGCCACCGTCGAGCAGGAGACCAAGTTCGCCCGTCAGTCCGGTGGTCGCGGTCAGTTCGGTCACGTGCACATCCGCATCGAGCCGCAGGAGGCCGGTGCCGGTTACGAGTTCGTCAACGCCATCGTCGGTGGTGTGGTACCGAAGGAATACATCCCTTCGGTCGACAAAGGTATCCAGGAGGCCATGAAGAACGGCATCATCGCCGGCTTCCCCATGGTCGACGTCAAGGTCACCCTTTACGACGGTTCCTACCACGAGGTCGACTCGAGCGAGATGGCGTTCAAGATCGCCGGCTCGATGGCCATCAAGGAAGGTGCCGCCAAGGCCAAGCCGGTGCTGCTCGAGCCGATCATGAAGGTCGAGGTGGTGACCCCCGAGGAGAACATGGGCGACGTCATGGGCGACCTGAACAGCCGTCGCGGCATGATTCAGGGGATGGAGGATGCGCCTTCCGGCAAGGTCATCCGTGCCGAGGTCCCGCTGTCCGAGATGTTCGGTTACGCAACCGATCTGCGCTCGGCGACCCAGGGTCGTGCGACCTACAGCATGGAGTTCTCCAAGTACAACGAGGTGCCCGCCAGCATTGCCGAAGCGGTCTCCAAGAAATAGTAACGATTGTTAAGGGTAGAGCGGGATGTCCAAAGAAAAATTCGAACGTAGCAAGCCGCACGTCAACGTTGGCACCATCGGCCACGTCGACCACGGCAAGACCACGCTGACGGCTGCGATCACCACGCACCAGGCGCGCAAGTTTGGTGGTGAGGCACGTGCCTACGACCAGATCGACAACGCCCCGGAAGAGCGTGAGCGTGGTATCACCATCGCCACCGCGCACGTCGAGTACGAGTCCGATACGCGTCACTACGCACACGTCGACTGCCCCGGCCACGCCGACTACGTGAAGAACATGATCACCGGTGCGGCGCAGATGGACGGCGCGATCCTGGTGGTGTCGGCCGCTGACGGCCCGATGCCCCAGACCCGCGAGCACATCCTGCTCTCCCGTCAGGTCGGCGTGCCCTACATCATCGTCTACCTGAACAAGGCCGACATGGTCGACGACGCCGAGCTCCTCGAGCTTGTCGAGATGGAAGTGCGCGAGCTGCTCTCGAGCTACGACTTCCCGGGTGATGACACCCCGATCGTGACCGGTTCGGCCAAGCTCGCCCTCGAGGGCGACACCTCGGAGATCGGTGGTCCGTCCATCGACAAGCTGGTCGAGGCGCTCGACAGCTACATCCCCGAGCCCGAGCGTGCCATCGACGGCGCCTTCCTGATGCCGATCGAGGACGTGTTCTCGATCTCGGGTCGCGGTACCGTGGTGACCGGTCGTGTCGAGCGTGGCGTGATCAAGGTCGGTGAAGAGGTCGAGATCGTCGGCATCAAGGACACCACCAAGACCACCTGCACCGGCGTGGAGATGTTCCGCAAGCTGCTCGACCAGGGCGAGGCCGGTGACAACGTCGGCGTGCTGCTGCGCGGCACCAAGCGTGAGGACGTCGAGCGTGGCCAGGTGCTGGCCAAGCCCGGCAGCATCACCCCGCACACCAACTTCGAGGCCGAGGTGTACGTGCTGAGCAAGGAAGAGGGCGGTCGTCACACCCCCTTCTTCAACGGCTATCGTCCGCAGTTCTACTTCCGCACCACCGACGTGACTGGTGCCTGCGAGCTGCCCGAGGGCATCGAGATGGTCATGCCTGGCGACAACGTCAAGATGACCGTCCAGCTGATCGCGCCGATCGCGATGGAAGAGGGCCTGCGCTTCGCTGTTCGCGAGGGTGGTCGTACCGTCGGCGCCGGCGTGGTCTCCAAGATCATCGAGTAAGGATATGAGCAGCCAAAGAATTCGTATTCGACTGAAGGCGTTCGATCATCGTCTGATCGATCAGTCCGCACGCGAGATCGTCGATACCGCCAAGCGTACCGGCGCTCAGGTTCGTGGTCCGGTTCCGCTGCCTTCCAAGAAGGAGCGCTTCACGGTCCTGGTCTCCCCGCACGTCAACAAGGACGCGCGTGACCAGTACGAGCTGCGCACCCACAAGCGCCTGATGGACATCGTCGATCCGACCGACAAGACGGTCGATGCGCTGATGAAATTGGATCTGGCCGCGGGCGTCGACGTCCAGATCAAGCTGAGCTGAGGACGAAACGATGACGATCGGAGTTATCGGGCGTAAGGCTGGCATGACCCGGCTGTTCAACGAGGACGGGGAGAGCATCCCGGTCACCGTGATCGAGGTCCAGCCCAACCGTGTGAGCCAAGTCAAGTCCGCCGAGACCGATGGCTACCGCGCCATCCAGGTTGCCTTCGGATCGCGTCGCGCCTCGCGCGTGACCAAGCCGATGGCTGGGCACTTCGCCAAGGCCGGTATCGAGGCCGGTGAGGTGCTGCGCGAGTTCCGTCTCGAGGGCGAAGAAGGTGCCGACATCGAAGTCGGTCAGGAGATCTCGGTCTCCATGTTCGAGGCCGGCCAGAAGGTCGACGTGCGTGGCGTGACCAAGGGTCGCGGCTTCGCCGGCACCATCCGCCGCCACCACTTCCGTGGTCAGGATGCGACCCACGGCAACTCGCTGTCGCACCGCGCGCCGGGTTCCATCGGTCAGAACCAGACCCCGGGCCGTGTGTTCAAGGGCAAGAAGATGGCCGGTCACCTCGGTGCCGCCAACCGTTGCCAGCAGGGTCTCGAGGTGGTGCGTGTCGATGCCGAGCGCAACCTGCTGTTGGTCCGTGGCGGCGTGCCCGGTCCGGCTGGTGGTCGCGTGGTCGTGCTGCCGTCCGTGAAGCAGAAGAACAAGGGTTAAGTCCATGGAACTCGCCATTCGAAATGACAACGGCGGTGCCAGCGTGCAGGTCTCGGACACCGTTTTCGGGGCCGACTTCAAGCCCGGTCTGATTCACCAGGTGGTCACCGCCTACCTGGCCGGCGCGCGCGCCGGCACCAAGGCCCAGAAGAACCGTTCTGCCGTCTCCGGCGGCGGGGCCAAGCCCTGGCGTCAGAAGGGCACCGGGCGTGCCCGTGCCGGTACCAGCCGCAGCCCGCTGTGGCGCTCCGGTGGCGTGACCTTCGCCGCGCAGCCGCGCGACTACAGCCAGAAGGTCAACCGCAAGATGTATCGCGGTGCCGTGCGCTCGATCCTCTCCGAGCTGGTGCGCACCGAGCGTCTGGTGGTGGTCTCCGAGCTCGCGCTCGAGGCGCCCAAGACCAAGGAGCTGATCGCACTGCTCGAGGGCCAGGGCCTGAAGGACGTGCTGATCCTCACCGACGGTCTCGACCCGAACCTGTTCCTGGCCGCGCGCAACCTCAACGGTGTTGACGTGATGGCGGCTCAGGAGGTCGATCCGGTGAGCATGATCGCCTTCGAGAACGTGCTCGCGACCGAAGCGGCAATCAAGAAACTCGAGGAGCGCCTGGCATGAACAAAGAGCGTCTGATGAAGGTGCTGCTCGCGCCGATCGTCTCCGAGAAGTCGACCCGTGCCGCCGAGTCCGGCCAGGTCGTGTTCCGGGTCGCGACCGACGCGACCAAGCGTGAGGTGAGCCAGGCCGTCGAGCTGCTGTTCGAGGTCAAGGTCGACAGCGTGCAGATCCTCAACGTCAAGGGTAAGACCAAGCGTTTCGGTCAGCGCCTGGGCAAGCGTCAGGACTGGCGCAAGGCCTATGTGCGCCTGGAAGCTGGTCAGGATATCGATTTCGGCGGCGGCGCGTGAGCGCAGCGGCGGACAGCAACGGATAGACCAAGATGGCAATCGTAAAGACCAAACCGACGTCCGCCGGGCGCCGCTTTGTCGTGAAGGTGCAGTCCCCCGAACTGCACAAGGGCGCCCCCTACGCGCCTCTGATCGAGAAAAAGACGAAGAACGGCGGACGCAACAACTTCGGACGCATCACCGTGCGCCACCAGGGTGGCGGTCACAAGCAGCGTTACCGTGTTGTTGATTTCAAGCGTAACAAGGAAGGCGTACCGGCCGTGGTCGAGCGGCTCGAGTACGACCCGAACCGCACGGCTCACCTGGCGCTGCTGAAGTACGCCGATGGTGAGCGTGCCTACATCATCGCCCCGAAGGGGCTGAGCGCAGGCGATCGTGTGCAGGCCGGTGAGGCCGCTCCGATCAGCGTCGGCAACTGCATGCCGCTGCGCAATATCCCGGTCGGTACCTTGGTGCACTGCATCGAGATGCGTCCGGGCAAGGGCGCCCAGATCGCCCGTTCGGCCGGTGCATCGGCCCAACTCGTCGCGCGTGAAGGCGCGATGGCCACCGTGCGTCTGCGCTCCGGTGAGATGCGCAAGGTGCATGCTGATTGCCGCGCGGTGATCGGCGAGGTCGGCAACTCCGAGAACAGCCTGCGGAAGCTCGGCAAGGCCGGCGCGACCCGCTGGCGTGGCGTGCGTCCCACGGTGCGTGGTGTCGTCATGAACCCGGTCGACCATCCGCACGGCGGTGGTGAAGGCCGGACTTCCGGTGGTCGTCACCCGGTCACCCCCTGGGGTGTGCCGACTAAGGGCCATAAAACGCGCAAGAATAAGCGGACCGATGGCATGATTGTGCGTCGTCGCGGCCGCAAGTAAATAAGGCGAGGTTGAGCAAGTGCCACGTTCGATTCGAAAAGGACCCTTTGTGGACCACCACCTGATCAAGAAGGTGGAAGAAGCGGTCGCCCAGAACAGTAAACGGCCTATCAAGACCTGGTCGCGTCGCTCCATGGTGTTGCCGGAAATGGTTGGGCTGACCATCGCAGTCCATAACGGGCGTCAGCACGTGCCGGTGCTCGTCAATGAAAACATGATCGGCCACAAGCTCGGCGAGTTTGCGCTGACGCGCACCTTCCGTGGGCACGCCGCCGATCGCAAGGCGAAGAAGCGCTAGTCGGAGACCCGCAATGCGAGCCGAAGCAACATTGAAATACGCACGGGTCTCTGCCCAGAAGGCCCGGCTGGTCGCCGATCTGATCCGCGGTCAGCGCGTCGAGGAGGCCCTGAACACCCTGGCCTTCAGCAACAAGAAGGGCGCCGAGATCATCAAGAAGGTCCTGGAGTCCGCGATCGCCAACGCCGAACACAATGAAGGCGCTGACATCGACGAGCTGAAGGTCGCTGCGATCCAGGTCAACGAGGGTCCGACCATGAAGCGGATTCGCGCGCGTGCCAAGGGCCGCGCCAACCGCATCATGAAGCGTACCAGCCATATCAGCTTGACGGTGTCGGAAGCGTAAGGAATTTCAGGGGACCAGTATGGGACAGAAAGTTAATCCGAACGGCATCCGACTTGGCATCGTCAAGGACTGGACTTCCAAGTGGTATGCAAGTTCGAAAGACTATGCCGACCTGCTCAACACCGACCTGCAGGTGCGCGATTTCCTGCGCAAGAAGCTTGCAAAGGCATCGGTGAGCCGCATCCAGATCGATCGTCCGGCGAAGAACGCCCACATCACCATCCACACCGCGCGTCCTGGCGTGGTGATCGGTAAGAAGGGTGAGGACATCGACAAGCTGCGCGTGCAGGTCTCGAAGATGATGGGGATCCCGGTGCACATCAGCATCGAGGAGATCCGCAAGCCTGAGCTCGACGCCCAGCTCGTTGCCGAGGGTATTGCCCAGCAGCTCGAGCGTCGCATCATGTTCCGTCGCGCGATGAAGCGTGCGCTGCAGAACACCATGCGTCTGGGTGCCGAGGGCATCAAGGTCAACGTCGCGGGCCGTTTGAACGGCGCCGAGATCGCCCGCAGCGAGTGGGCCCGTGAGGGTCGTGTACCGCTGCACACTCTGCGTGCCGACATCGATTACGGCTTCGCCGAGGCGCGCACCACCTATGGCGTCATCGGCGTCAAGGTGTGGATCTTCAAGGGCGAGGTGTTCGGCGACCAGGTCCCTGAGGAGCCGGCATCCAAGAGCGCCGGAAGAAAGGGTTAAGTCATGCTGCAACCGAAACGCACCAAGTTCCGAAAGCAACACAAGGGCCGCAACCGTGGTCTCGCTCAGAGCGGCAACCAGGTCAGCTTCGGCGAGTTCGGTCTCAAGGCCGTGAGTCGTGGCCGGGTGACCGCGCGTCAGATCGAGGCGGCCCGTCGTACCATCACCCGTCGCGTCAAGCGTGGCGGTAAGCTGTGGATTCGCGTCTTCCCTGACAAGCCGATCTCCAAGAAGCCTCTCGAGGTTCGAATGGGTAAAGGTAAGGGTAACGTCGAGTACTGGGTCGCGCCGATCCAGCCCGGCCGGGTGCTCTACGAAATCGAGGGCGTCAGCGAAGAGCTGGCACGTGAGGCCTTCAAGCTCGCCGCTGCCAAGCTGCCCGTGCAGACCACCTTTGAGAAGCGGACGATCCTGTGATGAAGGCTAACGAACTCCGACAGAGCAGCCTCGACGAGCTGCAGGCGCGGTTGATGGACCTGTTGCGCGAGCAGTTCAACCTGCGCATGCAGCAGGGCACCGGTCAGCTGTCCAAACCCTCGCAGATGAAGGCCGTGCGCCGGGATATCGCCCGGATCAAGACGGTGATGGCGGAAATGGCGGGCAAGCAAGCATGAGCGACGAGAACAACAGCAACCGCATCCAGGAAGGGCGCGTCATCAGCAGCGCGATGGACAAGACCGTGACGGTGCTCATCGAGCGTCGCGTCAAGCATCCGCTCTATGGCAAGTTCATGCGTCGTTCGACCAAGATTCATGCCCACGATGAAGAGAACATCTGTAACCAGGGTGATCTCGTCCGTGTCGAGCAGTGCCGGCCGCTCTCCAAGACCAAGACGTGGCGTCTGCTCGAGGTCATCGAAAAGGCGCGCTGAGGCGACGCGCTTCGACAATGTCCCGGACGTTCGCTCGTTTTGTCGCTCGTCCGTCTCGCGATTCGCTCAGCAGCCGGTTTAGCCCGGAATCAGCAATAGGCGTAGGTAAACAACATGATTCAGATGCAGACCAATCTCAGCGTCGCTGACAACAGCGGCGCCCGGAGCGTGCAATGCATCAAAGTGCTTGGCGGATCGCATCGGCGCTACGCGGGCATCGGCGATGTCATCAAGGTCACGGTCAAGGACGCAATCCCGCGCGGCAAGGTCAAGAAGGGCGACGTGTTCAACGCCGTTGTCGTTCGCACCCGCAAGGGCGTGCGTCGTCCCGACGGCTCCCTGATCCGCTTCGACGGCAATGCCGCCGTGCTACTGAACAACCAGCTCCAGCCCATCGGCACCCGCATCTTCGGCCCTGTCACGCGTGAACTGCGTGGCGAGCGCTTCATGAAGATCATCTCGCTGGCGCCCGAAGTGCTGTAAGGAGACGACGGCATGCAAAAGATCAAGAAGGGTGATGACGTCACCGTCATTACCGGCAAAGACAAGGGTAAACGTGGTACTGTGCTGCGCGTCGTCGACGCTGAGCACGTCATCGTTGAGAACGTGAACATCGCGCGCAAGCACCAGAAGCCGAACCCGCAAGCCGGCGAGCCTGGTGGTATCGTCGACAAGCCGATGCCGATGCACGTCTCGAACGTGGCGCTCTACAACCCGCAGAAGGGCGGGCCGGACCGCGTCGGTTTCAAGATCCTGGAAGACGGTCGCAAGGTTCGCGTGTTCAAGTCGAACGGCGAAGTCGTCGACGTCTGACCGAAGGAAGCGAGATGTCCACCAGACTACAGACAGAATACGAACAGCGCATCGTCGGTCAGCTCAAGGAGCGTTTCGGCTTCAAGAGCGTGATGCAGGTGCCGCGCATCGAAAAGATCACGCTGAACATGGGCGTTGGCGAGGCCGTGGCCGACAAGAAGGTCATGGATAACGCCGTCGCCGACATGCGTGCCATCGCCGGTCAGCAGCCGATCGTCACCTACGCCCGCAAGTCGGTCGCAGGCTTCAAGATCCGCGAAGGCTGGCCGATCGGCTGCAAGGTGACCCTGCGTCGCGAGCGCATGTACGAGTTCCTCGATCGCCTGATCAGCGTCTCCATCCCGCGTATCCGCGACTTCCGTGGGCTCAGCCCGAAGGCGTTCGACGGTCGTGGCAACTACTCGATGGGCGTGCGCGAGCAGATCATGTTCCCCGAGATCGATTACGACAAGATCGATGCACTGCGCGGGCTCGACATCACCATCACCACGTCGGCTCGGACGGACGAAGAAGGACGGGCTCTGCTCGAGGCGTTCAACTTCCCCTTCCGTACCTGAGGTAGAGACCATGGCGAAAAAGAGCATGATCGCGCGTGATCGCAAGCGCGCCCAGGTCGCAGCCCAGTTCAGCGCCAAGCGCGCCGAGCTCAAGGCGGTGATCAACGACCGTAACGCGACTCCCGAGCAGATCGACGAAGCCGTGCTGAAGCTGCAGAAGCTCCCGCGCGACGCCAGCCCCTCGCGTCAGCAGCGTCGCTGCCGCGTCAGTGGCCGTCCGCATGCCGTGTATCGCAAGTTCGGTCTCTCGCGCAACAAGCTGCGCGAGGCGGTGATGCGTGGCGATGTCCCTGGCGTCGTCAAGGCAAGCTGGTAGAATTCCCCCCTCGGGCCTTCCGGCCCGAGCATCCTGAAAACCAAGTCCCCCCAATGGGTATCACATCGGCAACGATGGATTGACCCGAGGAGAAGCCAATGAGTATGTCGGATCCGATTGCGGATATGCTGACGCGTATCCGTAACGGCCAGCAGCGCGGCAAGTTCACCATCATGATGCCGTCCTCCAAGCAGAAGATCGCGATCGCGAACCTGCTGAAGGAAGAGGGCTACATCGCCGACGCGCAGGTCGAAGAGAACGAGGGCAAGCCCCAGCTGGTTCTCAGGCTCAAGTACTATCGCGGCAAGCCCGTGATCGAGTACCTCAAGCGCGTTTCGCGCCCCGGTCTGCGCATCTATCGCAGCAAGGACGAGCTGCCCCAGGTCTGGGCCGGTCTCGGTGTTGCGATCGTCTCCACCTCCAAGGGTCTGATGACCGACCGCGAGGCCCGCAAGTCGGGTCACGGCGGCGAGATCATCGCCTACGTCGCCTAAGGGAGGTCGGAACTATGTCTCGCGTTGCAAAAGCGCCGGTCGCTATCCCCAATGGGGTTAAAGTCGAGCTCCAGGGCCAGGACGTCAAGGTCTCCGGTCCCAAGGGTTCGATGGAGTGGACCGTGCATCCGGCGGTCCGCGTCTGTGAGGAAAACGGTCAGCTGCTGGTCGCTCGTGCCGAAGGGCATGAGAAGGACTGGGCGATGGCCGGCACCACCCGGGCGCTGATCAACAACATGGTTGTGGGTTGTGGCACCGGCTTCAGCCGCAAGCTGACCCTGGTCGGCGTGGGTTATCGCGCCCAGGCCAAGGGCAGTGTGCTCAACCTCAATCTCGGCTTCTCGCACCCGATCGATTTTCCGGTGCCTGAGGGCATCACCATCGAGACCCCGAGTCAGACCGAGATCGTCGTCAGCGGTGCCGACAAGCAGCAGGTCGGCCAGGTCGCGGCGAAGATCCGTGGGTTCCGTCCGCCGGAACCCTACAAGGGCAAGGGCGTGCGTTACGCGGACGAGAACGTCCTGCGTAAGGAAGCCAAGAAGAAATAAGGGGTCTAGGCAATGGATAAGAAACAAGCTCGTCTGCGCCGCGCGGCGCGGGCTCGTGCCAAGATCCGGGAGCTCAGTGTCTTCCGTCTGTGCGTGCACCGTACGCCCCGGCACATCTACGCCCAGGTCATCGCCCCCGAGGGCGACAAGGTCGTGGCCAGCGCCTCGACCCTCGACAAGGACCTGCGTCAGGCGCTCGAGGGCCACAAGGGCAACGTCGCAGCCGCGGCCGTCATCGGCCAGGCGATCGCCGAGCGCGCGCGCTCCGCTGGTGTGGAATCGGTCGCCTTCGATCGTTCCGGCTTCCGCTATCACGGCCGTGTCAAGGCGCTCGCCGATGCCGCCCGTGAACACGGACTGAAATTCTAAGGACTCGACCATGGCGAACTTCAATCCAAAGACAGAAGGCGACGAGCTTCTGGAAAAGCTGGTGACCGTCAATCGGGTCGCCAAAGTGGTCAAGGGCGGACGTCAGTTCGGCTTTGCGGCGCTGACCGTGGTCGGCGACGGCAAGGGTCGGGTCGGCTTCGGTCGCGGCAAGGCACGTGAGGTGCCGGTGGCGATCCAGAAGGCGATGGAGAATGCCCGCAAGAACATGATCGACGTCAAGCTCAATGGCACCACGCTGCAGTACCCGCTGCAGGGGCGTCACGGCGCGGCCCGCGTGTTCATGCAGCCGGCCTCCGAGGGTACCGGTATCATCGCCGGCGGCGCGATGCGTGCCGTCTTCGAGGTGCTCGGGGTGCAGAACGTGCTGGCCAAGTGCATCGGCACCAACAACCCGATCAACGTCGTCCAGGCGACCATCGAAGGCCTGCGCAAGATGAACGACGCCGAGCTCGTCGCTGCCAAGCGCGGCAAGACCGTCGAAGAGATTCTGGGGTAAGCGATGGCTGACAAGAAGATGATGAAGGTCAAGCTGGTGCGCAGCGTCCACGGACGCCTCGAGCGTCACCAGGCCTGCGTCCGCGGCCTCGGCCTGCGGCGCATGCACCAGGTCGTCGAGGTCGAGGACACCCCTTGCACCCGCGGCATGGTCAACACCGTGTCCTACATGGTTAAGGTCGTGGAGGAGTCTTGAGATGCGACTCAATGAGCTGAAGCCCGATGAGGGTAGCCGCAAGGCCGCCAAGCGCGTCGGTCGCGGGATCGGCAGCGGACTCGGCAAGACCTGTGGCCGCGGCCACAAGGGTCAGAAGTCGCGTTCCGGCGGTTTCCACAAGGTCGGTTTCGAAGGCGGTCAGATGCCGCTGCAGCGTCGTCTGCCGAAGGTCGGTTTCCGGTCGCGCAAGGCACTGGTCCAGGCCGAGGTGCGCTTGAACGAGCTGGCCCTGATCGAGGGCGACACTGTCGACCTCGCCGCGCTGGTCGCGGCCGGGGTACTGAACAACCGCATCAAGTCGGTCAAGGTCATCGCCTCGGGCGAGATCTCGCGGGCTGTCACCGTACGTGGCCTGGGCGTGACCAAGGGCGCACGCGCGGCGATCGAAGCGGCGGGCGGCAAGGTCGAGGACTAATCGGGAAGGCGCGTAGCAGATGGCCAAGAACGTCGGATCCATGGGAAGTGCGCTCGGCGGCATGGGGCGGTTGACGGAATTGCGTCAGCGCCTGTTGTTCGTGCTCGGCGCGCTGCTCGTCTATCGTATCGGTACCTTCATCCCGGTCCCGGGCGTCAACCCCGAGGCCTTGGCCATCCTGTTCGACCAGAACCAGGGGTCGATCCTGGACATGTTCAACATGTTCTCGGGAGGCGCCCTGGAGCGCGCCAGTCTGTTCGCGCTGGGCATCATGCCTTACATCTCCGCCTCCATCATTATGCAGCTGATGACGGCGGTACTGCCGAAGCTCGAGCAGCTGAAGAAGGAAGGGGAGTCGGGGCGGCGCAAGATCACCCAGTACACCCGCTACGGCACCGTGGTGCTCGCGACCTTCCAGGCCGTCGGTATCTCGATGGCGCTGCAGGGGCAGACTGCCGGCGGCTCGGCGCTGGTCTCTCACGCCGGTGCCGGGTTCGTGTTCACCGCGACCGTGTCGCTGGTGACCGGAACCATGTTCCTGATGTGGCTGGGTGAGCAGATCACCGAGCGCGGCATCGGCAACGGGATCTCGCTGATCATCTTCGCGGGTATCGTCGCCGGTCTGCCCTCGGCGCTCGGCGGCACCCTGGAGCTGGCGCGCACCGGCGAAATGAACTCGCTGGCGGTCCTTGCGCTGTTTGCCCTGGCGCTGGCGGTCACCGCCTTCGTGGTGTTCGTCGAGCGCGGGCAGCGACGGATCACCGTCAACTATGCGCGTCGCCAGCAGGGGCGGCGAATGATGCAGGCGCAGAGCACGCACCTGCCGCTCAAGCTCAACATGGCCGGCGTCATCCCGCCGATCTTCGCCTCCAGCATCATCCTCTTCCCGGGGACGCTGGGACAGTGGTTCGGCAGCAACGAGGATTTGCGTTGGCTGGCCGATATCACCGCGAAGCTCTCGCCCGGTGAGCCGGTCTACGTGCTCTTTTACGCGACGGCGATCATCTTCTTCTGCTTCTTCTACACCGCGCTGGTGTTCAATGCGAAGGAGACGGCCGACAACCTCAAGCGCTCTGGGGCTTTCATTCCGGGGATCCGTCCGGGGGAGCAGACGGCGCGCTATATCGATACCGTCATGACCCGGTTGACGGCAGCAGGCGCGATCTACATCACCGCTGTCTGCTTGCTGCCTGAGTTCCTGATCGTGGGTTACAACGTGCCGTTCTATTTTGGCGGCACCTCACTGTTAATCGTAGTGGTCGTGGTCATGGACTTCATGGCGCAGATTCAGGCTCACCTGATGTCGCATCAGTATGAGGGCCTGATGAAGAAGGCCAACCTGAAGTCACCCGGCGCCGGCATGTTGCGCTGAAGAAGGCCCCGACTCTTAGGAGACAAGAATGAAAGTGCGTGCATCGGTCAAGAAGTTGTGCAGAAACTGCAAGGTGATCAAGCGGAATGGAACGGTGCGGGTCATCTGTTCCGACCCCCGTCACAAGCAGCGCCAGGGTTGACGGGATCCCGTTGACTACAGTAAGCAATTTGTTATACTGCGCGGTTTACCCGCTGAGCATTTAGGACTGAGGGGTTCGTAGCTATGGCCCGTATCGCCGGCGTCAACATTCCCGACAAAAAGCACGCCGTGATCGCGTTGACCGCGATCTACGGCATCGGCCGCACCCGCGCGGGCGAGATCTGCGACGCGGCAGGCATTCCGCGTGACACCAAGATCCAGAGCCTCACCGAGGAAGAGGTCGAGAAGCTGCGTGGCGAGGTCGCCAAGTTCTCCGTCGAGGGCGATCTGCGTCGTGAAGTGTCGATGAACATCAAGCGCCTGATGGACCTCGGCTGCAACCGCGGCATCCGTCACCGTCGCGGCCTGCCCCTGCGTGGTCAGCGCACGCGCACCAACGCACGGACCCGCAAGGGGCCGCGTCGTCCGATCAAACGCTAAGCGCTCAGGCGCAGCAGATTAGCTGGATTACGTCGAATGGCTAAACCGATTCGCAGCACCAAGAAAAAGGTCAAGAAGCAGGTTGCAGACGGCATTGCGCACGTCCACGCCTCCTTCAACAACACCATCATCACGATCACCGATCGTCAGGGCAACGCCTTGGCCTGGGCCACCGCCGGTGGTTCGGGCTTCCGCGGTTCGCGCAAGAGCACGCCCTTCGCGGCTCAGGTTGCCGCCGATCGTGCCGGTCAGGCCGCCAAGGAATATGGCCTGCGCAACCTGGACGTGAACGTCAAGGGGCCGGGGCCGGGTCGTGAGTCCGCCGTGCGCGCACTCAACAACGCGGGTTTCAAGATCACCAGCATCACCGATGTGACCCCGATCCCGCACAACGGCTGCCGTCCGCCCAAGAAGCGGCGCGTCTGACAGATCAACAGGAAGAGACATGGCACGTTACACAGGCCCAACCTGCAAGCTGGCGCGTCGCGAGGGGACCGATCTCTCCTTGAAGAGCCGCGCGCGCGCTCTGGACACCAAGTGCAACCTCGAGAAGCAGCCCGGACAGACCACCGACCGTCGTCGGCGCCTCTCCGACTATGGTCTGCAGCTGCGTGAGAAGCAGAAGGTGCGTCGTATCTACGGCGTGCTCGAGAAGCAGTTCCGTAACTACTACAAGAAGGCCGCCGGCACCAAGGGTGCAACCGGTGAGAACCTGCTCCAGCTGCTCGAGCGTCGTCTCGACAACGTCGTCTATCGCATGGGCTTTGGCGCCACCCGCGCCGAGGCACGTCAGCTGGTCAGCCACAAGGCCATCCTGGTCAACGGCCGTATCGTCAACATCGCCTCCTTCCAGGTCGGCGTCGATGACGAGATCGAGGTCCGTGAAGCCGCTCGCAAGCAGGTGCGCGTGCAGAACGCGCTGTCGCTGGCCGAGCAGTACGGCTTCTCCGACTGGGTCGAAGTCGACACCAAGGCCATGAAAGGCGTCTTCAAGCGTGTTCCCGATCGTTCCGATCTGCCGGCGGACATCAATGAATCGCTGATCGTCGAGCTGTACTCCAAGTAAGGCGCTTCCAGAGGGGCACTAATGACTGACGCTATTGGCGAATTTCTGAAACCACGCATCGTCAAGGTCGACCTGGTCGATGGCAGCCCGAACCACGCCAAGGTTTCTCTAGAGCCCCTGGAGCGTGGTTTCGGGCACACCCTGGGTAATGCGCTGCGGCGCATCCTGCTCTCCTCGATGGATGGCTATGCCGTCACCGAGGTCGAGATCCAGGGCGTCCTCCATGAGTACACCACCATGGAGGGCGTGCAGGAAGACGTCCTCGAGATCCTGCTCAACCTCAAGCAGCTTGCGATCTCGCTCGACGGCAAGGACGAGGCGACCTTCACCCTGAGCAAGTCCGGCCCCGGTCCGGTGACCGCCGCCGACATCGAGCTCGATCACTCGGCCACCATCGCCAACCCCGAGTTGGTGATCGCCAACCTCACCGAGGGTGAGCTGAGCATGACCCTGACCGTGCGTCGTGGTCGTGGCTACGAGCCGGCCACCGCGCGCGAGGGCGAAGAAGGCGAGGATCGTCCGATCGGCAAGCTGCCGCTCGACGCCTCCTACAGCCCGGTGCGTCGTGTCGCGATCGAGGTGCAGTCGGCTCGTGTCGAGCAGCGCACCGATCTCGATCGTCTGGTGATCGACCTGGAGACCAACGGCACGATCGATCCCAAGGAGTCGATCCAGCGCGCCGCGACCATCCTGCGCGACCAGCTCTCGAGCTTCGTCGTGCTCGAGGGCACGGGTGCCGCGGACAGCCAGTCCGTCGAGCAGCGCGATGAGTCGCCCTACGACCCGATCCTGCTGCGCCCGGTCGACGACCTGGAGCTGACGGTGCGTTCGGCGAACTGCCTGAAGGCCGAGAACATCTACCTGATCGGCGATCTGATCCAGCGTACCGAGGTGGAGCTGCTCAAGACCCCGAATCTCGGCAAGAAGTCGCTCACGGAGATCAAGGACGTGCTTGCAACGCGCGGTCTCTCGCTGGGGATGCGGCTCGAGAACTGGCCGCCTGAAAACATCGCCGAACTGAGCGTCCGCTGAGCGCTCTCAGGTTCTAGAACACAACACTCGATCACAAGATATTCGGGAAAAGGATCATGCGTCACCGCAAAGCCGGAAGGCATCTGAATCGCACCAGCTCGCACCGCGAGGCGATGTTTCGCAATATGGCGGCCTCGCTGTTCGAGCACGAGCTGATCAAGACGACCGTGCCCAAGGCCAAAGAGCTGCGTCGGGTCGCCGAGCCGCTGATCACCCTGGCGAAGGAAGACTCGGTGCATGCGCGCCGTCAGGCCTTTGCGCGTCTGCGCGACAAGGACGCCGTCGGCAAGCTGTTCGCCGAGCTCGGTCCGCGTTACCAGGGTCGTCCCGGCGGCTACCTGCGCATCCTCAAGTGTGGTTATCGCTCCAGCGACGCGGCCCCCATGGCCTACGTCGAGCTGGTCGACCGTCCGGTGCAGACCGAGGTCGAGGACGAGGACTGAGTTCCGACGTCTCCGGCGTTGCCGCATGAAAAAAACCGGGCATTTGCCCGGTTTTTTTTCGTCTCGAATGTGCTGCACGAGGTCCATCCTGATGGAAGTTCCGGTCATCGAACGCATCGCCCTGGTCACCGATTTCGGTGCTGGTCCCTATCTCGGGCAGATGCAGGCCGCACTCGACGCCAGCCTGCCCGATCATGCGGTGATCGACCTGGTCCACGACCTGCCACCCTTCCGTCCCGATCTCGCTGCTTATCTGCTGCCGGCGCTAGCGCGCGACATGCCCCCGCGTACCCTTTATCTCTGCGTGGTCGATCCCGGCGTCGGTGGGGCGCGTGACGGTGTCATCGCGCGCGTCGGCGAGGACTGGTTCGTTGCCCCCGATAATGGTCTGCTCGCGCCGCACCTGATGGCCGGAGCGGGGCAGTGCTGGCGAATCGGCTGGCTGCCGTCGCGGCGCAGCGCGACCTTCCATGGGCGTGACTGGTTCCTGCCGGTGGCCGCGCGACTGTGTCGGGGCGAGGACGTCGGCGCCACCCGGCTCGATCGACCCGTGGGGCATGACTGGTCGAAGACGCTCGATCGGGTCCTCTATGCCGACCACTATGGCAACCTGATGACCGGTCTGCGACCGGTCGGCCATGCGCAATCCCTGCGTGTCGGCGAGCGTCTGTTGCCCTGGGCGCGAACCTTCTGTGTGGTCGAGCCGGGTGAGGCCTTCTGGTACGAGAATGCACTCGGGCTGGTCGAGATCGCGGTCAATCAGGGGCGCGCCGATGGTGCCCTGGGGCTGGTTCCCGGTGATCCGGTCGGGCCATTCATCATGCCGGGGTGACGGTGCGACGCGTTCCAGGTGCTAGAGTGATGGCATCCGTGCGCGGCGTGCGTCGCGCCCAACTCGGTGGGAGTCAAGGCATGGCAGGCTTCGGTGATCTACTCGGTTCACTGTTACAGAACAACCTCTCCGGCAGTGGAGCGCAGCGTCTCAGCCAGGGGCTGGGGCAGCTCTCCACCACGCCCGGCGAGGGTGGCGGGGGTGGTCTGAGCGCGCTGCTCGATGGTGCGCGCGGGGTGCTCGGTCAGGCTGCCGACAACCCGCTCCAGGCCGGTGGGCTGGGGGCTGCGCTCGGCTCGGTGCTCGGTGGCGGTGGCGATGCCGTGCGTGGTGCGCTCACCGGCGGTGCCCTGGCGATGCTCGCCGGGGTGGCCTACAAGGCGCTGACCAACGCCAGCGCCGAGGGGCAGGGCGCTGCCCCGGTGCCGGTACCACCAGCGGCGCTGCCCGAGCCGGTGCGGGCTGATGCCGCGCGTGACGACAAGGCGCGGTTGCTGGTGCGGGCGATGATCAATGCCGCGAAGTCCGACGGTCAGATCGGGGTCGACGAGATGCAGCGGATCGTCGACCAGGCCGCGGCGAGCGGACTCGAGGCGCAGGTGCGTCAATGGCTCGCCGATGAACTGGTGCGCCCGCTCGACCTCGACGCCTTCGCCGCCGAGATCCCGGACCGGGAGACGGCCGCCGAGGTCTATGCCGCCTCGCTGCTGGCGATCGAGGTCGATACCCCGGAGGAGCGCGCCTATCTCGACGGCCTGGCCGCACGCACCGGCCTGACCCCCGAGGTCACCGCTCAGCTTCAGCGCGCCCTCGGGGTCGCCGGCTGAGGGCGCGCCGGGTTCGACTCAGCGCTCCTCCGTCCCGCCCTCGTCGCGGCGTTTGCGGCTCAGTGGGGCGTGACCGGCCTCGACGGCCTTGCCCGAGGGGGCGCGGCGCTTGCCGATGTTCTTGCGGTCGCGGTGACGCTGCTTGTCCTTGTCCTTGGTGGCGGCGCGTGCCGTTGTCTTCTTGGCCTTGACCCGGCTGGCCGGGGTCTTGCGCCGTTTCTTCGCCGCCGGTCCCTTGAAGCGTGCCTCCAGCCCGTCGATCGCGCGCCACTCGAGCGCGAGTCCGAGGAAGCGGCTGATGCTCTCCATGCGGTTCCATTCGGTCGGGCCGACCAGGTTCACGGCGACGCCCTGCTCACCGGCACGTCCGGTGCGCCCAGTGCGATGCAGATAGTCCTCGCCGTTGCGTGGGACCTCGAGGTTGAACACCCGCTCCACCCCGGGGACGTCGATCCCGCGCGCGGCCAGATCGGTGGCCACCAGCACCCGCACCTTGCCCTGGTGGAGCAGTCCCATCACCCGGTTGCGCTCGCGCTGCTCAAGCTCGCCGTGGAGCACGGCGACGCGCTCACCCTGGGCGCCGAGCCAGCCGCCGAGCTCGGTGGCCAGGTCGCGGCTGTTGACGAACACCAGCGCCTTCTCGAAGGTCTCGTTGGCGAGTAGCCAGCGCAGCTGCTCGCGCTTGTGCGCGACCTCGTCGCTGAGCAGGCACTGGTGACGGATGTCGGGATGGGCCTCGCGGACCGCGTCGAGGGTCAATCGCAGCGGGTCGTCGAGCAGGATTGCGGTGATCCGCTCCAGTCCGCGTCGCTCCAGGGTGGCGGAGAACAGCAGCGACTGACGCTCCGGGTTGCTGTTCTGGATGATGGTCACGACGTCCTCGACGAACCCCATCTCGAGCATCCGGTCGGCCTCGTCGAGCACCAGGAACTCGAGGTCGTCGAGCTCGGTGCGATTGTGCTCGAGCATCTCGCGAAACCGTCCCGGGGTCGCGATCAGGAACTCCGGGTTCCTGCGCAGGGACGCGATCTGGTGGGCGCGCGAGTCACCGCCGGTGATGACGTCGACGCCGAGGCGGGTGTGACCGCCGATGCGCATGAAGTGCTCGCGTACCTGACGCGCCAGCTCGCGGGTCGGTACCAGGATCAGCGCCCGGGTGCCGCCGTCGGCCTTGGGGGTCTCGAGCATGTGCTGCATCATCGGCAGCAGGAAGGCGGCGGTCTTGCCCGAGCCGGTGGCGGCGCACACCATCAGGTCGCGACCATCGAGGGCGGGCTCGAGCACCGCCTCCTGGACCGGGGTCGGCTGCGCATAGCCTGCCTGCTCGATGCCACGCAGCAGCGAGGGATCGAGCGGATAGTCGGAGAAATTCGTGTTCATGGGGGAAACCTGATGTTCTGACATGCCCGGGAAGGGCTGGATCTGGACGGCGGCGGTTCAGGCGCGCACGCCGGGCGTGGCGCGGTCCTGGCGTTCGAGGGAGACGAAGCGCTGATCGTCGTCGACGGTGAGACAGAAGGCGCCTCGAATCCCCGCGTTGGTGACGAAGCGACGCAGGTTCACCGCCGGCAGTGACAGGGTGCGACCGTCGTGGACCTTGACCAGTACCCGTGCCGCAGCGCCGCTGTAGTAGCGCAGATACTCGCTGGCCGGGATGTCGAGGGTGAAGTAGTAGCGTTGCATCGTTGGGTCTGGAGCGCGCCGTGGCGCGGTGATCGGCACATTGTAGCCGTACCGTCGGCTCCTGTCCGGCCGCGACCCGGTCGTGCCGGATACCGCGCTCATTGAAAAAAGAATGAGAGACGTTATCTCTATTGATATGGATGTCGGCCGCGATTCGCGGCGGCATCCCGCCCGTCGTCGACGGGGAGAGAATCGGTCGAACGTCATGGGGGCAGTCCCCGAAGGAGAGATGAGAGATGCGTGCGTTCCTGGGTGGTTCAATGGCCGCGGGTATGGTGTTGGTGTCCTTGATGGGCCTGGGGTGGACCCAGGGGATCGAGGCCGCGGTCACCGGTTTCTGACGCCGTTGCGCCCGTCGCTCGACTCGGTCAGCATGGGATGCCCCCTGTCCGATGGATGGCCGTGATGCAGGACCTCAAGCTCAACATGCGTGACATCGCCCGCTCCGGTCATGTCACCCGCTGGCACTCGGTACGCTGCGCGCGCAACCAGACGCTTGCCGAGCACCACTATCTGGTCGCGATGATCACCCGCGAGCTGCTCTCGCGGGTGATGCCCGAGGACCCCGGCCCCGAGGTGCGGCTGCAGGCCCTGGAATATGCCTTGCTCCACGATGCCCCGGAGTTGTTGATGGGCGATATGCCCTCGCCGCTGAAGCGTCGCGTGGCCGAGGTCGCCGGTCGCGCCGATCCGCTGGAACGGATCGAGCGCGAGATCGCCCCTGAGGTGATCGCGCGCAAGCAGGCGTTGCGCCACACGCCGCTGGCCTTCATCGTCAAGCTCGCCGATCTGATGGATGCCTGTCTGTTCATCCGCGAGGAGGGCATCGGTGCCCATGCCGCAGCGGTCGCCGACAAGAGCGAGACGGCGCTGCGCGACAAGCTCGCCGAGGCGCGGGCGGTCTTCCCTGCGCTCGACTGGACCCAGGCCGAGCGTCTCTATGCCGAGATGGCCGGCTGCGCCGGTACCGACAACCGTTTGCTGTTCGAGTGAGCGGCGTGCGCGTTCAGACGTGCTGACGCACCGCGCGCGGCCGGACGCTGCCGACCACCGCCTCGGCGGCGAGCCGGCCACTGCTCAGCGCCCAGTGGATCGAGGTCGGCCCCGCCATCTCTCCGCACACCCAGACTCGCTCGCCCCGTTGCGGGGCCGTTCGCAGCGACTGTACCGGTGGCTGCTGGAGCGGCAACGCTTGAGGGATGCGATGGACCGCGAGTCGCTCCCAGCCGCCGACGGCCTCTCCGAACCAGTCCGCCAGCTCCTGTCTGATCTGTGTCTCCAGGGTGTCCGGGTTATGGGCCGCACCGAGACAGTTGACCGTCACCAGGGCGCGTTCGGGCGGGGCATAGTGCTCGGAGAGGTTGCTCGGGCACAGCAGGCTGTTGACCACCCCGTGGCCGCTGCCATTGATCACCAGCGCGTTGCCCTCGAGCGGTGGCTGCGGCGCGGCGAAGTGGAAGCAGGTGGTGGCGCGCATCGGGCGCTGGGGCTCGTCGAGCAGATGCGCGGCGGCGTTGACGTCGGTGGCGATCACCACGGCGCGGGCGCGTAGTCGCTGTCCCGATTCGAGCAGTACGCGATCGCGCTCGATCCGCTCGACCCGGCTGCCGAGTCGGATGGTCCCGTTCGGCAGCCGGGTGGCGAGCTGGCGTGGGATCTGTGCCATCCCCCCCGCGGGTAGCGCGGTGTCGCCGAGCGCAAAGGCGCGAAAGACGAACTCGAAGGCCCGGCTCGAGACCGCGAGCTCCGGGTCGAAGAAGACCCCGGAGAAGAACGGCAGGAAGAAGCGCTCGCGGATCCGTGGCGAGAAGCCGAGTGCCTCGAGTCGCGCCGCAGCGCTGGTCTCGGGGCGGGCGTAGAGTGCGGCGAGATCGCCGGCGAGTGCCTGGTGACGGAGTCGCAGCAGCCGTAACTTGTCGGCGGCGGTGCCGACCGGCGAGACGAGCATCTGGGGCAGGCGCAGCGGGCGTCGCCAGATATCGCTGACGCGGTGCAGCCGACCGTCGAACCAGCTCAATGCGCCTGGATAGAAGGGGCGCAGGTCGAGAGCCTGATAGTCGAGCATGCGCCGGGCCTCGGGGTACCAGGTCTGCAGGACCTGGAAGCCGCGGTCGAGCAGGAAGCCGTCGCGGCGCTCGGTGGCGACGCGGCCACCGACCTGGTCGCCGGCCTCGAGCACCAGGGGCTCGATCCCGGCCTTGCGAAGATGGATGGCGCAGGCGAGACCGGAGAGTCCGGCGCCGATGACGATGACGTCTGCGTCCATGGGGTGCCTCGATCTGATTGCGCCGCGACCGGAGTGCGCCGTCTCGGGCGGGGCGGCGCGGCGCGTGAATGTGGGTGACTCTGGATCTCAGGTTGTGGCGATCGTCGTCGAGTTCCAGCGTCGCGCGCGTCGGCCGCGTGGGGCTCTCGTCAGCGCTGTGTCAGGCAGGAGGGTCCGGCGCAGGCGTTGACCTCGATGGTGAGGTGGGCGATGCGGTCGAAGTCGGCGAGCAGGCGCTTGTAGTGCTCCACCGGTCGTGGCTCGTGGGTCACCAGCGAGAGGATGGCGGCATAGTGATTGGCGCCGATCCGCCAGACATGGATGTCGGCGACGCGATTGTCGGCATCGGCCTCGATCGCTGCGCGGATCGCCTCGCGGTAGGGTGCCTCGATGCTTGCGTCGATCAGGATCGGTGCGCTCTCGCGCAGCAGTCCATAGGCCCAGACGGCAATGATGATGGCGCCGACCATGCCCATCACCGGGTCGAGCCAGTGCCAGCCGAGCAGCTTGCCGGCGAGCAGCGCGGCGATCGCCAGCAGCGAGGTCATGGCATCGGCGATGACGTGTACATAGGCCGCGCGCAGGTTGTGGTCGTGGCCATGGTCGTGCTCGTGCTCATGGTCGTCGTGATCGTGATGGTGGCCGTGGTCATGACCGTGATGATGGTGGTGGTGCGCGTCCTTGAGCAGCAGGGCGCTGGCGAGGTTGACCGCGAGCCCGAGCAGGGCGACCAGGATCGACTCGTTGAAGTGGATGGTCTGCGGGTCGATCAGTCGTTGCACCGACTCGATCAGCATCATCAGCGCCACGGTGCCGAGTGCGATGGCGCTGGCGAAGCCGCCGAGCACGTTGACCTTGCCGGTGCCGAAGCTGTGAGCGGGGTCGTGGGCGTGCCGCGCGGCATAGCGATAGGCGAGGATGGCGATGAGGAAGGCGGCGACATGGGTGCCCATGTGCCAGCCGTCGGCGAGCAGGGCCATCGAGCCATAGACGGTGCCGGCGAGGATCTCGATCACCATCACCACGGCGGTCAGCAGCAACACGTAATAGGTGTTGCGCTCGCCACGGTCGTTGTGGACCGCGAAGTCGTGGTGGTGTTGCCAGCGTTCGAGGGTATGGATGTGCATCTCGGGGGCGACTCCTGCGGGTTGCCATCGTCGGGACCGGCTCGACCAGCCCCGGGTCCCGCGCCGCACCCGCCGCCCCCCGACGGCGAGGCGGTGCGGTCTTCGTCCTGGCTCAGAACTCGACGGCGAGCTTGGCCAGGATGGTGTTGCCGGACTCGCCGGTGCCGCCCTCGGCACGATCGTAGTCGGTGTCGTGCGACCATTCCAGCGACACGGCGGTGTTGTCGAACACGCCGACCGAGACGCCGACCAGCCAGCGCTCCTCGGGTAGCTCCAGCGCGACGGCCTCGGTGGTGCCCTGATAGGCCGCGGCGGCGACCACCTCCTTGCCCATCACCTCGAAGGTATAGCCGGCCTCGATGTTCCAGGCGCTGGGCTTGGCACCCTCGCCCTCGAAGCTCAGGCTGTCGACCTCGAACTCTTCGGTGGCGGCGAGGTACTCACCGATCAGGTTGAAGGGACCGAAGGTGGCCGAGGCATTGGCGGTCCACCCGCCGGTACGCTCGCTGGCATCCACCAGCCCGGCGCGATTGTCGGCAATGGTGTCCTGCAGGGTGTCGGAGTCGCCGAGGTCGCTGATGTAGCCGAGGCCGAGGCTCCAGGCGCGATCATCGAAGGCCTGGGCGAAGCCGAGGTTGGCGCCCCAGCTGCCGATCTCGTTCTCGCCATCGATCTTGCGGTCGCCGTTGAAGGCGTAGACGCTGCCGTTGAAGTCGCCGTGGACGAAGCCGACCTGGAGCGCGGTCTCGCGCGCCTCGCCGATCTCCAGGGTCAGCGGATCGGAGACCAGGTTGGTCTCGTAGGCGCCGAAGGGCACGTAGAACTGACCGGCGGTGAGAAACAGCGGGCTGTGCTCGAGGTTGGCAATGGTGATATAGGCGTTGTCGACCTCGAGATCGGTGTCATCCTCCTCGTAGAGCAGCGAGGCATTGGCCTCGACCCAGTCGTTGACCTGTGCCGAGATGCCGAGCTCGAAGGTCGCCAGCACGATGTCGCTCTCGTCGCTGCCGACATAGGGGCTGGTGTGGTTGGCCTCGACCTCGATCAGGCCGGCGATCTCGATGCGCTGGAACCAGCCGGTCCCCCAGTTCTGTTCCGTGCGTCGCTCCTCGAGTGCGGTCTCGAGTTTCTTGACCCGCTCGGGTGTACCCTCAAGGGCGGCCTGCTGCTCGGCGATCAGTTTCGCCTGGGCCTGATTCTGCTGCTCCAGGCGCGCGACCCGCTGCTCGAGCGTATCGGCATAGGCCGGGACCTGACCGGCGATCGCGAGTGCGACCGCGGCCGAGAGTGTACGAACTGACATCTTGTTATTTCCCCTGAGAAACAATCACGAACGGAAAGGCGCAAAGCAAAGCATGATCGGCGTTCGATGCGCGGAGAATGCACAAACGCAAATCGTTTTCGTTTATACATTGGCAAGATGGCGATTGTCAAAGACCCGCCCCGGTGTTGCGGGGCGGTCTCGATCGTACGGTGGGGTTGGAGCAGTCGCGGCGTGGGGGCGCCGCGACGGAGAGGGGTCAGGCCGACTCGCGGGCCAGTGCGGCATCCAGCTGGTCGATCGATGGAGCCGATTCGGTGCGCTGACGGTAGGCGACCAGATCCTCGATGGTCAGCACCGGCATCTGGTGACGCAGTGCGAAGTCGACGATCTCCGGCAGTCGTGCCATGGTGCCGTCGGGGTTGGTCAGCTCGCAGAGCACGCCGGCGGGGGTGAAGCCGGCCAGACGCATCAGGTCGACGGTGCCCTCGGTGTGACCGCGTCTCGCCAGCACGCCGCCGGGTCGGGCGCGCAGCGGGAACACATGACCGGGACGCGCGAGGTCCTCGGGGCGGGCGTTCGGGGCGATCGCGGTACGGATGGTGGTGACGCGATCGGCCGCCGACACGCCGGTGGTCACGCCCTCGCGGGCCTCGATGGTGACGGTGAAGGCGGTGCCGTTACGACTGGTGTTGTCCTCGACCATCATCGGCAGCTCGAGCTGGCGCAGCCGCGCCTCCTCGAGACAGAGACAGACGATGCCGCTGCACTCGCGGATGAGCAGCGCCATCTGTGCCGGCTCGATGGTCTCGGCCGGGAAGATGAGGTCGCCCTCGTTCTCGCGGTCTTCGTCGTCGACGAGCAGGACGCCGGAGCCTGCGCGCAGGGCGGCGATGGCGTTGGCGACACGCGTTTCGGGATCACCGAAACGGTTGAGTAGGGGAAAGGCTTGAATCTGATTCATGGCTCGCTGAAACGACGTTCGAGTGATCTGAATCAGGGCAGTGAAGGGGAGCGGGCACAGCGCGGTCGCGCCCCCGCGAGGGGACGGACCGGGTCGCGACCCTATCCTCTGTCATCCGGACTCTAACCGTCGGCCCCGGAGTCTCACCGGGTCTGCTGACCCTGCCGTGTCACGGCAGGCGCTCGCGGGCTGTCCGCTGTTGCGGAGTCACCGCCGGTCGGGAATTTCACCCTGCCCCGAGAATAGGTGCGCCTTGAGTCTGATCGAGCCGGGGCCGCATGGCGCGGGCCCCGGCGGCGACGGTACTGGCCGAGACGGCCGGAGGCGTCGCTTCCCAAGGTGCTGAGTGCGGAATCCTAGGATCCCGCGCGCGATCGTTCACTCAATGGTTGCATGGCTGGCGGCGATCGATGGCCGGAGGCCCTCGCCGCAACGCTGAACGGGGACCTTGCCCCGTCGGTCCATCGTGATAGCCGACCCTGATGGGCCGTCTGGACGATGCCTCCCTGCATCGTTGCGGTGCCGGAGCAGACCGGCACCCGGGGAAAGGATGGATCCTATTCCCCTGAATACTATGGGGGCTATGCCGCGCTTTGGCAATCGGGCCGTGCGCTGCCTCAGCCCAGACTCGGTTCGGCCGCTGCCGGCGCCGTGTGCCGGGCGCGCCAGCGGGCAAACAGGCCCGCCCACTTGTCGATCAGGTTCTTGAGCGCGATCAGCAGCCCCAGACCGATGAAGGCACCGGGCGGCAGGATGGCGATCAGCGCGCCCTGGAAGTCGTCGCCGAGGGTCATGGTGAGCCCGCGCGCCGCCTCGCCGAGCAACAGGTGGGCCTGGTAGAAGAGGGTGCCTTGACCGGCCAGCTCGCGCAGCGCGCCGAGCGCCATCAGCACCAGGGTGAAGCCCACCCCCATCGCCAGACCGTCGACCAGGGCGCGGTCGACGCGGTTTTTCGAGGCGAAGGCCTCGGCGCGGCCGATGATCGCGCAGTTGGTGACGATCAGCGGGATGAACAACCCGAGCACCAGATAGAGCTCGTAGAAGTGCGCCTGGATGGTCAGCTCGACGGCGGTGACGAAGGAGGCGATCACCAGCACGAACACCGGCAGTCGTACCTCGGGGCGCACCAGATTGCGGATCAGCGAGATGGTGACGTTGGAGAGCACCAGTACCGCGGTGGTCGCCAGCCCCATGCCGAGACCATTGGTCGCGCTGGTGGTGGTCGCCAGCAACGGGCAGAGCCCGAGCAGGGCGACCAACGCCTGGTTGTTGTGCCACAGGCCCTCGGTGACGAGCGGCAGATAGCCCTGGTCCTTCGCCATCAGGAGGCCTCCTGGTCGGTTGCGGTGGCGGGTCGGTTCGCGGTCTGGGGCTGGGAGGATGCCTCCTGATAGAGACGTGCGCCCTGCTGATCGACATAGATCAGGGTGTTCTTGACCGCCTTGACGATGGCGCGCGGGGTGATGGTTGCGCCGGTGAACTGGTCGAAGTCGCCGCCATCGCGTTTCACCCCCCAGCGCTCGATCGGCGGGTCGCCGAGCGAGGTGCCGGCAAAGCCGTAGACCCAGTCGGACTTGGCCTCCTCAATCTTGTCGCCGAGCCCGGGGGTCTCGTGGTGCGAGAGCACCCGTACACCGCCGACGGTGCCGTCGGTGAGCACCGAGACCAGCAGGCGGATGGGGCCGGCATAGCCGTCGGGGACCACCGGTTCGAGGATCACCGCGACCGGCTCGTCACCTTGGCGCACCCGGTAGACGCGGGTGGTGTCGGCGCCGAGCAGTTCGCGGGCGCTGACCTCGATGGTGTCGGTGAGCGGGTCGTTGTCGGCGCGACCGGCGGGGAGGATGGCCGCGAGCTTGCGCTCCATGGCCTGGCGCTGGTTCTCGGCAATGCGATCGTCCATGACCGCCTGGGTGATCACCACCAGGGCGACACCACTGACCGCGAAGGCGCTGAGTACGAAGGCGGCGAGCAGGATAGGTCTGATCTTCATCGGGCGCGTTCTCTACCGTGTCCGAAGACGCGTGGCTGGGTGTAGTAGTCGATGGTGGGGGCGGCGATG
The DNA here is from genome assembly GCF_041155115.1 of Marichromatium sp. PS1. Lineage (NCBI taxonomy): Bacteria > Pseudomonadati > Pseudomonadota > Gammaproteobacteria > Chromatiales > Chromatiaceae > Marichromatium > Marichromatium sp. PS1. The sequence continues at coordinate 1,346,316 of NZ_BAAFHB010000002.1, forward strand.
TTCATCAACAGCACCGCGAAGGCGACCGCATCGGGGTAGCCGCCCCAGGTGCGGATCACGAACACCGTGGCGCCGATGCAGGCGCCATAGATCAGCTGGCCGCGGCGGGTGGTGGTGGCGGTGACCGGGTCGGTGGCGATGAAGAAGGCGCCGAGGATGGCCGCGCCGCTGAACAGATGGAAGGCCGGGAAGGGGTGGGTCTGCGGATCGATCAGCCAGAACAGGGTGGCCAGCGAGAGCAACCCGGCGAGCATCGACACCGGGATGTGCCAGGTGATGGTGCGACGCCACAGCAGATAGGCACCGCCAAGCAGAAAGGCGGCGTTGACCCACTCCCAGCCACGACCGCCGAACACGCCCCAGAGCGCGCTCTGGTCACGGATCTCGGCGATGGTCAGCTGCTCGTCGAGCTGGGTGCGCATCTCGTCGAGCGGGGTCGCGGCGGTCACCGCGTCCCAGTCGACCCCGGCGGGCAGCACCTGATGGAGGATCATCGCCAGCGAGTCGCCGAACGACAGGTCGATCCCCGAGAGCAGTTCGGGGGCGAGCCAGCTGGTCATCGCCACCGGGTAGGAGACCAGCAGGAAGACATAGGCGGCCATGGCCGGGTTGAAGGGGTTGTAGCCGAGCCCGCCGTAGAGCTGCTTGACCAGCACGATGGCGAACAACATCCCCAGCAGCGTCATCCACCAGGGCAGGGTCGGCGGCACCGAGATGGCGAACAGCACCGCGGTGACCACCGCGCTGAGATCGCCCAGCGCCGGCAGCACCGGACGACGGCGCAGCAGCAGCACCAGCGCCTCGGCGATCACCGCGAAACCGACCGCGAGGGTGACGTTGACGAGCACGCCCCAGCCGAAGAACCAGGTCATCGCCAGCACCCCGGGCACCAGCGCGAGCAGCACCTGGAGCATGACGCGATCGACCCGGTTGACCCGAGGGACGTGGGGGGAGGAGATCAGTGTGCTAGTCATGCGGATTCACGAAGCTCGAAAGGGGTTGCGGGATCGGTGGGGCGCCGTCGGCGGCGCTCAGGCGCCTTTGGTCGGTTCGCCGGCGCCCTGCTGCTTGGCTGCGGCGCGGGCGCGCGCCGCGGCGATCGCCGCCTGCTTGGCCTCGCTGCTGGTGCCGCTCTCGGCCTTGGCCTTGGCGGCGAGCGCCTCCTTCTTCTGGCGCATCCGCGCCTGACGTTCGCGCTCCTGGCGCTCGAGACGGGCCTGCTTGGCCTCGTGGCGCTGGCGTGCCTCCTCGGCCTTGCGCTTTTCCTGCTCGCGCGCCCACACCTCGGTCTTGGCATAGCGGTAGTACTGCACCAGCGGGATGTGGCTGGGACAGACCTGGGCGCAGCAGCCGCACTCGATGCAGTCGAACAGGTTGTAGTCCTGGGCGTGGTCGAAGTCCTTGGCGCGGGCGAACCAGTAGAGCTGCTGGGGCAGCAGGTTGGCCGGGCAGGCGTCGGCGCAGCGCCCGCAGCGGATGCAGGCCAGCGCCGGGCCGGGATCCGGGGCCTCGGCGGCGGTGAGCGCGAGCAGACAGTTGACCGGCTTGGTCACCGGAACCCCTTGCTCTCCCAGCTCGAAGCCCATCATCGGGCCGCCACAGACGAGCTTGCGCGGCTGTTCGCGATAACCGTCGCAGCAGGCGATGAGGTCGGTCGCCGGGGTGCCGATGCGCGCCTCGAGATTGCGCGGCGCGGTGATCGCGCGCCCGGTGACGGTGACCACGCGCGAGATCAGCGGGCGTCCGTCGAGCACCGCCTCGGCCACCGCGTGCGCGGTGCCGACGTTCTGGCAGACGATGCCGATCTGCGCCGGGATGCCGTGGCTCGGCACCTCCTTGCCGGTGAGGATGCGGATGAGCTGCTTCTCGCCGCCGCTCGGGTAGAGCGTGGGGATGGCCACCACCTCGGCGCTGGCACGCAGGTCGCTCTCGCCGAGGGCGAAGCGCATCGCCGCGATCGCCTCGGGCTTGTTGTCCTCGATGCCGATCAGCACCTCGGGGCCGCCGAGCAGGTGGCGCATGATGCGCACGCCCTCGAGGATGCGGCTGGCGCGCTCGCGCATCAGGCGATCATCACAGGTGATGTAGGGCTCGCACTCGGCGCCGTTGATCACCAGGGTGTCGATGCGCCGGTCCGGACCGGGGTTGAGCTTGACCCCGGTGGGGAAGGAGGCCCCACCCATGCCTACCACCCCGGCCCAGCGGATGCGCTCGCGCACCTCGGCCGGATCGAGCTGGGCATAGTGGGTCATGGGTTCGGGCAATTCGGCCCAGGCATCCTCGCCATCGGTCTCGATCACCGCGCAGAGCGCCGAGAGTCCCGAGGGGTGCGGCACCGGTCGCTCCTTGATGGCGATCACGGTGCCCGAACTCGAGGCGTGCACCGGGGCGCTGACATAGCCATCGGCGGCGGCGATGCACTGGCCCTTGAGGACGCGATCGCCGACTGCGACGAGCACCCGCGCCGAGGCGCCGATGTGCTGCTGCAGCGGGATCACCAGCTGCTTCGGGACGGGCGCGACGGCGATCTCGCTGGCGTTCGACAACGCCTTCTCGTCGGCGATGTGGATGCCGCCGTGGAAGGTCCACAGACGACGCTCGCTGGAGGGTACGGGGTTGGCTGCCATGTCGGCTCCTCGTGGATCAGGCGGCCGCGCGCCGGGAGTCGTCCTGTTGCTGCGGATAGGGCCAGCGCCAGGAGCGGATATCGGTGGCCACCGGCACCATGCTGATGCAGTCGACCGGGCAGGGCGCGAGGCACAGCTCGCAGCCGGTGCAGGCCTCGTCGAGCACGGCATGGAGCTGCTTGGCCGCACCGACGATGGCGTCGACCGGGCAGGCCTGCAGGCACTTGGTGCAGCCGATGCAGTTCTGCGGGTCGATGTGGGCGACCGCCGGCAGCTTCTCCTCGGCGTCGAGCGCCACCGGGTCGCGACCGAGCAGATCGGCCAGCGCCTGTACGGTGGCCTCGCCGCCCGGGGTGCACTTGTTGATGTCGTCCTCGCCGCGGGCGACGGCCTCGGCATAGGGACGGCAACCGGGGTGGCCGCACTGGCCGCACTGGGTCTGCGGCAGCAGGGCGTCGATCTGGTCGGCGATCGGGTCGCCCTCGATGTGGAAGCGGATCGCCGAGTAGCCGAGCAGCAGCCCGAACACGGCGGAGAGTGCGGCGAAGGCGAGGATGGCGGTCAGCATGGCTCTCGGGCGTTCAAATCAGTTCGCGACCAGGCCGGCGAAGCCCATGAAGGCGAGCGACATCAGGCCGGCGGTGACCAGGGCGATGGCGCTGCCCTGGAAGGGTTCGGGGACGTCGGCGACGGCCACCCGCTCGCGGATCGCCGCGAACAGGGTCAGCACCAGCGAGAAGCCGAGCGCGGCGCCGAAGCCGTAGAGGGTGGCCTCGACCAGGGTGTGATCGGCCTGCAGGTTGAGCAGCGCGACGCCGAGCACGGCGCAGTTGGTGGTGATCAACGGCAGGAAGATCCCGAGCACCTGATAGAGCACCGGGCTGGTCTTGTGCATCACCGTTTCGGTGAACTGCACCACCACGGCGATCACCAGGATGAAGGCGATGGTGCGCAGATACTCGATGCCGAGCGGCACCAGCAGATACTCGTTGACCAGCCAGGAGCTGATCGAGGAGAGGGTCAGCACGAAGGTGGTGGCCAGACCCATGCCGGCGGCCGTCTCGAGCTTCTTCGACACCCCCATGAAGGGGCACAGGCCAAGGAACTTGACCAGAACGAAGTTGTTGACCAGGACCGTCCCGACCAGGATGAGCGCGTATTCAGTCATGCCGTCTTCGTATCGGAATTGAGACTCGGGGTCGATGACGCGCTCGCGCGCGAGAGGCACCGACGAGGCGGGCGAAATTCTCTAAGAATACGCGCCCGCATGAACCGCGACAACCGCCGTGGCCGAGTGCACGGCCCCGGCCGGGATGCGGGGTGCTGCATCCAGTCTGAACCCCTCGGGTTCGGGCTGTCACCGCGTGGATTGTGGGGATTGGCGCGGGTGGACTCCACCGCATTCGTCAACCGGTGGCGCCCGCAGGTTCCCGATCACACCGGGGGCGCGGCCCCGGCCCGCGATCACTTCACCCGCATCCCCGGCTCGGCGCCGCTGTCTGGCGAGAGGATGAAGAGGTCGCTGCCGCCGGGGCCGGCGGCGAGCACCATGCCCTCGGAGACGCCGAAGCGCATCTTGCGCGGGGCGAGGTTGGCGACCATCACCGTCAGCCGGCCCTCGAGGTCGGCCGGGTCGTAGGCGGCGCGGATGCCGGCGAAGACGTTGCGGGTCTCGCCACCGAGATCGAGGGTCAGGCGCAGCAGCTTCTTCGCGCCCTCGACCTGCTCGGCCGCGGCGATGCGGGCGATGCGCAGGTCGAGCTTGGCGAAGGTCTCGAAGTCGATGGTCTCGGCGATCGGATCGGCCTCGAGGTGCGGGTTGGCCGGCGCCGGTTGCTGTTGCGCGGTGGCCGCCAGATCCTCCTTCGATGCCTCGATCATGGCCTCGACCTGGGCCGGCTCGATGCGCTGCATCAACGGCTTGAAGCGGGCGATCTCATGGCCGAGCAGGGGGGTTGCGAGCACCGACCAGGTCAGCGGCTCGACCTGGAGGAAGGCCTCGGCGTCGGCGGCGGTGCCGGGCAGGATCGGGCGCAGATAGCCGATCAGCAGCCGGAACAGGTTGATCCCCATCGAGCAGATGCCGTGCAGCTCCTGCTCGCGCCCGTCCTGCTTGGCGACCACCCAGGGCGCCTGCTCGTCGATGTACTGGTTGGCGCGATCGGCCAGGGCCATGATCTCGCGCACCGCGCGGGCGTATTCGCGCCCCTCGTAGGCGGCGGCGATGCGCTCGCCGGCGGCGGCGAACTCGGCAAACAGCTCGGGCGCGGCCAGGGTGTCGGCGAGCCTGCCGTCGAAGCGCTTGGTGATGAAACCGGCGCAACGGCTGGCGATGTTGACCACCTTGCCGACCAGATCGGCGTTGACCCGCGCGGTGAAGTCCTCGAGGTTGAGGTCGATGTCGTCGACCCCGGCGCCGAGCTTGGCGGCGAAGTAGTAGCGCAGATACTCGGGGTCGAGATGGTCGAGATAGGTGCGCGCCTTGATGAAGGTGCCGCGCGACTTCGACATCTTCTGTCCGTCGACGGTGAGGAAGCCGTGGGCGAACACCGCGTCGGGGGTGCGGAACCCGGCGCCGTGGAGCATCGCCGGCCAGAACAGGGCGTGGAAGTAGACGATGTCCTTGCCGATGAAGTGATAGAGCTCGGCCTCGGAGTCGCTGCCCCAGAAGCGTTCGAAGTCGAGCCCGGGCTGGCTGGCGCCGAGCCGGTCGCAGAGGTTCCGGAAGCTGGCCATGTAGCCGATCGGGGCGTCGAGCCAGACGTAGAAGAACTTGCCCGGATGATCGGGGATCTCGAAGCCGAAGTAGGGGGCGTCGCGCGAGATGTCCCAGGACTGCAGCCCGGCCTCGAACCACTCGTCGAGCTTGTTGGCCACCTGGGTCTGCAGCCCGCCGCCACGGGTCCAGCCCTTGAGCATCTCCTCGAAGTCGCCGAGCTTGAAGAAGTAGTGATCGGACTCGCGCTGCTCGGGCACCGCGCCAGAGACGGCCGAGCGCGGGTTCTTCAGCTCGTTGGGCGAGTAGCTCGCGCCGCAGGCCTCGCAGTTGTCGCCGTACTGGTCGGCGGCGCCGCACTTGGGACACTCGCCCTTGATGAAGCGATCGGGCAGGAACATCTGCTCGACCGGGTCATAGGCCTGGGTGATGGTGCGCCGCTCGATATGGCCGGCGTCGCGGTTGCGGGCGTAGATCAGCCCGGCGTAGTGCCGGTTCTCCTCGGAGTGGGTCGAGTGATAGTTGTCGAAGCCGACGCGGAAGGCGGCGAAGTCGGCCTGGTGCTCGGCGCTGATGCGCGCGATCAGCGCCTCGGGCTCGATCCCCTCCTGGCGTGCGCGCAGCATGATCGGGGTGCCGTGGGCATCATCGGCGCAGACGTACCAGCAGTTGTGCCCGCGCATCTTCTGAAAGCGCGCCCAGATGTCGGTCTGGATGTACTCCACCAGATGCCCGAGATGGATCGGGCCGTTGGCATAGGGGAGGGCGCTGGTGATCAGGATGTCGCGGGTCGTGCTCATGAATGGGCTCGGATGATTCGGGAACGGGGGGTGAATGCCCGCTATTATTCCACGACTGGCGCGATAGCGGCCATGGTGGCGTCGGCGGTCAGCTTCCAGCGACCAGCGACCAGCGACCAGCCGCCAGCCGCCAGCCGCCAGCCGCCAGTCACCAGCTGTCAGCCGCCGGCCGTCAGCCGCCGGCGCCAAGTTTTCCCACTGGAGGCTGAGAGCTGGGGGCTGGAAGCTTGCAATCAGCCGTCAGTCGTCAGCCACCAGTCGTCAGCCATCGGCGCCAAGCTTCCCCTCTGGAGGCTGAGCGCTGGGCGCTGGCAGCTCGCAATCAGCCACCAGCCGCCGCCCGCCGATGCCAAGCTTCCCCACTGGAGGCTGGAGGCTGGAGGCTGGAGGCTGGAGGCTGGAGGCTGGAGGCTGGAGGCTGGCAGCTGATGGATCCCCTTGCCCCGCCGCGCGGCTTTGCGCTTGAATTAGCGCTTTCTGATACCAACACTGGCGTCAAGCCCGCGCGGCGTCGTCGCCGACGGATCCTCCGCGCGCCCGCCCCGCATCCTCCGGCGCGCGGACCTGTCCTCACACGGAGTACCGCATGTCCGAACCCACCAGAGAAGCCATCGAGAACGCCATCAAGTCCTACCAGGAGCCGCACCTGGGCCAAGATCTGGTGACCGCCCAAGCCGTGCGTGACATCACCATCGACGGGGGGCGGGTCGGCATCGCCATCTCGCTCGGTTTCCCCGCCGATGGGGTGCGCGCGCAGATCGCCGAGGCGGTGCGCGAGCGCGTCGTCGCGTTGCCCGGGGTTGAGCAGGCCGAGGTCGAGGTCGTCACCGAGATCAAGGCGCACGCGGTGCAGAAGTCGCTCAAGCCGATCGACAACGTCAAGAACATCATCGCCGTGGCCTCGGGCAAGGGCGGTGTCGGCAAGTCGACCACCGCGGTCAACCTGGCGCTGGCGCTCGCCGCCGAGGGCGCCAAGGTCGGGCTGCTCGATGCCGACATCTACGGTCCCTCGCAGCCGCGCATGCTCGGCATCACCGGTCAGCCCGAGTCGCGCGACGGCAACACCCTGGAGCCGATGCAGCGCTATGGTCTGCAGGCGATGTCGATCGGTTTTCTGATCGACGAGGAGACGCCGATGATCTGGCGTGGCCCGATGGTCACCCAGGCCCTCGAGCAGCTGCTCAAGGACACCAACTGGTCGGCGCTCGACTATCTGGTGATCGACCTGCCGCCGGGCACCGGCGACACCCAGCTGACCCTGGCGCAGAAGGTGCCGGTCTCGGGCGCGCTGATCGTCACCACGCCGCAGGACATCGCCCTCCTTGATGCGCGCAAGGGGCTGAAGATGTTCCAGAAGGTCGAGGTGCCGGTGCTCGGTATCGTCGAGAACATGAGCATGCATATCTGCTCCAAGTGCGGTCATGAGGAGCACATCTTCGGCGAGGGCGGCGGGCAGGCGATGTCCGAGCAGTACGGCGTCGACCTGCTCGGTGCGCTGCCGCTCGACATCGCCATCCGCGAGCAGGCCGATGGCGGCAAGCCGACAGTGGTCGCTGCCCCCGAGTCGCGCTCGGCCGAGATCTATCGCGAGATCGCCCGCAAGACCGCCGCCAAGCTCTCGCTGCAGGCAAAGGACTATGCGGCCAAGTTCCCGCGCATCGTGATCGAGAACAACTGAGGCTCGAGGGTCGCCAGCGGTCAGCGACCAGCTGCCAGTCGGAACGGTTGAACCGCAAAGACACAAAGAGCGCGAAGAAGGGAAGAGCCTCCAGTGATCAGCCTCCAGCCGCCAGTGGCTGCCTGTCTTCGAGTGTTGGTCGGAAACGCACGCCAACCGATAGCCGGCAGTGAATGGGGGACGCTATCGTCGAGGTCAGTCCCTCCACTGGCGGCTGGCCGCTGATGGCTGGCAGCTTGAACCCCTTTGCGTGCTTTGCGGCTTTGCGGTTCAATCTCCTGGCCGCTGGCCGCTGGCCGCTGGCCGCTGGCCGCTGGCCGCTGGCCATTCGCTTGCTTTGTGTTCTTCGCGTCTTCGCGGTTCTATCCATGCTTCCTTGACGTGCGCTAACAGGTTAAAGTAACCGGTTTTTTCACGTACGAGGATGCCGCGATGGCCATCAAATCAGATCGCTGGATTCGGCGCATGGCCGTCGAGCACGGGATGATCGATCCCTTCGAGCCCGGGCAGGTGCGCGAGGGCGAGGGGGGGCGCATGATCTCCTACGGGACCTCGAGCTACGGCTATGACGTCCGTTGCGCCGACGAGTTCAAGATCTTCACCAACATCAACTCGGCGGTGGTCGATCCCAAGGCGTTCGACTCCAACAGCTTCGTCGACCTCAAGTCCGATGTCTGCATCATCCCGCCGAACTCCTTTGCGTTGGCGCGGACGGTGGAATACTTCAAGATCCCCCGCAACGTGCTCACCATCTGTCTGGGCAAGAGCACCTATGCGCGCTGTGGGATCATCGTCAACGTCACCCCGCTCGAACCCGAGTGGGAGGGCCATGTGACGCTCGAGTTCTCCAACACCACGCCGCTGCCGGCGAAGATCTATGCCAACGAGGGTGTGGCGCAGATCCTCTTCCTGGAGTCCGACGAGGTCTGCGAGACCTCCTACAGGGACCGTGGCGGCAAGTATCAGGGCCAACGCGGGGTGACCCTGCCCAAGTCCTGACCGACATGGGCGGGTGGTGTGCCCCGCAGGGAGGAACCCGCCCATGACCTTCGACCGATCGACCAAGCTGTTCGTCGTCCTCGGCGGCTTCTTCGTCTGCAATGCGCTGATCGCCGAGTTGCTCGGGGTGAAGATCTTCGCCCTGGAGCCGACCCTGGGGATCGCGCCGCTCGACTGGGAGCTGTTCGGCCAGAGCGGCTCGCTCAACTTCACCGCCGGGGTGCTGCTGTGGCCGGTGGTGTTCGTGATGACCGACATCATCAACGAGTATTTCGGTCGGCGCGGGGTGCGGCTGCTCTCCTATCTCACCGTCGGGCTGATCCTCTACACCTTCGTCTTCGCCTATCTGGCGATCCTGCTCGCCCCGGCCGAGTGGTGGGTGGGCATCCAGTCCGCGCGCGGGGTGCCGGACATGCAGGCGGCCTTTGCGGTGATCTTCGGCCAGGGGATGTGGATCATCGCCGGTTCGGTGATCGCCTTCCTGATCGGTCAGCTGATCGACGTGACGATCTTTCACCGCATCCGTCGCGCCACCGGGCCGCGCTGGGTGTGGGCGCGGGCCACCGGCTCGACCCTGGTCTCGCAGCTCATCGACAGCTTCGTGGTGCTCTACATCGCCTTCGTGCTCGGGCCGCAGCGTTGGTCGCTGGAGCTGTTCCTGGCGGTGGGCACGGTCAACTATCTCTACAAGTTCGTGGTCGCGGTGGCGCTCACCCCGGTGATCTATCTGGTGCGCGCGCTGATCGAGCGCTATCTCGGCGCGGCCCGCGCCGAGACCCTGCGTGCCCGTGCCGCCGGAATCGAGAACTGATGTGCACAATGCACAGACCGGCCCCCGTGCGTCGTTCGCCTCGGCTATGGTGACTGGTGAGGCCCGGTTTTCCGGGGCGGGCAGGGCGGCGCGATAGTCGTCCGGATCGAACAGGCCGAGAACGGAGGACGAGATGATCTCAGGTATCAACCAAGGGCTGCAGGGGATCCGTGTCGGCACCGAGGGGGTGCGTCAGAACGCCGCCGAGATCGCCAGCGCGCAGACCCTCAATGGTCAGGGCTCGACCCGCGAGCTGACCGAACCGCTGGTCGAGCAGACGCAGAACCTGCGTCAGGTCGAGGCCTCGAGCAAGGTGGTCGCGGCCGGTGACGAGATGATCGGCAGCCTGATCGACGTGATGGCCTGACCTCAGCCGCCGAACTGCCCCTCGGGCGTCCCACGCCCCGCCATGTCGGACGATTGTTGCCCACGTCCGTCGCAACCGCCCCCGCAGACCTCCGCATAGAACCCCAGCATCCGCTCGGCCAGCGCCGGCGCCGACCACGACTGGGCGTGTGCCTCGGCGCCGCGCGCCAGACGCGTGCGCAACCCGGTGTCGCTGAGGATCCGTGCCGCCTGATCGGCGAAGACCTGCTCGTCCTCCGGGACGATCAGCGCGCCCTTGTCGTCGGCCCCGGCGAGTACCTCCGCCGTCCCCATCACCGCGGTCGAGACCACGGGGACGCCGAGCGCCATCGCCTCGAGCAGTACCAGCCCCTGGGTCTCGGTGCGCGAGGCGAAGACGAAGGCCTCACCGGCGCGATAGCAGTCCTCGAGGCTGCCGTCGCGGTCGAGATAGCCGGTGAACAGGGTGTTCTCGGCCAGCCCCAGCTCGCGTGCCTGGGCCTCGAGTTCGGCGCGCGCCGGACCCTCGCCGACCACCACCAGCAACACCTCGGGGATGCGCGTCTTGATCCGTGCCAGCACGCGCAGCACGAAGTCGATGTTCTTCTCGAAGGCCAGACGGCTGACGTGAACCAGCACCGGACGATCGGCGGCGATGCCGTGACGTGCGCGAAAACGCGCGCCATCGCCGCGACTGAACTGGCCGAGCTCGATCCCGGTGGGGATCACCCGCGCCGGGGTGTACACGCCATAGCGCTCGAGCACCTCGAGCATCGCCCGCGAGGGCACGGCGATGGCGTCGACGTCGTTGCACTGGGCGGCGGAGAAGCGACGCGCGGCCCAGCGCATCCATGCCGAGGGCAGCCAGGGCACGTAGTGGTGCAGATACTGCTCGAAGAAGGTGTGATAGCTCTCGATCACCGGCACGCCGAGCCGTCGCGCCAGCCCGAGCCCGAGATAGTGGGCGAGGAAGGGGGTCTGGATGTGCACCAGGTCGAACCCGGCCGCGGCCAGGTGGTCGTGATGACGCCGCAGCTTGCGTGGGCGCAGGATCCGATCCTCGGGGTCGATCGGCAGATAGCGCGAAGGGATGCGCAGGATCTCGAAGGGCTCGTCGTCGTCCCCTGGTTGTGCGTATTCGGGGGCGATCAGGGTGACCGCGTGCCCCTGATCGACGAATTCGCGCGCAAAGGTCTGGATCGAGGTCGAGACACCGGTGACGCGGGGAAAATAGACATCCGAGATCATCAAGACGCGCATGGCGATTCCGCTGGGCAGCCGACAAACCGCGCAATCATAGCCTCAGGGGATCGCCAGTCGCCAGCCGGATCGAACCGCCAGGGCATGGGCGAGCGATATCAGCCGCCAGTCGCCAGCCGCCAGCCGCCAGCCGCCAGGAAGTTTGAACCGCAAAGCCGCGAAGGGCGCGAAGGGATTCAAGCTGCCAGCGATCAGCGGCCAGCCGCCAGTGGAAGGGCGGCCTCGACGATAGCGCCACGCTCCATTCACTGTCGGCCACCGGTTGGCGTGCGTTTCCGAAGACAGGCGACCACTGGCGACTGGAGGCTGATCGCTGGAGGCTCTTCTCTCCTTCGCGCCCTTTGCGGCTTTGCGGTTCAATCTCCTGGTCGCTGGTCGCTGGTCGCTGGTCGCTGGTCGCTGGTCGCTGGTCGCTGGTCGCTGGTCGCTGGTCGCTGGTCGCTGGTCGAATGCCTTCACCTCGCGGGGCGCTTTGCGCTTCAATCCAGGCCTTGCCCGGTGCGTCCCGCGCCGGGTGCTCGTTCACTCGTACAAGGAAACCGAACTCATGCACGATCGATCCCGTACCGGCGCCTCGGGCGCCATTGTCTTGATGTTGGTCCTGGCACTGGGGGCCTCGGCGGCTTGGGGGCAGGCGCCCTCGGCGGCGCTCTGGGGCTATGGGGTCAAGCCCTGTGGTGAGTTCCTGGCGGTGGCGCCCGGGGCTGCGGCACCGACGGCGCTGGCCGACCCCGAGTATCTGCACTATCGCGAGTGGTTCGCCGGGCTGATCTCGGGGCTGAACCTTGCCACCGGCGGTGACGTGCTGCATGGCGCCGCGCTGGATGCGGCGCTGGCGCGGGTACAGGCCTATTGCGAGGCTGATCCCAGACAGGACTTCTTCAACGCCGCGCTGCGCCTGCTGCGCACTCTTCAAAAGGGTCAGCAATCTGACGGCTGAGTTCGGTCGTCACGAAATGGTCATATCGCGTTCATGGAACGTGCATCGCCGCCGACCACAATACGGCGCTGCCATTCAACGCCCACTGGGAGCTTTCCATGAACAAGACGCTCGTCGCCGCGGCCGTCACCCTTGCCGCGGCCTCCCTGTCGTCACAGGCCATGGCCCGCGACTCCATCTATATCGTCGGGTCCTCGACCGTGTTCCCCTTCTCGACCGCGGTGGCCGAGACCTTCGGTCGCAATACCGACTTTGCCACCCCCAAGGTCGAGTCGACCGGTTCCGGGGGCGGGCTGAAGCTGTTCTGCGCCGGTGTCGGCGTCGATCACCCCGACATCACCAACGCCTCGCGGCGGATGAAGGCCTCTGAGTTCGAGCGCTGCCAGGAGGCCGGCGTCGAGGACATCACCGAGGTCAAGATCGGCTACGACGGTATCGCCCTGGCCAACTCCCGCGAGGCCGATCAGTTCGATCTGTCGCTGCGCGACATCTGGCTGGCCCTGGCCAAGGACGTGCCCAACGAGGCCGGCGAGCTGATCCCCAACCCCTACCAGACCTGGAACGAGGTCAACCCGGATCTGCCCGAGGTCGCCATCGAGGTGCTGGGTCCGCCCCCGACCTCCGGGACCCGTGACGCCTTCGTCGAGTTGGCGATGGAGGGCGGCTGCAAGACCTACGACTTCATCAAGGCGATGAAGAAAGAGGACAAGTCCAAGTACAAGGCGGTCTGTCACGGCATCCGTGAGGACGGCGCCTATGTCGAGGCCGGCGAGAACGACAACCTGATCGTGCAGAAGCTGGTCGCCAACCCCGATGCGATCGGCATCTTCGGCTTCAGCTTCCTCGACCAGAACGCCGACCAGGTGCAGGGCTCCAAGGTCGACGGCGTCGAGCCGACCTTCGAGAGCATCGCCGATGGCGACTACCCGGTCTCGCGTTCGCTCTTTTTCTACGTCAAGAACGCGCACGTCGGCACCATCCCCGGCATCGAGGAGTTCGTCGCCGAGTTCACCGGCGAGCAGGCCTGGGGCCCCGAGGGTTATCTGGTCGACAAGGGCCTGATCCCGCTGCCCGACGCCATGCGCGCCGAGGTTGCCAGCGCCGCTCAGTCGTTCGCGCCGATGTCCCGGCCCTGAGTCGAGTCCTGAGCATCGCGACCAGGGATGGTCGCCCGTCCTGAATCGGCGCCCCGCGGGGCGCTGATCGTCGTTCGTCTAGCCTGCCGGGAACCCAATGCAAGACTGGATCCTTCTCCTCGTGCTGCTCGCGGTCATGACCGCGGCCTATCATCTCGGACGTCGCCGCGCAGTCATCGGCGCCGGTGGTCCGTCGCAGGTTCACCGCCTGCATTCGCTGCCCGCCTACTACGGTCTCTATGCCGCGCTCTGGGCGGGGCTGCCGGCGCTGTTGCTGCTGGCGCTGTGGGTCGGTCTGCAGGACCAGCTGGTGCTGATGCTGCTGCAGGCGCAGCTGCCCGAGGAGATGACCGCCGGGCTCTCCGAGGGACGGCTCGGGCTGCTGGTCAACGACATCAGGAATCTCGCCTCGGGGGCGATGCTCTCGACCGAGATCACCCCGGAGTTGCAGGCCGCCGCCGATCAGTACGCCCGACTCGACCAGCTGGGACAGTGGTCGATGTGGACCGCGGTGCTGGCCCTGGCGCTGACCGGCGGCTGGGTCGCCTGGGGACGCACGCATCCAGGGTTCAAGGCGCGCAACCAGGTCGAGACCATGGTGATGGCGATCATGGTGTTGTTCTCCTCGATTGCCATCCTCACCACCCTGGGGATCGTGCTCTCGGTGCTGTTCGAGTCGCTGCGCTTCTTCTCCATGGTCTCGCCGCTGGAGTTCTTCCTCGGCACCCTGTGGAGCCCGCAGACGGCGCTGCGTGCCGATCAGGTCGGCGCCAGCGGGGCCTTCGGCGCGGTGCCGCTGTTCACCGGGACGCTGATGGTCTCGGCGATCGCCATGCTGGTCGCCGTCCCCATCGGACTGCTCTCGGCGATCTATCTCTCCGAATACGCGCCACGACGTCTGCGCGCCGTGGCCAAGCCGGTGCTGGAGGTGCTGGCCGGGATTCCCACGGTGGTCTACGGCTTCTTCGCCGCGCTCACCGTCGCCCCCTTCATCCGCGAGCTGGGCCAGTCGGTCGGGCTCGATGTCGCCTCCGAGAGCGCGCTCGCCGCCGGGTTGGTGATGGGGGTGATGATCATCCCCTTCGTCTCCTCGCTCTCCGAAGACGTGATCAACGCGGTGCCGCAGTCGCTGCGCGACGGCTCCTACGCGCTCGGCGCGACCGAGTCCGAGACCATCAAGCGGGTGATCATCCCGGCGGCGCTGCCGGGCATCGTCGGCGGCGTCCTGCTCGCCGTCTCGCGCGCCATCGGCGAGACCATGATCGTGGTGATGGCCGCGGGGCTGGCAGCCAATCTCACCGCCAATCCGCTCGACAGCGTCACCACGGTCACGGTGCAGATCGTCACCCTGCTCACCGGCGACCAGGAGTTCGACAGCGCCAAGACGCTTGCTGCCTTCGCCCTCGGTCTGACGCTGTTCGCCGTGACCCTGGTGCTCAACGTCGTCGCCCTTCACATCGTGCGCAAATACCGTGAGCAATATGACTGATCAGACCCCGGCGAGCGCGCCGAACCAGCGCACCATCGATGCCGTCAACGCCAGCCTCAAGCGTCGCCGCGCCAAGGAGCGCCGCTTCCGTCGTCTCGGCGCTGCGGCGGTGGCCCTGGGCCTGCTGTTCGTGGCGCTGCTGTTCACCGACATCATCGCCAAGGGCCATACCGCCTTCCAGCAGACCTATATCAAGCTGCCGGTCGCGCTCGAGCGCGCGCAGATCGACCCCGAGGGCAGCGGCTCGGCCGAGGTCATCGCCCGCGCCAACTATCTCGGCATCATCCGCGCTGCGCTGCGCGAGCACTTCCCCGAGGTCACGGCCCGGCGCGACAAGCGCGCGCTCTATCAGATGGTGAGCGTCGGCGCGCCGCAGCTGCTGCGTGACCGGGTACTCGCCGATCCGGCGCTGATCGGCACCACCGCCGAGGTCTGGCTGCTCGCCGACGACGACATCGACATGGTGGTCAAGGGCTATATCGATCGCGACCTGCCCGAGTCCGAGCGTCGGGTCAAGGATCGCACCCTCGGCTGGATCGAGCGGCTGGAGGCCGAGGGACGCATCGCCAAGCGCTTCAACACCATCTTCTTCACCAATGGCACCTCGCGCGAGCCCGAGCTTGCCGGCATCGCCGGGGCGCTTGCCGGGTCCTTCTACACCCTGGCGTTGACGCTGCTGCTGTCCTTCCCGATCGGCGTGGGCGCGGCCATCTATCTCGAGGAGTTCGCGCCGAAGAACCGCTGGACCGATGTGATCGAGGTCAACATCAACAACCTCGCGGCGGTGCCCTCGATCGTCTTCGGTCTGCTCGGGTTGGCGGTGTTCATCGGCATCTTCGGGGTGCCGCGCTCGACCCCGCTGGTGGCGGCGCTGGTGCTGACCCTGATGACCCTGCCGACGATCATCATCTCCAGCCGCGCGGCGCTGAAGTCGGTGCCGCCCTCGATCCGCGAGGCCGCGCTCGGCGTCGGTGCCTCGCCGCTGCAGACCCAGTTCCATCACGTGCTGCCGCTGGCGCTGCCGGGCATGCTCACCGGCGCCATCATCGGCATGGCCCAGGCGCTCGGCGAGACCGCGCCGCTGCTGATGATCGGCATGATCGCCTTCATCGTCGACGTGCCCGCCGGGTTCACCGATCCGGCGACCGTGCTGCCGGTGCAGATCTTCCTCTGGGCCGACAGCCCGGAGCGCGGCTTCGTCGAGCGCACCTCGGCCGCGATCATGGTGCTGCTCGCCTTCCTGATCCTGATGAACCTCGCCGCGGTGTTGCTGCGTCGCCGGTTCGAGCGGCGCTGGTGAGCCGGTGCCCTGTCCTGAGTTTTCCCCGAGGCTAGACCCGCTATGATTACCACGGTAGAAGAGATCCAACGGAGCACCACCGCGATGCGCTCGGGCGAGCTGGCGCGCTCGCAAGAATCGCGCGAGACCGTCGGCGATTACAGCGTGCCCGATGCGCGCATGCGCTGTCGCGACGTCGAGGTGTGGTACGGTGACAAGCGTGCCATCCACGGCGTCAGCCTCGACCTGGGACGCAACGAGGTGCTCTCGATGATCGGTCCCTCGGGTTGCGGCAAGTCGACCTTCCTGCGCTGTCTCAACCGCATGAACGACACCATCGACGGCTGTCGGGTCAGCGGCTCGATCCAGCTCGACGGTGAGGAGATCTACGATCGCGCGCTCGACCCGGTGCCGCTGCGCGCGCGCGTCGGCATGGTCTTTCAGAAGCCCAACCCCTTTCCCAAGTCGATCTACGAGAACGTCGCCTACGGGCCGCGCATCCACGGCCTGACCAACAACAAGACCGAACTCGATGCCCTGGTCGAGACCAGTCTGCGCAAGGCCGGGCTGTGGGACGAGGTCAAGGACCGGCTCGATGCCCCCGGCACCGGGCTCTCCGGCGGTCAGCAGCAGCGTCTGTGCATCGCCCGCACCATCGCCGTCTCCCCCGAGGTGATCCTGATGGACGAGCCCTGCTCGGCGCTCGATCCCATCGCCACGGCGATCATCGAGGAGCTGATCGACGAGCTGCGCGCCAACTACTCGATCGCCATCGTCACCCACTCGATGCAGCAGGCCGCGCGCGTCTCCCAGCGCACCGCCTACTTCCACCTCGGCGACCTGATCGAGGTCGGCGAGACCAATCAGATCTTCACCAACCCCCAGCACCGCTTGACCGAGGACTACATCACCGGGCGCTTCGGCTGATCCGGCAGGGCAGGGACGCATCCAGCCCCTCGCCCCGGTGTCCGCGTGGGCGCCGGGATCGCTTCCCCCGTCCGCTCGCACCACCATGAGGCCCCAGATGACAGAGCCGACCACCCAGGCCCCCGCGGACCTCGCCCGCGGCCATACCGTCAGCCGCTATGACCAGGAGCTGGCCAAGCTGCGCGGCATCATCCTCGAGATGGGCGAGCACGTGGTCGAGCAGATCCAGGCGGCGGTCTCGGCGCTGGTCTCGCACGAGGAGAATCACGCCTTCCGGGTGCTCGATCGCGAGCCGCAGATCGACTTCCTCGCGCTCGACGCCGACGAGGAGGTGTTCCGGGTGATCGCGCGGCGTCAGCCCACGGCGATCGATCTGCGTATCGTGCTGGCGCTCTCGAAGATCGCCGGCGACGTCGAGCGCGCCGGCGACAAGGCCGCCCGCATCGCCCGTCAGACGATCGAACTCGATGCCCTCGGGCGTGGTGAGGAGCTGCTCAGCGCCAGGCTGCGCGAGGCGCTGGGCGCGCTCGACGCCTGCGCCTGCTGCATGTTCGAGCACAGTATCAATGGGGTTGCTCGCTTCGATGTGCGCGTTGCGCTCGATGTCTTCGAGCGCGAGCCGGCGCTCTACGAGGCCTCGCGCGCGGTGCGCGCGCTGCTCGGCGACGAGGGGCAGGAGGGGTTGAGCGCGCGCCAGACCGTCTGCGTGCTCACCTGCGCCCACGCGCTCGAACGTATCGGCAACCATGCCGCCAACGTTGCCGAGCAGGTGATCTACGTCGCCGAGGGTCAGGACGTGCGCTTTCGCAATCGCGAGATCCTGATCGAGACCTTGCGTCATCGGATGCTGTAGCAGGCCGCCTGATTGTGCCGGATCAGGCGATGTCGGTTTTGCTCAGTGACACCATTGTTTTTGCCATCTGCCACCCAGACAATGGTGGGCGGGCCGGGACGCGCCGGCGGTGTCGACGCGCCGTCCGACCACTGCACTCACTGCGAAACAGGGGAGTAAGCATTCATGTCGAGTGAAGGCTATCACGAGCCCATCGATGAGCTGACCGACGAGACCCGCGACATGCACCGGGCCATCGTCTCGCTGATGGAGGAGCTGGAGGCGGTCGACTGGTACAACCAGCGTGTCGACGCCTGCAAGGACGACGAGCTGCGGGCGATCCTTGCCCACAATCGCGACGAGGAGAAGGAGCACGCGGCCATGGTGCTGGAGTGGATCCGTCGCCGCGATCCGACCTTCGACAAGGAACTCAAGGACTATCTGTTCACCGAGAAGCAGATCGCCCACCACTGACCCGGTCCCGGCCAGTGGTCGGGAGCATCGAGCCGGCGAGGCGCCTTGGTGCCGACTGGTTCAACGAAGACGCCCCTGGCGATCACGCCAGGGGCGTTTTCATATTCGCCCTTGCGTTGGCGTAGGGCGTGTCCCAGGGCCATTTCCACCGACATGAAGAGGTCGCGAGCGAATGCCGGCCGAGCCTGTACTCGCCCGTTGCCGGTGGCGCCCTCACCGCCGTCAGCGCGCCATCCGCGCGCCTACCCTCCATTGACGGCTGACGGCTGCGCGCTACTTCTCGCGCGGATAGGGCCAGGCGAGGACGCCGCCCTCGAGCACCTTGACGTTGCGGAAGCCGTTGGCCTTGAGCGCCGCGGCGGCCTCGTAGCCACGCATCGAGACCTTGCAGTAGAGGATGATCTCCTGCGACTTGTCCGCGGGCAGCTCGTCGAGCCGTGAGCGCAGCGCGCCAACCGGGATCAGGTGCTCGCCGATGCCGAGGCGCTCCTCCTCGTACTCCTGCGGGGTGCGGGTGTCGATGATGAAGCACTCGGCACCGCTGTCGACACGCTGCTTGACCTCGGCGGCCGAGATCCCCTGCATGAGCCCCTTGAGCTTGTTCTCGAGCACGTGTGCCGAGACGATCACATGATCGAGCGCGAGCGAGTAGGGCGGGGCATAGGGCAGGTCGGCGTTGGCCAGCTCCTCGATACCGAGTCCGCCGCGGATGGCCATCGCCACGGTCGCCACGCGCTTGCTCGCATCCCCCGGACCGATGCACTGGAAGCCGAGGATGCGACCGCTGGCGCGCTCGGCCACCATCTGGCTGATCAGCACCTTGCCGCCCATGTAGCCGGGGATGTCGAGCCCGGAGATGGTCACCGTCTCGATGTCGGTGATGCCACTGGCGCGGGCCTGCTCGGCGTTGAGTCCGGTGAAGCCGATGGTGTAGTCGAACACCTTGCAGATACCGGTGTGGGTGATGCCGGGGAAGCTGGCGCTGCCGGGCTCGATCAGGTTCTGGCCGATCACCCGACCCTGGAGGTTGGCCAGGTCGCCGTAGGGCGCGCGCACCGCCTCGCCGGTGATCAGCGAACGGCACTCGACACAGTCGCCGGCGGCGTAGATGTCGGGGTCGGAGGTCTGCATCTGCGCGTTGACCCTGATGCCGCCGAGCGCGCCGATCTCCAGTCCCGCGGCCTCGGCCAGGGCGACGTTGGGGCGCACCCCGACGGCGACCACCGCCAGCTCGCAGGGCAGCTCGGTGCCGTTGTCGAGCTTGACCCCGGCGAGCTTGCCGTCCTTGCCGAGGAAGGCGGCCACGCCATTGCCGGTGATGATGTCGGCGCCCTGGCGGCGCACCTCGTTCTCGACCAGGTGGGCGAACTGGCGATCGAGGAAGGGCAGGATCGAGTCGGTCTTCTCGATCACCGTGGTCTGGATCCCGGCCAGGTGCAGCGCCTCGCAGACCTCGAAGCCGATCAGCCCACCGCCGACGATCACCGCCTTGCGCACCTTGCCGGCATCGCGGATGGCGCGCAGCGCATCGGCGTCACCGAGCGACTGCAGGGTATGGATGCCCTCGAGCTCGGTCCCCGGCACCGGCGGGCGCAGCGGGGTGGCGCCGGTGGCGATCACCAGCCGGTCGTAGGAGAGGGTGCGGCTCTCGCCGCTCGGCAGGTGGGTGCAGGTGACGGTCTTGGCGGCGCGGTCGATGTGCGTCGCCTCGGTCTCGACCAGCGCCTCGATCGCCTTGGCCTTCTGGAAGAAGTTGGGATCGCGGACGATCCCCGCCGGGGTGCAGATGAGCTGGTTGCGGTCGTCGAAGACCCCGCCGACATAGTAGGGGAAGCCGCAGGAGGCCATCGAGAGGTCGGCCTCCTTCTGGATCAGGGTGATGGCGGCGTGCTCGTCGAGACGGCGGGCCTTGGCCGCGGCCTTAGGGCCGGCGGCCGAGCCGCCGATGACCACGATCTTGAGCGGTTGCGAGGGCATTGTCGGATCCTTCGGAAGGTAGGTGGTGGAACGCGTTCGCGTCGGTGCGCGAGAGGCGGGGGAGTGTGCCCGCAGGTCACCGGGATCGACGTGACGAATCGCAATCGGTTCCCGCTGACCCGACGGCGGGCTGACTCAGGTCATCAGATTCTTGTCCCTGAGTCGCCACTGGAAGTGACTGAGCAGGCGTGAGCGCACCTTCTTCTCCTTGTGCTTGGCGGCGGCGGCGAGGCGCTTCTCGGCGACCCCGGCGAGGATCTCCTGCGCCCCCTTGGTGTTGTCGTCGGGTGGCGTGCGCTGGGTGTAGTTGCCGTTGGCGTCCATGTCCCAGGCGGTGCGCGAGTCGGCGAGCTGGACGTCGAGGATCAGCCGCAGCTCCTGGCGCAGCTCGGGATCGTCGACCGGGGCGTGGACCTCGACCCGGCTGTCGAGGTTGCGGCGCATCATGTCGGCCGAGCCGATGAAGTACTCCTCCTCGCCGTCGTTGTGGAAGTAGATGATGCGCGCGTGTTCGAGAAAACGCCCGACGATCGAGACCACCCGCGCGCGTTCGCTGACGCCCGGCAGCCCGGGGCGGAAGCGGCAGGTGTCGCGGATGATCAGGTCGACCTGCACCCCGGCGCGGCTGGCCTTGTAGAGTGCGCGGGTGATCTCGGGATCCTCCAGCGCGTTCATCTTCATCTGGATCAGCCCGTTGCCGGCACGCTGGTGGTGGCGGATCTCGCGGTTGATCTTGTCGACGAGCACGCGCTTGAGGGTATAGGGCGCGGCGAGGATCTTGCGGTAGCTCGGCGGTGGCGAGTAGCCGGTGAGATAGTTGAACAGCTCGGTGAGATCCTGGCCGATCTCCTCGTCACAGCCGAGCATGCCCAGATCGGTATAGAGCTTGGCGGTGCCGGGGTGATAGTTGCCGGTGCCGACATGGTAGTAGCGACGCAGCTGCGAGTAGTCGCGACGGACCACGAAGATCAGCTTGCTGTGGGTCTTGAGCCCCATGACGCCATAGTTGACGTGGATGCCCTCGCCCTCGAGTCGGCGTGCCCACTGGATGTTGGCCGCCTCGTCGAAGCGTGCCTTGAGCTCGACCAGCACCGCCACCTGCTTGCCGTTGCGCGCGGCCTTGATCAGCGAGTCGAGGATGGCCCCGGCGGAGGTGCGATAGAGGGTCATCTTGATCGCCAGCACCTTGGGGTCCTCGGCGGCGGTGCGCAGGAAGCGCTCGACCGAGGTGCTGAAGGGCTGATAGGGGTGCTGGAGCAGGATCGGCCCGTTCTCGCGGATGATGTGGAAGATGTTGCGCCGATCGTTGGCGAGCAGCGGGTGGTCGACCGGACGGTGCGGGCGATCGTGGAGTTCGGGGCGGTCGAGCGCGGCGATCTCGAAGAGGTCGCGCAGCGCCATCATGCCCTCGATCTCGAAGACGTCGGCGACCTCGTCGAGCCCCAGCTCGGCGGCGAGCATGCCGCGCTGGATCGGTTGCATGCCGGGGTCGATCTCGAGCCGCACGATGGGGGCGAAGTGACGCTCGCGCAGCTCGGTCTCGATCATCTCCAGCAGGTCGTTGGCGGCCTCGGCGTCGGGCTCGACGATGGCGTTGCGAGTGACCCGGAACAGCGCGCAGGAGTCGATCTCCATGCCCGGGAAGAGCATGTCGAGGTTGTTGACGATGAGGTCTTCGAGGGTGACGAAGGTGGTGCTGGCGTCGATCGCGATCAGTCGCTTGGAGACGTCCTTGCTCACCGGCACCTTGACCCGCGCCATGTAGACCTCGCCGCCGCCGGGGAAGCGCAGCGTCACCAGCAGGTTGAGGGTGAGGTTGGAGATGAACGGGAAGGGGTGGGCCGGGTCCACCGCCAGCGGCGTGAGCATCGGGAAGATGTTGGCGCGGAAGTGTTCGCGAAGCCGCTCGCGGGTGTCCGCGGCGAGCGCGTCGTAACGCACGATGCGGATGTCGTGTCCGGCCAGCTCCGTCATCAGGGTGTCGTGGATGCGCTTGATGTCTGCCTCGAAGGCGCGCACCGCCGCCTGACACTCCCGCAGCTGCTCGCTCGGGGTGCGCCCGTCGATGCTGGGGGTGTGTACACCGGCGGCGATCTGCTGCTTGAGCCCGCCGATGCGCTTCATGAAGAACTCGTCGAGGTTGTTGCTGGCAATTGCCAGGAACTTGACGCGCTCGAGCAGCGGGGTACGTGGGTCCTCGGCCTCGTGCAGCACCCGGCGGTTGAACGACAGCCAGGTGAACTCGCGATTGAGATACAGGGCGGGATCGTCGAGATCGACCTCTTCGTGGATCGCCGGTGGCGGCTCGCCGATCGTCTCGATCGGGATCTCGGCCTCGACGGCCTGCGGATCTGCGCTGGTGCTCATTGCGTGTTCCCTGGCGATGCGACGTGAATCATGGAATCCAATCCCCCATTTTATCGCGAAAGTCCATGACCGTTGGGTTACAGCCCCCTGCGCCGACATTCGGGTATACAATCGCGCCATGCAGCACAGCGATCCCGACGACCTCTTCGACCGCGCAGAGATGCCGGTCGCTCCCTTTGAATTCAATGCCGATGTCGCCCGTGTCTTCCCCGACATGGTGCGCCGCTCGGTGCCCGGCTATGCCGATCTGGTCGCGCTCTGCGGGCTGGTGGCGCGGCGCGTGGCGCGGCCCGGCACCCGTTGCTACGACCTCGGCTGTTCGCTCGGCGCGGTCAGTCTGGCGATGCTCGCCCGTACCCCGTCCGGGGTCGGGATCGTCGCCGTCGACAATGCCCGGGCGATGGTCGACGGACTCGCGCGCCGGCTCGCCGAGGTGCCCGGGGGCGAGCGGGTCAGGGTGTGCTGTGCCGACGTGCGCGAGGTCGAGATCGTCGACGCCTCGGTGGTGGCGCTCAACCTCACCCTGCAGTTCCTGCCGCCAGAGGAGCGCGCCGGGCTGCTCGCGCGTATCCGTGCCGGGATGGTCCCGGGCGGGGTGCTGGTGCTGGCCGAGAAGGTGCGCCTCGACGATGCCGCCGAGGCCGCCTTCGTCACCGCACTGCACGAGGACTTCAAGCGCGCCAACGGCTACAGCGAGCTGGCGATCGCCGGCAAGCGTGCCGCGCTCGAGCGGGTGCTGGTGCCGGAACGCGCCGAGACCCACGAGCAGCGCTTGCGCGAGGTCGGCTTCGCCCGCGTCACCCGACTCTATCAACATCTCAACTTCGTCGCCTGGGCCGCATGGACCTGACCCCCTTCGCCCCCTTTCTCGATCATCTCGCCGAGACCCCGCTGGCGCCCTGGCGCACTGCGCTGGCCGAGCGGGTCGCGCAGCGTCTCGGGCGCGCTGCCCACGGCGATCTGCCGCGCTGGGAGGCGGCGCTGGCGCAACTCCCCGAGCTGCCGCCGGGCGAGACGCTGCTGGACGCCGCCCGCGTCGGGCTCGATGGCGCGACCCTCATGCCCGAGCAGCGCGCCGCACTGCGCGAGGCGTTGATGGCCCTTCATCCGTGGCGCAAGGGCCCCTACAGCCTGCACGGTCTGCACATCGACACCGAGTGGCGTTCGGACTGGAAGTGGGATCGGCTGGTCGATGCCATCTCGCCGCTCGAGGGTCGGCTGGTGCTCGATGTCGGTTGCGGCAACGGTTATCACGGCTGGCGGATGCTCGGCGCCGGTGCCCGGCTGGTGCTGGGGATCGACCCCACCCAGCTGTTCGTGATGCAGTTCCAGGCGATCAACCGCTATCTCGGCAGCGAGCGGCTGAGCGTGCTGCCGCTCGGCATCGAGCACCTGCCCGCGCACCTGACCGGTTTCGACACCCTGTTCTCGATGGGGGTGCTCTACCATCGTCGCTCGCCGATCGATCACCTGGTCGATCTGCGCCGGCTGCTGCGTCCGGGGGGCGAGCTGGTGCTCGAGACCCTGGTGCTCGAAGGGGAGGATCAGCAGGTGCTGGTGCCGCCGGGGCGCTATGCGGCGATGCGCAACGTCTGGTTCATCCCCACGGTGGCCGCGCTGCGGGTGTGGGTGGCGCGCTGTGGCTTCGACCACATCCGCGTCGCCGACGTCAGTCCGACCACGATCGAGGAGCAGCGCGCCACCGACTGGATGCACTTCCAGTCGCTCCCGGACCAACTCGACCCGGACGATCCGACCCTGACCCGGGAGGGCCACCCGGCGCCGGTGCGCGCGGTGCTGGTGGCGCGCCGCGCCGCTTGACGATGCTGCCTTCGGCTCGCTGGGGTCGTTGGTTCTCATGGAGGACGAGGATGTCGATCCCCGAGGTGGTGACGGCGCAGTGGCGTCATGATTTCGCTGCTCACGGTGTCCCGATGGCGGTACTGCCGGACGGGTGTCGCGACCTGATCTGCGTCCAGGCGCGAGGGTTCGCGCCGCGCTGGATGGTGACGCCGCTGTTCGATCGCGCACACCTGCCGCGTCTGGCGTGTGCCGGGACGCGCATGGTCGGCTATCGACTGCATCCCGATGTCCGGCTCGATCAGGGCGCCTTGCTCGGTGCGGTGGCCGGACGCGACCCCGCCGATCGCATGGCGGTGGAGGCGGCGCTCGCGGCGCATGCGTGCCGCGATCCCGCGCTCGCCGAGGCGCTCGCCTGTCTCGCCGATGCGCCGCGTCCGCTCGCCCAGAGCGCGCGGCAGTGCGGCCTGAGCCTGCGCAGCCTGCAGCGGCTCGTCGGCGAGCGCAGTGGCCGCCCGCCGGTCTTCTGGCATCAGCTCGCGCGCATCCGCCGCGCCGGGCGGATGCTCGACGGCGAGCGGCCGCTGGCCGAGGTGGCGTTGTGCGCCGGGTTTGCCGACCAGGCGCATCTGAGCCGGGCGTGTCGTCGCTGGTTCGGGCTCTCGCCGGCACGGCTGGCGCGTGCCCCCGAGCTGCGTTGGCAACTCGGGCAGCCGGGCTACGACGGCATGGCGACCGGCGAGCAGAGTTCGACCAGATAGCCGTCGGGGGTCCGGGCATAGGCCGTCGTCTGCCCCCAGGACTCCTCTCGCGGTTCCTGGACCACCACGGCCCCGGCGGTGCACGCGCGCTCCAGGGTCGCGGCGACGTCGGTGGTCTCGATGGCGATCTCGAACACCGGCGCGTTCGGCTCCGGGGTGCCCGGCATCTTGCCGAGCTGGCGCATCAGTGCCCGCGAGGAGAAGGCGAGCCGGGTTTCGCCGGTGTCGAGTTCGCCATAGTCGCCGCCCTCGTCGACGAAGCCGGAGTCGAACCCGAAGGCGTCGTGGAAGAAGGCGAGGCTGCGGGCGACGTCCTCGACGTAGAGGATGGTGTATGCAAAGCGCATGGTGGCGATCTCCCTGGTGACGATGGCGCGGTCAGTGGATCATCGTGTGGGGTGTCCAGGCTTGAACGAATGCGCCAAGGTTCCTGTCGACACTTGGCGCGAATCCTTGAGGTGTTCCCGATCGAGGTGGTGCCGATGAGCCGTTTCCCCGAACAACTCAGGCGCAAGGAGCAGGGCGAGGAGGACAGCTATTTCGCGCGGCGCGATCGCGAGCTGGTCCAGGCGCTCGCCGCCGCGCCCCGGGTGGTCTCCGGCGGCCAGAGCGGGGTCGATCGCGCCGCGCTCGATGCCGCGCTGGCGTTGGGGCTGAGCTGCGGTGGCTGGTGTCCGCGCGGGCGCCGCGCCGAGGACGGCGTGATCGCCGCGCGTTATCCGCTGCGCGAGACCCCGAGCGCGGACTATCCCGAGCGCACCGCCTGGAACGTGCGCGACAGCGACGCGACCCTGATCCTTTGTCGCGGCGCGCCGAGCGGCGGCACCGCGCTGACGCTGCGGCTGGCGCGCGAGCAGGGACGGGCGCTGCTGGTGTGTGACCTGGAGGGCGAGCCGGCGATCGCGCCGGTGCTCGACTGGTTGGTGGGCGAGGGGGTGCGGGTGCTCAACTGCGCCGGACCGCGCGAGTCCGGTGCGCCCGGCATCGAGTGCGCGGCCCGGGCCTGGCTCGCGGACCTGTTCGCCGCCTGGCGCACAGCCCTCGAGCATGCCGCCGGGCGCTGAGGTCGGGCAATCAGTCGAACACGCCCTCGGGCAGTTGCATGGTGATGCAGTGCAGGCTGCCGCCCTGGCGGATCAGCGGGCGGGCGTCGATCGGGATCACCTCGCGGTCGGGGAAGCACTCGCCGAGCACGGCCAGCGCCTCGGCATCGGCCGGATCATCGTAGACCGGGACCAGCACCGCGCCGTTGATCACCAGGAAATTGGCGTAGCCGGCGGGCAGTCGCTCGTCGTCCTCGTCGTAGACCGGGCGCGGGCTCGGCAGCGGTACCAACCGGTAGGGGCGGCCCTCGGGGTCGCGCAGTGCCTGGAGTTCGCGCTCCATGGCGGAGAGTTCGGGGTAGTCGATGTCCTCGGGGTCGTTGCTGCGCGCGTAGCAGAGGGTATCGGGGGCGCAGAAGCGCACCAGGGTGTCGATGTGACCGTCGGTGTCGTCGCCGCTGATCGCGCCGTGCTCGAGCCAGAGGAAATGACGGATGCCGAGCCGGATCGCCAGCGCCTGTTCGATGTCGGCGCGCTGGTGGTCGGGGTTGCGGTGGGGGTCGAGCAGGGTGCGGCTGACGGCGAGCAGGGTGCCCCGGCCGTCGGTCTCGAGCGCGCCGCCCTCGACCACCAGTTCGCACTTCTCCAGCTCGCAGTCGCCGAAGGTGCCCTGGTCGGCGACCGCGCGGGTGATGCGGTTGTCGAGTCCGGCGGGGTACTTGCCGCCCCAGCCGTTGAAGCGGAAGTCGAGCAGCAAGGGGCGGCCGCGCCCGGTGATCACGGTGATCGGGCCGTGATCGCGCGCCCAGGTGTCGTTGCTCGGCGCGGTGGCCAGGCGCAGCCGCTCGGTCTCGGCGCCGGCCTGCTCGCAGCGGGCGCGCACGGCGGTGGCGTGGTCCGGGTCGCGACAGACGATCAGCACCGGCTCGAAGGCACTGATCCGCGCCGCCAGCTCCGCATAGAGCGTCTCGACCGCCGTGAGTTGATCCACCCAGTCGGTCTCGTCGTGAGGCCAGGTGAGCATGACCCCGCTCTGGGGTTCCCATTCAGCAGGCAGTCGGCGCATGGTCGGTGTCTCGGCTGTGTTCAGCGATGCCGCGTCGCGCACTCCCGGCGACGGGCGAGAGGGCCGCTGTGGCACGTGATCCGGTGCGGCCGGTGTTTGCAAAGATTGTGTGGATTCGACGCCCGCTTGTAAATCCCGGCTCGCCAGCCGCCAGCCGCGGGAAGTTTGAACCGCAAAGCACGCAAAGGAGAGAAGAGCTTCCAGCCATCAGCCTCCAGCCGCCAGTGGCTGCCTGTCTTCGAGTGTTGGTCGGAAACGCACGCCAACCGGTCGCTGACAGCGAATGGGGAGTGGCGCTATCGTCGAGGCCGACCATCCACTGGCGGCTGGCCGCTGATGGCTGGCAGCTTGAATCCCTTCGCGTGCTTTGCGGCTTTGCGGTTCAATCTCCTGGCCGCTGGCCGCTGGCCGCTGGCCGCTGGCCGCTGGCCGCTGGCCGCTGGCCGCTGGCCGCTGGCCGCTGGCCGCTGCTGTTCCTACGTCGTCGCGGGCTTTGTGGTTTAATCCATCCCCATGTTTCATCCCCTGTCACTCTACATCGGTCTGCGCTACACGCGTGCGCGCCGTCGCAACCACTTCATCTCCTTCATCTCGGGGATCTCGATGGCGGGCATCGCGCTCGGCATCATCGCCCTGATCGTGGTGCTGTCGGTGATGAACGGCTTCCACAAGGAGATCCAGCAGCGCATCCTCGGCATGGCCTCGCATGCGACCCTGAGCGATCCCTTCGGTGGCGGCCTCGGCGATTGGCAGCCGCTGCTCGAGCAGGTGCGCGCGCATCCCGATGTGGTCGGCGCCGCACCCTTCGTCGAGGTCCAGGGGATGCTCACCAACGGCTCGCGGGTGAGCGGGGCGATGGTGCGGGGGATCCTGCCGCGCGAGGAGGATCAGGTCGCCGAGCTGCGTCGTGACATGGTCTCGGGCTCGGTCGACGACCTCGTCGACGGTGCGTTCAACATCGTCCTCGGGCGCGATCTCGCCGGTTATCTGGGGGTCGCGCCGGGCGACAAGGTCACCGTGGTCACCCCGCAGGTGAGTTCCACCCCCGCCGGGGTGATGCCGCGGCTCAAGCGCTTCACGGTGAGCGGGGTGTTCTCGGTGGGAATGGCCGACTACGATCGCAACGCCGCCTTCATCCACATGCGTGACGGCGCGCGCCTGCTCGGACTCGGCGACAACGTCTCCGGGGTGCGACTCAAGCTCACCGACATGTGGGCCGCGCCGCGGCTGGTGCGCGAGATCGCCTACGATCTCGGCGGCGCCTATCGCGTCGTCGACTGGACCCAGGTGCACAGCAACTTCTTCAGCGCGCTGGCGATGGAGAAACGGATGATGAGCATCATCCTCTTTCTGATCGTCGCCGTGGCCGCCTTCAACATCGTCTCGACCCTGGTGATGGTGGTCACCGACAAGCAGTCCGATATCGCGGTGCTGCGCACCCTCGGTGCCTCGCCGGCGCGGGTGATGGGGGTGTTCATGGTGCAGGGCACCGCGATCGGATTGATCGGCACCCTGGTCGGGGTGGTCGCCGGTGTGGTGCTGGCGCTCAACGTCGAGCCGGTGGTGGCCTGGATCGAGGGCGTGTTCGGGGTGCACTTCCTCGATCCCTCGATCTACTACATCAGCGCGCTGCCCTCGGACGTTCAGCTCGTCGACGTGCTGCGGGTGGGCGGCGCGGCCTTCGCGATGTCGGTGCTGGCCACCCTCTATCCGGCCTGGCGCGCGGCACGGACCGACCCGGCGGAGGCGCTGCGCTATGAGTGATCCACGGACACCGGAGGCGGTGCTCGAGACCGCCGCCCTGACCAAGACCTTCCGCCAGGGACCCGCCGAGATCGAGGTGCTGCGCGGGGTCGACTTCCGCGTCGGCGCCGGTGAGCGGGTGGCCATCGTCGGCGCCTCGGGCTCGGGCAAGAGCACCCTGCTGCAGTGTCTCGGCGGACTCGACCGGCCGAGCGCCGGTCGGGTGTGCTGGCGCGGTCAGGACATCGTCGGGCTCTCCGAGGCGCGGGTGGGGCGATTGCGCAACCGTCATCTCGGCTTCGTCTACCAGTTCCACCACCTGTTGCCCGAGTTCACCGCGCTCGAGAACGTCGCCATGCCGCTGCTGATCGGCGGTATGCGTCCGCGCCTGGCGCGCGAGCGTGCGCTCAACCTGCTCGCCCAGGTTGGGTTGGCGCATCGTGGTGCCCATCGTCCGGCCGAACTCTCCGGCGGCGAGCGTCAGCGCGCGGCGGTGGCCCGCGCCCTGGTCACCGAGCCCGATTGTCTGCTTGCCGACGAGCCGACCGGGAACCTTGACCGCAACACCGCCGCCGCCGTCTACGAGCTGATGCTCGAACTCAACCGCGACATCGGCACCGCGCTGGTGATCGTCACCCACGACCCCGAACTCGCCGCGCGGATGGATCAGCGCTGGCGGCTCGACGAGGGCGCGCTGGTCCCGGCAGCGGCGGAGGTCGCTGCCCGGTAGCGAGCACGTCGACGCTGGATCTCGCGTATCAGCTTCCAGCGCCACAGCGTCTGGATGGCGAAATAACCACTCACCGAGCACAGCGTGGCGCAGACCAGCGAGCCGAGCAGCAGCGGCGCGAGTACCGCCAGCCAGTTGCGCCAGTCGATCCAGAAGTGCATGTCGAAGCCGACCACCGGCTGGTCGAGCAGCCAGCAGCCGAGCGCATAGGCGCCGTAGAACATCGGCGGGATGGTGATCGGGTTGGAGATCCAGATCAGGGTCAGCGAGATTGGCAGGTTGACCCGGGTGGCGATCGCCAGCCCCGCTGCCATGAACAGATGACCGAGCGGCGGCAGGTACATCACGAACAGGCCGACCGCGACGGCGCCCGAGACCGAACGTCGGTTGAGATGCCAGAGGTTAGGATCCTGCAGTAGCTTTCCGAAGATACCGAGCTGCCGATTTTCCAGGATCTTCCGGGGGTCCGGCATGACCCGTTTCAGCGATTTCTTCACACGGAGAGTCCGACTGGTCTCAGGTGCCGACGCAGGCGCCAAGTATAGGCCAGACGGGTGGCGTGGTGTGCGGATTGTCTACCCGGTCGCCGCCCGCTGGTGCTGATCGCCGCAGCGCTCGCCTTCGTCCTCGGTGTCCTGGCGGCGCTGCCGCTGCCGGTGCTGCCGCCGCCGGGCTGGTTGGTGGTGGCGGCGCTGGTGCTGTCGCCGGGGTGGCGCCGCCCCCTGGTTCGTCTGGCCGGTGTCGCGCTGCTCGGTTTCTGCTGGTCGCTGTGGCCGCTCTCCGTGCCGCTCTGCCAGCCGTTTCCCGATGAGCTGGTGCGCGTCCCCCTGGTCGTCGAGGGGCGGGTCGATGCGCTGCCGGTGCGGCGCGGCGGCGCCACCCGCTTCACCTTCCTGATCGAGCACGCCTCCGCTGCCGGCGAGTCGGTCGAGTTCACTGGCCGGGTCAGCCTGTCCTGGTATCGTGACGCCCCGCTGCTCAGTCCCGGTCAACGCTGGCGGTTGCCGGTCCGGCTCAAGCCCGTGCACGGCTATGCCAACCCGGGCGGATTCGACTACGAGCGCTGGCTGTTCGCGCGACGGGTGGTGGCGACTGGCAATCTGCGCGCCGGCGAGCCGCCGCGGCTGCTCGATCCCGCTCCGTCTGGCTATCGGCTGGCGCGGTTGCGTCAGCGCCTCGCCGATCATCTCGCCGCAACACTCGGCGAGCGCCCGGCGCTCGGTGCGGTGCAGGCGCTCACCCTGGGGTTGCGCGATGCCCTCACGCCGCGCGACTGGGAGGTGCTCACCCGCACCGGCACCAATCACCTGCTGGCGATCTCCGGGCTGCATGTGGCGGTGATCGCAACCGCGGTATTCTGGCTGGCACGCCTGCTGTGGTCGCGCAGTCGGCGCTTGAGCCTGTGGCTCGCCGCGCCCCGCGCCGCTGCACTGTTCGCAGCGGGCGCGGCGCTCGGTTATGCGGCGCTCGCCGGTTTCGCGATCTCCACTCAGCGCGCGCTGATCATGCTCGCGGTGGTACTCGGCGCGCTGTTCTGGCGGCGGCCATTGCGTCCCTGGCAGGGGGTTGTACTGGCGCTCGCCGGGGTGGTCGCGCTCGATCCGCTGGCGCCGCTCGGGGTCGGGTTCTGGCTCTCTTTCGGCGCGGTCGCGGCGATCCTGCTGGCGCTCACCGGACGCCTGCCGAGCCGCTCGCCGTGGCGGCGCTGGGGGCAGGTGCAATGGGCGGTGAGCATCGGGCTGTTGCCCTTGCTGTTGTTGCTGTTCGCCCGTGCCTCGCTGGTCGCGCCCCTGGTCAACCTGGTGGCGGTGGCGCTGTTCTCGCTGCTGCTGCCGCTGTTGCTGGTCGCCGCGGTGTTGAGTCTGCTGCCCGGGCTGGCGGCGCCGCTGCATGCCGTCGCCTGGCTGCTCGAGCAGGGACTCGCTGGTCTCGGCTGGATCGCCGATCAGCCGTGGGCGGCCTTCGCGCTGGCGGCGCGTCCGCCCTGGGTGTGGCTGGCCGCGATCCTGGGCGTCGCGCTGCTGCTCGCCCCGCGCGGACTGCCGGGGCGCTGGCTGGGTCTGGTGGGGCTGGCGGCGCTGGCGCTGGTGCGCCCGCAGCCGCCACCGCCGGGCGCATTGTGGCTGACCCTGGTCGATGTCGGTCAGGGGCTGGCGGTGGTGGCGCGCACCCATGAGCACACCCTGGTCTATGACACCGGCCCAGGGTTCGCCAGTGGCTTCGAGACCGGCAGCGCGGTGCTGGTGCCGCTGTTGCGCGCCCAGGGCGTCGAGCGGGTCGACCGGCTGGTGATCAGCCATGCCGACCGTGACCATGCCGGCGGGCTGGCGGGACTGCGCCGCGGCGTGGAGGTCAGGCGCGTCGATTCGGGCGAGCCGGCTGCGCTTGGCCTCGACGGCGTCGGGCGCTGTCGGGCGGGGCAGGGCTGGTCGTGGTCGGGGGTGCGCTTTCGCTTCCTATACCCAGTGACCGGGGGGGGCTCGGGCAACGATGCCTCCTGCGTGCTGCGCATCGAGGTCGGGGATGTCTCGGTGCTGCTCACCGGCGACATCGGCGCCGCGGTCGAGCGCCAACTCGTCGCGCGCCATGGCGCGGCCCTGCGCAGTCGCGTGCTGGTGCTCGCCCATCACGGCAGCGCCAGCTCGTCGAGCGCGGCGTTGCTCGATGCGGTTGACCCCGAGCTGGCGCTGGTCGCATCGGGCTATGCCAATCACTACGGCTTCCCTGCCGAGACGGTGTGCGCGCGCCTCATCGCGCGTGACATCGAGACGCGAGGGACGGCGCACGAGGGCGCGCTGACACTGCGTCTCGATGCCGAGGGCCTGTCGATCGAGCCGGGTTGGCGCGCCCGCCACGACCGGCTCTGGCGCCACCGCCCCGCAGCCGGCTGCGCCCCGCGCTGCCCCTGGGCCTGCGGTCGCGCCCGTACCCTCTCGGCCTGGTTCGTGCCGCTGCCGGCCCCGCTCACCGCGCCGACCTGTCGGGAGCGAGCGCCGGCCATCAGCCGGACGGATTGAACCGCAAAGAGCGCCAAGGGAAGGGAGTGTTGCGCTTGCAGTGATTCGTGATCGCGCCTCAACAGAGCGCTCGCACTTAAATCCTTTGTCTCCTTTGGGTCTTTGCGGTTCGTATCGGCGACCGATGCCCCGATGGCTGGAGGTCGAGGGCTTCGAGTATCATGAAGGGTCAGTCTCGGCCCATTTGGGGCGAGGCCTTCAGTCACAGTCCGCGCCGAGGAGTTCGCCCTTGCTAGATCTGATGTACGCCGGCGGCTGGTTGATGGTGCCGATCATCGCCAGCTCCGTGGTCGCCACCGCGATCGTCATCGAACGCGCCTGGATGCTGCGCCGTGCCCGCATCATGCCGCCGGGGCTGCTGGCGCGGATCTGGCAGCTCTACCGCCTCGGTCAACTCTCCGACACCCAGATCGAGGAGATCCGCTACGGCTCGCCGCTGGGGCGGATGCTCGCCGCCGGTCTGGCCAATCGGATGCACTCGCGCGAGGTGATGAAGGAGGCGATCGCCGAGACCGGTCGCCAGGTGGTCGTCGAGCTGGAGCGTTTCCTCAACACCCTGGGCACCATCGCCGCGGTGACCCCGCTGCTCGGCCTGCTCGGCACCGTGCTGGGCATGATCGATGTCTTCGCGGTGATCATGGAGGCCGGCGTGGGCAATCCCGGGGTGCTCGCCGGGGGCATCTCCGAGGCGCTGATCACCACCGCCGCCGGGCTCTCGGTGGCGATCCCGACGCTGATGTTCCATCGCTTCTACGACAACCGCGTCTCGCGTCTGGTGGTCGACATGGAGGAGTTGTCGCTGCGTCTGATCGAGGTGATCAAGGGCGAGCGCGAGGATACCGTGGAGGCCGGGGCATGAACCTCCGACCCCAGCGCAAGACCCCGATCGACATCAACCTGACGCCCTTGATCGACGTGGTCTTCCTGCTGCTGATCTTCTTCATGGTCTCGACCAGCTTCAAGGACGAGGCGCGGCTGCGGGTGCAGCTGCCCGAGGCCGAGGGGGTGGCGGCGCCAGCCGAGGAGCCGCCCGAGACCCTGATCATCGTGATCGACGCCGAGGGGGTCTTCTTCATCGGCGAGCGACGGGTGCTCGGTGCCGACGCCGCGACCCTGGGTCGCGCGATCGCCGCCGCGCTCGCCGGGCGCGACAGCGCGCCGGTGCTGATCCAGGCCGATGCCCGCACCCCGCACCAGGCGGTGATGACCGCGCTTGATGCCACCGCGCGCCAAGGACTCAATCAGGTCGCCTTCGCCGCGACCCGCAACGGGGAGGCGCCATGAGCGACCCGCAGACACCATCCCCGGCGCCCGCTGCGGCGAGCGCCATCTATCGCCGCCTGCTCGGCTACGTCCGCCCCTACTGGCGGATGTTCTCCGTCTCCATCGTCGGCATGCTCGCCTTTGCGATCACCGAGCCGCTGTTCGCGGCGATGATGCAGCCGCTGATCGACGGCAGCTTCGTCGAGCGCGACGAGACCGTGGTGCAGATGATGCCCCTGCTGCTGGTCGCGCTCTTTCTCGGGCGCGGTATCGCCGGCTTCGTCAACAACTACTGTCTGAGCTGGGTCGGACGGCGGGTGGTGGCCGATCTCCGCCAGGAGATGTTCGAGCACCTGCTGCGCGCACCGACGCGCTATTTCGACAACACCGGCTCGGGCCATCTGCTCGCCAAGCTCACCTACAACGTCGAGAACGTCGCCACCGCCGCGACCTCGGCGGTCACCACCCTGGTGCGCGACGGCTTCACCGTGCTCGGGCTGATGGCCTACATGCTCTATCTCGACGCCGAGCTGTCGGTGATCTTCCTGCTCATCGGGCCGTTGATGGCCGGCGCCATCAAGTACGCGACCAAGCGCTTTCGCCGTCACAGCAAGCGCATCCAGGACCGTGTCGGCGAGCTCACCCATGTCGCCCAGGAGGTGATCGACGGCCATCGGGTGGTCAAGGCCTTCGGCGGTCAGGCGCGCGAGGCGCGTCACTTCGGCGCGATCAACGAGAAGACCCGTTCGCTGCAGATGAAGATGATCGCCACCGAGGCGGCGAGCGTGCCGCTGGTGCAGCTGATCTCGGCGATGGCGATCGCGGTGATCGTCTATCTCTCGACCATGCAGGGGCTGCAGGACAACATCTCGGTCGGCACCTTCATGTCCTTCATCGTCGCCATGGCACTGCTGCTGCCGCCGGTCAAGCGTCTGACCTCGGTCAACGCCCATCTGCAGCGCGGCATCATCGCCGCCGAGAGCCTGTTCGAGCTGCTCGACGCCGAGGAGGAGGACGACCGCGGGCGCGGCGAGGTCGAGCGGGCCGCCGGACGGATCGAGTATCGCGGCGTCACCCATCGCTACAGCCCGGACAAGCCGCCGGCGATCCGCGAGCTGGAGCTGATCGTCGCCCCGGGCGAGAAGATCGCCCTGGTGGGGCGCTCGGGCAGCGGCAAGAGCACCATCGCCAGCCTGTTGCCACGCTTCTACGACCCCAGCGAGGGCGAGATCCTGATCGACGGCACGCCGATCCGCGACCTCACCCTGGGCTCGTTGCGCCGTCAGATCTCGCTGGTCACCCAGGACGTGGTGCTGTTCAACGACACCATCGCCAACAACATCGCCTATGGCCAGCCCGAGCCGCCGAGCCGCGAGCGGCTCGAACAGGTCGCCGAGAGCGCGCACGCGCTGGAGTTCATCCGCGCCCTGCCGCAGGGCTTCGACACCGTGGTGGGGGATCGCGGCGTGCTGCTCTCGGGCGGTCAGCGCCAGCGTCTGGCGATCGCCCGCGCGATGCTCAAGGACGCCCCCATCCTCATCCTCGACGAGGCGACCTCGGCGCTCGACACCGAGGCCGAGCGCCATATCCAGGCCGCGCTCCAGGAGCTGATGGAGGAGCGCACCACGCTGATGATCGCTCATCGTCTCTCGACCATCGAGCGCGCCGACCGCATCCTCGTGCTCGATGCCGGACGGATCGTCGAGCAGGGCAGCCATCAGGCGCTGCTCGAGCGCAACGGCTATTACGCGCGGCTGCACCGGCTGCAGTTCCACGACGGTCTCGCGGTCGAGGACTGATGCGCTGGATCGATCCGGCCCGCGTCTGGTACGCCCGGCACTGGCTCGGCGTGTTGCTCGCGCCCCTCGGCGCGCTCTATTGCGCGCTCGCCATGCTGCGGCGGCTGGGTTTTCGGCGCGGCTGGCTGGCGAGCACACGGTTGTCGGTGCCGGTGGTGGTGGTCGGCAACCTCAGCGTCGGCGGCACCGGCAAGACCCCGGCGGTGATCGCCCTGGCCCGACTGCTGCGCGAGCACGGCTGGCGACCGGCAGTCCTCACCCGCGGCTATGGCCGGCGCGAGGACGGGGTGCGCCGGGTCGCGCCGAGCGATGCCCCCGAGGAGGTCGGCGACGAGCCGCTGCTGCTCGCGCGCCACGCCGGCTGTCCGGTGGTGGTCGGCGCCGATCGGGTGGCGGCGGGGCGCTTCGCGCTCGATCGCTGCGACTGCGACCTGTTGCTCACCGACGACGGGCTGCAGCACTACCGTCTGGCGCGCGATATCGAGATCGCCGTGGTCGATGGTCGCCGTGGGCTGGGCAACCGCCGCTGTCTGCCGGCCGGGCCGCTGCGCGAGCCGCCGCGCCGGCTCGAGGCGGTCGACCTGGTGCTCCATAACGGCGGTGAGGCGCCGCCGGGGGCGGGGCGGATGCGACTGGTGCCGGGCGCGGCGCTGGCGCTCGATGGGTCCGGGCGCAGCCGTCCGTTGGCGGCCTTCCGGGACCGGCGGGTGTGTGCGGTGGCGGGGATCGGCAATCCCGATCGTTTCTTCGCCATGCTCGAGACGCACGGTCTGGTGCTCGACCCGCGCCCCTATCCCGATCATCACGACTTCACCGCCGCCGAGGTCGCGGCCTGGCCCGCGGGGCCGGTGCTGATGACCGAGAAGGACGCGGTCAAGTGCGCCCGGTTTGGTGGCGGTGATCACTGGTATGTCCCTGTCGAGGCCGAGTTCGATGCCGACTCGCTGGCGGGGCTGTTGACTCGACTGGCAAGGGTGAAGAGGCATGGCTAAGGGTTTCAAGGTGGTGATTCCGGCGCGTTACGGTTCCTCCAGGCTGCCGGGCAAGCCGCTGCTGGAGATCGCCGGGGAGCCGATGATCCGGCACGTGGTGGCGCGGGCCTGCGCCAGCGGCGCCGACGAGGTGGTGGTGGCGAGTGATGACGCGCGCATCCTCGATGCCTGCGCCGGACTCGGTGCCGCGACCCAGCTGACCGCGACGGAGCACCGCAGCGGCACCGAGCGGGTAGCCGAGGTGATCGCCGCGCGTGGTTGGGAGGCCGACACCGTGGTGGTCAACCTGCAGGGCGATGAGCCCTGCATGCCGGCGGCGCTGATCGACCAGGTGGCGAGCGACCTGGCCGGGTGCGCTGGGGCGGGGATGGCGACCCTGGCCTCGCCGATCCGGCGGGTCGAGGCGCTGTTCGATCCGCACGTGGTCAAGGTGGTGACCGATGTCGAGGGCTTCGCGCTCTACTTCTCGCGCGCGCCGCTGCCCTGGCATCGCGACGAGTTCCTCGGCAGCCGCGCGAGCCTGCCCGAGTCGGTGACCTTCCTCCGTCACATCGGGCTCTACGCCTATCGCGCCGGGTTCCTCGAGCGCTATCTCGCCTGGCCGCCGGCACCGCTCGAGGTCGCCGAGTCGCTCGAACAGCTGCGCGTGCTGTGGCACGGCGAGCGTATCCATGTCGGCATCGCCGAGCGCACCCCCGGCCCCGGGGTCGATACCCGCGAGGACCTGGGGCGTGCCGAGGCGTGGATGAGCGCCGACGACTGACGCGTCGCCCTCAGTGGCGCCGTGCGAGGGTCGGGGTGAGGGTGTCGAGCAGTTCGCGCAGCGGTGCCGAGGGGCAGCGGTGACGGTCGAACAGCGGTACCTGCAGCAGGGTATTGCGTCGCTGGCGCGGCCGGCCGTACTGGTCGGCCTGGATCTCGGCGGCGTGCTCGTCGTCCGACTCGAGGATCAGCAACTCCTCGCCGGGGAGCAGGTCGATCAGTCGCCAGGAGGCGCCGCGCAGCCGACAGCGGCGCCCGAGCAGTGTGCGGACCTGGTGCAGCAGCGCCTCGCGGTCGTGCCTGCCCTGTGGGGTCGTGGGTCTGGTGTGCATCGCGCCTCCCGGGTGGGTGTAGCCTGTCGCCGTCGTCTCGGCCTCCGTGCCGCGTCTGTCCCTGTGCTCGATGATGGCGCCACCGGGTTGAGCTTTCCAGTCGCGGACTCCAGCACCTGACCTTGCGGGTCAATCACGCGGACAGGCCGCTGGAGGTCGAGACCATGAGTGCACCGATCATCCGTACCTTCGTCACCGTCTTCATCTGGACGCTCGCCATGCCCGTGGTCGGGGGCGATGCCGCCGCGGTCGGAGCCGCGGAGGCTGCTGGTGCCGGCGGTTGGTTGCGACTCGAGGGCGCTGCCCGCGCACCCGCCGGTCGCCGCCCGGCGCCGACCCGGCAGACGGGCACGCGGCTGCTCGAGCAGCGCCAGGACGAGCGGCGCGCCTGGCAGTCGCTGCGGCGTGAGTCGCGCGCCGCTTCCCCGTCCCTTGACGCGCCGGCGCGCGACAGCGGCGGCTGGCGGTTGCGGCTCGAGCGCCAGAGCGCCGCCCAGGCACGCCAGCGCGAGGCGCAGCGGCTCAGACGCGAGCGTGCCGGCGACTGAGTCCGGCGTCGGGCGCTGCTATGATCGGGACGGTGTCAGCCAGCGATAGAGGGAGTAGCGAGGTGAAACACGAGATCAAGGCCAGGGTTCTGTTCGTCTGCATGGGCAATATCTGTCGTTCGCCGACCGCCCACGGCGTCTTTCGTCAACTGCTGCGCGCCCGTGGGCTCGAACAGCTCGTCGAGATCGACTCGGCCGGCACCCATGCCTATCACGTCGGCGCGCGCCCGGATCAGCGCGCCAGCGACACGGCGCGCGCCCGTGGCATCGATATCCGCGACCTGCGCGCTCGGTGTGTCGGCGCCGATGACTTCGAGCGCTTCGACTATGTGCTGGCGATGGATCAGGACAACTACGCGCATCTCGCCGCGCTCTGCCCGCCCGGGCTGGAGTCGCGCCTGGGGCTGTTGATGGACTTCGCCCCGGACTATTCGCAGCGCGAGGTGCCCGATCCCTACTACGGCGGTCGGCGCGGCTTCGATCAGGTCTTCGACATGGTCGAGGCGGCCGCGCGCGGTCTGCTCGAGGATCTCAACGCACGTTTTCTGTGACCCCGGCGCCGTCGCCTTCGTCGTGGTCCGGGCGGCGCTCGGTGAGCGCGGCATAGCGGCTGTGATGACGGTAGCGTCGCAGGTCCTGGCGCAGCGATTCGGCCAGACGCAGTTCGAGATCCCGTGGGTGGATGCCGATGCGCAGCCATCCCCGGGCGCGCGCGCGGCTGCGGTTGATGCGGTTCCACAGCCGGACCGCGCGGGCGCGCGCCGCGGTGTCGGCCTCGTAGCCGAGCATCGGCACCGGCGCGAACAGTCCGCTCTCGGCCGAGAGCACCCCGGAGAGGTACTCGTAGCGCTCGAAGGGCAGCTCGGCGAGCGCCGAGCGCGCGATCCGGCCCATCGCCCAGGCCGGCGGCACATAGAGTTCGGGCGCGTCCAGCCCCTGATCGCCGAACCAGGCGTGACAGCGGTTGACCAGCGCGCCGATGCCCTCGGCATCGAGCGCCAGGTGCTCGGCGACGTCACGCGAGATGAGGCGCGCGTGCAGGCGGTGATACCAGCCGCCGTAGCGCTCGACCCGATGGTGCCAGCCGTGTCCGGCCAGCTCGTGGCCGCGTCGCTGCCACTGGCGTAGCCGCGCGAGGGCGGTGCGATCCCAGGCGCCGCCGGGGATCACCAGCAGGGTGACCGGATAGACCCGCTCGGCCTCGAGCAGGGCGAGCAACCGCTCGACCCGAGGCAGGGTCTCGGGCATCACATCATGCACCGAGACCAGGGTCCTGGGGGTGGTGTCGTCAGTCGCGCATGTCGACGCTGTGTCCATGATCGCCCGAGAGTACCGATAGCCAGTGTTGAAGGTTGCGGCGGTTGATCTCGATCGCCGCCGCGCGTGCCAGGTGCGCCTTGCGCTCGCGCAGTGCCGGGTCGAGCGCGCGGACCCGCGCCAGTGCCTCGGCGAGCGTCTCGTCCTCGCCGATCGCGTGCAGCCCGCGTCCGAGCAGCTCCCAACTGAGGATACCGCATGCCGAGGAAACCACCACGGTGCGCGCGCGCGCCATCGCCTCGAGCGCGATGGTGCCGAAGGACTCGACCCGGGAGGGCAGCACCAGGGCGTCGACCGAATCGAGCAGGGCCATGATCTGGCCGCGCCGCACCCAGCCGAGATGTCTGAGGTTGGGATGCTCGGCGCAGCGTTGCTCGAGCCAGGGGCGCAGCGGCCCGTCG
Source organism: Marichromatium sp. PS1 (assembly GCF_041155115.1). Classification (NCBI taxonomy): domain Bacteria; kingdom Pseudomonadati; phylum Pseudomonadota; class Gammaproteobacteria; order Chromatiales; family Chromatiaceae; genus Marichromatium; species Marichromatium sp. PS1. The sequence goes on from NZ_BAAFHB010000002.1 coordinate 1,386,547, forward strand.
CCGGCGACCAGGAATTCGATCTCGGGGAGTCGTTGTGCGGCCTCGACGATACTCTCGAGGTTCTTCTCCGGGGCCAGTCGACCGGCGAACAGGACCCGCCCGAGTCGGGGTGCGACCGGTCGCGGCGGGCAGTCGAGAAAGCGCTTGGCGATCGGCGTGGCCATCAGCGCGGCGCGGTCGGCGCCGATGCGTCGTGCCACCTCGACCATCTCGTGGGAGTTGGCGAGCACCAGCTGGCTGCGGCGGAACAGCATGCGGTGGCAGGTGCCGAGATAGGCGTGGGCCACGCGCGCGCGCAGGCCGCTCCACTCGGGGAAGAGGTCGGTGAGCGCCTCGAAGTGGGTGTGGAAGCCGACCACCAGGGCGATATCGCGCCGCCCGGCCAGGTGCATGCCGAGCATGCCGAAGGGGCCGGGGGTGGGGACGACGATGGCGTTGGGACGCAGCCGGCGCAGTCGGCCGCTGACCAGCGGCCAGGAAGGCAGCAGCAGCCTCTGGGTCGGGTCGCCGGGGAGCGGGAAGGTCAGTCCGCCGTGCCAGCTGCCGCGGCGATAGCGTGGCGCGATCAACTCGACCCGGGCGCCGGCGGCGCGCAGATGATCGGCGAGGTCGCGATAGTAGGCGCCGACCCCGTTACGCTCGGGGGCGGCGTCGGAGAGGATGGCCACGCGTAGCCCCGAGGCGTCGATCGGGTCGGACTGCGCGGTGAGCTGGTCTGGGCACGAGGTGCTCAACATGGCAACGCGGTTTCCGTGGTTCGCGTGGGTGCCGGGGGTGCGGCGGATGGCGGCGCGTCCCGATCATCGATGGCACGCGCACACAGACGACGATAGCAGGCGCCGAGCTCGTGTTCGATACGCTCGGCGTCGAGTCCGAACTGCGCGAGGCTGTACTGGTGCGCGCTGCGATAGCGTCGGGCATGGCGCTGACGCTGCTGGAGGCGGGCGCGGTAGTCGGCGTCGAGCGTGAGTCCGAGCTGGTTGTAGATGGTCTCGATGCTCGGGCCGAGCTGCCCGCGCAGCTGCGCCATGGTCACCCAGGCGCAGCGTTCGACCGGGACGTCGGCGAGGGTCTGTTCGAGGTTGTGGTAGTAGAAGCCGAGCTGCTCGATCATGCGTCGCGCGAACGCGGGCTCGACCGCGCCGACGCCGAACAGCTTGGCGCCGCCGGCGATCGAGCTCAGTTGCGAGGGCAGGGTCTCCTGCGGGGCGCGCAGACAGACCACGAAGCGGGCGTCGGGATAGCGCGCGCGCAGCGCCCCGGCGAGCGGGGCGAAGGCGGCGTTCTTCGACAGCAGTCGCTTGTCCGTGCCGTGGACGTAGAGATGGCGCTGCAGACAGCGATGATGGTGCTCGAGGAGCTGGCTGCGCAGCGGCTCGGGCATGTCGCGGTCGAAGCTGCCCATCCGCCACAGCCGGCTCGAGTCGGGGAAGGGGAGGATGAGGATGAAGCAGGCGAGCGCTGGCAGCAGTGCGAAGTAGTCCTCCTCGGGGTCATCGAGGCGCATGCTGTGGACCGCGTCCAGGGCGCCGAAGGCGTGGCGCTCGATCCGGCGCAACAGCCGGGCGAGCGGGGCGCCGAGCCGGGCGTCGAGTCGGCCGAGGCCGAGCCAGAAGCGGCGGGCGGTGATCGAGAGCGCGAACAGACACTCCCAGGTGGTGAAGGTGGTGACACCGGGATCCTCGGCCAGCACCCGGTGGAGATGGGTGGTGCCGCTGCGCGGTACGCCGAGGATGAACAGCGGCTCGCGGACCTGGACCCGGCGATAGTCGGGGTAGAGCAGCTCGTCGAGCGCCAGCCCGAGCCAGTGGATCAGCTGGACCAGGGCGAACAGCGGCACGAAGCCGAGCATCAGCAGGGGGCGGAGATAACCCGCCCGGCCGGCGCCGCGCCTGGGGAGGAGGGCGCGCAGGGCGAGCCCGAGGAGGTGCAGCTGGCTGGAGATGAAGAGTCTGAACATCGTCCGTCCTCAGCCCGGGCGCCGCCACGAGTGCGCCTGCGGGCTCCGGTGGTGCATGCGTGCGGGTCGCCGATGACGACCCGCACGGGTTCAGGGTAACCGCAGCAGGGCGGACCCTAGCACGCACGAGGTGACGATCGCGACCTCAGTCGCCGTCTTCCTGCGTGATCCGTTTCTCGCTCTCGACGGTGGCCGCGGGTCGCGGGGCGCGTTCCGGCGCTGCCGCTGGCGCCTCGGTGGCGGGTTTGGGCGCCGCGGGGGGCGTCTGTGGTCGCGACTCCGGGGGCGGTGTGGGCGCACTCGTCGCGGTCTCTGAGTGAGACTGCGCCTCGCGGGTCGGTTCGGACCTGCTCACCGTGGCGCTCTTGTGCTCGCCGCTCTCGGGTTTCGAGGTCGCCGCGGGTTGCTCCCCGGCGGGCTTCGGCCTGGGCGCCGCGGTCTCAGCGCTGGGCGCCTCGGCAGTCGGCTTGTCCTTGCCCGGTTCAGGCTTGGCTGTCTCGGCAGTCGGCTTGTCCTTGCCCGGTTCAGGCTTGGCTGTCTCGGCAGTCGGCTTGTCCTTGCCCGGTTCAGGCTTGGCTGTCTCGGCGACCGGCCTGTCCTTGCCCGGTTCAGGCTTGGCTGTCTCGGCAGCCGGCCTGTCCTTGCCCGGTTCAGGCTTGGCTGTCTCGGCAGTCGGCTTGTCCTTGCCCGACTCCGGCTTGGCTGTCTCGGCAGTCGGCTTGTCCTTGCCCGCTTCAGGCTTGGCTGACGCGGCGGTCGACTTGTCCTTGGCAGTCTCCGGCTTGGGCGCTGCGGCGCTCGATTGGCCCTGGGACGGCTCCGACTTCGCCCTCGCGGACTGTCTGTCGCTGTCCGACTGCTTGGCCTCGGCACCTGTCTGGGGCGCGGGCAGGAGCGCCTGTGGCTTGTGCCGGGTCTCGGTGGCCGGTGCCTCTGTCTCCGTCGCTGCATTGTGCTCGACGCGTGACTGGGTCGGTGCGCGTTCGCGGTCGTTGCCGTTGGGCTGCTCGTTGCCGCCGTTGGTGGGGGTGCTGCGGCGGCGGTTGCGTCCGCCGCGTCGCCGCCGGGTCGAGCGCGGTCGTTCGCCGGCACCATCCTGTTGTGGCGTCGTGTTCTCGCCGTTGCCCTTGGCCGTCTCCGGTGCCGACCGCTCCGTTCTCGCCTCGGTGCTGCGTCTGGACTGTTCCTGGGCCTCGTCGGCATCGCTGCGCTGCGGCTTGTTGGATTCACCACCCTGGGGTTGTTGCGGCTCGCGCGTGCGCTCGTCGTCACCCTTGCCCTTGGCGGCGCGACCGCCGTTCTCGTTGCGGCGGGGACGATTGCGTGTGCTGCTGCGTCGGCTGCGGCCCTCGCCGTTGCGCGCGCTGCGGCCGCTCTCCTCGCCTTCGCCGCCGCGCCCCTCCGGAGGGGTGCTGCGCTTGCGCTCGCGGGACTTGCCACCCTCGCCCTCGCCGCGGGGCTTGGCGTGGCCACGCTCGGAGTGGTGTTGAGATTCGCTCTGGGGGCTCGCCGGGGCCTCGATCTGGCGCGGTGCAAACAACCCGGTCCAGATCCGTTTGATCAGGCTCTCGGGCTCGCTGCGCTCGGGCTCCTGAAGTCCGGCCGGGGTCTTGGGCGTCGTCCGCTGCGGGTTCGGGCGCTGCTGCGGCACCGGGGTGGCGGGGGTGACCTGCTTGACCGCCGGCTCCTCGATACGCGGTGGCGCGGTCAGTCGGGTATAGCGCGACTCGGCCTCCGGCTCGGGCGGGGCCGCGGCGATCTCGTAGCTCTGTCGGCCCTCGTCCTGCTTGGTGACATCCTGGGTGCGGATGCGCTCGATCTGGTAGTCGGGGGTGAGCAGGTGTTCGTTCGGGACCAGCAGGATCTCGACCTCCTGGCGCTGCTCGATGTCGACGATGGTGCGGCGTTTCTCGTTGAGCAGGAAGGTGGCGACGCTGACCGGCAGGTGGGCGAGGATGCGCTGGGTGTTGTCCTTCATCGCCTCCTCTTCGATTATCCGCAGGATCGACAGGCCCAGCGAGTCGACCCCGCGGATGGTGCCCTGACCCTTGCAGCGCGGGCAGACCTGCTGGCTCGATTCGCCGAGCGAGGGACGCAGTCGCTGGCGCGACATCTCCAGCAGCCCGAAGCGCGAGATCCGCGCCACCTGGACGCGGGCGCGGTCCTGCTTGAGCGCCTCGCGCAGCCGGTTCTCGACCTCGCGCTGGTTCTTCGGCGGGGTCATGTCGATGAAGTCGATCACGAACAAGCCGCCGAGGTCGCGCAGGCGCAGCTGGCGAGCGATCTCGTCGGCCGCCTCGAGGTTGGTGTTGAGCGCCGTCTCCTCGATGTCGGCGCCCTTGGTGGCGCGCGCCGAGTTGATGTCGATGGCGGTGAGCGCCTCGCCGTGGTCGATCACGATCGAGCCGCCCGAGGGCAGACGCACCTCACGCTGGAAGGCCGACTCGATCTGGGTCTCGATCTGGTAGCGGGTGAACAGCGGCACCTCGTCGTCGTAGCGGCGCAGTTTCTTGATGTTCTGCGGCATCACCTGACGGATGAAGGTCTCGGCGCGTTCGTAGACGGCGGCGTCGTCGATGACGATCTCGCCGATGTCGGCGCGCAGATAGTCGCGGATCGAGCGGATGATGACATCGCTCTCCTGATAGATCAGGAAGGGCGCCTTGCGCTGCTCGCCAGAGGTCTCGATCGCCTTCCACAGCTGCAGCAGGTAGTCGAGATCCCACTGCAGTTCCTCGACGCTCTTGCCGACGCCGGCGGTGCGCACGATCAGCCCCATGTCCTCGGGGATCTCGAGCTGGCTCATGGCGTCGCGCAGCTCGCTGCGGTCCTGGCCCTCGATGCGGCGCGACACCCCGCCGGCGCGCGGGTTGTTGGGCATCAGCACCAGATAGCGCCCGGCCAGCGAGATGAAGGTGGTGAGCGCCGCGCCCTTGTTGCCGCGCTCCTCCTTGTCGATCTGCACCACCACCTCGCGGCCCTCGCGTACCGCCTCCTTGATGTTGATGCGCGAGCCGGGCTTGACCGAGTCGGGCTCGAAATAGGCGCGGGCGATCTCTTTGAGGGGGAGGAAGCCGTGGCGCTCGGCGCCATAGTCGACGAAGGCGGCCTCGAGGCTGGGCTCGACGCGGGTGATGGTGCCCTTGTAGATGTTGGCCTTCTTCAGTTCCCGGCCGGGGGATTCGATGTCGAGGTTGTAGAGCAGTTGACCGTCGACGGTCGCGACGCGCAACTCTTCCGGCTGAGTTGCGTTGATCAGCATTCTTTTCATGTTGTTCCTTCTCTCACCACGGCGCGTGTCCCGTCATGGGGGACGGTTCGCCGCGGACCCCCGGTGGCTGACCTGGGGGCGGCTCGGCGCGTTGCCGTTCGTCCCACGGTGAGCAAGGATCCGACGGCATCAGCACTGTCCGTTCGGTCGCCTCCAGACGGGACCCGGAACGGGCACGCGCGCATGAACTATCGTTGACGGGCGCTGGCGGGCGCCCGCGGGTTCTTGTCCCCGTCCATGCGGAGGGGGAGGTGTTCGGAGCGGCGAGGGTGGTGCCGGATGCGTTGGCCTGCCTTGGCGCACGGCGCGCGGAACGCAGAGGGTGTAGAATGCGCGATTGCTCGCTGCTCGAGTCCGCGCGCGATACCCAATGCTGCCCTCGGGCAGGCGTGGCTAAGATGTCGAAAGACGGCTTCCGGCGCGAAGGCGTCGTCCCGGCCGGTTTCGAGTGGGCGCGGACCAACCTTCGGCTGCGCTCGCCGCTCCCGGAATGATCGATATTCCACAGGCCAGCGCAAGCGATTCATGGTAGCAGCGAAGACTATTAGCATCAATTGAGCCAACAAGGCAAGGCTATCCCCTTTGAGTCCACCAGATTCCCATCCAGATCCCGCGTCCGCCAAGGGCGGTGCGGATACCGGGCCGCGTCTGGTCCGCGTCGATGCCGAGTCCGACGGACAGCGTATCGATAACTTCCTGCTCCGTTTCATCAAGGGCGTTCCGCGCAGCCATCTCTATCGCATACTCCGTCGTGGAGAGGTGCGGGTGAACAAGGGGCGGGTCAAGGCCAGCCATCGGCTGCGCGCCGGGGACATGGTGCGCATCCCGCCGCTGCGTCTGCCCGAGCAGCGCGCCCCGGCGCGCGCGCCCGAGGGCTGGCTGGCGCGGCTCGAGGGCGCGGTGCTCTACGAGGACAACCGGCTGCTGGTGATCGACAAGCCCTCGGGGCTGGCGGTGCACGGCGGCAGCGGACTGAGCTTCGGGCTGATCGAATCGCTGCGCCAGCTCCATCCCGGGCGCGAGCTCGAGCTGGTGCACCGGCTCGATCGCGACACCTCCGGTTGCCTGGTGGTGACCAAGCGGCGCAGCGCGCTGCGCGAGCTGCACCGGATGATGCGCGAGGATGGCATCGAGAAGCGCTATCTGGCGTTGATCGGCGGCGAGCTGCCGCGCGCCGAGATGACCGTCGACGCGCCGCTGCGCAAGAACGTGCTGCGCGGCGGCGAGCGCATGGTCAGCGTCGATCCGGTCGAGGGCAAGGCCTCGCGCACCCGCTTCCGCCGGCTGCGGCGCTTGCGCGCCGGGTCGCGGGTGGCGACCCTGGTCGAGGCCACCCTGGTCACCGGCCGCACCCATCAGATCCGCGTCCATGCCGCCCATCTCGGCGCGCCGCTCGCCGGCGACCCCAAATACGGTGACGATGACTGGAACCGGGAACTCAGGGCGCTCGGGCTCGATCGATTGTTCCTGCACGCCGCGGCGCTGAGCTTTCGCGCCGAATACATGAGTCGGCCGCTGCACGTCGAGGCGCCGCTGCCGGAGACGCTGCAGCGGCTGCTGGACGCACTGGAGGAGACCGCGTGAGTTTCGAGCTGATCGTGTTCGACTGGGACGGCACCCTGATGGATTCCGAGGCCCATATCGTCGATTGCATGCAGCGTGCCTTCGTCGAGCTGGGCCTGGAGCCGCCGCCGCGCGAGGCGGCGCGCGAGATCATCGGGCTGAGCCTGGAGCGGGGCACGCGGGAGTTGCTGCCGGGGGCTGAGCCCGAGGTCTATGAGGCGCTGATCCTCGCCTATCGGCGTCGCTTCCTCGGTGCCACGCCGAACGCCTCGGCGTTGTTCGCGGGCGCCGCCGAGGTGCTCTCGACGCTGACCGAGCGCGGCTGTCGGCTGGCGGTGGCCACCGGCAAGAGTCGCGCCGGGCTCGACAAGGCGCTGCGCGAGACCGGGCTGGGCGGTTTCTTCCATGCCACCCGTTGCGCCGACGAGACCTTCTCCAAGCCCCACCCGCAGATGCTCCTGGAGCTGATGGACGAGCTCGGCGCCAGTGCCGCCGAGACGCTGATGATCGGTGATACCGAGTTCGACATGCAGATGGCGCGCAACGCCGGGGTGGCGGGGTTGGCCGTGAGCTACGGGGTTCACCCCCCGGAGCGACTGCGCGCGCACCAGCCGCTGGACTGTCTGGACGCGGTGAGCGCGATCCCGGAGTGGCTGGCCGCGCGTGCGATGACCGAGATCTGAAGCAGGACGGAGACCGAGACCATGCAGTGGCGATTCTGGAAACGCTGGCGCAAGCCGCCGATGCCCGACCCCGACCAGCCCGGCTGGGAGCGGGCGCTGATCAACCATCTGGCGCTCGACTACATGCGTGAGCGCCGCCGCGCGCGGCGCTGGGGGCTGGTGCTCAAGCTGTTGATCCTGCTCTATCTGGTGGGGCTGGTGGTGGCCGCCTCGGTGCGCGACTGGGATCGGCGCATGGAGCTGACCGAGCCGCACGCGGCGCTGATCGAGGTCGACGGGGTGATCGCCGCCGACAGTGACGCCAGCGCCGATCGGGTGGTCGGGGCGCTGCGCAAGGCCTTCGACAACGACAAGGTCGAGGGGGTGATCCTGCGTATCAACAGCCCCGGCGGCAGTCCGGTGCAGGCCGGTTACATCAACGACGAGATCGCTCGGCTCAAGGCGAAATATCGCGAGGCCCATGATGGCGACGACCTGCCGGTGTACGCAGTGGCCGCCGATCTCTGCGCCTCGGGGGGCTATTACATCGCCGTCGGCGCCGATGCCATCTATGCCGACAAGGCCAGCCTGGTCGGCTCGATCGGGGTACGCATCGGCAGCTTCGGGCTCGATCGCCTGCTCGCCGACCTCGGCATCGAGCGCCGGCTGCTCACCGCCGGCGCCAACAAGGGTATTCTCGATCCCTTCTCGCCGCTGCCCGAGTCGCAGCGCGTCTTCATCCAGGGGGTGCTCGATACCCTGCACCAGCAGTTCATCGCCGAGGTCCGGGAAGGCCGTGGCGATCGTCTCCAGGGCGGCGACGAACTCTTCAGCGGGCTGTTCTGGAGTGGCGAGCAAGCGCTCGAGCTGGGCCTGATCGATGGTCTGGCGAGCGCCGGGACGGTGGCGCGCGAGCAGCTCGGCACCGAGACCGTGGTCGACTACACCCAGAAGCGCGACCTGCTCGACTCCTTCGCCGAGCGGCTCGGTGGCGGCATGGCCGGGGCGCTCGGCGCCCTGTTCGGCGGGCTCGACGCCGGGGTGCTGCGCTGAGACCACCCCGGCGACGCGCACCGCGCATCGCCGGGGCAGACCGCGATCAGTTGCCCAGCGCCTCCTCGATCGCATCGAAGTCGAGCTGCTTGAGATAGTCCTCGAGCGCGCCCTTGTCATCCAGCCCCGTCCCCTGGGCCTGGACCACCAGCCGACTGCCGACCATCAGGGTGATCTCGTAGTCGCGCGTGCCGGAGGCGTGTTCGACCATGCCGCGATGGCCGGCGAGGGCATAGGGTTTGAGCTCGGGGTTGCCCTGCATCATCATCGGCATCGACAGCGCCATGGTCAGCATCGGCATCATCGGCGAGTCGGCCATCAGGCTGAGCGTCAGGTCGCTGCCGTCCTCGCGATAGTAGCGACGGCTCAGGTGGGTACCGGTGATCATGCTCGCCATGCCGCCGGACTCGGCCACCGCCTCATCGGCCTGCCAGCCCGAGAGCGGCTCGGGCAGCAGTTCGAGCAGGCCCGCGCTGATCTTCTCCTGGACCTCGGCGATGGCCGCCTCGAGGTGACCGATGGCCCCGCGCAGGGCGCCGTCCTCGTAGGCCGTCTCGGCCGCCTCGATCTGCTCGATCACCGGGTCGGCGGCGGCACTCGCCGTCAGGGGCAGGCCGAGGGCGAGGAGGGCGGCGTACAGCGGGCTGGTTTGTTTCATGCGATGGTCTCCATGGCGTGTTTCGCCATCCGATTATCCACCGAACCCGTGTCGTCGGCAGCCCTCCGTCAGACCTCGCCCGTTCGCACCCGCCCGGCCCAGTCGCGCGCGAACTGCCAGGCGGTGCGCCCGCTGCGCGAGCCGCGGCGCAGCGCCCATTGCAGTGCGGCGCGTTCGATCTCGGGCCAGTCCTCGTTCAACCCAGCGTGCTCCAACCGTTCCAGCCAGTGGCGCACCACCGCCAGGTATTGCGTCTGGCTGAAGGGGTGGAAGGAGACCCACAGTCCGAAGCGATCGGACAGCGAGATCTTCTCCTCGACCGATTCGCCCTGGTGCAGCTCGCCGTCGACCACCCGCGCCTCGCGGTTCTCGGAGTGGAACTCGGGCAGCAGGTGGCGGCGGTTGGAGGTGGCGTAGATCAGCAGGTTCTCGGGGGTGGCGGCGATCGAGCCGTCGAGCGCGGCCTTGAGCGCCTTGTAGCTCGACTCGCCGGGCTCGAAGGAAAGGTCGTCGCAGAACAGGATGAAGCGCTCGGGGCGATCGCGGATCAGCGCGAGGATGTCGGGCAGCTGCAGCAGGTCGTCGCGGTCGACCTCGATCAGCCGCAGGCCCTGTTCGCGCAGGGCGTTGAACACGGCCTTGACCAGCGATGACTTGCCGGTGCCGCGCGAGCCCCACAGCAGCACATTGTTGGCGCTGCGCCCGGCGAGGAACTGCTCGGTGTTGCGCAGGATCTCCTGCTTCTGCCGCTCCAGGCAGAGCAGGTCGTCGAGCGCGAGCCGGTGCGGCGCGGGCAATGCCTGCAACTCGCCGCCGTGGTCGCCGCGCCGGCGCCAGAGGTAGGCGTGGGCCGACCAGTCGGGTGTCGGGGTGTGGGGGACGAGCACCCGCTCGAGACGATCGATCAGGGTCTCGGCACGGGCGAAGAGGTGTTCGAGTTCGGACATGGGCATTCCTGGGGTGTGCGACGCCCGCCCGGGTGGGCGGGCGCCCGGGGTCGGATCTGCCCGGACGACCGGCGCCGTTGTGGCGGCGCCGGGGCGGGTCAGGCCGAGAGCTTGCGGTACTTGATGCGGTGAGGCTGGTCGGCGTCGGTGCCGAGTCGGCGGTGACGGTCGGCCTCGTAGTCGGCGTAGTTGCCCTCGAACCAGGTCACCTGCGAGTCACCCTCGAAGGCGAGGATGTGGGTGGCGATACGGTCGAGGAACCAGCGGTCGTGGCTGATCACCACGGCGCAGCCGGGGAAGGTGAGCAGTGCCTCTTCGAGCGCGCGCAGGGTCTCGACGTCGAGGTCGTTGGTCGGTTCGTCGAGCAGCAACAGGTTGCCGCCGCGCTTGAGCAGCTTGGCCAGGTGGACGCGATTGCGCTCACCGCCGGAGAGGTCGCCGATGCGCTTTTGCTGGTCGGAGCCCTTGAAGTTGAAGCGGCTGCAGTAGGCGCGTGAGGGCATCTCGTAGCGACCGACGACGATGTTGTCGGCGCCGTTGGAGATCTCCTCCCACACCGTCTTGCTGTCGCCGAGGGTGTCGCGGCTCTGGTCGACGCAGGCGATGTCGACCGTCTCGCCGACGCGCAGGGTGCCCGAGTCGGCCTGTTCCTGGCCGGTGAGGATGCGAAACAGCGTGGTCTTGCCCGCGCCGTTGGGACCGATCACACCGACGATGCCGCCCTTGGGCAGGTTGAACGAGAGGTTCTCGTAGAGCAGCCGGTCGCCGTAGCCCTTGCGCAGGCCCTCGGCCTCGACCACCAGGTCGCCGAGACGCGGGCCCGGCGGGATGTAGATCTCGTTGGTCTCGTTGCGCGACTGGAACTCCTGCGACTGCAGCTCCTCGAAGCGGGCCAGACGCGCCTTGCTCTTGGCGTGACGGCCCTTGGGGTTGCTGCGCACCCACTCGAGCTCCTGCTTCATGGTCTTGATGCGCGCCTGCTCCTGCTTCTGCTCGAGCTCCAGACGCTTCTCCTTCTGCTCCAGCCAGCTCGAGTAGTTGCCCTCCCAGGGGATGCCGTGACCGCGGTCGAGCTCGAGGATCCAGCCGGCGACGTTGTCGAGGAAGTAGCGGTCGTGGGTGACCGCGACCACGGTGCCGGGGTAGTCGTGGAGGAAGCGCTCGAGCCAGGCGATCGACTCGGCGTCGAGGTGGTTGGTCGGCTCGTCGAGCAGCAGCATGTCGGGGCTCGACAGCAACAGCCGGCACAGCGCCACGCGGCGGCGCTCGCCGCCGGAGAGCTTGGTGACGTCGGCATCCCAAGGCGGCAGGCGCAGCGCCTCGGCGGCGACCTCGAGGGTGTGGTCGAGGTTGTGACCGCCGCTGGCCTCGAGCAGGTTCTCGAGCTCGGCCTGCTCCTGGGCGAGGGCGTCGAAGTCGGCGTCGGGCTCGGCATAGGCGGCATAGACCGCCTCGAGACGCTCGCTCGCCTGCTTGATGTGGGCGAGCGCCTCCTCGACGTTGCCGCGCACGTCCTTGTCGGGGTCGAGCTGGGGTTCCTGGGGCAGATAGCCGACCTTGATCCCCGGCTGCGGACGCGCCTCGCCCTCGATCTCGGTGTCGAGCCCGGCCATGATCTTGAGCAGGGTCGATTTGCCCGCGCCGTTGAGGCCGAGCACGCCGATCTTGGCGCCGGGGAAGAAGGACAGGGAGATGTCACGCAGGATGGTACGCTTGGGCGGCACGATCTTGCCGACCCGGTTCATCGTGTAAATGTACTGAGCCATGAGGTCCTTGCGGTCGTTGTCGAGAGTCGGGTGATGGTCCGGGCGCGGTGGGGCGCCCGGGCCGAGGTGTTGCGCCCCGGACGAGGCACTCATTCTGCGCTGGCACCCGGGAAAAGTCCAAGCGCAGACGACCGCTCGCGACCGCTGTCCCGAGGAGTGAACGCGATGGCAGTAGCAACCCTGCCGGTACTCGGCTTCGTCGCCCCCAGCGGCAGCGGCAAGACCACCCTGCTGTGTCGGCTGTTGCCGCTGCTGCGCGCTCGCGGGCTGCGGGTGGGCTGTCTCAAGCACGCTCATCACCGCTTCGAGGTCGATCATCCCGGCAAGGACAGCTTCGAGCTGCGCGCGGCCGGCGCCGAGCAGGTGCTGGTGGCCTCGCGCCGGCGCTGGGCGCTGATGGTCGAGACTCCGGAGGCGGACGCCGATCCCGATCTCGACACCCTGCTCGCGCGGCTCGATCCGAGCGGTCTCGACCTGGTGCTGGTCGAGGGTTTCAAGCATGCCGACTATGCCAAGATCGAGGTCCATCGCAGCGCGCTCGGACTCGCGCCGCTCTATCCCGAGGACCCGGCGATCATCGCCGTGGCTAGCGACCGGCCTTCACTGCCGGCCCCGGCGCCGCCCCGGCTCGCGCTCGACGACCCGGAGGCAATCGCCGAGTTCGTGCTCGAGTGGTTGGCCGGGCTGGGGGAGCGGTGAACGGGGCAGGTCGGGTCAGCGCAGGTACTGACGCGCGAACTCGGCGGTCGGCAGTGGACGGCTGAACAGATAGCCCTGGTAGGCGTCGCAGCCGGCCTGACGCAGGAAGTCGCGCTGGGCCTCGGTCTCGACGCCCTCGGCGAGCACCCGCAGGTTGAGGTTGCGTGCCATGGCGATGATGGTCGCGGCGATCTCGGCATCGTTGCGGTCCTCGGGGATGCCCTGGACGAAGCTCTTGTCGATCTTGAGCTTGTCGATCGGCAGCCGCTTGAGATAGGCCAGCGACGAGTAACCGGTGCCGAAGTCGTCGATCGAGAGTGCGATGCCGAGCGCGCGCAACGCCTCGAGGATCTCCATCCCGCGTCGGTTGTGCTGCATGATGGTGCTCTCGGTGAGCTCCAGCTCGAGGCGTTCGGGGGAGAGACCGGAGGCGGTCAGCTCGCGATCGACATGGAGCGCCAGGTCGGGCTGGGCGAACTGGTGACTGGAGATGTTGACCGCCAGGGTCAGCGGCGGGGCGCCGGCGTCGATCCAGTCCTGGAGCTGGCGACAGGCGGTGGCCAGTACCCAGGCGCCGAGCGGGATGATCAGCCCGGTCTCCTCGGCCAGGGGGATGAAACGGTCGGGCGGGATCAGCTCGCCGTCCGGGGTCTCCCAGCGCACCAGCGCCTCGATCCCGGTGAGCCGGGTGGTGTGCATGTCGACCTGGGGCTGGTAGTGCAGTACCAGCTCCTCGCGCTCGAGCGCGCGCCTGAGGCGTGATTCGAGCGAGAGTCGCGCGTTGGCGGCGCGGGTGAGCGACTCGGTGTAGTAGCGGTAGGTATTGCGCCCCTGCGCCTTGGCCTGGTACATCACGGTGTCGGCGTTGCGCAGCAGTTGGGTGGTATCGGTGCCGTTTTCCGGGTAGAGGCTGATGCCGATGCTGGCGCCGAGATAGATCTCGCGTCCGCCGGAGAGACGGAAGGGCTCGGCCATCAGATCGATGATCTGCTGGGCGAGGTTGCCGGCCTCGTCGGGGCGCTCGATCGACTCGAGCAACAGCACGAACTCGTCGCCGCCGAGCCGCGCCAGGGTGTCCTCGGCGCGGATGCGCGCGCGCATCCGCGCGGCGACGGCCTGCAGCAGTTCGTCGCCGACCGGGTGGCCGAGGCTGTCGTTGACGTTCTTGAAGCGGTCAAGGTCGATGAACAGCACCGCGACCTTGCTGCGCTCGCGCTCGGCGCGGTGGATGGCGTGTTCCAGGCGCGAGAGCAGCAGCAGCCGGTTGGGCAGGTCGGTGAGCGCGTCATAGTGGGCGAGGTGTTCGAGCCGGGCCTCGGACTGCTTGACCTGACTGATGTCGGAGAAGATGCCGACATAGTTGGTGGTGGCGCCGCGCTCGTCACGCACCCGGCTGATGGTGAGCCAGGCGGGAAAGATCTCGCCGTTGCGCCGACGGTTCCAGATCTCGCCCTGCCAGTGTCCGGTCTGCAGGATCGAGGCCCACATCGCCTGGTAGAACTGACGTTCGTGTCGGCCTGATTTCAACAGGTTCGGGGCATGCCCCAGCGCCTCATCCTCGTGATAGCCGCTGATCTCGGTGAACGCCTGGTTGACCGCGATCAGCCGATCGCCTCTGGCGTTCGAGACCATGATCCCCTCATGGGTGTTGTCGAGCACCGCGGCGGACAGCCTTAGCCGCTCCTGATCGCGCAGCCGCTCGGTGATGTCCTGGCCGACGCCGGCGATACCGATCACCGCTCCCTGCTTGTCGCGCACCGGGACGCCGTTGTAGCGATAGCTGCGAATCCCATTGACGGTTCGGGTGCGTCCCTCGATTTCGCAATAGCCCTGTTCGAGCGCGGCCTGGATGGCGCGTCTGAGCCTGGGGGCGTCGGTGTCGACGAACAGCCGCTCGATCGGCAGTTGGCGCAGGGCCTCGGCCGTATATCCGGTCTCGGCCTCGACGCGCTTGTTCCACCACAGCAGCCGGCCCTCGAGATCGACCATGTAGAGGGTGTCGCGTACCGCCTCGGTGATGGCGCGGCTCTCGCCATAGGCGCGCAGCAGTTCCTGTTGCGCGCGCTTGGGTTCGGTGATGTCGCGCACCGACTCGATGGCACCGACGATGACGCCCGCGCCGTCGCGCAGCGGCGAGGCCACCGAGCGCAGATAGATCCCCTGACCCTGGCCGATATGGGTGTTGAAGACCTCGGCGGTGAGCTGGTCGCCCTCCAGGCGCTGGAGGTTTTGATAGTGCTCGGGGTGGTGGTCGTCGGGGGCGAGGATGAGGTCGACCAGCAGCGCGCGGCGCTCGCCGTAGAAGGCCTTGGCATAGGCCTGGTCGCCCTGGCCGATGATCTGCTGACTGGCGATCCCGGTCATGCGCTCGACGGCGAGGTTCCAGACGATCACCCGGCCCTGGGTGTCGATGGCGAAGGTGGCGTCGGGGAGGAAGTTGATGATATCGGTCATGCGCCGCTCCGAGGCGCGCAGTGCCTCCTGGGCGCGGGCGCGCTCGGTGATGTGGCCGTATTCACGCAGCGCCCGTTCGAGCAGGCGGGGCATCTGGGTGAAGGTCTCGGGTGACTTGACCACATAGTCGAGTGCGCCGGCCTTCATCGCCTGTACCGCCATCTGCTCGTCGCCCTGACTGGTCATCACCAGCACCGGATAGCGGATGTCTTGCACCGCGCCGGGGAGCAGTTCGTAGGCCTTGCCGTCGACCAGGTTGAGGTCGGCGACCACCGCATCCGGTGGCTGTTGCGCGATCGCCTGCAGGGCCTCGGCCAGGGTCTGGGCCACGCGTGGATCGGCGAACTGCTCGCTGTCCTCGAGCGCGCGCGCGACCGCCTCGGCATGCGCCGGGTCGTCCTCGACGATCAGCACGGAGATCGGTGTTGGGGGCATAGGATGTCAACCGGGATAGCGGTTCCAGGCCAGCCAGTAGTGCCCGAGCGAGTCGAACAGCCGGGCGAAGGCATCGTAGTCGGCCGGCTTCACCAGATAACTGCTGGCCTGGTTGGAATAGGCGCCCTGGACATCGGGGTCGGCCGCCGAGGTGGTCAGGACCACGACCGGGATGCGCCGGAGCTGATCGTCGGCCTTGATCCGACGCAGTACCTCGAGCCCCTCGACCTTGGGCAGACGCAGATCGAGGAGGATGAGGTCGGGACGTGGGCTGCTCTCGGGGTCGCTGAAGCGGCCCTGACGGAACAGGTAGTCGAGCGCGGCCTGACCGTCCTCGACATGTTCCAACCGCGCCGGTAGTGCATTGGACTCGAGTCCGCGTCGGGTGATCTCGGCGTGTGCCGGATCGTCCTCGACCAGCAGCACCGAGAGTGTCTGTTCTTGCATGGCCTCCTCCGTTGCGGTGCGCCGGCTCGGTCGCGCCGCTACTGTAGTACCGCTCAGCCGCCCGCGCCGAACTTGAACTGGCCGATGAGCTGGCGCAGCGTCTCGCTCAGCTGTGCCAGCTCCTGGCTGGCGGCGGCGGTGTGCTGGGCGTTGTCGGCCGACTCTTCCGAGAAGTCGGAGATCTTGATCACGCTGTGATCGATCTCGGAGGCCGCCGCCGCCTGCTCCTCGGCGGCGCTGGCGACATGGGTGTTCATGTCGCGGATGGTGGTGATGGCGCCGCCGATCTCGGCGATCGCCTCGTGCGCCTGGCCGGCCTGCTCCAGGGTCTCGCGGGTGAGATGCTCGCCGCGATCGATGGCGGTGACCGCCTCCTGAGCGACCGCCCGCAGGTTCTGGATCATCTGTTGGATCTCGGTGGTCGAGGCCTGGGTACGGCTGGCGAGGGTGTGGACCTCGTCTGCGACCACGGCGAAGCCGCGTCCCTGTTCGCCGGCGCGTGCCGCCTCGATCGCGGCGTTGAGTGCGAGCAGGTTGGTCTGCTCGGCGATGGCGCGGATCACGTCGAGCACGCCGCCGATCGAGACGCTCTCCTCGCTGAAGCGGCGTACCGCATCGGCGGCCTGGGCGATCTCTTGGGTGAGCGTCTGGTTGGACGCCTGCACCTTGTCGACCGTCTCGCCACCCTGGCGGGCGCTGTCGTCGGCGCTGAAGGCCGAGGCTGCTGCGTCCTCGGCGCTCTTGGCGATCTCCTTGATGGTGGCGGTCATCTCGGTGACCGCGGTGGCCACCTGTTGGATCGCGCCACGCTGGCGTTCGATGCCGTCGTTGTTCGATTGGGTGATGGTCGAGAGCTGCTCGGCGGCGGCGGCGATCTGTTCGGTGGCGCGGGCGACCGCGCCGATGGTGCGCTCGGTCTTGTCGGCGAACTCGTTGAAGCCCGCCGCCATGTCGGTGATCTCGTCGCGCCCACTGGTGTCGAGGCGCTGGGTGAGGTCGCCATCGCCCTTGGCGATCCGGTGCATCGCCCGCGCCGCCTCGCCGATCGGAACGGTGATCGAGCGCGAGGTCAGCGCGATCAAGGCCATGACCAGGAGCAGCATGGCCGTGCCCAGCCCCCCCATCAGCGTGGCGTGACGCCAGAAGGCGGTGTCGACGTCGTCGATGTAGATCCCGCTGGAGACGATCCAGCCCCAGGTCGGCTCGCGCTGGGCGAAGGTGAGTTTGGGTTCGGGATGCTCCGCGCCCGGCTTGGGCCAGACATAGTGCACCGAGCCGCGGCCATCGCGCTCGACCTGCTCAAGCAGCTCGGCGACGAAGCGCTTGCCGTTGGCGTCGGTCTGCTGGCGTCCGTCGTTGCCGACCAGCTCGGGTTTGATCGGGTGCATCAGCATGAAGCCGCGGCGATCACGTACCCAGAAATAGTTGTTACCGTCATAGCGCATCGTGCGCAGGGCCTCGAGCGCGCTGCGTTCGGCCTCTGCGCGGGGGAGTTCACCGGCCTCGACGAGTCCCTGGTAGTGCTTGACGACGCTATGCGCGGTCTCGACCAGTTTCTGGACCTGGGTGAACTTCTCCTGCACCAGGATCGACCTCACCTCGAACAGTGCCAGCGCGACCCCGGCGATGATCCCGAACAGCACCAGGGCCGAGAGCATCAATAGACGCTGCTTGATGGTGAGTGACCGCATCAGCTTCATGCCTGTACCTCTGTCGTCTTGCGTGCGTTGCTATGCTTTGTCGTCAGTGAAGGAATCACTGGCGGGGTAATCGTTGCAAGGTGCCGTGGTCGTCGGCCGACCTGTCCGTCGACACCGTCGCCGTCTCGTGCCCTGCCTTAGGAATGGACGCAGGTGATGCCTTAATCAATCGTTCCCGTTCGGGAAATCATCGGCGGATGTCGACGGCTTCACCGAAATCCTCCGGCCCTGTGCACCCCCCTTGGCCGACTTGCAGCTGTCCCGTCAGCGCCGGCGTCGACACCCCAGTGGCCGGGGTGTGTCACCCCCGGCCTGTTGTCTCCAGCGAGGTGGATGGAATGGATAATGAACCCAGTTCGGCATGTTGCATGGATGACGGCGTCGGTGCGGTGGTGGTCGACGAGGCGGGACGGATCTGTCAGGTCGATGCCGACTGGAGTGCCTCGCTCGGTCTGTCGGTGGCGGCGCTGCTCGGTCAGACGCTCGATGTCCTGCTCGACCCACCGCCGTCCTGGGAGCTGCTGAGTGCGCCGCGCCCCTGGCGCGGCAAGCTGCGGTTGCGTTGCGGTGGGGCCGGTGAGCGGTGGTTGCGCGCACACCTGGTGCCGGTGCTCGATGAGGCGGGCCGGATGCGCTGCTGCACCCTGATGTTCGAGCCGCTACCGCCAATGCCGTCGCCCGAGGTTGGTGAAGGTGTCAGCCGGTCTCAGCTGCTCGAGTCGGTCGCAGACTCGGCCTCCGATGCCATCGTGGTCGCCAGACTCGAGCGGCTGGAGGTGATCTATGCCAATCGCGCCGCCCATCTACTGTTCGGCTGTGACCCGGAGTCGCGCGACATGATCGGTCGCGCCGGGGGGCAGTTCTGGCCGGAGGACGGCCTCGCGGTGCTCGAGGCACTGCTGCCCGAGGCGCTCGCCGGTGGCTGGCGTGGCGAGCTGCGCCAGCGCCGACTCGATGGCAGCGAGTTCCTCGCCGACGCGACCATCTTCGCCCTGCCCAGCCCGATCGGGGCGCCCGAACTGGTGGCCGGTATGCTGCGCGATCTCAGTGCGCGTCAGCAGGCGGAGCGTCAGCGGCGACTGGCG
This sequence comes from Marichromatium sp. PS1, assembly GCF_041155115.1. NCBI lineage: Bacteria > Pseudomonadati > Pseudomonadota > Gammaproteobacteria > Chromatiales > Chromatiaceae > Marichromatium > Marichromatium sp. PS1. The sequence goes on from NZ_BAAFHB010000002.1 coordinate 1,405,247, forward strand.
CACTTCGCCCTGGAGCGCTCGGGGGATGAGGTCTTCCTGCTCGATGCCGAGGCGCGCTTCGTCTATGTCAATGAAAGCATGCATGAGACGCTCGGCCTGAGCCGCGAGCGGCTGTTGACCATGTCGGTGCCGGACATCGATCCGCTGTTCCCGCCGCAGCGACTGCAGGAGGTGTTCGCTCGATTGCTCGAGGAGTCGTCGATTCGACTCGAGACCATCCATCAGCGTGGTGATGGTTCTCGCTTCCCGGTGGAGATCCTCGCCAGTCATTTCGTCGTCGATGGCGAGCCTTACTACAGCTGCATCGGGCGCGATATCACCGAGCGGGTGGCCGCGAGGCGCGCACTCGAGGAGTCGCAGGAATATCTCGACACCCTGATCGACACCTTGCCCGATGCGCTCTTCGCGATCGATGCCGAAGGCGTGGTGACCATCTGGAACCGGGCCATCGAGCAGATGTCGGGGGTACCCAGGGAGCAGGTGCTGGGCAAGGGAGGGCGCGCCTATGCGACGGCCTTCTATGGTGAGTCGCGACCGATGCTGATCGATCTGGTCTTCGCCCCGCCCGAGGCGCGCGAGGACATCCTGCGTTGCTACGACTATGTCCATCGTGACGGCGACGTACTGCTGACCCAGGTCTATCTGCCGCGGGTCTTCGGCGGACGCGGGGCCCATGTCTGGGGTAAGGCGGCGCCACTGCGCGATGCCGAGGGACGGGTGTTCGGCGCGCTCGAGATCATCCGTGACATCACCGAACTCAAGGAGGCCGAGCGGGCGCTGCGCCTGAGCGAGGCGCGCTTCCGCTCGGTGGTGAGCAATACCCCGGTGATGATCTTCGAGTTCGACGCCGACGGCGTCTTCCGGCTCTGCGAGGGCAGCGGCCTGGAGTCGCTGGGGCTCGAGCCCGGCGCCCTGGTCGGGCAGTCGGTGGCCGGTTTTCTCGGTGCCGACACCGGGGTCGAGACGCACATCGCCCAGGCGATCGGCGGCGACAAGGTACAGTTCACCGCCGCACTCGGTCGACAGGTGTTCGAGACCTACTTCAACCCGGTGCGCGATCCCGGTACCGACAGCGGGGTGTCGGTGATCGGGGTTGCGGTCGATGTCACCGAGCGCACCGAGCGCGAGGCCGAGCTGCGTCAGCGCACCGACGAGTTGACCCGCTTCACCTATACCGTCTCGCACGACCTCAAGAGCCCGCTGGTGACCATCCGCACCTTCCTCGGCTTTCTCGAGCGCGACATCGCCGCCGGCGACGAGGCGCGCATCGCCAAGGACCTGGGGTTCGTGCGCAATGCCTCGGAGCGGATGACGCGCTTGCTCGATGAGTTGCTGGAGTTGTCGCGCATCGGTCGGCTGGTCAACGACCCGACCGAGTTCAGTCTGCGCGATGTGGTCGATGAGGTGCTCGAGCTGGTCGCCGGACGCATCGTCGAGCGCGGCGTCGAGGTGACGGTGAGCGATGCGCCGGCATGGATCCTGGGGGATCGCCCACGCCTGACCGAGGTCTTCCTCAACCTGATCGACAATGCGGTCAAGTTCATGGGCGATCAGTCGGCGCCGCGTATCGAGATCGGACTCGAGAGATTGGACGACGCGCTGGTGGTGGTCGTTGCCGACAACGGCAAGGGGATCGATCCGCGCCATCTGCACAAGGTCTTCGGGCTGTTCGAGCGCCTCGACCTCGAGGGCGACGGCACCGGCATCGGTCTGGCCCTGGTGCAGCGCATCGTCGAGGTCCACGGCGGGCGGATCTGGGCCGAATCACCGGGGCCCGGGCAGGGGGCGCGCTTCTGCTTCACCCTCGCCGGACTCGAGCTGCGCACCGCCGGTTGAGCCTCAGCGCTGCCAGAAGGTGGGGGTGAGCAGCACCAGCAGGGTGAAGATCTCGAGCCGGCCGAGCAGCATGGCAAAGCAGAGGATCCACTTGGCCGGGTCGTAGATGTCGGCGAAGTGCGGGCCGACCATGGCCAGCCCTGGACCGAGGTTGTTGATACAGGCGGCGACCGCCGAGAAGGAGGTCAACAGGTCGAGTCCGGTGGCCGCCAGCATCAGATACATCAGCACGAAGCAGGCGACATAGAGCGAGAAGAAGCCCCATACGGCATCGACCACCCGGTGATCGATGCTCTTGCCGCCGATGCGCACCGGGATCTGCGCGTTGGGGTGGATCAGGCGACCGATCTCGCGCACGCCCTGCTTGATCAGCAGCAGGAAGCGGATGACCTTGATGCCGCCGCCGGTGGAGCCGGCGCAGCCGCCGACGAAGCTGGTGAACAGCAGCAGGATCTGCAGGAAGGGCGGCCAGAAATAGAACTCGGCGGTGGCGAAGCCGGTGGTGGTGCCGATCGAGACGGCCTGGAACAACCCCTTGGTGAAGGCGTCGTCCCAGGTGATGAAGGTGTCGGTGCGATAGAGTGCGACCGTGGCGATGGCGGTCACCGTCACCATGATCAGCAGATAGAAGCGCCACTCGCTGTCGTGGAGATAGACCCCGAGGCTGTGGCGGTGTACCGCCACGAAGTGCAGCGCGAAGTTCATCCCCGCCAGCAGCATGAACACCACCGCGATCATCTCGATCAGGGTGCTGTCGAAGTGACCCATGCTGAGGTCATGGGTCGAGAAGCCGCCGATGGCCACAGTCGAGAAGGCGTGACCGATGGCATCGAACAGGGTCATGCCCGCGCTCCAGTAGGCCAGTGCGCAGGCCACCGTCATCCACAGATAGATGTACCACAGCGCCTTGGCCGTCTCGGTGATGCGCGGGGTGAGCTTGGAGTCCTTCATCGGTCCCGGCATCTCGGCGCGATAGAGCTGCATGCCGCCGATGCCGAGCATCGGCAGCACCGCGACGGCGAGCACGATGATCCCCATACCGCCGAGCCACTGCAGCTGCTGGCGATAGAAGAGGATCGACTTGGGCAGGTCGTCGAGTCCGACGATCACGGTTGCGCCGGTGGTGGTCAGCCCCGAGATCGACTCGAACACCGCATCGGTCGGCGACAGTACCGGGTCGGGGGCGAGCAGGAAGGGCAGGGCACCGGCCAGCCCCAGGGTGGTCCAGAACAGCACCACCACCAGGAAGCCGTCGCGCAGCCGCAGCACCGCCTGATACCGCATCACCGGGAGGAAGATCAGCAGTCCGGCGCTGAGCAGGATGGCGAAGGCGACCAGGAAGGGCCAGGCCTCACCGTCGGCATAGATCAGCTCCACGACCACCGGTGGCAGCATGGCGAAGCTGAACACCGCCAGCAGCAGGCCCAGCACCTTCTGTACCGCAGCGAACTTCATCATGGCGCTAGAGGAAGGTGACGCCGACCTGGAACAGACGCTCGACCTCGGGGATGCGGCGCTTGTCCTGGAGGAAGAGGATGACGTGGTCCTCGGACTGGATCCGGGTGTCGTGGTGGGCGATCAGCACCTGGTCGCCGCGCACCAGTGCGCCGATGCTCGCCCCCTTGGGCAGACGGATCTCGGCGATGGAGCGTCCGATCACCTTGCTCGAGGTCTCGTCGCCGTGGGCGATGGCCTCGATCGCCTCGGCCGCCCCGCGGCGCAGCGAGTGCACCATCACCACGTCGCCGCGGCGCACGTGCTTGAGCAGGCTGCCGATGGTCGCCTGCTGCGGCGAGATGGCGACATCGATCGCTCCCGACTGCACCAGGTCGACATAGGAGGGGCGGTTGATCAGCGCCATCACCTTGCGCGCGCCGAGGCGCTTGGCGAGCATCGCCGAGAGGATGTTGGCCTCGTCGTCGTCGGTCACCGCGCAGAACACGTCGGTGCTCTCGATGTTCTCCTCGAGCAGCAGGTCCTGGTCGGCGGCGTCGCCGTGGAGCACGATGGTCTTCTCCAGGTCCTCGGCGATGTGCTTGCAGCGCTTCAGGTCACGCTCGATGATCTTCACCCGGAAGCTGCGCTCGAGCGCGCCGGCCAGCCGCGTGCCGATGTTGCCGCCGCCGGCGATGATCATCCGTCGGTAGGTCTTGTCGAGCCGGCGCAGCTCGCCCATCACCGCGCGGATGTGTTCGGGGGCGGCGACGAAGAAGACCTCGTCGTCGACCTCGATGACGGTGTCGCCCTCGGGCTGGATGGCGCGGTCCTGGCGATAGATCGCCGCCACCCGCGCCTCGATGTTGGGCATGCGCTGGTGCAGGGTGCGCAGCTCCTGACCGACCAGCGGGCCGCCGTAATAGGCCTTGACCGCCACCAGACGGATGCGCCCGCCGGCGAAGTCGAGCACCTGCAGGGTGCCGGGGTTCTCGATCAGACGGATGATGTAGTCGGTGACCAGCGCCTCGGGGCTGATCGCGACATCGATCGGCAGCGCGTCGGTGCCGAACAGTCGCGGCTGGTCGAGGAAGCTCTGGGCGCGCACCCGGGCGATCTTGGTCGGGGTGTGGAACAGGGTGTAGGCGACCTGACAGGCGACCATGTTGGTCTCGTCGCTGTTGGTCACCGCGATGATCATGTCGGCGTCCTCGGCGCCGGCGCGTGCGAGCACGTCGGGGTGGGCGCCGTGACCGTAGACGGTACGCAGGTCGAAGCGGTCCTGCAGCTCGCGCAGCAGCGCCGGGTTGTGATCGACCACGGTGATGTCGTTGGCCTCGCTGACCAGGTTCGCCGCCACCGAGGTGCCGACCTGGCCGGCGCCGAGGATGATGATCTTCATGCCGCGCTCGGCCCTCGGTCGGGCGCCAGCGGCCAGCGGCCAGCTGCCAGCCACCAGCGGTCAGTCGCCAGTGGCCAGCCTCCCGTCGCCAGCTTCCAGCGGTCTGTCGGTCCCGGGCGCCGTGGCGCGCGCGCCGCCGCCCCGCGGCTGGTGGCCGAGCACTGGTGGCTGGCAGCTGGTGGCTGGTCGCTGGCCGCTGGCTGCTCGATCCTCATCGCCGTTCCTTGATCTCGATGCCGAGCGAGCGCAGCTTGCGATAGAGATGGGTGCGCTCCATCCCCGCCTCCTTGGCCATCTTGCTGACGTTGCCGCCGTGCTTCTCGAGCTGGTAGTCGAGATAGGCCTTCTCGAACTGCTCGCGCGCCTGACGCAGCGGCTGGTCGAAGGAGACCAGCCCCTCGAGCGCCTGGGCCTGTACCGGTGGCGGCGCGCCGAGCGCGCTCTCGACCTCCTTCTGGCTGATCTCGTCGCCGGCGCCGAGGATCAGCACCCGCTGCACCAGATTCTTCAGCTCGCGCACGTTGCCCGGCCAGGTGTAGTTGCGCAGGAAGTTCTGCGCGCCGACGCTGAAGCGCCGATAGGGCAGTTTCTCGTGGGTGGCGAAGTAGTCGAGATAGAAGTTGAGCAGGTCGGGGACGTCCTCGGCGTGCTCGCGCAGCGGCGGGACGTGCAGCGGCACCACGTTGAGATGATAGAAGAGGTCCTCGCGGAAGCGCCCGGCCTGGACCTCTTCCTCGAGGTTGCGCTGGGTGACGGCGATGATGCGCACGTCGATGCGCACCGGTTCGCTGCCGCCGATGCGCAGGAAGGAGCCGCTGTCGAGCGCGCCGAGGAGCTTGGCCTGGGCGTCGAGCTCCATGTCGGCGACCTCGTCGAGCAACAGGGTGCCGCCGGCGGCCTTCTCCAGGCTGCCGTAGTGGATGTGCTCGCCCTCCTCGGTGCCGAACAGCTCGCGTGCGGCGTTGCCGCCGGCCAGGGTGGAGACGCTGAGGTCGACGAAGGGGCGCTCGCGTCGCGCGCTCTGCGAGTGCAGATAGCGGGCGAAGGTCTCGCGACCGCTGCCGGCGTCGCCGGTGATCAGCACCCAGGTGTCGTGCTGGGCGATGCGCTTGACCTGTTCGCGCAGCCGCAGCATCGCCGCGCTGCGCCCGACCGGCTCGTGGACCAGCGGGGTGCGGCGCTTGAGCCCGATGTTCTCCTGATGGAGCTTGTCGGCCTCGAGCGCGCGCTCGACGGTGAGCAGCAGCTTGGCCATCGACAGCGGCTTCTCGAGGAAGTCGTAGGCGCCGAGCCGGGTGGCCTCGACGGCGGTCTCGACGGTGCCGTGCCCGGACATCATGATCACCGGGCAGGGCAGGCTGTCCTCCTCGGCCCACTCCTTGAGCAGGGTGATGCCGTCGAGGTCGGGCATCCAGATGTCGAGCAGGATCAGGTCGGGACGACGGTCGCGCAGCGCATGCCGGGCCGCCTCGCCATTCTCGGCGCCGGCCACGGTGTAGCCCTCGTCCTCGAGAATGTCCTGGACCAGGCCGCGGATGTCGGGCTCGTCGTCCACGACCAAGATATGGGTTGCACTCATGTCTCTGTGTGTGTTCCTCGCGCTTGAGCGTCCCGGCCGGGGGGCTGCCAGACGGGCAGTCGGATCTCGATCCGAGCGCCGGAACCGGTGTTTTCGACGACGATGATACCGCCGTGTTCCTCGATTATCCTCTTGACGATCGCCAGCCCCAGGCCGGTGCCCTTGGCCTTGGTGGTGACATAGGGCTCGAACAGCCGCTCCATCAGGTGAGGCTCGAAGCCGGGACCGTTGTCGCTGATCTCGAGCCAGACGCCATGCTGCTCGCCCGTCTCGCGCACCCCGGTGGCGACGCGGATGCGGCCATCGGGGTTGCCTTCGAGCGCCTCCTGGGCGTTCTTGATCAGGTTGTGCAGTACCTGGCGCAGGCGCAGCGCATCACCGTTGATCTGGTGCTCGTCGGCGCCGAGCGCGACCTGCAGTGCGCCGGCCCCGGCGCTGCGATAGAGGTCCAGCACCTCGCGCACCAGACGGTCGAACACCAGCGGCTCGGGGCGCAGCTGCGGCGAGCGGGCGTAGTCCGAGAAGTCGTTGACCATCGCCTTCATCGCCTCGACCTGCTGGATGATGGTGTGGGTGGCGCGGTCGATGACCCGGGCGTCGGCCTCCTCGGCCTTGCGCAGCAGCTTGTGGCGCAGCCGCTCGGCGGAGAGCTGGATCGGGGTCAGCGGGTTCTTGATCTCGTGCGCCAGACGCCGCGCCACCTCGCCCCAGGCCGCCTCGCGCTGGGCGGTGATCAGCGAGGTGATGTCGTCGAACACCACCACGTGCCCGGGGGCCTCGTCGTCGCCGCCGGGCAGTGGGCTGCCGCGACACATCAACGTCTGGCTGCCCTCCTGGCGCTGCAGCTGTACCTCGGCGCGCCAGGCCTGGCCGCTCGCGACCTGTTGGCGCACGGTCTCGGTCCAGGGGCTGAGCCAGGGATGGTATGCGGCGATCTGGTCGAGATCTACCGCCGAGGCCTCGGCGATCTCGAGGTCGAGGATCGCGCGTGCGGCCGGGTTGGCGGTGCGCAGGCGGTGCTCGGCATCGAGCGCCGCGACCCCGGAGGAGAGCCGACCGAGCACCGTCTCGAGATAGTTGCGCTGGGTCTCGACGGCCTGCTGGCTGCGCTCGGCCGCGTCGCGGGCGCGGGCGATGCGCCGCGACATGGCGTTGAACGAGGCGACCAGGAAGGCCAGCTCGTCGTCGTGACGTGGCAGCGGGATCTGCTGGCCGTAGTCGCCCTCGGCGATGGCGCGGCTGGCGCGGGCGATGTCGGCCACCGGGGCGACCAGTCGCCGCGCGGTGTGGAAGGCGACGATCAGCGCCGCCATCAGGCTGAACAGCAGCACCAGCGAGAGCGTCAGCGAGAAGCTCAACTTGAGCGAGTTGCGCAGATAGGCCAGCTCGGTATAGCGGTTGTAGGCCGCCTCGAGCTGATCGGAGAGCTCACCGATACGCGCCGAGGTGGGGAAGATCGCCTGCATCTGCATCGGTCGCCCGAGCGGGTCGTTGACCAGCACCCGCACCACCAGATCGGCGCCCGGCACCGAGTCGAGTCCGACGTAGTTGTTGCCCGCGCGCACGCTCTGCTGGATCTCGCGCTCGGCGTGGTTGGGCACCAGCTTGGTCGGGTCCTCGCTGGCGTTGGCCAGCACCTGGCCGTTGCCGCCGTAGACGGTCAGCTCGATCGCCCCGGCCTGGCGGCGCAGGCTGTCGAGGCTCAGCGCGATCGCCGTCGAGGAGCGATCCTCGATGCTCACCAGCAGCTGTTCGGTGTATTTGCTCAGTACCCGCTGGTTGAGGTCGAGCGAGGCCTGGTTGAGCACCAGGGCGTCTTCCATCGCCTGGCCGATCTCGACGTCGAACCAGCTGTCGATGCCGCGCAGCAGGAAGCCCAGGGAGAAGTAGTAGACGGTGCCCACCGGCAGCAGCGAGAGCACCGCGAACAGCGCCACGATCCGTGCCGTCAGCCGCGACCCGGCGGCCTGCTGGCGATAGCGCCGGACCAGGCGGACGACGTTGAAGCCGACCAGCAGCGCCAGCATCCCGAGCCCGGCGAGCACCACGAAGAGCAGCGGTACGAAGGCCCGGCTGAGCGCCTCGGAGTTGGCCACCGAGTCGCGCATCAGCACCAGCACCACGAACAGCGCGGCGATCAGGATCGCCACCGGCAGGGTGCCGAGCCCGAGTCCGCGCAGTCGACTCACGGTTGCAGTGGCCATTTGGTCCACCCGCTCGAGAGTTTCCAGGCCGGTTTGAGGTAGGCCATCGGGCGCAGCGGCAGCGGTAACGCCTCGATCTCCAGGGTGGTGCGCAGCTGCACCTCGTAGTCGCTGTCGGGAGCGAGTCGCGCGGCGCCGAGCAGCCGCAGGTCGATGAGTTCGCCGAGCGCGCGCAGCGCCGCCTCGCGCGAGACGAAGCTGCGCCCCTCGGTGTCGGGCAGGGTGTAGACCTGATAGCGCTCGGAGAGCGGCTTGTAGCGGATGACGCGGCGCAGCTGGAGGTCGGCGAGGCTGTCCTCCCACAGCCAGGCGCCGCTGCGGCGGACCTGGATGTGGATCAACACCGTCAGCGGTACGCCGTTGTCGAGCGCCTCGAGCGCCTCGGCGCTGAAGCCGTAGTCGATCTCGGCGCTGAGACGGTAGCCGCGGTCGTCGTCGAGTCGGGTGTCGAGACGCTGTACCCGGAAGTCATCGCCGGCGATCGCCAGCGAGACCCAGGCGAGCAGGAGACCGAGGACCAGAGCCGTCGATGGGGTACGCAGGCGCCGTGCCCTCATGAGGCCGGTTTCTCGAGCAGGGCGTAATAGAAGCCGTCACTGCCGCCGCTGCTGGGCAGCAGCTGTCGACCATGGGGTCGGGCGACGCCGGGGGCACCGGGCAGCGGACACTCGCGGACCTCGGGGTGACGCTCGAGGAAGGCGGCGATCTGGCGATGGTTCTCGTCGCCGAGCAGCGAGCAGGTGGCGTAGAGCAGCCGGCCGCCGGGGGCGAGCAGCGGCCAGATCGCCTCGAGGATGGCGCGCTGCTGGTCGCAGAGCGCGGCGATGTCCTCGGCGCGCCGCAGCCACTTGATGTCGGGATGGCGGCGGATCACCCCGGTGGCCGAGCAGGGCACGTCGAGCAGGATGCGCTCGAAGCCGGTCGCGGCCCAGTCGCCCTCGGGGCGGGCGGCGTCGGCCTCGACCAGGGTCGCGCGCAGTCCGAGTCGGTCGAGCAGCGTGGCGACCGACTGCAGCCGCTCGCCGTCGACGTCGAGCGCGGTCAGCGTCAGTTCGCCGCCGGCGCGCTCGAGGATCGCTGCGCTCTTGCCCCCGGGCGCGGTGCAGGCGTCGAGCACCCGCATCCCGGGCGCGGCCTCGAGCAGCTCGGCGGCGAGCTGGGCGCCGGCGTCCTGTACCGACACCCGCCCCTCGGCGAAGCCCGGCAGACGTTCGGTCGGGCGCGCGTGGGCGAGGGTCAGGCCGTGTGGACAGCCGGCGACGGGTGCGGCATCGACCCCTTCGGCGGCGAGTTCGGCGAGATAGTCGGCGCGGGTGCCGCGCAGCGGGTTGACCCGCAGGGTCATCGGCGCGCGGGTGTCGCTGGCGGTGATGATTTGCTCCCAGTCGTCGGGCCAATCGCGGCGCAGCTGCTCGCGTAGCCACTCGGGCACCGGCCAGCGCACCCGGGGGTCGTGCTCGATCGCCGCGAGCAGGCTCTCGCGTTCGCGCAGGAAGCGGCGCAGCAGGGCGTTGACCAGCCCGGCCTTGCCCGGTCGCGAGAGTTGGCGGGTGGCCTCGACCGTGGCCGCGACCGCGGCGTGCGGCGGGGTCTTCATCGCGGTGAGCTGATAGAGCCCGATCAGGATCAGCGCCTGGAGCTCGGCCTCGCGCTTGGGCAGCGGACGATGCAGCAGCTGCCCGGCGAGTGCCTCGAGCCGTGGCAGGGTGCGCAGTGCGCCATAGGTCATCTCCTGGACCAGGGCGCGATCGGCGGCCTGGTCCGGCAGTCGCAGCCGTTGCAGCACCCGGGTGAGCGACTGACCGCGATCACGGACCTGGTGCAGCGCGCGCGCTGCGGTGGCGCGCGCGGCGGCGCCGCTGCCGTCGGGACGGGGGGCGGAGCGGGGATCAGCCAAGCAGGACACCCTCGAGATTGCGGGCGTTGATGAAGGCGGCGGCCTCCATCGGGCGCTTGCCGGAGGGCTGGAGCCGGGTGATGCAGAGCAGACCCTCGCCGGTGGCGACACGGATGCCGTGCTTGTCGGCGCCGACGACGCGACCGGGTTCGGCGGTGGTGGCCTCATCCAGCGCGCGGGCGCCCCAGACCCTGAGCTGCTCGTCATCGAGCCGGGTATGGGCGACCGGCCAGGGATCGAAGGCGCGGACCTGACGCTCGATCGCCACGGCCGGGGCGCTCCAGTCGATCAGCGCCTCGTCCTTGGTGAGCTTGTGGGCATAGGTCGCGGCGGCATCGTCCTGGGTCTCCGCCGGGCGGCTGCCGTCGGCGATCCCGGGCAGGGCCTCGACCAGGGCGCGCGCGCCGAGTTCGGCGAGCCGGTCGTGGAGGCTGCCGCCGGTCTCGTCGGCGGCGAGCGTGGTCTCGAGCCGATGGTAGACCGGGCCGGTGTCGAGTCCGGCTTCCATCTGCATGATGCAGACCCCACTGGTGGGGTCGCCGGCGAGCACCGCGCGCTGGATCGGCGCTGCGCCGCGCCAGCGCGGCAGCAGCGAGGCGTGGACATTGACGCAGCCCAGGCGCGGCGCATCGAGCACCGCTTGGGGCAGCAGCAGGCCGTAGGCGACCACCACCATCAGGTCGGCCTCGAGCGCGGCCAGCTCGGCGACCGCCGCCGGGTCGCGCTTGAGGCTCTGGGGCTGATGGACGGGGATCGCGTGTTCGAGCGCGAGCTGTTTGACCGGGCTGGCCTGGAGCTTGCGCCCGCGTCCGGCGGGGCGATCGGGCTGGGTGTAGACGCCGACCACCTGGTGGCCCGCGGCGATCAGCGCGGCGAGGCTCGGACAGGCGAAGTCGGGCGTTCCGGCGAAGATGATTCGCAGTGCACGCATGGGAGAATCGGTCTGGGTCTGGGTTGATGTCGAGGCGACGGCTGGGGACGTCGGCATCAGATCGCGGTCCGGTGCGCCGTCTCGGCGGCACCGTGGTGGCGCTTGCTGACCTTCTCGAGCTTGCGGCGGATGCGCTGGCGCTTGAGCGTGGAGATATGATCGACGAACAGCTTGCCGTCGAGATGGTCGAGTTCGTGCTGGATGCACACCGCCAGCAGGCCCTCGGCCGCGAGGGTGAAGGGTTTGCCGTCGCGGTCGAGCGCCTTGATCCGGACCCGCTCTGCACGGATGACCGGTTCGTAGAACCCGGGCACCGACAGGCAGCCTTCCTCCATCTGCTCCTCACCCTCGCGCTCGAGGATCTCCGGGTTGATCAGACACAGCGGCTGGTCATGATCCTCGGAGATGTCGATCACCACGATGCGCTTGTGAACATTGACCTGGGTGGCGGCGAGTCCGATTCCCGGAGCGGCGTACATGGTCTCGAGCATGTCGTCGATCAGCCGACGCACGGCATCGTCGACCTGGTCGACCGGTTTTGCTGCCTTGCGCAGCCGGGGATCGGGGAAGGTGAGGATTTCGAGCATGGCCATGGTTCGTTGAGTGTCAGGTCCGCGAGTGGAAGAGGGCGCCTGGACTGCGCTACTATCGGAATCAATACTATACCCCGTATTGGGGGCGGGTGAATCCCGTTTCGACCGTCACGGAGGGTCCATGCGCGCTCCCCGCTCGCTTCGTGTGCTGGCACCGCTGTTGCTCGTGCTCCTTGTCCCCGCGCCGACACGCGCCGAGGTGACGCTTGCCCCCGATGCCCCCGCCCGCTACGTGGTGCGCTCGGGCGACACCCTGTGGGACATCGCCGGGCGCTTCCTCCGCGACCCCTGGCGCTGGCATGCGCTGTGGCGCGCCAACCCCGGGATCACCAACCCCGATCTGATCTACCCCGGCGACCTGCTCGAACTCGTCGAGGTCAACGGCGCGGCGCAGTTGCAGCTGACCCGCGGGGGCGGTGACCGGACCCTCGGCTATCAGGACGGGATGCGCGTGGTCAAGCGCTCGCCCCAGGCCCGCGTGACCTCGCTCGAGGATGCCGTGCCGGTGATCCCGATCGCCTCGATCGCCCCCTTCCTCACCCAGCCGCTGGTGGCCGACTCCGATCAGGTCGAGCGCGCGCCCTACGTGGTCGGCTTCCCCGACGAGCACCTCGTCGTCGGCACCTTCGACTCGATCTATGTGCGCCGGCTCGCCCAGACCGACTCCTCGCGCTACCAGGTGGTGCGCCCGGGCAAGGCGCTGCGCGACCCCGACTCCAATGAGCTGCTCGGCTACGAGGTCGAGTTCGTCGCCACCGCCGCGCTCGAGCGCCCGGGCGACCCGGCCAAGCTGCGTATCGCCCGCGCCGAGCGGGAGGTCGCGATCGGCGACCGGGTGATCCCGGCCGAGCAGGAGCGCTCGCTCGAGAACTTCTATCCCGAGCCAGGCCCCGCCGGGGTCCGTGGGCGCATCCTCTCGGTGCTCAAGGGGGTGTCGCAGATCGGTCAGTTCGATGTCGTGATCCTGAACAAGGGGGAGCGTGACGGTATCGAGGCAGGCCATGTGTTCGAGGTCTTCATCGGCGGCGAGACGGCGCCGGATCAGGTGCGTCGGGGCGGCTTCGACTGGAACTGGCGCGACGACTCCCCGCTCGACAGCGATTTCTGGTTCGGTGATTTCTCCTTCGAGGGGTGGCGCGCCGATCCGCCCGGAGAGGACGGCATGCCGCTGCACGCCGACATGCGTCGTGACCGCGACACCTATCTCCGACCCTATGAACGGGCGGGCGTGTTGATGGTGTTCCGCGTCTTCGATCGGGTTAGCTTTGCGCTGGTGCTCGAGGCCTACCGCGCCATGGCGGTCGGCGACCGGGTCGCCCCGCCGCCGGCCTGAGCGAGGTGGCGTTGAGGCACGAGGCGCTCGAGCCCTGGCTGGCCCTGGTCAATGCCCCCGGGATCGGTCCGCGGACTGCCGCCCAGTTGCTCGAGCGCTACGGCGATGCGGAGGCGATCCTCGCCCAGCCCGCGCGCCAGCTCACCGCTGCCGGGCTGCGCCCGGAGACGGTCGCGGCACTCGCCAGTCCGGCGCGCGAGCCGATCGAGCGGGTGCTGCACTGGGTCGAGCAGCCGGGGGCCTGGGTGCTCACCCGCAACGATCCGCGCTATCCGCGGCGTCTCGCCCAGCTCGACGACGCCCCGCCGCTGCTCTACGTACGCGGCGATCCGACACTGCTCGCCGAACCCCAGGTCGCCGTCGTCGGCAGCCGCAACCCGACCCCGGGCGGCGCCGAACTCACCCATGCCTTCGCCCGCGAGCTGGCCGGTTACGGGTTGGTGGTGACCAGCGGGTTGGCCAGCGGGGTCGATGCCGCCGCCCATCTCGGCGCGCTCGAGCGCGGGCGCACCATCGCGGTGCTCGGCACCGGGCCGGACCGGGTCTATCCGGCCGCGCATCGCGAGCTGGCCCACCGCATCGCCGCCAACGGCGCCCTGGTCAGCGAGTTCCCGCCCGGGGTCGAGCCGCTGGCGCGCAACTTCCCCAGGCGCAATCGTCTGATCAGCGGTCTGTCGCTGGGCGTGCTGGTCACCGAAGCGGCGCTCAAGAGCGGTTCGCTGATCACCGCGCGACTCGCCCTCGAACAGGGGCGCGAGGTGTTCGCGGTGCCGGGCTCGGTGCGCAACCCGCTGGCGCGCGGCTGTCACGCGCTGATCCGCGATGGCGCGCGGCTGGTCGAGGAGGCCCAGGAGGTGCTCGTCGAACTCGCGCCCCAGCTGCGTGCGCTGATCGATCCGGTGCCCGCCGGGGCGCAGCCGGGACCGGCCACCCCGAACGGGCTGGATGACACCGCCACGCGGGTGCTCGAGGCGATGGGTGAGGATCCGGTCGCCCCCGACGAGCTGAGCGCCCGCACCGGATTGCCGGCACAGCAGATCCTCTCGACCTTGTTGGTCCTGGAACTGGACGCTCATGTATCATCGCTGCCGGGTGGTCGCTATTGTCGTCGCGGCGTCGCCGAGCGCGGTGACGCGCCGCCGTCCGTGTAAGCGACGCGTCGCGAGGCCAGTGACGACCCCCAGGGCGCATCCAGGCGCCGCTTCCCGCCAGTCGCCCGGCTGGCGCCGCCCACGAGGTTGGCTGATGTTCGAAAACATGGTCGATGTTCTGATCTATCTCTACGAGAATTATATGGACGGTGGGGAGCGCGCCCCCATCGACTCGCACGTGCTCGAGGATGAACTTTCCGAGGCAGGCTTCAACAGCGACGAGATCGAGCAGGCGCTGCGCTGGCTCGACGAGTTGGCCGACGAAGTCGAGGCCCCGCAGTATGCGCCGCAGGACCTGGGCCACGCGGCCGGTTCGCTCCGTGTCTATGCCGAGCAGGAGTGTGTCAAGCTCAGTGCCGAGGCGCGCGGTTTCCTGCTGGCGCTGGAGCAGAACGGGATCCTCGACCCGCTCGGCCGGGAGCTGGTGATCGACCGTCTCTTGGCGACCCATCTGCCGCAGGTGACGGCCGATGAGGTCAAGTGGGTGGTGCTGCTGGTGTTGCTGAACCGACCCGGTCAGGAGGACGCCTTCAGTCAGATGGAGGAGATGGTCTACGATGGGGGGCAGGCCTACCTACACTGAGGATCAGCGCACCGGATCGGACCCGGTGCCGATCGCCGCGTGCGCTCTGGCCCCCTTGTGGGGACTCCGAGCGCACCGCTAAACTGCCCGCATTCCGCGCCGGACCTGGCCCCTGCGTCGGAGGCTCTCCGCGCCGCCCGTGTCCGTCTGCGCCGTCCCGTCGTGCTCCTGCGCGGCAGTGGCGGTGTCACCTCCACCACCTTGACCCGATGACCTGTATCCCGGCAGGCTTCAGTCACACCCACATGGCCGACCAAGACCACAGATGAATCTCGTTATCGTCGAATCACCTGCGAAGGCAAAGACCATCAAGAAATACCTCGGCCCGGACTTCGACGTGGTCGCCTCCTACGGCCATGTCCGCGATCTGGTGCCCAAGGAGGGGGCGGTCGATCCCGAGCATGGCTTCGCGATGAAGTACCAGGTGATCGAGCGCAACGAGAAACACGTCCAGACCATCGCCAAGAAGCTCAAGGGGGCCGATGCGCTGTATCTGGCCACCGACCCCGATCGCGAGGGCGAGGCGATCTCCTGGCATCTCTTCGAGCTGCTCAAGGGGCGCCGCCAGCTCGGCGAGCGGGCGGTGCACCGCGTGGTGTTCAACGAGATCACCAAGCGCGCGGTGCAGGAGGCGGTGGCCAATCCGCGCGAACTCTCGCTCGACATGGTCAACGCGCAGCAGGCACGGCGTGCGCTCGACTATCTGGTCGGCTTCAATCTGTCCCCCTTGCTGTGGAAGAAGATCCGTCGTGGTCTCTCGGCGGGGCGGGTGCAGAGCCCGGCGCTGCGGCTGATCTGCGAGCGCGAGTCCGAGATCGAGCGCTTCGAGCGCCACGAGTACTGGAGCATCGAGGCCGATCTCGACAGGGACGCCAAGCGTTTCGTCGCCAAGCTGATCCAGCTCGATGGGGTCAAGCTCGAACAGTTCTCGATCACCGACGGCGAGCGTGCCGAGACGGTACGCCAGCAGCTCGAGCAGGCCGCCGCCGGCACCCTGGTGGTCGAGTCGGTCAAGCGCAAGCAGCGCAAGCGTCATCCGGCCCCGCCCTTCACCACCTCGACGTTGCAGCAGGAGGCCGCGCGCAAGCTCGGCTTCACCGCCCAGCGCACCATGCGTGTGGCTCAGCAGCTTTACGAGGGTGTCGATGTCGGCGCCGGCGCCGTCGGTCTGATCACCTACATGCGCACCGACTCGGTCAACCTCGCTCAGGAGGCGCTCGAGGAGATCCGCCAGTGCGTCGCCGATCGCTACGGCGCCGATCACCTGCCGCCGCAGCCGCGCTTCTTCAAGACCAAGTCGAAGAACGCCCAGGAGGCCCACGAGGCGGTGCGCCCGACCTCGGTGCTGCGCGACCCGGCCTCGCTCAAGCCCTATCTCAACCAGGAGCAGCAGCGCCTCTATGAGCTGATCTGGAAACGCACCCTGGCCTGCCAGATGGCCCATGCGCTGATCAACCAGGTGGCGGTCGATCTCAGCGCCGGTGATGGCAACCTGTTCCGCGCCACCGGCTCGATGGTCGCCGAGCCGGGCTTCATGCGGGTCTATCTCGAGGGGCGCGACGATGCCAAGGGCGGGGACGACGACGAGGAGCGGATGCTCCCGGAGATGAACGAGGGCGATCACGTGACCCTGCTCGGGATCCGCCCTGAACAGCATTTCACCGAGCCGCCGCCGCGCTACACCGAGGCCTCGCTGGTCAAGGCGCTGGAGGAGTTCGGCATCGGTCGCCCCTCGACCTATGCCACCATCATCTCCACGCTGCAGGATCGCGAGTACGTGGTGCTCGACAAGAAGCGCTTCCTGCCGACCGACGTCGGTCGGGTGGTCAACCGCTTCCTCACCGAGTACTTCACCTCCTATGTCGACTACGACTTCACCGCCCGGCTCGAGGACGACCTCGATGCCATCTCGCGCGGCGAGGTCGACTGGATCCCGCTGCTCGAGCGCTTCTGGCAGCCCTTCAAGGAGCAGGTCGACCACACCCAGGCCAACGTCAAGCGCAGCGACGTCACCCAGGAGCGTATCGACGAGGTCTGCCCCAAGTGCGGCGGTCAGCTCTCGATCCGGCTCGGTCGCAACGGTCGCTTCATCGGCTGCACCAACTATCCCGACTGCGACTATACCCGCGACCTCAACCCCGATCAGGGCGAGGCCGAGGCCCCCGAAGTGGTCGAGGGGCGCAGCTGTCCCGAGTGCGGCTCACCGCTGGAGATCAAGCGCGGGCGCTATGGCAAGTTCATCGGCTGCAGCGCCTACCCCAAGTGCCGTCATATCGAGCCGCTGGAGAAACCCGAAGACACCGGCGTGCCCTGTCCCAAGTGCGGCAAGGGCACCCTGCAGAAGAAGAAGTCGCGCCGTGGCAAGATCTTCTACTCCTGCTCGACCTATCCCAAGTGCGACTATGCGGTCTGGGACCAGCCGCTCGATGAGCCCTGTCCGCGCTGTGGCTGGCCGGTGCTCACCCTCAAGGTGACCAAGACCAAGGGCGCCTCCAAGGTCTGTCCGCAGAAGGAGTGCGGCTATCGTGCCCCGGTCGAGCAGCCCGGCGGCGAGGACGAGGGCGGGTGAGCACGGTGCTCGGCCCCGCCCAGCGTCATCGGGTGCGACTCGCCGCCGCCTGGCTGCGCGCCGGCGCGGTGGTGGGCTATCCCACCGAGGCCGTCTACGGGCTCGGCTGCGATCCGCGCGATGCCGTCGCGGTCTCACGCATCCTCGAGATCAAGCAGCGCGATCCGGCCAAGGGGCTGATCCTGATCGCCGCCGACTACGCCCAGCTCGCCCCCTATGTCGAGGTCGAGTCGCTCGATACCGCGCGCATGGCCGAGGTCCGGGCGAGCTGGCCCGGACCCAACACCTGGTTGCTGCCGGCGCGCCCGAGCACCCCCGACTGGCTCACCGGTCGCTTCTCCACCCTGGCGGTGCGGGTCACTGCCCATCCGCTGGCCGCGGCGCTGTGCCGTACCTATGGCGGTGCCATCGTCTCGACCAGCGCCAACCGTGCCGACCGCCCGCCGGCCACAACCGCGCGGGCGTTGCGTCTGGCGCTCGCCGGCGACGCTCCCGACTACCTCCTTTATGGCGCCTGCTGCGGCGCCGACCGCCCATCGACCATTCGCGACGCCGCCAGCGGTCGTATCCTGCGCGGCTGATCGGTCGCCGGGGCTTGTTGTTCGGCGCTCACGCCGATATCTCACCGAAATGGTCGGAAGACTCCGGATGGGGAGGCGTGGATGTTCAATGCCACAGCGACGGCGATTCGTTGGGTCGAGCAGGGGCTGGTGCCGGACGGGGTGACGCGCGGTGGTATTCGCGCGCTGCTGCGTCAGCGCCTGGCGAGCCTGCCGCAGGACGACTGCGAAGCGGCCCTGGCGCAACAGCAGGCGCTGATCGCGCGGATGGATGACTCGGCCGTCGCCGAGGTGCCGCAACGCGCCAACGAGCAGCATTACGAGCTGCCGGCGGCCTTCTTTGCCACCGTGCTCGGACCACGGCGCAAGTACAGCTGCTGCTACTGGCCCGAGGGCGTCGACCGGCTCGAGCGGGCCGAGGAGGCGTCGCTCGCCACGACCCTGGAGCGCGCCGGCATCCGTGACGGTCAGCGCGTGCTCGAGCTCGGCTGTGGTTGGGGTGCCTTCAGCCTCTATCTGGCCGAGCACCTGCCGGGCTGTCGCATTACCGCCGTCTCCAACTCACACGCGCAGCGCCGCTTCATCGAGGCCGAGCGCGATCGGCTCGGGCTCGACGGGCTCGAGGTGATCACCGCCGACATGAACGACTTCCAACCCGACGGGCGCTATGACCGCGTGGTCTCGCTGGAGATGTTCGAGCACATGCGCAACCATCGTCGCCTGCTCGGACGCATCCACGACTGGTTGCACCCGGGCGGGCGGATGCTGATGCACATCTTCTGTCACCGCCACCACCCTTACTTCTTCGAGGACGACGGTCCGAGCGACTGGATGAGCCATTACTTCTTCGCCGGCGGGCTGATGCCGAGCGACGACCTGCCGCTGTCCTTTCAGGACCGGCTGCGCCTGATCGATCGCTGGCGCTGGAACGGGCTGCACTATGCCCACACCCTGGAGGCCTGGCTGGCGCGCATGGATGGCGCGCGCGAGCAGGTCTGGCCGCTGCTCGAGCAGACCTACGGGGTGGCGGACGCGCCGCTGTGGTGGCGGCGTTGGCGGCTGTTCTTCATGGCCTGTGCCGAGCTGTTCGCCTTCCGTGATGGTCAGGAGTGGTACGTCGGGCACTATCTGTTCGAGCGCCCGGCGTGAGACCCTGAATCGTCACGCTCGGGCGAGGGCGGGAGAGCGCTGCTTCAGAGCTTGAGCCCGGCGGCGAGGCCGGCGAGGAAGGCGGCGGTGCCGGAGAGGTTGGCCGCGACCAGATCGAAGAGCGCCTGGGCATGTGCGCTGGTCCAGGCGCTCCAGGTGTCATAGTGCCCCTCGAGCCCGGCCCAGTTGATCTCCACCACGCCGATCGATTGCAGCCCGACCAGGGCGATCAGGATCACCCCGCCCACCACCAGTGCCACCTTGAAGGCGAACTTGAGCGCGAAACCGAGCGCCAGCCCGACCATGAAGGAGAAGCCCAGGGTGAGAAAGAAGCCCTGGTCGAACAGCTCGCCGGCCTCGGCGCTGAGCGTCGCGGGGGACTGCGCTCGGGCGCCTCCGGCCCCCCAGAGCAGTGGCAGCAAGGGCAGCGCGCGCAGGTGACCAGTGCGGGACGAACGGATCGGGTCGGACATGCGGGGTCTCGGTCAATACGGTCAGCGGAAACCGGGGCATTATCCGGGGAACGCTGGTCAGTAGCCAGTCGGATGAGCGCAGGAGAGCGTCGAACCGCAAAGCCGCAAAGCCGCAAAGATCGCGAAGGAAAGGACGGTCGTGTGCCGGGTTGGCGGCGACATCGACGTCGACGCCTACCGACGAACCTCGCCGCTCACCTCCGGTGGGTACGCTGTGCTTTGCTCTCACTCGGAGCTGAAGACTTTCCTCCCCCTTGGCGTCCTTTGTGACTTTGCGGTTCGACCTTTGCGGTTCAATCTTTTGGCGGCTGGCCTCCGCCGCCCTCGGTCTCCGCCTGGAAGAGTTCCAGTCGTGCGGCCTGGCTGACGGCGACGACGGCGGGGTGGCGCAGGCGGCGCTCGGCGGAGATCGCGTAGTAGCGCTCGCGCACCGCCTCGGTCGCGCCGATCGTCTCGACTCCGTGCTGGCGCCGGGTCTCCTCGGCGATCACGCTGGGCGAGACGAAGACCCCGACCCCGGCCTGGCCGAAGGCCTGCATCAGCGCTCGGTCCTCGAACTCGCCGACGATCCGCGGGCGGATGTCGAGCTGGTCGAGCCACTGCATCAGCGCGCCGCGCAGCGCGGTGTTGAGCGCCGGGACCAGCATCGGCGCCTGGTGCAGTGACTGCGGGAAGCCCGCGCGATAGCGCGCGGCGAGCGCCGGGGCGGCGAAGAAGGTGATGCCGCACTCGCCAAGCGGATGGTTGAAGGCGCGGACATTGAGCGCTCCGGCCAGCGGGGTGTCGGCGAGCACCATGTCGAGCTTGTGCACCGCGATATCGGCGAGCAGGGCCTCGAGCTTGCCCTCGCGACAGTGGATACGCACCGGCTCGGCCAGGTGCAGCGCCGGCTCCAGCAGCCGGTAGGCGACCATCTTCGGCACCACGTCGACCACCCCGACGGTGAACTGCAGCGGTCGGCCGCTGGTCCGCCCCTGCAGCGCCTCCTCCATCTCCGCGCCGAGACGGAAGATCTCGTCGGCGAAGTTGAACGCCAGCCGCCCGGTCTCGGTCAGCGTCAGCCCGCGTCCGCGCCGGTCGAACAGTCGGGTGCCGAGCTGCTCCTCGAGCACCCGCAGCTGGCCGCTGATGGTCTGCGGGGTGAGGTGCAGCGCCTCGGCGGCGCGGACCACGCCACCCTCCTTGGCGACCATCCAGAAGTAATAGAGGTGCTTGTAATTGCTGCCGCGCATCGCCTTCAGTTCGGTTTTTTCGAACTCTTATCTAGAAAAGATTCGAATTATATTGATCGAAACCTTGTCTTACACTCTGTTGTCACTGGCAGTGGAAGACACCGTCGCGTGACGGTGCGTGACCACCGAATGAACATCACGAGGTAATCCGCAAGATGAATGCACAGGACCAATCCGCGATCGAGGGTCTGTTCCAGCGCCTGCAGCAGGCCGAGACCCAGTCCGGCCAGCGTGATCCCGAGGCGGAGAAGCTGATTCAGGACATGATCGCCCGTCAGCCGGCGGCTCCCTATCTGATGGCCCAGGCGGTGCTGGTGCAGGAGCATGCCCTGCAGAACCTGCAGGGGCGCGTCGAGGAGCTCGAGAAGCAGCTCGCCGAGCGTCCGCAGCAGAGCGGCGGTGGTTTCCTCGGCGGCCTGTTCGGCGGCGGCGCGCAGCAACAGCAGCAGGCGCCTGCCCGTCAGCCGCGTCAGTCGAGCGGTGGTGGCTGGGGCGCCGGGCGTGGCGCGCAGCCGCAGGGCCAGGGCGCGGCCCCCTTCCAGCAGGGCCAGGCCGGTGGCGGCGGCGGCTTCCTCGCCGGCGCGGCGCAGACCGCGATGGGCGTGGCCGGTGGCGTGCTGCTCGGTAACGCCATCGCCGGCATGTTCGCCGACGACGCCGAGGCCGCCGATATCCCCGCCGAGCCGGAGGTGCCGATGGAGCCGGAGATGATGCAGGACCCGATGGAGGCGATGCCCGAGGACGAGGGCGCCTTCTTCGACGACTTCGGCGGCGAAGAGGAGTTCTGATCCCGCCTCAGCCGGACGGGTTGCCGGGCCTTCAGGCCCGCGCCGTCCGGCGCAGCAGGCGGCGGCCATCGGTCGCCGCCACCACCGCGATGAATCCCGCCAGGATGGCTGCGCCCACCGCCACCGACGACCAGCCCCGCGTCTCGGTCAGCCATTCGCCGAGCAGATAGAGCCCGATGCCGAAGGCGAGATAGCCGAGTACCCGCCCGACCTCGTAGGGCACCGGGTAGTAACGCCGTCCGAGCAGATAGGACAGCGCCACCATGCTCGCGTAACACACCAGGTGCGCCCAGGCCGCGCCGACATAGCCGTGAATCGGCACCCACCACCACAGCAGCACCACCGTGATCGCGGCGCCGATCAGCGATACCCCGGCGCCGAGCAGGGTGCGATCGGTGAGCTTGTACCAGATCGAGAGATTGACATAGACCCCGAGCAGCATACCGGCGATCAGCAGCACCGGGACCACACCGAGTCCGGCGCGGTATTCTGGACCGACGAAATAGCCGAACAGCTCCAGGAACAGCGATACCATCAGGAAGATGAAGACGCAGCAGATCACGAACCAGTTGAGCACCAGGGCGTAGACTGCGCGGGCGTCGCGCTCGCGGGCGTAGGCGAAGAAGAAGGGTTCGCCGGCATAGCGAAAGGCCTGGATGAACAGCGCCATCAGGATCGAGAGCTTGTAGCAGGCGCTGTAGATGCCGAGCTGGGCGAGGTTGGTGGCGTCGTCATAGGGCAGCAAGTACTTGAGCGCGGCACGGTCGAGCATCTCGTTGACGATCCCCGCCAGCCCGATCACCACCATCGGCGCCGAGTAGCGGATCAGGCGGCGGAACAGGTCCCCCTGGAATCCACCGAGCCCGTCGCGCAGCTGTGGTGCGAGTAACCCGAGCTTGAGCAGGCTGGCGATGAGGTTGGCGATGAAGACGTAGCCGATGCCGATCGCCGGGTCCCACAGCGCCCCCAGGAACGAGTTGGGGTCCTGCTCGAAGGCGGGGCGACAGAGACCGATGAAGAACACCGTCAGCCCGATATTGGCGCCGATCTCGAGCAGCTTGATCGCGGCGAAGCGCGCCGCACGCTCCTCGGCGCGCAGTCGCGCGAAGGCCGCGGCGCCGAGCGCGTCGGTGGCGAGGATGGCCGCGCACCACCAGATGTACTCGGGGTGTTCGGGATGGCGCAGCAGCGCCGCCAGTGGCTCACTCACCAACAGCGCGCCGAGCAGAAACAGCAGGTTGCCGACGAGCAGGGTCTGTACCACGGTGCCATAGACCCGTTCGGGTGCCCAGGTGTCGCCGTTGCGGAAGCGGAAGTAGCCGGTCTCCAGC
The DNA here is from genome assembly GCF_041155115.1 of Marichromatium sp. PS1. Classification (NCBI taxonomy): domain Bacteria; kingdom Pseudomonadati; phylum Pseudomonadota; class Gammaproteobacteria; order Chromatiales; family Chromatiaceae; genus Marichromatium; species Marichromatium sp. PS1. The sequence continues at coordinate 1,428,292 of NZ_BAAFHB010000002.1, forward strand.
CCGAAGGTGAGCACCACCGCGAGAAAGCCCATGTAGGCGTAGAATTCAGCGACCACGCCGTAGGACTGGGGCGCGAAGCTGTAGGTCAGCAATGGCACCAGCAGATAGTTGAGAAAGCGCCCGAGGACGCTGCTGACGCCGTAGATGGCGGTCTGCGAGGCGAGTCGTTTCAGTGGGTTCAAGATCGATGCTCTCGGCTTGTGCGGGCAGGGCGCATATTCTAAACCCTGTCGTCGGTCCGTGATGTCAGGGGCTGCTGTCTGGATCCCTGTTGGTTTTCGTGAATCCTGAACGGTGCGATCGAGGCCGGATCATGGTGCAATAACCATGATTTCAAGCGGTGGATACCTGGATGTACGATTTCTCTCTCGCCCTTGCGCTCTACAACCTGCTGCCCGTGGCCGTCACCGGTCTGGCCCTGTGGTGGCTGACCGGCTATGTCCGCGATCGCGACGACACGCAGCTGGCCATGGTCCGGCTCGGTGCCGTGCTGGTCTTTGCCGCGGGGGTGGTCAAGGCGAGCTGGAAACTGCTGGTGGTGACCCTGGGGATGGACATCCCCTGGCTGGCTGCGGCGCTCTTTCCCTTGTTGGGGCCGGGGTTCGCGTTGCTGGCGGTGGCGCTGTGGTCGACGGTGCGACCGCCATTGCGACATCCCTGGCGGCTGGTCCTGGGGGTGCTGGCGCTGGTTGCCGCCGTCGCCGCGGCGCGGGTCGAGCTGCTGGGGATCGCACGTGGCTGGTTCCTGCCGCTGCTGACGCTGGCCTCGATCGCTAAGCTGGCGTTGAGCGCTCTGCTGCTGACGGCGGCGTTGCGGCTGCGACGCTGGGGGGTGGGGCTGCTGCTCGCGGTCGATCTGGCGGTGGTGCTGATCCTGCCCTCGCTGGCCATCACCGAACCCAAGCCGGTGTCGCTGCACTGGACCGAGCAGTCCCTGACCCTGTTCGGCGCGGCCTGTTTTGCGCTCGGGGTGCGTGGTCTGTGGCGCGCGACCCGCCGCGCCACCATCCGTGCCCGTCAGGCCCGGCTGCGCCAGCGGGCACGTCATTGAGGATGGGGGACCTCTGGGTGAGACCGACGCGGCGCGATGAGGTCGAGGTGCTGCCCGGGATCGAGCGCTCTGCCGGCGCGTTGTTCAGGACCGTCCCCGAGCTGGCCTGGATCGCCGATGATCGGGTCTTGCCGGTCGCAGCGCACCTGGAGGCGGTCCGGGCAGGGACCTCCTGGGTGGTCGGAGATGGCGCCGACCCCGCTCCCTGGGGCTTTCTCTGTGCCGAGCCGGTGGGGCGAACCCTGCATCTCAGCCAGCTGGCGGTCCGGCTGGCGCAGCAGCGTCGCGGCGGTGGTCGGGGGTTGGTGCGGACGGCGATCGCCTGGGCGCGTTCGCGTCACTACCACGCGCTCACCCTGACCACCTTCCGCGATCTCGGTTGGAACGCCCCCTTCTACGCCACCCTGGGGTTCCGGGTCCTGGAGGAGGACCAGCTCGGGTCGCGGCTGTGCGCGGTGCTGCGTCACGAGGCCGAGCACGGTCTGGCGCCGGAGCGTCGTTGCGCGATGCGGCTGTCGTTGACCGAGACCTCGGGGAGCGATCCCGACTGAAGCGTGCGACGGGGGTGAAGGTCCGCCGGATGGGCCGTCTTGCAAAGGAGGATGGCTCGGCTAAGGTGACGGTAGGGGCTGCTGTCACCGCCCCGTCATCCTGGCACAGGAGGGCACATCATGCAGATCGAACACTGGCATGCCCGGCGCGACGGCGCGCTCACCGAGGCGAGCATGCGACGCAAGCTCGAGGCTCGCGGTTTCCAGACCCGACTCGACATCTATCCCCCCGGAACCTTCCTCCCCGACCATGACCACGGCATCGATCATATCGATGGCGTCATCTGCGGTCGGATGCGGGTCGGGATCGGCGAGCGCAGCCTGGTGCTCGGCCCCGGCGACCTGGTGGTCATCCCCAGGCACACCTTCTACCAGACCGAGGTGATGGGCGATGAGCCGGTGGTCAGCCTGGCCGCCGAGCGCATGCGGGCGGCCTAGCCGACCCCGGGCTCAACCGATCCACAGGGTCTTGAGATTGAGGAACTCGGCGATGCCGGGCGCGCCGAGTTCACGACCATAGCCCGAGTCCTTGATCCCGCCGAAGGGCAGGCGCGGATCGCTCTTCACCAGTCCGTTGACGAAGACCGCGCCGCAGGCCATGGCACGCGCAAAGCGCTCGGCGCGCGCGATGTCGGTGCTCCACACGCTGCCGCCGAGCCCGAAGCGGGTATCGTTGGCCACACGCAGCGCCTCGGTCTCGTCGGCCACCCGGATCACCGTCGCCACCGGTCCGAACAGCTCGTCCTCGTAAGCGGGCATCCCCGGTCCAACCCGGTCGAGCAGGGTCGGCGCATAGAACCACCCCGGTCCCGGTAACGGTTGTCCGCCGCAGCGCAGCTCGGCGCCGGCGGCGCGACTCTGCTCGACTTGCTGGTGCAGGGTCTCGCGCAGGTCCTCGCGGGCCAGTGGCGCAAGCGTGGTGTCGGGGTCGCGGGGGTCCCCCGGCACCAGCGCCTCGACCTGGGACTGGAGCCGCGCGGCGAAGTCATCGGCCACCGCCTCGACGACGATGAAGCGCTTGGCAGCGATACAGCTCTGTCCGGCGTTGATGAAGCGCGAGCGGGCACCGATCTCGGCGGCGCGCTCGAGGTCGGCATCCTCGAGGATCACGCAGGCATCGGCGCCGCCGAGCTCGAGCAGGCTCTTCTTGAGGTTGGCCCCGGCGATCCCCGCCACCCGGCGTCCGGCGCGCTCGCTGCCGGTGAGGCTGACGGCGCGCACCCGTGGGTCGGCGACCACCTGCTCGGCGGTCTCGGCATCGATCAGCAGGGTCTGGAACACGCCCTCGGGGGCATCGACGGCGGCGAACAGGTCGGCGATCGCCAGCGCGCAGCGCGGCACGTTGGATGCGTGCTTGAGCAGCACCACGTTGCCTGCGGCCAGCGCCGGGGCAGCGCAGCGAAAGACCTGCCAGAAGGGGAAGTTCCAGGGCATCACCGCCAGTACCACGCCGAGCGGCTGGTGGGCAAGCAGGCTGCGGCTGGCGTCGGACGCGAGCGGGATGTCGGCGAGCTGGGTCGCGGCGTGCTCGGCGTAGTAGTCGCAGACCAGTGCGCATTTGTCGATCTCGGCCTCGGCCTCGGCGATGAGCTTGCCCATCTCGTCGGTGATCAGTCGGGCGAGCCGGGCGCGCTCGGCGCGCAACCCTTCGGCCAGGGCGCGCAGCAGTGTCACGCGTGTGGCGAGTGGCTGGGTGCCCCACGGGCCGGCAGCGCGGCTCGCGCTGGCGAGCGCCTGCTCGAGCATCGCGGCGGTGGCCGGCTCCAGGGTGGCGTGGAGGGCGCCGGTTGCGGGGTCGATTGATCTCAGTGGCATCGATGGCTCCTGCGGCTGGGGGGGCTGGTGGCGCATCGCCGAGCGGGGCGGCCCCCGATGTACGCCACTCGCTGGCGTCGTCGAGACGCATCGCCGTGAGTGTCGGTGCGGGGCCAGGATGGATCAAGCCGGCCTCGCGCGCCCGCCCGCATCGGCGGGGCCGGGGGCGGCCGTGCCTCGCAGCGCCTGATCGATCGTGTCGGCGGGGCTCGCTCGATGCAGGAACGGGGCCTAGAAACCGAACTCGGAGAGCAGGTCGTCGACCAGATCCTGCTTGAGTGCCTCCGGGGTGCTCGACCCGTTGACCTCGCGCAGCAGCTGGGCCTTCTGCTCGACGTTCTCGATCGAGCTGTTTTGCTGGATGTTGAGGATCACCAGCACCTCAACGAGCCAGTCGCGGATCTGGTCGAGGTCTTCGACCAGTTGTTCCATGCGCTGTCGGGCGACGTCCTGGTAGGACTGCGAGGCGACGATGTCGAACAGGTGGTGCTTGATCTGGCTGAGACGCTGCTCGTGCTCGGGGGCCGAGGCGGTATCGCCCCGCAGCTGCCCCTCGAGGCTCTCGATCTCCTGGGAGAGCCGGTCGGCGTTGTCGAGTACCTGGCCGGTGGACTGCGACATCAGTTCGATCACGTTGCGCGCGTGACTGACGGCGTTTGGCGCCTGTTCGCCTGCGTTGGTCAGCGGGGTCTCGGCGCTCTTCATGTTGACCACCAGCGCGTTGATCTTCTGCGCCAGCACCGAGAGCATGCCCTCGGCGTCGATATCGATGTCGAGACGCTCGTATTCGCCGTTGAGGATGGATTCTGTGGCCTTGACCAGTGAGGCGATGTTCTTGTCGATGTTCTGCGGCTCTGCCATGGGTCCCTCGCGACGATACGATCGCAGCTATCTGTTGTATTTGTGATCTTTGTAGAAGGCCGCCTTGGCGGCATACATGCGTGCGTCGGCGGTCTTGAGCAGCGACTCCGGCGGGGTGCGATCGGTCCCGCAGGCACCGAGGCTGAGGCTGACCGGGAAATGCTCGTGCGGGGCAACCTCGATGCTGGCCCCGGAGAACACGTTCCGCTGGAGATGGTCGACCAGGGCCTCGGCCTCGGTCTCGGTGGATCCGGGGAGCAGAATCACGAATTCGTCGCCGCCGGTCCGGGCGACGAGGTCGCAGTCGCGTACCGCCTGGGTGATCCGCTCGGAGACGGCCAGTATCAGCCGATCACCGGCCTCGTGTCCGTAGCGGTCGTTGGCCTGCTTGAGTCGGTTGACGTCGGCCAGTACCAGGGCATGTGGTATGGCCCTGGTTGCATGATCATGCCGCGCCGTCTCCAGCGCGGCATGCAGATAATCCCGATTGTATACGCCGGTGAGTGCATCGGTGCTGGCCTTTTCCTCGAGCTGGCGCATCAGCCGCCGGTTGTGCAGATAGGCGCCGAAGGGTTCGAAGAAGAGGCTGGCGAGCTCATCGCCGCCCTCGATGGTGCCCGGTCGCCACCAGACCTCGCCGACCCGTCTGCCGTCGCCGCCGACGATCTCCAGCCGGGACTGGTCGGGGCTCGGCTCGGCTGGCGGGTCGCCACGGCGGATCGGGTCGCTCGGGCCGTCGTCGAGGCGCAGCGCGACGGCCTCGCTGCCGCAGGCCGACATGAACAGCGCCAGGAGCTCGTCGGCGACATCCACGGGAGTGGCGGCGTGGCGCATCAATGACTCCAGGCGTAACAGTCCGGAGAGGATGTCGTTGTTGCGGGTGATGGTGGCGCGCTGTGCCCGGATCTCCTCGATCAGCCGGATCTCGCGGGTGGTGTCGCGAAACAGCAGCAGGCCGTTGCCGTCGCCGGTGTCGATCAGCTGCTCGGTGTAGTAGCGACCGCCGAGCCGGTGCTTGGTCTTGCACGTGGAGCCGAGGGCGAAGCCGCCGTGGGCCGGGCAGTCCGGACAGGGTGCGTCATGGCCGAGCAGCCCGTGGCAGCTCTCCGCCGTCTCGCCCGTGGCGAACCACTGACGGGCGGCGGCATTGCGCCGCAGGATGCGGTGGTCCGAGGAGATGGCTACCAGGGCATCGGGGAGATCATCGATGAGCTGGCTGAGTCCGCGCTGCTCGAGCAGCGCCTCGCGGTGCTGGCGCTCGAGGATGATGCGCTTGGCCTGGGCCTCCTTACGACCGAGATCGGCGCGTCTGAGCGCCTCGATCTCGCGGCTGATGTCGACCAGGGTGAGTACCAGGCCATCCGGGCCGTGGGTCAGTGACTCCTTCAGGTAGTGCTCGCGACCTTCCGCGTCGCGAATGTTGCGCGCCAGCGCTGATGCGGGGTGCGCGTGCGTGGACGGACAGTTGGCGCACGCAGCCGTCTCGCCGGCGAGCAGCGCGAAGCAGTGTTCACCGACGGGATCGCGACCGAACAGCGCCGTTGCCGCCGGGTTGGCGGTGTGGATGCGGTGGCTGTCGTCGAGCACCAGCACCGGCACGCCGACCGCTGTCAGCAACGACGCGTCGGGGCTGTCTGTATCGAGATGATCGCGATCCGGTTGGGCGTGTGATGGCATTGCGGATAACAGGGGTCGAGACTGATCGATGTCTGTGTAGACCAGACGAATGCGGGTGCAACTCCATGGAGGAGTGCACCGACACTGCAGGATACCCGCAATACATGATGGATGCCGCGTCAGCCGCGCGATCGGTCGTTTCAGCGTGCTGGGCGGCGATAGATCAGGGCGCCGGCGAGTGCGGTCAGGGGGGCGACCGCGACCAGGGCAAAGCTGCCGACGATGACGTTGAGCACCTCGGCGGCGACGAAGTGGATATTAAGCACCTGGGAGAGCGCCAGCCCCTGACTCATGAACACCATCAGCATGGTGGTGTAGCCGCCGGAGTAGGCCAGCAGCAGGGTGGTGGTCATGGTCCCGACCACCGAACGGCCGACCGCCATGCCGGAGACGAAGAGCGCGCGCGCGTCGAGATCGGGGCGCTTGGCGCGCAGCTCGTCGAGCGCGGCGGCGATGTCCATCGCCAGGTCCATCACCGCGCCCGAGCAGGCGAGGATGATCCCGGCGAGGAAGATCGCGGTGAGGTCGAGACCGGCGAACCCGGCATAGAGCAGGTTCTCGGTGAAGGGGCGCACCACGCCGTGGAGAGCGAAGCCGGTGGCGAAGATGCGCGCCAGCGCATAGGCGAGCAGCAGGCCGCCGAGCGCGCCGAGACAGGCGGTGAGGCCGCGGCGGTTGAGTCCGCCGATCAGCAGGCTGACCGCGGCGGTGAGCCCGGCGACCACCGCGAGGGCGACCAGCACGGGGTCGGCCCCGCGCAGCAACAGCGGGATCAGCACCTTCCACAGCGCCAGTGCGGCGAAGACGAAGGAGAGCAGCGCCTTGACCCCGGTCCAGCCGGCGACCAGCACGAGAAAACCGCAGAACAGCCCGAGCAGCAACAGTTGGTGGTCGAGACGGTAGTGACCGCGCGCATAGGCCAGGCCGATCTCGCCGTCGCGTAGACGGTACTCGACCAGCAGGCGCTCGCCGGGGCGGTAGAACTCGTCGAACTCGAGCTTGCCGGTGAGCGCGTTGGTGACGCGCGCGCGCTGTCCGCGCTGCGCGCCGTCGAGCAGCTCGACGGTGAGCGTCTGGGTGCCGGTGCGCACCACGCCGTGCTGGCGCAGATCGGCGTCGTCGCTGGCGATCACCCGTGCCTTGGCGAGCAGACTGCCCTCGGGACGGCTGTGCTCGAAGCCGGTGGGCGCCAGCCACAGCAGCAGACAGAGCAGGGCGAAGAGTGACACGGTGAGGAGGTCTTTTTTCATCGTTGCTGCGCGACCGGTGGCGGGCGCCCCCGCCAGGGGGACGCCCGTCGGGCTCACTGATCGAGCTCGACCCGCATGGCCGCGGCGATACGCCGCGCCACCTCGGTGTTGTCGTAATAGCCGCCGAAGCGCCAGGCCTCGGCGCCGGTGGCCAGCACCGGCACCGGCACCGCGGTGTGCGAATAGGAGGTCCAGGCGATCCCGGCGCGGCGGTTGAGCAGGTGGGTGAGGGTCACCGAGAACGGGTTGTAGCCGCCGTAGAGCAGGGTGTCGGCCTCGGCGGCGTTGTCGCTGTGGTTGTGTGCGGTCTTGTCGTAGGCGGCCTCGAGGAGTCCGAGCTCGTAGTCGCTGAGATCATCCTCGAGGGTCTCGGTGAGCCTGGCGCCGTCGAGTCCGAAGTAGGTCGAGACCAGCCCCCAGAGGGTTGCGTCGATGTTGGGCGGGGCGGTGTCGAACTGGGCGAGATAGGCCTCGAACACCCGGTCGTCGAAGTCGTCGTAGGCGAGCTGCTGGCCGGCGAGCACCTCGAAGTAGGTGTCATAGGCGGTGCCGGCGAAGCCGAGCGTCATGCCGCCGCACTCGTGATCGCCGGTGACCACGATCAGGGTCTCGTCGGGGTGGCGGGCGCCGAAGTCGGCGGCGACCCGGATGGCGTCGTCGAAGGCGATGGTCTCCTCGATCGCGGCGCGGGCGTCGTTGGCGTGCGCGGCCCAGTCGATCTTGCCGCCCTCGATCATCATGAAGAAGCCCTGCGGGCCGTCGAGTACGGCGATGCCCTTGGCGGTGAACTCGGCGAGGCTGATCGAGCCCTCGTAGGGCCCGCCGGGGTAGTCGCCGGCCTTGCGATTGAGCGCGTAGGGGATGGCGTTGGAGCCGTCGAGATAGGGGTTGATGGCGATGGTGCGCAGCCCCGGGGCGAGGGCGTCGAAGGTGGCGCGGTCGTCGGCGTACTGGAAGCCGCGGGCGCGCGCCCACTCGCGCACCAGGGTGTAGCGCTGGGCGTTGCTCAGGTCGGCGTACTGCTCGCTCTGCCACTTGTTGACTCGCAGGCCGCCGCCGGCGAAGTAGTCGAAGTCGCTCGCCAGCAGCGCCTGGTCGATCTGCTCGTAGTTGTTGCGGCTCGACTCGTGGGCATAGAACACCGCCGGGGTGGCGTGATCGAGCGAGACGCTGCTGATGATGCCGACCTTCATCCCCTTGCGCTTGGCCAGCTCGGCGAGCGTGGTGTAGGGCTGAGTGGCGCTCGGGTCCATGGCGATGACCCCGATGTTGGTCTTGAGTCCGCAGGCGAGCGCGGTGCCGGCGGCCGCCGAGCCGGTGATCAGACGGTCGTTGGCATAGCTCGTCTGCATCCCCTGGACCGGGAACTGGCTCATGTGCAGCGCCACCGACTTGGTCCCGCCGGGCTCGGCGTCGTCCTGCTGCAGGGCGCCGAGATAGGCCTCGGTGGCATGGATCTGCGGGCTGGCCATGCCGTCGCCGATGAAATAGAAGACGTATTTGGGCGCGGCGCTCGCGCCGGCAGCGCCCAGTGCGCACAGCCCCAGGAGCAGGGCGCGGGCCAGGGTGCGTGGCTTGCTGTCGATCATTGCTACGGATCCTCGCGATATGGCGGTGGCGGGGTGTCTCCGCTCACCGGCTTCCTTGGGTTCGGTATCGACCTTGTCAGCGTGGGGTTTCCCCTCAAGCGCGTGATTTCACCAGACGGGGATGACGATTCGTGGACAGCGCTGTGACGTCGAGCGTCATCTGTGGTGCGCGCCGGTGGCCGATGGCCCTGCGCGGACTACCGTTTACGCGATCGCCGTCTACCTTGTGTAGGGCAGGGGCGCAGCCTGACTGCGCACCCCCAATCCGACCACCGATGCTGGAGGTTGCGATGGACGATTCGACCCCGTGCCATCAGGACCTATTCGACGAGCAGGGATTTCTCGAGGACCCCGAGCTGTGGAGTCGCGACCTGGCGCTGGCGATCGCCGCCGAGCTACGTCTCGGCGAGTTGACCGAGACGCACTGGGACCTGATCGATCGGCTGCGAGGTGATTATCTGGAGGGGCATGCGCGCGCCGATCCGTGTCGCGCGCTGGGACTTCCGGCGGATTGTGCCGAGCGTCTGTTCGGGGATATGCGGACAGCCTGGCGGATCGCCGGCCTGCCGGCCGCGGACTCGCCTCGCCGTGCGCCCTTGGTGCCCGGCGGTGGGGCGGTACGCCAGTTACGCTGACGCCTTCGTCCCGTAGCGCTGCCGTGGCGGGTGCCGGGGGGGGGGCAGGGCCCGGCAGGCCGGGCCCCGGGGTGTCAGCGCTCGCCGTTGTCCTCGAGCTGGTCGGTCGCCTGCTCGACCCGGTCCCCGGCACCCTCGAGTGCCTCGGTGACGGCGTCGCGAGCCTGCTCCAGCTGCTGACCGATCTGTTCGGCCTGTTGGTCGATCTTGCGTCCGGCCTCCTCGGCCGGTCCCTCCTGTTCACAGCCGGCGAGGATCGGCGCGCCGAGCAGGCCGATGGTGAGCGCGAACGCGATACGGGGCGATGGGATGGTCATCTCTACACCTCCTGTGCTGTCTCGGTGAGACGGTGTCGGGCGCTTGAGGATAGCGCCAGGATGTCGGTACATGGGGGCCTTGAAGATAGGCGGCGGGTCATTTCGGCCCGCCCGTCGAACTAGATAGGGACGTTTTTTTGCGCTGCAACATGATGAGCGGTCGTTGGAGTGGTCCCGCCGCCCTGTACTCTTGCTTCAGGTCCAGGGACGGAATTGCTGTAGGCGACCGATCGGATCGCTCGATGGGCTGTTCCGCATGTGCGATCCGCTGCGCAATCAGACCACGGAGATGCACGATGACCGAAAATGACTGCTCAGGGGGCGACGCACCCCCCGCTGCACCCTGTGTCTTTCGTTGCTGGAGATGTACCCAGGCATCGTCCGGCGTCCGTTGGAGACATGGCTCGCGTTCGCCATCCGCGTTGCCCCTGCAGCGTCGCGCGGGCCTACGCAAGCCGCCCGATGGTGATGAGCTGGGGTGCGAACTCGCCCGGGCCTGGCTCGCCGCGACCCGGGCGGGGCGCTGGCGTCTGTCGGTACAGACACGGGCCGCGCTCTGTCTGTTGGGTGGAGATGCCTCGCCATGGGAGACGCTGATCGCCAGCAGTTTCGCCCGTTCCGGCGGTCGGCTGCGTTGGCATGGCTGATGACGTGCGCGTTTTGTCTCCTGCGGGAGTACATGGACCGATGAGCTTGCAATGGTTGGTGCACGGATGGCGTGTGATGATGGGGGCGCTGTCGCTGACGGTGCTGCTCGGTCTGACCGATGCCCTGGCCCAGGATGGACTGCTGCTGACACCGGGAGAGCGCCAGGGCATCGGTTATGTGAGCGGTGGGGTCGGACTCGACGAACGTCGTTATCTCGATACACGCCTCGGCATCGACTACAACCTCAAGCTCGAGTTCGCGCTGCGCGACGGTCGCTATCTCGGCGACGTCGCGGTCGAGATCCTCGGCGCCGATGGCGGGCCGCTGGTGTCGCTGCATTCCCCCGGGCCCTGGCTGCTGCTGCGCCTGCCGGAAGGGCGTTACCGGATTCGTGCCCGGACGCTGTCGCGCTCCTTCGAGCAGTCGATCAACCTGGAGTCAGACACCACCGGAACTCTGATCTTCAATGGCTGGCGGGACACACCCGTGCCTTGACGTCGCGCGCAAGCGCGGCCATGTCGTTCAGCCTCCGCTCCTCCTCCCGCTGTCGCCGTCCCGTCGAACCCTTGGTCGGCCTTGCGACCCGGATCACCCCTTGACCTCGTTGGCGGATGCCGCTCTGGTGATCGCCGTGGCGTGGGATTGTCATCGGTGATTCGGGGTTGAACAGCGCCCGCGCCTTGTCGCAGGATTCCATCAATCATCGCCGCATGTGGCCTTGCAAGGCCCATGGACGGGGGGCGTGATGCTCTGGATGCGAGACGGTGCCCGGCGGGTCCATGCGTGCCCCGTGCCTGTCGTCTCGTTCCGTTGGCCAAGGCCGTCGTCCGGGATGTGGCGGCCCCGAGGAGTGAAGAAGATGACGACGATGCAGTATGAGTCCCTGGCCGACTTCGTGCGCGCGCTCGATTTCGCCGCGGACAAGCACCGCGACCAGCGCCGCAAGGACGAGCGTGCCTCGCCCTATATCAACCACCCGATCGCCCTGACCCGGGTGCTGATCGACGAGGCCGGGGTGACTGACCCCGTGGTGCTCTGTGCCGCGCTGCTGCACGACACCATCGAGGACACCGCCACCACCGAGGCCGAGCTGATCGAGCACTTCGGGGATACCGTCACCGCCGTGGTGCTCGAGGTCAGCGACGACAGGTCGCTGGCCCAGCACGAGCGTAAACGGCTGCAGATCGAGCACGCCCCGCAGCTCTCCGAGCAGGCCCGCTTGGTCAAGCTCGCCGACAAGATCTGCAACCTGCGCGACATCCTCGACTCGCCCCCACCGGACTGGAGCCGTGAGCGCCAGCGCGCCTATTTCGACTGGGCCGGACAGGTGATCGACGGCCTGCGCGGGACCCACGCCGCGCTCGAGGCGGTCTTCGATCAGGTCCATGCCCAGGGGCGTGGGCTCTGAAACGATCTCTACGACAGCGCCGTTAGCGCCTGCTCCAACCAGCTGAACCCCACCCGCTCCTGCTCCAGGCGGAGTCGTTCGCCGAGGCACTGCTCGACCAGGTCCTCGAACAGCGCGCGCTCGTTCGCGTCCAACCGACTGAGCGGCTGGGTGAACTGTCGAGTTAGTTATCTGGCGCCGGATCAGTGGAATTGGTCACCCTGGGCACGGTGAGGCGTGGACATGGTGATCGATGCAGTCACTCGCTGAAATTTATCCGACCGCCCATCTTGGCCGCTACACACATCCCGTCAGATCACCATCTCGTCCCGCACTCGCTGCGGCGGCCAGCGCCAGGCGATCCAGCGGCGGTACATCGGTACCCAGAAGCGATAGGTCGGGCCGTCGCGCTCCAGCACCTCATCATCGGCCAGGTGCTCCAGGATACGGAAGATGTCTGCGCGGGGGAGGGGGAGCCGGTTCTCGGTCATGGCCGCCTCAATGCCGTCGATGTCGAACTGGCGGCGGTTGTGGTCATCCGTCGCCCAAGCCAGCGCCGCCAGCACCCGGTGCGTCTGCGGGTCGCTGTCCTGCCAATGGTTCTCGAAGGCTGCGTTCGTCTCCAGTTGCACAACCGTGTTCACGGCCCGCGCGAAGTCGGCGGTGCTGACATAGTTGCTGCGCTCCTCGCCACAGCGCGCCTGTTCGTTGAAGGCGTTGATCAAGGTCGCGCCGATCAGCTGTAACAATAGGGGCTGACCGCGGGTAAGCTGGTAGCCCTCCGCCAACACCGAAGGATCGTACTCCAGGATGCCGTCGGCTGGCTTGGTCAGCACTTCCGCCGACTCGGCCTCGGTGAGATAGCTCACCGTGCGGAACTGCGCCGTATTGAACAGGATGGAAAAGTAGTCCCGCGCCATCGCGTGCAGCCGTGTGGTGCCACAGAATAGCAACACCACCGGATACCGTGGTCCCTGCATCAAGGCCCGCAAGAAACCCGGCAACAGTTCGCCGAGGCGGCGCTCCGGCATCAGGTCCGCCTCGTCGACCATCAGCAGGAAGCGGCGACCGGCAAGGTCCGGTTTGGACGCGTCCAGAAACGACTTGAAAGCGGCGTAGGGCTCGGTCGAGTCCAGCGTCGGCGCCGCGCCGCCTTGCTCTACTACTACAGCCGCACATTTTTTGTGTTGTGATATGTAGACTCAACGGCTTAATTTTCAAACAACATGAAGTACAGCGAGGTCTCTGGCTGGGAGACGGAACTGGACAGGATCCATCAGCGCCTGGCGGACTGCTTTCGTCGTCCTGAGCCGCGCGCCCGAGCGCGGGGTTATCTGCAAGGGCTGCTGAAGACAGTGCCACGCAAGAACGGTTGGCAGCTGGCCGAAACCTTGGGCGAACGGCGCCCGGACGGGGTGCAGCGGTTGCTCAACACGGCACGCTGGGACGCCGAGGCGGCGCGCGAGGTGCTGCGTGCCTATGTCGTCGAGGCGCTGGGCGACGCCGAGGCGGTGCTGATCGTCGATGAGACCGGTTTCTTGAAGAAGGGCACGCACTCGGTGGGGGTGCAGCGCCAGTACAGCGGCACGGCGGGCCGGGTCGAGAACAGTCAGGTCGGGGTGTTTCTGTGTTACGCCAGCCGGCACGGCGCGGCCTTCATCGATCGGGCGCTGTACCTGCCCAAATGTTGGGCGAATGACCCCGCACGCTGCGCTGAGGCCGGTGTCCCGGAGCAGGCACACCGCTTCCAGACCAAACCAGCCCTGGCGCGTACGATGCTCGAGCGCGCACTCGATGCCGGGGTGTCAATGAGGTTCCCCCCGAATTTCGTCCCCCAAGGATTGACGTAGACTGACGATCAAACCTTGGAGAGCACGATGCAGAAGATCCCGAAGCGGGTATACACGCTAGAGTTCAAGGAGCAGGCGGTCAAGCGGGTGCAGTCGGGGCGCAGTATCGCCTCGGTGGCGCGCGAGATGGGCCTGGTGGAGCAGACGGTGCGCAACTGGGTGCGGCGCAGCGAGGCGGGGAAGCTGGAGTCGAGCGCGGGCAAGGCGGTGACGCCCGAGGAGATGGAGCTATCGCGGTTGCGCGCCGAGGTTGCCGAGCTTCGCGAGGAGAACACGATCCTGCGAAAAGCGACGGCGTACTTCGCGAAGGATGCGCTGTGAAGTACGCCTGGATCGATGCGCATCGCGGCGCGCACGGCCTGCGTCGGCTGTGCGCGCTGCTGGGCGTCAGTGCCAGCGGCTATCGGGCCTGGCAGCGCGGCGGCCAGCGCCAGGGGCTGAGTGACGCGCAGCTGACGCTGCTGCTGCAGACCCTCCACGCCGAGAGCGGTGGCGCCTACGGCAGTCCGCGGATGGTGCGAGCGTTGCGCGCCCGCGGCCTGAGCGCGAGTAAGGCGCGTGTGGAGCGGCTGATGCGTGCGCACGGCCTATGCGGCCGTCATCGGCGTCGCTATCGCGTCACGACCGACTCGAGCCACCGTCTTCCCGTCGCCGAGAATCTGCTCGCCCGGGACTTCCGGCCCAGCGCCCCGAATCAGGTATGGAGCGCCGATATCACCTACCTCTGGACCGACGAGGGCTGGCTCTATCTGGCCGTCGTCCTCGACCTGTTCAACCGCGAGGTCGTCGGCTGGTCGATGCGCGCCCGCATGGACGCCGAGCTGGTCATCAGCGCCCTCGACATGGCCCATGCCCGGCGCCGGCCGCCACCAGGGCTGCTGCACCACTCCGACCGGGGCAGCCAGTACGCCAGCCACGCCTTCCAACAACGCCTGCGCCGCTACGCCATGCGTTGCTCGATGAGCCGGCGCGGCAACTGCTGGGACAACGCCCCGACCGAGAGCTGGTTCAACAGCTTCAAGCACGAGCGCGTCTTCGGCGAGCGCTTCCCGACCCGCGAGGCAATGCGCGCCACGGCCTTCGAGTACATCGAGGTCTTCTACAACCGCAAGCGACTGCACTCGACACTCGGCTACCGTTCACCCGTCGAGTTCATGCAACAGTGGGAGGCGAGACAGCGCCGCGACCAGACGGTCGCATGAGACCAACCCCTTGGGGGACGAAAAAACAGGGGAACCTCATCAACTCCCCCTTTTTAGGTCCATCCATAAATAGACACTGCGGCATGTCCGCGGCGGTTGAGAAACTCGATTGGTGAAAGATCGCCGAGCGATTCGTGCGGTCGGCGCAGGTTGTATTCGTCGAGCCAGTCGTCTGCCTGTTGGCGAACCTCCTCGAGGGTGTTGAAGAGCCAGGCATCGAGGACCTCGCGGCGGAAGCTGCCGTTGAAGCGCTCGATGAAGCCGTTCTGGGTCGGTTTCCCGGGGCTGATGAAGTCGAGGGCGATGCCACGTTCGGCGGCCCAACGTTGGAAGGCGGTGCTGGTGAACTCCGGTCCGTTGTCGAGACGCAGACGCTCGGGGCGCCCCCGGACACTGATGACCTGCTCGAGTACGCGAATGACGCGCGCCGAGGTCAGCGAGACGTCGACCTCGATACGCAGCGCCTCACGGTTGTAGTCGTCGATGAGGTTGAAGGTGCGATAGCTCATGCCGCTGCTCAGCGCATCGCTCATGAAGTCGGCCGACCATTGCAGGTTGGGACGGATCGGTTGCACCAGCGGTTGCGGCGGGCGGAGCGCCCGGAGCCGCTTGCGCCGACGCCGCAGATTGAGCTTGAGCGCGCAATACACCCGCCAGACCCGCTTGTGGTTCCAGGGATGTCCGGCGCGGCGTAGCCGCACATAGAGCTTGCGAAAACCGGCGGATGGATGGCGCTCGGCCAGCGCGCTCAGCGCCTTGATCAGCGGCCCGTCGTCACGCGGGCGAGCGTGATCGTCGAGCACCGAACGGCTCAGCCCGAGCAGTCGACAGACGCGCCGCTTGCTCACACCCTCGGCCATGGACTCACCCGCCAGGGCGCGGCGCGCCCTGGCGCTCAGCGCTTTTTTCGACGATCTCCTTCAGGATCTTGTGATCCAGGCTCAGATCCGCGTACATGTGCTTGAGCCGGCGATTCTCCTCCTCCAGCGCGCGCAGCCGCTTCAGGTCCGAAGCCTCCATCCCCCCGTACTTCGAGCGCCATTGATAGAAGGTCGCCGCGCTGACGCCCAGCTCCCGGCACACGTCCTTGACGGCTACTCCAGACTCAGCACGACGCAGTGCGTCAACGATCTGCTGCTCGCTGTACTTGCTCTTGCGCATGTGGGCTCTCCTTTGCTCGACCACCATCATGCCGTCGGTCTCTACTTTTCGCTGGACCTATTTTTGGGGAAGGGGACACGACTGCACCCGCTTGACCGCCTGCTCCTTGAACTCCAGCGTGTATACCCGCTTCGGGATCTTCTGCATCGTGCTCTCCAAGGTTTGATCGTCAGTCTACGTCAATCCTTGGGGGACGAAATTCGAGGGGAACCTCACGACTGGAACTCGACCAGGCTGCCAAGGGCGTCACCGGTGAGCTGTCCAAGGAGGCAGCCCTGGGCACGATTATTTATCAAGTCACTGCCCATCGGCCGAAAAGACCTCGACGACATTGCCATCCGGGTCAAGACTTCTGAAAAAAAGCATCCCGGATTTTCCCCACGGAGCCAACACAGTAACTATCTGCAAATCGCTCTCTTTAACCCACCGAAAGCGCTCAGCAATGTTCGTTGCCTGAATGTAGAGCATCGCTCGCAGTTGCATCCCTTGAGGGACATTGTTCGTGTAGCTCAAGGGAACCAAAACGAGTCCTTGGTCGAAAACAACCACATCCGCGCTCTGTTTCTTCACAGTTAAGCCGAGGCAGTCACGATAGAACCAAATGGCTTTTTCGAATGAGGCCACAGGTATCTTTGAACCGCATCCACGACTTTTAGAAGGCTGCTGGTGAGGTAAGCTGGTTTGCTTCAGGTTGTTGGCTATTGGCTCGAAATCGCCCTTTGAAATCTTGTTCAGGTAGATGATTTGGCCGTCGTCGGTGGTCAAACGTCGGAATTCGACTTTGAACTTCCCGCTGCGTCCGATGTAATCACGCCCCCGATTTACCTTGGCCTTTCTTCGGTCAGGGAGACTGACTTCGCTCGAATCAGGAGCAATTACAACTTCATCAACCCAATTCTTGAGCAAGGATCTCTTGACAACTCCATGAGTAGGCTTGTCTCCAATATGTCCGTTTGCTAATCGAAATGCATTTTTCTCGATGTAGGCAGCGTCTTGAATGCCTTGCTTCACAGGGGATAGCCAGTCGGGGCCACTAATGCAGCCGAGCAGACCACCCGTCATTGAGGCGATTGTATCGGTGTCTGAACCAATGGCGAATGCGGCTTTTACCACGCCATTAATTGGATCGGTAGCGTGGCGGGATGCCAGGTACACTGAGGCTATCGCAGCAACGGTTCCAGCTCCGCTTATCTTACTGTTGAAGCATTGGAGTTTTTTCAGTACATCGTCATCGAGACTCAAAGCCCCTTTCGAGAGTTCAGCTCGGCAAACTTCAAGATGGTCCATGACCTCAGCTTTGGTCGACTCCCAAAGTTTAATATAGTCCTGAAGGCTTTTTTCCGCTTGGCTCCGCCATTCTGGCGGAATGCTTGGTGTGGCCGGAAGAGCAGACCAGAGATCGACGTTCTTGATCAATTCTTCCACCAATTCACCATAAGCCAGTTTCGAATCCTTTCGAAAAGCCGCCCAAAGCGCGAAACCGTAAGCCAAAGCGCCTAACAGCGCCCGGGGGTGTCCATGTGTTGCTATACCATCAAGGAAAATGTTGGTGGCTATTTTGGGGAATTCCTTTTCGCCCAGAAGCAAGACGTGAGGGAGGACGCGCATCGCGACACCGTTTCCGCCCGCGTCATAATATCGCTTCACATCCTGCGGCTTCCGGCTAGAACTCCATGGCATGACACCATCCAGCCATGACTCCACAGCTCTTTTGGTTGCTCCGCCACCACCACGTTCATAAACGGACCAAAAGGGTAACTCCACCTGTGTGAAGTGTTCCCACCACCTTTCACCTTTCTGCAAAGACCGACTGAGACACAGTATGAGTTGGGTGTCGTCGCTGTACTCACCTTCCTCAATAATCTCTTCATGAGGAAAAAAGCGGCCGCCTGAACGTCGAGTCCATCTCTTAAAATCATGCAGACGCCCTTGGGTTTGTTGTGAGGCGTTTGATTTGGCAATTCGCTCATTGGGCCAACCCAGTGCGTCACCAAAAGCAGCACCAAGCATGGCTCCTACGCCTTTGCTTGCTTTTAGCCTTATTGTGTTGTTATCGGTCATGTAGACCTCCGTTTTCATATATCGTTTCCGTCGCTCGGACTCCGCTTTGAATCAACCGCGAAAGCGATGCCTTATTGAAAAAGTCCGGAGCGATGTAAATTGGTTTGTCGAGTGTTATTCCCTGGATCTCCAATCTGCATATTTCCCGATGGACCTGTTCTTCTGTATGAACGGCAATACCGATAATTGAATCAAGTGGAATCGGGTCTTTAAGGAGAACTTCCGCCTGAATATCGGTTGGTGCAGCGGGAAGATGTCTGGCAGGACGGGAAAAAGTAATTCCTGGGGATGTATCCGCGTAAAGTGATCGAAACCCGTTTATCCCTGTTTGGATATAAGCACCCCGAGCCCGAGCGGCATTGCACGGGCAAAAGCAAGTCTCAGGGTGCCACAGGTAGCTGGGATCGATCATCAACACTACCCAGTCCTTGAACAAGTGATCTTGTTCCCGGACTTTCGCGAAGTAGTAGGTGTTCGGATATTCGATAGAACAGCAAATCAGATCATCCCGCCCGTCATATCGGTCTGGGTCGGTCGGATTATGCGGCATATCATACTGCTGAAGCGTCCGCTTCGAACAAAGCCCGAGAGGATCGTCAAAAATATGAGCGAGGTTTCTCGACTGCGTAAAATGGCAGGCCCGAGTGATTCCACGGTTGGCGCACTCTTGTTGAATCAAGTTCATGGCTTGACCCTCTGGTAGAGTGATTCGTCAACGGGTAGCAGTGACGTAAGCTCACCGGTGTAGAGCAGAATCAAGTTCGTTTTTGCTCTTGTTACCGCTACATAAAGAAGTCTTCCATCATGCGTAAGACCATCCTCTTCCCCGTGAGAGTCTATGTAGCCTGGATCGGGAAGATTGTCCGCATCCAAGAAAGGAAGTATCACTACGTCAAATTCAAGCCCCTTAGCCGCGTGATAGGTGCCATGGTAAATTCCGGGGCCGTCATTCCATACTTGGAGGTCGCGGTGCAATCGTGTAGCGTTTGCTCCCAGGGCGGAGCTGAAAATCCTCTCCTGGGCTCTATCCTTTACGAGTATGGCAACACTCTGGGTTTTCCCAGCGCCTCTTGCTGCCCGTAGTGCGATTTCAACTTGCTGATCCTTGTCAGTGCAGTCGACCACGGTAGGCAAGGCACCGTCGGCCCTTGGTGATGTGGGTTCAACCAAATCAGGAATATCCTGAAAAAAAGGCATCCTGGAAATGGCCAAACCCAACTGGGCGATCTGTTTTGTATTTCGATAGTTTTCTTTGAAGAACCACTGCTGTGGGATGTTCAGTCCTGCAGAGCGCCAGCTCATCCGTTGTCCATAGATTTGCTGGGCAACGTCCCCGAAAAACGAAAGTGAACCATCCTCGGGGATTGCTGCCGCCAGCGAGCGAATCATCTCTGGGGAGAAGTCTTGCCCTTCATCAACGATTATGTGCTTATAAAAACGGGCCGAGGAATCCTCCTCGAACTCTTTTCGCACAGCAATAGCTATGTCATCCCAGTCATACAATTTTCCGGCGGCAGTTCTAATCTCGAGATACTTGTTGAGAATCTCGTACATGACCGGCCTAAGCTTGCGAGAAAGATTTGTGCCGATACGCCCAACGCGCTCCACTTCCACATATTCCTCTTGAGAAGTGATCCCATGGCAGAAAATCCACTGGATTTCGTCAGAGAAAAATTCGAGGGGCCTCTTAAAGAATTTTGACGGTTCGTAGCCGGATTCGACTGCTTTGACTGCTTGGGAAATGAATGCGTTTCTGTAGTCAGGATCGCAAATACAATTCCTACTCATTTTCCCACGGTTGTTGAGATAACCACGTGCGAATGTATGGTAGGTTTCAACTTGGACATTCTGTAGCTCGATAGGCTTGAGATACTTAAGATAGGTGACAAGTGTTTTATTAAATGTCAGGAGCAGCGTCCTTCCAGCATGTGGCATCGACGGCTCGGACAGATAGGCAGCCCGATAGAGCGCGAGTGTCGTTTTACCGCTTCCAGCAGTTCCGAGCACGGCAGTGTGCCCTGCTGAAGGCATGTACAGCACTTCGCGCTGCTTCTTGATAGGCTTTGGCAGATTTCCCCTCATTACGCTCTCACCTTTTATTTTTGCGCCTCGTATTTCGAGCTGTGATCGTATTTTTGAGAACCTTTCGCAGCCTTTATTTCACGTTCCCTCCCAGAGCAAAATCCTCATCAATCTCGAACAGATCCGGTGTGGAGCGATGGACGCCGATGCCATGTTCCATCAACAGCATCACAAGCTGTTCCCCGTTCATCAGCGCGATGGGGGTCTTGTCTGCCTGGGCGGCCTCCTTAACGGCTCCTGGGCTGAAATCGCTGGTGGTGATGATCAGACCTTGCTCGTGCGCTCCGAGGCTGCCGCGTACCTGCTGTACCACCGGGGCCTGGATGTTGTTCTTGAGCTTCCATTTCTTGACCTGGGCGGCCATCTTGATGCGGACCACATCGCCCACCACCAGGGTGCCCCGGACATCGATGCCGCCGTCACCGCTGAGCTTGGTCACCTCGACCATCTCGAAGCCCATCTCCGCCAGCAACTGCGAAATGAGCTCCTCAAACTCGCCGGGCTTCATGGCCAGCAAGCGCTCGCGCAGGGCCTTTCGAACCTGGTGGTTGTGCTGCTCGATCTGGAACGCCAGTCCGCGCCCCATCCATTGGCTGAGGCCCACATACCCACGGCCGTGCTGAACGAAGCGAGGGCGCTCACCACGTTTTTGCTGGCGCTTGATCTCGGTGATCACCTGGGCGTACATGGTGGCTTCGGGCGTTTTGCCGCCTGTCACCAACCATCCTTTCGCCAGGGCCTTCTCGGTGATCTCCTTGTAGTGCATCGGCTTCTTGCCACCGAACTCCTCAAGCACCTTCTGAGCGCAATCTGTGAAGGAGAAACCCACGCTTGCAGGAGAAGGTTTTGGAGCCTCTTGGACGGCCGCAGGAACCGGCCCAGCGCCGCTCGGTATTTCAGCGGAATCCCGAAGCGCGAAGGTCTGAGGACCGACCTTTACAAAGGGTGACTGGTCTCCGTTGTTCTTGATGTCGGAGTAGAGCCGGGCGCTGACGGTGGCGTCTGGGGTCTTTCCTTCGGACTGCCAGAGACCGGCAGCCATGATCTGCTCGGCGATATCCTTGGCGTGCAGTTCCGTTCCGGCCTGCTGTAAAACCTGAATGGCGGCTGTCTTAACGTCCATGGCTCGCCCCCGTTGCAGATTTATTGGCCTGTTGCTGGTAGGTCACGCCGAAGATGGTATCCCCCAGCCATTTCTTGAATGACGGGTTGTCGCTGAACTGCTTGAACAGCTCGGTGTGGTCGGACAAAAGGTCGATCATGACCCGCTGCAGCGCGGCGTCGTGCTCGATCCGGGCGGTCTTCTTGTCGTTGTTCTTCATGGCGTTCTGGTAGGCCGCGTCCGCCGCCACCTTGGCCGGGATCTCCTCGGCGATGACCTTGCGGATCTTGTCGCCGTCCTTCCACTCGATGTTGCCGAACTGGTCGTTGAACGCCTTGATGATGTTGCTCAGTTGGTCCAGCTCAGGTTCCGGTTTGCGGCCGCCGCCGCTGGTCGGCACCGGTCCGATTTCGGCATCCTGATCCGGAAGGCCAATCTTCAGGCTGGTTTTCACCTCGACACGGTAGCTGTCCATGTCGATGGCCTCCAGGATGCCCCGGGACAGGTCCTCTTCCTTGGGCGCGGGGAGTTTCGGGATCAGGACATTCAGAAAGATCGACAGCTTTTCCCAGTCGGCATTCGAGTACGCCAGAATCGAGGACAGAAAGCCGTAGGTGCGGACGAAAGCCTTGGCCTTGCCCTTGAAGTCCACCTGGCCGTCTTCATCGAGATCGGCGTTGTAGGTGGCCACGCAGGCATCCAGGATCGGGTCGAGCTTGTCGCGATCCGAGCCGTTCAGGTAGAGCCCCACCAGGTCGTCGATTTGCACCTGCGAATAGACCTGGTAGCCGTCCAGCTCAGACTTCAGATCGTGGAGCTTGTTGGGGTCGGTCTCGTCGCTGAGGATGGTGGTCCGGTAATAGGGCTCGAACGACTTCTGGATGGTCTCCGAGTCATTGTAGAAATCGAGCACAAAAGTGTCGTGCTTCTGCGGATGGGCGCGATTGAGCCGCGAGAGAGTCTGCACCGCCTTGATGCTGGAAAGCGCCTTGTCCACGTACATGGTGTGCAGCAGTGGTTCGTCGTAGCCGGTCTGATACTTGTCGGCGACGATCAGGAAACGGTACGGGTCCTGCTGAACCTTGTCCGGGATCTGACTGCTGGGAAAGCCGTTCAGGGTCGCCTCAGTGACCTTTTTGCCGCCGTACTCGTGCTCCCCGGAAAAAGCCACGATGGGCTCGTAAGGGCTCTTGCGCTCCTTGAGGTAATCCTTGAAGGCGTGGAAATACTGGATGGCCCGCACGATGCCGTTGGTAATGACCATGGCCCGGGCCTGGCCGCCGATCTTGCGGTGGCCGATCACCTGGGCGTGGAAGTGGTCCACCATGATCTCGGCCTTCTCGCGGATGGCGTGCTCGTGCGACTCCACATAGCGGCGCAGCTTTTTCTGGGCCTTCTTGGCGTCGAAGAGCGGGTCGTCCTCCACCGTTTTGGCCAGACGGTAGTAGCTCTCCACCGGGGTGTAGTTCTTCAGCACATCGAGGATGAAGCCCTCCTGGATGGCCTGCTTCATCGTATAGCTGTGGAACGGATGGTGCTTTACGGTGCCGTCCGGCTGCGGGTCCGGCTCGCCGAAGATCTCCAGGGTCTTGTTCTTGGGGGTCGCGGTGAAGGCGAAGTAGCTGGCGTTGGTCACCATCTTCCGGCCTTCCATGATCTTGTTGATCTTGTCCTCGGTATCCAGTTCGTCCCATTCCGCCCTGTATTCACCCGGCTTCTCCGCAACGGCCATGTTCATCGCGGCAGTGGTCTTGCCGCCCTGGCTGGAATGGGCCTCGTCGATGATGATGGCGAACTTGCTCTTGCGGTGTTCGTCGCCGATCTCATCGAGGATGAACGGGAACTTCTGCACGGTGGTGATGATGATTTTCTTACCTGCCTTGAGGAAGCGGCGCAGGTCGCCGGAATGTTCGGCATGGCCGACGGTGGCGGAAACCTGGGCAAACTGCTTGATGGTGTCGCGGATCTGCTTGTCGAGCACGCGCCGGTCGGTGACCACAATCACCGAATCGAACAACGCCTTACTCTCGTGCTCAAGCCCAACGAGCTGGTGCGCCAGCCAGGCAATGGAGTTGCTCTTGCCGCTGCCCGCCGAGTGCTGGATCAGGTAGCGCCTGCCGACGCCGCTCCCGGCGGCATTGGCCAGCAGCATGCGCACCACCTTCAACTGGTGGTAGCGGGGGAAGATCTGCTTGTACCTCTTTTTACCGGTCTTCTCGTCCTTTTCCTCCACCACCTGTGCGTAGTTTTCCAGAATGTCGGTCAGGCCCGCCTTGGAGAGGGACTCCTTCCACAGATAGTCGGTGGCAAGCCCGGCCGGGTTGGGCGGATTGCCAGCGCCATCGTTGTAGCCCTTGTTGAAGGGCAGAAACCACGAGCCTTTCCCCTTGAGGTGGGTGCAGAAACGCACCTCGTGATCATCCACGGCGAAGTGGACAGCGCAGCGGCCGAACTGGAACAGCAGCTCCTTCGGGTCGCGGTCGCGCTGATATTGCTGCACGGCATCGAGCACCGTCTGCTTGGTGAGTTTGTTCTTGAGTTCGAAGGTGGCGATGGGCAGGCCGTTGATGAACACGGCCATGTCGAGGGAGAGCGCGGTCTCGTTGCGGCTGTAGCGGAGCTGGCGGGTGACGCTGAAGATGTTGGCCGCGAACCGTTCGGCCGCCTTCACGTTACCCGGGGTCGGCGTGCCGTAGAAAAGGTCCACATGGGCCGGGCCGTGCTTGATGCCGCCGCGCAGCACGTCTACCACGCCGCGCTTGGCGATCTCGCCCTGAAGGCGGTGCAGGAACTGGGTGCGCTTGGGGCCTTCCTCGTCGATGCCGAGAGCCTCATAGGTATCGGGCTGGGTGGCGGCGAGAAATTGCAGCAGCTTGGCCAGGTCGACGGCGTGTTCCCGGTCGTAGTCCTGCGGGTCGCCCTGGACGTATCCGGCCTCTTCAACAAGGGAGGCGACGATGATCGATTCCAGGCCCTTTTCGCTGGTGTCAGTCGGTTTCATCCATGTCCCCCTCGTCATCGATCACGTCATCGGATTCGGCCGTGTCCTCATCCAGCGCCAGCAGTTCGTCCTCGGCGACCTCCGGCACTTCGATGCCGCGCACATCCACCTGGCCGGTGACCACATCGGAAATCAGCCGGGTGCGATATTCGCGCATCAGCTCGATCTCGCGTTGGGCGCGGGAAATGGCCTGGTCGATCTCGGCCGACTTTCCCTGGATGTGTTCAAGAATTTCCAGTTGCTCATCAATTGGTGGCAGACCGATTGGATAATTTTTCACAAAATCCGATGGAATCCGCTGCTGGCCAGCCGCACCGGTCATGTATTGCTCGCCCAACAACAGGAATTGTTTGGTCGATGTGAGGAACCGAAGAAAAGCGCCGTCGATGGCCTTTGAAGGGCGAAGAACGATCAGCTCTGTAGTGCCAAAGCCGAAATCAGATTCAAGCCCTTTGAGGTAAGCTCCCTTGCCGTTTTCAAAACAGGGAGTAATTTTCGCGACAACCACATCCCCGCGTCGGAAATAGGTAAAGCCATTCCAGACTTCGGACAGCGTGCGTTTTTCGGAGCAGTCGATATCCCCATTGACGGAGATGTTCTCCATGGGAAGAAAGACAACCTTTTCTTCATCCGCCGGATTCGCTCGTGTCTCAGATTTCGATGGATTGAAGCTGACCACGCGTTTGAGCTTCGTGGCATCCCAGTGCTCCGGAATATCCCCGATCCATTCCACACCGCTGGGCTTGAGTTTGACCTTGGGATCGAGCCCCCGGGTCACGGCCTGGTTGATGACGTTCTGCTTCTGCTCCTTGAGCAGTTCGATGAGCCGCCGCTTGTTGCGGATGAATTTGCGGAACAAGCGGTCTTGCGCCTTCAGGAATCGTGCGATGGTTTGCTGCTCTTCCTGCGGAGGGCAGACCACCGGCATGCTCAGAAATTTATCGGGATAGAGCCTAAGCCGGGAAGAGCGAATACCCGTTGACCGGCAAATGTATTCCGAGCGATATCCTTCAATCCGCAACAGGTGATCGAGAAAATAGTTATCGTAGGCATGGCTGCTTCTTGGCCGGTAAACGCCATAGGCGGGACTCACGATTCCGTCGTGGTTCGAGACACCCAATGCAGACATCCAGGCCCACATCGTATTGATGACCAGATCGCCAGGTTGGCAGCGCTTCTGGCCGACATTCGACTCGGCCTTGAACATGGTCACGTTCTTCTGGCTGCGGGGTGTCACTCCCGTGATGTGCGACACCGAGAGCATCTCTTCGTCGCCTGTCTGGGAGCGCTCATCAACCTCTTTGAAGTAATACTTTGCCCGCTTCTCAGGCCAATGCGCGGGAATGCTCCCGACCCAGCTCACTCCTGCGTCCTTGTAATCTGGATAAGGGGCCAGCTTCATCACTCAGCCTCCCCGACAATCTGTTCCAGCAATCCCTCGGTTTCCTGCTCCAGGGCGTAGATGTCGGCTTTGATCTCATCCAGCGTGCGCATGGGCGCGGGCCTGTAGAAATGGCGGGTGAAGGAGATCTCGTAGCCCACCAGCGTCTTGCCCGGGTCGATCCAGGCATCCGGGGTGTAGGGCAGCACCTCGCGCCGGAAGAATGCCTCGATGCCACCTTCTTCCAGCAGCGGCACCTGCTCGCTGTCGCGCAGGGCGGTATCCGGCTCGTATTCGACCACGCAGGTCTTGCCGTTCACCTCGGCCTCGAACAGGCCGTGGATGGGATCGGGTGTGGCCTTGCCGGGTTTGTAAATTTTCTTCAGCACCGGCGCGGCGTCCTCGCCGGTGTCGCAGAGCTCGCTTTGCAGCAGCTTCTTGCGCTTGGCGGTGAGCTTGACGCCGTGTTTGTCGGCATCGGTGTCGCAGGCGTCCATGAAGGCGTTGAAATCCAGGTGCGGACCGGCTCCGAGGGTCTCGGCCACGCGACTGGCCAGGTTGGCCAGCGGCTCTTCCTTGGCCTTGGCGCAGGTTCTCACAAACCGTTCCAGCCGGGCCGGGCTCAAGTCAACGGCGAGGCGCAGCGGGCGGTCCACTGTCACCTTCCAGTAGCCGAAGGCCTCGTTGGGGAAGATCTTGGATTTCTCGGTCTCTACCGGATTGACCACCAGGTCGCAGATGGCGCGGATGTGTTCCTCGGAGTATTCGCAGTTCTTCTTGCCGAGGTTGCGGCGCAGCGGCACATACCATTCGGTAGCGTCGATGAGTTGAACCTTGCCCTTGCGTTCCTCGCTCTTGCGGTTGGTCAGTACCCAGATGTAGGTGGCGATGCCGGTGTTGTAGAACATGTTCTCCGGCAGGGCGATGATGGCCTCCAGCCAGTCGTTTTCGATAATCCAGCGGCGGATGTTGCTCTCACCCTGACCGGCGTCGCCGGTGAAGAGCGATGAGCCGTTGTGAACCTCGGCGATGCGGCTGCCGAGGCGGGTGGTGTGCTTCATCTTGGAGAGCTTGTTGACCAGAAACATGAGCTGCCCGTCCGAGGAGCGGGTGATCATCTTGTATTCCGGGTCGCCGCCGTGCTGGGTGACAAAGCGCGGGTCCTTGATATCACCCTTGCCGCCCAGGCGCTCCAGGTCGGTCTTCCAGCTCTTGCCGTAGGGCGGATTGGAGAGCATGAAGTCGAATTCCTGCGACGGGAAGGCATCGCTGGAGAGGGTGGAGCCGTACTTCATGTTCTCGGCCTCGGCCCCTTCGCCTTTGAGGAGCAGGTCGGCCTTGGAGATGGCGTAGGTTTCCGGCTGTACCTCCTGGCCGAACAGGTGGATGGAGACATCCTTGCCGTGGCTTTCGGCCAGTTCGGTCAGGCGCTCCTCCGCCACGGTCAGCATGCCGCCGGTGCCGCAGGCTCCGTCATAGACGAGGTAAGTGCCCGATTCGATGTCGTCGGCCACCGGCAGAAAGATCAGGTCGGCCATGAGCTTGACCACGTCGCGAGGGGTGAAGTGTTCTCCGGCCTCTTCGTTGTTCTCTTCATTGAAGCGGCGGATCAGCTCCTCGAAGATGGTGCCCATCGAATGGTTGTCGAGCGCTGGAAGGATCTCGTTGCCGTCCACGTCCTGCACCGGTTTGGGACTGAGGTTGATGCGGCCGTCGAGGAACTTCTCGATCAGGTGGCCGAGGATGTCCGCCTCGATCAACGTGGGGATCTGGTTGCGGAACTTGAACTTGTCGAGGATCTCCTGGACGTTGGGCGAAAAGCCGTCCAGGTAGGCTTCGAAATCGGCCTTGAGTTGCTGTTGCTTGGCACGGTTCTTCAGGTCGCGCAACGTAAAGGGCGAGACATTGTAAAAGGCCTCGCCGGAGGCCTGACAAAGGGCAGCGTGCTGGTTGGCGATCCCAGCCCCGTCGAGCTGCTTCTTCATGCCAAGCACCTTTTCCTTGCTCGGTTCCAACAGCGCGTCGAGGCGGCGGATGACCGTCATCGGCAGGATCACGTCGCGGTACTTGCCGCGCACGTAGACATCGCGCAACACGTCGTCGGCAATGCCCCAGATAAAATTCACGATGCTGTTATGGATCACATGGTTCATGGCCCGTCGTTACTCCTTGCGCTTCTTGTCGGTTTCTACAGGCTCGGCCGCGCCGCCAGCCTTGACCCACTCGTCCACTTCATCTTTCTTGAACTTCCAAAGACGACCCATGCGGTGGGCGGGCATGCCATGCTTGTCGATCCATTTGTAAACGGTGTCGTTGCTGACCCCGAGGTACTTGCAGATCTCGGTTATTGATAACCAGCGGTCTTCCATCTCGTTCATTCTCTTGCTCCACGGGCGTTTTGGTTGTTTGCCACGTCCGCCAGAGGCGAAACGGGAGAGACTGGATGCACCTCTCCCAGGTTAAAAAACTCCATCAATATACAAAGGCACTCCGTGCTATGTCAAACGATCTTTGCCGATTTGAGCCGATTATTTTCTATCACGCTCGATGCCAGACGCCTGTTCCGAGCCTGCTCCCGGTGTCGATGCGCGGCATCCAGTAGGTCCAGGCTGAAATCGAGGTGCGTCCGGACAGCACCGCCACCATCACCCGCTGGTACATGCTGTGCCCGCCGGGCCGGAAACCTTCCAGCCGGTCGATGGGCGGCAGGTCGCGCTGCGGGTCGGTGAAGGTCGCCAGCTCTCCGTGGATCAGATCCCAGTCACCGGTCGGGCGGCCGAAGCGCGGCGTGCCGATCTCCTGCTGCCTGCGGGCGTCGGCCAGTGGATCGGCGCTGCCCCGGGCCAGGATCAAACCTTCCGGAACCTCAAGCGCCGGAAACCCGGCGTGAAGATGGTAGTGAGTTTCCCCCCGAATTTCGTCCCCCAAGGATTGACGTAGACTGACGATCAAACCTTGGAGAGCACGATGCAGAAGATCCCGAAGCGGGTATACACGCTGGAGTTCAAGGAGCAGGCGGTCAAGCGGGTGCAGTCGGGGCGCAGTATCGCCTCGGTGGCGCGCGAGATGGGCCTGGTGGAGCAGACGGTGCGCAACTGGGTGCGGCGCAGCGAGGCGGGGAAGCTGGAGTCGAGCGCGGGCAAGGCGGTGACGCCCGAGGAGATGGAGCTATCGCGGTTGCGCGCCGAGGTTGCCGAGCTTCGCGAGGAGAACACGATCCTGCGAAAAGCGACGGCGTACTTCGCGAAGGATGCGCTGTGAAGTACGCCTGGATCGATGCGCATCGCGGCGCGCACGGCCTGCGTCGGCTGTGCGCGCTGCTGGGCGTCAGTGCCAGCGGCTATCGGGCCTGGCAGCGCGGCAGCCAGCGCCAGGGGCTGAGTGACGCGCAGCTGACGCTGCTGCTGCAGGCCATCCACGCCGAGACCGGTGGCGCCTACGGCAGTCCGCGGATAGTGCGAGCGTTGCGCGCCCGCGGCCTGAGCGCGAGTAAGGCGCGTGTGGAGCGGCTGATGCGTGCGCACGGCCTGCGCGGCCGTCATCGACGTCGCTATCGCGTCACGACCGACTCGAGCCACCGTCTTCCCGTCGCCGAGAATCTGCTCGCCCGGGACTTCCGGCCCAGCGCCCCGAATCAGGTATGGAGCGCCGATATCACCTACCTCTGGACCGATGAGGGCTGGCTCTATCTGGCCGTCGTCCTCGACCTGTTCAACCGCGAGGTCGTCGGCTGGTCGATGCGCGCCCGCATGGACGCCGAGCTGGTCATCAGCGCCCTCGACATGGCCCATGCCCGGCGCCGACCGCCACCAGGGCTGCTGCACCACTCCGACCGGGGCAGCCAGTACGCCAGCCACGCCTTCCAACAACGCCTGCGTCGCTACGCCATGCGTTGCTCGATGAGCCGGCGCGGCAACTGCTGGGACAACGCCCCAACCGAGAGCTGGTTCAACAGCTTCAAGCACGAGCGCGTCTTCGGCGAGCGCTTCCCGACCCGCGAGGCAATGCGCGCCACGGCCTTCGAGTACATCGAGGTCTTCTACAACCGCAAGCGACTGCACTCGACACTCGGCTACCGTTCACCCGTCGAGTTCATGCAACAGTGGGAGGCGAGACAGCGCCGCGACCAGACGGTCGCATGAGACCAACCCCTTGGGGGACGAAAAAACAGGGGAACCTCACACTCCTTCGGGCAGTGTCCCTTTGCGCTCCTGGGGTATGAAGCGGAATTCGCTGTTTTCGATGGCCCGCACATCCTCGTGGCGGATGGTGAGCATGGTCATGGGAGGCACCTCCAGCTCGCGCCAGCCCTTCTCGTTGTCCACGGCAAAGTCGATGAAGGCGTCGTCCGAGGCGTAGAGCACCACCCGGTGCTGGCGGTGGATGCGCAGGCAGAGCGGCTTGTTGCCCTTGTGTCCCCTTCCCCAAAAATAGGTCCAGCGAAAAGTAGAGACCGAGGGCATGATGGTGGCCGAGCAGAGGAGAGCCCACATGCGCAAGAGCAAGTACAGCGAGCAGCAGATCGTTGACGTACTGCGTCGTGCTGAGTCTGGCGTAGCCGTCAAGGACGTGTGCCGGGAGCTGGGGGTCAGCGCGGCGACCTTCTATCAATGGCGCTCGAAGTACGGGGGGATGGAGGCTTCGGACCTGAAGCGGCTGCGCGCGCTGGAGGAGGAGAATCGCCGGCTCAAGCACATGTACGCGGATCTGAGCCTGGATCACAAGATCCTGAAGGAGATCGTCGAAAAAAAGCTCTGAGCGCCAGGGCGCGGCGCGCCCTGGCGGGTGAGTCCATGGCTGAGGGTGTGAGCAAGCGGCGCGTCTGTCGACTGCTCGGGCTGAGCCGTTCGGTGCTCGATGATCACGCACGCCCGCGTGACGACGGGCCGCTGATCAAGGCGCTGAGCGCGCTGGCCGAGCGCCATCCATCCGCCGGGTTCCGCAAGCGCTATGTGCGGCTGCGCCGCGCCGGACATCCCTGGAACCACAAGCGGGTCTGGCGGGTGTATTGCGCGCTCAAGCTCAATCTGCGGCGTCGGCGCAAGCGGCTCCGTGCGCTCCGCCCGCCGCAACCGCTGGTGCAACCGATCCGTCCCAACCTGCAATGGTCGGCCGATTTCATGAGCGATGCGCTGAGAAGCGGCATGAGCTATCGCACCTTCAACCTCATCGACGACTACAACCGCGAGGCGCTGCGTATCGAGGTCGACGACTCGCTGACCTCGGCGCGCGTCATCCGCGTGCTCGAACAGGTCATCAGTGTCCGGGGGCGCCCCGAGCGTCTGCGTCTCGACAACGGACCGGAGTTCACCAGCACCGCCTTCAAACGTTGGGTCGCCGAACGTGGCATCGCCCTCGACTTCATCAGCCCCGGGAAACCGACTCAGAACGGCTTCATCGAACGCTTCAACGGCAGCTTCCGCCGCGAGGTCCTCGATGCCTAGCTCTTCAGCACCCTCGAGGAGGTTCGCCAACAGGCAGACGACTGGCTCGACGAATACAACCTGTGCCGACCGCACGAATCGCTCGGCGATCTTTCACCAATCGAGTTTCTTAACCGCCGCGGACATGCCGCAGTGTCTATTTATGGATGGACCTAAAAAGGGGAGTTGACAGGAGGCCTTCCAGAATGTCGAGGGCTTCTGGGAGGACCTTTTCCCAGTGGAACGAAACCGGCTTATCCGCCTCCTGGTGGACAAGGTCGAGATCCGCGAGACCGGAATCGACATGGAGCTGCGCACCAACGGGCTGACAACGCTCATCGCCGAGCTGGCCGGTCTGGCATGCGAAGTCACCGAACGGAGGACAAACCGATGAAAATGAAGCCGACCATTACCGTTGCCTACAACGGCAACCTGCAGATCCATATCCCGATGCTGATCCGGCGCATGCGCGGCCGCAAGACGGTCATCGCTCCCCAGGCCCTGGATGGAGAAATCACCGGAGCGCAGGAACCGGTGCAGTCCGCCGTCCTTCAGGCGCTGGGAAGGGCCTTTTCCTGGGCCGACATCCTCGAATCCGGCCAGATCAAGTCCATCAGCGAGCTTGCCCGTACCCTCGACGTCGATGGCTCGTATGTGGCCCGCATTCTCAAGTTGACGACTCTGGCCCCCGACATCGTCGAAGCCCTGATCAACGGTGAGGAACCCAACGGGCTCTCGCTGGCCAAACTGACGCAGACCTTCCCGGAGGACTGGGCCGAGCAGCGCCGCCAGTTCGGCTTTGCCACCGACTGACGACCGGACCGGAGACCGCCCCAGAGAGCCGACCATCAGCGTCGGCTTTTCTTCTTTAGGGGGCAGAAAGCTGGAGTTGACCGCGCTTCTTTTCATGGCCGAGGCGGGCGATTTCGAAAAAACGTCCGGTTGCGGCATCAAACGATGACATAAGACAACCGCCCAAAATGGCAATCAGCCGCAAACCCATATCAATCAAGGATGTAGCTTTCCGGACGAGCTTCGGACTTGGTCCGGAGAAAACAGAGAATCAGGGGCCAAACAGAGAAAGAAAGGCTGGAAGATGGGGAGAATCGAGGGTGCTGAGAGGTGCTTTGGAAAGATGTGAAAAGGGAGCAAACCCTTTAAAAACAAGGGTAAAAAGAAAACCCGTCACCCCGGAGAATGACCCCAGGGAGACGGGTTTTTCTTTTGTAAATGGTGGAGGCGGCGGGAATCGAACCCGCGTCCGCAAGCCCTCTGCCCTCGGTCCTACATGCTTAGCCCACTCTATTGTTTTTAGCCTTCTGCCGCCCGAAGGGCAGGGCGATCAGTCGGCGATTCCGTTAGGTTTTAGTGGATCAGGTCCGGACTCCCGTCACCACGATCCTGTGTGAGGTTACCCCTGGAATCCGCCGCCCACAGGCAAGTGACGGTCAGAGGCCCGCTGGGATTAAGCAGCGAGAGCGTAGTTGTCGTCGTTGGCAACTATAAGTTTGCGGAGGGTTTTACGAGGTCAACCGCACCTCGGCATGCACCTTAGGTTTCGCGACCCACGTCGAAGCCAGTCGCCCCCTTAAGTGAAAGGACACTATAGAAGAGCCGGGGTTCCCCGGCAAGTGCGGTGTGCCGGGGCGGGGTACGGATCGCAGCGGCTCAGTTGCCCTTGAACAGCCGCTCCTTCTCGCGCTGCCAGTCACGATCCTTCTCGGTGGTGCGCTTGTCGTGTTGCTTCTTGCCCTTGCCGAGGCCGATCTCGAGCTTGGCGCGACCGCGCTTCCAGTACATGGCCGTGGGCACCAGGGTGAAGCCGGCGCGCTCGGTCTGGCCGATCAGGCGGTTGAGTTCGTGGCGCTTGAGCAGCAGCTTGCGCGATCGCGTGGGGTCGGGGTTGATGTGGGTGGAGGCGGTCTGCAGCGGCGAGATGTGGGCGCCGATCAGGTAGCCCTCGCCATGGAGGATCTTGACGTAGCTCTCCTTGAGCTGGATGCGCCCGGCGCGCAGGCTCTTGACCTCCCAGCCCTCGAGTGCCAAGCCCGCCTCCAGGCGTTGCTCGATGAAGTAGTCGTGGCTCGCCTTCTTGTTGAGCGCGATGGTCGAGCCGCCGTCGGTCTTGTTCTTCTTTCCTTTAGCCATGTCGCGAGTGTAATCGATAGTCGAGGTAGGGCGGTACGGGAGGCGAGCGCCTGTCCAGCCCCCATGATACGCACATCCACGCCCTTTGGCTTGCAAGGGATAGGCTAAGCGGGTAGATTACCCGGCTCGATCAGGACGGAGTCTTTGCCATGCGAGCGCCACTGATTGCAGGGAACTGGAAGATGAACGGCAGCAAGCGCGACGCGCAGCTGCTGTTCGGCGGTGTATCAGCGGGAGCCGCCTCGCTCCAAGGGGTCGAGGTCACGGTCTGTCCCCCTTTCCCCTATCTGGCGCTCGGTGAGGCCGAACTCGCCGATGGCGTGGTGCGTCTCGGCGCCCAGGACGTCAGCGCCGAGTCCGCTGGTGCCTATACCGGCGAGGTCGCGGCAGCGATGCTGGCCGAGTTCGACTGTCGCTACGTGATCTGTGGGCACTCCGAGCGCCGTGAGTATCACGCCGAATCAGACGCCCTGATTGCGCGCAAGCTGCAATCGGTCATCGCCAGCGGGATGCGTCCCATCCTCTGCATCGGCGAGACGCTGGAGCAGCGCGAGCGCGGCGAGACCGAGGCGGTCATCGCCGCACAACTCGATGGCGTGCTCCAGGTTGCCGGCATCGAGGTCTTCGCTGCGCTCGACATCGCTTACGAGCCGGTCTGGGCGATCGGTACCGGCAAGACCGCGACTCCCGAACAGGCGCAGCAGGTCCACGCCTTCGTGCGCGCAAGAATTGCTGCCTCGGATCAGCGTATTGCGCAGAAGCTGCGGATTCTCTACGGTGGCAGCATGAAGCCCGGTAACGCAGCCGAGCTGCTGGCGCAGCCGGATATCGACGGTGGACTGATCGGCGGCGCGTCGCTGGACGTTGATGATTTTCTCGCGATCTGTCGCGCCGCAGAGGCCGCGGCAGGTTAGCCCAGGGTAACGAGTCAGGCATGCAAACCATTTTGACAATTGTCCAGGTCTTCCTGTCGTTGGGCCTGATAGGCTTGGTCCTCATTCAGCACGGCAAGGGCGCTGACGCTGGAGCCGCTTTCGGAAGCGGTGCATCGCAGACCGTCTTCGGTTCGCAGGGGTCAGGTTCCTTCCTGACGCGAGCGACCGCGATCCTCGCGACACTGTTCTTCCTGACCAGCATGGCGCTGGCCTATTTCGCGACCCAAGTCAGCGAGCCGGAAGGCTTCATGGAAGACATGGATGATGCCGTGCTGATCGAGGCCGCGCCGGAAACCCTGGTGCCGTCCGACGTGCCCTCGGTCCCTGGCGTGGACGCCGGTGACAGCGCCGCTCCGGGCGCTTCCGACATCCCCGCTGCGCCTGCAGCAGAAATTTCTGTTGACAACGACGAAAATTCTGCTAATGTAGTGGGACACGCTGACGGGCAGGCAGATGACGCATCTGTCGAGACCGGTAACAGCGAATAAAATTTATTGCCGACGTGGTGAAATTGGTAGACACGCTATCTTGAGGGGGTAGTGGCGAAAGCCGTGCCAGTTCGAGTCTGGCCGTCGGCACCAAACAGCAAACGGCATACCAGTATCTGGTATGCCGTTTTTTTATGCCGGGATCGATATTCTAAGGGATTGAAAATCCTAATATTTTTGATTGAGCGCCGGGTTGACACTGTCGTTGACGCTGCACTAGACTCAATCTTCCGGCTTTATAAGCAAACCATGAAACACGGGGGTCAAGGTGCTCGAGAACTATTTGCCCATCCTGATCTTTATCCTCGTGGGGATCCTGGTGGGTGTCGGGTCGCTCGGGCTCGGGTACCTGTTGGGACCGCGCCGACCGGATCAGGAAAAGGACTCCCCCTACGAGTGCGGCTTCGAGGCCTTCGAGAACGCACGTCTGAAGTTCGACGTCCGTTACTACTTGGTCGCAATCCTCTTTATCTTGTTCGATCTGGAGATCGCCTTCCTCTTTCCCTGGGCGGTCGTACTGGATGACCTTGGGGTGTTCGCCTTCTGGTCGATGGCGATCTTCCTCGGCATCCTGGTGGTCGGCTTCATCTACGAGTGGAAGAAGGGCGCACTGGAATGGGAATAGAAGGGGTTCTTGAAGAAGGCATCGTCACCACGACGGCCGACAAGCTGATCAACTGGGCGCGCACCGGCTCGATGTGGCCGATGACCTTCGGTCTGGCCTGCTGCGCGATCGAGATGATGCACGCCGGCGCCGCGCGTTACGACCTTGACCGCTTCGGCATCATCTTCCGCCCGAGTCCACGTCAATCCGATGTGATGATCGTCGCCGGCACCCTGGTCAACAAGATGGCCCCGGCGTTGCGCAAGGTCTACGATCAGATGGCCGAGCCGCGCTGGGTGATCTCCATGGGCTCCTGCGCCAATGGTGGCGGTTACTATCATTACGCCTATTCCGTCGTGCGCGGCTGCGATCGCATCGTGCCGGTGGATGTCTACGTGCCCGGCTGTCCGCCGACCGCCGAGGCGCTGCTCTACGGCATTCTGCAGCTGCAGAACAAGATCCGCCGAACGAACACCATCGCCCGCTGAAGCAGTCTCCATAATCCATGTCTACAGAGCACCTGACCCGCAACGCCAGGCTGGATGCGCTCGCCGCTACTCTTCGCGAGCAGTTCGCGGAACACGGCTGTGAGCTGCTGGAGCAGTTTGGTGAGCTGACCCTGGTGGTACCCGCCGAGCGTCTGCTCGACGTGTGCCTGACCCTGCGCGACCACGAGGCGTTGCGCTTCGAGCAGCTGATCGACGTCTGCGGCGTCGATTACGCCGCCTACGGCGAATCCGAGTGGGAGACCGAGACGGCCTCCTTCACCGGCTTCGGGCGCGGCGTCGATCGCGATCCCGAACTCGAACTCGACGACCCCAAGCGCTTCGCGGTGGCCTACCACCTGCTCTCGCTGGCCTACAACCGCCGGTTGCGGTTGCGGGTCCATACCGGTGGCGCCCAGCCGATGGTCGACTCGGTGGTCGATCTCTGGCCGGCGGCCAACTGGTTCGAGCGCGAGGCCTTCGACCTCTACGGCATCCTCTTCCGCGGTCACCCCGACCTGCGTCGCATCCTCACCGACTACGGCTTCGTCGGGCATCCCTTCCGCAAGGACTTCCCGCTGATCGGCCAGGTCGAGATGCGCTACGACCCCGAGCAGGCCCGTGTGGTCTACGAGCCGGTCTCGATCGAGCCGCGGGTGCTGGTGCCGCGCGTGATCCGTGGCGAGGCACCCGCCGGGTCCGATCCCAGCCAGGAGCCAGGTGATGCCTGAGATTCGCAACTACACCATCAACTTCGGTCCCCAGCACCCCTCGGCCCACGGCGTGCTGCGTCTGGTGCTCGAACTCGACGGTGAGGTCATCCAGCGCGCCGATCCGCACGTCGGACTGCTGCATCGCGCCACCGAGAAGCTCGCCGAGAGCAAGCCCTACAACCAGAGCATCGGTTACATGGACCGGCTCGACTATGTCTCGATGATGTGCAACGAGCACGGCTACGTGCGCGCCATCGAGCAGCTGCTCGGGGTCGAGGTGCCGGAGCGCGCGCAGTACATCCGCACCATGTACGACGAGATCACGCGCATCCTCAACCACCTGATGTGGTTGGCCGCGCATGCGCTCGATATCGGCGCGATGAGCGTGTTCCTCTACTGCTTCCGCGAGCGCGAGGACCTGTTCGATTGCTACGAGGCGGTCAGCGGCGCGCGCATGCACGCGACCTACTATCGTCCGGGCGGGGTCAACCGCGACCTCCCCGAGCGCATGCCGCAGTTCGACAAGGCCGGCTCCAAGTGGCACGGCGCCAAGGAGATGGCCCGGCGCAACGCCAATCGCCAGGGCTCGCTGCTCGACTTCCTCGAGGACTTCACCGAGCGCTTCCCCAAGCACGTCGACGAGTACGAGACCCTGCTCACCGACAACCGCATCTGGAAGCAGCGTACCGTCGGCATCGGCGTGGTCTCGCCCGAGCGCGCCCAGGCCCTCGGTTTCACCGGGCCGATGCTGCGTGGCTCGGGGATCGCCTGGGACCTGCGCAAGAAGCAGCCCTATGCCGCCTACGACAAGGTCGACTTCGACATCCCGATCGGCATCAACGGCGACTGCTACGATCGCTATCTGGTGCGCATGGAGGAGATGCGCCAGTCCAACCGCATCATCCGTCAGTGCATCGACTGGCTGCGCGTCAACCCCGGTCCGGTGCGCATCGACGATGCCAAGGTGATCGCGCCCTCGCGCGAGCGGATGAAGGCGGACATGGAAGCCCTGATCCATCACTTCAAGCTCTTCAGCGAGGGCTATTGCACCCCGCCCGGCGAGGTCTATGCCGCGGTCGAGGCGCCCAAGGGCGAGTTCGGCTGCTACATCGTCTCCGACGGCGCCAACAAGCCCTACCGGCTGAAGATCCGCGCCCCCGGCTTCCCCCATCTGGCCGCCCTCGACGAGATGTCGCGCGGTCACATGATCGCCGACGTGGTGGCCATCATCGGGACGCTGGATATCGTCTTCGGGGAGATCGATCGCTGATGAGTTTTCGTACCACACCGCTCACCGTCGCGCACGATCGCGACAAGTCGACCCTGTTCACCGCAGAGCTGCGCGAGGCGATCGATGCCTTGCTGACCCGCTACCCCGAGGACTGGCAGCAGTCGGCGGTGATGCCCGCACTGACCCTGCTGCAGGACGCCAACGGTGGCTGGCTCACCCGCGAGCTGATGGACGACCTGGCGGCCTATCTCGACATGCCCGAGGTCGCCGTCTACGAGGTCGCCACCTTCTACGGCATGTACGACCTCGAACCCCAGGGACGGCACAAGGTCTGTGTCTGCAACAGCGTCTCCTGCATGTTGCGCGGCTCCGAGACGCTGATCGAGCACGTCGGTGAGAAGTACGGGGTGGGGCCGGGCGAGACCACCGCCGATGGTCGCTTCACCCTCAAGGAAGTCGAATGTCTCGGGGCCTGCCGCCATGCGCCGGCGGTGCTGGTCGACAAGACCTACCACGAGAACCTCTCGCCGGAGGCGCTCGACGAACTCATCGACGGGCTGGAGTGAGACCATGGTCGAGAACCAGAACACCGTATGCTTTCGCACCATGCACCTCGAGGCCGCGACGCGGCACAGCCTCGAGGCCTATCGCAGCGTCGGCGGCTATGTCCAGTGGGAGCGCATCCTCCGCGAGCGCCCGGATCCCAATGACCTGATCGAGGAGGTCAAGCGCTCCAACCTGCGCGGACGCGGTGGCGCGGGCTTCCCCACCGGGCTGAAGTGGAGCTTCATGCCGCGCACCGCGCCGGGGCAGAAGTACATCGTCTGCAACTCCGACGAGGGCGAGCCGGGCACCTGCAAGGACCGCGACATCCTGCGCTACAACCCGCACCAGGTGATCGAGGGCATGGCCATCGCCGGCTACTGCATCGGCGCCACCGTCGGTTACAACTACATCCGCGGCGAGTTCTACGAACCGATCGCGCGCTTCGAGGAGGCGCTCGGCGAGGCCTATGAGGCCGGGCTGCTGGGGCGCGACCTGCTCGGCTCCGGGGTCGACTTCGATCTCTATGTCCATTGCGGCGCCGGCGCCTACATCTGTGGCGAGGAGACCGCGCTGCTCGAGTCGATCGAGGGCAAGAAGGGACAGCCGCGCTACAAGCCGCCGTTCCCCGCCCAGCAGGGTCTCTACGGTTGTCCGACCACCATCAACAACACCGAATCGCTGGCCTCGGTGCCGGTGATCCTGGAGCGTGGCGGGCAGTGGTTCCTCGAGCAGGGACGGCCCAACAACGGTGGTCCCAAGCTGTTCTCGGTCAGTGGCCACGTCAACCGCCCGAACAACTTCGAGGTGCCGCTCGGTACCCCCTTCCGCGATCTCCTGGAGATGGCCGGCGGGGTGCTCGACGATCGCCCGCTCAAGGCGGTGATCCCCGGCGGCTCCTCGGTCCCGGTGGTGCCGGGCGAGATCATGATGCAGACCGACATGGACTACGACTCCATCGCCAAGGCCGGCTCCATGCTCGGCTCTGGCGCGGTGATCGTGATCGCCGAGGGCACCTGCATGGTGCGCGTGCTGCACAACCTCTCGCACTTCTACATGCACGAGTCCTGCGGTCAGTGCACCCCGTGCCGCGAGGGCACCGGCTGGCTGGCGCGGGTGCTCAAGCGCATCCTCGACGGTCAGGGGCGCGCCGAGGACCTGGAGCTGCTCGAGAGCGTGGCCGGACGGATCGGCGGGCGCACCATCTGCGCCCTCGGCGATGCCGCGGCGATGCCGGTGCAGAGCTTCCTCAAGCACTACCGGCACGAGTTCGCGTACCGGATCGAACACGGACGCAGCATGGTCGCCTGAGCGGCCGCGTCCTTCGAGCCATCCTCTGTCGGCCGGCGGCCCGTGTCGCCGCCGACCGTGAATCCATGAGCAGACGGTGTCCGCCGCGGCGGACATCCTGGCGCCCCGTAGCGAGTGCACCTCGGGCGTCTCAATGCGGCCCTCTGGAGGCCGCGTCACTGGTGCCGATCGAGAGACCTTAATGACGGACAAGATCACCATCGAGATCGACGGCCGTGCCTGTGAGGCAGCGCCGGGGGAGATGATCATCGCGGTCGCCGACCGTGAGGGCATTACCATTCCCCGCTTCTGCTATCACAAGAAGCTGTCCATTGCGGCGAACTGTCGGATGTGTCTGGTCGAGGCCGAGGCCGGCGGTCGTCCCTTCCCCAAGCCGGTGCCGGCCTGTGCGACCCCGGTCAGTGACGGGATGAAGGTGCAGACGCGCTCGCCCAAGGCCATCGATGCCCAGGAGGGCACGATGGAGTTCCTGCTGATCAATCACCCGCTCGACTGTCCGATCTGCGATCAGGGCGGCGAGTGCGAGCTGCAGGACGTGGCCATGGGCTACGGCGGTGACGTGTCGCGCTACAGCGAGCGCAAGCGGGTGGTCGAGGACGAGGACCTCGGCCCGCTGATCGCCACCGAGATGACCCGCTGCATCCACTGCACCCGCTGCGTGCGCTTCGGCGCCGAGATCGCCGGGGTGCGCGAGCTTGGCGCCACCGGGCGCGGCGAGACGATGCGCATCGGCACCTTCACCGCCGTCGCCGTGGAGCACGAACTCTCGGGCAATGTCATCGACCTCTGTCCGGTCGGTGCCCTGACCTCCAAGCCCTATCGCTTCCAGGCCCGCGCCTGGGAGCTGACCGGTCGCGACAGCATCTCCCCGCACGACGGGGTCGGCGCCAACCTGCGCCTGCACGTGCGTCGCGACCAGGTGCTGCGGGTCCACCCCAACGACAACGAGACGGTCAACGAGACCTGGATCGCCGACCGCGACCGCTTCAGCTACGAGGGCCTGCATGCCGCCGATCGGCTCACCCAGCCGATGATCAAGCGCGACGGCGCCTGGCAGGCGGTGGCCTGGGGCGAGGCGATGACCCTGGTGGCCGAGCGGCTCAAGGCCGCCGATCCGGCCACCAGCGGTTGGTGGCTGGCGCCCAACGCCACCCTCGAGGAGCTCTATCTCGCGCAGCGGGTGGCGCGTGGACTCGGCGTCGCCGACATCGACAGCCGACTGCGTCAGCAGGACTTCCGCGACGACGCGGTGGCGCCGCTGCGCCCCTGGCTCGGCTGCACCATCGCCGAGCTCGAGACCCGGCGTGCGATCCTGGTGATCGGCAGCGACCTGCGCCAGGAGCAGCCGCTGCTCGCCCATCGCATCCGCAAGGCCGCGCTCGCCGGCGCCGGGGTCGGTTGCGTCAATCCGCTCGAACTCGAACTCAATCACGCCGCCACCCAGCTGGTGGTCGATCCGGCGGCCTTGCCCGCGGCGCTGGCGGCGATCGCCAAGGCGCTCGACTGCGCTCCAGAGGGCGCGGGCGCGGCGCTGATCGCCGCCGCCGAGCCCGACGAGGCGCAGCGCGCGCTCGCCGAGCTGCTGCGCGCCGGTGAGGCCGGGCAGGGCGGTCTGGTCGCGCTCGGCGCGCTCGCCGTCGCCCATCCCGATTACGCGCTGATCCGCGCCCTGGCCGAGACCATCGCCACGGCCAGCGGTTGCGCGCTCGGCTGGCTGCCGGCGGCGGCCAACAGCGTCGGCGCCCATCTCGCCGGCGCCTTGCCCCAGGTCGGCCCCGGTGGCGTCGCGCTGGAGCGGCCCGGGCGTGCGCTCGATGCGATGCTCGCCGAGGCGCCGCGCACCCTGGTGCTGTGGGGCGTCGAGCCCGATCGCGATCTGGTCGACCCGGCGCGGGCGATGGCCGTCTGCGAGCAGGCCGAGTTCGTCGTCGCCTGCTCGGCCTTCCGCTCGCCGTCGCTGGAGGCGGTCGCCGACGTGCTGCTGCCGATCGGCGCCTTCGCCGAGACCTCCGGCACCTTCGTCAACGCCAGTGGCGTCTGGCAGTCGTTCCAGGGCGCGGTGGCGCCCCCGGGCGAGGCACGCCCGGGCTGGAAGGTGCTGCGGGTGCTCGGCAACCTGCTCGACCTGCGCGGCTTCGACTATGTCAGCGCGGCCGGGGTCCGCGAGGAGCTTGCCGCACACTGTGGCGAGATCGTCCACGACAATGCCGCGCGCGCACCGCTCGATACGCTCGAGCAGCGCCTGCCTGCGGATGCCCTGGCGCGGGTCGGCGGGGTGCCGATCTATGCGCTCGACGCCCTGGTGCGACGCGCCCCGGCGCTGCAGCGCACCGCCATGCCGCGCGCCGACCTCGCGCTCTATCTGCACCCGGAGCGGGCCGCCGCGCTGGGGCTGGAGGAGGGCGCCGAGGCGACCCTGACCCAGGGCGGCCGGACGCTCGACTGCGAGGTGCGGCTCGATGCACGGCTCGCCCCCGGGTGTGCCTGGGTGCCGGCCGCGGTCGCGGGCAGCGAGCGGCTCGGCGCGCAGATCGGCCCGATCGAGATCACCGCCGCCGGCGCCCAGAGAGGATGATGCGACTATGATCGAACTGTGGAACAGCCTCCCGGTGGTGATCCAGATCCTGCTCAAGATCACCGCCATCCTGGTCCCGCTGCTGCTGCTGGTGGCCTATTACACCTATGCCGAGCGCAAGGTGATCGGCTATATCCAGGTCCGCATCGGCCCCAACCGGGTCGGTTGGCGCGGCCTGCTGCAGCCGATCGCCGATGCGCTGAAGCTGTTGCTCAAGGAGGTGGTGATCCCCTCCAAGGCCGACAAGGCGCTCTTCCTGATGGCCCCGGTGATCACCATCGGCCCGGCGATGGCCGCCTGGGCGGTGATCCCCTTCGACGCCGGGCTGGTGCTCTCGGACATCAACGCCGGGCTGCTCTATGTGCTGGCGCTGACCTCGCTCGGGGTCTACGGCGTGATCATCGCCGGCTGGGCCTCCAACTCCAAGTACGCGCTGCTCGGCGCGATGCGCTCGGCGGCGCAGATCGTCGCCTACGAGATCGCCATGGGCTTTGCCCTGGTCGGGGTGCTGGTGGCCGCCGGTAGCCTCAATCTCGGCGCCATCGTCGAGGCCCAGGCGGGTAACCTGTTCACCTGGTACTGGCTGCCGCTGCTGCCGTTGTTCGGGGTCTATCTGATCTCGGGCGTGGCCGAGACCAACCGCGCGCCCTTCGACGTCGCCGAGGGCGAGTCGGAGATCGTCGCCGGCTTCCACGTCGAGTACTCGGGGATGGCCTTTGCGGTCTTCTTCCTCGCCGAGTACGCCAACATGATCCTGATCTCGGCGCTGACTGCGGTGCTGTTCATGGGCGGCTGGCTGTCGCCGCTGCCGCAGTCCTGGGTCGACGGGGTGGCGCTGCTCGACGACGGCTTCCACTGGTTCGCGTTGAAGACCGGCTTCTTCATGTTCCTGTTCCTGTGGCTGCGCGCGACCTTCCCGCGCTACCGCTACGACCAGATCATGCGCCTGGGCTGGAAGGTGTTCATCCCGATCACGATCGTGTGGATCCTGGTCGTGGCGCTGGCGGTGGTCTACCGGCTGCCGCCGTGGTGGTCGGCGTGATTGTGGAGGAGGCAAGATGCTGAAACACGCGCGAGAGTATGTGCAGAGCCTGCTCCTGGTCGAGCTGTTCCGGGGGATGCGGGTCACCGGCGGTTATCTGTTCAAACGCAAGTTCACGGTCCAGTACCCGGAGGAGCGCGCGCCGATCTCGCCGCGCTTCCGTGGGCTGCATGCGCTGCGTCGCTATCCCAACGGCGAGGAGCGTTGTATCGCCTGCAAGCTGTGCGAGGCCGTCTGTCCGGCGCTGGCCATCACCATCGAGGCCGAACCGCGCGAGGACGGCTCGCGGCGCACCACGCGCTACGACATCGATCTGTTCAAGTGCATCTATTGCGGCTTCTGCGAGGAGTCCTGCCCG
The DNA here is from genome assembly GCF_041155115.1 of Marichromatium sp. PS1. Classification (NCBI taxonomy): domain Bacteria; kingdom Pseudomonadati; phylum Pseudomonadota; class Gammaproteobacteria; order Chromatiales; family Chromatiaceae; genus Marichromatium; species Marichromatium sp. PS1. Next base: position 1,471,769 of record NZ_BAAFHB010000002.1, read on the forward strand.
GTCGACTCGATCGTCGAGACCGGGGTCTACGAGTATCACTTCGAGAATCGTGGTGAGCACATCATGACCAAGGACAAGCTGCTGGCGATCGGCGACAAGTACGAGTCCGAGATCGCCGCGGCGCGGGCGGCCGATGCGCCCTATCGATGAACGGGATCACGCGCCGTCTCGCGCATCCAGGAGACTAGGGATCAACCATGGGCTTTGAAAAGTTTCTCTTCTACGTCTTCGCCGCCATCACCCTGGCGGCGGCGGGGATGGTGGTGACGCGGCGCAATCCGGTGCACGCGGTGCTCTATCTGGTGCTCGCCTTCTTCTCCAGCGCCGCGCTCTGGCTGCTGCTCGAGGCCGAGTTCCTCGGGCTGGTGCTGGTGCTGGTCTATGTCGGCGCGGTGATGGTGCTGTTCCTGTTCGTGCTGATGATGCTCGACATCGACCTGGCGACGTTGCGCGCGGGCTTCATCCGCTATCTGCCGCTCGGCGCGGTGATCGCGGTGGTGATGGCCGCGCAGATCCTGCTGGTGGTGGGGCCCGGCAACTTCGGTGCCGAGCAGTTCCCGGCACCGGCCGCGGCGCCGGCCGAGGCCTCCAACATCGAGGAGGTCGGGATGCTGCTCTACACCGCCTATGTCTATCCCTTCGAGCTGGCCGCGGTGATCCTGCTGGTGGGCATCATCGCCGCCATTCGTCTGACCCTGCGCAAGCGTCCCGATACCAAGTATGTCGATCCCAAGCATCAGGTCGAGGTGCGCAAGGGGCCGGACCGGGTGCGTCTGGTCTCGCAGGTCTCCACGGCGGGGCTGCGCGAGGAGCAGGGCGCGCGGGGTGTTGCACAATCGCAAGAGGAAGGGTCCGCATGATCGCGCTCTCCGACTATCTGATCCTCGGTGGTCTGCTGTTCTCGATCTCGGTGGCCGGGATCTTCCTGAACCGCAAGAACCTGATCCTGCTGCTGATGTGCATCGAGCTGATGCTGTTGGCGGTGAACATGAACTTCGTGGCCTTCTCGCACTTCCTCGGGGATGTCACGGGACAGGTGTTCGTCTTCTTCATCCTCACCGTCGCGGCCGCCGAGGCGGCGATCGGACTGGCCATCCTGGTGGTGCTGTTCCGTAACCGACGGTCGATCAATGTGCAGGATCTCGACGTCCTGAAAGGGTAGGGCGCGCGCGGGCGCCGAGGCGCCGGCGGTCCCTGGGAATCGTCGTTGCGGCGCGCGCGGCGGCGCGCGGAGGCCCTCGGGCGCCGCCGCCTCACCGCGGTCGGCACCCGTGGACACGGCAAATAGAGCGAAAGAGCAGAAATCAAGATGGAAAACGTCTACCTGACCATCGTGCTCGCGCCCCTGGTCGGCGCCATCGTCGCCGGCTTCTTCGGCGGCAGGATCGGCCGCGTGGGCGCGCACTCGGTGACCATCGCCGGCGTGGGCCTCTCCACACTCCTGTCGTTGTGGGTGCTGGGACGCTTCATCTGGGCGGAGCAGGCGGTGTTCGATGGCACCGTCTACACCTGGCTGGTCTCCGACGGCATGCGCTTCGAGGTCGGCTTCCTGGTCGACAAGCTCACCGCGATGATGATGGCCACGGTGACCTTCGTCTCGCTGATGGTGCACATCTACACCATCGGCTACATGGCCGACGACGAGCACAACTGGCCCGAGGGTGCGCTCACCGGTCGCAACAGCTATCAGCGCTTCTTCAGCTACATCTCGCTGTTCACCTTCTCGATGCTGATGCTGGTGATGGCGAACAACTTCATGCAGCTGTTCTTCGGCTGGGAGGCGGTCGGTCTGGTCTCCTACCTGCTGATCGGCTTCTGGTCGACCCGCGAGAGCGCGATCTTCGCCAACCTCAAGGCCTTCCTGGTCAACCGCGTCGGCGACTTCGGCTTCCTCCTCGGCATCGCCGCGGTGGCGATGTATTTCGGCACCCTCGACTACGCCGAGGTGTTCGCCGCCGCCCCGGGGCTGGCCGATACCGAGGTGGCGCTGTTCGGCGGCATCTCGCTGATGACCCTGATCTGCGTGCTGCTGTTCATCGGCGCCATGGGCAAGTCGGCGCAGGTGCCGCTGCACGTCTGGCTGCCCGACTCGATGGAGGGCCCGACCCCGATCTCGGCGCTGATCCACGCCGCCACCATGGTCACCGCCGGTATCTTCATGGTTGCGCGGATGTCGCCGCTCTACGAGCTCTCCGAGGCGGCGCTGAGCTTCGTGCTGATCATCGGCGCCACCACCGCCTTCTTCATGGGGCTGATCGGTCTGGTGCAGAACGACATCAAGCGGGTGGTCGCCTACTCGACGCTCTCCCAGCTCGGCTACATGATCACCGCGCTCGGCGCCTCGGCCTATGCCGCCGGCGTCTTCCATCTGATGACCCACGCCTTCTTCAAGGCGCTGCTGTTCCTCGCCGCCGGCTCGGTGATCATCGCGATGCACCACAAGCAGGACATCCGCGAGATGGGCGGTATGCGCAAGTTCATGCCGATCACCTGGATCACCGCACTGATCGGCTCGCTGGCGCTGATCGGCTTCCCCGGCTTCTCCGGCTTCTTCTCCAAGGACGCGATCATCGCCGCGGTCAACGAGACGGCGATCTTCGGCGGTGGCTACGCCTCGGTGCTGCTCACCCTCGGCGTGCTGGTGACCGCGCTCTACAGCTTCCGCATGTACTTCCTGGTGTTCCACGGCAAGCCGCGGATGGACGAGCATACCCGCGAGCACCTGCACGAGACGCCCTGGGTGGTGACCGTGCCGCTGGTGATGCTGGCCATCCCCTCGCTGTTCATCGGCTGGTTCGCAATCGAGCCGATGCTGATCAACGACTGGTTCGCCTCGGGTGACTGGAGCCCGATCATGGTCGCCCCCGAGCACGACACCCTGGCGCATCTGCGCGAGCACTGGCACGGCCAGAGCGCCTTCGTGATGCACGCGCTCGGCACCCCGACGCTGATGCTCGCGCTCGGTGGTCTGGTGCTCGCCGCGCTGATCTGGTGGGTGGTCGCCGCGCGCAAGCCCGACATCGACGCCAAGCTGCTTGCCCTCGGCGGGCCGCTGACCCGGTTGCTGCAGAACAAGTACGGCTTCGACGACTTCAACCAGCGCTTCCTCGCCGGTGGCGCGCAGCTGCTCGGTCAGACCTTCTGGAGCCGTGGCGACCGGGCGCTGATCGATGACGGTATGGTCAACGGCTCGGCGCGTAGCGTGGGCCGCATGGCCGGCGTGCTGCGTCTGCTGCAGACCGGTTATCTCTACCATTACGCTATCGCGATGATCGTCGGTCTGGTCGGCCTGATGACGATCTTCGTGACCCTCTGACGCGCACAGGGAGACGCCCCGCATGTATCAGTTTCCGCTGCTGACGCTGCTCATCTGGCTGCCGATCGTCGGCGGTATCGCCGTGCTGGCCAGTGGTGACAGGTCGGCCTCCACCTCCAAGTGGACCGCGCTCGGCTTCGCCGTGCTCACCTTCGTCTCCAGCCTGTGGCTGTGGTTCGGCTTCGATCCGGGCACCGCCGAGATGCAGTTCGCCGAGCGCGTGGCCTGGATCCCGACCTTCGACGTCTACTACGCGCTCGGGGTCGACGGCATCTCGATGCCGCTGATCATCCTCACCACCTTCATCACCATCTTCGTGGTGATCGCCGGCTGGGAGGTGATCAGCTACAAGCCGAGTCAGTACATGGCCGCCTTCCTGATCATGGAAGGCGTCATGATCGGCGTGTTCTCGGCGCTCGACGCGGTGCTCTTCTACGTCTTCTGGGAGGCGATGCTGATCCCGATGTTCATCATCATCGGGGTCTGGGGCGGGCCGAACCGGGTCTATGCGACCATCAAGTTCTTCATCTACACCTTCTTCGGTTCGGTGTTCATGCTGGTCGCGCTGATCTACATGTACTTCCAGGCCGACAGCTTCAGCATCCTCGACTTCCACGGCCTCGAGCTGGGGATGACCGCGCAGACGCTGATCTTCATCGCCTTCCTGCTCGCCTTCGCGGTCAAGGTGCCGATGTTCCCGGTGCACACCTGGCTGCCCGACGCCCATGTCGAGGCGCCCACCGGCGGTTCGGTGGTGCTGGCGGCGATCATGCTCAAGATCGGCGGCTACGGCTTCCTGCGCTTCTCGATGCCGATCGCCCCGGACGCCAGCGCCGCGCTCGCCTGGCTGATCATCGCCATGTCGCTGATCGCGGTGGTCTATATCGGTTTCGTCGCTCTCGCCCAGCGCGACATGAAGAAACTGATCGCCTATTCCTCGATCGCCCACATGGGCTTCGTCACCCTCGGCTTCTTCATCGTCTTCGCCATCGTGCAGAACTCGACAGCCGGCGCCGGTGCGGTGATGGGCGTCGAGGGCGGCATGGTGCAGATGATCTCGCACGGCTTCATCTCCGGCGCGCTCTTCCTCTGTGTCGGCGTGCTCTACGACCGGGTGCACTCGCGCGAGATCGCCGATTACGGCGGCGTGGTCAACACCATGCCCTGGTTCGGCGCCTTCTTCGTCTATTTCGCCATGGCCAACTCGGGGCTGCCGGGCACCTCCGGGTTCGTCGGTGAGTTCATGGTGATCCTCGCCACCTTCCGTGCCAACTTCTGGTGGGCGCTGCTGGCGGCCACCACCCTGATCCTCGCCGCGGCCTATACCCTGTGGATGATCAAACGGGTGGTGTTCGGCCCGGTGGCCAACGACAAGGTCGCGGCGCTCACCGATCTCAACCGGCGCGAGGCGCTCAACCTCGGTGTGCTCGCCGCGGCGGTGCTGGCGCTCGGTCTGTGGCCGGCGCCGCTGCTCGAGGTGATGCACACCTCGGTCGAGCATCTGGTCGCCCAGGTGACCACCTGCAAGCTGCCGGCCGACGAGATCGGCGCCTGTGTGCTCGCGCGCCCCGAGCCGCTGGCCACCGTCGTCCAACCCTGACCCCTTGTCGCGTGCAGGTCCGGGGCGGTTGAGCACCGCCCCCGCCCCGGGCGCCGCGAACGCGGATCTACTCTCACTGGAAGATTCACATGCACTTCGACGCCGCCAACCTCTTGCCGATCCTGCCCGAGATCGCGGTGCTGCTCACCGCCGCCATCGTGCTCGTGGTCGATCTCTACATCGCTGAACGTCATCGCGAGGTGATCCACGGACTGACCCTGATCGGTCTGGTGGCCGCCGTTGCCCTGACCGGCGCGGTCGGTGGTGGCGCCACCGAGCTGGTGTTCGACGGCAACGTCGTGCGCGACTCGCTGGCCGATCTGCTCAAGGGGGCGATCCTGGTGGTCAGCCTCTTGGTGTTCATCTATGCCCGTCCCTGGCTGCGCGATCGCGACATGCTGGTCGGCGAGTTCTACATGCTCGGGCTGTTCGCGGTGCTCGGCATGTTGGTGATGGTCGCGGCCAATAGCTTCATCACCGTCTATCTCGGTCTCGAGCTGCTGGCGCTGAGTCTCTATGCGCTGGTCGCCTTCGATCGCGACTCCTCGCGCGGGGCCGAGGCGGCGATGAAGTACTTCGTGCTCGGCGCCCTGGGCTCGGGCATGCTGCTCTACGGCATCTCGATGGTCTACGGCGCCACCGGCTCGGTCGAGTTCGGCGCGGTGGCCGAGGCGCTCGCCAGCCAGGGCATGGAGAACAAGGTCCTGGTCTTCGGTCTGGTGTTCATGGTCATCGGCATCGGCTTCAAGTTCGGCGCCGTGCCCTTCCACATGTGGGTGCCCGACGTCTACGAGGGCGCCCCGACCCCGGTGGTGCTGCTGCTCGGCAGCGCGCCGAAGATCGCCGCCTTCGGGCTTGCCATCCGTCTGCTGGTCGACGGCCTGGGCAGCCTCCATGCCGACTGGCAGGGCATGCTGCTGATCCTCGCGGTGCTGTCGATGGGGATCGGCAACCTGGTGGCGATCGCCCAGCGCAACATCAAGCGGATGCTCGCCTACTCGACCATCTCGCACGTCGGCTTCATCTTCCTCGGTCTGCTCGCCGGCACCGAGCAGGGCTATGCCGCGGCGATGTTCTACACCATCACCTACGCGGTGATGGCCACCGGCGCCTTCGGCATCCTCATCATCCTCAGCCGCAAGGGCTTCGACGCCGAGCGCATCGAGGACCTCAAGGGCCTCAACGAGCGCGACTCCTGGTACGCGGCGATGATGGCTCTGGTGATGTTCTCGATGGCCGGGGTGCCGCCGCTGGTCGGCTTCATGGCCAAGCTGCTGGTGCTCGAGGCGGTGGTGCGCATCGGCTTCGTGTGGCTGGCGGTGGTGGCGGTGATCTTCTCGATCATCGGTGCCTTCTATTACCTGCGGGTGGTGCGCTACATCTATTTCGACAAGCCCGAGGAGGATGCGCCGGCGCTGGTCAGCAGCGGCGGGGTGCGGGTGGCGATGTCGCTCAACGGGCTGGCGCTGCTCGCGCTCGGGATCTTCCCGGCGAGCCTGCTGGCCGTCTGTCAGGCGGTCTTCGGCGCCTGATGTGGTGCGCGTGCCGGTGAGCACCGGCGCGCGGACTCGACATTCCCCGTCTGGTGGCGAGAGGTGGCATGGCGCGCTGGTTGTCTCGACGCGTTCGCGCAAGCTACCATGGCCGCTTTGCTCTAATGGAGTCCACGCATGTTACGCGGCAGCATCGTTGCGTTAGTCACGCCCATGCACGCCGATGGCACGGTCGATGAGGAGAGCCTGGGCGCGCTCATCGACTGGCATGTCGAGTCCGGGACCACGGCGATCGTCGCCGTCGGCACCACCGGCGAGTCGGCCACCCTCGACGAGGATGAGCACTGTGCGGTCATCCGCCGTTGTGTCGAGTTCGCCGCCGGGCGCATCCCCGTCATCGCCGGTACCGGCGCGAACTCGACGCGCGAGGCCATCGCGCTGACCCGTTGCGCCCAGTCGGCCGGGGCCGACGCCGCGCTGCTGGTCACCCCTTACTACAACAAGCCGACGCAGGAAGGGCTCTATCTGCACTTCAAGGCGATCGCCGAGGCGGTCGACCTGCCGCAGATCCTCTACAACGTCCCCGGTCGCACCGCCTGTGACATGCACAGCGATACGGTGGCGCGCCTGGCCACGATCGACAACATCGTCGGCATCAAGGATGCCACCGGAGAGCTCGAGCGGGTGACGGCGTTGCGCGAGGGCTGCGGGCCGGACTTCGCCCTCTACAGCGGCGATGACGCCACCGGTTGCGAGTTCATGCTGCGCGGCGGTGACGGGGTGATCTCGGTGACGACCAACGTCGCCCCGCGCGAGATGCAGGCGATGTGCGCCGCGGCGCTCGCCGGCGAGCGCGAGCAGGCCGTCGCCCTCGATCAGCCTCTCGCCGGTCTGCATGCCGAGTTGTTCGTGCAGTCCAACCCGATCCCGGTAAAATGGGCCGTCTCCGAACTGGGGCGCAGCCCGCGCGGGATCCGGTTGCCGTTGACCTGGCTCTCCGATGAATATCACGGACGTGTCAGGGCCGCCATGGAGCGGGCCGGCATCCTCTGATCGTCACGCCTGGGCCGGGGGAGGGCGCCGCAGCGCTACCCCCGGCCGGCGCCCACACGTCCCCCAACTCCACTGAGAGGTTGCTGACGTTGAGAGCAAGTTTCTGGCTGCCCGGTGTCTGTGCCGTGGCGATCCTGGTCCCCCTGATGGCCGGCTGCAGCATGTCCGCCGTCAACGACGCGCTGCCCGACCAGCGTCTCGCCTACAAAAAGCAGCGCGAGGCCGGCGAGAACCTCGAGGTTCCGCCGGATCTGGTCGGCAGCAGCTTCGACGATGCGCTCGATGTGCCCGGGGTCGTGGCCGGTACCACTACCTATTCCGAATACTCCGGCTCGCGCGCGGCGCGGGCGCGGATCGCTGCCTCGGGGTCCACCGAGGTGCTGCCCGAGGTCGCCGACGTCGAGCTCAAGCGTCGCGGTGACGAGCGCTGGCTCGAGGTCGAGGGTTCGCCGCAGCAGGTGTGGTCGCGGGTCGTCGCCTTCTGGCGCGAGCAGGGGATCCTGCTGCTCGACCAGAACCCCGCCATCGGGGTGATGCGCACCGACTGGCTCGACAACCGCGCCGAGATCCGCAAGGACTTCGTCACCCGCATGCTGAGCAAGGTGGTCGAGGGGGTCTATGCCACCTCGACGCGCGATCAGTACCGGGTGCGCATCGAACGTGGCACCGGCGCCGGCACCACCGATGTCCATCTCAGCCATCGCGGCATGGAGGAGAAGCTGGTCACCAACGCCCTCGGCGACAGTGCCGGGACGGTGTGGGAGCCCAGCGGTCGTGATGCCGGCAAGGAGGCCGAGATGTTGCGCCGGCTGATGATCTATCTCGGTGCCTCGACACAGCGTGCCGCCACGGCGGTCGCCACACGTGGCGATACGGTTGCGCCGCAGCGGGCGCGACTGACCGAGGACGGCGGTGTCCAGGTGCTGGCGATCGACGAGGAGTTCCGTCGCGCCTGGCGCCTGACCGGCTCGGCGCTCGATCGCGCCGGCTTCGCGGTCGAGGATCGCGACCAGAGTCGTGGGCTCTATTACGTTCGCTACGGCGGCGAGGGCGGGCGTGCGGTCGAGGAGGAGGAGAAGCGCGGCATGTTCTCGCGTCTGGCCTTCTGGCGTGGCAAGGGCGACTCGGAGGAGGGGGTGCGTCAGTACCTGATCCAGGTCGAGGGCGATACCCAGAGATCCCGCGTCCGGGTGCTCGACGACAAGGGGCGGATCGACGACTCGGCCAGCGCCGAGCGCATCCTCGGTCTGCTGCAGGCCGAGATCCGCTGACAGCCCTGGCCTCGCCAGTGGCCCGTAGGTTGGGTTGCCGCTTCTTGGCAACCCAACGTCTGCTGCGATGTCCGATCATCGACCTTGACCGCCTGTGCTGAACCGAGGTGGCTCTTGGTGTCAGTTGCCGATGTCGATGTCGGGCTGTCCGTCGATGCGCCCTGGCGAGTTGTCGATGGGGTGATGTCTGGGCAAGCCAGGCCCGACCTGGAAGCCGATGTATCTGGCCCGCCCGTGTCTCCTCGGCGCCCTGGCGATTGGCATCAGCCTTGAGCGATCCGAGGCGGGGCGCAGCTGCTCATGACCAGCGGTTTCAGGTCGGGCGAGGTCCTGGCGGTCCAGCCTCTCTCAGTCCTCGGCCTCGCTCAGCCAGCCTTGCAGCGCGTCGACCAGTGACTGCGCCTGGGCGCGGCTGGAGATGTTGAACTTCGACTGCTGTCGATACTCGCCGCTGCGTTTTTGATAGCGGCGGATGGTGAACTTGTCCGGGCCGTAGCAGTTCTTGGCGCGGTCCCAGTCGCGATAGCGGAAGACGATGGTCGTCCAGCTCCCCTTGGAGAGGATCACCTTGTCGAGTTGCTGCGTGGTTTCGATCCCGTCCTCGACATAGCTGACGGACAGGTCTTCGACCGTTTCGGTCATTGATTGAATCTCCTTGCTGATGATGGACCGCGTTCAGCGGTTTGCGCGCGCACCATTGCGCAGCAGCAATCGCTCGATGGTCCCGGCGTCCGGGCCGATTCCGGGTTGGCGCGCCAGTTCCAGTGGCAGATGGCCCTTGCCGTCGACGCGGTTGACGTCAGCGCCATTGTCGATGAGTCGGGAGACGGCGTCGAGATGGCCGCCGGCGATGGCCAGGTGCAGCGCGGTCCGTCCCTGCGCGTCGGGTTGGTCGATGACCGCGCCCTGTTCGAGCAGGAAGGTATGGACGTCGCGGTCGGCGTTGCCGGTGGCGGCCTGCTCGAGCAACAGCCGTTGGGGATCGAAGGCGGCGCCGGCCTCGATCAGCATCTGTGCGAAGAGGATCTTGCCGTTGGCCAGGGCGACCTCGAGCGGGGTCTGGTCAGCGCCGTTGCGACGTTCGGGGTCGGCGCCGTGTTCGAGCAGAGCGCGACCGATGCTGACCCGATTGGTACGGGCGACGATGTGCAGCGGGTAATCACCGGCGCTGTCGGGGCGGTCGGTCCCGTCCTCCCAGTAGAGGTGGCGCTTGACCTGGTCGAGGTCGCCGATCTCGAGCGCGCGGAACAGGTTGAGCGTCGGCGGTGGCGGTTCGCTACAGGCGCCGAGTACGGCAACGAACAGGATGGGCAGTAAACGATGCATCGGATGATGGGCGAGATCGCCGGCGACAAGGCTCGGTTGATGGTAAGGCCTGCCCTCGGGAAGGCGCAAGCCGTGTGTCAGGACATGGGGGCAGGACGATGATCGGCAAGCTGGTGCTGACCCTGGCGGTGATCGCCGGGGCCTATCTGGTGGTGCGCGCGCGCTGGCGGGGCGACACCGCTCCGGGGATGCGTCCAGGGCTGCCCTCGCGCGCACTGCGCTGGACGGCTGCGGGGCTGGTGGTGGTGATGCTCGGGGCGAGCGGCTTCTATCTGCTGCATGACTGGCAGCGGGGGCGCGAGGTGGTCGAGGTGCGGGTGCTCAATGTCGCCAGCGGCGCCGAGACCCGCTATCTGGCGCGCCGAGGCTCGGTCGAGGGGCGGCGCTTCCGCACCCTCGACGGGATCGAGGTGCGCCTGGCCGACGTCGAGCGGATGCTGCTCGCGCCCGCTCAGGCCGATGTCGCGGCGGGTCCATAACGCACGCCGCCGCCGGCGACATAGGCCTCGAGGACGGCAATCGCGCGTGGGCGCAGCAGGTCGCGGGTGACCGCGATCCCGCGGTGCGCATAGTGCGCCACCCAGTCGGCGGGCTTGTCCCCCTCGTCGAAGCCGATCGCGCGCACGTCGCTGTCGCGAGCCCCGCAGTACAGGGCATCGACCCCGCTCCAGGGGATCGCGCCCATGCACATGGCGCAGGGCTCGGCGCTGCTCACCAGCACGCAGCCGCCGGGACAGGCACGTCCCAGATCATCGTCGCCGAGTCGTTGCTGGGCGCTCGCCAGCGCCAGCATCTCGGCATGGGCGAGCGAGCAGTGGCTGGGGCTGACCCGGTTGACCCCGGCGCCGAGCAGCCGCCCGTCGGCGCGTGCGAATACCGCCGCGCCGAAGGGGCCGCCGCTGCGCTGGCGTACATTGGTCTCGGCCAGGGTGAGCACCAGCGCCATCTGCGCCTCGGGGTCGGGCAGGGGCGTGGCGCGGGACGCGAGCAGTCCGGCCAGCCAGTCGGGGTGGGTGATGTGGATCGCTTGCATGCTCGATGTCTGTGGTGGTGATCGGTCCCGGGAGGGTGACATGGCGCGTGGCGTCGGGACAGCCCGGGGCTTGAATTTCGCCAGCCACCCATAACCTCTCTCCCTGATCGCGCCGCGCCCTGCGGTGCCTGGACCCATGATCCTCTGCATAGGGAGCGTACGAATGCGTCATTTGATCCTTGCCCTGGGCTGTAGTGCCCTGCTTGCCGCGACCCCGGTGCTCGCCGACTGGACCCTTGATCCTGAGCGCTCGCACCTGGCCTTCGTCTCGATCAAGTCCGGTGATGTCGCCGAGATCAACACCTTCGAGGAGGTGCATGGCGTGGTCGGTGAGCAGGGCGATGTCACCGTGACGCTGATGCTCGACAGTGTCGAGACGCTGATCCCGATCCGCAACGAGCGCATGCGCGAGATGCTGTTCGAGACTGCCGATTATCGCGAGGCGCTGCTCGAGGCCAAGGTCGATCCCGAGCAGCTCGCTGCGCTCGAGGTCGGGTCGATGATGCCACTGATCGCCGAGGGACGGCTGTCGCTGCACGGTGAGACCCAGCCGATGACCATCAGCATGCAGGTGGCGCGGCTCGATGAGACCACCCTGATGGTGGCGAGCACGAAGCCGTTGATCGTCGATGCGGAGAAGTTCGGGTTGAGTGACGGTGTGGAGCAACTGCGCGAGATCGCCGGGCTCGAGCGCATCGCCCGGGCGGTGCCGGTGACCTTTGTCGTGACCTTCGTCGCCCAGCCGGAGTGAGTCGGTTCGGCGGGTGCGTGGCTTGACTTGTCCGTGGTGAGTTCGGACACTCGGGGGAACGCGGCCGAGCCGCGCGTCGACAGTGTGTCGGTGCGTGGGGTCAGACCCCGGGGCATGGTGCCCTGGGGCGCGGTCGTGAGCGTGACGAGGTTCGTTCAACCATGAAGTGGTATGCCATCCTGCTGGGTGCTGCGATCGGTGCGATCAGCGGTGTCGCGGTGGGTTATTTCCTGATCCCGCACCTGTTTTCCGGCAACTCCGGCGCCCAGTCGTTCGAGGGTGCGGTGCAGAGTCCTCTGCCCGCAGTCGCCGTGGTCGCGACGGTGCCCGTGCAGCCCGCCTGATTTCATCCTCTCGCCGCCGGACGACGACCGTCGATCCGGCGGCGTGTCAGCCGCTCAGAATCCCTCGGTCGAGGTGAAGAGCCCCACGCGCAGATCCTTGGCGGTGTAGATGGTGCGACCGTCGACCTGGACGATGCCATCACCGATGCCGAGCACCAGCTTGCGCGAGATCACCCGCTTCATGTCGATGTGATAGGTGACCTTGCTCGCCTCGGGCAGCACCTGCCCGGTGAACTTGACCTCGCCGACGCCGAGTGCGCGACCGTGGCCGGGGTTGCCGATCCAGGCCAGATAGAAACCGACCAGCTGCCACAGTGCGTCGAGACCGAGACAGCCGGGCATCACCGGGTCGCCGGGGAAGTGGCACTGGAAGAACCACAGGTCGGGGTTGACGTCGAGTTCGGCGAGGATCTCGCCCTTGCCGTTGGCGCCGCCGAAGTCGGCGATGCGCAGGATGCGATCCATCATCAGCATGTTGGGGACCGGCAGCTGGGCGTTGCCCGGGCCGAACATCTCCCCGCGGCCGCAGGCGAGGAGTTCTTCCCTGTCGAAGGAGGCTTCTTTGGTCATGATCGTGATTCTGCTGTCAGGAATGGGCGGGAGCGACGCCTGTCGTCGGCGTCGCCGCTCGGGGACGGCGCCGGGACGGGCCGTCGGGGACGACGGGGCGCGTTCGCCCCGCCGCCGGATCAGGCGCTCGGCTGCAGCCGCTCGCGGATGAAGTCGACGATGGCATCGACCGCGACGAGCTGCATCTCGGCGTCGCAGCGGCCCTTGTACTCGACCATGCCCTGATCGAGGCCCTTGTCGCCGACGACGATACGGTGCGGGACACCGATCAGCTCCATGTCGGCGAACATGAATCCGGGGCGGGCGTCGCGGTCGTCGAGCAGGACGTCGACACCGGCCTCGCGCAGCGCGTCGTAGAGCTGCTCGACGGTCTCGCGCACCCGGTAGGACTTGCCCATGCGCATCGGCACCAGGGCGACCTCGAAGGGGGCGATGGGCGCCGGCCAGCAGATGCCCTTGTCGTCGTGGTGCTGCTCGATGGCGGCGGCGACCACGCGCGAGACGCCGATGCCGTAGCAGCCCATGGTCATGGCCGTGGCGCGACCGTCCTCGCCGAGCACGGTGGCCTTCATCGTTTCGCTGTACTTGCGTCCGAGCTGGAAGATATGACCGACCTCGATGCCGCGGGCGATGGTGAGGGTGCCCTGGCCATCGGGGCTGGGATCGCCCTCGACCACGTTGCGCAGGTCGGCGACCTCGGGCAGCGCCAAGTCACGCTCCCAGTTGAGCCCGAACCAGTGCTTGCCGTCGCTGTTGGCGCCGGCGGCGAAGTCGGCGGCGACCGCCACCGCGCGGTCGACGACGCAGGGGATCGGCAGCTCGCGCGGGCCGAGCGAGCCGGGGCCGGCGCCGATCGCGGCGCGGATCTCGGCCTCGCTGGCCATGCGCAGCGGGCTGGCGACCTGGGGCAGTTTTTCGGCCTTGATGGCGTTGAGTTCGTGATCGCCACGCACCACCAGCGCGACCAGCTCGGCCTCGCTGTCCTCGGCCGCGGCGACCACCAGGGTCTTGACGGTGCGCTCGATCGGCAGCCCGAAGCCCTCGACCAGATCGGCGATGGTGCGGGTGTCGGGGGTGTCGACCAGGCGCGCCTCCTCGCCCGGTGCGGGGCGCTCGGCGCGTGGCGCCACGGCCTCGGCCAGCTCGACGTTGGCGGCATAGTCGCTGGCATCGGAGAAGGCGATGGCGTCTTCGCCGGAGCTGGCGAGGACGTGGAACTCGTGCGAGGCGCTGCCGCCGATGCTGCCGTTGTCGGCCTGCACCGGGCGGAAGTCGAGCCCGCAGCGGGTGAAGATGCGGCTGTAGGTGGCGTGCATCTCGCGGTAGGTCCGATCGAGCGAGTCGTCGTCGAGATGGAAGGAGTAGGCGTCCTTCATCAGGAACTCGCGCGCACGCATCACCCCGAAGCGGGGACGGATCTCGTCGCGGAACTTGGTCTGGATCTGGTAGAAGTTGACCGGCAGCTGCTTGTAGCTCTTGATCTCGCTGCGCGCCAGATCGGTGATGATCTCCTCGTGGGTCGGGCCGAAGCAGAACTCGCGCTGGTGACGGTCACGCAGTCGCAGCAGCTCCGGGCCGTATTGCTCCCAGCGCCCCGACTCCTGCCACAGCTCGGCCGGCTGCACCGCCGGCATCGAGACCTCGAGTGCGCCGCTGCGGTCCATCTCCTCGCGTACGATGCGCTCGACCTTGCGCAGCACCCGTAGCCCTAGCGGCAGCCAGGTGTAGAGGCCGGCGGCGAGCTTGCGGATCATGCCGGCGCGCAGCATCAGCTGGTGGCTGGCGATCTCGGCATCGGCGGGGGTTTCTTTGACGGTGTGCAGAGGGAATTGGGATGTGCGCATTGGGCAAGGGGCCAGGACGTAAAATACGCGAGTTTAGGGTGCAACGGTGACGAGCACAACGGTGCGCTGGGCTGCCGGGCGGTTGTCTGCGATTGCTTGCCTCCGGCTGGCACCTTGGTCATTGTGTCGAGCTGAACGCGTTCCGCACAGGACGTGCAATCTATAATTGAACGGATAATCATGATGCGCGGTCCTTGTCGAAGGTCGTGCACCGACGCAGCCAGATCCCCCCGATGAGCAAACACGCAGAGTCCAGTTTCCACGAGCGCCGCACCCAGGCACGCATCAGTGCCGAGATCCCCATCAAGGTCAGGCTGCCGGGGCGTGACCAGCCCGTCTCGGCACTCAACCAGGATCTCTCCTGGGGCGGGGCGCGATTCATCGTCAGCGGCAAGTCGCTCGGTGGCCAGCTGCCGACCCGCGAGGCCGGGCCGCTGACGCTGCTGCTGCCCTGGACCGGTGGCGGCCAGATCACCGCCGAGGCCGAACTCGCCCGCGCTCAGCGTCTCGCCGACGGACGCTATCAGGTCGCCGTCCGCTTCCAGAGTCTGTCGCCGCGCAGCCAGGCCCGGCTCGAGAAGCTGCTCAACATGCTCTGTCCCCGCGATGGCATCGACGGGCCGGCGCTGGTGCGCGAACTCAACATCACCATGGCCGATGCCAGCGACATGCGCCACACCCTCAAGCAGGTCGTCAGCGGCGAGGTGACGCTGAGCGCCTTCGAGGTCTATGCGGTGGATCAGAGCATCCGCCTGGTGATCCGTGGCGATGGCGATCTGCCCTCGTTGCGGCTGCGCGCGCGGGTGCGCGAGGTGGCGGCGGCCCGCGCGGCCGATGGCAACTGGCCGGCGCTCTATTCGCTGCGGTTCGCGATCGAGCATCCGCGTCCGATGCTCAAGAAGCTCGTCGAGCTGCTCCTCGAGCAGTTGCCGAGCGACTGGAAGGCCAAGGACTCGAGTTATGCCGAGGCGCCGGACTGGCTGCGTGGCGCGCACCTGGCAAGCCCCAGCGAGGTCCTGCCGCCCTCGACCGATGGCGGCTCGACGCTCGAGATGCGCTATCCCGATGCGCTCAACTATCTGGCACTGGTCTGGGGCGACCCCGAGGCCTTCGATCTGCGTTTCCAGGATCTGATCATCGGGGAGCATGCCGAGCCCGGTGGCTGGCCCGAGGACGCCTGGGAGGAGCTGGGACTGCTGCAGGATGTCCACGATCAGGCCTATGGGGTGCCGAGCGTGCGCGACAACCCGCTGCGCGGCGGGCGGGTGACCTGAATCCCGGCCTGGCTTGACCCCCGTTCGGTATGCCTGTAATTTCGATCCCTTTTCAACCAATTTCACCTGTTCCCTGGTATCGGCCCCGGATCCGTACCGCCCGGCCGCTTCCGGTCGCGGGACGCGTACGCGCTCCGTCGAGTGTCGCAGTATCAAGGTGGGTGATCGGAGGTCGTAGAGGTGACACTGTCAGTGGAGCCGGATGAAATGGGCGCGGACGCGGCCGAGGGGCCGTCTGGACCGCTGTTGAGTGGCGGCGAGATCGTCGTCCAGGCGCTGGCCGACGAGGGCGTCGAGTGCGTATTCGGCTATCCCGGCGGTGCCGTCCTGCACATCTACGATGCACTCTTCCGTCACGGCGCGCTGCGTCACATCCTGGTGCGTCATGAACAGGCCGCGGCCCATGCCGCCGATGGCTATTCCCGCGCCACCGGCAAGTGCGGCGTCTGTCTCGTCACCTCGGGGCCGGGCGCGACCAATGTGGTCACCGGTATCGCCACCGCCTATATGGACTCGATCCCGATGGTGGTGCTCACCGGCCAGGTGCCGACCCCGGTGATCGGCAGCGATGCCTTCCAGGAAGTCGACACCGTCGGCATCACTCGACCCTGCGTCAAGCACAACTTCCTCGTCAAGGATGTCAACGAGCTGGCGCTGACCATCCGCAAGGCCTTCTATATCGCCACTTCGGGGCGGCCCGGGCCGGTGGTGGTCGATATCCCCAAGGATGTCACCGACCCCGGCATCAAGGTGCCCTATGCGTATCCGCGCGAGGTGCGGATGCGCTCCTACAGCCCGATCGAGAAGGGCCATTCGGGGCAGATCCGCCGCGCCGTGGAGCTGATGCGCGCGGCCAAGCGACCGGTGTTCTACACCGGCGGCGGGGTGGTGCTCGGCGAGGCCTCGGGGCAACTCACCGAGCTGGTGCGCGAGTCCGGCTTCCCGATCACCAGCACGCTGATGGGGCTGGGTGCCTATCCGACGAGCGATCGTCAGTTCCTCGGCATGCTCGGTATGCACGGGACCTACGAGGCGAACATGGCGATGCACGAGACCGATGTGCTGATCGCCATCGGTGCGCGCTTCGACGATCGCGTCACCGGCAAGATCGAGCACTTCTGCCCGAATGCCAAGATCATCCATGTCGACGTCGACCCCTCCTCGATCTCCAAGAACGTCAAGGTCGACGTGCCCATCGTCGGTCAGGTCGGCAAGGTGCTCGAGGAGATGCTGCGGCTCTATCGCGAGCAGCCGGCGGTCTCGGGCACCGATACGGCGCTCGCCGCCTGGTGGGAGCAGATCGCACAGTGGCGTGCGCTCGACTGTCTCCAGTACGATCGCACCAGCAGCACGATCAAGCCGCAGTTCGCCATCGAGACCCTGCACAAGGTCACCAAGGGTGATCTCTATCTGACCTCCGATGTCGGTCAGCACCAGATGTTCGCGGCCCAGTTCTACGGTTTCGACAAGCCGCGGCGCTGGATCAACTCCGGCGGGCTCGGCACCATGGGCTTCGGCCTGCCGGCGGCCATCGGCGTCCAGCTCGGTCATCCCGATGCCCAGGTCGCCTGCGTCTCGGGTGAGGCGAGCATCCTGATGTGCATCCAGGAGCTGGCCACCTGCATGCAGTACGGGCTGCCGATCAAGGTGATCCTGCTCAACAACGGCTACATGGGCATGGTGCGCCAGTGGCAGGAGTTCTTCTACGACGGCCGTTACGCGCACTCCTATGTCGACGCGGTGCCCGACTTCGTCAAGCTCGCCGAGAGCTTCGGCCATGTCGGCATGCGCGTGGAGCGCCCGGAGGAGTTGGAGTCGGCGATGCAGGAGGCGTTCGCGATGACCGACAGGTTCGTGTTCCTCGACGTGGTGGTCGATCCCACGGAGAACGTCTATCCGATGATCGCCGCCGGCAAGGGCCAGCACGAGATGCAGCTCTCGCCGAGCCTGTCCGATCGAGAACTGGCCTGAGCGCCGCGCCGACACAAGACGAGAAGATCACATGAGACACATCATCGCCGTGTTGCTGGAGAACGAGGCGGGCGCGCTGTCGCGTGTCGCCGGACTGTTCTCGGCCCGTGGCTACAACATCGAATCCCTGACCGTCGCCCCGACCGACGACCCCACGCTCTCGCGCATGACGCTGGTGACCACCGGCAACGACGACATCGTCGAGCAGATCAAGAAGCAGCTCAACAAGCTCGTCGACACCGTCAAGCTGCTCGATCTCTGCGAAGGCCCGCACATCGAGCGTGAGATGATGTTGGTCAAGGTGCGCGCCGAGCGGCGCGACCGCGAGGAGCTCAAGCGTCTGGTCGACATCTTCCGCGCCAAGATCATCGATGTCACCGACACCAGCTATGTCATCGAACTGACCGGGGCGACCCACAAGCTCGACGCCTTCATCGATACCGTCGCCGAGGAGCTGATCATCGAGGTCGTGCGCTCCGGGCCGACCGGGATCTCCCGTGGCGAGAAGGGTCTGACCATCTAGCCTCCGGTATCCATGTGGCGTCCGGGCGGTATCGCCCGGACGCCTTCCGCTTCCATATCCGTCGCCGCGCGGATATCACCATCCGATAGGATCCACACCCATGAGCATCAACGTTTACTACGACAAAGACGCCGATCTGTCCCTCATCCAGGGCAAGCAGGTCGCCATCATCGGCTATGGCTCGCAGGGCCATGCCCATGCCAACAACCTCAAGGACTCCGGCGTCTCGGTCACCGTCGGTCTGCGCGAGGGTTCGGCCTCGGCGGTCAAGGCGGCCAACGCCGGTCTGGCGGTGAAGTCGATCGAGGAAGCCGTTGCCGGCGCCGACGTGGTGATGGTGCTCGCCCCCGATGAACACCAGGGCGCGCTCTACCGCGACCAGATCGCCCCCAACATCAAGCAGGGTGCGGCGCTCGCCTTCGCCCACGGCTTCAACGTCCACTTCGGCCAGATCGAGCCGCGCGAGGACCTCGACGTCATCATGATCGCGCCCAAGGGCCCCGGTCACCTGGTGCGCTCGACCTACACCCAGGGCGGCGGCGTGCCGAGCCTGATCGCCGTCTACCAGGACGCCACCGGTCAGGCCCGCGACATCGCCATGGCCTATGCCTCGGCCAACGGCGGTGGCCGTGCCGGCATCATCGAGACCAGCTTCCGCGAGGAGTGCGAGACCGACCTCTTCGGTGAGCAGGCAGTGCTCTGCGGCGGTCTGGTGTCGCTGATCCAGAACGGTTTCGAGACCCTGGTCGAGGCCGGCTACGCCCCCGAGATGGCCTACTTCGAGTGCCTCCACGAGGTCAAGCTGATCGTCGACCTGATCTACGAGGGCGGCATCGCCAACATGCGCTACTCGATCTCCAACACCGCCGAGTACGGTGACCTCACCCGTGGTCCGCGCGTCGTCAACGCCGAGTCCAAGGCCGAGATGAAGCGTGTGCTCGAGGAGATCCAGTCGGGTCAGTTCGCCAAGGAGTTCATCCTCGAGAACCAGGCCGGTGCCTCCTCGCTCAAGGCCCTGCGTCGCATCGGCGCCGAGCACCAGATCGAGGAAGTGGGCGAGCGTCTGCGCGAGATGATGCCCTGGATCCGCGAGCAGAAGCTGGTCGACAAGACCCGCAACTGATCGCCCCCCGTCGGGGCCGGCCATCCTGGTCGGTCCCGCTCGCGTCCGTGCCCGTCAGGGCGCGGGCGGCCCCTCATCCCGGACGTTCGTCCAGCGCATCCGCGAGCAAGGCTCGTGGTGGCACCTCCATCCTGATCTTCATGCCATCCGCTGCCAGCCGCAGCTCTCCGCCGAGTGCCTGCAACCGCAGCTCGAGCATCTGGCCGAGCGTGGTGCGCGGCAGGTCGGCTGCGCTGCCGGGGGCGGCGATGTCGAGGATGATCGACAACCCCTCGTCCGCCCTCGTGGTGAAGCGGATCCGTGCCAGCGGATAGTGCTCGAGCAGCGCCTGCAGGCTGTCGAAGAGCAGGATGCGGGTTGCCCCAGCGACCACCGGTGGTCCGGCATCGAGTTCGAGCAGTGGCGGTTCGCCGCCGCTGGCGCTGGACCGTACCTCGCGGGTCAAGGCCTCGGCGAGACCGAACTCGTGCAGCAGTGGGGGGCTGAGTCGGGCGCAGACGCCGCGCATCGAGTCGATCGCGTGATCGATCAGCTGGTGGACACGCCGCAGTGTCTCGCGTGAGGCATCGTCGCTGTCGCGCGCGAGACGTTGGGTGGTGAGTGCGGCCGCGGTGAGCAGCTGCATCGGGTCGTCGTGCAGGGTGCGGGCGAGTCGGTGGGCGGTGCGCCCGTACGCCACCCGCTCCTCGTCGAAGTGCCGAGCCAGGCCGATCCTCGCCGTGGTCGTCTCGACCTGCAACCGCAGCTGGTTGATCGCCAGCGGCAACGCGCCGCCGATCAGTACCAGCACGGCCTGATAGAGCGGGGTCAGCGTCGGTGAGCCGAGCGCGCCGGCCAGCACCAGCGCGAGCAGCTCGAGTCCGCACAGCATCGCCAGCGCCGCTCGTGGGCCCAGTGCGAGGCCGAAGGCGGCCGCCAGCGGCAGTGCGAGCAGGACGAGGAGTGGCAGCAGCGCGGCGATGCCGTGATCGCTCAACGGCGCGCTCAACAACGCCAGCAGCAGCGCCAGCCCGAGGGTGGTGCGGGCCGTATCCTGTGCCGGCGGTGGTGGCGTGGGATGGTGTTCAGGGTGTTGACGCAACGAGAGCAGGGCGGCGGTGACCAGCAGGGAGACGAAGATGGCCCCGCCCTGGCCGGGTTCGGCGGTCAGGGTGTCGGGCTGGATCAGGCTCTGTGCGGCGATGGCGGCCAGCGCCGTGGCGGCAATCGCCAGCAAGGCATTGAGCGAGGGTTCGAGCATCAACCGCCGGCGCGCCAGATAGTGCCCGAGCAGGCCATAGAGGGGCAGGGGCAGCAGTGCCGTAGCCAGCTGGCGGGTGGCGGCCTCTTCTGGCCAGGCGGTCAGGGCGTAGATCAGAGTGGCGGTGATGGGGAGCAGGAGGGCCTGCAGGCCGCCGAGCATCACCGCAGCCAGGGTCAGGGCGGCCTCCGGTGCGCAGAGCGATGCAACGGGCCAGCCCGGTACCTGCTGCAGCAGGATCCAAAGCGGGATGTAACTCAGCGCCAGGAACAACAGCGCGCGCACGATCGTTCTCCTGGAAACGGCAGACGCCCCGGGGCGCGTCGTTGCCCCGTCATCGCATCTTGGATGAACGCGCGATGACAGGACGCGTGGAGCGGTTAGGATAGAAGAAGCGCGGTCAAAAGGCGATCGCCGACGGGAGGGCGTCGGCTCAGCTGACCAGGATGGTCGGTGGGCGATGTCGCTCGGTACAGCTACGCTCGCCGTGGTCGAGCAGTGTCGCCGGACAGATTGCGTCCTCGGGATAGCAGGCGAAGCCGATGCGCGGGCTGGGTCGGTGCTGGCCGCCGGCGGACTCGACGGGTTGGGACAGGGTGGTGCGCAGGCGCTCGACCACGCGCTCGACCTTGTCCACACCGGTGATCTCGCTCAGCAGCAGGGCCAGCCGGCTGGCGCCGAACCGGGCCAGGCGGTCCTGACGGCGACGCCCGTGCTGCAGCCGCTGGATGCAGGCCTGCATCATCGTCTCGGTGTGCGCCGGGTTGGCGTGGTGTCTGCCCAGGGCGATGTCGATCACCAACAGCGCGCAGGAGCGGTTGAGTCGGCGGTGCTGTTGCAGCGCGCGATCGAGCTGGTCGATGAGGTGTGGGCGCTCGACCTCGGGGCAGTGATCACAGCCATCGTCACGACGCGGTGCCGGACGCAGGACCAGGGTATAGCCGCCGCTGGCACCACTGCGCGCCGGCAGGATGCGACCGTCGAGAGGGAAGAGCGCGCCGTCCTGATGCTGGCCGAGCAGCCCAGCCTGGCCCAGGTCGATGCCGTCGGGGTGCGGGCTGGTGTCGACCTGCTGCAGCAGGTCGCTGAGACGCTGCTGACTCTGGTGCGCGACCAGGTGCTTCCAGGAGTTGCCGCGCAGCGCCTCGGGCGAGTGGCCGAACAGGGGCTCGACGCCATGATCGCAGATCACGATCTGCTCCTGTGCGTCGATGCAGACGAGCACCTCGGGCGTGGTGTTCGGGATCCTGGGCGCATGATGGGGCGTGGGACCGGAGGCATGCAGCACGGTGGTGTAGGGCGGCGTGCCGACTTGCCCTGGATGCTGATCGAAATGGAAGTCGGGCGAGTTCATCTTCGAATGGTGTTTTGCTGCACGTGTGGACGTTGATCTCCGCCTGGCGCGGGTTGGCGCCAGACTGCGGTCGTCCGCCGTGCCAGGCCGTGTGCCGGGGCTGGACGGACCGATGAAGTCGAGCTTCATTGTCCCAGTGCAACGATGGCGCTAAGATCAGGGATCCCCTGATGCCGGCATCAGGGGATCATCTCGATCGAGTTCCCCCTGTCAGGGGCGATCCTCACGCAACGTGTCTTGATCGGTGGCGTATCTCCAAGTGAACGAGCCTGTAAAACGCATTCTGATCGTGGATGACCATCCGCTGGTTCGGGCCGGTCTGGCGAGTCTGATCGCCGCCGAACCGGATCTGGAGGTCTGTGGCGAGGCCGAGACGCTACGCGAGGGGTTGCAGTTGGTGCGCGACCTCACCCCGAACCTGACCGTCGTCGATCTTTCGCTCGAGGACGGCAACGGTCTGGAGCTGATCAAGCGGCTCAGAACCCATGATGCGGAGATCCGCATCCTGGTCTGCTCGGTGCACGAGGAGGCGTTGTTCGCCGAGCGTGCCATCGGTGCCGGGGCGCTTGGCTACATCAACAAGCACAAGGGCATCGACGAGGTGATCGCCGCGGTCCGCCAGACCCTGGCCGGGCGCATCTATCTCAGCGCCGACATGCAGCAGCGCTTCGTCGAGGGATTCGCGCAGAAGCGTGTGCCGGCACAGTCCCCGGTCGAACTGCTCACCGACCGCGAGCTGCAGGTGTTCATCCTCATCGGCGAGGGGGTGTCGAATGGCCGTATGGCCGAGCGGCTGCACCTCAGCGTCAAGACCATCGAAACCCATCGCGAGAAGATCAAGCGCAAGCTGCAGCTGTCCTCGGCTGCCGAACTGATGCGTTACGCGGTGCAGTGGCAGCTCGAGCAGGGTTGATCGAAAGGGGCTGAATCAGCCGCGCACGAAGGACATGAACTCGGCGCGGGTGCGCGGGTCGCTCTCGAAGGCGCCGCGCATTGCGCTCGACACCGTGGTGCTGCGCTGCTTCTGGACCCCGCGCATCATCATGCAGGTGTGACTGGCCTCCATCACCACCGCCACGCCATGGGCGCCGAGATGCTCCATCAAGGCATCCGCCACCTGGTTGGTCAGACGCTCCTGCACCTGCAACCGGCGCGCGAAGACATCGACGACGCGGGCGATCTTGCTCAGTCCCACCACCTTGCCGTTGGGCAGGTAGCCGACGTGGGCATGGCCGAAGAAGGGCAGCATGTGATGTTCGCACATCGAATAGAACTCGATGTCGCGCACGATCACCATCTCCTTGGCATCCTCCTCGAACAGCGCCTTCTTGATGATCTCCTCGGCCGACATCTGGTAGCCGCTGGTGAGGAAGTCGAGCGCCTTGGCCACGCGCAGCGGGGTACGCTTGAGGCCTTCGCGCTCGGCGTCCTCGCCGAGCGCGTCGAGCATCTCGCGCACCAGCCCCTCCTTGCGCGGGTCATAGACCTCCGCCTCCGACTCGGCCTCGAAGCTGGTGGCGTAGTGACTGTGGGTGACGATCTTCGGGGCTCTCGCTTGTTCTGCCATCTGGATGCCTGGTCCATTGCTGATATAGAAGATATGGGCGGACGGAGGCCTGAGGCGCGCCCGCTTCAGATCGGACAATGGGGGTCGAGGGGGGAGAACGGAATAGTCTGGCGGTGCGCGTAAGGGTCATACACGGGGCGTTTGTGGAAACACGATCCGGTGTCGGTTAACATAACGGTCCGTTTCTTCTCAAAATCCAAAGATCTGCGGACGAAAGGCCATGAGTGCTCAGCCGATCGGTCCAGCCAGTCTCCTCGCCTCCTGCGCCGCTCGCGGTGCGGTCCGTTCCGGGGTCACGAGCCGTTGACAGTCAGCGGTCATGTGTCTACTTCCCCCCTGGTCGTTGCGAGCCACCCCTCGTGGATTGGCCGTCCTCTCGTTTCGAGTCCGACCCCGGTCGGCTGCCGTGGATGTCTTCGCCCAATCCCTAGGAGAACCTGACTATGTGTGGTTTCTGCGGTGAGATCCGCTTCGACGACCTCCCGGCGAACCTTGACGCCCTGAGTGCCATGAATGCGGCCATGACCCCGCGGGGCCCCGACGGTCATGGGGTCTGGCAACAGGGTCGGGTGGCGCTCGCCCATCGCCGGTTGTCGATCATCGATCTGAGCAATCATGCCGCGCAGCCGATGGTCGACAGCGAGCTGGGGCTGTCGATCGCCTTCAACGGATGCATCTACAACTATCGCGAGCTGCGCGGTGCGCTCGAGTCCAAGGGCTATCGCTTCTTCTCCGAGGGCGATACCGAGGTGGTGCTCAAGGCCTTTCATGCCTGGGGCGATGCCTGTGTCGAGCGCTTCCACGGCATGTTCGCCTTCGCCATCGCCGAGCGCGACAGCGGGCGGTTGACCCTGGCGCGCGATCGTCTCGGCATCAAACCGCTCTATCTCGCCGAGGTCGCCGGCGGGCTACGCTTTGCCTCGACCCTGCCGGCGCTGCTCGCCGGCGGCGGCGTCGACACCGAGATCGATCCGGTGGCGCTGCACCACTACATGCACTTCCACTCGGTGGTGCCGGCGCCGCACACCATGCTCGCCGGGGTGCGCAAGCTCGCGCCGGCGACCATCCGCGTCGTCGAGCCCGATGGCCGTCAGCGCGATCGCTGCTACTGGTCGCCGAGCTTCGAGCCGTTGGCCGAGGAGCGCGGACTCGGTTACGAGGACTGGCAGGAGCGCGTCCTCGCGGCGCTGCGCACCGCCGTCGAGCGCCGCCTGGTGGCCGACGTCGACGTCGGTGTGCTGCTCTCCGGCGGACTCGACTCGAGCCTGATCGTCGGTCTGCTCGCCGAGCACGGCCAGCGCGGACTCAACACCTTCTCGGTCGGCTTCGAGTCGGTCGGCGGCGAGGCCGGTGATGAGTTCCAGTACTCCGACATCATCGCCCGTCACTACGGCACCACGCACCACAAGATCCGTGTCGACTCGGCCGCGCGGCTGCTCCCGGAGCTGCCCAACTGCGTGCGGGCGATGTCCGAGCCGATGGTCAGCCATGATGTCATCGGCTTCTACCTGCTCTCGCAGGAGGTGGCCAAGCACGTCAAGGTGGTGCAGAGCGGGCAGGGGGCCGATGAGGTCTTCGCCGGTTATCACTGGTACCCGCCGATGGTCGGCAGCAGCGACCCGGTCGGTGACTATGCCCGCGCCTTCTGCGATCGTAGCCATGCCGAGTTCTGCGAGGCGGTCGATCCGCGCTTCCACGGCGCCGACCACAGCCGCGCCTTCATCGCCGCGCACTTCGCCGGCGCCGGCGCCAGCGACGCGCTCGACAAGGCGTTGCGGCTCGATCAGCAGATCATGCTGGTCGACGACCCGGTCAAGCGGGTCGACAACATGACCATGGCCTGGGGGCTGGAGGCGCGCGTGCCCTTCCTCGATCACGAACTGGTCGAGCTGGCGGCGCGGATGCCCGGCGAGCACAAGCTCACCGATGACGGCAAGGGTGTGCTCAAGGCGATCGGACGCAAGATCATCCCCAGCGAGGTGATCGATCGTCCCAAGGGTTATTTCCCGGTGCCCGCGCTGAAGTATCTGCGCGGGGAGGTGCTGGAGACGGTGACCGACCTGGTGCGCTCGCAGCGTGCCCGCGAGCGCGGGCTGTTCCGCTCGGACTATGTCGAGCACCTGCTGGCCGCGCCCGACGAGCACATCACCCCGCTGCGCGGCTCGAAGCTGTGGCAGGTGGCGCTGCTCGAGCTGTGGCTGCAGGAACACGGGATCTGAGCGCGGGCGGCGTCAGGGAACGACCTGCCGGGCCGCCCGGCATGCGTTGAATCATGCGCTCGCACCCGCCTCGCGGCGGCTGCGAGCGCTTGGCCTGGGGTTCGGTCGGATGCGTCCGGTCGGACTTCGCCCTGGCGCCCGAGCGACGTCATCCGATCCATGCCAGTGACGCAGACAGGACAGCCAGCATGACCATGAAAGAGCGCATCCATCACCGTCTCGAGCGCAGCCGTGCCCCATCGGTCAAGAACTGGGACCGCCGACCACGGACCGATCAGACCCTGGGGCAGTCGGCCAGCGTCGACTGCGGCTGGGGCAGGCTGTTGTTCGGGCAGACCTTCAGCGACCCGGCCGAGATCGCGCGCGCGCTCCAGCAGGAGCGCCCCGGTACCCGCGACGTGGCGCTCTATCTCAATGAGCCGCACGTGGTGCTGGCGCAGGCGCCGCAGGACCTCTTCCTCGACCCCTCGCACACCTTCCGGCTGTGGTTCGAGCGCTACCAGTCCTGCCAGCGCCGCCCCAAGGGGTTCCATATCCGCCTGGTCAACTGCCGTGCCGACGCCGAGGCGATCCAGCGGCTCTATATCAGTCGCGGCATGGTGCCGCCGGGGGCGGACTTCGTCTGGGCGAACCGCACCTCCAAGGTGCTGACCTACTGGGTCGCGGAGGACGAGCAGGACGGCTCGCTGCTCGGCGTGGTCAACGGTGTCGACCATGCCGCAGCCTTCGACGATCCCGAGAACGGCGCCAGCCTGTGGGCGCTCGCCGTCGACGCCCAGGCCCCCTATCCGGGGATCGGCGAGACGCTGGTGCGTCAGGTCATCGAGTATTATCTGGCGCGTGGTCGCGCCTTCCTCGATCTCTCGGTGATCCACGACAACAGCAACGCCATTCGTCTCTACCAGAAGCTCGGCTTCGGCCGCATCCCGGCGTTCGCGGTCAAGAACAAGAACGCCTTCAACGAGCCATTGTTCATGGGACGTCAGCCCGAGGCCGATCTCAACCCCTATGCCACCATCATCGTCAAGGAGGCGCGGCGTCGCGGCATCGGGGTCGAGGTGATCGACGCCGAGGCGGGCTACTTCGCGCTGACCCTCGGCGGTCGTCGGGTGGTGTGTCGCGAGAGTCTCAGCGAGATGACCAGTGCGGTGGCGATGAGCCGCTGCGACGACAAGGCGGTCACCCACCGGCTGTTGCGCCATGCCGGGCTGCGGGTGCCCGAACAGGCCCGCTTCCAGGCGCTCGATCAGGCCGAAGCGCTGCTCTCGCGGCTCGGCAGCCTGGTGGTGAAGCCCGCGCGCGGCGAGCAGGGGGCGGGGATCAGCGTCGATGTGCGCGACGCCAAGTCGCTGGAGCTGGCGATCGGCGCGGCGCGTCGGGTCTGCGAGACGGTGATCCTCGAGGAGTACGTGCAGGGCCACGACCTGCGCATCATCGTCATCGACTACCAGGTGGTGGCCGCCGCCATCCGCCGTCCGGCGCACGTCGTCGGCACCGGGCGCCACAGTATCCGCGACCTGATCCAGGCGCAGAGCCGCCGCCGGCGCGCCGCCACCGGCGGCGAGAGCAACATCCCGATGGACGAGGAGACCTCGCGCTGCGTGCGCGAGGCTGGCTTCGTGCTCGAGCACATCCTGCCCGAGGGGCAGATGCTGCAGGTGCGCAAGACCGCCAACCTGCATACCGGCGGGACCATCCACGATGTCACCGCCGAGCTGCACCCGGCGCTCGCCGAGGCCGCCGAGGCCGCGGCGCGCGCGCTCGAGATCCCGGTGACCGGGCTCGACTTCATCGTGCCCTCGGTTTCCGAGCCCGAGTATGTGATCATCGAGGCCAACGAGCGTCCGGGGCTGGCCAACCACGAGCCGCAGCCGACCGCCGAGCGCTTCGTCGACCTGTTGTTCCCGCAGACCGCGACCCGGGAGGAGTTCCCTTGAAGCTACCCGCCATCGATTCGAATTATCTGGTCGATATCCTGCTGAAGCTGTTGTTCACCCCGAGTCCCTCGGGCTATACCGATCGGGTGGTTCATCTGGTGTGCGAAGAGCTCGAGCGCCTCGGCGTGCCCTTCGAGCTGACCCGGCGCGGGGCGATCCGCGCCACCCTGGAAGGGCGGGTGTCGCAGCCCGACCGCGCCGTGGTCGCCCACATCGATACCCTCGGTGCCATGGTCAAGGGACTCAAGGAGAACGGCCGCTTGCAGCTGGTGCCGGTAGGGCACTGGAACGCGCGCTTCGCCGAGGGCGCGCGCGCAACCCTGTTCACCGACACCGGCCAGCTGCGCGGAACCATCCTGCCGATGAAGGCCTCGGGACACACCTTCGGTCCAGAGATCGACGATCAGCCCGGGGGCTGGGATCACGTCGAGTTTCGCATCGACACACGGGTCTCTGACCTGCACGGGCTGTTGCGCCTGGGGGTGCACGTCGGCGACTTCCTCGCCATCGACACCTGCCCGGAGATCACCGACACCGGCTTCATCAACGCCCGTCATCTCGACGACAAGGCCGGTGCCGCGGTGCTGCTGGCGACCATCGAGGCGGTGCAGCGCGAGCGCCCCGACCTGCCCGTCGACTGCCATCCGCTGTTCACCATCTCCGAGGAGGTCGGCTCCGGCGCCTCGGCGGCGTTGCATCAGGACGTCGCCGAGATGCTCACCATCGACAACGGCACCACCGCGCCGGGACAGAACTCGAGCGAGTTCGGGGTGACCATCGCGATGGCCGACCAGAGCGGTCCCTTCGACTACCACCTCACCCATCGCGTCATCCAGCTCTGCCAGGAGTTCACCATCCCCCATCAGCGCGATGTCTTCCGCTACTACCGCTCCGACAGCGCCGCCGCGCTCGAGGCCGGCAACGACGTGCGCACCGCGCTGGTGACCTTCGGCGTCGATGCCTCGCACGGCTACGAGCGCATCCATCTCGATGCCCTGGAATCGCTGGCGCGGTTGGTCGGGGTCTACATGCAGGCACCGCCGCTGTTCAGTCGCGACCGCTACGAGATGGGGCCGCGCGCCGGCTTCCCGACCCAGCCGGGCTAGTCCTCGGGCGCCAGACAGGCCACGCGATTACGCCCGCTGTGCTTGGCGCGATAGACCGCCTGGTCGGCGCGCGCCAGTGTCTGGTCGAGCGGCTCGCCGGGACGGCCCAGACTGACCCCGAGACTGGCGGTGGTGGGCACGGCCGACTCGCGCGCGATCGCCCGGCGTAGCTTCTCGGCGGTGCGCTCGCCGTCTCTCAGGTTGCTGTAGGGCAGCACCAGCAGGAACTCCTCGCCCCCCCAACGCGCACACAGGTCGCTCTTGCGGGTGTGCTGACACAGTACCCTGGCGACGGCCTGGAGTACCGCATCGCCGCGATCGTGCCCGAGTTCGTCGTTGATCCGCTTGAAGTGATCGAGATCGATGAACACGGTCGCGTACTCACAGGCCCGACCGCGGGTACGCGCCATCGCCCGGTCGAGTCCGCGGCGGTTGAGCAGTCCGGTCAAGGGGTCGCGTTCGGCCTGCTCCAGCGCGCGACAATGCGCCAGTTCGGCGTCGGTGATGTCGTGCAGGGTGAGCACGAAACCACCGACATCCGGCAACCGTCGGCACTCGGCGAGCAGATAGCCGCGTCGTCCGCGACACTCCACCTGGAGCTTGACCGGTCCGCGCGCCGCCGACTCCTCGATCCAGGCCGGAGAGGGGGTGAAGGGGCGGCCGTTGAGCGTCTTGAAGTAGTGACAGATACAGCCGCGTTCGCGCTGGAAGGCGGCCATGTCGTGGATGCCGAAATACTCGCGCAGTGCCGCATTGGCCTGTCTGAGTCGCTGGCCGTCGCTGATCCCGATCATCGCCGGGTTGCAATCGATGATCTGGGCGAGCAGCGCGCGCTCGCGCTCGAGCGCCTGGCGCAGCCGCACCTCCTCGGTGACGTCCTTCTGGTTGGAGAAGAAGTAGCGGATGCTGCCGTCGGGGTTGCGGATCGGGGTGATGTTCCAGGAGACCCAGTAAGGCGTGCCGTCCTTGCGATAGTTGACGGTCTGGCCGGCAAACTCCTCGCCCCGTTCGAGGTTGCGGCGCAGCCGGTCGAGGACCGCGCGCTCGGTGCGCTCGCCCTGGAGGATGCGCGGTGTGCGCCCGATCAGCTCCGCGCGGGTATAGCCGGTCATGCGCTCGAAGGCCTTGTTGACGTAGAGGATCTTGGGGTGGTCGTCGTCGAGTTCGGCGCTGGTGATGATGACGCTGGTCAGGGCCTCGTTGAGCACCGCGAGCAGTTCATCGGAGGGGAGGTCGCCGTTCGGTAGGTCGTGTGCGGCCATGACGGGGCGGTTCGGACGCATGGCGCTGTCCGGCCGGGCGTCCAGGTTCGAGGATGGGGGGAGAGGCCTATCCTGATGCCGGCGCTGGCCGGTGCCTTCGCGTCTCCCGTGGCGTCCGCCGATCGTGTGCGATCGGGTTGGCTGCTAAAGGATACGTGAGATCGGGGTCAGGTGCACCAACCGGCGCCTGATGCCGTGACCCCGATCCGATATGGTCGCGGACGATCAGTCCTTGGCGGCGGTGTTGATGCCGAAGGGCACATAGGCCGGGCACCAGCCGATCAGTGCGGTGGCCAGCGGCACCAGACCGATGGCGCCGAGCCAGTTCTGGGCGATCAGGCCCCAGAGCAGCAGTACTGCGCCGATGGCCAGACGGATGTTGCGGTCGGTGGAGCCGATGTTCTTGGTCATGTCGTTACCTCGTCGATGGGTTGATGGTCGAGAGGTTAACGCGTAGCGCTGCGCCACTCTGTGACTATGTCACCCAGCAGCGCCAGAGGCGTGGCGAGCAGTCGCTCGGCCTTGTCGAGGCGGCGCCCCAGGCGTGGGTCGGGCTCGAGCCATGGGGCGCCTGTCCTGGCGTGTCGGCGTCGAGCAAACCCAGGTCATCATGACTTGTGCGCGTTTTGCCGGCTGGCGGTCCAGACCGCTGTCCTCAGTCGATCGTGTCGCGCGCCCCGAGCAGACCGGGGTCGAGCAGCTCGATGCGTCCGCGCCCGGTACGCAGCGCGCCGCGGCCCTCGAGTTCACCGAGCAGTCGGGTGATCACCTCGCGCGAGCTGCCGAGTTCGACGGCCAGCGCCTGATGGGTAGTGTGCAGCATCGCCGGTCGTCCCGCGGCCTGCCAGCGATGCAGCAGCAAGGCCGCGAGGCGCTGGTCGAGCGGCTTGAAGAGGATCGCGTCGAGCACCCCGAAGACCTCGCCGAGGCGCTCGGCGACCAGCCCGAAGACGAACTCGCGCCAGGGCGCCGATGCGGCCATCCAGCGTCGGACATCGGCGGCGCCGACGACCACCGCCTCGATCGCCGTCTCGCACACCGCGAAGGCGGGGAAGGGCCGCGCGCTGAGGATGCAGGCGGCGGTGACCACGCAGCTCTCGCCCGGCCCGATGCGATACAGGGTGACCTCGCGACCGTTCTCGCCGAGCTTGTAGATCCGTGCCGTGCCCGCCAGCGCCAGCGCCAGCTGTGCACAGCTGCCGCCGTCGTGACAGATGATGTGTCCGGCCGGCAGCCGCGCGGTGACGGCGCGGTCGAAGAAGGCCTCGCGGAAATCGCGCTCGGCGGTGCGCAGGAAGGCGAAGTGTTCGAGCAGTCGAGCCCGTTGCTGGGGGTCCTGGATCATGACGGGGCGTCGTGGCGCGGACGGACGAGATGGAACAACAACAGTGCCGCCAGTCCGCTGCCGGCCATGCCCAGCAGCAGCGGCGTCGGGCTGGCGTCGTGGACCAGACTGATCAACGTGGCCACCGCGGCGCCGGCGCCGAAGCGCGCGGCACCGGCGAGCGCCGAGGCGGTCCCGGCCAGACGCGGGAAGAAGCTCATGAAGCCGGCGGTGGCGTTGCCCAGCACCAGTCCCATCATCCCCAGATAGAGCGCGGTGGTCGGTGCCAGCAACCAGATCGGCGGTGCGCCGTGGAGCGCCAGCCCCAAGGCCACGAGTGCCACCGTCGCCTGGGTGGCGAGACCGATGGCGAGCAGACGGTCGGCGCCGAGACGGGGGATCAGTCGGGCGTTGAGCGTGGCCGTCACCATGGTCAGGGCGACGTTGGCGGCGAACACCAGCCCGAACTGGCCGGCGCCGAGCCCGTAGTACTCGATATAGACATAGGGCGAGGCGACGATGAACACCATCATCCCGGAGAAGCTGCTGGCGCCGGCGAGCAGATAGGCGAGCGCGGCGCGGTGGCCGAACAGGCGCAGATAGTTGCGCAGGATGTGGCCGAGGTCGAGACGATGACGGTGCTGGTGGTGCAGGGTCTCGGGGATGAGCGCGAGAAACAGCGCCAGCGCCACCGCACCGATCGCCAGCAGCGCGATGAACACCGCGCGCCAGCCGCCGAGCCCGATCACCAGTGCGCCCAGGGTGGGGGCGACCAGCGGCGCGAAGGACATCACCAGCATGATCAGCGCCATGACGCGGGCATAGTCCTCCTTGTCGTAGAGATCGCGCACCAGCGCCGGCACCGTGACCGCCACCGCGGCGCCGCCGAGGGCTTGGATGGCGCGCGCGCCGATCAGCACCGGCAGGCTCGGCGCCAGGGCGCAGCCGAGCGCGGCGGTCATGAACAGCCCCAGCCCGGCGCTGATGGTCAGGCGTCGGCCGAGCACGTCGGAGAGCGGGCCGATGACCAGCTGGGCGAGGGCGAAGACACCGAGATAGATGGCCACGCTGAGCTGCGCCAGCTCGATCGGCCCGTTGAGCGCGCGGGCGATCTCGGGCAGGCCGGGCAGATACATGTCGATGGCGAAGGGGGTCAGCGCCGCGAGCAGCGCCAGGGGCAGGATGAGCGCGGGGCTGGTCGGGGCGATGGCGCGGTTCATCGTGGGTCGAGCAATGCGTCGAGCCGCGCCGGGGCCTCGATCAGCGGGTTGTGCCCGGCGCCGGGGATGACGTGGAGCTGGAGCCTCGGGCGCAGCATCGCCACCCGGCGCGCCAGTCCGAGGAACTTGGCATCGTCGGCGCCGACGATCCAGCGCACTCGACCGGGGTGACGGGCGAGGGTGCGCCAGGTCGGCGGCATCTCGCCGAGCCCGAGCACGGCGAGCGCGGCGGCCAGGCCCTCGGGGTCCTGGGCGAGACGTTGGGCGCGCTGGCGGGTGAGTGCGGCGGGGGCGGCGCGGGTCTGGGTGGCGAACAGCGGCAGTTGCTCCCAGGCGTCGACGAAGGCGCCGATGCCCTGTGTGCGCAGCAGCTCGATCCAGCGTCGGTCGGCCGCGCGACGGCGCGCGCGCGCGACCGGGTCGGTGAGTCCGGGGTGGGCGGAGATCAGGGTGGCGCGCCGGAAGCGCTCGGGCGCGCCCTGCAGCAGGCCGAGTGCGACCCGGCCGCCGAGCGAGTAGCCGATCAGCTCGTCGATCGAGGGCGGTAGCTGGGCGAGCAGCGCGGCGATGGTGCTCGCGAAGTCGCCCCGTGGGGGCGGGGCGGCGCCGTGACCGGGGAGGTCGATGGCCAGCGCCTCGGGGTCGTGCGCGCAGCGCGTCGCCCAGTCGGCGGCGGTGCCGGTGAAACCGTGCAGCAGCAGGCGACGCGGTGCGCTCACGCCGGGACGGTCAGAGCGAGGCCTCGGCGGTGCGGGCCTCGGCCTCCTTGTCGCGCTCGATCAGGGCGTAGGCCGAGTGGTTATGGATCGACTCGAAGTTCTCCGCCTCGACCACGTAGTAGAGGATGCGATCGTCCTCGTTGAGCCGCTTGGCAACGTCGCGCACCATGTCCTCGACGAACTTGGGGTTGTCGTAGGCGTGCTCGGTGACGTACTTCTCGTCGGGGCGCTTGAGCAGGCCGAACAGCTCGGAGGAGGCCTCCGACTCGACCATCTCGATCAGCTCCTCGATCCAGATGAAGTCGCGCATGCGCACCTGCAGGGTGACATGCGAGCGCTGGTTGTGCGCGCCGTAGGCCGAGATCTTCTTCGAGCAGGGGCACAGGCTGGTGACCGGGATCACCACCTTGACCTGCAGCGCCGGCTCGCCGTGACGGATCTCGCCGATCAGCGTCACCTCGTAGTCGAGCAGGCTCTGCACCCCGGAGACGGGGGCCTGCTTGCGCATGAAGAAGGGGAAGCGCATCTCGATGTGGCCGGCCTCGGACTCGAGCCGGGTCGACATCTCGGCGAGCATGTCCTTGAAGGAGGCGACGCCGATCTCTTCCTCATGGTTGTTGAGTACCTGCACGAAGCGCGACATGTGCGTGCCCTTGAAATCGTGCGGCAGGTAGACGTACATGTTGAAGGTCGCCACCGTATGCTGCTCATTGCCGCTGCGGTCGCGCACCCGCACCGGGTGGCGGATGTCCTTGATGCCGACCTTGTCGATGGCGATGCGACGGGTGTCGGCGCTCCCCTGGACGTCAGCGATATCGGCGGTCGCGTTGCAACGGTTGGACTCGAGCACATGCTCCATGGGTTCGCTTCCTCGACGGATCGGCGGAAAAGAGATATCGCCGCAAACCCTGGGGGTGTTGCGGCGACAAGACAATGGGTCTGGTGTCGACAGTCGCCCGGGTCGGCCCCGGGCGGTGACGGGGTTCTCAGCTGCGGCGGGTGCTCAGCCCCTCGGCGATGGCGGTGAGCGCAGCGGCGCGCTCGCCGAAGATGCTGATCGCCGAGAGTGCCTCGTCGGTCAGCTCGCGCGCCATCGCCTTGGCCTGGGCGAGCCCGACCAGCGACGGATAGGTGGCCTTTTCGAGCACCTGGTCGCGTCCGGCGGTCTTGCCGATGAGCGCGGTGTCGCCCTCGACGTCGAGCACGTCGTCCTGGATCTGGAAGGCCAGACCGATGCACTTGGCATAGCGGTCGAGCCGCTCGCGCTGGTCGTCGGTGGCGTCGCTGCGGGCGAGCAGGGCCATCTGTACCGAGGCGCGGATCAGCGCGCCGGTCTTGTGGATATGGATGTGCTCGAGCATGGCGACGTCGAGTTGGGTCCCCTCGCCCTCGGCGGCGAGGTCGAGCGCCTGACCGCCGACCATGCCGCGCGAGCCGCTGGCGCGCGCCAGCGCGGTGACCATGCCCACCCGACTCTCGGCGGAGAGCCCCGGGGCCTCGGCCAGGGCCTGGAAGGCGATCGTCTGCAGGGCGTCGCCGGCGAGGATCGCGGTGGCCTCGTCGTAGGCGCGGTGACAGGTCGGCTGGCCGCGACGCAGGTCGTCGTCGTCCATTGCCGGGAGGTCGTCGTGGATCAGCGAGTAGGCGTGGATCAGCTCCACCGCGCAGGCCGGCCGGTCGAGCAGTTCGGGGTCGATGGCGAGCGCCTCGCCGGCGGCATAGGTCAGCAGCGGGCGGATGCGCTTGCCGCCACCGAGCACGGTATAGCGCAGGGCCTCGTGCAGGCGAGCCGGCTCCACGCTGGTGCTCGGCAGCAGTTGCTCGAGCGTGTTCTCGACGCGCGCCTGGTAGCGCGAGCGGAAGGCGTCCAGATTGGTCTCAGTCATGGGTGTCGAAGGCTTCTGGCTCGGCGTCCGGCCGAGCGTCGGTGAGGATGCGCACCCGTTGCTCTGCCGTCTCCAGTGCCTGCTGACAGGTGCGGGTGAGGCCGATGCCGCGCTCGAAGGCGTCGAGCGACTGCTCGAGCGTCATCTCGTCCTGCTCGAGGGCGTCGACGATCGACTCCAGTTCGGCGAGTGCCTGTTCGAAGGTTGGCGGGGAGTGCTCGGGGGCTTTCGTCATCGGGTTTGAACCGGTGTTTGCAGGTACGGTACCGTAGGTCGGTTGAGTGGTCAAACCAGCGCGTCTTGCGCACCGCTCGTTCTCGTCCATCACCCCGCCACAGGAAGATCCAGCACGGCCATGACCGGCAACTACGACGCCTCAGCCATCGAGGTCCTCAGCGGTCTCGACCCGGTGCGCAAGCGCCCCGGGATGTACACCGACACCACCCGCCCCAACCACCTCGCCCAGGAGGTGATCGACAACAGCGTCGACGAGGCGCTCGCCGGCCATGCCAGGCGCATCGAAGTGGTGGTGTTCGCCGATGGCTCGCTGGAGGTCGCCGACGACGGTCGTGGCATGCCGGTCGATCTGCACCCCCAGCTCGGCCAGCCGGGCGTCGAGGTGATCCTCACCAAGCTCCATGCCGGGGGCAAGTTCGGCAGCGGCAGCTATCGCTTCTCCGGCGGCCTGCATGGTGTCGGCGTCTCGGTGGTCAACGCCCTGTCGAATCGCCTCGAGGTGTGGGTGCGTCGTGGCGGTCAGGAGTCGCACATGGCCTTCGCCGACGGCGAGAAGGTCAGCGAGCTGACCGTGGTCGGCAGTGTCGGGCGCAACAACACCGGCACCCGGCTGCGCTTCTGGCCCGACCCCAAGTATTTCGACAGCCCCAGGATCGCGGTGCGTGCGCTGATCCATCTGCTGCGCGCCAAGGCGGTGCTCTGCCCCGGGCTCGAGGTGCGACTGCGCGACGAGGCCGCCGACGAGGAGCACTGCTGGTGCTATCAGGACGGACTCAAGGACTATCTGCTGCAGGCGCTCGGCGGCGTCGAGCGCCTCCCCGAGCAGCCCTTCGTCGGCGACATGCAGGGCACCAACGAGGCGGCGAGCTGGGCGCTGGTGTGGCTGCCCGAGGGCGGCGAGCCGGTGGCCGAGAGCTATGTCAACCTGATCCCGACACTGCAGGGTGGCACCCATGTCAATGGCTTGCGCACCGGGCTGACCGAGGCGGTGCGCGAGTTCTGCGAGTTCCGCAACCTGCTCCCGCGCGGCGTGCGGCTGACCCCGGATGATGTCTGGAGCCGCATCGCCTATATCCTCTCGGTCAAGCTGATCGACCCCCAGTTCTCCGGCCAGACCAAGGAGCGATTGTCCTCGCGCGAGTGCGCAGCCTTCGTCTCCGGGGTGGTCAAGGATGCCTTCAGCCTGTGGCTCAACCAGCACGTCGAGTCCGGCGAGCGTATCGCCGAGTTGGCCATCGGCGCGGCCCAGGCGCGGTTGCGCGCCGGGCGCACCGTCACCCGCAAGAAGGTCACCCAGGGACCGGCGCTGCCCGGCAAGCTTGCCGACTGCACCGCCACCGACCCCGAGCGCAGCGAGCTGTTCCTGGTCGAGGGCGAGTCGGCCGGGGGGTCGGCCAAGCAGGCGCGCGATCGCGAGTTCCAGGCGATCCTGCCGCTGCGCGGCAAGATCCTCAACACCTGGGAGGTCGACCCCGCCGAGGTGCTCGCCTCGCAGGAGGTGCACGACATCGCCGTGGCCATCGGTGTCGATCCGGGCAGCGAGGACCTCTCGCGGCTGCGCTTCGGCAAGATCTGCATCCTCGCCGACGCCGACTCCGACGGTGCCCATATCGCCACCCTGCTGTGCGCGCTCTTCCTGCGGCATTTCCCTCGTCTGGTCGCCGAGGGACACGTCTATGTGGCGATGCCGCCGCTCTATCGTATCGATGTCGGCAAGCAGGTCTTCTACGCCCTCGACGAGGACGAGAAGCGCGGCGTGCTCGATCGCATCGCCGCCGAAGGCATCCGCGGCAAGGTCGGGGTGCAGCGCTTCAAGGGACTCGGCGAGATGAACCCGGCGCAGCTGCGCGAGACCACCATCGCCCCGGACACCCGGCGGCTGGTTCAGCTCACCGTCGATCCGGAGGATGGCAGCGGCGAGCTGCTCGACATGTTGCTGGCCAAGCGTCGCGCCGCCGACCGGCGCCGTTGGCTGCAGCACAAGGGGGACCTGGCCGAACTCTGATGCGGTTCAGCGTGCGTTGCGCGATTGTTCCTGTGTCTGCGTGGCGAAGGCGGCGATGAGGTTGAAGCAGGCACGCGCATCCTCGGACATGTCGACGAAGTTGAGGGTGCGCGCGCGCCAGCGCGCGAAGTCGTAGTCGTCCTCGAGGTGCTCGAGGTCGCGAAAGCCCATGCTCCAGTCGGCGAAGATGCGTTGCTTCACCACCCCTTCGTAGACCACCCGCACGCCGTGATGGCGCGGATCCTCGCGCAGTTGCTGCAGCAGGCGCAGCAGGCGGGGACGACTGCCCTCGAGCAACTGCATGAAGCTGCCGTTGAGATAGAGCAGGAAGCCGGTGAGCCCCTGGCGTCGATTGGACTCGCGCGACTGTTTGAGCAGCTCCTGTAGCTCGCGCGGACTCATCGGTTCGGTGGCCTGGCTGACATAGAGCAGGGCGTAGAGGTCGTGCTCGGCGAGCACCGTGGTCTCGGACGGCGCGGCACCGAGCAGCTCGCGCATCGTCTGCGCGGTCAGCGGGCGATAGAAGTGATAGCCCTGGACGTGGTCGCAACCCATGTCGCGCAGATAGTCGAACTGGCGGGGGTTCTCCACCCCCTCGGCGATCACCCCGAGTCCCATGGCGCGCGCCATGCTGCAGACGGCCGAGACGATGGCGCGGCTGTCGTGACGCTTGTCGAGTCCGTCGACGAACTCGCGATCGATCTTGAGGCTGCTCACCGGCAGGCGCAGCAGCTGGGCGAGCGACGAGTAACCGGTGCCGAAGTCGTCGACCGCCACTCGCAGCCCGCGCTCGGCGAGTCGGCGCAGCATGCCGAGATTGAAGTTGACGTTGCTCATCAGCGAGGTCTCGGTGAGCTCGAGCAGGATGCGCTCGGGATCGGCTCCGGTGGCCTCGAGGATGGCGACGAAGTCATCGACCAGGGTGGCGTCGTTGAGCTGGCGCGCCGAGACGTTGACGCTGATATAAGGGGCGCGCGCGCCGAAGCTGGCGCGCCACTCGGCCTCGGCCAGACAGGCCTGACGGAAGACCCACTTGCCGATCGGCACGATCGCCCCGTTCATCTCGGCGATCGGCACGAAGTGTGCCGGTGAGACCTCGCCGGCGCTCGGGAACCAGCGCAGCAGCAGCTCGGCGCCACGGATCTGCAGGGTATCGACGCTGAGGATCGGCTGGAAGCGGACCTCCAGCTCGTCGCGTTCGATCGCCTGGCGCAGCCCGTTGCTGATATCGAAGCGCCGGCGCGCCTGTTCGTGGATCTCCTCGCTGAACAGCCGGGCGCCGTCGCGTCCCTGCTCCTTGGCGGAGTACATCGCCGCGTCGGCGTTGCGCAGCAGGTCATCGGCATTGTGGGTGGTGCCGTGACCGAGCGCCACGCCGATGCTGGCGGTGGCGAACAGTTGGTGTTGGTTGAGTTGCAGCGGCTCGCGCAGCAGGTCGTTGATGCGCTCGGCGAGCGCGGTGAGGGTCGCCGCGGTGTCGACGCGGTCGCAGAGCACCACGAACTCGTCGCCACCGAGTCGCGCCACGGTGTCGCCGGGTCGGACATGGCTGACCAGTCGTTGCGCGATGCCCTTCAGGAGGGCGTCGCCGGTGGCGTGTCCGTGACTGTCGTTGACCAGCTTGAAGCCGTCGAGATCGATGAACAGCACGCCCACCCCGTGTCCCTGGGTGCGTGAGCGGGTCAGCGCGTGGGCCAGCCGTTCGCGGATCAGCGCGCGGTTGGGCAGTCCGGTGAGGGTGTCGTGCGAGGCACGCCACTCCAGTTCCTCCTCGGCCACCTTGCGGTCGGTGATGTCGCTGAGGGTGACCACCAGTACCCACTCGCCGTTGCTCATCACCTTGGAGATCGAGGCCGCGGCGGGGAAGGACGAGCCATCCTTGCGGTATCCGCTGACCTCGGTGCGCATGCCCATCCGCCGCTCGTGCTCCGGCCCATTGAGGAAGCGCTGGATGAGCTGGCCGTGGCGCTGACGGTATTGCGGCGGGATGAGCTGTTCGAGCGCCAGCCCGACCATCTCGTCGCCCCGATAGCCGAACAGCTCGGCGGCGCGCCGGTTGGCCTCGATCACCATCGATTCGGCGCTGATGGCCAGCACCGCGACATCGGCCATCGACAGCATCTGCTCGGGGCCGAAGGGCGAGGTTTGGCTGGCCGATGGTGGCTCGGTGTCGATACAGGCCAGGGTGTAGCCGGCGCGGGCATCGGCGCGCAGCGTCGGTTCGGCGACCACGGCCAGCTGGCGCAGGCTGCCGTCGTTCAGGCGTGCCTGCAGCATGCCTTGCCACTCGTCCTGTTCGGCCAGGTTGCGGCGCGCCTCGGCCAGTGGTTCGTCGGCCTCGGCCCAGAGCAGGGTGATCGGCTTGCCGAGCAGCTCGGACTCCTCGGCGATCCCCCAGCGCTTGAGCAGTGCCCGGTTGACGTACTCGATCCGGTCACGGTCGTCGACACCGACCACGGCGACCTGGGGGACCACGGCCCTGGTCTCGTGCTCCTGCCCGTCGGGCTTGTCTCCGGCGTCGTCGGGGTGCGGTCGCCGCTGCAGGTGGGAGTAACGCTCGGGGATCTCAGGGGCGGTAAGGCCGAAGGACTCGATGATCTCGAAACGCCCGGCGAAGTCGCAGCGCGCCAGATGGCCGTTGACCGCCGCGTGATGGGTGATCGGATCCATCCGTACCTCTCCCTGTGGCGCCTCGATGACGACCTGCTCGAGCGCCTCGACCAGCGCCTCGGGCTCGACCGAGCCGGCGCAATTGGCTGCCTGGGCGAAGGCGTGCACGCAGACATAGGTGCCCTCGCCGAAGTTGGTCAGCACGCCACGCCCCTCGGGGTGCAGCGCCTCGACCTCGGGGAGGGCGGCGAGCGCGCGCAGATAGCGGTGGTTGGCCGGGGTGTCGAGGCCCATGAAATAGGTGCTGCTCGAATAGAAGCCCTCGCGCACCTCGGGTGCGAGGTGCGCGGCCATGGCCTCGTCGAAATGGCCCATGACCACGGCCATGCGTGACTTGAGACCGAGCTGGTCGAAGCGGTTGAGCAGCTCGATCTGGTCGGCCCCGGCGAAGTAGGGCACGAAGACATCGGCGCCGGAGCGCTCGACCCGGTTGAGCAGGGCGCCGAGCCGGGCGCTGCCGAAGGGAAGATATTCTTCTCCCACCACCTCGCCGCCACAGGCGACGAGCGCGCGCTTGGCCGCGTCGATCGAGCCGCGCGGCCACTCGTAGTTGCTGCCGGCGAAGAACATCTTGGGGCCGGCCAGCCGCGCCATGTAGGGGATCATATGATCGATCTGCTGGTTGGGCAGGGCGGCGAAATTGAAGAAATAGCGGTGGTGGATGCTGCCTTCGTAGAAGGAAAAGTTGAGATAGGGCACGCGGCGTGGCTGCGAGACCCGCCCGGCCACGGCGATGCGCGAGTTCGACAGCAGGTTGCCGATCAGTGCCACGCAGCGATGGGTGTCGATCAGTCGGGCGGCGGTCGGTACGGCGGTCTCGGGCTGGCTGCCGTCGTCGACGATCACCAGTTCGAGGGGGCGGCCGAGTACCCCGCCGGCGGCGTTGATCTCGACACAGGCGATACGCCCGGCCCAGGAGATCTCCGGGCCGTAGAGCGAGACCAGGCCGGTGAGCGGCGGCATCAGGCCAATTCGGATCGGGGTAGCGATACTGTCCGGCATGCGAATCCAGGTCGAGCTTGAAAGGGGCGGCTGGCAGCTTGTGGGCATCCACTGGCAGTGTAGACGCAGTTGGACCTCGAACGCACGGCCCCGAGGGGGAAATGCGATCGCTTTCCAGTCGATTCCAGCGGCGTCATCCCTGGTCGGATCGCGGTGTCAGGCTCAGGGTGTCCGGGGTGTGGTCTTGTCGGCACCTGCCCCCGGCATGGCCGCTTCCAGCAATCGTCCCGTGACCATCCTGAGCTGCTCGGTGAGCGCCTCTCGGCCGCTCGCGGAGAAGCGCTCGACCAGTGTCGCCGGGGCATGCAGCTGGAGTGCGCAGGCGACCAGCAGTGCCGCCTCGTCCGGGGTGATCCGTCCTGCCCGCAGCGTCTCGGCGAGCCGCACCCGCGTCAGCCCGGCCAGTGGCGCGAGGCTCGCCTCGAGGGTGCGGTGGGCGTTGGCGAAGGCGTGCAGCTCGGCGATGTCCTCCTCCAGGGCGTTGCGGCTCGGCGGGGGCAGTGCGCTGAGCAGTGCCGCGGCGATCCTCGGGTCGAGGGCGCGCAACGGCCCGGCAAGCAAGACCCCGATCCGCGCGCCGAGTCGGCGCTCGGCGCGGGTCGCCAGTCGCTCACCCGCCGCCGAGCAGGCCGCGAGCAGCACCACCGCGTGTTCGCCGCTGGCGGCGTTGCGGCTGGTGCCGACCTGCGCCAGTCGCCAGCCCTGGTGGCGCCAGAAGGCGAGCAACTCAGGGGTGGCGCCGAAGCTGGTGCCGACCAGATCGAGGCCCTCGGCGCGCGCCGCCGCCTGCAGGGTCGTCAGCAGTCGCGCGCCCAGTCCGTGTCGGCGCAGCGCCGGGTGGGTGGCGATGCGCACCACCCGCAGCGCGCGCAGCGCCGGCGCCTCGGCCAGCCCGGCATGGGCCGAGAGGGTCTGCGGCAGCAGATGACCGCGCGGGCGCCGGCGTCCCTCGAAGATCGCCGCGCGCAGCGCCGGGTCGTCGATGCCGCCCTCGGCGCTGGCGATCAGGGTCGCCACCACCCGGCCCGCGAGCCGACAGGCATAGACCCGCACCCCGGGGCCGTCGAGCAGCATCCGCAGGTCCGCCGGGCGGGTCTGGTAATGGGCCTGGACCAGCAGCCCGAACAGCGCCCCGAGCGTCGTCTCGTCCCCGGCCAGGGTGTCGCGATCGAGGCGTTCGCAGGTGATGCCCGCGAGCGTCGTGCTGCTCGGCGGGTCGATCGCGGGGATGGCCGCATCGAGCAGCAGGGCGCGGAAGCCCAGCGTCTCGAGCGGGTCGTGCGCGGCCCAGCGGATCGGTTGTTCGAGCCGCTCGAGCCGCCACCCCGGGGTGTGGCGCTCGAGCGCATCGCGAAAGCGCAGCTCGAACCCCCGTCCGGTGCCCTCGTAGCCGTGGACGGTGGCGGCGAACACCAGTCGCGGGTAGCGGTGCAGCAGCCCTTCGAGCAGGGGGGCGGGGATCGCCGCGGCCTCGTCGACCAGTACCAGATCGGCGGCGGGGTGGCGGTCGAGCAGGTCGGCGGGGGCGACGAAGTCGAGCCCCGAGTGGCTTCCGGCATGTCCGAGCAGGGTCGCCGCCGCGCCCCGGTTGGGCGCGGTGACGAGGATGCGATAGTCCTCGGCCTCGGCGAGCAGCCGCCGCGCGGCGATGCCGAGCGCCGCGCTCTTGCCGCGCCCGCGATGGGCGCTGAGCACCAGCGGGCGATGAGCGCGTCCGCGCGCCACCCGCAGCACCGCCGCGATCGCCCGCGCCTGATCGGCGCTCGCCGCGCCCTCGGCGTCCGGGGCTGGCGGCGGGGCCGGGGCCGGCGCGCGGGGGGCGGGTTGCGGCCAGTGGGCAGGGGGCTGCGACTGGTCGATGTGGGCCAGTGCGGGGTCGCTCGCCAGCACCCGCGCCAGCCGCGCGATGAAGCGCCCGCCCGGTTGTGGCGGATGGGGCCAGGGGGCGAGGCGCGCGGTCTGCGGGTCGGTCAGGGTCGACCACTCGGCCAGCGGCGGGGTCAGCAGCAGCAACAGCCCGCCGCCGATCAGCGCGCCGGTGGCGGCGCCGAAGGCATCGGGGTCGAAGCCGCCGTGGGCGTCGTAGACCAGCAGCGCCAGTTCGCCCCCGAGCAGCTTGCGGGCAGCGCCCAGCGGTTCAGCCTGGGGTGGGCTCGCGCGTGCCGAGAGCCAGGTCGTCGCCAGCCCCGGCAGCGCCGCGAGCACCGCCAGCGCCTGACGCTCACACCAGCCGACCTCGCCGCTGACCAGCAACACCCGGCGCTGTCGACACCCCAGCGCCTCGGCGCGCAGCGCCCGCGCCAGCGCGACGATGGCCGTTGCTTGTGGTGACGGGGCCGGGGTGGGCATGGTTCAGGCGTCAGCCTTCAGTCGCCAGTGTTGGCGGGAGCGATTTGAATCGCAAAGACGCGAAGCGCACGAAGGGATGAAAGGCTGCTGGAGGAGAGGCGATCTGGCGATGCAACGCTTGAATACAGGCTCCCACGGGAAACTGTTGCCTTCTTTGCGT
The DNA here is from genome assembly GCF_041155115.1 of Marichromatium sp. PS1. Taxonomy (NCBI): domain Bacteria; kingdom Pseudomonadati; phylum Pseudomonadota; class Gammaproteobacteria; order Chromatiales; family Chromatiaceae; genus Marichromatium; species Marichromatium sp. PS1. Next base: position 1,515,518 of record NZ_BAAFHB010000002.1, read on the forward strand.
CCTTCGCGTCTTTGCGGTTCAACAGCTTGCAACTGTGCCCCGGCGTTGCTCAATCGCTCGCGGCCAGGCGCTCGCCCCAGGTGCGGGCGCGGGCGAAGGTGTCGGCGGTGTCGATCAGGGTCGGGGCACCGTCGCGCAGTACCTGGCGGCCGTTGATCCAGACCTGGCGCACCTGATGGCTGCTGGCGGCGTAGACCAGCTGCGAGGTGGGGTGATAGACCGGCTGGGTGTGGGCATCGCCGAGGTCGACGGCGACGATGTCGGCGGCCTTGCCGGTCTCGAGCGAGCCGATCTCGTCATCGAGCCCGAGGGCGCGCGCGCCGTTGATGGTGGCCATGCGCAGCGCGGCGCTCGCCGGGACGGCGGCGGCCGAGCCGGAGACGCCCTTGGCGAGCAGCGCTGCGGTGCGCATCTCGCCGAGCATGCTGAGATCATTGTTGCTGGCCGCGCCGTCGGTGCCGAGGGCGACGTTGACCCCGGCCTCGAGCAGTCTGGCGAGCGGACAGAAGCCGCTGGCGAGCTTGAGGTTGGACTCGGGGCAGTGGACGACATGGGCGCCGGTGGCGGCGAGACGCTCGATCTCGGCGTCCTCGAGCTGGGTCATGTGCACCGCCAGCAGCGCCGGGTCGAGCAGCCCGAGCCCGTCGAGCCGCGCCAGCGGGCGCTGGCCGTGATCGCGCAGCGACTGCGCGACCTCGTCGCGGGTCTCGTGGACATGGATGTGGATCGGGATCTCGAGCTGATCGGCGAGGGTGCGCACCCGGCCCAGCGGCGCGTCGGAGACGGTATAGGGCGAGTGCGGGGCGAAGGCGACCTGGATCAGCGGATGATCGCGATAGCGTTCGTGCAGCGCCAGCCCCTTGGCGATATAGCCGTCGGCGTCGGCGGCATAGCCGGTGGGAAAATCGATCACGATCATGCCGATGACCGCGCGCATCCCGGCCTCGGCGGTGACCTGGGCGCTGACCTCGGGGTGGAAGTACATGTCGTTGTAGCAGGTCACGCCGCCGCGCAGCATCTCGAGCACCGCCAGGCGGGTGCCGTCGCCGACGAAGGCGGGATCGACCCAGCGCTGCTCGGCCGGCCAGATGTGCTCGTGCAGCCAGGTCATCAGCGGCAGGTCGTCGGCGAGCCCGCGCATCAGACTCATCGCCGCGTGGGTGTGAGCGTTGATCAGCCCGGGGATGAGCACATGGCCGGGGAGTTCGATCTCGCGTTGCGCCTCGATGCTGGCGCGCGCCTCGGTCGAGGGTAGCAGCGCCTGGATACGCCCCTCGGACACCGCGATCGCATGGTCGTCGAGCTGGCTGTCGGCGGCGTCGACCGGGAGAATCCACGGGGCATGAATGAGGAGCTCGGCTTGCATCGATAGGGGTCCTTTGGTGACGGCGGCAAAATCGGGGACAATGCGCGCAAAATGCCACAAGGAGCCTTTGATGGAAACTGCAACCCCGTTCGTCCCCACCCCCGATGACGCCGTGCGCTGGCAGGACGATCGTCTCTATCTGCTCGACCAGCGGGTGCTGCCCGCGCGTATCGAGGTGCTGGCCTACGATGACGCCGCCGCCGTCGCCGAGGCGATCCGCGACATGGTGGTGCGGGGCGCGCCGGCGATCGGTGTGGCCGCGGCCTATGGCGTGGCGCTTGCCGGGCGCACCGCCTTCGCCGCCGCCGGGACGGACTGGAAGCAGGCCATCGAAGGTGATCTGGAGCGGCTCGCCGGGTCGCGTCCGACGGCGGTCAACCTGTTCTGGGCGATTCGGCGGATGCGCGCGCTGATCGCCACCCTGGGTGCCGCCGACCCCTTCGCCGCGCTGCTCGCCGAGGCGCGCGCGGTGCACGAGGAGGACCGCGCGGCCAACCGGCGTATCGGTGAGCTGGGCGCGGCGCTGATCACCGCGCCGACCGAGATCATCACCCACTGCAACGCCGGCGCCCTGGCCACCGGCGGTTATGGCACCGCGCTCGGCGTGGTGCGCGCCGCGCACGCCGCGGGCAAGGTCGAGCGGGTCTACGCCGACGAGACCCGGCCGTGGATGCAGGGCGCGCGGCTGACCGCCTGGGAGCTGATGCAGGACGACATCCCGGTCACCCTCCAGGCCGACTGTGCGGCCGCCAGCCTGATGGCGCAGGGGCGGGTCGGCTGGGTGGTGGTCGGCGCCGATCGCATCACCGCCAACGGCGACGTCGCCAACAAGATCGGTACCTATGGTCTGGCGGTGATGGCGCGTCATCACGGCATCCGCTTCATGGTCGCGGCGCCGACCTCGACCATCGACATGGGGCTGGCCACCGGCGCCGAGATCCCGATCGAGGAGCGCGATCCGGCCGAGCTGCTCGGCTGCGGCGGCAACCCGGTGGCGCCGGCGGGCTGCGCGGCGCGCAACCCGGTGTTCGACGTCACCCCGGCGGCACTGGTCGATGCCATCGTCACCGAGCGCGGGGTGGTGCTCGAGCCGACCCCTGAACGGATGCGCGCGCTGATGGGCTGAGGCGGGCGTCGGGTTGGACCTTGGGCCGCGCGCCTGTTATCCATAGATCAAGGGGTCGGGCCTGTGCGGTCCGGCCCTTGACCCGCGGTCCTCACAGATGGAGATCCTCATGGCCTGTCCGCGTTGTCAGACACTGCCCCTGACGTCCTCGGCGCGGGGCGAGCTGTTGTTGACCTTTGCGGTGCGCGAGCTGCGCGACAAGTGTCTCGGCTATCTCGAGCAGGCGCCGCTGGTCCACCGGGTCGAGGAGATGGTGGTGCGCCTGCCCGACACCTGCCTGCTCGACTTCCTCGAGCGACTGCGGGTCGATCAACCGTTCAACGCCCTCGAGCGCGAGGGCATCCTGGCACTGTTGCTCGCTCCGGGAGAGGGCCTGGATTTTCACGCCTTCACCCGCGCCCATTCGCTGGAGCGTTGGTTCGCCCTGCTGGCGGCGCGCCCGCTGCTCGAGATCCTCGAATACCAGCGCTTCGTCAGTTGGTTCCAGCCGATCGTCTCGATCGCCGATGGTGCCGTGGTCGGGCACGAGGCGCTGCTGCGCGGACGGTTGCCGGAGGGCGGGCTGATGTTCCCGGGCGAGATCTTCTCGCTGGCTGCGGCCAACGACCTGTTGTTCCAGGTCGATCGTCAGGCGCGTGCCGCGGCGCTGCACTGCGCCGCCGCCCAGGGGCTCGACGGGCTGCTGTTCATCAACTTCCTGCCGACGGCGATCTACGATCCGGTGCACTGTCTGCGCAGCACCGTCGGTTGGGCGCGCAAGCTTGGCATCGATCCCGGTCGGATCGTCTTCGAGGTGGTCGAGACCGAGCGCGTCGGTGATATCGAGCACCTCAAACGCATCCTCGACTACTATCGCGACGCCGGCTACCGGGTGGCGCTCGATGACGTCGGCAGCGGTTATGCCTCGCTCAACCTGCTCGCCCAGCTGCGCCCCGACATCATCAAGGTCGACATGGAGATCATCCGCGACATCGACCGCGATCCCGCCCGCCAGTCGATCTATCGCGCCCTCGCCGGCATCGCCGCCGAGCTCGACATCGAACTCCTCGCCGAGGGCATCGAGACCGAGGCCGAACTCGACTACGTCCGCCGTCACGGCGCCGATCTGGTCCAGGGCTATCTGTTCGGACGCCCCGGTCCCGGGGCGGCCGGGGGCTGAGCGGAGGGTCGCCGCCAGTCGCCAGCTATCAGCCGCCAGTTATCAGCCGCCAGCTACCAGCTACCAGCCGCCAGCCGCCAGCCGCCAGCCGCCAGCCGCCAGCCGCCAGGAGATTGAACCGCAAAGCCGCAAAGTGCGCGAAGAAAGCGACTAGTCTTCAGCAAGCAGCCTCCAGTGTCGGTTTGCGGTCAACCGCGACGCGACGAGACACCCCAGCCCCTTCACTGGAAGCTGGCGGCCGGAAGCCTTTCTCCATCTTCGCGCTCTTGGCGGCTTGGCGGTTCGAACCAGCTTCCAGCGATCAGCTTCCAGCCTCCAGTCGGGGAGGCTGGTGTGCATGATCGGCGATTGACGGGCAAGACGGTATCTTGGCGGTTCGATCCTCTCGGCGGTTCGCTCTTCCCTGGTCGCTGCTTCCCCGCCCAGCCGATCGTCTCCAGCGTGCCTTGGCGCGGCGTGGTAGAATCGACAGGTTCAGAACACGCATCAGGGGCCTCGCTCTGAGGTTCCCTCAAGCACGCTTACAGCCGGTTCACCACACCCATGCCAGAATTCGCCAGAGAAGTCCTGCCCATCAATCTCGAGGACGAGATGCGTCAGTCCTATCTTGATTACGCCATGAGCGTGATCGTGGGGCGCGCGCTGCCGGATGTCCGCGACGGTCTCAAGCCCGTGCACCGCCGGGTGCTCTTCTCGATGCACGAGCAGGGCAACGTGTGGAATCGCGCCTATCGCAAGTCGGCGCGCGTCGTCGGTGACGTCATGGGTAAGTACCACCCCCATGGCGACTCGGCCATCTACGACACCATGGTGCGCATGGCCCAGCCGTTCTCGATGCGCAACCTGTTGGTCGACGGTCAGGGCAACTTCGGTTCGGTCGACGGCGATCCGCCGGCGGCGATGCGTTACACCGAGGTGCGGATGACCCGCATCGCCGATGCGCTGCTCGACGACCTCGACAAGGAGACGGTCGACTTCGCGCCCAACTACGACAACACCGAGCAGGAACCGACGGTGTTGCCGGCGCGCTTCCCGAACCTGCTGGTCAACGGCTCCTCGGGCATCGCCGTGGGCATGGCGACCAACATCCCGCCGCACAACCTCAACGAGGTGATCGACGCCTGTCTGGCGATCATCGACGACCCCCTGGTCGATCTCGAGCAGCTGATCGAGCTGGTGCCCGGCCCGGACTTCCCCACCGGTGCCCTGATCAACGGGGTACGTGGCATCCGCGAGGCCTATCGCACCGGCCGGGGCCGGGTGGTGATGCGCGCGCGCGCCGACTTCGAGGAGCAGAGTCGCAGCGGTCGCGAGGCGATCGTGGTCACCGAGCTGCCCTATCAGGTCAACAAGGCGCGGCTGCTCGAGCGCATCGCCGAGCTGGTCAAGGAGAAGAAGATCGAGGGCATCGCCCAGGACGGGCTGCGCGACGAGTCCGACAAGGACGGCATGCGCATCGTCATCGAGCTCAAGCGCGACACCCATCCCGAGGTGCTGCTCAACAACCTCTACCAGCACACCCAGATGCAGCAGGTGTTCGGCATCAACATGGTGGCCCTGGTCGACGGTCAGCCGCGCACCCTCAATCTCAAGCAGATCCTCGAATACTTCCTGCGTCACCGGCGCGACGTGGTCACCCGCCGCACCCTCTACGAGCTGCGCAAGGCGCGCGATCGCGCCCACGTGCTCGAGGGCTACGCCATCGCCCTGGCCAACATCGACGAGGTGATCGCCACCATCAAGGCCTCGCCGAGCCCGGCCGAGGCCCGCGAGCGACTGATGACGCGGGCCTGGGCGCCGGGCGCGGTCAGCGACATGCTGTCGCGCACCGGGGCCGAGCAGACCCGTCCGGAGACGCTCGATCCCGGCTTCGGCATGACCGATGAAGGCTACCGCCTGAGCGAGCGCCAGGCCAAGGCGATCCTCGAGCTGCAGCTGCACCGACTCACCGGGCTCGAGCAGGAGAAGATCCTCAAGGAGTTCGAGGAGATCCTCGCCCGCATCGGCGAGCTGCTGTCGATCCTCGGCGATCCCGAGCGGCTGATGGCGGTGATCCGCGAGGAGCTGGAGGCGATCCGCGAGCAGTTCGGCAGCGCGCGTCGCACCGAGATCCAGATCGACCACACCGACCTCACCCTCGAGGACCTGATCGCCCCCGAGGACCTGGTGGTGACGCTCTCCCACCAGGGCTACGTCAAGGCCCAGCCGCTCAGCGACTACCAGGCCCAGCACCGCGGCGGGCGCGGCAAGAGCGCGACCTCCTTCCGCGAGGAGGACTTCATCGATCGGCTGTTCGTGGCCAACACCCACGACACCGTGCTCTGCTTCTCCAGCCGTGGTCGGGTCTACTGGATCAAGGTCTACGAGCTGCCCCAGGGCGGACGCAGCGCGCGCGGTCGACCGATGGTCAACCTGCTGCCGCTCGAGCAGGGCGAGCGCATCACCGCGATGCTGCCGGTGCGCGAGTACGAGGACGGTTACTTCGTGTTCATGGCCACCAGCGCCGGCACGGTCAAGAAGACGCCGCTCCAGGACTTCTCGCGTCCGCTCTCGCGCGGCATCATCGCCATCGATCTGCACGAGGACGAGTATCTCGTCGGGGTGGCGATCACCGACGGCAACCAGGACCTGATGCTGTTTACCTCCGCCGGCAAGGCGGTACGCTTCTCCGAGGACCAGGTGCGGGCGATGGGGCGGACCGCGCACGGCGTGCGCGGGGTCAAGCTGCAGCCCGATCAGCGCGTCATCTCGCTGGTGGTGCCCGAGCCCGGTACCGTGCTCAGCGTCACCGAAAACGGGTATGGTAAGCGCACCACGGTCGACCAGTTCCCGACCAAGGGGCGCGGGACCCAGGGCGTGATCGCCATCCGCACCTCGGAGCGCAACGGCGAGCAGGTCGGCGCGGTGCTGGTGCTGCCGGGCGACGAGATCATGCTGATCACCGAGCACGGCACCCTGATCCGGACCTCGGTCGACGAGATCCCGGTGGTCGGGCGCGATGCCCAGGGCGTCAAGCTGATCAACCTCGGCGCCGGCGAGCGGCTGGCCTATGTCGAGCGCGTGGTCGCGCTCGATGAGGAGGAGGCGGCGGAGGCCGAGGCCGATGCCTCGGATGTTGCCGACGAGGCGGGCGCGGATGCCGAGCCGCGCGATTGACAATCCTGATTCTGTGCTAGGGGAAGAGTGAGAATGGCTCGAGTGTACAATTTCAGCGCCGGGCCAGCGATGCTGCCCGAGGCGGTGCTGCAGCAGGCCCGCGAGGAGATGCTCGACTGGCATGGTACGGGGACCTGCGTGGCCGAGATGAGCCACCGCGGCAAGGCCTTCGTCTCCATCGCCGAGCGCGCCGAGGCCGACCTGCGCGCGTTGCTGGGCATCCCGGACAACTACCGGGTGCTGTTCCTCCAGGGCGGTGCCTCGAGCCAGTTCGCGATGGTGCCGATGAACCTGCTGCGCGGCAAGGGCGAGGCCGACTACGTCAACACCGGCACCTGGTCGAAGAAGGCGATCGCCGAGGCGCGGCGTTACTGCGCGGTCAATGTCGCCGCCAGCACCGTCGAGGAGTCGCTCGGCCGCGCCCCGGCGCAGCACGAGCTGGCGCTCAGCGGCGAGCGCGCGGCCTATGTCCACTACACCCCCAACGAGACCATCGCCGGGGTCGAGTTCTCCTACGTCCCCGAGACCGGCGTGGTGCCGCTGGTCGCCGACATGTCCTCGACCCTGCTGTCGCGCCCGATCGACGTCTCGCGCTTCGGGCTGATCTATGCCGGGGCGCAGAAGAACATCGGTCCGGCCGGACTGACCATCGTCATCGTCCGCGACGACCTGCTCGGCCAGCCGCAGGCGGCGACCCCGACCATGTTCGACTACAAGGTCCACGCCGACGCCGACTCCATGTACAACACCCCGCCGACCTATGCCTGGTACCTCGCCGGGCTGGTGTTCCAGTGGCTCCGGGAGAACGGTGGGCTGGGCGCGATGGCCGAGATCAACGCCCGCAAGGCGGCGCTGCTCTATGGCACCATCGACGCATCCGACTTCTACCATAATCCGGTGGACCCGGGGTCGCGTTCGTGGATGAACGTCCCCTTCACCCTGGCCGATCCGGCGCTCGACGGGCGCTTCCTCGAAGAGGCCGCGGCCGCGGGGCTGACCGCGCTCAAGGGCCATCGCTCGGCTGGCGGGATGCGCGCGAGCATCTATAACGCCATGCCCGAGTCCGGGGTCGAGGCGCTGGTCGCGTTCATGCGCGAGTTCGAGCGTCGTCACGGCTGAGGCGCGTCCGGGCGTCGGCGCGCGTCCGTCATCATGCAGGAGGCCGAGCGGGCATGTTCAGGATCCAGACCTTGAATCAGATCGCGGTGGCCGGGCTCGAGCGGCTGCCGCGCGAGCACTACGAGGTGGCCTCGGAGATCGTCCACCCGGACGCCATCCTGCTGCGCTCGGCGCCGTTGCAGGCCGCGGCGGTGCCGTCCTCGGTACGCGCCGTCGGGCGCGCCGGCGCGGGCACCAACAACATCCCGGTGACGGCGCTGACCGCGCGCGGGGTGGCGGTGTTCAACACCCCGGGAGCCAACGCCAACGCGGTCAAGGAGCTGGTGCTCGCGGCGCTGCTGATCGGCTCGCGCAACATCGCCCAGGCGCTGCGCTTCGTCGAGGGGCTGGATGGCGACGATGCCGCCATCCAGCAGGCGGTGGAGCAGGGCAAGCGCGCCTTCGTCGGCTTCGAGCTGCCGGGGCGTACCCTCGGGGTGATCGGGCTCGGCGCGATCGGGGTCAAGGTGGCCAATGCGGCGCGGGCGCTGGGGATGCGGGTGATCGGCTATGACCCCACCATCACCGTGGCCCGCGCCTGGCAGCTCGAACACGACGTCGAGGCCGCGCACAGCGTCGACGAGGTGCTCGCGCGTGCCGATTGCGTCACCCTCCACGTGCCGCTGACCGAGGACACCCGTCATCTGATCGATGCCACGCGTATCCGCGGCATGCGTCACGGGGCGCTGTTGCTGAACTTCTCGCGGCGCGGCATCGTCGACGACGCGGCGGTGCTCGCGGCGCTCGACGAGGGGCGGCTCCACGGCTACTGCTGCGATTTCCCCAACAACCAGCTCAAGGCCCACCCGCAGGTGGTGGTGCTGCCGCACCTGGGTGCCTCGACCCGGGAGGCGGAAGACAACTGTGCAGTGATGGTCGCCGAGCAGCTGCGCGACTATCTGGAGAACGGCAACGTGACCCATTCGGTCAACTTCCCCGAGATCGTGCTGCCGCGCAACGGCGGTGCACGGATCTCCATCGTCAACAACAATGTCCCCAACATGGTCGGTCAGATCTCGACCCATCTCGGCACCGCCGGGCTCAATATCCTCGATATGCTCAACCGCTCGCGCGAGACCATCGCGGTGACCCTGATCGACGTCGACCGGCGTTGTCCGCCGGAGACGCTCGCCGCCCTGGCGGCGATCGATGGGGTGTGCTCGGCGCGTGCGCTCGACCCGCTGCCGGAGGCGTGCTGACCATGGCCGACAACACACACGACCAGGACGGGCTCGATCAGGTCCGTGGACGGATCGATGCCATCGACCAGGAACTGCTCGATCTGATCAGCGAGCGGGCGCGCTGTGCCCAGCGTGTTGCCCACATCAAGACCGAGACCGATGGCCGCGCGGTACAGTTCTATCGTCCCGAGCGCGAGGTCTCGATCCTGCGCCGGGTCAAGGACGCCAACCCGGGGCCCCTCGACGGCGAGGAGGTGGCACGGCTGTTTCGCGAGATCATGTCCGCCTGTCTGGCGCTCGAGCGTCCGTTGCAGGCCGCCTTTCTCGGGCCCGAGGGCACCTTCACCCAGGCCGCGGCGATCAAGCACTTCGGCCACTCGGTGGTGACCCGGGCGATGGCCACCATCGACGAGATCTTCCGCGAGGTCGAGGCCGGCTCCTGCGACTTCGGCGTGGTGCCGGTGGAGAACTCCACCGAGGGTGTGGTCAGCCACACCCTCGACCTGTTCATGACCTCGCCGCTGGCGATCACCGGCGAGGTCACGCTGCGCATCCATCATCACCTGATGAGCGCCGAGACCGAGCTCGGCGCGATCCGCACCGTCTATTCGCACCAGCAGTCGCTCGCCCAGTGTCGCGAGTGGCTCGATCGCTATCTGCCGCACGCCGAGCGGGTGGCCGTCGGCAGCAACGCCGACGCCGCGCGCACCGCCGCCAAGGAGTCGGGCGCGGCGGCGGTGGCCGGCCATCAGGCCGCCGAGATCTACGGCCTGGCGGTGCTCGCCGAGCGCATCGAGGACGAGCCGGGCAACACCACCCGCTTTCTCGTCATCGGCAAGCAGGACGCACCGCCGAGCGGCGAGGACAAGACCAGCCTGCTGCTCTCGTGTCGCAACAAGGCCGGCGGGCTGCATGCGCTGCTGATGCCCTTGGCCGCCCACGGCATCAGCATGACCCGGATCGAGTCGCGGCCCTCGCGACGCGGTATCTGGGACTATGTCTTCTTCGTCGACATCATCGGTCACCGCGAGGACCTGCCGGTCGCCGCGGCGCTCGAACACCTGGAGCGCGAGGCGCAGCTGTTCAAGGTGCTCGGCTCCTATCCGGTGGCGGTACTCTAGCCGCGACCGACCCCGGCGCAGCCCCTGCGCCGGTCGAGACTGCTACCGGGCGATCGCGCGTCGCCCGGCCTCCGATCATCAATCACGGATCTCGTCCCATCCCCCGGGACGATCAGGACGAGAACATCGCGAGTCTGCATCATGCCCAATCAAGACAACCCCTTCCTCGAGATCGCCGCACCCTGGGTCGCCGGTCTCTCGCCCTATGTCCCCGGCAAGCCGATGGCCGAGCTCGAACGTGAGCTCGGCATCACCGACGCGGTCAAGCTCGCCTCCAACGAGAATCCGCTCGGCCCCGGCCCCAAGGCGCGCGCGGCGATCGCCGAGGCCTGCGGCGACCTCGGTCGCTACCCCGACGGCGGTGGCTTCGAGTTGCGCATGGCGATCGCCGCCCACCACGACGTCTCGCCGAGTGCGGTGACCCTCGGCAACGGTTCCAACGACGTGCTCGACCTGATCGCGCGCGCCTTCCTCCAGCCCGGCACCGAGTCGGTGTTCTCCGAACACGCCTTCGCCGTCTATGCCATCTCCACCCAGGCGGTGGGGGCGAGCGCGCGCATCGCCCCGGCGCGCGACTACGGCCACGATCTCGAAGCGATGGCCGCGCTGGTCAACGAGCGCACCCGGGTGGTGTGGATCGCCAACCCCAACAACCCCAGCGGCACCTGGCTCGACGCCGCCGCGCTCAAGAGCTTCATCGAGGCGCTGCCGCGCACCTGTCTGGTGGTGATCGACGAGGCCTATACCGACTATGTCAGCGAGCCCGACTTCCCCGACGCCACCCTGTGGCTGGAGAAGCACCCCAACCTGATCGTTACCCGCACCTTCGCCAAGGTCCACGGGCTGGCGGCGCTGCGCGTCGGCTACGGGCTGAGCCACCCCAAGGTCGCCGACCTGCTCAACCGGGTGCGCCAGCCGTTCAATGTCAACGCCCTGGCCCAGGCCGCGGCGGTCGCCGCCCTCGACGATCGCGAGCACGTGCGCGCCTCGGTCGAGCTCAACCGCGCCGGGATGCGCCAGTACACCGAGGCCTTCGCGCGTCTGGGGCTCGATTTCATCCCCTCGGTGGGCAACTTCATCACCGTCGACGTCGGTCGGCCGGCCGGTCCGGTCAACGACGCCCTGCTGCGCCTGGGGGTGATCGTGCGTCCGGTGGCCAACTACGGGCTGCCCAATCACCTGCGCATCAGCATCGGGCTGGAGGCGGAGAACGCCCGCTGCATCGCCGCGCTCGAGCAGGTGCTGGGCCGATGATCGCGCGGCTCGCGGTCATCGGCGTCGGGCTGATCGGCGGCTCGCTGGCGCGCGCGCTGCGCGAGGCCGGGGCGGTCGGCGAGGTGGTCGGCTGCGGCCGCTCGCTGCCCAACCTCGAGCGCGCCCGCGAGCTGGGGGTGATCGATCGCTTCAGCCAGGACCCGGCCGAGGCCGTCGCCGGCGCCGATATGGTCTTCCTCGCCGTGCCCATGCGGGCGATGCGGGGGGTGCTCGAGACCATCGCCCCGGCGCTCGCGCCGGGTGCGGTGGTCACCGACGGCGGCAGCGTCAAGGGCAGCGTGGTGGCCGATGCCGGCGCGGTGTTCGGCGCGCCGCCGCCGTTCCTGGTGCCGGGACACCCGATCGCCGGCACCGAGCGCAGCGGGGTCGAGGCCGCCTTCGCCGAGCTCTATCGTGATCGTCGGGTGATCCTCACCCCGGTGGAGCAGACCGCGCCGGAGGCGGTCGATCGGGTCGAGGCGATGTGGCGGGCCTGCGGGGCCGAGGTGACGCGGATGGACGTCTCCCACCACGACGAGGTGCTGGCCGCGACCAGCCACCTGCCGCACATGCTCGCCTTCGGTCTGGTCGACACCCTGGCGCGGATGCGCGAGAACGACGAGATCTTCCGCTACGCCGCCGGCGGCTTTCGCGACTTCACCCGTATCGCCTCGAGCAGTCCGGAGATGTGGCGCGACATCTGTCTGGCCAACCGCGAGGCGTTGAGCGCGATGCTCGGACGCTTCAGCGTCGAGCTGGCCGATCTCGCGCGGTTGATCCGCGAGGAGGACGGCGACGAGCTGCTGGCGTTGTTCGCGCGCGCGCGTGAGGCGCGCGACCGCTACATCGACGGCGTGCGCTGATCGAGCGCGCGCGCCTCGAGCGGCGCGAGCAGGGTGTCGAAGGCCGCCGGGGCGACGTACTGGATGACGGTCTCGCCGTCGGCGGCGAGGGCGATGTCGATGCCGCGGTCGGGATAAAGGTAGTGGACGATGCCGCCCTCGGACTCGACGAGGCGCTGTGCCGGCTGGCCGAAGCGGCGCTCGATCAGCGCCGGATCGAGCCGCGCCTGGGGCAGGTAGGTGATGGCGCGGATCGGCGCGGCGGCGAACGCGGTCTCGTCCTCGGGGGCGAGACGGACCTTCTTGTCGCCGCTCGGCAGCTGGCTGATGCGCAGCCCGCGGGCATAGGCCGCGGTCAGCCGCTCGGGCGGGATCGCCAGACTGAGGATGAAGTCGGCGCGCAGCCGGTGCAGGTGCAGGCGCGCGAAATAGGCCTCGACGCTCAGGCGCGGCGCCTGCTCGGTGCCTGCGCGAAACAGGTTCAGCTCGCCCGACTCGCCGAACAGCGTGCGGGCATCGGCCAGGGTGCTGGTGCCGAGGGTCAGGCCGAAGACCTCGGTGGCGCCGTCGGCGCTGAGGCTCACCTGCCAGGGCAGACGCGCACCGGCGGGCGCCGGCGGATCGGGCATCAGCAGCGCCAGTCCGAGGATGGCGAGCAGGGCGGCGATGAGGAGACCGGGGACCAGGGCGCGATCCATGGCGTGTGCTCCGGTGCGGGTCAGTAGGGCAGCAGCCCGGCCACCACTCGCCGGTCCTCGGCGAGGAGGATGTTGAAGGTGCGGCAGGCCGCGCCGGTGTCCATGAACTCGACGCCGACCCCGCGCGCGATCGCCTCGCGATAGACCGCGGGGTCGGGGAAGACCTGACGCGCCCCGGTGCCGATGACGATGACCTGGGGATCGCCCTCGAGCAGCGCGGCGATGTGCTCGGGGGTGAGCGCCTCGGCGCGCGCCGGTCCCCAGTCGGGGTCGAGCCGTTCGGCCGAGACCAGCAGGGCATAGGTGTAGCGCCGGTCGCGGATCTGGGTCCCCTCGGGGCCGTAGCCCTGTACCCGGTTGCTGTCGGCGTCTTCTGTCTGGGCGAATTTCATGTCTCGGACCATACCCCAGGGCTCGGGGAGGGGACAAGCCGCCAGCCTTCAGCCTTCAGCCTTCAGCCGCCAGCCGCCAGCCGCCAGCCGCCAGCCGCCAGCCGCCAGCCGCCAGCCGCCAGCCGCAGCGCGCTCGGCGTGACGCTGGCGGCTGGCGGTCGGTCGTATCATTTGCGCTTCGCTCGTCTCGATTCTCCGCCGACCGCGCCACCCGGGTTCGCGGCGGTCGGCTCTGCTAGAATCTGCGCTCACTCCCATCACAACCGATCCGGAATCCCATGACCGTTCGTACCCGATTCGCACCGTCTCCAACCGGCTATCTGCACGTCGGCGGCGCTCGTACCGCGCTGTTCAGCTATCTCTTCGCCCGCAGGCACGGTGGGCAGTTCGTGCTGCGGATCGAGGACACCGATCTCGAACGCTCGACCGAGGAGTCGGTCAACGCGATCCTCGAGGGCATGACCTGGCTCGGGCTCGAGTACGACGAGGGGCCCTTCTACCAGACGCAGCGCTTCGACCGTTACAACCAGGTCATCGACGAGCTGCTCGACAAGGGGCTGGCCTATCGCTGCGACTGTCCCAAGGAGCGGCTCGAGAAGCTGCGCGAGGACCAGATGGCGCGCAAGGTCAAGCCGCGCTATGACGGCTGCTGCCGCAACCGTCAGGTCGACCCCGACAAGCCGCACGTGATCCGTTTCAAGAACCCCGCCGACGGCGTGGTGGTGGTCGACGACATGATCCGCGGACGGATGCCGTTCAACAACGCCGAGCTCGACGACCTGATCATCCGTCGCAGCGACGGCTCGCCGACCTACAACCTCACCGTGGTGGTGGACGACGCCGACATGGGCATCACCCATGTCATCCGTGGCGACGACCACATCAACAACACCCCGCGCCAGATCAACATCCTGCGCGCGCTCGGTCGCGACGTGCCGCAGTACGCCCACGTGCCGATGATCCTCGGCGACGACGGCGCGCGGCTGTCCAAGCGTCACGGTGCGGTGGGGGTGATGTCCTATCGCGATCAGGGCTATCTGCCCGAGGCGCTGCTCAACTATCTGGTGCGTCTGGGCTGGTCGCACGGCGATCAGGAGATCTTCTCGCTCGAGGAGATGGTCGAGCTGTTCGACATCGGCGCGGTCAACAAGGCCGCCTCGGCCTTCAACACCGACAAGCTCGACTGGCTCAACCAGCACTATCTGCACCATGCCGAGCCTTCCCGCATCGCCCGTCTGCTCAGCCCGCACATGGGCCGGCTGGGGATCGACCCCAGCACCGGCCCGGAGCTGGCCGCGGTGGTCAAGGCCCAGGCCGCGCGCGCCAAGACCCTCGCCGAGCTGGCCGAGATCAGCGCCTTCTGCTACCAGGACTTCGAGGCGTTCGACGAGACCTCGGCGAAGAAGCACCTGCGTCCGGTCGCGCGCGAGGCGCTCGAGCGGTTGCGCGCCGCCTTCGAGATGATGGCCTACGAGGACTGGAACCCGGACGATCTCAAGCGCGTGGTCGAGCGCGTCTCCGAGGAGCTGGAGGTGAAGATGGGCAAGGTCGCCCAGCCGCTGCGCGTGGCCATCGTCGGTCGCGCCGCCTCCCCGGGGATCGAGGAGACGCTGATGCTGGTCGGCAAGGAGGCGACGCTGCGTCGTATCGACAAGGCGCTCGCCTATATCGCCGAGCGCGAGAGCGCCGCCTGATCGGTCCGTCGTCGGCTTGAACGACCCGCGCGCCGGGGTCCTCGCGGGCCCCGGCGCGCTTGCGTTCGGGCTCAGCGCCTGCGGCGACTCAGCCCCAGCCCGAGGACGCCCGCGAGCAGCAGGGCGAGGCTCGTCGGCGTCGGAATGCTACCGCCGCTATCGTCCGCGGCGAGCGCGGTGAACTGCAGCCCGGAGTAGATCGCGTTGCGCTGCGAGTAGTTGTAGAAACCGATCCCGCCGTCGGCGAAGTTGCCCGCCAGATCGAGTTCCTTGATGCCGTCGATGAACAGTTCGACCCCGGTGGCGGTGAAGTGCAGGTCGAAGTCGTAGCTGGTGTAGGGGTCCCAGCCGGTATCGCCGAGGGTGAGCCCGCGCGCCAGCTCCTCGACGCCCTGAGCCGGGTCGTGCCACCAGGCGCCGCTGTTCTCGTCGAGCCGATCGGTGACGCGCGAGATGGCCAGACCGCCCTCGGCGCGCCCGCCGTAGCGGCTCTGGTCCGAGCGGCGCCAGTCGATCAGCAGATAGTCGACGTCGCTGGCGCCGAGATCGCCGGCTCGATAGCCGAGGACGAAGCCGATGACATCGTTGTCCTTGGCATAGTCGACCTGGAGCTGTCCGGAGAGGCTCAAGCCCTGGGCCGGGTCGCTGCTGAAGAAAACGGTGGGGGCCTCGTTGCGGGTCTGGGTGACGCTGCCCGGGTCGCCGAGTTGCCACTTGCCGGGTCCCTCGGCCTGCCAGCCGGAGAGGTCGATCGGTGTGGCCAGCGCCGACAGGCTGGTGAGCCCGAGGGTGAGGCCGAGAAGTCGTCTGCTGTGCGTGCGCATGTGCTTATCGTTGTCGTGATCGCCGCCGACCGGTCCCGGCGGTGGGGACCGGGCGCCTTCGCGCCCGTGCCTGGAATCCCTCCAGAACGGATCAGATTACCACTCCGGGCGTGCCGCCTTGAGTGCGCCAGTGCCCGTTCAGTGGTCCCACATCACATTGGCCTCGGCGGCCGCGGCCGCCTCCAGGAGCTCGATGAGCGGCAGGGCGCGATGGGCGAGGCTGACATGGCGGCGCTCGCCGTCGTCCTCATCGCGCCGCGGATCGAGATAAAGCCCGGGGTGATCCGCGACCCCGTCGCGCAGTCGCTCCAGCGCCCGGGGGACATCGGCGGCGAGCAGCGCGCCGGGCACGCTGCCGCTGTGCCCCATCAGCTTGATCAGGGGCACGGCGACCTCGCCGAACATGGTGATGGTGGCATAGGCACTGGTCTGGAAATGAACGAGCATGATCGGCTCCGATGATGGGCGGGTGAAGTGCTAGGCTAGCAGTCGCCAGTCGCCAGTCGCCAGTCGCCAGTCGCCAGTCGCCAGTCGCCAGGGGATTGAACCGCAAAGACGCAAAGGAGACGAGGCAAGGGGAAGAGTCTCCAGCCTCCAGCCTCCAGCCTCCAGCCTCCAGCCTCCAGTTGGATGGTGGTAGCCGGGGCGCGGATCGCAAAATCGCGAAGGGGGGCGCTCTCGGTGGGTGGTGGTGAGCAGATCAACAGCAAGAGCATCACGCAGGTCCTGCTGTGTTTTGGGGCTGACAGCGAGAGGCGGCGTGGGGTGGTTCGTGCCCGCTGCGTTCGTCGAGTCTGTACGCCCACTGGCGGCTGGCAGCTGAGCGCTGCCCGCTGTCGACCGATCAGTCAGGCTGACGCCCAGGGGCGCGCGCGATAAAATATCCTGTTCGTCGTCCAATCAATCTATCGCCTGCCCGAGACATCATGACCGACGCTGCCGAGCCGACCCGCACCAACTTCATCCGCCAGATCGTCGAAGCGGATCTGGCCGCCGGGACCCACGACCGGGTGGTGACCCGTTTCCCGCCTGAGCCCAATGGTTATCTGCACATCGGCCACGCCAAGTCGATTGCGCTCAACTTCGGCTTGGCCGAGTCGCTCGGTGGGCAGTGCAACCTGCGCTTCGACGACACCAATCCGCACAAGGAGAACCTCGAGTTCGTCGAGGCGATCAAGACCGACGTGCGCTGGCTCGGCTTCGAGTGGGGCGGGCAGGCGCGGTTTGCCTCCGACTACTTCGAGCGGCTCTATGGCTTCGCCGTCGAGCTGATCGAGCAGGGGCTGGCCTATGTCTGCGAGCTCGATGCCGAGCAGATGCGCGAGTATCGCGGCACCCTCACCGAGCCCGGTCGCCCGAGCCCGTGGCGCGATCGCCCGGTGGCGGAGAACCTCGAGCTGTTCGCGCGGATGCGCGCCGGTGAGTTCCCCGATGGTTCGCGCACCCTGCGCGCACGCATCGACATGGCCGCGCCCAACATCAACCTGCGCGACCCGGTGCTCTATCGCATCAAGCACGGGGTGATCCATCACCAGACCGGGGACGCCTGGTGTCTCTACCCGACCTATGACTTCACCCACCCGCTGAGCGATGCCATCGAGGGCGTCACCCACTCGCTCTGCACCCTCGAGTTCGAGGACCACCGTCCGCTCTACGACTGGTGCGTCGAGCACGTCTCGGTGCCGAGCCGGCCGCGTCAGATCGAGTTCAGCCGGCTCAACCTCGAGTACACCGTCACCAGCAAGCGCAAGCTCACCGAGCTGGTCGCCGAGGGGCACGTCGATGGCTGGGACGATCCGCGCATGCCGACCATCGCCGGGCTGCGGCGGCGTGGCTACACCCCGACGGCGCTGCGCGAGTTCTGCGAGCGCATCGGCGTGACCAAGTCGGAGAACCGGGTGGAGATGGCGATGCTCGAGAGCGCCATCCGCGACGATCTCGACGCCCACGCGCCCCGGCGCATGGCGGTGCTGCGCCCGCTCAAGGTGGTGCTGACCAACTACCCCGAGGACGAGGTGCTCAACATCAGCGCGGCCAACCATCCCAAGGACGAGTCGATGGGCAGCCGCGAGATCCCCTTCGGGCGCGAGCTCTATATCGATCGCGCGGACTTCGCCGAGGTCCCGCCGAAGGGCTTCAAGCGGCTGGTGCCGGGCGGTGAGGTGCGGTTGCGCAACGCCTATGTGATCCGTTGCGACGAGGTGGTGAAGGACGCTGCCGGCGAGGTCGTCGAGCTGCGCGCAAGCATCGACCCGGCCACCCTCGGCTGCAAGCCCGAGGGGCGCAAGGTCAAGGGGGTGATCCACTGGGTCGCCGCCGCGCACGCGGTGGCCGCCGAGGTGCGCCTCTACGACCGTCTGTTCCGGGTTGCGATGCCCGGCGCCGAGGGGCAGGATTATCGCAACGACATCAACCCCGACTCGCTCGAGGTGCTGGTCGATTGCATGCTCGAGCCGAGCCTCGGTGGGGCACAGCCGGGCGAGCGCTTCCAGTTCGAGCGTGAGGGCTATTTCGTCGTCGATCCCGATTCGACGGCGCAGCGCCCGGTGTTCAACCGCACCGTGGGGCTGCGCGACAGCTGGGGCAAGGGTAACGGGTGAGTAGACGCGAGACCGACGCAACCGATCCGACGGGTCAGCGCCTCCCGGCACACGAGCGCCTGGTGGCCGATCTCGGCCTGCGCGCCTATGCCGCGCTGTCGTCGCCGGGGTCGGTGCTGCGTCTGTTTCGCCGCGAGGCCGAGCAGGCCTGTGCCATCGCCGCCGGGCTCGACGAGGTGCAGGGGCGGCGTGCGGTGCGCATCCGTCGCGTCGCCGGACTCGAGCCCGGTGGACGTGACTGGTCGGTCTACATGGTGCTCGATCACCTGGTGATGGTGAACACCGCCGTCACCGCGCTGGTCCATGCCCTCTGTGTCAGCCAGGGGCACAGCGTCGAGATCGCGCCGGCCGATGTCACCCCGCATCTCGACGCCGGACCCGACCGTATCGATGCGCTGCGCGCGAGCGTCGAGCGCCACGCCGAGGTGATCGAACGCCTCGGCGTGCTCAATGGTCGTGAACCCTATCCCCATCCCTGGTTCGGCCCACTCAGCGCTCGCCAGTGGCACGCCCTGGCGGCGCTGCACAACCGCATCCATCGCGTGCAGATCCAGCGGATCGCGCGCCGTCTCGACTGATCCCGTCTCAGGAGTCCGATGTCTTCAACCCCCTTCACCGTCGCCGCCGACGCCACCCCGGCCGACCGGCTCGCTGCCCTGACCCGGTTGCACCACGCGCTCGAGGACTGTCGTCGCTGCCCGGCGATGTTCGGCCCCTCGGTGCACAGCGCCACCCTGATCTCGCCGGTGATGCTGGTCGGTCAGGCGCCGGGTACCCGCGAGATCGAGCAGGGGTTGCCGTTCTGCTGGACCGCGGGCAAGACGCTGTTCCGCTGGCTCGGCTCGATCGGCATGGACGAGCCGGTCTGTCGCGAGCGGCTGCTGATCAGCGCCGTGTGTCGCTGCTTCCCGGGCAAGAACCCCAAGGGCGGGGACCGGGTGCCGGATGGCGAGGAGATCGCGCGTTGCGCCGAGTGGTGGCGCGGCGAGCTGGCGTTGTTGCGGCCACGGCTGATCATCCCGGTGGGCAAGCTCGCCATCGCTCAGTTGATGGACTTCAAGCGGCTCAACGAGGTGGTCGGTCAGCAGTGGCGCTATCGCGACCCGGCCGGGTGGGAGGCGGACATGATCCCGTTGCCGCACTCCTCGGGGGCCTCGACCTGGTTCAAGATGGAGCCGGGCAAGACCCTGCTGGCCGAGGCGCTGGCGCTGATCGAGGCGCACCCGGCGTGGCGCGCGCTGCGCGCCGATCACTCCTTGGTGGTGAAGTAGGGCAGGCTGATCTCCCAGCGGATCGCCGCCAGCCGGAGCAGGAACACCAGGCTGCCGCCGGTGACGGCGGCGATGCTGGGGTTGATCTCCAGTTCGAGCATCGCCAGGAGCACCAGTGCGCCGAGCCAGGAGGCGGTGGCGTAGAGGGTGCCCTGGAACACCAGCGGCTCCTCGTTGCAGAGCACGTCGCGGAGGATGCCGCCGACCACCCCGGTGATCACCCCCATGAAGCTCGCCACCAACCAGGGCGCGTCCCAGGCGAGCGCGGCCTTGGTGCCGGTGACGGTGAACAGCGCCAGTCCGAGCGCGTCGGGGATCAGGAACAGCCGCGCCGGCAGCGAGAACACCCGCGCCAGGAAGAAGGTGAAGAGCGCCGCGCCGAGGGCGACGATCGAATAGGTCTGGTCGGCGATCCAAAACACCGGGCGATCGAGCAGCAGGTCGCGCAGCGAGCCGCCGCCGAGTGCGGCGGCGAGCGCCACCACCACCATGCCGAACAGGTCGAAGCGCTTGCGCCCGGCCTCCAATACCGCCGCGGCGGCCATCATCGCCACCGCGGCGAGGCTGGTGCAGTACATCAGCAGATCGAGCGGGATGTGCAGTTGGGGCATGTCGTCACTGATTCCGTCGCCAGGGGGGCGGGCCGTCTCATTCCGTCGGCTGATCGAACAGCCCGGGCTCGGCGTCGCGGCGCGCGCGCAGGCCGAAGTGGTCGTAGGCGATCTGGGTGGCCATGCGCCCGCGCGGGGTGCGCATCAGGAAGCCCTGCTGAATGAGATAGGGTTCGAGCACGTCCTCGATGGTGCCGCGCTCCTCGCCGATCGCCGCGGCCAGGCTCTCGACCCCGACCGGGCCGCCGTCGAACTTCTCGATCACCGCTTCGAGCAGGCGTCGGTCCATGTGGTCGAAGCCCTGGGCGTCGACCTTGAGCATCTCCAGCGCGCGATCGGCGACGGCGGCGTCGATATGGCCGTCGGCGCGCACCTCGGCATAGTCGCGCACCCGTCGCAGCAGCCGGTTGGCGATGCGCGGGGTGCCGCGCGAGCGGCGCGCGATCTCGCTTGCGCCGGCGGTGTCGGCGGCGATGCCGAGCAGTCGTGCCGAGCGCTCGACGATGGTGGTGAGGTCGGCGGCAGAGTAGTACTCGAGCCGCTGGACGATACCGAAGCGATCGCGCAGCGGTGAGGTCAGCAGCCCGGCGCGGGTGGTGGCGCCGACCAGGGTGAAGGGCGGCAGGTCGAGCTTGATCGAGCGCGCCGCCGGACCCTCGCCGATCATGATGTCGATCTGGTAGTCCTCCATCGCCGGGTAGAGCACCTCCTCGACCACCGGGCTGAGACGGTGGATCTCGTCGACGAAGAGCACGTCGCCCTCCTCGAGGTTGGTGAGCAGCGCGGCCAGATCGCCGGGCTTCTCCAGCACCGGTCCCGAGGTCTGGCGCAGGTTGACCTGCATCTCCTGGGCGATGATGTGGGCGAGCGTGGTCTTGCCGAGACCGGGGGGGCCGAAGATCAGCACGTGATCGAGCGCCTCGGCGCGCGCCCGGGCGGCGCCGATGAAGATCTCCATCTGGTCGCAGACCGCCGGCTGGCCGACATAGTCGGCCAACGTGCGGGGGCGGATGGCGCGATCGAGCGCATTGTCGTCGGTGGCGGCCTGGGGGCTGATGATACGGTCTGGGTCGGTCATGTCGGGCGGCGAGGGGAGACAAGGGAGTTGGTCGGGTGCGCCTATGATAGGGGATGCGGACATCTTCGTGCCGGAGATCGCGCCTCGATCGACGTGCGCGCCAGCGTGACGTATGGTCCCCGCGCAGGCGAGAAGCGGGACGCTTTCTGTGAGCGAATTGAGGAGCAAGCATGCCAAACGAAAACAGTCGACTGCTGCTGGAGATCGACGCCGCGATCCGCGAGATCAACCGCCGCCACATCAATCCGGCGATCTCGGCGCTGACCCTGAGCGATCTCAATCCGGTGATCGAGATGGTGGCGCGTGCGCGCGCGAGCTATCTGCAGGCGCTGTTCGAGATCGCCACCAAGAGTAACGGCGAGCTGCCGGGCAAGGAGGCGGTGGCGCGGCTGCATGCGCTGCGGATGCGCTACGAGGAGCTGGTCAAGGGCATGCAGGCGCTGGAGACGGCGGTCGAGCGCGAGTATCTGGATGTGCGCAAGCGCTGATCCAGGGCCCGCCGCCGGCGCTGGCGTCAGCCGTGGAGTTCGCGCAGGAAGGTCTCGGGCGGCTGCACCTTGAGCGCGCTGCCGGGGAAGTCCTCGGGGTTGGCGGTGATCAGGTAGTCGAGTCCCTGGGCGCGGGCGCACTCGTGGGTCAGGGCATCGTCGAGATAGTCCCAACCGAGCTCCATGGCCGCGTCGACGATGCCGGCGTCGACCGGGGCGATCTCGAAGAGCGCGCGCAGCCGGTCGAGCGCGCCGCGCGCCTGGCGCTGGCCCTGGGTGCGGGAGAGGAAGTCGTGCAGTGCGTCGATCGCGCTGGCGCAGATATAGCCGCGTACGCGTCCATCAGTGACCAGGCCGAAGGCCGCGCGTGCGGGGCCGTTGCGGGAGTCCTCCGCGGCCATGGCCGCGGTCAGCACGGTGACGTCGAAGAGCGCCTTGGGGGTGTCGGACATCGTTCGTTCCCTGTGGTATTCGCCTGTCATGGCCGGCGAGCGGTGGGTATGCCGAGCGGATGCCCGGTGTCGCGGTCCATGCCGGAGCGCCCCGCATCTGTCGATGCGGGGCTATCAATCAGGAAACCCTTATAAGTCAAGACTCATCGGTGTGACAAGCGTCACATTTCGTGGCCGGATGAGTGGTCAGCGCGTCGTCTCCGCCCCGCTCTCCACCGGCAATGGCTCGACCGCCCAGATCCGCTCGGCATATTCGCGGATGGCGCGGTCGGAGGAGAAGCGGCCCATGCGCGCGACGTTGAGGATCGACATCCGCGTCCAGCGTGCGGGGTCGCGGTAGGCGCTGCTGACATGCTCCTGGGCCTCGACATAGGCGCGATAGTCGGCCAGCACCATGAAGGGGTCGTGGTTGACCAGCTGGTCGGTGAGCGGGCGAAACAGGCTGGTGTCGCCGTGCGAGAACAGCCCCGAGTTGATCAGGTCGATATCGGCGCGTAGTTCCGGGTCGTTGCGATAGTACTCCCAGGGGTGGTAACCCTCGGCCTGGCGGTGCGCCACGGTCTCGGCGTCCATGCCGAAGAGGAAGAAGTTGTCCTCGCCGACGGCGCGACGGATCTCGATGTTGGCGCCGTCGAGGGTGCCGATGGTCAGTGCCCCGTTCATCGAGAACTTCATGTTGCCCGTCCCCGAGGCCTCCTTGCCGGCCAGCGAGATCTGCTCGGAGAGGTCGGCGGCGGGGTAGAGTCGCTGACCGTTCTTGACGTTGAAGTCGGGCATGAAGGCGACGCGGATGGTGCCGTTGACCTCGGGGTCGTGGTTGATCACCTCGGCCACGGCGTTGACCAGCTTGATCAGCAGCTTGGCGGCGAAGTAGCCGGGTGCGGCCTTGCCGCCGAAGATGAAGGCGCGCGGCACCAGGTCGTGATCGGGGTCCTGCTTGATGCGCTGGTAGGTGCGGATGATGTGCAGCACGTTGAGGTGCTGGCGCTTGTACTCGTGGATGCGCTTGGCCTGGACGTCGAAGAGCTGCACCGGGTCGAGGTCGACCCCGGTGCGCGCGGCCATCCAGTCGGCCAGATCGCGCTTGGCGGCGGTCTTGATCTCGCGCCAGCGGGCCTGGAAGGTGGGGTCGTCGGCGTATTCCTCGAGTCGGCGCAGCTGCTCGAGGTCGCGCGCCCAGCCAGTGCCGCCGCAGACCTCGCTGATCAGCCGCCCCAGCCGCGGGTTGCTGACCATGATGAAACGTCGCGGCGAGACCCCGTTGGTGACGTTGGTGAAGCGCTCGGGCCAGAGGTCGTGGAAGTCGCGCAGGATGGTGGTGCGCACCAGCTCCGAGTGCAGCTCCGCCACCCCGTTGACCTGATGGCTGCCGACCACCGCGAGGTGCGCCATGCGCACTCGGCGCTCGCCGTCCTCGCCGATCAACGACATCCGCGCCACCCGCGCGTCGTCGGCGAAGAAGCGCACCCGCACCTGATCGAGAAAGCGCTGATTGATCTCGTAGATGATCTCCAGATGGCGCGGCAGCAGCCGTTCGAGCAGTGCCACCGGCCAGGTCTCGAGGGCCTCGGGCAGCAGCGTGTGGTTGGTGTAGCAGAAGGTGCGGTGAGTGATCCCCCAGGCCTGCTCCCAGTCCATCCCGTGCTCGTCGAGCAACAGCCGCATCAGCTCGGCGATGGCCAGCGCCGGGTGGGTGTCGTTGAGCTGGGCGACGAACTTCTGATCGAACTGCTCGATCGGTCCGACGGTGTTGAGGTGCAGCCGGATCATGTCCTGGATCGAGCAGGAGACGAAGAAGTATTGCTGCTTGAGCCGCAACTCCTTGCCCGCCTCGGGCTCGTCGTTGGGGTAGAGGATCTTGGAGATGGTCTCGGCCTCGATCTTGGCGTGCACCGCGCCGTAGTAGTCGCCGATGTTGAAGGCCTGGAAGTCGAGCGACTCGGCCGCCTCCGATTTCCACAGCCGCAACAGGTTCACGTTGTCGGTGCCGAAGCCGAGGATCGGGGTGTCGTAGGCGACCCCCTGGATCACCATCGCCGGTACCCAGCGGGTGCGCCACTGGTCATCGGCGTCGCGATAGCGCTCGGTGTGCCCGCCGTAGCAGACCGGGAAGCAGATCTTCGGTCGCGGGATCTCCCAGGGGTTGCCGTTGCGCAGCCAGTTGTCGCTGACCTCGACCTGCCAGCCGTCCTCGATGCGCTGGTCGAAGATGCCGAACTCGTAGCGGATGCCATAGCCGATGGCGGGGATGCGCAGGGTTGCGAGCGAGTCCATGAAGCAGGCGGCCAGCCGTCCCAGCCCACCATTGCCGAGTCCCGGCTCCTCCTCCTCCTCGAGTACCGCGGTGAAGTCGAGTTCGAGTTCCTCGGCCGCCTCGCGCGCCGCCTGGGTGATGCCGAGGTTGATCAGCGTCTTGGCCAGGTGCGGACCGAGCAGGTACTCGGCCGAGAGGTAGCAGACGGTGCGCGCATGGCTCGACTTGAACAGCTGCGCCGAACGCACCCAGCGCTCGAGCAGTCGGTCGCGCGCGGTGTAGGCCGCGGCCATGTAGAGGTCATGGGGGGTGGCGACCTCGCGAAAGCGTCCCTGGATGAAGAACAGGTTGTCGATATAGGCCTGTTTCAGCGCCTCCTTCGACATCCCGGTGCGGGTCGGCTCGCGGGGCTCGCAGGGTGACTCGGGTCGTTGCGCCTTGCTCATCGGTGACGCCTCAGTGTGGGGAGAGGGGAGATGCGTCGGGGCGGGGCGCGTGAACGCGCCCCGGTCGGATCAGATCAATAGGGCCAAGTCCAGTCGTCGACCTCGGGCTTGTCGACGCCGTGCTCGAAGGCGTAGTTGCGACACTCGATCTGCATGTCGCGCAGCCGCTCCTTGACGTGGGCGCCGGCCACCTGCAGCCGCGGTACCCGATCGATGGCGTCGATGGCGAGGCTGAAGCGGTCGATCTCGTTGTTGATCGCCAGCTCCAGCGGGGTGTTGATGTTGCCCTTCTCCTTGTAGCCGCGCACGTGCAGGTTCCTGTGGTTGGTGCGACGGTAGGCGAGACGGTGGATCAGCCAGGGATAGCCGTGGAAGTTGAAGATCACCGGCCGATCCTTGGTGAACAGGCTGTCGAAATCGGCATCGTTGAGCCCGTGGGGGTGTTCGCCGGCCGGTTGCAGACGGAACAGGTCGACGACGTTGATGAAGCGGATGCGGATGTCGGCGAAGTGCTCGCGCAGCAGCGCGGTGGCCGCCAGCGCCTCCTTGGTGGGGATGTCGCCGCAGCCGACCATCACCAGGTCGGGTTCGCCGCCCTGGTCGTTGCTCGCCCACTCCCAGATGCCGATGCCCTTGGTGCAGTGCTTGATGGCCGCGTCCATGTCCAGGTACTGCAGATGGTTCTGCTTGTCGGCGACGATCACGTTGATGTCGTCGCGGCTGCGCAGGCAGTGGTCGACGGTCGAGAGCAGGGTGTTGACGTCCGGGGGCAGGTAGATCCGCGTGACCTCGGGGTTCTTGTTGACCACCACGTCGAGGAAGCCCGGGTCCTGGTGGGTGAAGCCGTTGTGGTCCTGGCGCCAGACGGTGGAGGTGATCAGCAGGTTGAGCGAGGAGACACGGGCGCGCCAGGGGATGTCCTCGCAGATCGACAGCCACTTGGCATGCTGGTTGTACATGCTGTCGATGACGTGGACGAAGGCCTCGTAGGTGGCGAAGAAACCGTGCCGCCCGGTGAGGATATAGCCCTCGTACCAACCCTCGAGGGTGTGCTCCGAGAGCATCTCCAGCACCCGGCCATCGGGTGAGAGTTCACCGCCGTCGGCGTCCTCCTCGCGGTAGTCGCACAGCCACAGCTTCTTGCTCACCTCGTAGATGGCGTCGAGCTTGTTGGAGGTGTTCTCGTCCGGGCCGAAGACACGGAAGTTGTCGGTGTTGCGCGCCATCACGTCGCGCAGCATCGCCCCCAGGGGGCGGGTGTTCATCGCCCGCTCGGTGGCCGGACGGCTGATCGGCTGGGCGTAGTCGCGGAAGTCGGGCAGGCGCAGCGCACGTCGCAGCAGGCCGCCGTTGGCATGGGGGCTGGCGCTCATGCGCATCTCGCCCCGGGGCGCGAGTGCCTTGAGCTCGGGGCGCAGCCGGCCCTGCTCGTCGAACAGCTCCTCGGGTTGGTAGCTGCGCATCCACGCCTCGAGCTGTTCGAGATGGGCGGGATTGCCGTGCATCCCCGAGAGCGGCACCTGATGGGCGCGCCAGAAACCCTCGACGCGCTTGCCGTCGACCGTCTTCGGACCGGTCCAGCCCTTGGGGGTGCGCAGCACGATCATCGGCCAGTGGCAGCGGTTGGCCTGGCCGCTCTCGCGTGCCTGCTGCTGGAAGCCGCGGATCTCGGCGAGGCAGCGATCGAGCGTCTCGGCCATGCGCTGATGCATCTCCATCGGGTCGTCGCCCTCGACGAAGTGCGGGGTCCAGCCGTAGCCGCGCATCAGGTTGCTCAGTTCCTCGTTGGGGATGCGCGAGAGCAGGGTGGGGTTGTTGATCTTGTAGCCGTTGAGATGAAGGATCGGCAGCACCGCGCCGTCGCGGATCGGGTTGAGATACTTGCTCGAGTGCCAGGAGGTGGCCAGCGGCCCGGTCTCGGCCTCGCCGTCGCCGACGGCGACCGCCACCAACAGATCCGGGTTGTCGAAGGCCGCGCCGAAGGCGTGCGAGATCGAGTAGCCGAGCTCGCCGCCCTCGTGGATCGAGCCGGGGGTCTCGGGCGTGCAGTGCGAGCCGATGCCGCCGGGGAAGGAGAACTGCTTGAAGAAGGCGCGCAGACCTTCCTCATCCTCGCTCTTGTTGGGATAGACCTCGGAGTAGGTGCCCTCGAGATAGACCGGGGCGAGCACCCCGGGGGCGCCGTGACCCGGGCCGGCGAGAAAGATGGCGCGCTGGTCGTAGGCATTGATGATGCGGTTGAGATGGACGTACATGAACGACAGTCCGGGACTCGCGCCCCAATGACCGAGCAGGCGCTGCTTGAGATGTTCCTCGCGCAGCGGTTCGCGCAGCAGCGGGTTGTCCCGCAGATAGATCATGCCGACGGCCAGGTAGTTGCAGGCGCGCCAGTAGGCGTCGATCCGCTTCAAAAGCTCTGGGGACAGGTTCGCGTCAGGATGCGCGACGGGGGTGACCATTGCAGACTCCTCAATCGGTGATTGCGTGAGTTCAGGTGATCACGATAGTCGATGGTCGGGGGGAAGGCCAGACAGGATGGCCGAGTGGGGTCAGGTGGGTGCGTGATGGCGCCATGGCGCCGCGACATCACCGGGCCTCGTCAAGGTCATATGGCAATGCGCTGAATATTAAGTTTTTATGGCATCGCCATCCGGGCGTGTGAGCGGTGTCGGCTCGGTCAGTGACGCAGCGGCGAGAGCGCCGTGACCATCAGGGTACGAATGCGCGCGCGCGTACGCTCCTGCCAGCAGCGCCACACGTCGGCCATGATCCAGCGCGCCGCCCTGAGCTTGAGCCGGCACAGCGGGCAGTCGGCACGCGAGCGCCGGCGCTGTACGCGCTGGGGGTGCGCCCTGTTCCACTTTGGCGTTTTTCGTATAGGATGGACCAGAGGAGCGGCCGCCGGAGGACGCGATTGATGGATCAATGGAGTCAGTGTCGAGAGGATGGTGCTCGCCGCCAGTGGCTGGGACGCATGATGTCGCACCACCAGGCTGGCGCAGGCCGGATTGCTGCGTACGCCCTCCACCCCGGGCAGGGCGCGCAGCGCCTTGACCAGCGCCGTCGCCGCAGCGGGTTCGGCGAGCAGCAGCGGCACGCGCAGCCGCACGCGCCCCGGCACCTGATGACAGATCGAGACCGGGGGCAGCTGCCCCTGGCGTGCTGCGGGTACGGACGGCATCGCTGGTTCC
This sequence comes from Marichromatium sp. PS1, assembly GCF_041155115.1. Classification (NCBI taxonomy): domain Bacteria; kingdom Pseudomonadati; phylum Pseudomonadota; class Gammaproteobacteria; order Chromatiales; family Chromatiaceae; genus Marichromatium; species Marichromatium sp. PS1. The sequence goes on from NZ_BAAFHB010000002.1 coordinate 1,543,880, forward strand.
TCCGGGGGATACTCCAACCATCTCCAGACCCTCCGAGTCTAACCGCGCCCCGCTCTCCATGCAAACGTAAATCGTTATTGTTTACGACGGGCGGCTGCGTTAACTTTATTCTCCAGTCGGGACCGTCCGCCGTGGCAGTGCGGTGCCCCCACCGCTGCGGTCTCGATCGAGCGGTCCGTGCATCGCGAGGTCGAGGACGACGATGAGCACCGTCTCGAGTGCGGTGCCGCAACCCATCCATCCAAGCGGAGTCACCATGAGCGAACACAAGTCAGAGGCGCAGGCGCGACCGGATATGCCCGGAGGCGGCCAGGAGGGCGCGCAGGCCTGGCAGGCCGAGGGCTGCGACAGCGCTGCGGGCCAGGGTGTCCAGGGCGCCGGCGTACCCTGGTCGGCGCAGGGCCAGGAGCCAGGCATGGGCATGCACCCCGGCCAGCAGCAGGCCCCGCAGCCGGCCTGGGGCGCGCCGTCGCCGGGCGTCGCCGCGGCCCAGCCCCAGGGACCACAGACCGCGCAGGGTGGATATGGGCCTCAGGCCGGTGGCCAGCCGCAATGGATGCCGGGGATGATGCCGCCGCAGCAGCCGTATCCGGGACAGCCGTACCCGGGGGCGCAGCCGCCGCAGTACGGCTATCAGCCCGGTGGCATGCCGCCTGGGGCCATGCCCTATCAGGGCGCGCCGTACCAGGGTGGGCAGCCCGAGTGGGCCGGTCATGGCGCGGCGCCGGGTGGTTATCCCCCGGGGGCCGGTGCGCACCAGGGGTTCGGTGCCCAGCACGGCGCCGGCGCCGGGGTGGCGGAACTGGTCGATGAGCTGGCCAATGGTGGCAACGGACTCAACAGCCTCTCCAAGCTGATCGACTTCAATGACACCGACTTCTGGAAGGGCGCGCTGCTCGGTGCCGCCGCCGTGTTGGTGTTCACCAACGGCTCGGTCCAGCGCACCCTCTTCGGTGGCGACAAGGGTCAGGGTGGTGGCGAGGAGCAGAAGGCATGAGCCAGCCTCCCGTTTTCTGGCCGGGCACGGCGCCCACGGCCCCGGCGATCAGCAGCGATTGCGGGTCGTTGGTGCGGCTCGCCACCCTCGGTGCGGTGATCGGCGGCAGTCTCGCCGCGGCCCGTCAGGTCGATCGCATCCAGGCCGGCGAGCAGCTTCCCAACCTGGCCCTGGTCGAGACCGGCAAGAGCGCGGTGGCCGCGGGTGTGGCCACCGCTGCGGCCGGCGCCGTGGCCTCCACCGTCGCCGATCAGGGGGCGCTGCGGCTCGGGCTGATGTTCCTGGCCGGGTCGGCGGTCTTCTACGGGCTGCGTCAATGGACCGATGGGGATATGCATGACTGATCAACGTCAACGTCATCAGCACGGGGTCACGAAGAACATCGCCGAGGGCATCGGCGGTTTGATCACCGGCGCGGCACTGGTGATGTTGCTGCGTGGCCTGGTCAAGGCGCGCGGCAACCGGCAACCGGCACCGAACAACGCACGACCGACCACAGGAGACTCGGCATGAGCAATCAATACGGCTATCCAGGGCAGGGCGCCCAGGGCCAACCGGGGGGTGCCCCCCAGGGACAGGCCCAGGGTGGGCAGTATCAGCAGTATCACCAGGGCCAGGGTGCGGCTCTTCCGCCTCAGGGACAGGCCTATTACTACCAGGGCTATCATGCGCCCATGGCGATGCAGCAGCCCCAGTGGAACCCCCAGAACCAGCAGGGCACGCTGGCGACGCTGTCGCGTGACCGCTTCCTCAAGGGGCTGGTGATCGGCGCCGCTGCGACCTATCTGCTCACCAACGAGCAGGTGCAGCGCACGGCGATCAACGGCATGGTACGCGCCTGGGCGATGGTCCAGGGCGGGGTCGAGGAGATCAAGGAGCGTTTCGGCGACGCCGAGGCCGAGCTGCGGCACGCCTCGCAGCGTCAGGATCCCTGAGCGTCACCCTCTCCCCCAGCCCACGTGGGCGGGTGCGTCCGCCCGCCCACGCCCAGTTCAGGACCCTGATCTCGTGACCCCTTCCTTGCCCGCGCTGCGCTATCGCGTCGTTCACCAGCTGCCCGGTCGGTTGCGGCTGCGTCTCCCCGCCCTCGGCGCCCCCGGTTATGCACCGGACACCCTTGAACTCTGGCTCGATGCCCTGCCCGAGGTGCGCGAGGTGCGTACCGGGGTGGCGACGGGTTCGCTGGTGATCGAGTTCACGCCCACGCCCGAGGCGCGGGCTCGCGTCATCGAGCGGCTGCGCGCCTATGTGCCCCATGTCGGTCACGACGCGCTGCCGGTGTCCGCCGGCGAGCCGGACTCGGGGCTGGCGCCGGTGGCGACCTCGTTGTTGGCGCTGGCGCTGCTGCCGCTGTTGCCGCCGGGCTGGCGGTTGGCGCTGGCGGTGACCAGTGCCGCGCCGACGCTGGCGCGCGGGGTCGACACCCTGGTCAACGAAGGGGTCAAGGTCGAGGTGCTCGATGCCGTGGCGGTAGGGCTCTCGGCGGCGCGTGGCGAGGTCTATGCCGCCACCGTCACCGACCTGCTGCTGCGTCTCGGCGCCTATCTCGAGGAGCGCACCGCGCGTCGCTCCGATCGCATGCTGGCGCGGCTGCTGCGCCCGGACCCCGCGCCGGCCTGGGTCGAGCGCGACGGTGAGCTGGTGCGCGTGCCCGGCGATCAGGTCGAGGTCGGCGAGATCGTTCAGGTCGGGCCGGGGGAGCGCATCGCGGTCGACGGTCGGGTGATCGATGGGGTGGCGCTGGTCGATCAGTCGGCGGTCACCGGCGAGGACGTGCCGGTGCGCAAGTCGGTCTACCGACGGGTGATCTGCGGCTCGGTGCTGGTCGAGGGGCGGCTGCGCATCGAGGCCACCCAGGTCGGCGCCGAGACCACCTCGGCGCGGGTGGCGCGCTTCATCGGCGATGCGCTCACCAAGCGCTCGGTCACCCAGAGCGAGGCCGACCGGCTCGCCGATCAGCGCGTGGCGCTGACCCTGGGCACGGGGGCGGCGGTCTATGCCGCCACCCGCGACCTGCGTCGGGTGCAGTCGGTGTTCCTGGTCGATTATGCCTGCGCGCTCAAGCTCGGCACCCCGGTGGCGATCAAGTCGGGGATGGCGCGTGCGGCGGGCAATGGGGTGCTGATGCGTGGTGGCGAGGCGATCGAGCAGCTCGCCGGGGTCGATACCCTGGTGTTCGACAAGACCGGCACCCTGACCCACAGCGAGCTGGCGGTCACCGATGTCGAGGTGCTCGCCACCCACCCGGGTTGCGACGAGTGTGACCTGCTCGCGCTGGTCGCCTCGATCGAGGAGCACGCCTCGCACCCGATCGCCAGCGCCGTGGTCGACGCCGCACAGGCGCGCGGACTCGAGCACATCAGCCACGGCGAGGTCGACTATCTGGTCGCCCACGGGCTCTCGGCCGATGTCGCCGGGGGGCGGATCATGATCGGCAGCCGTCACTATCTCGAGGAGCACGAGGGCATCGACTTCTCGCCCTTCGAGCCGCGTATCTCGAGCTTCCACGACGCCGGCAAGATCCTGCTCTTCGTCGCCAACCGCGAGGGCCCGGTCGGGCTGATCGCGCTGCGCGACACGCTGCGCCCCGAGACCCCGGAGACGCTGGCGCGGCTGCGTGCGCTCGGCATCGAGCGGCTGGTGATGATCAGCGGCGACCGCCGCAGCAAGGCCGAGGCGTTGGGTCGCGAGCTCGGTTTCGACGCGGTGCACGCCGAGGTCGCGCCCGAGGACAAGGCGGCGATCCTGATGCGCCTGCAGGATGCCGGGGCCAAGGTCGCCTTCGTCGGCGACGGGGTCAACGACGGTCCGGCGCTCGCTGCCGCCGATGTCGGCATCGCCATGCCGCGCGGTGCCGATATCGCCCGCGCCACGGCCGACATCCTGCTCACCGACGATCGGCTCGATGCGGTGGCCGACGCGCGCGCCCTGGCGCTCAGCACCATGCGATTGATCCGCAACAACTTCCGCGCCGCCGTCGGCATCAACACCGCGATCCTGGTCGGCGCGGCGAGCGGTCGGGTCTCGCCCCTGGCCAGCGCGGTGCTGCACAACGGCACCACCCTGGCGGTGCTGCTCAACGCCCTGCGCGGGGTGGACTTCGATGGTGCCGAGGAGCGTCGTCTCGCGCCGCCGGTCGACGACTGAGAGCGGGGTCAGCCGCGCTGCAGGTGTGCGCGTACCGGCGCGCCGAAGAAGGCCAGCACGGTGAGATCCTCCTCGATGTCGAAGAAGGCATGGCTGCAGGCGGCATGCACGTACATCAGCGTGCCCTTCTCGACCAGCCGCACGCTGTCGCCGACCCGCAGTTGCGCGCGTCCCTCGAGCACCAGATAGAGCTCGTCCTCCTCATGGGCGCTGGCCATGTCCTTGGAGCCTGCCGGGAGGTGATAGACCGAGCAGGAGAGCGACGGGGTGCGCAGGAATTCCTTGAAGGCGACACCGTTGCGATCGACGCTCGAGACCAGGTCGTCGAGCTGGAAGAGGAGCCAGTCTGCTTCTTTCATGAAATCGTTCTAACGCTCCGCGAGCTTGAGGTGGAAGAGGGCGGGCCGATCCCGCTGATTCGATCGAAAATAGCAAGGTTGTCGGCAAGAAACAAACGCGCACAACCCTTGCTTAATGCCTGATCGAGAACTATTATCGATAACCGTTCGCGTTTGCGATGGCGTCGGGACGACGACACTCCGACAGGCCGTTGCAGGAGCGCAGCGACGACGCGAGACGGCACGGATTCGGTTGTTCCCGGGCCGGTGGGCGCCGGCGACAGGCCAGGCACATCGATGACCTTCCAGCGACGAGAGTACCGAGGGTTCCATGAGTCACTACATCCATCATGTTCCAGGGCGACTGCGTATCCGCTCGGCGGCACTGCGCTGTCGCTCGCTGCTCGACGGCGAGGCGCAGCGTGAGCTGCAGGCGCTCGAGGGGGTGACCGAGGTGCGCTTCAATCCGCGCGCATCGAGCCTGACCCTGCTCTATGATCCGGCACGCATCGGTCGTGCCCAGCTGCTCGAGGCCCTCGAGCGTCATGGCTGTGTCGAGATCGACTCACGCTCCGGTGAGCTGGCGACCAGGGCCGGCACCCTGTTCGGCAAGGCGCTCGTCGGCGCCTTCGTCAACAAGGCGGTGGAGCGCTCGGCCTACAAGCTGGTGAGCGTGCTGCTCTGATCGCCGCCCCCATCCCGTCCCCGCCGGTCTCGCAATAGCGGCGGGACGGGATGCGGGCGATCGCCTTCGACCCGCGCCATCGCGTCCGGTTCCGGCGCGCCTGACTCAAGGCGCCTGCAGGGGGCGTGCGAGCAGGTCGTCGATCTCGGCATAGGGGATCAGCACCCGTTGTGCGCCGGCGGCATAGGCGGCGACCGCGTAGGGCGGGAAGATCACCGTGAGCCCATCGGGGCCGGGCAGCAACAGTTGATAGTTCTCCGCCACCGGCGCGGTGCCCTGGTTGACCCAGTCGGCATCGGCACCGAGCAGGTCGCGTCCGGCGAGTGCCGCGCGGCTGAGTCGGGCGAGCCGCGCGAGCCAGTCGCTGTCGGCGCGGAAGAGTTCCGCCGGGTCGAGCGCGCGGGCCTCGGACAGATCCAGCAGCAGCGGCGCGAACAGCGGCATGCCGTGCGCCCCGCCGTAATAGGCATAGCCCTCGAACGCGACGACCTGCAGGGTGTCGGTGCGGTGGCCGGCCTCGCCCTCGAGCGCGAACGACCATGCCGGTCCGAGCGGCGGCTCGGGATCGGCCAGGAGTTCCTCGGTGCTGGCGAGGAAGGCATCGACCTGCTCCTGGACGAATGCACGCACCGCGCGGTTGATCGTCTCCGGCGCCCCGGCGAACACCGGATAACTGGCCTCGAGTTGGTAGTGCGGGCCGGTGCGGGTGATCCGTACCCGTGGTGGTGCGAGCGCTTCGATGCGCTGCAGATACTGCGCTCGCAGACAGTCTCGATCCGGGCCGCAGCGGTTGCGCGCGGCGAGCCAGCTGCGCTGGGTCTGGCGCAATGCCTCGCGCTCGGCGGGCGCGAGCCGCTCGCGCGCGGCGCGATAGAGCTCGGCGAGCCGGGCGTCGAGCGCGTCGAGCTCGGCGTCGGCGCAGATGCTGTGCTCGATCGGGGTCGAGGCGCGCTCGCAGTCGAACCCGGCGCCGGCAGCGAGTGTCGGCAGGAGCGCGACACCGAGCAGCGCGGCGGTGCAATGACGCGTCACATCCATTCGATCGTCCTTCATTTCAGTGTGTCGAGCGTCTCGCGCGCCCAGTCGATGGCCTGAATATAGCGGGTCGAGAGCGCCTCGGCGGTGACCGTGAGGTCGTCGGGCAAGGGGGTGTCGGGTTGCTCGAATCCCTCGATGATCTCCAGCGCCAGCCCCATGATCCCCTCATGATTGAACAGGGCCGCGCGCAGCTCCGGTCCCAGTCGCACCTGCTCCACCATCTCCTCGAGCGCGACGCCGAGGAAGCGCTCGACCGCCGAGAGCAGCCCCAGGGTGAAGTAGCGCTGGGGTGCATCACCGGGTGCGAGCACGGGTGCGAGCAACTCGCCCATGCGTGCGCGTATCAGGATCTGCTCGATCGCCACCGGCGAGCCCTGGGTGCGGCGCAGCGTGAGCAGCAGCGCCCAGTGACGAATGGTGTCGCGCCCGAGCACGACGATCGCGTGCTCGACCGACTCGATCGGCTCGCGGCGACGGAAACGGGGGCTGTTGGCGAGCCTGAGGATCTCCAGGCTGAGCGCCGCGTCGCTGGTGATGCTGCGGTTGATCTCGGCCACCGTGGTATCGGGGCGCTGCAGGGTCTCGATCAGGCGCAGCAGCGCGAGCGCCGCGCCGGCCATGCGCTGCCCCTCGATCACGTTGGGGTAGGAGAGATAGAAACCCTGGTAATAATCGAAGCCCAGCGCCCGGCAGCGGGCGAGCGTGGTCTCGTCCTCGATCTTCTCGGCGATCAGGGTGAGCCCGTGGGCGGCGAGCCGGGCGCACTGCGCCTCGAGCTCCGGTGCCGCGGTGGCGCGGGCGTCGAGCTTGACCAGATCGACGGCCTCGAGCGCGTGCGCCGGCAGCGCGCCCGCGCCCGTGCACTGCAGCGCGACCCTGAAGCCCTGGTCCCTGAGCAGACGGATGGCGGCCAGGGTCTGGGGACCGATCCCGGCGCTGACCGACAACTCGAGTACGGTGCGCTCGGCGGGCAGGGCGGCGATCACCTCGCGCCCGATGAAGCGCGGCGAGAGGTTGATGAAGGCGAGCCGGTCACCGACCAGGTTCTCGACGCCGATGTCGACGAAGACGGTACGCAGCAGCTCGGTGGTGGCGCGGTCGCTGTCGTCGATCGCGGCCCTGTCGGTGTGTCCGGCGCGAAACAGCAGCTCGAAGCCGACGATCCCCGCGCTGGCGTCGAAGATCGGCTGGCGACCGACGAAGACCGGGCGCATGGCGCCCGCGCTCTGGAGCGATGTGGGCATCAGGGCGCCTCGCGCAGCGCGCCGAGCGCACGCAGCTCGTCCAGGGTGGCGTTGGCCAGTGGGCGTAATTGCGCGCGGGCCGCGGCGATCGTCTCGGGCTCGCCGGCGCGCGCGGCCTGTTCGAGCGCGCCGGCCGCGCTGGCCAGCATGGTCGCGCCGATGTTGCCGGCGCTGCCCTTGAGGGCATGGGCCAGCGCCCCGCACTCGCTCGGTGAGGCCTGCTCCAGGCGCTCGAGCTGGACGGGGAGCTGTTGGGCGAAGGCGAGCATGATGGCGTCGAGCTCCTCGTCGAGCAGGTCGCGCAGCTCGGCGATCGTCTCGGGGTCGACATGGTGCATGATGATCACCTCGGGCTTGTGGCTGCTGACTGGGTGCCGTTCGAGCCGCGACGGTTTGTATCGGTTGCTCCTGCCTCAACCTTAGATCGCGGGCCATCGGGAGATGGAGGACTAGATGGGGACGCAGGGGGCGGATACGCAGGGGACGGGTGCGCTCGGGCGGGTGTTGGTCGTCGATGACGATGCCCCGACCCGGGGGCTGATCTGTGGCGCGTTGCGCCGCCAGGGGTTCGCCGTCGAGGCCGCCGCCGATGGCGCCCAGGCGCTCGAGTGCTTTGCCCGCATTCAGCCCGATCTGGTGCTGCTCGATGTCTGCATGCCGGGGATGGACGGGCTCGAGGTCTGCCGGCGGATCCGCGCGCTCGAGGTCGAGATCGCCACGCCGGTGATCATGGTCACCGGGGCCGACGAGGTCGAGACCATCGAGGCGGCGCTGGAGGCCGGCGCCACCGATTTCATGGTCAAGCCGATCAACTGGTCGCTGCTGAGCCAGCGGGTCCGTTATGCGCTGCACGCCGGCGCACTCAACCTGCAGGTGCGGCGCAATCGTCAGCACGAGCGGGTGGCGCGCGGCATCGCGCGGCTGACCTTCTGGCAATGGTCGCTGGAGGATGATGCGCTGTCCTGGTCCGATGACGCGGCCGTGTTGCTCGGGGTCGATGCCGGGGCGCTCGAGCGGGTGTCCTCGGTGCTGGCGCTGGTCCACCCCGCCGATCGCCCCCGGCTCGAGCGGATGATGCAGGTGGCGCGCGTCGGCAAGGGCTCCTTCGAGATCGAGTTCCGGCTGTGCGGCGACAATGGCGAGCGGCTGCTGCGGGTGGTCGGCGAGCACTCCGAGCACGACGCCGAGCGGGTGTTGGGCGTGCTCCAGGACGTGACCGAGATGCGCCGCACCGAGGATCTGGTCGACTATCTGTCGCTGCACGACGAGTTGACCGGGCTGGCTAATCGACGGCTGTTCCTGCGCCAGATCGAGCAGGCGCTGCGCCGGGCGGTGGTGACGGGTTCGGTGTTGCTGGTCGGCTGGATCGATGTGGTCGAGTTCCGTCGTCACAACGATGCCCTGGGCGAGCCTGCGGGCGATCTGCTGCTGGGTAGCCTGGCGCAGCGGCTCGAACAGTCCGGCGGGCCGTCGGAGCTTGCGGCCAGGCTTGGTGGCGACGAGTTCGGGGTGCTGCTCTGCGGGGCCGATCTGCCGAGGTTGCAGGCGCGCTTCGCCCGTCTGTTGCATGCGCTGGGGCGGCCCTATCCGATCGATGGGCGCGAGCTGGTGCTCACCCTGAGCGGTGGATTCTGCTGTCATCCAGGTCACGGCGACGACGCCAAGCAGCTGCTCGCGCTCGCCGAGCAGGCGCAGCGTCTGGCGCGGCTGCGTGGCACGCTGAGCGAGGAGGCGCCCTCGGCGCCGCGGTTGCGTCAGGGATTGGCCGAGGCGCTGGAGCTGGAGCAGGCGTTGCACGGCGCGCTCGAGCGCGAGGAGTTCCATCTTCACTACCAACCGCAGCTCGATCTCGAGTCGGGGCAGATCGTCGCGGTCGAGGCGTTGCTGCGCTGGCGCCATCCACGCTGGGGCGATCTCTCGCCGGCGCGCTTCGTGCCGCTGCTCGAGTCGCTCGGGTTGATCCGGCCGGTCGGCGCCTGGGTGCTGGAGCAGGCCTGTCGTCAGTGTGTCGCCTGGGAGGGGACGGGCCTGGGGGTCGCGGTCAACCTCTCGGCGCGTCAGTTCCTCGACCCCGGGCTGTTCACGCTGATCGAGCGGGTGCTCGGCGACACCGGGGTCGACCCCGGTCGTATCGAACTCGAGATCACCGAGCGCCTGGCGATGCAGGAGCCGGAGGCCGCCGTCGAGCTGCTCGGTCGCTGTCGCGCGCTCGGGCTCAAGGTCGCGATCGACGACTTCGGCATCGGTTACTCGTCGCTCGAGTATCTGCAGCACTTCCCGCTCGATGTGCTCAAGATCGATCGCGCCTTCGTCGCCACCGTCACCCGGGGACGGCGGGCGCGGGCGATCGTGCGCGCGGTCACGGTGATGGGGCAGAGCCTGGGGCTGACGGTGATCGCCGAGGGGATCGAGACCCAGCGTCAGTGCGACTTCGTCGAGGCGCTCGGGGTCGATCAGGTGCAGGGCTATCTGATCGGACGACCGATGGCGCCACCTTCGCTCGAAGCGCTGCTGCGCGCCTTCGTGCCGCCCGGCGGAGCGCTGTGATGGCGACCTCCCCGAACGACGAGACCGAGGTGCTCTACGCGCTCGCGGTGGCCATCGGTGAAAGCGTCGATCTCGAGCCCATGGTGCGCCGCTTCCTGGTCAGCATGGTGCGCCTGCTCGAGGGCAGCGGCGCGGCGGTGCTCCAGCTCGAAGAGGTCTCGTCGACGGCGCCGCCGCTGAGCTGCATGCTGCCGCGCAACCTCGCGCGCAACCCCTGCTATGCCGCTTTCTGGGAGCGCTGGACGCCACCGGGGCTGTATCAGGCATTGCGCCAGCAGCCCGGTGGCCTGCCGCTGGTGGCGGTCGATTCGCGCTGTGCACTCCACGCCTTCCGTCTCGAGGGGTTCGGGGTGCTGCTGTTGCTGCGCGGGGCCGATGTCGGCATGCTCTCGACCCGTTTCCAGCGGGCCTTCGTGCCGCTGGTGCGTCGTCTCGCCAATGCCGCACGCGGTTGTCTGTTCGAGACCGAGCTGCGTCATCAGCGCGCGCGCCTGGAGCTGGCGGCGGCCACCGCCGGGCTCGGGGTGTGGGAGTGGCACCCGCAAGGGGACCGACTCGATTGGGATGCGCGCATGCTGGCCCTGCATGGTCTCGACGCGGTCGAGTTCGATGGCCGGGTAGAGACCTGGCTGCGCCGTCTCCACCCGGATGACCGCGCGCGGATGGAGACGGCGTTGCGCGCCTCGTTCGACGAGGCGCGCGACCTCGAGGCCGAGTTCAGGGTGCTGCTGCCCGGCGGCGAGCTGCGTCATCATCGCGTTCAGGCCACCCCCTGCGATCAGGGCGACGGTCGGGCGCCGCGCATGACCGGGGTCGCCATGGACATCACCGCGTGGAAGCGGGTCGAGGCCGAGCTGCGCGAGGCACGCGACATGGCCGAGTCGGCCAACGCGGCGAAGAGTCGCTTCATCGCCAACATGAGCCATGAGATCCGCACCCCGATGAACGGCATCATCGGGATGACCGAGCTGGCCCTCGAGACCGACCTGGATCCGACCCAGCGCGACTATCTCACCATCGTGCGCGCCTCGGCCGGGACCCTGCTGGCGCTGCTCAACGACCTGCTCGACTTCGCCAAGATCGAGGCCGGCCGGGTCGAGCTCGAGCACATCCCCTTCGATCTTGCCGAACTCCTTGCCGGGGCCCTCAAGCCGCTCGGCACACGGGCCGCCGCCAAGGGGGTCGAGCTGGTCCTGGAGCTTGCCCCGACGCTGCCCCGGCGGCGCCTCGGCGATCCGGCGCGGCTGCGCCAGGTGCTGGTCAATCTCTGCGACAACGCGATCAAGTTCACCGCCGCCGGCGAGATCCGGGTCACCCTGGAGCGCCTCTCCTCCGGCCAGGGCGAGTGGGTCGCGCTCGCGGTGGCCGATACCGGGGTCGGCATCCACCCCGACCAGCTCGAGGGGATCTTCGAGGTCTTCGGTCAGGCCGATGTCTCGATCACCCGCCGCTTTGGCGGCACCGGGCTGGGGTTGAGCATCATCTCGCGTCTGGTGGAACTGATGGGGGGGCGGATCACGGTCGACAGCGAGCCGGGTCGGGGGAGCCGTTTCACCGTCGAGTTGCCGTTGTCGCTCGACGAGACCCTCGTCGCCGGAGCCGAGACCGAGGCGTCTCGGTCTCGAGGATGGGCACTGGTGGTCGAGCCGCACCCGCGTGCGCGCCTCACCCTGGTCGACTGGCTCGAGCGGCTGGGGTTGCGTGTGGTGAGTGCCGCTGCGGTCGAGGCCGAGATGCGCGCCCGCGATGCGCGGCCGTTGACCCTGGCGCTGATCGCCGCGCGCGACGGTGGCGTGGCCCTGGCCGAGCGGCTGGTCGAGGCCGGGCTGGTCGAACGTGAGCGGTTGGCGCTGCTCTCCTATGGGCTGCAGGGCGAGGAGGCGCGACGCTGTGCCGCCGCGGGCTTTGCGGTGCTGACCAAACCGGTGAGTCCGGGCGAGGTCGCCGGCTTGCTGCGGGCGTTGGATGGGCCGCGCCCGGCGCCCTCGGGCGCGCCCGGCGGTACGGCGCTGCTCGCCGAGGTGCGGGTGCTGCTGGTCGAGGACAATGTGATCAATCAACGTCTGGCGCGGGCATTGCTGGAGCGCTGGGGGTGTGTGGTCACGCTGGCCGAGCACGGCGCCGAGGCGCTCGAGCGCTTTGCGCCCGGACGTTTCGAGCTGGTGTTGATGGACATGCAGATGCCGGTGCTCGACGGGCTCGCGGCGACGCGCGCGATCCGCGCGCGCGAGTCCGGTGCCGGGCAGCGGGTCGCGATCGTGGCGATGACCGCCAATGCCATGGCGAGCGATCGTGAGGCCTGTCTGGCGGCGGGGATGGATGACCATGTGCCCAAGCCGCTGCGACCGCGCCAGCTGCTCGCGACCCTGCGCGAGCAGCTGCTCGCGGGTGCGCCGGGCGGCGACTAGGGCGCGCCGCCCGGCGCATTCCGCGCCGTCCGGGTCAGCCGGCCAGACCCTGCTCGCGCGTCTGCGCGATCAGGGTCTCGGCGATGCCGAGCAGCTCGCGATAGCTGCTCGCCTCCTTGCCGAGCACGGCATAGCGCCCGGCGACCGTCACCCGCGGCACGGCGTGGATGCGATAGCGCTGCACCAGGCGGTCGCTGCGCGCGATCTTGGCCTGGATGTCGAAGGAGTCGAAGAGCGCGGCGAAGGCGTCGCGATCGAGCCCGCGGGCCTCGACCCAGTCGAGGATGGCATCCGGGCTGTAGAGTCGGCGCCGCTCACGGTGCAGGGCATCGAACACCGCCTGATCGTGCTGTGCGAGGGCCTCAGATGCCTCCAGGGCGTAATAGAGGCGGGCGAGGTTGGCCCAGGCGGTACGCCCGAAGGTGACCGGGACACGGCGGAAGACGACGTCCTCGGGCTGATCTGCGGCCCACTCCTTGACGATCGGGTTGAAGTCGCTGCAGTGCGGGCAGCCGTAGGAGAAGAACTCGAGCACCTCGATCTTGCCCGGGGCATCGCCCGGCTGCGGTGGGTCGATGGGACGCCAGTCCCGCCCCTCGACCAAGGGTGCCGAGCGGGCCGGCAGCGGTGCGGCGAGGGCGCCCAGTGTGCCCATCAGGGTGAGGTTGAAGTGTCTGCGGCTCAGCGGCATCGATCAGGATCTCCAGGGTGGTGGACGGACGTCCGATGCGTCCGCCTTCTGGGTGTCGGGATGTCCGGGAAGCTCCCGGCGCGATCAGTCGCCCCGGTCGGCACGGGCCGAGGGGCGCTGGGCGCTCGCAACGAGCGCCCAGACGGCGGCGATGGCTCCGAGGGCGAAGGCGATCGCCCCCCAGTTGGCCAGCGACAGCCCGAGGATCTGCAGCCCCGGGTCCTCACAGAAACCGGTGGCGAGGAACAGCTCGGGGGCCTGCTGACCCAGCCACTCGACCAGTCGCTCGACGGGGCTGAGTTCGCCGCCGATGCAATTGACCGCGCCGGGCGGCTGCAGTTGCAGCCAGCTCTGGTAGAGCGAACTCCAGAGCCCGCCGAGCGCGCTCGCCACCGTCAGATAACCGAGCACCCGTGCGCCCAGTGCCGCGGCGAGGGCGAACAGCCCGGCGAGGGCGAACAGCAGGCGCTGGAAGATGCACAGATGGCAGGGGTCGAGCAGCAGCCACTCGGTGAGCGCCACGCTGAATGCGGCCACGCCGAGCCCCCCGATCGCCAGGATGTACCAGATCGAGCGGGGCGTGGGGCGAAACATCGCGATGACTCCTCGGCGTGTGAGAAAATGATGCGCTTGGCCGGTCGCGCGGGCGGATCAGTTGTCGTGACCGGGCGCCGAAATCATACCGAAAACCCGGTGCAGGCGCGTTCGCGCATCACCGGAAGACGATTGCGAGGTCTGAGAGAGACTGATGAGTTTGGCTTTTGTCGCTGTCATTGCCGGTCTGGCACTCCTGGTCTGGAGCGCGGATCGGTTCGTCGAGGGGGCCGCGGCGACCGCGGGCCATCTGGGAATGCCGGCCTTGTTGATCGGCATGGTGGTGGTCGGATTCGGCACCTCGGCCCCGGAGATGGTGGTCTCGGGCTTTGCCGCCGCCCAGGGCAATCCCGGGCTCGCGCTCGGCAACGCCTATGGCTCGAACATCACCAATATCGCGCTGATCCTCGGTATCACCGCGCTGCTCAGTCCGATCGCGGTGCACTCGCGGTTGCTGCGGCGCGAGCTGCCGCTGCTCGCGCTGATCACCGCGCTGGCGGTCTATCAGCTGTGGGACGGTGAGCTGTCGCGGCTCGATGCCTGGGGGTTGCTCGCGGTCTTCGCGCTGGTGATGGGCTGGACCATCGTCCAGGGGATGCGCGGGCGTGGCGATGCGCTCGGCGGCGAGATGGAGCAGGAGCTCGAGCGTCATCCGCTGCCGCTCGGTCGTGCCCTGTGGCTGCTCGCGCTGGGGCTGGTGGTCCTGCTGGCCAGCTCGCGGCTGCTGGTGTGGGGGGCGGTCGAGATCGCCTACGGCTTCGGCGTCAGCGACCTGGTGATCGGGCTGACCATCGTCGCCATCGGCACCTCGCTGCCCGAGCTGGCCTCCTCGATCGCCGCGGTGCGCAAGGGTGAACACGATCTCGCGCTGGGCAACGTGATCGGCTCGAACCTGTTCAACACCCTTGCCGTGGTCGGTATTGCCGGGGCCATCCAGCCGATCGCAATCGCCCCCGAGGTGCTCTCGCGCGATATCCCGGTGATGGTGCTGCTGACCCTGTCGCTGTTCGTGTTCGGCTATGGCTGGCGCCGTCAGGGACGGATCAACCGGGTCGAGGGGGTGGTGCTGATCGGCAGCTATCTCGCTTATATAGGCTATCTGTTCGTCACGGTGAGCGGTGCCGGGTCAGCCTGAAATACCCCTTGGTTAGCGTCGTTTTGATCGCTGGTGTGCGCTTTTCGTGTATGTTGCGCCAGCATAATCCTGTGGTACCGACGAAACCGCGAGGAGGGCGAGGTGCTGAGCAGAGTCCGCATCAGTGTGCAGCTGGCCGTTGGCGGCATGGCGGCGATCCTGGTCACGGTGGCGCTGATCCTGCCCAGCGTCTTCCACAACCTCGGCGCGCTCTCCGAGCGCGCCGAGCAGCGCCGGCTCCAGGACCTCTTCCTCACCCTGCGCTCGGCGCTCGATGAGGAGGCGACACGCGCCGTCTCGCTCGCCGCGGCGCTCTCCAACGTCCCGGATGTCCGCGCCGCCTTCGCCGCCGGCGATCGCGCGCGGCTGCGCGAACTCACCCTGCCGCTGTTCGAGCGGATGCACCGGCAATACGGTCTGGTGCAGTTCCAGTTCCATACCCCGCCGGCCACCTCCTTCCTGCGGCTGCACATGCCGGAGAAGTTCGGCGACGACCTGTCGGGGTTTCGCCACACCGTGCTCGCCGCCAACCGCACCCGCGCGCCGGTCAGCGGCCTGGAGGAGGGGCGCGCCGGGCTGGGGATCCGTGGCATCGTGCCGATGTTCGCGCCCGACGGGCGCCATCGCGGTTCGGTCGAGTTCGGGCTCTCCTTCGGCGAGCCCTTCTTCGTCGACTTCACCGAGCGCTTCGGTGCCCGTGCCCAGCTCACGCTGCGGCGCGGCCAGGACTTCGAACCCTTCGCCGGCACCATCGAGGACGGCACCCGGCTGACCGCCGAGGAGATGCGCCAGGTCATCGCGGGTGAGCGCATCCAGCGCCAGATCCTCTATCGCGACACGCCGATGGCGCTGCTGGCGCAAGCGATCACCGACTATGCCGGCGAGCCCGTGGGGGTGGTCGAGCTGCTGCTCGATCGCAGCGACGACGTCGGCGCCTTCAATCGCGCCATCCGCGACGCCTTGCTCTTCAGTCTGCTGGCGCTCTGTGTCGGCGCCGTGCTGACCTGGCTGCTGAGTCGCGCCATCGCCCGGCCGATTCGCGCCGCTGCCACGCGCATGAACGACATCGCTCACGGCGACGGCGATCTCACCCAGCACCTCGAGGCACGCGGTCGCAACGAGCTGACCGAGCTGGCGGTGGCCTTCAACGCCTTCGTCGACCGTATCCACAACCTGGTCAGGGAGCTGGTCGGGGGTGGCGATCGGTTGAGCGAGGCGGCCGGTGGGCTGTCGGCGACCAGCGAGCAGATCCGCGCTCAGCTCGAGCGTCAGCAGTCGGGCACCGATCAGGTCGCCACCGCCATGACCGAGATGACCGCCACCGTCGCCGAGGTCGCGCGCAACGCCACGCGCGCGGCCGAGGCGACCCGTGACATGGAGCGCGAGGCCGGCGGTGGCGCGGCGGTGGTGCGCGAGACGATCGACGCCATCGAGTCCCTGGCCGCGGCGGTGGAGAACGCCGCGACGGTGATCGCGCGGCTCTCGGACGATGCCGAGTCGATCGGTCGGATCCTCGATGTGATCGGCGGCATCGCCGAGCAGACCAACCTGCTCGCGCTCAATGCCGCGATCGAGGCGGCGCGCGCGGGCGAGCAGGGGCGCGGCTTCGCGGTGGTCGCCGACGAGGTGCGCAGCCTTGCCGGGCGCACCCAGTCGGCCACCCACGAGATCCAGGGCATGATCGAGACACTGCAGGGCGGCGCCCGTGAGGCGGTCACGGTGATGGCCGACGGTCGCACCAAGGCCGGCGAGAGCGTTGCCCAGGCCGGACGCGCCGGTGCATCGCTCGAGGCGATCACCGCCGAGGTGGCCACCGTCAACGACATGAACGGCCAGATCGCCAGCGCCGCCGAGCAGCAGCGCGCGGTGGCCGAGGAGATCGACCGCAACCTCTCCGGCATCAGCCACGAGGAGGAGGAGATCGCCGCCGTCTCGCGACGCATCGCCGAGGCCGCCGAGGCGCTCGCCGCGCTCGCCGCCGAGCAGCAGGAGCGCACCCGGCGGTTCAAGGTCTGAGCCTCAGCCGAGGACGCCGAGCAGGGCGCGGGTGACGCCGCTGAGGCTCTCGCCGGCGATCAGCCCGGCGGCCGCGGCGAGCAGGAAGCGCTCGGCCAGTCGTGGGCGGTAGCGGGCGAGGGCGTGCCCGACCAGACTGCCGAGACAGAGGGTGAGCGAGAGCGATGCCGGGATCACCATCGCCAGCCCCAGCGCTGGCGCGCTCGGTACCCGGCGCGGTCCGTGGCGGTGTTCGAGCAGGGTCAGCACGACCCCGCAGCCGGCGGCGAGGAGGAGTGCGGCGAGCGCGCTCGGCGGCAGCGCGGCGAGTCCCTGGTCGAGGGTCTCGGCCACCACCTTCCAGGTTGCTACCGCCGGGGCCGGCCACTGCTCGGTGATCAGCATGGTCGCCGGGTCCGGGATCAGGCGCAGATAGACCAGGCTGCCGACCACACTGCCCACGGCCACCCCCAGACACTGTGCGATCACCTGGTAGCCCGGGGTGGCGCCGATCGCGTGTCCGGCCTTGAAGTCGTTGAGCAGATCGGCGCTCTGACCGGCCGCGCCGCCGGCGACGTTGGCGCCGACCAGGTTGGCCGTCTGGTCGCCCGGCGCGGTGATGCCGCTGCCGAGCTGCGAGACCTTGCCGATGGCGCCGATCGGCGGGATGCCGGTCTCGCCGACCACGCGCGCCGCCACCATCGCCAGCACGAAGGCGATCGGCACCGCCAGCAGCGCGAGCAGCCAGTGGATGCCGAAGATCAGCGTCTGGGCGAGCACCACCAGGGCGCTGGCGAGCGCCAGTCCGAGTGCGCGGTGCAGTGTGGCCCCGTCGTCGTTTCGCCCGGTGCCGGTGCCCGCGGCATGGGCGGCGCGCAGTTGCAGCACCAGCCGGGTCAGGGTCGCGGCCACCAATAGCGCCACCCCGGGCCACAGCAGCCATTCGATCATGGTCCCGAACCAGCTCGCAGCCGGGTCGGTCGTGCCCGGCAGGATGAACCCCTGGTACAACCCCAGCGGGCCGAGCAGCGCCCAGGCGATGAGCGCGCCGAGCAACAGCGAGAGCCCGGCGCGGACCCCGATGATGGCGCCGAAGCCGGCGAGCATCAGCGAGGGGTCGAGGCTGAGGGTGAGGTTCTTGGCGCTGATCGCCGGGGCGCCGGCGAGTGCGCCGGCGGCGGGCAGCTCGACGCCGAGTCCCGGACGCGGCAGCGCCCAGCGACCGCTGTCGAGCCACTTGAGCGCGGCGGCCAGGGCGCCGGCGCCGAGCAGGACGCGCAGTCTCAGCCGTGCCTCGCGACCCTGGCGGAACATCTCCTGCAATGCCTCGGCGGTGGCGCGACCGGTGGGGAAGGGTAGCGGGGTACGCACGATCAGCCCGGCGCGCAGATACCAGGCGACCCAGATGCCGAGGAAGCTCACCGCGAACACCCAGGCGATCAGCTCGACGGCGGGCAGGTTGCCGCCGGAGAGCATCGCCAGGGCCGGGATCGGCGCGACCAGCCCGCCGGAGATGATGTTGGCCGCGGAGGACGCGGTGGTCTGGGTGATGTTGCCCTCGCCGATGGCCAGCGGCGCGCTCAGGCGCAGTCGCGCAAGCAGTGCCCAGAGTCCGCTGGCGATCAGCAGCGCCACGATCGAGATGTTGAACGACCAGCCGATCTTCAGTCCGGCGTAGACGTTGCACGGGGTGAGCAGGGCGCCGAGTAGCGCGCCGCCGAGGAGCGCCCGGGCGCTCAGCTGTCGATGCCTGTCCATGTCGCTCCCGATGATTGCGCACCCATCGTCCGGGTGCGGGTGACTGTGCCCCTGTCATGCGATCCGTGTCCCTCGCGCCGGATCGGGCAGGGTTCCTGTGTTAGGATGGTGAAATCCTTTGCAATGGTTTTGCCAGTCCGGGCGGCTGCTCGGATCCTCTGGTGGCGCGCTCACGCGCCCGGCGCCGGCGAAGCGCGTACGACGAATACCGTCACTTCTTTCGCCAACCCCTTTGGATAGCCGTGCCCATTCGGTTCAGCGTCCTCTTCTGACTATCCACAGAGGAGCTTTGTCATGTCCTACAACAATGCCCAGCCCAAGCGGGCGGTGGCGGTCGAGTCCGCCCGCCCGTTCCGTGTCCACACCCAGCGTGATCTCGACCGCATCGATGCGCTGCGTGGACTCTCCGAGGATCGCCGTTTCGCGATGAAGGTGGTCTCGACCGTGCTGCCGTTTCGCGTCAACGACTATGTGATCGATGAACTGATTGACTGGGACAATGTCCCCGATGATCCGATCTTCCAGCTGGTATTCCCGCAGCAGGGGATGCTCAGCGAGCGTCATTTCAGCCGCATTGCCGATCTGCTGCGCGCCGAGGCCGCGCCCGCCGCGCTCGAGGCCGCGGTGCGCGAGATCCGCGCCGAGCTCAACCCCCATCCCGCCGGGCAGCTCGAGAGCAACCTGCCCAAGCTCGACGGCGAGCGCCCGCTCGAAGGGCTGCAGCACAAGTATCGCGAGACCGTGCTGTTCTTCCCCAGTCAGGGGCAGACCTGTCACGCCTATTGCAGCTTCTGCTTCCGCTGGGCGCAGTTCGTCGGCGACAAGTCGCTGCGCATCGCCTCGAACGAGGCCTCCGGGCTGCACGCCTATCTGCGCCAGCACCCGCAGGTCACCGATCTGTTGATCACCGGCGGTGATCCGATGGTGATGAAGGCGCGCCATCTCGAGGCCTATCTCGAGCCGCTGCTGCGTCCCGAGTTCGATCACGTCCAGAGTATCCGCATCGGCACCAAGGCGTTGACCTTCTGGCCCCAGCGTTTCGTCGGCGACGCCGACAGCGACCAGCTGATGGCGTTGCTCGAGCGGCTGGTGGCCAACGGCAAGCACGTCGCGCTGATGGCCCACACCAACCACTGGCGCGAGCTCGAGACCGCGACCGCCCGCGAGGCGATCGCGCGGCTGCGCGCCACCGGCGCCGAGATCCGCAGCCAGGGGCCGTTGCTCGCCCACATCAACGACGACCCTGAGGTGTGGACGCGGATGTGGCGCACCCAGGTGCGCCTCGGCATCATCCCCTACTACATGTTCGTGCAGCGCGATACCGGCGCCCAGCACTACTTCGAGGTGCCGCTGGTGCGTGCCTGGGAGATCTATCGCGAGGCGATCCAGGGGGTCTCGGGGCTGGCTCGCACCGCGCGCGGTCCGAGCATGAGTGCGGGGCCGGGCAAGATCGAGATCCAGGGCGTGACCGAGGTCGCCGGCGAGCGGGTGTTCGTGCTGCGCTTCCTCCAGGGACGCAACCCCGACTGGGTCAACCGCCCCTTCTTCGCCCGCTTCGACCCCAAGGCGACCTGGCTCGACGATCTGGTGCCGGCCTTCGGCGAGGATCGCTTCTTCTTCACCGACGAGTATCTCACCCGCTGGCCGAGCGCCCAGGCGGCGCGGATCGAGTCGGTCCGCGCGCCCGAGTCTGCGCTGCCCGAGGTCTCCGGACTCTGACCCTCCCCCCGCGGCGCCCGCTCTCTGCGAGCGGCGTCGGCGGTATCGTTCTCGGCTTGACCCCGGTCAGTCAGTCTGTCCCGTGGCGGGGGCGGGCGTTGACTTGCTCCTTCCGATCGGACTTAATCGGCGCCCTCGATTCCGCGGTGGCCCCTGGACCCAGTTCCCGGGGCTGAAACGGGAAGACCGGTGCGCCGATCGTCCGCGATCGGTCAGTCCGGCGCTGCCCCCGCAACGGTAGACGAATCAGGGCGCGACCTGATGCCACTGTGTCGATCACGGGAAGGCGTCGCGTCCGGGGCCATGCCGGCCCGCTCGTGAGCCCGGAGACCGGCCTCGGAATCAGGATCCGCAGTGCCCGCAAAGCGAGGCCGGGCGGGTCCGTCAAGCCGGGGCTGCGTGGGTAGACCGGGTGGCGATCGCGGCTCCTCGCGCATCCAGCGCGTGGCCGGTGACGCCTGCCCGCCGAGCATCCAGCCCCTCTCTGTTGTCGACCCCTGCGGGTGTGCGGGGTCCTGTGAGGAGCATGTGATGAAGAGTCCCTTGATGCTGGCGGCGCTGGCCGCGCCCTTGAGCGTCCAGGTCCTGGCCCAGACCGATTCCCAGGTGTTGGAGCCGACGGTGGTCACTGCCACGCGTACCGCCGAGCCGGCGGGCGAGACCCTGGCCACGGTGAGCGTGATCGATCGCGCCGAGATCGAGCGGCGTCAGGCCCGCTCGGTGCCCGATCTGCTGCGCACCCTGCCCGGCGTGAGCATCGCCCAGAACGGCGGTCCCGGCCAGTCGGCCTCGGTGATGCTGCGCGGCACCAATTCCGATCACGTGCTGGTGCTGATCGACGGGGTGCGTGTCGGCTCGGCCACCCTGGGCACGACCTCGCTGCAGGACCTGCCGGTCGATCAGATCGAGCGCATCGAGGTGGTGCGCGGGCCGCGTTCGAGCCTCTACGGCTCCGAGGCCATCGGCGGTGTCATCCAGGTCTTCACCCGTCGCGGCGGCGGCGCGCTCACCCCGCGCTTCAGCGTCGGTGTCGGCGAGCTGGGCACCGCCAGCGTCTCCGGCGGGCTCTCCGGCGGCGGCGAGCACGCCTGGTTCAACCTCGGCGCCAACTTCGAGCAGACCGACGGCATCAACGCCTGCGCCGGTCGCCCCTTCCCCTATGCCGGTTGCGGCGTCGATCAGCCCGATCGCGACGGCTACAGCAGTCACGGCGTCAGCGCCCGCGCCGGTTATGCCTTCAACGAGCGCGCCGAGGTCGAATTCCACCTGCTCAGCGCCGAGAGTGCCAACGACTTCGACGGCTCGGCCTTCTCCGGCAACAAGGCCCGCTCCTCGCAGCAGGTCTTCGGCGCCAACGCCACCCTGCGCCCGCTCGATGCCTGGACCCTGACGCTCACCGCCGGGCGCAGCTGGGACGATTACCGGGTGTTCTACGACGATGCCGCCGCGGCGGTCTTCGATCAGTTCGTCGACCGCTTCCAGACCGAGCGCGACAGCCTCTCGCTGCAGAGTGATGTCACCATCGCCGCCGGGCAGCTGGTGAGCCTCGGGATCGACTATGTCGACGATCGGGTCAGCGGGACCGTCGACTATGCCGAGGACGCGCGCGACAACCTCGGCGTGTTCGGTCAGTACCAGGGCAGCTTCGGCGCCTTCGATCTCAAGCTCAGCCTGCGTCAGGACGACAACCAGCAGTTCGGCAGCCACACCACCGGCAGCGCCGCGCTCGGTTATCTGTTCGCCAACGACATCCAGGTCGCGCTCTCCTACGGCACCGGCTTCAAGGCGCCGACCTTCAACGAGCTCTACTACCCGGGCTTCGGCAACACCGCGCTCGATCCCGAGGAGTCCGAGAGCATCGAGCTGATGGCCAACGGCCCGCTGCCGCTGCCCGGGCGGATGCGCGGCGACTGGCAGCTGAGCCTCTACCAGACCGAGATCGACGACCTGATCGCCTATGACTCGGCCATCTTCGCCCCGGCCAACGTCGACTCGGCGCGGATCCGCGGCCTCGAGGCCGCGGCCGATCTCCGCTGGGACGACTGGACGCTGGCCGGCAACCTCACCCTGCTCGATCCCGAGAACCGCTCCGAGGGCGCCAACGACGGCAATCTGCTGCCGCGTCGCGCCGAGCAGAGCCTGCAGCTCGATCTCGATCGCACGCTCGGACGCTGGCGCGCCGGTGCGACCCTGCAACTGGTCGGCGAGCGCTACGACGACCTCGCCAACCAGGTCGATCTCGACGCCTATGCGCTGCTCGATCTGCGTCTCGAATACGCCTTCAACCCGGCGCTGCGCCTCCAGGGACGGCTCGCCAACGCCCTCGACGAGACCTATGAAACGGCCTATCTGTACAATCAGCCCGGTCGCGCGTTCTACCTGACCCTGCGCTACCAGCCCTGACCCCGGACGTCGCTCCGCCCCGCGTCGGGGCGGGGCCGCCCGGCGAGCAAGGCCGTCGTGTCCTCGATCCCTTCCCGCCGCCCCGTGCGGCATTCGACCCGTCGCGCCGGTAGTGCGCGACGCTCATCGCTCCCATCCATGAGGTGCGCCCATGACCCCGACCCTCGACTGGCTCGCCGAGCCCTGTCCCCCGATCGATCAGACCGCCGTGCAGCATGCGCTCGCGCGTCAGGACCAGCTCACCAAGCCACCGGGCTCGCTCGGTCGGCTCGAGGAGCTGGCGGTGCGTCTGGCCGGCCTGCAACGCACCGCCACCCCGGAGGTCGATCCGGTGCGGGTGCTGTTGTTCGCCGCCGACCACGGGGTTGCCGCCGAGGGTGTGTCGCGCTATCCCCAGGATGTCACCAAGCAGATGGTCCGCAACATCGCCAATGGCGGGGCGGGGGTCGCGGTGATGGCCAAGGCGGTCGGCGCTAGGCTCGATATCATCGAGCTGGGCCTGGCCACCGGCTCGGAGGTCGTCGAGGGCGTGCGCTCCGAACCCCTCGGGCCGGGGAGCGGCAACATCGCCCGCGAGCCGGCGATGACCCCCGAGCAGCTTGCGCGGGCGCTCGACATCGGGCGCGACGCGGTCGATCGCGCCGTCGCCGAGGGCGTGCGGCTGATCATCGGTGGCGAGCTCGGTATCGCCAACACCACCGCCGCCGCCGCGCTGGGCTGCGCGCTGCTCGATCGCGCCGCCTCCGAGGTGGTGGGACCGGGGACCGGGCTGGACAGCGCCGGGGTCAACCGCAAGGCCGAGGTGGTGGCGCGTGCGCTGGAGCTGCACGCCAGCGAACCGCGCGACCCGCTGGAGATGCTGCGCCGGCTCGGCGGTTTCGAGATCGCCGCGCTCGCCGGCGCCTATCTGCGTGCCGCCCAGCGTGGCGTGGTGATGCTGATCGACGGCTTCATCGTCTCCTCGGCGGCGCTCGCCGCGGTGCGTCTGCAGCCTGCGGCGCGCGACTGGATGCTGTTCTCGCATCGCTCGGCCGAGCCCGGTCATCGGCTGATGATGGAGGCGCTGGAGGCTAACCCGCTGCTCGATCTCGGCTTCCGTCTCGGCGAGGCGACCGGCGCCTGCGCCGCGGTGCCGCTGCTGCGTCTGGCCTGTGCGGTGCATCGCGACATGGCGACTTTTGACGAGGCCGGAGTGAGCAACGCGTGCTGAGCCTGCGCGGCCGGCTGATCGACCTGCTGCGTCACGGCGAGGTCGAGGGCGGGAGCCGCCTGCGCGGCAGTTGCGATGATCCGCTGAGCGCGCGCGGCTGGTCGCAGCTGCGCGCGGCCACCGCCGGGCTCGACGAGCCGCGGCTGGTGGTCAGCTCGCCATTGCAGCGCTGCGCGGCCTTCGCCCGCGAGCTGGCCGCACAGCGCGGGCTCGAGCTGGTGCTCGAACCCGCGCTGGCAGAGCGTCACTTCGGCGATTGGGAGGGGTGCTCGGCCAGCGAGCTCCCCGAGGATGAACTCTGGCGGCTGTGGGATGACCCGCTCGGCTTCACCCCGCCGGGGGGCGAGCCGATGTCTGACTTCCTCGCCCGGACCCGCGCGGCCTGGCGCGCGCTGCTCGAGGGCGGCGGGCCGGACGCGCTGGTGGTGACCCACGGCGGGGTGATTCGCGCGATCCTCGCCGAGGTGCTGGAGATGCCGCCGCGAGCGATGATCCTGCTCGAGGTCGCCCATGCCGGGCGCAGTCGCGTCCGTGTCCCACCCTCACCGGGCCGCCCCAGCCTGGTGACCCATCGAGGTCCCTGATGTCCCATCTCGTTCCCTTCTATGCCGCCGGGCGGCTGTTGACCCGGCTGCCCTTTCCCGACCCCGGCGTGGTCGACCCCGTCGACCAGGGCCGCTCGGTGGCCTGGTACCCGGTTGTCGGGCTGGTGCTCGGCGCGCTGCTCGCGCTCGCCGCGCTCGCCGCGCAGCACACCGACCCGCTGCTCGGCGCGGCACTGCTGCTCGCCTTCTGGACCTGGTCGACCGGCGGGCTGCACTGCGACGGCCTGGCCGATAGCGCCGACGCCTGGATCGGCGGACTCGGCGACCGCGCCCGCACCCTGGAGATCATGAAGGACCCGCGCAGCGGGCCGATGGCGGTGGCGGTGCTGGGGCTGGCGCTGCTGCTCAAGTGGAGCGCGCTGCAGCTGCTCCTCGATGTCGAGGCGGCCTGGCTGCTGCTCTGGGTGCCGCTGCTCGCGCGCGCGGTGCTGCCGCCGCTGATGCTCACCACCGCCTATGCGCGCGCGCAGGGCATCGTCAGCGATCAGGTCGCCCATCTCGGGCGCACCTGGGCGTGGACGGCGAGCGGCGCGGCCTTCCTCGGCTGTGTGCTGGTACTCGGTGGGCTGGGGCTGGTGCTGGCCGGGTGTGCCCTGGCGGTGTTGTGGCTGGCGCGTCGCGCCATGCGCGCCCGGCTCGGCGGCTTCACCGGCGACACCGCCGGCGCCCTAGTCGAGCTGACCGAGATCGCCCTGGTGGTGCTCGCGGCGCTGCTGCTCGGCGGCTGAGCGGCGCCGCGGCTCTCAGCGCACCAGCTGGTGCGGGTCTGCGGCGCAGGCCTCGCGGCACGCGCGATGGCGATTGGTGCAGTAACCGTAAAGGTTCTCGGCGCACGACCACCAGGGATAGCCGCAGTCGAGTTCATCGTTGAATGTGCCGACCTCGCTGAGACACCAGCGATAGTCGCGGAAGGCCTCGGTATGGTCGGCCTCGCAGTCGCGGTAGTCGGCGCGCGCGCTCGCGCGACAGTGCTCGCGCGCGCTGTCGCACTGGCCGATGCAGGCGGCGATGGCGAGCTGACGAGGCAGGGGCTGGTCCTTCAGCAGCGGGTCGCTGCAGGCGCCGAGCAGGCTCAGCGCCAGGGCCAGCACGACACCACGTCGCGCTCGACGAAAGGGATGCGGTGACGATTGGCGCAGTCTCATCGGGAGGCTCCGGGGATGTGACGGTCGCGCCTCGACCCTGGCGCGGTTGCGGTCACTGTAGCGGCAATCGCGCCCCGGCGCATCCGCATGACATACAATGGGCGCTCGGGAGCCGCGCCTGACCGCGGCCGGTCGAGGGTCGAGGCGGGCGCGGGCCGCGCCGCCGTCGCCGAGGGAGAACGTCATGTCCAGAATCGTCGTGCCCGTCGTGTTGCTCGGTCTGCTTGCAGGGTGTGCGCTGATCCCGCCGCAGCGTCTCGGTGGCATCGCCGTCGAGGTGCCGCCGGAGGAGTACGGCAGGCGGCTGTGCGAGCACCTCGAGATCGAGGTCTACGCCACCTGCGTCAGTCAGGTGATCGACAATCTCGAACGTCCCCGTCCCGAGGTGCCCTCGCCGGGTCGCTCGACCTCGGGGCCGGTGGTGGCGGTGGTCGATGGCGAGGTGTTCAGCGGTGACTACCGTTCGACCCTGTTCACTGGCGAGCTGAATCTGACCAGCCCGAAGACCCGTTGTCGCGGTGGTTACAGCGCCTTCTCCGGTGATCCCGCCGCGATCTACGAGCTGTACTGCGAGGACGGGCGCAGCGGCTGGGCGGATCTGGTGCGCGATCTCAGCGGTCGCAACGGTATCGGCCGGCTCGCCTTCAGCGACGGCGCCGCCGGCCAGCTGGTGTTCGGCCACGCCCCGCTGGGCAGCGCCGAGCCCTATCCCTACCTGCCCTGATCGGGGCCGCGCAGACGCTCGGTCAGGCGCAGCATCTCGCGCTGCATCTCCAGGTTCTCGAACGGGCGCAGCGCCGGGAGCTGGCGCTCCATCAGCGCCTCGAGCAGGCGCTGGCTGGCGCGCACCAGCCCCACCAACTCGCCCGAGAGGCTGACTGTCTGATAGGTGTTCCAGGCGGTGGCGATGTCGCCGGCGAGCTGCGCGCGCGCGGCGCGGATCTGACGCGCCTGGTCCTCGAGATAGCTCCGATAGACCGCCGCCGCCTCGCCGGTGACGCGCTGTGCCTCGAGGTTGGCCTCGAGCAGCGCGGTGCGCTCGGGGTTCTGCGCCTTGAGCGTGCGGGTCTCGGCGGCGAGCGTGCGGGCGCGCTCGGCGATGGCGTCGATGCGCGGCAGGTAGTCGTCCTCGATCTGGCGCTCGATGCGGCGGTGGAGGTGCTCCAGGGTCTGCAGCAGCACCACGTAGAGTCCGTAGTAGCGACGCGCGCTCTCCAGATCCTCGCCGCTCTCGGCGACCAGCTGTTCGAGCTGTTCGGTGAGGGTGCGGACGTTGTCGAAGAGGATGCCGAGCTCGACGACGTTGTCGCCGACCACGGTCGAGAGCAGGAAGCGCACCTGTTCGTCGTCGATGTCCAGCCCCATGGCACGCAGCTCGGCGGCGAAGCCACGCTCGATCGCGGCGATCTCGGCCTCGATCGCGGTGATCTCGCGCTGGTCGCGGGCGATCGCCGCGGCGTGGTCGGCGCGGGTCTTGAGCAGGGTCGACTGCTCGGGGGCGGTGAGCTGCTGCTGTCTGGACTCGGCGATCTGGGCGCGCAGCTCGACGATGCGGGCGTTGAGTTCGCGGATGCGCGCGCGCTGGGCGAGCGCCGGCGAGACCGAGAGCAGCGCGACGGCACGATCGAGCAGGGCGTCGATCTCGGTCTGGTTGGAGTCGCGGTCGGGACCGAACCAGGCGCGCTCGGGCAGCGTCGCCTGGCGCTCGGTGAGGGTCAGCGCCTCCTCCAGCTCGGGGCGCGCCCGCTCCCAGGCACGACCGAGATCGTCGTCATCATCGCCGAGCAGTCGTCGGGCGTCGGCCGCCGCCTGGTCGGCGAGTTCGCGCGAGCGCTGCCACCACGCGGCGGCGGTGCTCTGGGCGCGCTCCCAGGCATCGGTCTCCGCCTCCTGCGCCAGGCTCGGCGCGGGCAGGGCGAATGCGAACAGCAGTGGGGTCAGCAAGATCGGGCGCATGGCGGTCGGAGTCGGGCGGTTGCGGAACTCGCCCCACTCTAGCAGCGCCGCGCGCGCTTGCCGAGATGAGGATGGGGAAGGTTGAACCACAAAGGCGCGAAGGGAAAAAGCCACCAGCCGTCAGCCTCCAGTGAAGAGGCGGCCGGCCGATGATGACGACGGTTGAAAGCAAGCGCCCACTGGCGGCTGATGACTGGAGGCTGACAGCCCTCACACCTCTTTGCGGCCTTGGCGCCTTTGTGGTTCAACCCGTCGGCGTCAGCTGGGCGCTGGTATGCCGTTTGTCTTCCGTGGCGCACTTTGTTAATCTCTCGTGCTCTTGTCGTCATCGTCTGATGGCTGCAAGAGCGTTATGGTGACCCGTGTCGGTCCCCTCGCAACGTGAGATCGTGAACCCGGTCAGGCCCGGAAGGGAGCAGCCGCAGCGGTTGAAGCGTGTGCCGGGGTGTGGCTGGCGCGGGTTGCCGCCCCAGATTCCGCGCTGACGCCGGCCTCGGTCCGCGACGCCAGACGCCACCCTTAGGAAGCTCCCCGCGCTCGCCAGCGTGCGCGCCCTGCAACAGAGTTTCGACCGATTCGAGTCGCGCATGTCCTACCAGGTGCTCGCCCGTAAGTGGCGCCCCAAGTCGTTCGACGAGATGGTCGGCCAGCAGCATGTGGTGAGGGCGCTCGCCAATGCGCTCGATCGCGGCCAGCTGCATCACGCCTATCTGTTCACCGGTACCCGCGGGGTTGGCAAGACCACCCTGGCGCGCATCCTCGCCAAGTCGCTCAATTGCGAGCAGGGCGTGAGCGCCCACCCCTGTGGTCGGTGCGCGACCTGTCGCGAGGTCGATGCCGGGCGCTTCGTCGATCTGATCGAGGTCGACGCGGCCTCGCGCACCAAGGTCGACCAGACCCGTGAGCTGCTCGACAACGTCCCCTATGCGCCGGCGCACGGTCGCTGCAAGGTGTATCTCATCGACGAGGTGCACATGTTCTCGGCGCACAGCTTCAACGCCCTGTTGAAGACGCTCGAGGAGCCGCCGCCGCACGTCAAGTTCCTGCTCGCCACCACCGATCCGCAGCGTCTGCCGGTGACCGTGCTCTCGCGCTGCCTGCAGTTCAACCTGCGCCGCCTGCTGCCCGATGAGATCGGCGCGCACCTGCGTCATGTGCTCGAGACCGAGGGGCTGGGATTCGAGACGCCGGCGCTGGCCCAGCTCGCGCGCGCCGCCGACGGCAGCATGCGCGATGCGCTGAGCCTGCTCGATCAGGCGATCGCCTTCGGCGGCGGTCGGCTGGTCGAGTCCGAGGTGCGCGCCATGCTCGGCACCCTCGATGGCGAGGTGGTGCTGGCGCTGGTCGAGGCGCTGGCCGGTGGCGACGGCGCCGCGCTGCTCGCCGAGGTCGAGCGCGTCGCCGCGCTCACCCCCGATTACGCCGAGCTGCTGCGCGAACTGATCGCGTTGCTGCATCGTCTGGCGCTGGTCCAGCAGGTGCCGCAGCTGCTCGCCGCCGACGATCCCGATGGCGACCGTCTCCGCGCCCTGGCCGCGCGCCTCTCGCCCGAGGATGTGCAGCTCTACTACCAGGTCGCGCTGACCGGGCAGGGCGATCTCGCCCTCGCCCCGGACCCGCGCGCCGGACTCGAGATGGTGCTGCTGCGCGCGCTCGCCTTCCGCCCCGCCTCGCCCGCCGGGCAGCCCGATGGCGCGCCTGCCGCGCGGCGGGCGCCCGATCCGCGCCCCGTCCCCGAGGCCGCGCCCCGTCCGAGCGCGCCAGCGCCGAGCCGTGGCTCGAGCGCCTCTGGCACGCCACCCTGGGAGGTTGCCGCCCCGGCACCGCCCCCGGCTCCCGAGCCATCGGCGCCTGCGCCCGTCGCGGCGCCGCCAGCTGCGCCCTCGCCGGGCAGTGCGCCCGCCGCTGGTGTGCCGCCTTGGGAGGTCGCCGACCCGAGCCCGGCCCCCGAGCCGTCCGCGCCCGAGCCCGTTGCGCCGCCGCCCACGCCTGCCGCCGCCCGTGCCGATCTCGGCTCCTCGGCGCAGTGGCAGCAACTCGTCGCCGGGCTGCGGGTGCGCGGTATCGCCGGCGAGCTGGCGCACAATTGTGGTTTTCTCGACTGGGCCGATGGCCGGTTGCTGCTGAGTCTGGACCCGGCGGTCGAGCATCTGCGCGTGGCCTCGGCCGAGAGTCGCTTGCGCGAGGCGCTCGAGGCCGCGCTCGGCGAACCGGTGCGCCTCGAGTTCCAGGTTGCCCGCCCCGAACAGGAGACGCTCGCCCAGCGCCGCGTGCGCGAGGCCGAGGCGCGTCAGCGCACGGCCGAGGAGACGATGCACGCCGATCCGGTGGCCGAGCGGATGCGCGAGCAGTTCGCCGCCGACTGGGTCCCGGGCAGTATCGAGCCGCAGGGCTGAGTCCGCGCATGCCGGGCGCTGGCCGCTGTCATGCCTCCCCGCGTCCGCTCGAGCCATGTATCCTTGCGTCCGGTCGCGACGCGCACACCGCCCCGGGCCAGCGCTCCGTCATGCGCTGTCCCTTGCCGGGGGCGCGATGTCCCCAATCATCCGTCAACGAGGTAGATCCAAGATGAAAGCTGGACTCGGTGGCCTGCTCAAGCAGGCGCAGAAGATGCAGGAAGAGATGCAGCAGGCGCAGGCGCGTCTGGCCGAGGAAGAGGTGACCGGCGAGGCCGGCGGCGGTATGGTCAAGGTGACCATGAACGGCAAGTACCAGGCCAAGCGCGTCGAGATCGATCCCTCGCTGCTCGGCGACGACAAGGAGATGCTCGAGGACCTGATCTCCGCGGCGATCAACGACGCCACCCAGCGCGTCGCCGAGAAGATGAAGGAGACCATGTCGTCGGTGACCGCCGGCATGCCGCTGCCCCCGGGCATGAAGTTCCCCTTCTGAGCCCGTTGGTCGAGCGCGCATGAGCGAGCGGGCCCTGCTCGATCAGCTGATCGATGCGTTGCGCTGTCTGCCCGGGGTCGGGCCGAAGTCGGCGCAGCGCATCGCCTTCCACCTGCTCGAGCGTGATCGTGAGGGCGGGGCGCGGCTGGCGCGGGTGATGGCCGAGGCGATGACCCGCATCGGCCACTGTGATCGCTGCCGCACCCTGACCGAGCGCGAGCGCTGTGCGATCTGCGCCGATCCCCGTCGCGATGCCGGATTGCTGTGCGTGGTCGAGCAGCCCTCCGAGGTCGTCGCCATCGAACAGGCCACCGACTTCGGCGGGCGCTATTTCGTCCTCGGCGGGCGGCTCTCGCCGCTCGACGGCATCGGTCCGGCCGAGCTCGGGCTCGACCGGCTCGAGGCGCTGCTGGCCGAGGGCGGGGTGCGCGAGCTGGTACTCGCCATCAGCCCCACGGTCGAGGGCGGAGCGACGGCCCAGTTCGTCGCCGAGCTGGCCGCGGCGCAGGGTGTTGCGGTCACCCGGATCGCCCAGGGCGTGCCCCTGGGCGGCGATCTGGACGCGCTCGACGGTGGCACCCTGGCGCTCGCCCTTGCCGGGCGCCGCGCCTTCTGAAGGGACCGGCGGGCCAGTGCCGCGCCGGTCATCCGCCCCGAGCGGGGCGATATCTCGATCTTGGGAGCGAACATCAGGATGACCGATACCATCTTCGGCAAGATCGCCCGTGGTGAAATCGAGGCCGACCTCGTCTACGAGGACGAGGACGTCGTCGCCTTCCGCGACCTCAACCCGCAGGCGCCCACCCATCTGCTGGTGATCCCGCGCAAACCGATCCGGACCCTCAGCGAGGCCGGTGCGGAGGATGCCGAGCTGCTCGGCAAGTTGTTGCTGGTCGCCGCCAAGGTGGCCGAGCAGGCCGGGATCGCCAAGGGTGGCTATCGCACCGTGATCAACTGCAACGCCGGTGCCGGGCAGACGGTGTTCCATCTGCACCTGCATGTGCTCGGTGGTCGCGCGCTGCAATGGCCGCCCGGCTGAGGGCGATGGGCTGACGGGAGGTGGCGTCGCGTCACACCGCCGACTGGCGGGCGCGTGGCGACGGTTCGTCCCTCTCACTCTATGCCGGCGCGCGTCGAACGGGTAGCATTGCCGCTCGACAGGGTGGTCGTCCGCGCTGCAGCGGCCGGCGGGACTACAGCATGGAGACCTGGGGGCGCGAGACGCTCGAGATCACACTATGGCAGCGAATCCACAATCGCTCGAAGGTGAGGCCGCAGCGGCCTTCGAGCTCAAGGCGGCGGGGTTCACCCTGCCGATCTTCAGACTGCTCGGTGACGACATGGAGGCCGTGGCCAATCAACTCAGCGCCAAGGTCGGCCAGGCCCCCGATTTCTTCCGCAACACCCCGATCGTGATCGATCTCGGCGACTTTGCCGGCGGCGAGGTCGAGTTCCCGTTGTTGGTGGGGCTGCTGCGTGGCTACGGGATGATCCCCTTCGGTGTGCGCGGCGGCAGCAAGGCGCAGCACGCCAGCGCCGAGACCATGGAGCTGGCGGTGCTGGGCGAGACCTATTCTCGTGCCGCGCGTCCGAGTCCCGCCAACGCCGAGAACGCCGAGCGTGCCGCCGCCGATGAGGCGGTCCACGCCTCGATGCTGGTGGCCCGTCCGGTGCGCTCCGGACAGCGTCACTATGCCGCCGGCGGCGACCTCTCGGTGGTCGGGGCGGTCAGCTCCGGGGCCGAGTTGATGGCCGACGGCAACATCCATGTCTACGGCCCGCTGCGCGGTCGCGCGATGGCGGGTGTCAACGGTGACCTGGAGGCGCGAATCTTCTGCCAGGACCTGCAGGCCGAGCTGGTCGCCATCGCCGGCCACTACCGGGTGAGCGAGAACATCCCCGCCGAGCTGCAGGGGGTCCCGGTGCAGATTTTTCTCGATCAGAAGATCCTGCGCATCGAGAAACTGTGAATCGATCCGGGGACCGACAAACGGAACACTCCCCATTAGGAGGCTGCAACTTTGGCGAGAATCATCGTAATCACCTCGGGTAAGGGCGGGGTCGGCAAGACGACCACTGCTGCTGCGCTGGCCATGGGGCTGGCCCTGAAGGGTAAGCGCACGGCGGTGGTCGACTTCGACGTGGGACTGCGCAACCTCGACCTGATCATGGGTTGCGAGCGACGTGTCGTCTACGACTTCGTCAATGTCATCAAGGAGGAAGCAACCCTCAACCAGGCGCTGATCCGCGACAAGCGCAGCGACCATCTCTATATCCTCCCGGCCTCGCAGACCCGCGACAAGGATGCGCTGGCCAAGGATGCGGTGGGCCGGGTGCTCGAGGAGCTCTCCGACAGCTTCGACTTCGTCGTCTGCGACTCGCCCGCCGGGATCGAGCATGGCGCGACCATGGCGATGTACTATGCCGATGACGCCATCGTGGTCACCAATCCCGAGGTCTCCTCGGTGCGTGACTCCGATCGCATGCTCGGCATCCTGTCGAGCAAGTCGCGCCGCGCCGAGAACGGCGATGAGCCGATCCGCGAGCACCTGCTGCTCACCCGCTACGATCCGCGTCGGGTCGACAACGGCGACATGCTCAGTGTCGAGGACGTGCAGGAGATCCTGTCGCTGAGCCTGATCGGGGTGATCCCCGAGTCCAAGGCGGTGCTGAGCGCCTCCAATGCCGGTATCCCGGTGATCCTCGACCATGACAGTGATGCCGGCCAGGCGTACGCTGACACGGTATCGCGCTATCTTGGGGAGGATATCCCGCACCGCTTCACCGAAGCGGAGAAGAAGGGCTTCCTGAGCCGTCTATTCAAAGGGTGACCCATGGGCCTACTCGACTACTTCCGCTCCTCGCAGCCGAAGGGCTCCGCCAACGTTGCCAAGGAACGGCTGCAGATCCTGGTGGCGCACGATCGAGCCGCACGCGACCGTCCCTCCTATCTGCCCAAGCTGCAGCAGGAGATCATCGACGTCATCCGCAAGTACGTCGATGTCGACATGAACGCGGTCTCGGTGAACTACGAGCAGGAAGACGCCCACGAGGTGCTGGAGCTCAACATCGTGTTGCCGGAGGCGGCGCAGCAGCGGCTGGCGCCCTGAACGCGCCCGCCGCTGTTGCCTGCCGAAGCCTCAGTCCGCGTCCCCGAGCAGGCGCTCGAGGATGCCGGCGTAGACGTCGCTGAGCAGGTCGAGTTCGTCGACCCCGACGCATTCGTTGACCTGGTGGATGGTGGCGTTGCGCGGGCCGAGCTCGACCACCTGGGCGCCGCTCGGGGCGATGAAGCGCCCGTCTGAGGTGCCGCCGGCGGTCGACAGCTCGGTGGCGATGCCGCAGTGCTCGGCGATCGCCGAGCGCGCGGCCTCGACCAGGGCGCCGCTGGGGGTGAGGAAGGGTTCGCCCGAGAGTCGCCAGTCGAGCGTGTAGTCGAAGCCGCCGGCGTCGAGGATGGCGCCTACCCGGCGTTGGATGGTGGCGGCGTCGAGTTCGGTGGAGAAGCGCAGGTTGAACTGTGCGCAGAGCTCGCCCGGCACCACGTTCTCTGCCCCGGTGCCCATGTTCAGGTTGGCGATCTGCAGGCTGGTCGGCGGGAAGTGCGCGTTGCCCTGGTCCCACACCTCGGCGACGAGATCGGCCAACGCCCGGGCGCTCTCGTGGAAGGGGTTGCGCGCCAGTGCCGGATAGGCGACGTGTCCCTGCTTGCCACGCACCTTGAGAAAGCCGCTGATACTCCCCCGTCGACCGTTCTTGATGGTGTCGCCGAGCCGTGCGCTGCTCGAAGGCTCGCCGACCAGCGCATAGTCGATGCGCTCGCCGCGCGCCCTGAGCCGGCGCATCACCTCCACCGTGCCTGCGGTCGCAGGCCCCTCCTCGTCACTGGTGATCAGCAACGCGATCGAGCCGTGGTGATCGGGATGACGCGCGATGAACGCCTCCAATGCGCAGACGAAGGCGGCGATCGAGCCCTTCATGTCCGCCGCGCCACGCCCGTAGAGCAGGCCGTCGCGGATGCTCGGCTCGAAGGGGGGCGAGTCCCACTGCTCGAGCGGCCCCGGCGGCACCACGTCGGTGTGCCCGGCGAAGCAGAACAGCGGCCCCTGGTCGCCGCGACGGGCCCAGAGGTTGGTGACGCCGTCGCAGGGCATCGTCTCGATCCGGAAGCCGAGCGCGGTCAGACGCTCGGCGAGCAGCTGCTGACAGCCCTGGTCGTCGGGGGTGACGGAGGGGCGGGCGATCAGCTCGTGGGCGAGCTGTAGGGTGGGGGAGAGGGTCATTGCTGGAACCAGGTCTCGTAGTCCGTGGCGCTGAAACCGACCCGGATGGTCGCGCCGTGCTCGAGCAGCGGGCGGCGGATCAGGGTGGGGTGGGCGAGCACCAGCGCGCGGGCGCGCGTCGTGTCGAGATCGGCGCGCTGCTCGGGCGGGAGCTGGCGCCAGGTCGCCGAGCGGCGGTTGATGAGCTGCTCCCAGCCGAGCGTCTCGAGCCAGGTGTCGAGCCGTTCGGGGTCGATGCCGTCTGCGCGCAGATCGTGGAAGCGATGATCGATGGCACGCGCCTGCAGCCAGGCGCGTGCCTTGCGTACGGTATCGCAGTTGGCGATACCGTAGAGCACGATGGTCATCAGATGTCGCGCAGCAGCTCGTTGATGCCGACCTTGCCGCGGGTCTTCTCGTCGACCTGCTTGATGATCACCGCGCAGTAGAGGCTGTGGCTGCCGTCCTTCGCGGGCAGACTGCCGGGGACCACCACGGCGCCGGGCGGCACCCGGCCGAAGCAGATCTCGCCGGTCTCGCGGTTGTAGATCTTGGTGCTCTGGCCGATATAGACGCCCATCGAGATCACCGCGCCCTCGCCGACGATCACGCCCTCGACGATCTCCGAGCGCGCGCCGATGAAGCAGTTGTCCTCGATGATGGTGGGCGCGGCCTGCACCGGCTCGAGCACACCGCCGATGCCGACGCCGCCGGAGAGGTGCACGTTCTTGCCGATCTGCGCGCAGGAGCCGACCGTGGCCCAGGTGTCGACCATGGTGCCGGAGTCGACATAGGCGCCGATGTTGACGTAGGAGGGCATCAGCACGCAGCCGGGGGCGATGTAGGCGCCCTTGCGCGCGGTTGCCGGCGGCACCACGCGCACCCCGCCGGCGCGGAATTCGCGCGAGTTGGCGTCGGCGTACTTCGAGGGCACCTTGTCGTAGTAGTTGGTGAAGCCACCCTTCATGAACTCGTTGTCGGTGATGCGGAAGGACAGCAGCACCGCCTTCTTCACCCAGTCGTTGACCACCCAGTCGCCGTCGCGCTTCTCGGCCACGCGCAGCTCGCCGCGGTCGAGCCGCTCGATGGTGTCCTGGATGGCGTCGCGCACATGGGTCTCGACCGCGCGCGGGGTGATCTCGGCGCGGCGCTCGAAGGCCTCGACGATGATGGATTGTTGCTCGGTCATGGGTTCGGTTCTCTCGTTGCTGAAGGTTGGAACGGATTCGGTCGGGTGCGCCGGGTCACAGTCGCGCGAGACAGCGGCGGATGCGTCGGGCGGCGTCGACGCACTCGTCGAGCGGGGCCACCAGGGCGAGACGGATACGCCGCTCGCCCGGGTTGTGGCCATCGACGGTGCGCGAGAGGAAGCTGCCCGGCAGCACGGTGACGTGCTCCTCGGCATAGAGCCGGCGCGCCAGCTCGGTGTCGCTGATCGGGGTCTCGGGCCAGAGATAGAAGCCCGCTTCGGGGAGACTGAGCGGGAGCGCGCCGTCGAGCACCTCGGCGACGGCGGCGAACTTCTCGCGATAGCGCGCGCGATTCTCGCGCACGTGCGTCTCGTCGCGCCAGGCGGCGATGCTCGCGTGCTGATGGTGCAGCGGCATGGCGCAGCCGTGATAGGTGCGGTAGAGGAAGAAGCGCTCGATCACCTCGGCGTCACCGGCGACGAAGCCCGAACGCAGCCCCGGCGCGTTGGAGCGCTTGGAGAGGCTGTGGAAGACCACGCAGCGCGAGAAATCGGGGTTGCCGATCGCCGCCGAGACCTCCAGCAGCCCAGGCGGTGGCGCCTGTTCGTCGAGATAGAGCTCGGAGTAGCACTCGTCGGAGGCGATGACGAAGTCGTGGCGGTGTGCCAGGGCGATCAGCTCGGCCAGGGTCTCGCGGTCGGCCACCGCGCCCGTGGGGTTGCCCGGTGAGCACAGATAGAGCAGCTGACAGCGTTCCCAGGTCGCCGCATCGACCGCCGAGAAATCGGGCAGGAACCCGGTCTCGGCGGTGCAGGGCAGGTAGCACGGCTCGGCGCCGGCGAGCAGCGCCGCGCCCTCGTAGATCTGGTAGAAGGGGTTGGGCATCAGCACCAGCGGGGCCGGTGTGGTGCGCGTCACGCAGGCCTGGGCGAAGGCGAACAGCGCCTCGCGGGTGCCGTTGACCGGCAGCACCTGATGCTCGGGGTCGACCGTCGCGCCGAGGGCGAAGCGCTGGCCGAGCCAGTCGGCGATCGCCTCGCGCAACGTCGGCAGCCCTCGGGTGGTGGGATAGCCCGAGAGTCGGTGCAGGTGCGCGATCAGCGCCTCGCTGACCAGGCTCGGCGTGGGGTGCTTGGGCTCGCCGATCGAGAGTGCGATGTGATCGCGGTCGACCGGCGGCTCCAGCCCCTGCTTGAGGGCCGCGAGACGCTGGAAGGGATAGGATTGGAGACGGTCCAGATCCGGGTTCATAGGGGCAAGAGGCCTGCTCGCCGACGGGCCGCATGGACACGTTGGGCGCTGGGAAAAAGCGTCTAGTATAGGCCAAGGGCGGGGGCGGCTCCATGGGGGCGCCGCCGTCAGCGGATTGAACCGCAAAGCCGCCAAGGACGCGAAGGGGAAAGCGGCCAGTGGTCAGCGGTCAGCGGCCACCAGCCGCCAGCCACCAGCCGCCAGCGGCGTCGGCGTCTTGCATATCCAAATCCCTTTGCGGTCTTCGTGTCTTTGTGGTTCAAACTCCCGCTGGCCGCCTGGGTCAGCGCTCGTCCCGAGTGTGTTGTTCGAGACGCTTGCACACCTCGCGGCGCAGGCAGGCGAGGGCGTTCTCGCAGGTGATCGGGGTGTCGTCGGTGTCGGTGATGAAGAAGACGTCGTCGACTTCGGCGCCGACGGTGGCGATCTTGGCGTTTTGCAGCCGTACCCCGCAGTCGCGGAACACCGCACCGACCTCGGCGAGCAGGCCGGGGCAGTCGAGGGTGCTCAGGCGCATGATGGTGCGGCGGTTGGGCTCGTCGGTGGAGAAGCTCACCCGGGTGTCGACCGGGAAACAGCGGTGACGGCGCGGCAGCGTGCGCGCGACGCGGATCTCGCTGTCCTCCTCGTGCCGCAGCTCCTCGGTCAGCGCGGTGCGGATCTCTTCCATGCGCAGTGCGCCGTCGACCGGGTTGCCGCCCTGGTCGAGCACCTGGTAGCTGCTCACCGCCATGCCGTCGTCGGTGGTCATGACTCGCGCGTCCATGATGCTCAGTCCGAGCTGGTCGAGCATGGCGGTGGTGCGACCGAACAGGTTGGTGCGGTCGGCGGTGTAGATGAAGAGTTCGCTGGCTCCGCGCGCGGTCACCGGGCGGATCACCGTCAGTGGCAGGGTCTCGGGGGCGGAGCAGAGGATCTGGCGACTCTGCCAGGCGATCTCGTCGGGCGAGTTGTGGAGGAAGAAGTCGAAGCTGAACTTGCTCCACAGCCGGCGGCAGGCCTCGGGGTCGGCGCCGTAGCGCGCGACCAGTCGCAGCGCCTCGACCTGTTTCTGCTGGATCAGTTCGTCCTGCGCCTGGGGGTTGTCGAGTCCGCGCAGCAGGGCACGACGGGTGCCGTGATAGAGCTCGCGCAGCAGCGCGTCCTTCCAGCCGTTCCAGCGTTCGGGGTTGGTGGCGCGGGCATCGGCGACGGTGAGCAGGTAGAGATAGTCGAGCCGGTTGGGGTCGCCGATGCGCTCGGCGAAGGTCTGGATCACCTCGGGGTCGCTGATGTCCTTGCGCTGGGCGGTCATCGACATCACCAGGTGGTTCTCCACCAGCCAGGACACCAGACGGCTGTCGAAGGCGCTGAGGCTGTGCTGCTGGCAGAAGTCCCAGGCGTCGCGGGCGCCGAGCTGGGAGTGATCGCCGCCGCGCCCCTTGGCGATGTCGTGGAACAGCCCGGCGAGATAGAGCAGTTCGATCTTGGGGATGCGCCGGGCGATGGCGCTGCACAGCGGGAACTCGGCGTCGTGCTTGGGGATGGCGAAGCGACGCAGGTTGCGGATCAGGGTGAGGGTGTGCTCGTCGACGGTATAGACGTGGAGCAGGTCGTACTGCATCCGCCCGACGATGTTGGCGAAGGCGGGGATATAGGCGGCGAGCACGCCGTAGCGGTTCATCCGTCGAAACGCGTGGGTCAGTCCGTTGGGCTCGCGCAGGATCTCCATGAACAGGCTGCGCGCGCGCAGGTCGTTGCGGAAGCGGGTATCGATGCGGTGATGGTTCTCGCGGATCAGGCGAATGGTGCTGGCGCGGATGCCTTCGAGCTCGGGACGGGTCTGGAGCAGGTGGAAGACCTCGAGCAGCGCCAGCGGGTAGCGCTGGAAGACCCGTGAGTTGACCACCTCGAGATAGCCGCTGCGCGACTGGAAGCGACGGTTGATGGGGATGGGCGGGCCGAGCGCGTCGCGCAGCAGGATCGCCTCGCGAAACAGCTGCAGCAGCATCTCGTTGAGACGATTGAGCTCCTGCACGGTACGGTAGTACTGCTGCATGAACTGCTCGACGGCGAGGTTGTTGGGGCCGTCGCAGAAGCCGAAGGCGTGGGCCAGGGCGCGCTGGTGGTCGAACAGCAGTCGGTCCTCGCGACGCCCGGCGAGGCGGTGCAGCGAGAAGCGGATGCGCCACAGCAGCGCCTGGCCCTCGATCAGGGTGTGGTACTCGGCCTCGGTGAGGAAGTCGTGGCGGACCAGGTCGTGGAGTGTCCTGGCGGCGAAGTGGCGCTTGGCCACCCAGGCGATCATCTGGATGTCGCGCAGCCCGCCGGGATTCTCCTTGATGTTGGGCTCGAGGTTGTAGGCGGTGCCGCCGTATTTCTCCCAACGCGCCTGTTGCTCGGCGGTCTTGGCGGCGAAGAAGCGGGCGCTGTCCCAGAGCTGGGCCGGGCTGGTGACCTCGAGCATGCGGGCATAGAGCGCGCTGCCGCCGGCGAGCAGGCGCGCCTCCATCAGGTTGGTCATCACGGTGACGTCCTGATCGGCCTCGCGCACGCAGTCATCGATGCTGCGCACGCTGTGCCCGACCTCGAGTCCGATGTCCCACAGCAGGGTGAGCAGGATCTCGAGCTGGGTCGAGAGGCGGGACTCGGCGTCGGGCGCGACCAGGATCATGATGTCGACGTCGGAGGCCGGTTGCAGCTCGCGTCGGCCATAGCCGCCGACGGCGACCAGCGCCGCGCTCTCGGTGTCGCCGAGATGCTCGGTCCAGAGGTCGCGCAGCACGCCGTCGATGAGGTCGCTGTGGGCGAGCACCAGTTCGGTGACCGGTGTGCCCTGGTCGAAGCGGCTGTAGAGCGACTCGCGCCCGGCCCTGAGTCGTTCCCGGTAGCTGTCGATGCGAGCGCGGTGCGGCTGCGGGTCGGGCGTCTGGGGTGGGGCGGGGGTGGGCGCGGTGTCGCTCATGGCTTCAGTCCTCGCGCTCCTCGCGTCTCAGGGTGAGGATCTCGCTGCCGTCGCTGGTGACCAGCAGGGTGTGCTCCCACTGTGCCGAGAGGCTGCGATCCTTGGTGACCACGGTCCAGCCATCGGGGAGCTGCTTGATGTGGCGCTTGCCGGCGTTGACCATCGGCTCGATGGTGAAGATCATCCCCTCGCGCAGCTCCAGGCCGGTGCCGGGCGAGCCGTAGTGAAGGATCTGCGGGTCCTCGTGGAAGCCGCGCCCGATGCCGTGACCGCAGTACTCGCGCACCACCGAGAAGCCCTTGCCCTCGACGAAGCGCTGGATGGCGTGGCCGATGTCACCGAGGGTGGCGCCGGGGCGCACCTGGTCGATGCCGACGAACAGCGCCTCGCGGGTGACGTTGACCAGGCGGCGGGCGAGGATCGAGGGCTCGCCGACGAAGAACATCTTGCTGGTGTCGCCGTGGAAACCGTCCTTGATGACGGTGACGTCGATGTTGACCACGTCGCCCTTCTTGAGGCGCTTGTTGCCGGGGATGCCGTGGCAGACCTGGTGGTTGACCGAGGTGCAGATCGACTTGGGGAAGCCGTGATAGTCGAGCGGCGCGGGGATCGCCTGCTGCACCTCGGTGATGTATTGGTGACAGATGCGGTCGAGCTCTTCGGTGGTCACGCCGGGCTGGACGTGCGGCTCGATCATGTCGAGCACGTCGGCAGCGAGCCGGCAGGCGACACGCATCTTCTCGATTTCTTCTGGGGTCTTGATCGGCACACTCATCGGCTGGTCGCTGGAGTCCAGGTAAAAATGATAATCGGTTTCTTCAGGGGGCCATCGGCCAGGTGCCGGGTGCGGGCTTGTGTCGGCGGAGGACGCCCGGGCTCGGACGAGCCGGAATGGCGAGGCGCCGGGGACCGTTCACGCCGTCCCCGGGAACACCGCGATGCCTCGGCAGCGCGGGACCGAATGTATCGGTAATTGCTCGTAGTGAGCCGCCTATGCTATAAAATGCGGCGCGTTGCCGCAAACTGCATGGACCCTTCGCCCGTTCATGTGAGGGTGCGAGGCAGGCTTGCCAAGCGAAAGACTGCGGTTTTTCGCTGTCGTTTTTCAGGTCAAACCTCCAAGATACGCGCCGGTCGCGATTGACTCTCGCGCACGGGCCTTGTGTCCGTCGTCCGAGATCGTCCGCCGAAACCACTGCTCACACACGCGTCGACACATGCGACTGGGTGCCTGCCTGGCAGGTTGTCGCGTGGGATGCGTGGAGGCCCAACCCGATATCACAGGAAGCAATACCTTGAGCAAGATCACGATGCGCCAGATGCTGGAAGCCGGTGTCCACTTCGGTCACCAGACCCGGTACTGGAACCCCAAGATGGCCCCCTTCATCTTCGGCCACCGCAACAAGATCCACATCATCAACCTGGAGAAGACCCTGCCGCTGTATGAAGAGGCGGTCAACTTCATGGGTTCGCTGGCCGCCAACGGCGGCAAGATCCTCTTCGTCGGCACCAAGCGCGCCGCGCGCGACGTGCTCAAGGAAGAGGCAGCGCGTTGCGGGATGCCCTACGTCAACCACCGTTGGCTCGGCGGCATGCTCACCAACTTCAAGACCATCCGTCAGTCGGTCAACCGCCTGAAGGAGCTTGAGGCGATGTTCGAGGATGGCTCGATCGAGCGCTTCAACAAGAAGGAGGCCCTGGGTCTGTCGCGCGAGCGTGACAAGCTCGAGCAGAGCATCGGCGGCATCAAGAACATGGACGGCCTGCCCGACGCCATGTTCGTGATCGATGTCGGTCACGAGAAGAACGCGGTCAACGAGGCCAACAAGCTCGGTATCCCGGTCATCGGCGTGGTCGATACCAACAACGAGCCGAGCACCGTCGACTTCGTCATCCCCGGTAACGACGACGCCCTGCGCGCCGTGCGTCTCTACATCACCGGCGCCGCTGACGCCATCCTCGACGGGCGTGATACCGCCGCGGCGATGGTCGGTCGCGACGAGGTCGAGCCGGTCGCAGCCGAAGAGGCTGGCGCGGAGTAAGGCCCGCGCGGCCGCTTGGCTGCGCATCCGCACCAGGCGCGCCGGGGCTCCGGCGCGCCACAGATTCCCTGGGCCCGCCGTCATCATGGATGACGGCGGGCCCTTTCCGAGATCCCGAATTCAATCGCCCGCAGGGGCGGCAGAGGTAGCTTAGACATGGCGATTACCGCGGCATTGGTGAAGGAACTGCGCGAGCGCACCGGCGCCGGCATGATGGAGTGCAAGAAGGCGCTGGTCGAGAGCAACGGCGACATCGAGGCAGCCATCGAGGCGATGCGCAAGTCCGGCCAGGCGAAAGCGGCGAAGAAGTCCGGCCGTACCGCGGCCGAGGGTGTGGTGATGGTTGCCATCGCCGAGGACGGCAAGCGCGGCGTGCAGCTCGAGGTCAACTGCGAGACCGACTTCGTCGCCAAGGACTCCAACTTCGAGGCCTTCGCCGAGGCCGCCGTGGCCACCGCGCTGAACAGCGACGCGGCCGATGTCGAGGCGCTCGCCGCGCTGCCGCTCGCCGGTGATGCCGAGACCACCGTCGAGGGCGCACGCGCCGCGCTGGTGGCCAAGATCGGTGAGAACGTCCAGCTGCGCCGTCTGGTGCGTTTCGACGACGTCGAGGGTGCCCTCTACAGCTACAGCCACGGCGCGCGTATCGGCGTGGTGGTCGAGCTGGTCGGCGGCGACGCCACCCTGGGCCGCGACATCGCCATGCACGTGGCCGCCAGCAAGCCGCTGTGCGTGAGCGCCGAGCAGGTGCCCGCCGAGACCCTCGAGAAGGAGCGCGAGATCTTCAAGGCACAGGCGCTCGAGAGCGGCAAGCCCGAGGCGATCGTCGAGAAGATCATCGAGGGCCGGGTGCGCAAGTACCTCGAGGAGATCACCCTGCTCGGTCAGGCCTTCGTCAAGGATCCCGACCAGTCGGTCGAGAAGCTGCTCAAGCAGGCCGGCGCTCAGGTGCGTCGTTTCTCGCGCGTCGAGGTCGGCGAGGGCATCGAGAAGAAGACCGAGAACTTCGCCGAAGAGGTGATGGCTCAGGTTCGCGGCAGCTGATCGTCTGCTGTATCCTGACCGACACTGAAGAAACGCTTTCCCCGACCGCAACCCTGACGAGGTATACCGGGCATGACCGCCGCCGCCCCAGCCTATCGACGCATTCTGCTCAAACTCAGTGGTGAGGCGCTGATGGGTGGGGGAGGACACGGTATCGACCCGGATATCCTCGAGCGCTTTGCGTGCGAGGTCCGCGACCTGGCGGCCGATGGCGTCCAGGTCGCGCTCGTCATCGGCGGGGGCAACATCTTCCGTGGCGCCGGCCTGGCGGCGCGGGGCATGGATCGCGTCACCGGCGACCAGATGGGGATGCTGGCGACGGTGATGAATGCCCTGGCGATGCAGGATGCGCTCGAGCGCCTGGAGGTCTCCTGCCGGGTGATGTCGGCGCTGAAGATCAACCAGGTCTGCGAGGACTACATCCGTCGGCGCGCCATGCGCCATCTCGACAAGGGGCGGGTGGTGATCTTCGCCGCCGGCACCGGCAATCCCTTCTTCACCACCGATTCGGCGGCCAGTCTGCGCGCGATCGAGGTGGGCGCGGAACTGCTGGTCAAGGCGACCAAGGTCGACGGCATCTATTCCGCCGACCCGGTCCAGCACCCCG
Source organism: Marichromatium sp. PS1 (assembly GCF_041155115.1). NCBI lineage: Bacteria > Pseudomonadati > Pseudomonadota > Gammaproteobacteria > Chromatiales > Chromatiaceae > Marichromatium > Marichromatium sp. PS1. Next base: position 1,587,727 of record NZ_BAAFHB010000002.1, read on the forward strand.
ACGCGGTCTTCTACAGCCGGATCAGCTACGATCAGGCGCTGCGCGAGGGTCTCAAGGTCATGGACACGACGGCGATCGTGCTCTGTCGGGACCATGGAATGCCACTGCGTGTAATGAACATCAACGAGTCGGGTGCCCTGCTGCGGCTGGTCCGCGGCGAGGACATCGGCTCGCTGGTCGTAAGCGGGAACTAACATGATCGACGATATCAAGAAAGACGCTGCAGAACGCATGGCCAAGAGCGTCGAGGCGCTGTCGCACGAGCTGGCGAAGATTCGCACCGGTCGTGCCCACCCCTCGCTGCTCGATCACGTCATGGTCTCCTACTACGGCTCCGATGTGCCGATCCGTCAGGTCGCCAACATCAACGCCGAGGATGCCCGCACCCTGAGCGTGGTGCCCTGGGAGAAGAACCTGGTGCAGGCGATCGAGAAGGCGATCATGCAGTCCGATCTCGGCCTCAACCCGAACTCCGCCGGCACCGTGATCCGCGTACCGATGCCGCCGCTCACCGAAGAGCGTCGTCGCGATCTGATCAAGGTCGCTCGCAGCGAGGCCGAGCAGGCGCGCGTGGCGATCCGCAACATCCGTCGCGACGCCAACAACGAGCTCAAGGAGCTGGTCAAGGAGAAGATGATCTCCGAGGACGACGAGCGTCGTGGTCAGGAGATCGTGCAGAAACTCACCGATCAGAACGTCAAGGAGATCGATGTCGTCCTCGCCGAGAAGGAAGAGGACCTGATGTCGATCTGACCAGGGGCACGGTGCCAGCCTGTTCAAGTATTGTGGAAACTGTAACGTCTCCCGGCGTCGTCGCCGCCCCCGAGACCCCGGTGCCCGCTCATGTCGCCATCATCATGGACGGCAATGGGCGCTGGGCAAAGCGGCGAGGAATGCCGCGTACAGCTGGTCACCGCGAGGGCGTCAAGAGTGTGCGCGCGGTGGTCGAGGAGAGCGTGCGTCGGGGTGTCGGAACCCTCACCCTGTTCGCCTTCAGTAGCGAGAACTGGCGCCGCCCGCCCTCCGAGGTCAACATCCTCATGGAGCTGTTCATGAGTGCGCTGCGCGGCGAGGTCCGGCGGCTGCACCAGCACGATGTGCGGTTGCGGGTGATCGGCGAGCGCGTCGCCTTCTCCGAGCGGCTCCAGCAACGCATCGCCGAGGCCGAACAGCTGACCGCTGAGAATACCGGTCTCAATCTGCAGGTGGCGGCCAATTACGGCGGGCGCTGGGACATCACCCGCGCTGCGCGCCAACTGGTCGCCGATGTCCAGGCCGGGTCGCTCGATCCCGACAGTATCGACGAGACGGCACTCGCCGAGCGTCTCTCCTTTCCCGATCTCCCCGAGCCCGACCTCTTCATCCGCACCGGCGGCGAGCAGCGTCTGAGCAACTTCATGCTCTGGCAGTCGGCTTACTCGGAACTCTTCTTCAGTCCGGTGCTGTGGCCGGACTTCGATGCCTCGGCCTTTGCCGAGGCGCTCGATTTCTACGCCGGCCGCCAGCGCCGTTTCGGCCGCACCGGCGAGCAGGTCGAGGCACTGAGCGCGGTCGGCCGCTATGGACGGGGTTGATTGCATGGCCGTTGCAACGACAAGCGCGCTGCGCCAGCGCACACTCACCGCGTTGGCACTGGTGCCGCTGGTCATCGGCGCGGTGCTGTGGCTGCCGACGCCACTGTTCGCGCTGGTCCTGGCCGGGGTGATCGGGGTCGGCGCCTGGGAGTGGGCGGCGCTCGCCGGCGTCGCCGGTCAGCGCCTGCGGGCGCTCTATCCGCTGCTGGTGGGCGGCGCCATGGCGCTGCTCTGGCCATTCCCTCAGGGGTTGTTCTGGCTCGCCATCGCCAGCGCGCTGTGGTGGCTGTGGCAGATCCGCCGACTGTTGTCGATGCGCCGGATCGTCCCGGCCGCTGGCGTCGACGGGCGGCTGTTGGCCGTCGGGCTGCTGGTGCTGGTCGCGCCCTGGGCTGCGCTGGTGACACTGCACGACGCCCCCGGTGGGCCGGCGCTGGTGCTCTTCCTGCTCTTCGTCATCTGGAGCGCCGATACCGGCGCCTATTTCGCCGGTCGGCGCTGGGGACGGACCAAGCTCGCCCCGGTGCTCAGTCCCGGCAAGACCCGCGCCGGCGTCTACGGCGGCGTCCTGGGGGCGGTGCTGTGCGCACTGGTGTTCGCCTGGCTCCAGGGGCTCGCGCCGCTGCATGGGCTCCTGCTGTTGTTGATCAGCGCCGCGACCGCGCTGATCTCGGTGGCCGGGGATCTCTACGAAAGCCTGCTCAAGCGCCGCTGTGGCGCAAAGGACTCGGGCCAGCTCCTGCCCGGTCACGGTGGCATGCTCGATCGTATCGACAGCCTGACCGCGGCCGCGCCCCTGTTCCTGTTGGGCACCACCTTGATCGGAGTTCGATAAGTGATAGGCGTGACCGTACTTGGCTCGACGGGGTCGATCGGGGTCAGCACGCTCGACGTGCTCGCCCGCCATCTCGACCGTTTCCGGGCCGTGGCCCTGACCGCCAACACCGATGCCGAGCGCATGGCCGAGCAGTGCCGCGCGCATCGCCCGCTGTTCGCGGTGATGGTCGATGCCGCCGCCGCCGCGCGGTTGCGCGCGCTGCTCGCCGACATGCCCGACCGGCCCGAGGTGCTCGAGGGCGTCGAGGGGCTCGAGCAGGTCGCGGCGATGCCCGAGGCCGACTATGTGATGGCCGCGATCGTCGGTGCCGCCGGGTTGCGCCCGACCCTGGCCGCCGCGCGCGTCGGCAAGCGGGTGCTGCTCGCCAACAAGGAGTCGCTGGTGGTCGCCGGCGCGCTGCTGATGCAGGCCGTCGCCGACAGCGGCGCCGAGCTGCTGCCGATCGACAGCGAGCACAACGCCATCTTCCAGTGCCTGCCGGCGAACTTCGCCGACGGGCTCGAACGCGTCGGCGTCGAGCGCATCCTGCTCACCGCCTCCGGCGGACCCTTCCGCGACTGGCCGCTCGAGCGCCTCGCCGGCGTCACCCCGGAGCAGGCCTGCGCCCACCCGACCTGGGCGATGGGGCGCAAGATCTCGGTCGATTCGGCGACCATGATGAACAAGGGGCTGGAGGTGATCGAGGCCTGCTGGCTGTTCGGTACCGATACCAGTCGTATCCAGGTGGTGGTGCACCCGCAGAGCATGATCCACTCGCTGGTGCAGTACACCGACGGCTCGGTGCTCGCCGAACTCGGCAATCCCGACATGCGCACCCCGATCGCCCACGCCATGGCCTGGCCCGAGCGCTTCGCCTCCGGGGTCGAGCCGCTCGACCTGTTCGCCGTCGCCCGGCTCGATTTCCAGGCCCCGGACTTCGAGCGCTTCCCCTGTCTGGCGCTGGCCTTCCAGGCCGCCGAGCAGGGTGGGACCGCCCCGGCGGTGCTCAACGCCGCCAACGAGGTGGCGGTGGCCGCCTTCCTCGACGGGCGCATCGACTTCCCCGGCATCGCCGCCGTGGTCGGCGGTACCCTCGAGGCCATCCCCAACGTCTCGGTCGAGGGCGTGGACGTCGCCTTCCTGCTCGAGGTCGATCGTCAGGCGCGCGAGCGCGCGGAACTGTTCGTCAGACAGCGGGTCAGCTAGTCGCATATGGACCTCCTCTTCACCATCGCCGCTTTCATCGTCGCCCTCGGGATCCTCATCGCGGTCCACGAGTTCGGTCACTTCTGGGTCGCGCGACGGGTGGGGATCAAGGTCCTGCGCTTCTCCATCGGCTTCGGTCGGCCGCTGTTGCGCTGGCGGCGCGGCGCCGACCAGACCGAATACGTGATCGCCGCCATCCCGCTCGGCGGCTATGTGCGGATGCTCGACGAGCGCGAGGAGGCGGTCGACGAGGCCGAGCTGCATCGCGCCTTCAACCGTCAGCGGCTGTGGAAGCGCAGCGCGGTGGTGGTCGCCGGGCCGCTGTTCAACCTGCTCTTTGCGGTACTCGCCTACTGGGGGCTGTTCGTCGCCGGTGACACCGGGCTGCGCCCGGTGATCGGCGAGGTCGCCGCCGAGTCGGTGGCCGAGCAGGCCGGTTTCGCGCCTGGGGACGAGTTGCTGCGCATCGGTGACCGCCCGGTGCAGAGCTGGGAGACGGCGCTGTTCGCGCTTACCGCCGAGGCGCTCGAGGGTGGGGCGGTGGCGGTCCAGGTGCGCGAGAAGGACGGTGCCGAGGCGGCGCGCGTGTTGCCGGCCGCGGCCCTGGCCTCGATCGCCGAGTCGCCCGATCTGGTCGGCCAGCTCGGGCTCGAACCCGAGCGCCCGCGGGTGGCGCCGGTGATCGGTCGGGTGGTGGCCGGGGAGCCTGCCGAGCAGGCCGGGTTCATGGCGGGGGATCGCATCCTCAGCGCCGACGGCACCGCCATCGCCGGCTGGCGCGATTGGGTCGACTGGGTGCGTGAGCGTCCGCAGACACCGATCGCCGTCGAGATCGTGCGTGCTGGTGAGCCGCTGTCGCTGACGGTGATCCCGCGTGCGGTGGAGGATGCCGAGGGCGGGCGTACTGGGCGCATCGGCGCCGGCGTGGAGATGCCCGAGGACCTGATGGCCGACTATCGTGTCGAGGTCCACTACGGGCCGATCGAGGCACTGGTCAAGGCCGCCGACAAGACCCTGGACACCAGCGTGATGATGCTCAAGGTGGTCGGGCGGATGCTGGTCGGCCAGGCCTCGGTGGAGAACCTCAGCGGCCCGATCACCATCGCCGAGACCGCCGGACGGACCGCCAGCTACGGGCTCGATGCCTTCGTCAAGTTCCTCGCCGTGGTCAGCATCAGTCTCGGCGTGCTCAACCTGTTGCCGATCCCGATGCTCGACGGCGGCCATCTGGTCTACTTCCTGATCGAGTGGGTCAAGGGCAGTCCCGTCTCCGAGGGCGCCCAGGTGCAGGCGCAGAAGGTCGGTCTGGTGCTGCTGGCGGGGTTGATGTCACTCGCCTTTTACGTCGATCTCTCCCGGCTCTTTGGCTAGACCCGCTCGATCCCTTATACTAGCGCCCCTCGACCGTCGACTGCGTCGCACACTCGGCTCGATCCAGAGGACTCTCTCTTGCGCGCGATATCTCCGAATCCACGCGGCCGCGTCCGGCGACCGATCCTGCTGCTCGTCCTGCTGCTGACGATGCCCGTCTCGGCGCTGGCCGAGGTGTTCCAGATTGCCGACATCCGTGTCGAGGGGCTGCAACGCATCGCCCCCGGCACGGTGTTCAACTACCTGCCCGTCCAGGTCGGCGACACCGTTGGTGACGGCGTCACCGGCGGCATCATCCGCTCGCTCTATCGCACCGGTTTCTTCGATGACGTCCGCGTCGAGCGCGACGGCAACGTGCTGGTGCTGTGGGTGCGCGAGCGTCCGGCGATCGCCGAGATCGAGATCGTCGGCAACAAGGACATCGAGACCGAGGCGCTCGACTCCGCGCTCGCCGACATCGGCCTCAAGGAAGGGCGGGTGTTCAACCGCTCGGTGCTCGATCGCATCGAGCAGGAACTCGAGCGCCAGTACTTCGCCCGCGGCAAGTACGGCGTGTTGGTGCAGTCGACCGTCTCGCCGCTCGAGCGCAACCGGGTGGCGGTGCGCATCGAGATCACCGAGGGGCTGACCGCGCGCATCAAGCAGATCAACATCATCGGTAACGATGCCTTCAGCGAGAAGGCGCTGCGTCAGCAGTTCGAGCTGGGGCCGACGCGCTGGAGCTCGTTCTACTCGAAGAACGACCAGTACTCCAAGCAGAAGCTCGCCGGTGACCTGGAGCGGCTGCGCGCCTTCTATCTCGATCGCGGCTACATCAAGTTCGAGATCAAGTCGACCCAGGTCTCGATCAGCGCCGACAAGAAGGAGATCTATGTCACCGTCGTCATCGACGAGGGTGAGCCCTACCGCATCAGCGACATCCAGCTCGCCGGCGAGCCCTCGGTGCCGACCGAGAAGCTCTTCCCGCTGATCGAGCTCACACGCGGCGATCTGTTCTCGCGCAAGCACGTCACCGAGAGCGCCGAGCGCATCTCCAACCTGCTCGGCGACGAGGGCTATGCCTTCGCCAACGTCAACACCGTGCCCGAGATCGACGAGGAGTCGCACGAGGTGGCGGTGACCTTCTTCGTCGACCCGGGCAAGCGCGTCTATGTCCGTCGCGTCAACATGAAGGGCAACACCCGCACCCGTGACGAGGTGTTGCGGCGCGAGATGCGCCAGCTCGAGACCGCCTGGTTCTCCGCCGATCTGGTGCGCAAGTCGCGCGAGCGGCTGCAGCGTCTCGGCTACTTCGACGATGTCAGCATCGAGACCCCGCCGGTCCCGGGCTCGCCCGATCAGGTCGACGTCGACGTCACCGTCGAGGAGAAGCCCGCGGGCAACCTCGCCGCCGGTATCGGCTTCTCGCAGTCGCAGGGCATCCTGCTCAACGCCAGCGTCACCCAGAACAACTTCCTCGGCACCGGCAAGCGCGTGGCGCTGGCCTTCAACACCAGTACCGCCAACCGTCGCTATCAGCTCGCCTACACCAATCCGTACTACACGGTCGATGGCATCAGTCGCGGCTTCAACCTCTCCTACCAGGAGACCGACTACGACGAGCTGATCGGCGCCGACTACTCCACCGACGTCGGTGTCGCCGGCTTCTCCTTCGGGTTGCCGATCTCCGACACCAGCCGCGCCGGTCTCGGTCTGCGCTACCAGTACACCGACTTCTCCCCGGGCGAGTCGGAGCTGGCCGATGAGTTCGTCGCGCGCAACGGGCACACCTTCAACGACTTCGTGCTCTCTGCCAACTACTCCAGCGACTCGCGTGACACCGCGCTGTTCCCGACCCGCGGCGCGCTGCGCACCCTGCGCGCCGAGGTCGCTCTCCCGGGCAGCGATCTGGAGTACTACAAGCTCACCTACAAGGAGCAGATCTACATCCCGCTGACCTCGCGCTTCGTCTTCTCGTTGAGCGGCGACCTCGCCTACGGCGACGGTTACGGCGAGATCGATTATCTGCCCTTCTTCGAGAACTTCTACGCCGGTGGTCCGCGCTCGGTGCGTGGCTGGCAGGCCAACACACTCGGCCCGCGCGAGCTCAGTACCAACGACCCGGTCGGCGGCAATCTCAAGCTGGTCGGCAGCATCGAGCTGTTCGCCCCGCCGCCGGTCGGCGGCGAGTTCGAGAAGACGCTGCGGCTCGGCGCCTTCTTCGACTTCGGCAACGTCTGGTTGACCGATGACTCCTCGCTGGTCGACAACACCGGCTTCGACCTCGGCGATCTGCGCTACTCGGCCGGTCTGTCGGTGAGCTGGCTCTCGCCGGTCGGGGCGCTGTCGGTGAGCGTGGCCTATCCGCTCAACGAGAAGGATGGCGACGAGACCCAGGTGTTCCAGTTCGGATTCGGTCAGACCTTCTGATCCAGGGGAGGGTACCCGTGAATTTCCGTCTCATCGTCTCGATCGTCCTGCTGCTGGTCGCCACCCAGGCCCTGGCCGAGGACGCCGTCGAGGGCTACCGTATCGCGGTGGTCGACCCCAATCGGGTGGTCGAGCAGTCGCCCCAGTATGATGCCGCGGGCGATGCCCTGCAGCGTGAGCTCGAGGAGCGCGAACGCACCCTGCGCGAGCAGCAGGAGCAGGTCGCCGCGCTGCAGCGCAAGCTCGAGCGCGACGGCGCGCTGATGAGCGAGAGCGAGATCCAGCGGCTGCAGAACGACATCCGTAGCCGCACCCGCAAGCTGAAGTACGCCCGCGACGAGTTCCAGGAGGACTTCGTGCTGCGTCAGAACGAGCTTCGCACCAAGCTGGCCCGCCAGGTCCAGGAGGTGGTGGTCGAGCTGGCCAAGGAGCAGGATATCGATCTGGTGATCACCGAGGGCGTGGTCTATTTCAGTGATCGTATCGATATCTCCGATCTGGTCATCGAGCGCCTCAAGGCGGAGTTCGAAAAACGGTGACCGACGCCTTGTGCGCGCCGGCCGCCCAGAGGTGAATCCCTTGGAAATCAGTCTGAAAGAACTCGCGGCACGCCTCGGCGTGCCTGTGCGTGGTGATGGTGCCGTCCGTCTCGCGCGTGTCGCGCGGCTGACCGATGCGACCGCGGACAGCCTGAGCTTTCTCGGCGATCGCAAGTACCGTCGTCACCTCGCCGAGACCCGCGCCGGTGCGGTGATCCTCACCGAGGCCGATGCCGAGCACGCCGCGGTGCCGGTGCTGATCAGCGATAACCCCTATCTCACCTATGCCCGTGCCGCGCGCATCCTCCATCCGCGCGAACCGGTCGTCGGCGGCGTGCATCCGAGCGCGGTCGTCGACCCCGCCGCGCGGATCGATCCCAGCGCCTGGGTCGGCCCGCTCTCCGTGGTCGAGGCCGAGGCCGAGATCGGTCCCGGGGTGTTTGTCGGGCCGAGCTGCGTGATCGGGCGCGGGGTGCGCATCGGCGCCGAGTCGCGTCTGGTCGCCCGGGTCACCCTGTGCGAGGGTGCGGTGGTTGGCGCGCGGGCGCTGCTCCATCCCGGCGCGGTGATCGGACGCGAGGGCTTCGGTTTCGCCAAGGACGGCGAGCGCTGGGAGCGCATCCCCCAGGTCGGGCGGGCGGTGCTCGGCGATGACGTCGAGATCGGCGCCAACACCTCGGTCGATCGCGGTGCGATCGGCGACACCCGGATCGGCGACGGGGTCAAGCTGGATAATCACATCCAGATCGGCCACAACGTCGAAATTGGCGACAATACCGCCATCGCCGCCAACACCGGGATCTCGGGCTCGACCCGGATCGGACGCAACTGCACCATCGCCGGTGCCGTCGGCATGGCCGGCCACCTCGAGATCGGCGACAACGTCCACTTCACCGGGATGGCCATGGTCACCCGCTCCTTCCCCGAGCCCGGGCTCTACAGCAGCGGTGTCCCGGCGATGCCGAGCGCGGATTGGCGGCGTAACGTGGCGCGCTTCAGACATCTCGACGAGCTGACGCGCCGAATCAAACAGCTAGAGACACACATCGAAACAATGAAACAGACAACAGGGCAGGGGGGTTGCTAATGGCGGGATCTCAGGTTGTGGCGGATTCCGCGCAGATGCAGGAAGCGGGCAAGATGATGGACATCCACAAGGTGATGAGTCTGCTGCCGCATCGCTATCCCTTCCTGCTGGTCGATCGGGTGCTCGACTACAAGGTCGACGAGTATCTGATCGCGATGAAGAACGTCTCCATCAACGAGCCCTTCTTCACCGGCCACTTCCCGGTGCGTCCGGTGATGCCGGGCGTGCTGATCGTCGAGGCCATGGCCCAGGCCACGGGGCTCTTGGCGATGGCCTCACGTCCCGAACAGGTCGGCGAGAAATCGCTCTACTACTTCGTCGGCATCGACAAGGCCCGCTTCAAGCGCCCGGTCGAGCCTGGTGATCAGCTGATCATGGAGGTGCGACTGGGTCCGGTGCGTCGTGGCATCTGGAAGTTCGACGGCGAGGCCCGGGTCGATGACCAGGTGGTCGCCACCGCCGAGATCATGTGTACCGCCCGGGACTTCACTGCTTGATCCATCCCAGCGCCCTCGTTGACCCGGGCGCCCGCCTCGACCCCGGGGTCGAGGTCGGCCCCTTCGCGGTGATCGGCCCCGAGGTCGAGATCGGCGCCGGGACCCGGATCGGTCCGCACGCGGTGGTGCGCGGGCCGACCCGGATCGGGCGCGACAACCGCATCTTCCAATTCACCTCGATCGGCGAGGATCCGCAGGACAAGAAATACGCCGGCGAGCCGACCCGGTTGGAGATCGGCGATCGCAACCAGGTCCGCGAGTTCGTCACCATCCATCGCGGCACCGTTCAGGACCAGGGCGTCACCCGCATCGGCGACGACAACCTGCTGATGGCCTACACCCACGTCGCCCACGACTGCCGTATCGGCAACGACGTGATCATGGCCAATGCCGCCTCGCTCGGCGGTCATGTCGAGGTGCAGGACTGGGCGATCCTCGGCGGTTTCACCATCGTCCACCAGTTTACCCGCATCGGCGCCCACAGCTTCTGTGCCATGGGCTCGGTGCTCGGGCGCGACGTGCCGCCCTATGTCACCGTCGGCGGTCATCCCGCAGCGCCCCACGGCATCAACAGCGAGGGGCTGCGTCGGCGCGGTTTCGAGCCGGCGGCCATCCAGGCGATCAAGCGAGCCTATCGCAGCCTGTATCTCGCCGGACTCAGACGCGAGGAGGCGCTCGAGCGCATCGCCGCGATGACCACCGAGACCCCTGAGCTGCGCCCACTGATCGACTTCATCGCCGCCAGCGCGCGCGGCATCGTGCGCTGACCTCGGGTCGCGCCCCCTCGCGGAGTCCTCTGTCATGCTGACCATCGGCATCGTCGCCAATGAACCCTCGGGCGACCTGCTCGGCGCCGCCGTGGTGCGCGAGCTGCAACGCCAGCTCGGTGACACCCGGGTGCGCTTCGTCGGTGTCGCCGGACCACGGATGCAGGCGCTCGGCTGCGAGAGCCTGTTCGAGATGGAGCGGCTCTCGGTGATGGGCCTGACCGAGGTGCTCGGCCAGCTGCGCGAGCTGCTCGGGCTGCGTCGCGAGCTGCTGCGCTTCATGCTGCGCGAGCGCCCGGCGGTGCTGATCGGGGTCGACGCCCCGGACTTCAACCTCGGGCTCGAGCGGCGCGCGCGGCGCGCCGGCATCCGCACCGTGCACCTGGTCAGCCCCACCGTCTGGGCGTGGCGACCGGGGCGGGTCAAGGGGATCCGCCGCGCCGTCGACCTGATGCTCAGCATCTTCCCCTTCGAGGAGCGCTTCCTGCGCGAGCACGGCGTGCCGGCACGCTATGTCGGTCACCCGCTGGCCGACGAGATCCCGTTCGAGGTCGATCGCGCAGCCGCCCGCGCCGAGCTCGGGCTCGACCCCGAGGCGCCGCTGGTGGCGCTGCTCCCGGGCAGTCGTCTGGGCGAGGTCGAGCGCCTCGCCGCGCCCTTCATCGAGACCGCCCGCGCGGCCCATGCCGCGCGGCCCGAACTGCGTTTCGTGGTGCCGCTGATCAACGCCCGGGTCGGCGAGCGCTTCCGTGCCGAGCTGCAGCGCTGCGCCCCCGAACTTCCCCTGACCCTGCTCGAGGGCCAGGGGCGCGAGGCGATGAGCGCCGCCGATGTGGTGCTCACCGCCTCGGGGACCGCCACCCTCGAGGCGCTGCTGCTCGGGCGGCCGATGCTGGTCGGCTACCGTCTCCACCCGCTGACCTATCACCTGGTCAAGCAGCTCGGGCTGGTCAAGGTGCCGCACATCGCCATGGCCAACCTGCTCGCCGGGCGCGAACTCGCCCCCGAGTTCGTGCAGTCGCGCTGTCGCGCCGAGCTGCTCGCCCCGGCGCTGCTCGAGCTGCTCGACGATCACGCGCGCCGCGCCGAGATCGAGCGCGAGTACGCCCGTATCCACCGTGACCTGCGCTGCGACGCCGCCCGCGAGGCCGCGCGCGCAGTGCTCGACCTGATCGGAGAGACCCCGAGATGACCGCCCCCGTCCTCACCGCCGGCGTCGACGAGGCCGGCCGCGGCCCGCTCGCCGGCCCGGTCGCCGCCGCCGCGGTGATCCTCGACCCCAGTCGCCCGATCGCCGGACTCGACGACTCCAAGCGACTCAGCGCCAAGCGCCGAGAGGCGCTCTACGACGCCATCCGCGAGCGCGCCCTGGCCTGGTCGCTGGCCTGGGGCAGCGTCGAGGAGATCGAGACACTCAACATCCTCCACGCCTCGATGCTGGCGATGCGTCGCGCCGTCGAGGGACTCGCCACCGCCCCCGGTCTGGTGCTGGTCGACGGCAATCGCTGCCCGGAGCTGCCCGCGGGGCTGGAGGCGCGCGCCGTGGTCGGCGGTGATGCGCTGGTGCCCGAGATCGCCGCCGCCTCGATCATCGCCAAGGTCGCGCGCGACCGGCTGATGCTCGACTACGAGCGCGACTACCCCGGCTACGGCTTCGCCGGCCACAAGGGCTATCCCACCCGCGCCCATATCGAGGCCCTCCAGCGCCTCGGCCCCTGTCCCACCCACCGCCGCGGCTTCGGCCCGGTCAAGCGACTGCTCGAGACGGAGTGATCGGGGCGGGGGAAAGCCGTCAGCGGATTGAACCGCAAAGCCGCAAAGGACGCGAAGGGGAATAAGCCGCCAGCGATCAGCCACCAGTGGGTACGGACCCGCGCCGCCTGTGGCCTCACGCCGACATCACACATCATGCACTTTGCGCGCTTCGCGCCTTTGCGGTTCAAGGTGCCGGCGATCAGCGATCAGGGAATTGAACCGCGAAGACACCAAGGACGCGAAGGGGAATAAGCGGCCAGCGATCAGCCGCCAGTGGGTACGGACCCGCGCCGCCTGTAGCCTCACGCCGACATCACACATCATTCACTTTGCGCGCTTCGCGCCTTTGCGGTTCAAGGTGCCGGCGATCAGCCACCAGTGGGTACGAACCCGCGCCGCCTGTGGTCTCACGCCGACATCACACATCATGTACTTTGCGCGCTTCGCGCCTTTGCGGTTCAATCCTGGCGGCTTCGTCTCGCCGTGCTATCCCGGGTGCGGGATCAGCCGAAAGCCGGGCTTGGTCTCGGGGTCCGGTTCGGGCGGTTCCGGTCGGGGGTGGGGTGGTCGCACCCAGGGTGGCGGGCGATGCGGCGGTGGGGTGAGGTAGATCGCTGGTGGGGCCGTCGGACGTGCCGCCTCGATCTCGGCGCGGCGCTCGGCCGCCGCCGCGCGGCGCTCCTCGGCCTCGACGCGTCGCTCCTCGAGTTTGCGCGCCCGGCGCTCCTCGGCCTCGGCGCGATCGCGCGCGCGTTCCTGCTCCAATTGCGCGCGGATGCGTGCGGCGCGTGCCTCGGAGGCCGCGGCCTCGGTGCGGTCGACCGGCTCGGTCTCGATCCGGCGCGCGTGCTCGCCACGCTCGCAAGGCGATTGCTGATAGCGCACCCCGGTTTCGTCCTCGCAACGATAGACCTCCGCCCGTACCGGCGCGCAACAGCATGCTGCGATCACCAGCAGTCGCAGGTGACGGGATCGGGACATGATGCCTCCAGCACTCCGATGACGGTCCGTCGAGCATAAGGAATTTTTCAGCCTCCAGCTTCCAGCCCCCAGCCTCCAGCCTCCAGCCTCCAGCCTCCAGCCTCCAGCCTCCAGCCTCCAGCCTCCAGCCTCCAGCCTCCAGTGGATTGAACCGCAAAGCCGCGAAGAACGCGAAGCGGTTCAAGGTGCCGGCGATCAGCTACCAGCTACCAGCTACCAGCTACCAGCTACCAGCTACCAGCTACCAGGGGATTGAACCGCGAAGACACCAAGGACGCAAAGGGGAATAAGCCGCCAGCCTCCAGTCGCCAGCGGATTGAACCGCAAAGCCGCGAAGCACGCGAAGCGGTTCAGGTTGACGGCGACCAGCCGCCAGCGGCTGTCTGTCCTCAAACACTGGCGCCCAAGCCGTGCTGTTGTCGAGGGCGCTCGCCCGTGGCGACTGGAGGCTGACTGCTGGAGGCTTTTTTCTCCTGCGCGCCCTTTGCGGCTTTGCGGTTCAACCTTTCCGGCCGGTGGCCACGTTCAGTCAGGCTCCGAGACCTCGCGTAGCCGCATGACGTAGAGCGCGGCGAACAGCGCGCCGAGGGCGAGGGCGAGGATCACGCTGGCCGCGCCGTAGTAGTCGCCGAGCACGCCGATCAGGCCGCCGGCGAGCATCACCACGCCGATCACGGTGTTGCTGACCGCAACCATGGCCGCACGGGTCTCGCTGGTGGCCATGTCGACCAGATAGACCTTGCGGCCGAGCCGCACCCCGGCGTGGGCGATGCCGAGCACCAGGAAGAGTCCGGCGAAGGCCAGCGGGTCGGCGAGCAGCGGGCTGGCGCTGGTCGCCAGCGCCCAGGTCAGCAGCCCGGTCGCGCCGGCCAGGGCGGCGGCGAGGGCCATCGCCAGGCGCGCCGAGCGGTCGCCGAGCCGTCCCCACAGCGGTGCGCTGAGGCTGCCGGCGATACCGTTGGCGATGATCAGCAGCCCGAGGCCGGAGAGGTCGCCGCCGCTCTGCGCCTGTGCCAGCAGGACGTAGAAGGGCGGGGCGAGGGCGACGCTCAGCAGTGCCGAGCGGGCGATCACGAAGCGGCGGAAGTCGGCGTCGCTGCGCAGCAGACCGATGCTCTCGAGCGCGGTCGCGATGGCGTTGCCGCCACCCTCGGTGGCGCCGGGCTGCTCACGGATCGACCGGAACACCAGGGCGCCGAGCAGGAAGCAGAGCGCCCCGCCGAGCAGTAGGGCGACGAAGATCAGGATATTGGCGTGGGCGTCGGCGACGAACTGCAGATAGAGACCGAGCGCCAGGGTGGCGAGCCCGGCGACCCCCGCCGAGAGCCCCATCAGGTTGCCGCGCCTGGACTTGGAGACGGTCTTGCCGAGGACGTCCTTGGCCGAGACCGAACACAGTCCGCGCGCCAGGCTGAAGACCACCAGCAGGGCGATGATGGTCCAGCCGGCGAGCGCGCCCTCCAGGGTCAGCGCGGCGACGGCCATCAGCGCCAGGGCCAGCGCCGAGAGCACCGAGCCGAGGATCCACACCCCCTTGCGCAGCGGCAGGCGGCGGATGTAGGCGGCCACCGCCAGCTGTGGCAACAGCACGCCGGCCTCGCGGATCGGCACCAGCAAGCCGACCAGCAGCCCGGGGGCGCCGAGATAGCCGAACAGCCAGGGCAGGATCAGCTTGGCGCTGGAGAATTCGTCGGCGACCTTGCTCATCAGGTTGGCGCCGAGATAGACGAAGAAGTTGCGCGGCTGATCGTTGCACGAGGCGCTGGGGATGTCCTTGCAGACACGGGCGTCCTCGTCGCCGGTGATCAGGTCGTAGAGTCCCTCGATCGGGTGGGTCTTGCTCATCACCGCGTCCCGTCAGCGTGTGGGCTGGGCCTGGATGCGCTGCCCGGTGATGCCGCGCCCGGCGGGGCCGAGCAGACGCAGATAGGGCTCGACCACGCTCTCCGGGGCGGGGTGCTGCATCGGGTCCTCGCCGGGATAGAGGGTCGCGCGCATGGCGCAGCGCACCACCCCGGGGTCGATGCTGTTGACGCGGATCTGACCGGCCTCGCTGGTCTCCTCGGCGAGCACCTGCATCAGCCCCTCGAGGCCGAACTTGGCGGCGGCGAAGGCGCCCCAGTAGGCCTTGCCGGTCTGGCCGACGCGATCGCTGGTGAACACCACCGAAGGGTCCGGTGCGGCGCGCAGCAGCGGCAGGCAAGCCTGGGTGAGCATGAAGGGGGCGGTAAGGTTGACCTTGAGCACCCGCTCCCAGTCCTCGGCGTCGTAGTCGTCGATGCGGCTGAGGTAGGGGGTGAAGGCGGCGCAGTGGGCGAGCCCGTCGAGCCGGTCGAAGGTGTCGCCGAGGATGTTGGCCACGGCGATGTAGTCATCCGCAGTGGCCGCCTCGGGGTCGATCGGCAGGATCGCCGGCTGCGGGTACCCGGCCGCCTCGATGGCGTCGTAGACGGGATCGAGTTCGTGCTCGTCGATCGCCGAGAGCACCACGGTGGCGCCGGCCTCGGCGGCGGCCATGGCGACGGCGCGACCGATGCCCTCGAGCGCGCCGGTGACCAGGATGACGCGGTCCTGGAGTGGTTGGTTCTGTTGTTCCATGGGTCGTGTCTCTCGCTGACTGTTTGGGTCCGCCCCGAGCGCTTGCGGCGCCCGGGGCGATGGATGCGAATGATGCGACAAGACGCCGCCCGTGGCATTGCGTCTTGCCGGTGCGGCGCTCAGCGCCGTTGTTCGCGCCAGGCGTGCCAGAGCTTGCGCAGCGGGGGCAGGGCGATGCGCTGGTCGACCACGGCATAGTCGCTGGCGGCGAGTTCTGCGGCGAGCACCCGGGCGAGCCGGGCGCGGATGCGTACGCTGCGGGCGCGACAGGCGCCACGCTGGGTCTCGGCGCGCAGCTGTTCGGCACGCTCGGCGGTGGTCGCGAGCAGCGCCGGCAGCCGTTCGGGCAGCTGCTCCAGATCGCTCGGCAGCAGCTCGGCGCTGATGAAGTCGAGCTGGCCACGTCGCCACCACCAGCCGCCGTCGCGGATCCCGGCGATCAGCCGGCAATAGGCGCCGAGCGCTCGTGCCTCGCGCAGCGACTCGGGCGAGCGCTCGCCCTCGCAGCGGGCGAGCAGCTCGAACAGTGCGCCGAGGTCGGTCTCGGCGTGCGCGGCCAGGGCCGCGAAGTGCGGCGGGCAGGGCGCGGCGAGGCGCGCGTCCTGGTGCGCGATCACCTCGATGAAGGGCTCGAGCGGCAGCGCCTGCTCGGCGATCAGCGCCGCCAGCGGTGCGCCGAGCGGGTGGGTCGGCGCGCCGCTGGCGCAGCGCTCGATCTCCTCGCGCCACCAGTCGAGCTTGGCCGCACCGATCCGCGCCTCGGAGACTGCGTCGGGGATGGCGCGCAGCCGCGCGTGCCACAGCACCAGCAGCGCCAGGGCGTCGCGCCGCGCCGCCGGGGCGAAGCGCAGGGCGTAGTAGCGGGCACTGCCGAGCGGGGTGGCGTCGTTGGGGAAGCGCCACGCGGTCTCTGCGGTGGTCACGCTCATGTCGGGGTTCCGGGCAGCCAGTCGAGCAGTGCGAGCGGGTGATCGATGGCGCCATGCGCGCCCCAGCCGTCCGGGTCGTCGTGCGCCCCGAGATAGCCGAACAGGGCGACCAGGGTGCCCATGCCGGCGGCGCGCCCGGCCTGGATGTCGCGCTCGGCGTCACCGAGGTACCAGCAGCGCTCGGGGTCGACCCCGAGCAGCTCGCAGGCGTGGAACAGGGGGCGCGGGTGCGGCTTGGGCGTGGGCGTGGTGTCGCCGCAGACCACGCAGGCGGCGCGCTCGGCATAGCCGATGCATTCGAGCAGCGGCCGGGTGAGATAGCCCGGCTTGTTGGTGACGATCCCCCAGGGGATGGCGCGCGCCTCCAGGGCGCTGACCAGCTCGGCCATCCCCGGGAAGGGTGCGGTGTCGCGCACCAGCGCCTCGGCATAGCGATCGAGGAAGGCGCGGCGCATCGGCTCGTAGTCGCTGTCCCCGGGGCGCAGCCCGAAGCCGACCTCGAGCATGCCGCGCCCGCCGTGCGAGACGAAGGGACGGATCTCGGCGAGCGGCAGCGGCGCCCGGTCGTGGGTCGCGCGCAGCCGGTTGAGCGCGGCGGCCATGTCCGGGGCAGTGTCGGCGAAGGTGCCGTCGAGGTCGAACAGTACCGCTGCGTCGCGCACCGGCTCAGGCATCGGCGTCGTCGCGCACGCAGCTCACCAGATAGTTGACGCTGAGGTCGCTGGCGTCGAGCTGGTAGGTCTTGGTCAGCGGGTTGTAGGTCATGCCGCTGAGGTCGGTGGTGCGCAGCGCGGTGCGGCGCACCCAGGCGTCGAGTTCGGAGGGGCGGATGAAGCGCGAATAATCGTGGGTGCCGCGCGGCAGCATGCCCATCACGTACTCGGCGCCGACGATCGCCAGCAGATAGGCCTTGGGGGTGCGGTTGAGGGTGGAGAAGAACACCTTGCCGCCGGGGCGTACCAGCCGCGCGCAGGCATCGATCACCGAGGCCGGCTCGGGGACGTGTTCGAGCATCTCCATGCAGGTGACCACATCGAAGCTCGCCGGGCGCTCGGCGGCCAGGGTCTCGACCGGCACCTGGCGGTAGTCGACCTCGACCCCGGTCTCGAGGGTGTGGAGGTCGGCCACGCGCAGCGGCATTGCGCCCATGTCGATGCCGGTGACCTTGGCGCCGCGCAGCGCCATGCTCTCGGAGAGGATGCCGCCGCCGCAGCCGACGTCGAGCACCTCCTTGCCCGCCAGCCCGTCGGCGCCGCGCTCGATGTAGTCGAGACGCAGCGGGTTGATGTCGTGCAGGGGCTTGAACTCGCTGTCGGGATCCCACCAGCGCGAGGCGAGCTCCTCGAACTTGCTGATCTCGGCTTGGTCGACGTTATGAATGGTATCGGTCATGGTCTTTATCTGGTCCCGGGGTTGGGTGAGACGCACGCGCGTCTCCGGCGTTCGATCGATCTCCATTCTAAACGACACGACCGCGATCTGGCCGATCGCGGTGGTGACGCCCGGTGGCGTCGGGTGTCTTTTTGTTTCCAAAGGCGCGACGCGCGGGCCGATCATCCGTTAAACTAACCCGTTTTGCATTGCCCGGAATAATCATCATGTTCGATACCAAGTTGCAGATCAGTGATTACGACCCAGCGCTCTGGGCTGCTATCCAGGACGAGGAGCGTCGCCAGGAAGAGCACGTCGAGCTCATCGCCTCGGAAAACTACACCAGCCCGCTGGTGATGCAGGCGCAGGGTGGTGTGCTGACCAACAAGTATGCCGAAGGCTATCCGGGCAAGCGCTACTACGGCGGCTGCGAGCATGTCGACGTGGTCGAGCAACTGGCCATCGATCGCGCCAAGGCGCTGTTCGGCGCCGATTACGCCAACGTCCAGCCGCACTCGGGCTCGCAGGCCAATGCCGCGGTCTTCCAGGCGCTGTGCCAGCCCGGTGATACCGTGCTGGGGATGAGCCTCGCCCACGGCGGTCACCTCACCCACGGCGCCAAGCCGAACTTCTCGGGCAAGATCTACAACGCGGTGCAGTACGGTCTCGATCCGGCCACCGGCGAGATCGACTACGCCGAGGTCGAGCGTCTGGCCCAGGAGCACAAGCCGCGGATGATCATCGCCGGCTTCTCGGCCTATTCGCGCGTGGTCGACTGGCAGCGTTTCCGCGACATCGCCGATGCCGTCGGCGCCTATCTGATGGTCGACATGGCCCATGTGGCCGGTCTGATCGCCGCCGGCGTCTACCCGAGCCCGGTCGGCATCGCCGACGTCACCACCACCACCACCCACAAGACCCTGCGTGGTCCGCGTGGCGGCCTGATCCTCGCCAAGTCCAACCCCGAGATCGAGAAGAAGCTCAACTCGGTGGTCTTCCCGGGCACCCAGGGCGGTCCGCTGATGCACGTGATCGCGGGCAAGGCGGTGGCCTTCAAGGAGGCGCTCGAGCCGGCCTTCAAGACCTATCAGCAGCAGGTCGTCGACAACGCCCGCGCCATGGCCGAGGTGTTCATCGCGCGTGGCTTCGACGTCGTCTCCGGCGGCACCGACGACCACCTCTTCCTGGTCAGCTTCATCGCCCAGGGGCTCACCGGCAAGGACGTCGACGCCTGGCTCGGCGCGGCCAACATCACCGTCAACAAGAACGCCGTGCCCAACGACCCGCAGTCGCCCTTCGTCACCAGCGGGATCCGCGTCGGTACCCCGGCGATCACCACCCGTGGCTTCGGCGTCGCCGAGGCCCGTGATCTCGCCGGCTGGATGTGCGACCTGATCGACGCTCGTGGCGATCAGGCCGCAATCGAGGCGGCCAAGGGCAAGGTGGTGGAGCTGTGTCGCCGCTTCCCGGTCTACGGTTGCTGATGGCGGTGCGCGGGGCGTCGCAGGGCGTCCCGGCGCGCGCCGATCGAGACGCCGGCCCCGCGCCGGCGTCGGAGGGCTAGAGCGTGCGCTGTCCATTCTGTGGTGCCCATGACACCAAGGTCGTCGACTCACGACTGTTCGACGAGGGTGATCAGGTGCGCCGGCGGCGCAAGTGTGTGGTGTGCGAGGAGCGCTTCACCACCTACGAGCGCGCCGAACTCAACCTGCCCCGGATCGTCAAGCGCGACGGTACCCGGGTCCCGTTCGATCCCGACAAGCTGCGCTCGGGGATGATGCGGGCGCTGGAGAAGCGCCCAGTCGGTACCGCCGAGATCGAGGCCGCGCTCTCGCGCATCCGTCGCACCCTGATGTCCTGTGGCGAGAGCGAGGTCGACTCGATGCGTCTCGGTGATCTGGTGATGGACGAGCTGCGTGGACTCGATCAGGTCGCCTACGTGCGCTTCGCCTCGGTCTATCGCAAGTTCGAGGACGTGGCCGCCTTCCGCGCCGAGATCGAACGGCTCGAGCGCGAGCCGGTCGGCGCGACGGTGGCAGCGGATGACGATGATGGCGACACCGACTGAGGTCACGCCTACGGATCAGGCCTGGATGGCGCACGCGCTGCGCCTGGCCGAGCAGGGGCGCTACAGCACCGCGCCCAACCCGCGCGTCGGCTGTGTGATCGTGCGCGACGGGGTGCTGGTCGGCGAGGGCTGGCACCGACGCGCCGGCGGTCCGCACGCCGAGCGCCACGCCCTGGCCGCCGCCGCCGAGCGTGCCCGCGGCGCCACCGTCTATGTCACCCTCGAGCCCTGCAGCCATCACGGTCGTACCCCGCCGTGCGCCGATGCACTGGTCGAGGCGGGTGTCGGGCGGGTGGTCTGCGCCATGGTCGATCCCAACCCCCGGGTTGCGGGGCGCGGCATCGCCCGGCTCGAGGCCGCCGGCATCGCCACCCTGGTCGGGGTGCAGGCCGCCGCCGCCGAGGCGCTCAACCCAGGGTTCGTGCAGCGGATGCGCGCGGGTCGTCCACTGGTGCGCTGCAAGCTCGCCGCGAGCCTCGATGGCCGGACCGCGATGGCCGACGGCGAGAGCCGCTGGATCACCTCCGAGCAGGCGCGCGCCGACGTGCAGCGGCTGCGTGCGGGCAGCGGCGCGATCCTCACCGGGGTCGAGACCCTGCTCGCCGACGATCCCAGTCTCAACGTCCGGCTGGCGCCCGAGGCGCTGCCCGGGCTGATGCCGGGCGACCCGGTATTGCAGCCGCTGCGGGTGGTGCTCGACAGTCGCTGGCGCACGCCGCCGACGGCACGGATGCTGGGGCTGCCCGGCACCACCCTGGTGGTCGGCGCGACGCCCGACCCCGGGCGCCAGCGCGCGCTCGTTGCCGCCGGCGCCGAGACCCTGGTCTGCGGCGGCGCCGACGGGCGCGTCGATCTCGCCGCGCTGCTCGCCGAGCTGGCACGACGCGAGATCAACGAGGCGCTGATCGAGAGCGGTCCGACCCTGGCCGGGGCGGCGCTCGCCGCCGGGCTGGTCGATGAGCTGGTGGTCTATCTCGCCCCGCACCTGATGGGCGACTGCGCCCGCGGGCTGGTGCGCCTGCCCGGTGTCGAGCAGATGGCCGATCGGCTCGCGCTGATCTTCGTCGATGTCCGTCGCATCGGTCCCGATCTGCGCCTGTTGCTGCGCCCGTCGGCGCGCTAGCGTCGGCGTCGGTGGCGCCTCGTCCCCCGAGTCAACCTCGACGCCGTCGCGCGTCATCGCTGAGGAGTCCGTCATGTTCACCGGAATCATCCAGGCCGTCGGGCGCATCGCGCGCCAGGAGCCGCGCGGCGGCGATGTCAGGCTGCATATCGACACCGCTGATCTCGATCTCTCGACCACCGCACTCGGTGACAGCATCGCGGTCAACGGTGTCTGTCTGACCGCAGTCGAGCTGGGGGCCGCGCGTTTCGCCGCCGATGTCTCGCGCGAGACCCTGTCGCTGACCACCCTGGGCGCGCTGGGGCAGGGCGGCGCGGTCAATCTGGAGCGCGCGCTCACCCTCTCGACCCCGCTCGGCGGTCATCTGGTCAGCGGTCATGTCGACGGTCTGGGCGAGGTGCTGGAGGTCGGCGCCGACGGCCGCTCGACCCGGCTGCGGATCCGCGCCCCGGACGCGCTGGCGCGCTATATCGCGCCCAAGGGCTCGATCTGCATCGACGGCACCAGCCTCACCGTCAATCGTGTCGAGGGCGCGGTGTTCGAACTCAACATCGTCCCCCACACCCTGGAGGAGACCATCATCGGTGGCTATCGCGCCGGCAGCCGGGTCAACCTCGAGGTCGACCTGATCGCCCGCTATCTCGAACGTCTGGTGCTCGGCGAACAGGCCGCCGCACCCGAGGGCGAGGGCGAACGCATCACCCGCGACTTCCTCAGTCGTCACGGGTTCGGTTGAGACCGCCTTCGCCGGTCGCCAGAAGATTGAACCGCAAAGCCGCAAAGATCGCAAAGAAAACAATGGCCTCCAGCGATCAGCCTCCAGTCGGCTACTGGGCGTGCACCTTCGACAACAGCATGGCTTGCCATCACCAGCGCACCCGTTTTTGGCGTCAGTGTTTGAGAACAGGCCGCCACTGACGGCTGAAGGCTGGCAACTTGAACCTCTTCGCGTTCTTTGCGGCTTTGCGGTTCAATCCGCTGGCCGCTGGCCGCGACTGCTTCCGTCCACGCAGGCGCTTGACCGTCTGTTAAACTTACTGGCTTCGCTCGAAAAGACCCAATTTGCTATGAGCCATACCGGCCTGAACACGACCGAGGAGATCATCGCCGAGCTGCGCGCCGGGCGCATGGTGGTGATCATGGACGACGAGGATCGCGAGAACGAGGGCGATCTGCTGCTTCCGGCCGACTGTGTCACCCCTGAGGCGATCAACTTCATGGCCAAGTACGGTCGCGGGCTGATCTGTCTGACCCTCACCCGTGAGCGCTGCGAGCAGCTGCGTCTGGCACCGATGGTCAACGACAACCAGGCCCCGCACGCGACCGCCTTCACCGTCTCGATCGAGGCCGCCCGGGGCGTCACCACAGGCATCTCCGCAGCCGATCGTGCGACCACGGTGCGCGCCGCGGTCGCGCCCGAGGCGACCGAGCGCGATCTGGTGCAGCCCGGACACATCTTTCCGCTGATCGCCCAACCCGGCGGGGTGCTGGTGCGCGCCGGTCATACCGAGGCCGGCTGCGATCTCGCCCGGCTCGCCGGTTTCACCCCGGCGGCGGTGATCGTCGAGGTCCTCAACGAGGACGGCACCATGGCGCGCCGCCCCGATCTCGAGCGCTTCGCCGAGACCCACGGGCTGAAGATCGGCACCATCGCCGATCTCATCCACTATCGGGTGCGCAACGAGCGCGCGGTGGTGCGCGAGAGCGGCTGCGAGCTGCCCACGCCCTACGGGACCTTCAAGCTGCACGCCTATCGCGACAGCATCGATCACGAGCTGCACCTGGCGCTGACCCTCGGCGAGATCGATCCGGAGCACCCCACCCTGGTACGGGTGCACCTGCAAAACAGCCTCTGCGATCTGTTCGAGGCCGATCACGGCGCCTGCGGCTGGCCGCTGCGCGACGTGATGCGTCAGGTCGGCGAGGCCGGCGAGGGGGTGATCGTGGTGCTGCGCAACCGCGATCGAGCCGAGGATCTGCTGGCGCGGATCAAGGATTTCGATTTCCATGACCGTGACGACGAGGTGCCGCCGCGCCGGCAGCAGGACGGTCATACGCTGCGCACCTTCGGTATCGGCGCGCAGATCCTCGCCGATCTCGGCGTGCGCAAGATGCGCGTGATGAGCGCGCCGAAGTCGATGCATGCCATCTCCGGGTTCGACCTGGAGGTGGTTGAGTACACCGGTGGTCGCCAATCCTGAGAGGACAAACCGAGATGACCATTCATACCATCGAAGGCACCATGCGTGCCGATGGCGCCCGCTTCTGTCTGCTGGTGGCGCGCTGGAACAACTTCGTCGTCGATAGCCTGGAGCGGGGCGCGATCGACGCGCTGCGTCGTCACGGTGTCGAGGAGTCGGACATCACCATCGTGCGCGTGCCCGGTGCCTTCGAGATGCCGGTGGCCGCCGAACAGATCGCCACGCGCGGCGGTTTCGACGCCATCGTCGCCCTCGGCGCGGTGATCCGTGGCGGCACCCCCCACTTCGAGTACGTCGCCAACGAGTGCGTCAAGGGGCTCGCCCAGGTCGGTCTCAGCCACCGGCTGCCGATCGCCTTCGGCGTGCTCACCGTCGACAGCATCGAGCAGGCGATCGAGCGCGCCGGCACCAAGGCCGGCAACAAGGGCGCCGAGGCCGCGCTCTCGGCGCTGGAGATGGTCTCGCTGGCACGGCAGTTCGACTGAAATGGTGAGTCCACGCACCCAGGCGCGTCGCTATGCGGCGCTGGCCCTCTACCAGTGGCGTCTCACCGGTGAGGACCCGATGGCGATCAAGCGCCACATGCTCGATGACCCGGATTGGCTCGATGCCGTCTCGGCATCGCTGCAGGGCATCGATGAGGACGAGACGCTGGCCTCGGCGCACCGTTTTCGCTTCAACCTCGAGCTGTTCGAGCAGCTGCTCGCCGGGGTCCCCGAGCGCATCGAGCCGATCGACGCCCAGCTCACCCGCTTTCTCGATCGCCCGATCGAGCAGGTCGATCCGGTGGAGCTGGCGATCCTGCGTATCGGCGCCTTCGAGATCCTGTTCTCTGCGGCGATCCCCGACGGGGTGGCGATCAACGAGGCCGTCGAGCTCACCAAGTTGCTCGGCGCCCACGAGGGCCACAAGTACGTCAACGGCGTACTCGACAAGATCGCCCGTCATCAGGCGGTGGCGCGGCGCGCCGCCGAACGTCCCGACGGTGACGGCTGAACCCGGCGCCGAGTTCGCGCTGATCGGGGCGCACTTCGCCGGGCTCGGCGCGGCACGCGAGGATGTGCTGCTCGGGGTCGGCGACGACTGCGCCCTGCTGCGGGTGCCGCCGGGGCAGTCGTTGGCCGTCAGCCTCGACACCCTGGTCGCCGGCGTCCACTTCTTCCCCGACTGCGATCCCCACGCGCTCGGTCACAAGACCCTGGCGGTGAGCCTCAGCGATCTCGCCGCGATGGGCGCGGAGCCCGCCTGGGCGACCCTGGCGCTGACCCTCCCTGCCTCCGATCCGGCGTGGCTCGCGGCCTTCGCCGCCGGTCTCGGCGAGCTGGCTTGCGCCCACGGGGTGCGGCTGGTCGGTGGCGACACTACCCGGGGGCCGTTGACCATCACCCTGCAGCTCCAGGGGCTGGTACCGTCCGAGGCGGCGCTGCGTCGTGATGGCGCATGTGCGGGCGATCGCATCTGGGTCAGCGGCACCCTGGGCGACGCGGCGCTGGCGCTCGCCGAGCTGCAGGCCGGTCGCGATCCCGATCCGGCGCTGCGCGCGCGGCTCGAACGTCCGACCCCGAGGGTCGCGCTCGGGCGCGGGTTGCGCGGCATCGCCAGCGCCGCGATCGATCTCTCCGATGGGCTCGTCGCCGACCTCGGGCATGTGCTCGCCGCCTCCGGCGTCGGCGCCGAGCTGCAGCTCGGCGCGCTGCCGCTCGGTGAGGCGGTGGCCGCGCGCGCGGACTGGTCGCTCGCGCTCGCCGGCGGCGACGACTACGAGCTCTGTTTCTGCGCGCCGCCCGGTCGCGACGGTGAGATCCTGGCGCTGGGGCAGCGTCTCGGCTGTCGTCTGACCCCGGTCGGTATCATCCGCGGCGATGACGACGCGCTGCGTTGCCTGCTGCCAGACGGCACCGTGCTGAACCCCACGAGGAAGGGCTATGACCACTTCGCCGGCGCCTGAGCGCCCGGCGCGCGCGGGCTTCGATCCGCGTCGCGCACACCATTGGATCGCCTTCGGGTTCGGCTCGGGGCTGGCGCCGCGCGCACCCGGCACCTTCGGTACCCTGGCGGCGATCCCGCTCTATCTGCTGTTCGCCGGGCTGTCCTGGCCCTTCTATCTCGGCTTGCTGGTGCTCGCCACCGGCATCGGTATCTGGGCCTGTGGGCGCACCGCGCGCGAGTTGGGGGTGCATGATCCCTCGGCGATCGTGTGGGACGAGTTCGCCGGTTTCTGGCTGACGATGGCGGTCGCCCCCGCCGGCTGGGGCTGGATTCTCGCCGGGTTCCTGTTGTTCCGGCTGTTCGATATCTGGAAGCCCTGGCCGGTGCGCCTCGCCGATCGTCACGTCGAGGGCGGGCTCGGCATCATGCTCGACGACCTGATCGCCGGTGCCATGGCCGCGCTGGTGCTCCTCGGCGCGGTCTGGTTGCTCTGATCGGCAGGGGGAGGGTGAGACTGGGCGCGCCGTCCTGCTGGCGCGTGCGGCGGACTCAGTGGGCGTGGGTCTCGGCGGTGGTGTGACGGTCGATGCGCGGCGGATAGGCCGGCGGCGCACAGAAGGCGATGCCGATCATCCAGCGCTGGGCATCGTGTCCGGCCTCGACCCAGACCACCGAGCCGGTCACCTGCAGCGGCTCGATCGTATCCTCGAGCGCCATCTCCAGCAGCAGTCGCGAGCGGATGGCGAAGCGCTCGCCGGCGCTGATGCACATCCCCCCCTCGCCGATGTCGTGGCCGTTGACGTGATAGATGTGCTGACGTCGCTCGATCCGTTCTCCGGAAAGCGGGATCAGCCGCGCCTCACCGGTCCATTCGCGGCGCTCGTAGCGGCGGCGTTCGGCATCATCGCGATTTGCGTACATGGTGTTTTCATCCTCCCGGGGCTGCCTGTTTAATCCGCTGTTTTTCTTGTTTTTATCCAGTATAGACGCTGCTGCGTCCGGTGCTGCCGGGTGAGTGGGCCGTAGATGGCGAAAACGGGAGGGATGCGGGGCGGGAGATGAGGGGCGTCCGGGCGTTGCGCCCGGACGATCGGAGCAGTGCTGGCGCGTCCCTGCGCCTCGACGCCCACCGCCCGCGTGCGCGGGCGGTGAGCGGGACCTCAGTGGCTCGCGGCCCCCTCGGCGCCGATCCCGGTCTCGCAGCGGATGCGCTGGGCACGATAGGCGCTGCGCTCGCGCTGGGCCTGCTCGGAGTTGTCGAGCAGCGAGACCAGCCAGATGAAGAAGAAGGCCATCGGGATGGAGACGATCGCCGGGTTGTCGAGCCCGATCAGGCCGACCGGCACCGGGGTGCCGTCGGGGCCGGGCGCGGTGTGACCGAGCACATCGCCCCACACCGCCTTCGACAGCACCGTCAGCACCACCGCGCTGAGCAGACCGGCGAGACCGCCGGCCAGTGCTCCGCGGGTGGTCATCCGCCCCCAGAAGATCGAGGCGGCCAGCACCGGGAAGTTGGCGCTGGCAGCGATCGCGAAGGCCAGGCCGACCATGAAGGCGACGTTCTGGCTCTCGAAGGCGATGCCGAGTGCGATGGCGACCAGTCCCAGCCCGAAGGTGGCGAAGCGCGAGATGCGGATCTCGGTGGCCTCGTTGCCACGACCGCGCGCGATCACGCTGGCATAGAGGTCGTGGGAGATGGCCGAGGCGCCGGCCAGGGTCAGCCCGGCGACCACGGCGAGGATGGTGGCGAAGGCCACCGCCGAGATGAAGCCGAGGAAGAGGTTGCCGCCGACGGCCTCGGCCAGCCGGATCGCGACCATGTTGGAGCCGCCCTCAACCCCGCTGACCAGGCGCTCGCTGAGTACCGCACCCTCGGCGCTCAGTGCCTCGGGCTTGAAGAACTCGGGGTGCTGGGCGAGCAGCACGATCGAGGCGAAGCCGATGATGAAGGTGAGGATGTAGAAGTAGCCGATGAAGCCGGTGGCGTAGAACACCGACTTGCGCGCCTCCTTGGCATCCGGGACGGTGAAGAAGCGCATCAGGATGTGCGGCAGGCCGGCGGTGCCGAACATCAGCGCCAGCCCCAGCGAGATGGCGTTGATCGGATCCTGCACCAGCGAGCCCGGTCCCATGATGTCGAGACCGTTGGGGTGGATCTCGGTGGCCTGGCGGAACATCTCCTCGGGGGAGAAGCCGAAGGCCGAGAGCGCGGCGAAGGCCATGAAGGTGGCGCCGGAGAGCAGCAGCACCGCCTTGATGATCTGCACCCAGGTGGTGGCGGTCATGCCGCCGAAGATGACGTAGACCATCATCAGCACGCCGACGGCGACCACCGCCATCCAGTACTCGAGACCGAACAGCAACTGGATCAGCTTGCCGGCGCCGACCATCTGCGCGATCAGATAGAAGGCGACCACGACCAGCGAGGAGAGCGCGGCCATGGTGCGGATCTGGGTCTGGCCGAAGCGGTAGGAGGCGACGTCGGCGAAGGTGAACTTGCCGAGGTTACGGATCTGCTCGGCGAGCAGGAACATGATCACCGGCCAGCCGACGAGGAAGCCGATCGAGTAGATCAGGCCGTCGTAGCCGGAGGCGAAGACCAGCCCGGAGATGCCGAGGAAGGAGGCCGCCGACATGTAGTCGCCGGCGATCGCCAGACCGTTCTGGAAGCCGGTGATGCCGCCGCCGGCGGTATAGAAGTCCTTGGCGCTGCGGGTGCGGCGCGCCGCCCAGTAGGTGATGCCGAGGGTGCCGACGACGAAGGCGACGAACATGCTGATGGCGGTGACGTTGACCGCCTGTTTCTCCACCGCGCCGCTCATTGCCGGGGCGGCGGCGAGACCGAAGGGGATGAGCAGGGCGGCGAGTACGCCCCAGGGTGCGAAGCGTCTCATCGTGCCTCCTCCTGGATCTCTTTGGTCAGGCGGTCGAAGTGACCGTTGGCGCGCACCACGTAGATGCCGGTGAGCAGGAAGGCGCTGAGGATGATGACCACACCGAGCGGCATGCCGATGGTCATGATCGCGCCCTCGGCGACCGGGATCGCCAGGAGTTCAGGGGCGAAGGCGATGGTGAGGATGAAGCCGTAATAGATGCCCAGCATCAGCAGGGTCAGCACCCAGGCGAAGCGCTTGCGTGATCTGACCAGCTGTTGATAGCGCGGATTCGCCTCGATAGCGTCGATCGATTCTCGTTGCATGGGTTTATCCGAAACACGATGAGTGGGGTCTGTGCCTCGACTCGGCGCCGCGCGCCGCTGCCTGCGGCCCCAGACCAGTGCCGCTCGGCGCTCGATGTCTGTGTTTCGGGTCCAGCTCAGCGGGGACGCGGTGTGCTTGTCGCTTTCCGCACAAAACAAAAGGAAAGACCGATTCTCTTGGTCATTCCTCGCCGATGTCAACAAAAAGTTGATGCGTTATCTCAATCGGGTGGATTGTGAAACTGCACCGGCGCACACAGCATCAAAGGTGGACGAGACGTGTCTTCCGTGCGCGAGCATGGTGGTTACCGATGGCGATGGCGCATGTGTCTTGGGGAACGTTCGGCGCATGGTGCAGTCTCTAGGCAACACCGCATGGACCCGGGGCCGGTCTCGGGGCGAGAATGGTAGGGTCGGGTTTGATGTCAGGGCGGGTTGCGCCCGACACGCCCGGTTGTCTGTCCGCAATCACTCGAGGTGGGCGCGGGCCTCTCGCTCGTCGGGTAGCGCATCGCGTGGCCCGGGCCGCGGTACGACGAATTTCGGGACGCTGTCCCCCGTACCGCCATGGGGGCTGCGTCCTTGTCAGACTTTCAGTCAGTAAGGAGTCAAGTGATGGACCTGAATCTATCCGGCCTCAGGGCCGCGATCCGTCGACGAGCCAAGAATTTAATGGAACTCTACAACCCGCGCATCTGGCGCGAACGGGGCCTCTGGTGGACCAGCGGAGTATTTCTGGTCACCTATCTGTTGGTGGTATTGGTGCTCGGCATCGTCTGGTCGCGCTCGCCCGGCGAGTTCGATGTGCGCGAGAGCGCACTGGAGATGGTCGGGGGCGACGAGGCCCGACTGGTCCCGGGCACCCTGACCACGGCCACCGCCATCCGCATCGTCGAGACCCTGCTCGACAAGCCCGGTGGCTATCTCTCCAATGATGTGATGCCGCCCGGGGTCTATCTCGACAATATCCCCAGTTGGGAGTTCGGTGCCCTGACCGAGGTGCGCGACCTCGTCGACTCGCTGCGCAATCACCTCAGCCGTGCCCAGTCGCAGTCGATCGAGGACGTCGACCTGCAGATCGCCCAGCCGCAGTTCAACTACAACGCCAACTCCTGGATCCTGCCCTCGAGCGAGTCCGAGTACCGCAAGGGTGCCGATGCGCTCTATCGTTATCTTGAGCGACTCTCCGACGAGCGCGCTCAGGATGGTCAGTTCTTTGCCCGCGCCGACAACCTGACGATGTATCTGGGGCTGGTGGAGAAGCGTCTGGGGAGTCTGGCGCAGCGTCTGTCCTATGCCGTGGGGCAGCGTCAGCTCAACACCGACCTGGCTGGCGACCCAAGCGCGCGTCAGTCGACGGCGGTCCCCGAGGAGCGGGTGCAGAAGACGCCGTGGAACCAGATCGACGACGTCTTCTTCGAGGCGCGTGGTTACACCTGGGCGTTGCTCCACACCCTCCAGGCAATCGAGGGTGATTTCAAGTCGGTGCTCGAGAACAAGAACGCGCTGGTCTCGCTGCGCCAGATCATCCGCAAGCTCGAGGAGACGCAGAGCCCGATCTGGAGCCCGCTGATCCTTAACGGTACCGGCTTCGGCCCGATGGCCAATCACTCGCTGGTGATGGCCTCCTACATCTCACGGGCCAACGCGGCGATCATCGAGCTGCGCACGCTGCTCGAGATGGGCTGAACGGGGCGGGCGGCACGACCGCCGCCCGTTCGTCATCCTACCTGGCCGGGGGCGTTCAGCCCTCGGCCTGCTCTTCCTTCTCAGCGGACGCTGCCGCCTCGACGTCGCTCGGTGCGGTGGTGGCGCGGTGGCTCGCCGCGCAGGCGGCCACGCACTCTTCGCGCTGGATACGGCAGATGCGCAGGTCCGCGCCAAGACAGACGTCGGGCTTCAGGCAGCCGGCGCCGCGATTGGCGACACAGGTCTCGTAGTCTTCCCCGATCATGCGAATATGGGTCTGGCACTCGGTCTCGCGGATCTGCTGGCGCTGCTCGCAATGCGTGCTGGCGATCTCGCAGCGTGCCAGGCAGGTCTGTGACTGCGGGTCCTGGGCCTTGAAGTCACTGCTGGTCTCGGGGGTGGCGCAACCGCCCAGGCTCAGTGCGAGCAGGGCGGCGGCGAGGACGGGGGCGAATGCAAGCGGCATCGGCGTGACTCTCCTTCGAAAATGGGCGAAGACTAGCATAGAAGCCCCGGGCTGAACGCCGCTCGGCGATACCCGGGGCTGAGGGTGGCGATTCAGCCGCGCAGGTCGCGCAACTGCGCGAGGATACGCTGCTCGAGCCAATAGATCGGGCGCCAGGGATGGCTGCCGGAGACGAAGCCGACATGGCCGCCGTGGCGGCTGAGCTCCAGGGTGACGCCGGGGCCGAGTTCGTGTGCCATCGGGACCGTGGACGGATACATGAAGGGGTCGTCGGCGGCGTGGATGATCAGCGTCGGGGTGGTGATCCCGCGCAGATAGCCGCGACAGCTCGAGCGGCTGTAGTAGTCGAAGACACCGGCAAAGCCGTTGAGCGGTGCGGTGATCTGGTCGTCGAAGTCGTTGAAGTCGCCGATCCGCTCGAGGTCGACCGCCAGCGGCAGGGGGCGGTCGGCGAACTTGCGTCGCAGGTTGGCCTTGAGCCGGTCGAGCAGATAGCGACGATAGACCCTCGAGAGCCCACGATTGAAACGCAGCATGCCGTCGCGCAGCACGAAGGGGACGGAGACGGCGATCGCTGCGCCGACCCGCGCGGTGTCGCGCTCGCCGAGATACTTGAGCAACAGGTTGGCGCCGAGCGAGAAGCCGACCGCCGCAAGCGGCTCGCCCTCGGGGTCGGCGGCGAGCTGCTCGAGCACCTCGGCGAGGTCCTCCGAGGCCCCCGAGTGATAGGAGCGATCGAGCCGATTGGGTGCCTCCGAGCAGCCGCGCAGGTGCATGAACACCGGCTGGAAGCCGGCGCCCTCGAGGGCGTGGATCAGTGAGCCGGCGTAGTGCGACTCGAGGTTGCCCTCGAGCCCGTGGATCAACACCACCCGCGGACCGACGGGGCGACCGATGGCGAGATCGATGAAGTCGCCATCGCTGAGCTCGATGCGTCTCGGGGTCAGGTCGAGCGGCGGGCGTCGGCGCATCAGCGCCGGCCAGACGGTCTGCAGATGGGCGCCGGGCAACCACCAGGCGGGACGGAAGTCGCTAGCGACGAGACGTGCCATCGTTGGGGGAATCCTTGTGAGCGGGGAACGGCGGGCGGTCTGCGCGGTGCGGGGACGTCCGGTCGGGGCAGGGCGCCGACGCATTGAGGGCGGGCCCGCTTCTCCCCTATACTGCAATCCAAGCATGATGACGGAATCCCGTCTCGATTGGAACCATCGCCTCCGGATCCAAGCACGATCTCCAGCCGTCGTGCGCGGGTCTGCACCCAGGAAACCAAATCCGATGCGGAAAACCCTTCCGACCCTGATCACGGCTCTTCTGTGCGGGATCGCGCCGCTGAGCCAGGCCGAGGATCTGCTGCAGATCTATGACATGGCCGCGCAGAGCGCGCCCACCCTGCGCGAGGCCGAACAGCGTCTGTTCGCCTCCCGCGAAGCCCGCCCCCAGGCCCAGGCACTGCTGCTGCCGAACCTGAGCGTGCAGGGCGACATCGACTATCAGAGCGTCGACAGCAGCGGTACCAGCACCTTCGGCAGCTTCGACCGCTATGACAAGTACGGCACCCAGGGGCTGCAGGCGGTGGTCAACCAGACCGTCTACGACCGCGCCAGCTGGATGACCCTGAAGCAATCCGATCATGTCATCGCCCAGGCCGAGGCCGAGTTCCGCGACTCCCAGCTCGAACTCATGGTCCAGACCACCGAGGCCTATTTCAACGTGCTGCGCGCCGCCGACGCGGTGACCGTGCAGGAGGCGCTGCTGCGCGCCAACGAGCGCCAGCTCGAGCAGTCGCGCCAGCGCTTCGAGGTCGGTCTGGTGGCGATCACCGACGTCAACGAGAGTCAGGCCGCCTACGACCGCTCGCGCGCCGACCTGATCACCGCGCGCAACGATCTCGACAACGCCTGGGAGGCGCTGCGCACCATCGTCGGCCCGATCCAGGTACCGCTGGCGCGCCTCGGCGACCGCCTGCCGCTCTCGCCGCCCGAACCCAACGAGATCGACGTCTGGGCCAAGACCGCACTGCGCAGCAACTACGGCATCATCGCCGCGAGCGAGGCGGCCAATGCCGCGCGCAAGGGCATCGAGATCGAGCGCTCCGGCCACTACCCCTCGGTCAACCTCCAGGCCGGCTACGACATCTCGCGCTCCGATGCGACCTTCGACACCGACTCCGACACCGGTTTCGTCGGTCTGAGCGTCAACATCCCGGTGTTCCAGGGTGGGGCGGTGAGTTCGCGCACCCGTGAGGCCGGCTACAACTTCCGCGCCGCTCAGGACCGACTCGACCAGACCCGTCGTCAGGTCAGCCAGCAGGTCAAGGACGCCTATCGCGGCATCCTCTCGAGCATCGAGGACGTCAAGGCCCGTCAGGCCTCGATCGTCTCGGCGCGCTCGGCGCTGGAATCGACCCAGGCCGGGCTCGAGGTCGGCACCCGCACCCAGGTCGACGTGCTCAACGCCCAGCGCAACCTGTTCCAGGCCGAGTTCGAGTACCTGAGCGCGCGCTACAACTACATCGTCAATGGGGTCAAGCTCCACCAGGCCACCAGTACCCTGAGTCGCGAGGTGCTGGCCAAGGGCAATGCCTGGCTCGATCCCGACGACATGGTGGCGCCGCCGACCTATTGATCCGTCGGGCCGCGCCGGTGTGCTCGGCGTGGCTCGATCCGTTGTCCTGAATCCTTCTCGTTGCCTGGATCCCGATCATGTCTGGAAGCAGTCTCGGTAAACTGTTCGTCGTCTCCGGTTTCGGCGAGAGCCACGGGCCGGCCATCGGCGGCATGGTCGACGGCTGCCCGCCCGGGCTGGCGCTGTGCGCGGCCGATCTGCAGCGCGACCTCGATCGGCGCAAGCCGGGGCAGTCGCGCCACACCACCCAGCGGCGCGAGTCCGACACCGTCGAGATCCTCTCCGGGGTGTTCGAGGGGCGTACCACGGGGGCACCGATCGGGCTGCTGATCCGTAACGAGGACCAGCGCTCCAAGGACTACTCCGAGATCGCCACCCGCTATCGTCCCGGCCACGCCGACTACTGCTACGACCAGAAGTACGGTCATCGCGACTATCGCGGCGGCGGTCGTTCCTCGGCGCGCGAGACGGCGGTGCGGGTCGCCGCCGGGGCGATCGCCAAGAAGTATCTGGCCGAGCAGGTCGGGGTGCGGATCCGCGGTCATCTCTCCCAGCTCGGCCCGATCCGTCCGCGCGGCTTCGACTGGGCGGCGGTCGAGTCCAACCCCTTCTTCTGGCCGTGTCGCGAGAGCGTGCCCGAGCTCGAGCGCTTCATGGACGAGCTGCGCAAGTCCGGCGATTCGATCGGGGCGGCGCTCACCGTGGTCGCCGAGGGGATGCCCACCGGGCTCGGCGAGCCGATCTACGACCGGCTCGACGCCGACATCGCCCACGCGATGATGGGGATCAACGCGGTCAAGGGGGTCGAGATCGGTGACGGCTTCGCCTGTGTCGAGCAGCGCGGCAGTGAGCATCGCGACGAGATGACCCCGGAGGGCTTCCTCTCCAACCATGCCGGCGGGGTACTCGGCGGCATCTCCTCGGGCCAGGACCTGGTGGTCCGTATCGCGCTCAAGCCGACCTCGAGCATCCGCATCCCCGGGCGCTCGATCGATCGCGACGGCAACCCCGTCGAGGTGGTCACCAAGGGGCGTCACGACCCCTGTGTGGGGATCCGCGCCACGCCGATCGCCGAGGCGGTGTTGGCAATCGTGTTGATGGATCATCTGCTGCGCCACCGCGCCCAGAACGCCACCACCCAGGCGCCGATCCCACCGATCGCCGCGCGCGCCCCCGGCGCCTGAGTCCGCGTGCGCGCCCCCGTGGCGCCGCGCGCCCCCGTCATGCCCTACTGGCGTCTCTCCGGCTACTACTTCTTCTATTTCGCCTCGCTCGGGGCGTTGGTGCCCTATTGGGGGCTCTATCTGCAGGATCGCGGCTTCGATGCCCTGGCCATCGGCCAGTTGATGGCGATCCTCTACGCCACCAAGGTCGTCGCCCCGCTGGTCTGGGGTCAGCTTGCCGACCGCAGCGGCCGGCGGATGCCCTTGGTGCGGCTCGCCGCGCTGCTCTCGGTCGTGCTCTTCGGGCTGATCTTCTTCGGCGAGGGGTTCTGGGCCACGGCGCTGGCGATGGCGCTGTTCAGCTTTTTCTGGAACGCCTCGTTGCCGCAGCTCGAGGCGGTGACCTTCAATCATCTCCGCCGTCGGCCGACGCGCTATGCGCTGGTGCGGGTGTGGGGTTCGGTCGGCTTCGTGCTGGTGGTGGTGGCGCTGGGGATGGCGCTGCACGTGCAGTCGTTCGCGATCCTGCCCTGGTGGGTGCTGGCGCTGCTCCTTGGGATCTGGTTGACCAGTCTGGTGATCCCCGACAGTGCGCCAGTGCATGCCAAGGGCACCGAGCCCCGGATCGGGGCCTTGTTGCGCCGGCCCGCGGTGCTTGCCTTCTTCGCCGCCTGTCTGCTGATGCAGCTCGCCCATGGCATCTATTACGCCTTCTACTCGATCCATCTCGAGGCCAACGGCTACGGTACCGACGCCGTCGGCGGGCTGTGGGCGTTGGGGGTGGTGGCCGAGGTGGCGATCTTTCTGGTGATGCACCGCCTGCTCGAGCGCTTCGGGGCGCGTCGGGTGCTGCTCTGGAGTCTGGCCCTGGCGGTGGTGCGCTGGCTGGTGATCGGCGCCTGGGTCGAGCTGCTGTGGC
This sequence comes from Marichromatium sp. PS1, assembly GCF_041155115.1. Lineage (NCBI taxonomy): Bacteria > Pseudomonadati > Pseudomonadota > Gammaproteobacteria > Chromatiales > Chromatiaceae > Marichromatium > Marichromatium sp. PS1. The sequence continues at coordinate 1,623,010 of NZ_BAAFHB010000002.1, forward strand.
TGCAGGTGCTCGCCCAGTTGCTCCATGCCGCGACCTTTGCCACCTTCCATGCCGCGGCGATCCATTGGGTCCACCATGCCTTTCCGGGGCGCACCCAGGGGCGCGGGCAGGCGCTCTACAGCGCGCTGAGCTTCGGCGCCGGCGGCGCCGCCGGCAGCCTGATCGGTGGGTTGTTGTGGGAGGACGCCGGTGCGCTGGTGACCTTCGGCGGCGCGGCGCTGGCCTCGGCGGTGGCCTGGGTGCTGGCCTGGGGCTGGGTCGATCGTCCTGCGCCGGCGGCGGTGCGGCACGCCTGAGGCGGTCGGGGCGAGCGCCCGTGCTATGCTCGCGGTGCCTGTGACGCCGCGGCTGCGTCACCTCTTCAGCTGTCCCTTCCGGCAGCATTCGCAACCGGGGCTGCGTATTCCGTCATGGTCGTTCTCAATGCTCCGTATCACACCCTGCCCGGGCACCGTCACCCGCCGGGGGCGACCGTGGAGGACGCCGGGGTCAACTTCTCGGTGTTCAGTCGTCATGCCACCGGTGCCGAGCTGCTGCTCTATGCCGGTGCCGACAGCGCCGAGCCCTTCCAGGTCATCCGTCTCGACCCCGAGGTCAACCACACCTTCTTCTCCTGGCACGTGCTGGTGGTCGATCTGCCGCCGGGGACCCACTACACCTGGCGCATGGACGGTCCCTTCGATCCGCAGGGCAACGGCTGGCGCTTCGACACGGAGGTCGAGCTGGTCGACCCCTGGGCGCGCGCGGTCAACGTCTGTGACTGGGACCGCTGGCGCCGTCAGGACGAGGGCGTGCGCCCCCACGACTCGCCGCGCGGCGTGGTGCTGGCCGAGGAGTACGACTGGGAGGGCGACACCCCGCTGCGCCGAGCCTGGGAGGAGACGATCATCTACGAGCTGCACGTCGGCGGCTTCACCCGACATCCCAGTGCCGGGGTCGCGCACCCGGGGACCTTCCTCGGACTGATCGAGAAGATCCCCTATCTGCGCGCGCTCGGCATCAGCCATGTCGAGTTGATGCCGGTGATGGCCTTCGACGAGCAGGACGTGCCGCCGGCGGTGTGGCGAGCGGGGCTGCGCAATTACTGGGGCTACAGCAGCTACGGCTTCTTCTCGCCACACCCGGGCTATTGCGTCGACCCCGAGGCCGGCTGCCACCGGCGCGAGTTCCGTGATCTGGTCAAGGCGCTGCACCGCGCCGGCATCGGCGTCATCCTCGATGTGGTCTTCAACCACACCAGCGAGGGCGGGGCGGGGGGGCCGACCCTGACCTTCAAGGGCTTCGGCAACGAGACCTTCTACTGTCTCGACGTGCTCGATCGGCGCATCTATCTCGATTTCACCGGTTGTGGCAATACCGTCAACGCCAATCACCCGCTGGTGGCGCGCTATATCATCGACGCGCTCGAGTACTGGGTGCGCGAGATGCACGTCGACGGCTTTCGCTTCGACCTGGCCAGCGCCATGGCGCGCGACGCCGACGGTCAGCCGTTGGCCAACCCGCCGGTGTTGTGGGGGATCGAGCTCTCCGACACCCTGGCCACCAGCCGGATCATCGCCGAGGCCTGGGACGCCGCCGGGCTCTATCAGGTCGGCAGCTTCCCCGGCTATCGCTGGATGGAGTGGAACGGTCGCTATCGTGACGTGATCCGTCGTTTCGTGCGCGGCGATCCCGGGCTGGTGGCCGAGGTCGCCACCCGGCTCGCCGGCAGCAGTGATCTCTACCAGGCCAACCTCCGCCATCCGCTCAACAGCGTCAACTTCGTCACCTGTCACGACGGTTTCACCCTCTGGGATCTGGTTTCCTATAACCGCAAGCGCAACCTCGCCAACGCCGAGGACAACCGCGACGGCACCGACGACGATCTGAGCTGGAACTGCGGCATCGAGGGTGAGACCGATGACCCCGAGGTGCTGGCGCTGCGTCGGCGTCAGGCCAAGAATCTGCTTGCGCTGCTGCTGCTCAGTCAGGGGGTGCCGATGCTGCTCGCCGGCGACGAGGTGCTGCGCAGCCAGGGCGGCAACAACAACGCCTGGTGTCAGGACAACGCCGAGAACTGGTTCGATTGGTCGCTGGTCGAACGCAACGCCAGCATGCTGGGTTTCGTGCGCGGCCTGATCGCGCTGCGCCAGCGCCATCCGAGCCTGCGCCGGCGGCGCTTTCTCAGCGGTCGGGCGCGCGCTGGCGGGGGGCTGCCCGACATCCGCTGGCACGGGCTCGAACCCGATCAGCCCCCCTGGGATGACCCCGAGGCGCGGGTGCTCGCCTTTACCCTGGCGCCGTTGCACAAGACCGAGGCGGTGCTCCATGTCGCCATCAACATGGAGCCCTGTGCCCGCCGCTTCACCCTGCCGCAGCTCCCGGGCGTTGCCTGGTTCCGTGCGCTCGATACCGCCAGGGCCTCACCGACCGACCTGATCGAGCCCGACCTCCAGCCGCCGCACCCGGCCTCGGTGCTGCTGGTGCGCGGCCGTAGCCTGGTGGTGCTCGAGGGGCGGGCCGAGTAGGGCGCGTCGATCGTCAGCCTCCAGCGGCCAGCTTTCAGCCTCCAGGGGCGAGGGCTGGCTGGCGGCGGCTGACGGCTGGTGGCTCTTGCCTGTCTCGCGCTCTTTGCGCCATTGCGGTTCAATCCTCTTGGCCGCTGGCCGCTGGCCGCTGGCCGCTGGCCGCTATCCCGCGCTTTACCCGTCCCGCCCCATTGTTTAATGTGGGATTGCTCTAGCCCGTGGATGTCACGGGACTCGTCGACCCGCTGTTCAGATCCGGATGACCGTCACCAATATCGCCCACGCGCTCGGGCTCCACATGCACCAGCCCCCGGGCAATCTGCGCCTGCTGATCGAGGTCAGCCCCTGGGAGGCCGAGCAGATCATCCGTTGTTACGAACGGGTCCTGCGCTATGCCGAGCACTTTCGCGATGTCGCGGTGTTGCATGTCGGTTTCTCCGGGGTGCTGCTCGAGCAGCTGCTCGATCCTGAGGTGGTCGCGCGCTATCGCGCCATCGTCGACATCCCGGCGATGCTCGATCGATATCGCCGGGCGGCCAACATCGAGCTGGTGGGGACAGGGTATTCGCACCCGATCTTCCCGTTGATCGCGCGCGCCGACTGGTCCGAGCAATTGACGCGGGGGCGGGCCCTGATTGAGCGCGCCTTCGGCCGCGCGCCGCGTGGGTTCTGGCCGCCGGAGCTGGCCTTCACCATGGAGATGATCCCGGCGCTGGTGAAGGCCGGTTACGACTATGTGGTGGTCGACGGTGGCCATGTGCGCCCGGCAGATGGCATGAGCGACGTGCTGCGCCCCTATCTGGCCTGTCATGATGGCGCCTGCATCCGTGTGGTGCCGCGCGATCGCGCCCTCTCCGGCGCGCAGCAATCGGGACTGGAGCCCGATGGTTTCGAGCGCGAGGTCTGTGTCCGCGCTGCCCGCTCGCCGCGTCCCCGCGAGCCGCGTTTGCTCACCACCTGGTGCGACGGTGAGAATGGTGCCTGGCTGCGTCAGACCCAGGAGCAGGCTGGCTTCTTCGGTCATTTCTTCGCGCCGCAGATGACGCGCTGGCGCGCCGGCGAGAGCATGATCCGTCCGGTCTCGCTCGGACGCTATCTCGATGCCTTTCATCCACGCGTCCACGCGCGGGTCCAGACCGATTGCTGGAACGCCGATGTCGGCGCCGCGCTCTCGCGCTGGACCGGTAGTCGGGCGCAGCGTGCGGCGGTGACCGAGCTGGTGCGACTGAGCGAGCGGTATTGGAGTCTGTTGCGCGAATATCGCGAGGATGACGATGATGGCCACCTGACGCGCGCCCGGCAGTTGATCCTCGAGGCCGAGACCAGCTGCTATCTGTACTGGGGCGAGTCCTGGCTGCCGTATCTGCATCAACGCCTGGAGGCTGCTGCATCCGCCTTGGCCGAGTTCGCGGGAGAGAGCGGCTCGGCGCCGCCTCCGATATGCTGCGCGGTCGATTTGACGTCGGCCGACGCCGAGGCCTGATGGGGCTGATTTGAAGAGGAGCGCAGAGCGATCGATATCCACCAAGACTTCAGCGCGGACGAGGTCAGTGCGCGTCCCGGCGATGCCGCCGATGCGGTGATGGTCGATCCATCGCTGATGTCGTATCCGGTGTCGCTGGATTTCCCTGCGCCCCGGCGTGGCAGTGAGGTGACCCTGTTCGAGCGCGCCGCCGGTGGTATCGGGGCGAGCTGGTGTCTCGCCTCGACCGATGTGGCTCGCGCCGCCGCGCTCTTTGGTCCTGGAGGGGCGAGTCCGGTGGTGCGGTTGCTGCGTGCGGATCCGGGCGCCGGCGATCGGCTGGTGGCGGAGCGGGTGGTGCGGGCACGGGTGAGCGGTGGCGCGCATGGGCTGATGGGACTCGTGGAGAGACCGCCGAGCGGTGATTATTGCGCCGAGCTCGGGCTCTCCGACGGCGCCGAGGGCTGGGTGATGATCGCCCGCTCCGAGCCCTTCGCGCATGGACTCGGGCTCGAGGTCGATGTCGAGCGGGTGCGCCGCGGTGTCGTGGCGCGAGGCGATGTCGCCGCCTCGGTGTCGATCGCCGCGCCTGCCGATGTGTCGCGGCCGGAGGAGGCGCGACTGGTCGGTCAGGCCCCGCCGAGATTGGAGTACGCACAGCCCTCGCCGCGCGCCGAGGATGTCGTGGTCGAGGCGCGGTTGTGCGTCTCGGGCTGGGCGCCGCCGGGGCGCGAGATCGATCTCTTCGGTCAGCCGTATCGGGTGGGGCCCGGTGGGCGCTTCCAGTTCGAGTGTCGGGTCGAGGATCCTGAGTTGCTGCGTGCGATCCTGGCGCAGCATCCGCCAGCGCTGGCGTCGCGCACCGAGGAGGACTGAGCGATGCGCGTGGTCATGGTCGGCGCCGAGTGTGCGCCCTTTGCCAAGGTCGGTGGACTCGGTGACTTCATCCAGGGGCTGGCGCGCGCCCTGGCCGCGACCGGTGTCGAGGTCCAGGTGCTGCTGCCCTATTATCGCGGGCTGCTGCCGGAGCCTTTCGTCTCGCGGCTCGAGCCGCTCGACGTCGCAGTATCGATCCCGCTCGACGGCGCCGCGCTCGAGTGCACCTGCTGGCGTCTGCGCGCCGAGGGACTCGACTGTGTCCTGATCGATCCGGCGGGTGACTGGTTCCGCCGCCCGCACGTCTACGGTGAGCCCGACGACGGGCTGCGCTTCGCGCTGTTCGCGCGCGCGGCCGATGCGCTGCTGCGCCGCCCCGGATGGCGGCCCGACATCATCCATTGTCACGACTGGCAGAGCGCGCTGCTACCGGCGCTGCAATGGGCCGTGACGGATGCCGGCGAGCCCCCGGTCCGGGTCTGTCTCACCCTGCACAACCTCGCCCATCAGGGGCTGATCGAGCCGGCGGTGTTGGCCCGTCTCGGGGTCGATGTCGGGACGCTGCTCGGTCCGGGGCCGCTCGACGATCCCGCCGCGCCGGGGCGGGCCAATCTGTTGCGTGGCGCCATCCACTGTGCCGACTTCGTCAATACCGTCTCGCCGCGCTATGCCTGGGAGGTCCTGCACACCGGGCAGGGCATGGGGCTGCAGGGGGTGCTACAGGCCCATGTCGACAAGTTCGGCGGCATCCTCAACGGCATCGACGACGCGCTCTGGGATCCGCGGACCGATCCGCTGATCCCCGTCCACTATGGCCCCGACAGCCTGTCGCTCAAGGCCCGCAACGGCGAGGCGTTACGCCGGCGTCTGGGGTTGCGCGCGCGCGCCGCGCCGATCCTCGCCGTGGTCAGTCGGCTCGACGCGCAGAAGGGTGTCGAGCTGATCCTCGGCGGGATCGACAGCGCGCTCGCGCTCGGCTGTCAGGTGGTGCTGCTCGGCGCCGCGCCGGATGCGGCGGTGGCCGCGCGCTTCGCCGCCAAGCGCGAGGCGCTGGCCGACTGTCCCGATGCCCATCTCGAACTCGCCTTCGACGAGGGGCTGGCCCATCTCATCTATGCCGGTGCCGACATGATCCTGGTGCCGAGCCGCTATGAGCCCTGCGGGCTGACCCAGCTGATCGCGATGCGCTACGGCACCGTCCCCCTGGTGCGTCGGGTCGGCGGTCTGGCCGATACCGTGGTCGACGCCAACCACAGCGATCGCCCGGTGGGTGAGCGCAACGGTTATCTGTTCGAGGCGCAGACGACCGAGGCGGTGCATGCCGTCCTGGGTCGCGCCGCTTGGCTGTGGCGCCATCACCCGGATCACTTCGATCGTCTCCGGGACAACGGGATGCGTGCCGATCACGGTTGGCGGCGCCCGGCGGCGCGTTATCTCGACCTCTATCGCGGGCTGCTCGGCGCGTGATCCCGATGTCTGGCGCGGCGTGCGTGCCGCGCCAGGTTCGGGACGTGAGAGATGGTTCCGGGACCTTCCTGACGTCTGTGGCTTCAGCCTCACCGGGGAGTGGGGTGCGTCGATTTCCGGGTGTCATGGTCGTCTCGGGAAACTAGCAATTATCGAACCATGAAATGTCTTGCGAATTGAAATGAAAGCCGATTCAGCGGCTTGTCTGTCCATTAAAAACATCTGTCCAATTTTATTGACATCACAAGGCGTCAAGCTAATATGACACCTGGGATCCCCAAGGGGTTCTGAGAAATTTCAAGGTCTGGCTGATTGCCAGGCCATTCGGTTCTCGATCACCGAACTCTCAATTCGCAATCCGCCGAGGAGGAGAATCATGCAGGTATTCGACTACAAGCCGATGGAACAGGATTACCGGATCTGGTTGGTCGTCAATCCCTCAACCTGGCTGATTCCGATCCTTGCCGCGGTGCTGGTCGTCGCGCTCGCGGTCCATGTCTATGCCTTCTCGCTCCCGGATCAGGGTTGGGCGGCGCCCGAGGCGGCTGCCGCGCCCGAAGAGGTCGTGGTCGTCGAGGAGGTGGTCATCGTCGAGGAGCCGGCCGCAGTCGAAGAGGCTGCGCCTGCCGCCGAAGAGGCCGCGCCGGTCGAGGACGCTGCACCTGCCGAGGAGGCCGCACCGGCTGAAGAAGCCGCTCCGGCCATGCCCGAGACCGCTTGATCCGTCTCCGTCGTGACGGCGAGCCGTTCGTCGTCGCGGCACACCCGCCGCGGCCCCGGTCGCGGTAACCCATGACCCATCTTGGAGGATGACCCCAATGAGTCTTTCCGGACTGACCGATCAGCAGGCGAAGGAATTCCACGAGCAGTTCAAGGTGACCTACACCGCGTTCGTCGGGCTTGCTGCGCTCGCCCATCTGTTCGTCATCGCGGCCAATCCCTGGTTCTGATCTCACGCCCACCGGCGTCCCTGACCATCACTCAAAGAGAGAGTTGTCATGAGCGATATCGCAAAGCCGAAAAACCCCGATGACGATTGGAAGATCTGGCTCGTCGTCAATCCTGCCACCTGGCTGATGCCGATCCTGTTCTCCGTGCTGGTCATCGCGCTTGCGGTGCACGCGGTGGTGTTCTCGATCGGTCTGGGCTGGTAACGGCCACCGATCCGGTGTCGCCGAGCGGTCTCTGACGGCCGTCGGTGAACCAGATCAACGGGGATGCGTTCGCGCATCCCCGTTTTTCATTGGCTCATGCCTCGCTCCCGGTCTCGGTCGGCGTCTGTTCGAGCAGGCGCTCGATGTGGACCCGCACCGCCGGGATCATCCGCGCGACCTCGGGCGAGAGCCGGTAGCTGGCGTAGTCGAGCGAGGCGGCGCCGACCGAGAGCAGCCAGGCCCTCGGGCGGTGGTCATAGAGGGCCTCGCACCAGGCGAGCAGTTCGCGCGGATCGAGGAAGTGGGCCATGCTCGATCCGCCGGCGCGACTCGGGTCGAGACGCTGACAACGGATCTCGCCGGGCGCGGTATCGAGCGCGGCGTCGAGGAAGATCACCCGGTCGCAGTCGAGCAGCTCCGGGATCAGGTCGGCGGTGAGGATATGACGGGCATGGATCCGCAGGCGCGGGTCGCTCGTCTCCGCCCCGAGTTGTTCGGCGAGCAGCGGGCCGAAGGCGTCGTCGCCGCGGATCGGGCTGCCGTAGCCGAGGATCAGGACTGGCATGTGCGCTCCAGGCGGTCGAGCAGCCGCTCGCGCTGATCGCGCAGCTCGATGACCAGTGGCATCTGACCGACGGCGTGCGAGGCGCAGGACAGACAGGGATCGTAGCAGCGGATCACCGCCTCGACCCGGTTGAGCATGCCCTCGTTCAAGCTGTTGCCGTCGACATAGGCTGCGGCGACCTGACGGATGCTCTGGTTCATCGCCAGGTTGTTGTGACCGGTGGCGATCACCAGATCGACCCAGGTGATCAGCCCCGTCTCGTCGATACGGTAGTGGTGCATCAGGGTGCCGCGCGGGGCCTCGGCGACACCGATCCCTTCGTCGCGATTGCTGCGCGCGCGGGCACGCACCCGGGTGTCGAGGATCTCGGGGTGTCTGAGCAGTCGCTCCATCATCTCCAGGGCATAGATGATCTCGACCAGCCGCGCGTAGTGATAGTGGAAGCTGCTGCTCACCGGTCCGGACTCCTGCAGCATGCGGAACTCGGCGAGGGCGACGTCGGCATAGGGGGTGCCGCAGGCGTCGGCGTTGTTGAGCCGCGCCAGCGGGCCGACGCGATAGATCCCCTGCGGATAGCCGTGCGGCTTGTAGTAGGGGAACTTCATGTAGCTGAAGTCCTCGACCGCCTCGCCGATCAGCCGGGGGTATTCGTGCGGCGGCACCTGATCCTCGAGGATTCGACCCTCGGCGTCCTTCACCCGCAACAGCCCGTCGTAGTGCTCGAGCCGTCCCTCGGGGCTGACCAGGCTGAGAAACAGGGTGGGGAAGTTGCCAAAGCGCGTCGCCTCGTCGCGAAAACGCGGCAGCAGCCCCTTGTAGAGGTCGTAGGTGCGCTTGGCAATCTCCAGCCCCTCGGGGAGCAGGCCGAGGATGGCGTCGCGTTGCTCGGCGCCGAGCGGCTCGCTCACCCCGCCGGGCACCACCCAGGTCGGGTGGATCTTCTTGCCGCCCAGGGTCTCGATGATCTGCTGACCGATCTGGCGCAGCCGGATGCCGTCGCGCGCGAGTTCGGGGTGCTGGCGCATCACCCCGAAGATGTTGCGGCTGGCCGGGTCGGAGTCCCAGCCGAGCAGCAGGTCGGGCGAGGAGAGATGGAAGAAGGAGAGCGCGTGCGATTGCGCCAGCTGGGCAAGGTTCATCACCCGGCGCAGCCGCTCGGCCGCCGGCGGGATGCTCACCGAGAGCAGATGATCGCAGGCCTTGTTGGAGGCGAGCAGGTGACTGACCGGGCAGATCCCGCAGGTGCGCGCGGTGAGCGCCGGCATCTCGCGATAGGGCCGACCCTCGCAGAACTTCTCGAAGCCGCGGAACTGGGTGAGATGGAAGCGGGCGTCGGCGACCTCGCCCTGGTCGTCGAGCTGGAGGCTGATCCGGGCGTGTCCCTCGATGCGGGTGACCGGCTCGATGGTGATGGTGCGGCTCATGGTGTCCTCTTGCTCGTGGCGTGCCGGCTCAGGTGCCCGTCTCGCGCCCCTGCTCGTTGGCGAGCGCCCGGGTGGTGATCTCGTGGTAGAGATGGATCATCGAGGCGATGATGCCGCCGAGCTCGGGGTGATCGCGCCAGCGTGGCTGCAGCGACCGGGCGTCGGCGAAGACCTCCTCGAGAAAGCTCAGGTCGAAGGTGTCGAGCGCCTCGCCACGCTCGACCTTGGCCTTGATGTCGAGCGCGCGCGGCAGGCGCTGGGTGCGCAGTCGCTCGAGCAGGGCGACGATCACGCCTTGTTCGGTCTCGGGGTCGGACATGGCCGGTGGTCTCCTGGGGTTGGTCAGGCGCCGAAGCGGGTGAAGGCGCTGGGGTCGGGGTCGCGCCCCTCGAGCAGGGCGACGAGCACCTGCCAGATCGCCTCGGCGCTCGGGGGGCAGCCGGGGACGAAGACGTCGACGGCGACCTCGCCGTGGATCGGCACCACGCGCTGGCGCAGCGCCGGCACCCCGCGCTCGGGCAGCTGTGGCTGCAGGGTGACGTTCTCGCGATAGGCGCGGGCGAGCACCTGCTCGAGCGGGAAGTGGTTGCGCATCGCCGGCACGTTGCCGTTGACCGCGCAGTCGCCGAGGCTCACCAGCACCCGGCAGTGCGCACGGAAGCGGCGGGCGAGCGCGAGGTCGTCGGCGTTGCTGATCGAGCCCTCGAGGATGCCGACGTCGACCCGTTCGGGCAGCACCTTGGCATCGACCAGCGGGCTGTAGACGATATCGATGCGCTCGCTGAGCTCGATCAGCCGCTGGTCCATGTCGAGCAGCGACATGTGACAGCCCGAGCAGCCGTCGAGCCAGGCGGTGGCGACCTTGAGTTTGGGGGTGGCGCTCATCGTGGATGCCTCCGGCGCGCGAGGATCGGCAGGAAGTGCTGGTCCTTGACCATCTCGCCGACCGAGGTGCCCTGCTTGACCAGCGCTCCGGTGGGACAGACCTGGACGCACTTGCCGCAGCTGGTACAGGTCTCGCTCTCGGCCCAGGGCTGAGCCATGTCGGTGATCACCCGACAGTCGCTGCCCCGACCCATCACGTCCCAGGTGTGGGCGCCCTCGATCTCGTCGCACACCCGCACGCAGCGGGTGCAGAGGATGCAGCGGTCGTGATCGACCCGGAACATCTCGTGCGAGCTGTCGACCGGGTAGGAGACGGCGCGTCTGGGCATGCGCATGTGGTCGACCCCGCAGCGTTGCGCCAGAGTCTGCAGCTCGCAGTGACCGTTGGAGACGCACACCGAGCAGACATGGGCGCGCTCGGCGAACAGCAGCTCGACCAGGGTGCGGCGGTAGCGGCGCAGCCGCTCGGTGTCGGTGTGCACCTCCATGCCCTCGACCACCCGCGTCGAGCAGGCGGCGGCCAGGCGTGGTTGGCCGACGATCTCGACCATGCACAAGCGGCACCCGCCCCAGGCCGAGAGCCCCTCGAGGTAGCAGAGGCTGGGGATCGGGATGCGGTGCTCGCGACAGACCTCGATCAGGGTCTCGTCCTCGCGGGCGGAGAGGTCCTGGTCGTCGACCCTGAAGGTGACGACACGGACCTTGGGCTGGCTGGCTGGACCTGGCATGCTCCCTCCCGTGCCTTCAGTCGACGAGTCGCGACTCGTACTCGTCGCGGAAATAGCGTAGCGTGCTCAGCACCGGATTGGGCGCGGTCTGACCGAGCCCGCACAGGCTGGTGGCCTGCACCACCTCGCACAGCTCCTCGAGCAGCGCCAGCTCGGCGCGCCCGGCCTCGGCGGCGGCGATGCGTTCGAGCAGGGCGTGCATCTGCTGGGTGCCGGTGCGACAGGGCACGCACTTGCCGCACGACTCGGTCATGCAGAACTCCATGAAGTAGCGCGCGACATCGACCATGCTCGAGCGCTCGTCCATCACGATCATCCCCCCCGACCCCATGATGGTGCCCAGGCCCTTGAGGCTGTCGTAGTCGACCGGGGTGTCGAGATGGGCGCGGGGGATGCAGCCGCCCGAGGGGCCGCCGGTCTGTACCGCCTTGACCCGACCGCCGCCGGGGATGCCGCCGCCGATGACCTCGATGATGTGCGCCAGGCGGGTGCCCATGGGCACCTCGATCAGCCCGGTGTTGACGATGGTGCCGGCGAGCGCGAAGACCTTGGTGCCCTTGGAGCCCTCGGTGCCGAGGGCGGCGAACCAGTCGCCGCCCTCGCGCACGATGGGGGCGATGTTGGCGAAGGTCTCGACGTTGTTGATCAGCGTCGGACAGCCCCACAGCCCGGCCTCGGCGGGGTAGGGCGGGCGTGGCCGTGGCTGGCCGCGCAGCCCCTGGATCGAGGCCATCAGCGCGGTCTCCTCGCCGCAGACGAAGGCGCCGGCGCCGAGACGGAGCTCGATCTCGAAGCCGAACTGGGTGTCGGCGATCTGGCTGCCGAGGAAGCCGGCGCGCTTGGCCTTGCGGATGGCGTTGGTGAGCCGCTCGACGGCCAGCGGGTACTCGGCGCGGACATAGACATAGCCCTTGCTCGCGCCGACGGCATAGCCGGCGATGGCCATGCCCTCGATCACCCGATGGGGGTCTGACTCGAGCACCGCGCGATCCATGAAGGCGCCGGGGTCGCCCTCGTCGGCGTTGCACACGACATATTTCTGCCCGCCCGGCATCTTCGCCACCGTCGACCACTTCAGTCCGGTCGGGTAGCCGCCGCCGCCGCGACCGCGCAGGCCGCTGCTGGTGACCTCGCGGAGCACCTCGGCCGGGGTCAGCTCGGTGAGCGCGCGCACCAGGGCGCTGTAGCCGCCGACGGCGATGGCGTCGTCGAGGCTGTCGGGGTCGATCCGGCCCGAGTGTTCGAGCACGATGCGATGCTGGGCGGTGAAGAAGGGCTGGTCGGTGGGGCAGTGCAGCCGCTCGATGGGCTCAGGGTTGCCGAGGTTGTCGAGGATCGCCGGGGCGTCGGTGGGGGCGACGTCGCGATAGAGGCGCGAGGCGTTCAGCGTGTCGCCGGGTGCGGCCACCGCGACCAGCGGACCGGCCGAGCACAGCCCCATGCACCCGACCCCCTTGACCCGACAGCTCTGGGTCTGCGGCTCGACCCCGGCACGCAGCGCATCGAGCACCTGGCCGGAGCCCGAGGACTGACAGCTCGCGGCCATGCACACCCGGATCTCGTGTTCGGTCTCCGCGTCGCGGGCGCGGATGGTGGCGGCCTGTTCGGCGAGGTCGTCCAGATGCATCGCTCTGTCGCGGGGAGCCCGGCTGTGGCCGGGTGGGATAGCACGGCTCGTTGGCAAGCCCCGGTCCCGCTCTCCTCTTGAGGTTGGCTATCTCGGTGGCTGACTGGTCGGTGGCGCCTGACGGTGCCCGCCGCCCCCTGTGCTGAGGCCGCCGCCTCAGGCCGGCGCGCGGGCGCGTGGTGGCGGCGCTGGTGCGGTCTTCGCGTGTTCGAGCTGATCGAGCCGTTCGAGCAGTGCTTCCGGGGCGAGCTTGCCGACGACCTCGCCGTCGACCACCGCCGCCGGGGCCAGTCCGCAGGCGCCGACACAGCGCGCGGTGAGCACCGAGAGCGCGCCGTCGGCGGTGGTCTCGCCGGGCTCGACCTGGTGGTGCGCGCGCAGCGCATCGACCAGCACGCCCGCCCCCTTGATATAGCAGGCGGTGCCGGTGCACACCACACAGGTGTGACGTCCCTTGGGCTTGAGTCGGAACAGATGATAGAAGGTGGCGACACCGAAGACCTTGCTCAACGGGACGTCGAGCGAGGCGGCGACGAACCTGAGCGCGGTCTCGTCGAGAAAGCCGAAGGCGTCCTGGACGCTGTGCAGGGTCTCGATCAGGGCGTGATCGGCATAGCCGTTGCGGCGCATGGTGGCGTTGACCAGCTTCCAGCGGGTGTCGTCACTGGGCAGCGGCGGTTTGGGTCGATGCAGGCTCATGTCCCCTCCGTCCGTCTGGCGACGGTGCGTGGATTCGAGCGCGTTCGGTGTCTGTCCCCGGATGATCGCACCCGGATGCGCGTGCCGCTCCTCGCTTTCGGACGGGGTCGGCTCCCGGCTATACTCGCGCCAGTGCAAGTCCTGCTGCGCATCCAGACAAAGGAGACTATGGACGAAACGCTCGCATCCCGCAAACGGGCCCGCGGCATCTATCTGCTGCCCAACCTGTTCACCACTGCCGCGCTGTTCGCGGGCTTCTATGCCGTGCTCTCGGCCACCCATGGGCGTTTCGAAGCCGCTGCGCTGGCGGTGCTCGCGGCCATGGTGCTCGATGGTTTCGACGGGCGCATCGCGCGACTGACCCATACCCAGACCGATTTCGGCGCCGAGTACGACAGCCTCTCGGACATGGTCGCCTTCGGCGTCGCCCCGGCGCTGGTCGCCTATCACTGGGCGCTCTCCGGGCTGGGCAAGGTCGGCTGGCTCGCCGCCTTCGTCTATACCGCCGCCGCCGCGCTGCGGCTGGCGCGTTTCAATACCCAGGTCGGGATCGCCGACAAGCGCTACTTCCAGGGGCTGGCGAGTCCGGCGGCGGCCTCGATCATCGCCACTGGTGTGTGGCTGGGCACCGACCTGGGGGTCGATGGGGCGAGTCTGTCATGGCTCGCCGCGCTGCTCACCGCCGGGGCCGGCCTGTTGATGGTGAGCAATTTCCGCTATCAGAGCTTCAAGCAGGTCAATCTGCAGGGGCGCGTGCCCTTCCTGCTCGCCGTGGTCATCATGCTCAGCTTCGCGGTGGTCTACATCAACCCGCCGCTGGTGCTGTTTGTGATGTCGGTCAGCTATGCGCTCTCGGGTCCGGCATGGACCCAGATCCGTCTGCGTCAGCGGCGCGCGCGGCGGCGCCAGTGAGCGCCCGGGGGTAACCGCGGTGTCGGGACAACTCGTCTCCCTGGTGCTCGGCAGCGGTGGCGCGCGCGGGCTGGTCCACATCGGCGTGATCGAGTGGCTGAATGCCCATGGTTATCGGATCGCCTCGATCAGCGGCGCCTCGATGGGTGCGCTGGTCGGAGGCATCCACGCCGCCGGCGAGCTCGACGCCTACAAGCATTGGGTGTGTGCGCTGCGCCGTCCCGACGTGCTGCGCTTCCTCGACTTCGCCTTCAGCGGCGACGGGCTGATCAAGGGCAACCGCATCATGGACACCCTGCGGGCGATGGTCGGTGACTTCGCCATCGAGGATCTGCCGATCGTCTTCACCGCGGTGGCCACCGACCTCGACCGCCAGCGCGAGGTGTGGATCTCGCGCGGCGCGCTGTTCGACGCCATCCGCGCCTCGATCTCGATCCCCGGTGTGTTCCGCCCGCACTGCTATCTGGGCAAGACCCTGGTCGATGGCGGATTGCTCAATCCGGTGCCGATCGCCCCGACCTTTCGCGACCTCACCGACCTGACCATCGCGGTCAACCTCAATGCCCAGCCCATCCCCGAGGCGCCACGCCCCCGGGTCGAGCGCCGGAATGATGCCGCGGCCTCGGCCACGCCCCCTGCCGAGATCGGTTACGAGCAACGGATTCGCCAGTTTCTCGACGCCATCGGACTCGATCTCGCCCGCGAGGACGAGGACAAGCTGGGGATGTTCGAGCTGATGAACCGCTCCTTCGAGACCATGCAGAACAGTATCGCCGCGGTGCAGCTGGCCGCCTATCGCCCCGACGTGGTGATCGATGTGCCGCGCGATACCTGTGCCGCGCACGAGTTCCACCGCGCCAGCGAGTTGATCGAGCTCGGCCACGCCCTCACCGAGCAGGCCGTCCGCGAGGCGCGTCGCTGAGTTCGGGGCGCTGCTCTCAGCACAGCGCCAGCATGGCCTCCTCGCGGGTGTAGAAGAGCCCGTCGCGAACGAACCCCGAGACGATCCCGGGACGGGTCTGTACCACGTTGCCGGCGGCATCGCGGCGCGCCACCCAGGTCGGCGGCAGGCCGTCGAGCACATGCACCGGCGCCGGGGAGCCGTCACGGAACCGCGACAGCACCCACTCGCCGCTGGTGCTGTCGAGATAGCCGGGGACGAAGTTGGCGGTGCGGTTGTGTTCGCTCACCCCGCGGGTTGTGGCGAAACGGACATTCTCGTCATGCAATGACAGGGCTGTCAGGCCGGCGCTGCGTCGCGAAAGCGGCTCGAGCGGCCAGGAATGGGTGCCTCTGCTCGATGTTTCGTTACACATGATATCTGCTCGTTGCGTGGATGCTGACTGGGTGGTCAGCCCGCTCGGCGCGGCTGAGCCCGGATCCGGCGCGGGGCCGCCGCTGTGATCGCGACGGCGCGCGCGCTGCCTTGTCGTTGATGCAGCACGGACCATGCCTTGTTATCGGCCTTGGCGTCCATTCGAACAGTGGAAAATGTAGGGATTTTGCGCGCGCTCAATCCACCGGCAGTTGGGTACGTTCGAACACCCGCCGCAGCACGAAGCTCGAGTGCACCCCGGAGACCCCCTCGATACGGGTGATACGCTCGATCAACAGTGCCTGATAAGCCTCCATGTCGGGGACGATCACCTTGAGCTGGTAATCGGCGTCGCGCCCGGTGATCAGCAGACACTCCAGGACCTCGGGCATCGCCGCCACCGCCCGCTCGAAGCGCTCGAAGCGCTCCGGGGTGTGGCGATCCATCGAGATGCTGATGATCACCAGCAGGTTGAGCCCGAGCGCCTGGGGCGAGACCAGGGTGCGATGGCCGGTGATGATGCCCGCGGCCTCGAGCGCGCGTACCCGACGCAGACAGGGCGAGGGTGAGAGCCCGACCCGCTCGGCGAGGTCCTGGTTGCTGATGCGTCCGTTGTCCTGTAGTTCGGCGAGGATCCGGCGGTCATAGCGATCGAGTTTCATCAAGGCTCCGCGGTTGCGTCTTCAGTTGTCTGGATGTTTTCAGGGTTGGCATTTTATTGCGCGAAACGCGCTTTTGCGGCGCGAATTCGCAATCCTCTGCCTGAGCCTCCGGCGTAGACTTACAACCGTCGGCCAACCAGCCGCCAACCACCGGCAGACGCCCACCAGGCGCGCGCCGAAACAGGCTCGATGTCCCAACCAGGACGAGAGCGGCCGAGGGTCCTTACCGGGACCAGGCACAGGAGACGACGCTCGCCATGTCTCTGCGCGACGACAGCGCGAGGTCGTCACTTCACAGGCCCTCAGGGTTGACTGCCGGGAAAGACCGGCCCCGATTCATTCGCGGGTCGTCGTCGCACGGCCCGCGTCCCGCCCCGCCGCGTGTCAGCGGCGGGGCATCCACGCCAAGGAGTAGAGCGCATGACCCGCTTTGATCATCGCCGCTACCGGCCGTCCCCGGCGATGGCCATGCCCGACCGCCAGTGGCCGAACCGCACCGTCGAACAGGCCCCGCGCTGGGCCAGCGTCGATCTGCGCGACGGCAACCAGGCACTGCTCGAGCCGATGGATGTCGCGCACAAGCAGCGGTTGTGGCGATTGCTGGTCAAGCTCGGCTTCAAGGAGATCGAGGTCGGTTTCCCGGCCGCCAGCCAGCCCGATTACGACTTCGTGCGCTGGTTGATCGAACACGACGAGATCCCCGAGGACGTCACCGTCCAGGTGTTGGTGCAGGCGCGCGAGGCGCTGGTCGAGCGCACCTTCGCGGCGCTCGCCGGCGCACCGCGGGCGATCGTCCATGTCTACAACTCGACCTCGCCGGTACAGCGCGAGCGCGTCTTCGGTCGCGACCGCGCCGGGGTGATCGAGATCGCCCGCAACGGCGCGCGGCTGTTGCGCGAGGCCGCGGCACGTCATCCCGAGACGCGCTGGACCTTCGAGTACTCGCCGGAGAGCTTCACCGCCACCGAGCCCGACTACGCCCTGGAGGTGTGCGAGGCGGTGCTCGCCGAGTGGGCGCCGACGGTCGATCGCCCCTGCATCATCAACCTGCCGGCCACCGTCGAGGTCGCCAGCCCCAACGTCTTCGCCGATCAGGTCGAGTACATCTCCACCCGGCTGTCGCGACGCGAGGCGGTGGTGCTCTCGGTGCACCCGCACAACGACCGCGGTGGTGGCGTGGCCGCCGCCGAGTTGGCGCTGCTCGCCGGCGCCGATCGCGTCGAGGGCACCTTGTTCGGCAACGGCGAGCGCACCGGCAACGCCGATCTGCTGACCCTGGCGATGAACCTCTACAGCCAGGGCATCGATCCCGAACTCGATCTCTCCGACCCGGCCGAGATCGTCGCCGTCTGCACCGAGTGCACCGGGTTGCCGGTCCATCCGCGTCACCCCTGGTTCGGCGAGCTGGTCTATACCGCCTTCTCCGGCAGCCACCAGGACGCGATCCGCAAGTGTCTCGCCCGGCAGCGCCCCGACGCGCCCTGGGACGTCGCCTATCTGCCGATCGACCCGCAGGACCTGGGCCGTGACTACCGCGCAGTGATCCGCGTCAACAGCCAGTCGGGCAAGGGCGGGGTGGCCTTCGTGCTCGAACAGGACTACGGCTTGCGCCTGCCGCGCTGGTTGCAGGTCGAGTTCGCCCAGGTGGTGCAGCGCGAGAGCGAGCGCCACGGCGGGGCGCTCGCCGCCGCCACCCTCTACGCGCTGTTTCGCGAGCACTATCTGCGCGAACAGGGACCGGCGCGGTTGATCGGCTATCAGCTCGATCATCCCGGCCACGACCGCGTCGAGGCACGGATCGACGCCGGCGAGGGCGAGCAGCGCTGGTGCGGTGAGGGCGAGGGCACCATCGCCGCCTTCGTCGATGCCTGCGCGCGACGCTTCGACCGCAGCCTGCGGGTGCTTGACTATCAGGAGCACGCGCTCGACGGCGGCACCGAGGCCGAGGCGGTGGCCTATGTCCAACTCGAGGTCGACGGCGTGCCGATCAGCGGCGTGGCGACCGATCGCGACACCGTGACCGCCTCGCTGCGCGCCGTGCTCCAGGCGCTCAACCGCGCCGCGCTGGCCCGGGCCGAGGCCGCCTGATCGGCGCGCCATGCCCGTCAAGGATATGACGGGCATGGCGCGCACGGGTTATGATCCGCTCCCGGTGGCGGGATCGGAGACGCTCCGCCGAGGCGGTGCATGGGGCACCCCCTGAATGGATCTCGCCGCGCAACCGACGTAGAGTAGCCGGTTGGACTACGGAGCGGCAGTCTGAGCCCATGGATCTCCGACATCACCCAAGCGAATCCCCGGCCGATCACACCCCGGACGCCGCTGCGCGCTGGGACGTCCCGGACCTGATCGACCTCGAATACTATCTCGACGCCGACGAGCGCGCGCTGCGCGACGAGCCCGCCGCCCGTCAGCGTCTCACCGAGCGCGATCGCGCGCTCTATCTCGAACACATCCAGGCGCCTCTCGACGGCGCCGCGCCCCACACCCAGGAACACCGTCGCGCCAGCCTGCGTCGCTGGCTCGCCGAGCGTCGCGCGCGCGAGCCCGCCGGCATGGGCGCGCTGCTGCCCGGCGCGGCCTTTGCTTCGGCGCAGCGACTGGGCAACCTGTTGCTCGGCGGCGCCGGCTTCCTGCTCGGCGTGGCGGTGGCCTCGGCGCTGCTCAACTACGACGGGCTGCAGCCGGTCAGCGTCACCTGGTACCTGTTCCTGCTGGTGTTCGTACAGTTCGCCCTGGTCGTCGCCCTGGTCTCGACCTGGGTGACGCGCCGGGTGCGCACCGGCGCGGCGATCGGCCAGGACCTCTCGCTGCTGACCCGTCTCATCCAGCCCCTGCTCAGCAAGGGCGCGGGCTGGTTGCAGCACCAGCGCCTGGCGCACAGCACCGAGGAGGTGCGCGAGCGCGCCCAGTCCACCCAGGGGCTGCTGCGCGCGCAGTATGCGCTCTACGGTCCGATCGCCTATCTGCCGCTGCTGATCCCGGCCCAGCTCTTCGGGGTGGCCTTCAACCTCGGGGTGATCCTCACCACGGTGATGCTCGAGTGGTTCACCGACATCGCCTTCGGCTGGGGCTCGGCGCTCGCCGTACACCCGCAGACCATCCACGACCTCGCACGGCTGATCGCCACCCCCTGGGGCTGGCTGTTCGGCGAGGGCGTCGGCTATCCGACCCTGGAGCAGATCGAGGGCTCGCGGATCTATCTCGAACAATGGGCGATGTCCTCGGTGGCCCGGCCCGACCCCGAGCACCTGCGCTCCTGGCGCTGGTTCCTGGTGCTGGCGGTAATCTCCTACGGGCTGCTGCCGCGGCTGCTGCTCTACTGGGCCTCGCGCCTGGTCCTGCGGCTGTCGCTGGAGCGGCTGCCCTTCACCCATGGACGTACCCAGGCGCTCTATGCGCGGATGCTCAACCCCCGGCTCGACTTCACCGGGGTCGGCGGCGAGGGCGGAGCCGAGATGCACATCCCGGCGCCGGTTGCCCCCGGCGAGCGCAAGCCCAAGGAGGCGGGTGAGCCGCGCGCCAAGGTGCCGCTGCACGTCGCCCGGCCCTGGCGCGATCAGGTGCAGCGGCGCGCTCCGGTGCCGCCGCAATCGACCCCGGTGGACGAGACCTCGACCCCGCCAGCCGCCATTCGGTCGGCGCCAGAGACCGCCGCTCGACCGGCGGTCCCTGCGGTCCCGACCATGCCGGTGACGCCGCCCGTCCCGAGCGCGGCACCGTCCGTGGGCGAGGTCGCGGCGGCGGATTCGACCGCCGAGACTGCGGCGGGGACGCCTGGGCCCCGAGCGACCCCGCCGGTGTCCGAGCAGGTCGCCGAGCCCCCGGTCGAGGACCGGACCTCGGCGTCCGAGCCCGTCACCGAGCCCGAGGCCGAGCCGAAGGCGGCGCCGGCGGCCGCCGAACCCGAGGGAGTGACCGAGCCCCCGCGGCCGGCGGTCGAGCCGGTCGTGGAGCCTGCGTCAGAACCGGAACCCGAGCCCGAGCCGACACCCCGACCCGAGCCCGAGCCCGAGCCCGAGCCCGAGCCAGAGCCAGAGCCAGAGCCAGAGCCAGAGCCGCACGCGGCATCTGAGTCGGGAGAGGGGCAGGAGAGGGTTGGCGATACCGGGGCCGAGCGTCTCATCGAGCCCGATCCGGAGGCCGCGTCGAGGACCGAGCCCGCCGCGCCGTCGGTCGCGGCGGCGTCGCAATCGTCGATCGTGTCCGACGCCGTCTCGTCGGTGGATCAGGCGCGCTCGACCGCGGCGCCCGAGTCCGTCGCCGAGCCGGAATCCGAGCAAGGGGTCGAGGTGACCGAGGGCGAGACCGAGCCGGAGGCGGAGAAGACGACCGCCGAGCCCGAAGGAGCGCCCGAGCCCCCGCAGACGCAGGCCACGACGCTCGTCGAGTCGGCCGCAGAGCCCACGTCAGAAGCGGAACGCGTGCCGGAACCCGAGCCCGAGTCGACACCCCAACCTGAGCCTGAGCCTGAGCCTGAGCCTGAGCCTGAGCCTGAGCCTGAGCCTGAGCCTGAGCCTGAGCCTGAGCCTGAGCCTGAGCCTGAGCCTGAGCCTGAGCCTGAGCCTGAGCCTGAGCCTGAGCCCGAGCCCGAGCCCGAGCCTGAGCCCGAACCCGAACCTGTGGTGCCGGTGGCCTCAGGCGCTGGGCCGCGTTTCGCCCCCGACGGCTGTCTGCTGCTGATCCATGTCGACATCGACGACGTGCTCGAGCCCGAGGATCAGCCGCGACTGGCCGCGCTGCTCGCGCAGCACACCGGGTGGCGGATCGGCGCCCGGGCGCCCTTCGGCGCCGGCAGCCAGATGACCGAGGAGGCGCTCGCCCTGGTGACCGACGGGGCCTGGGAGGCGCCGCCGGCGCGCATCGCCATCATCCAGGACGGCTCGCAGCCGCCGATCACCGAGAACCTGGTGTTCCTGCGCGAGCTGCGTGCCGCCGCCGGCACCCAGGCACAGATGCTGCTCGCGCTGGTCGGCGACCCCGAGGACGAGGACCGCCTGCCGCCGCTCAGCACCTTCGATTACACCGACTGGCAGCGCAAGATCGAGCAGATGGCCGACCCCTATCTGCGTCTCGAGATGCTGGCGCCGCAGCCGCAGGATGGAGAAGATTGATGGCGGTGAAGATCCCACGCCTGGCGATCATGGGACACCCCAACGCGGGCAAGTCCTCGGTGGTCGCCACCCTCACCGAGAACGACCGGATCGCGATCGACAAGCGCGCCGGCACCACCACCGAGTCGACCAGCTACCCGGTGATCATCGATGGCCGTACGGTGGTCGAGTTCATCGACACCCCGGGCTTCCAGAACCCCAACGCCATCCTCGAGTGGTTCCAGGCCAACGAGTCGGTGGGCGATCTGGCGCGCGCCTTCGTCGACACCCATCAGCGCGACCCGCTGTTCGCCCACGACTGCGCCCTGCTGCAGCCGGTGGCCGAGGGCGCGGGCATCATCCTGGTGGTCGACGGCTCCAAGCGCATCAAGGAGAAGGACCGGGTCGAGATCGAGCTGCTGCGTCTCACCGGCCGTCCGCGCATGGCGATCCTCAACAACCTCACCAACCAGGATCGCCACATGGCGCAGTGGCAGGACGCGCTGAGCAAGGCGTTCAACTCGGTGCGCGAGTTCAATGCCCACCGCGCCACCTACAGCGAGCGCATCAAGCTGCTCGAGGCGCTCAAGAGCATCGATCAGCGCTGGGAGGAACGCGTCGAGGAGGCGATCGACGCCTTCGCCTGCGACTGGGAGCGGCGTACCGACCAGGCGGTCAACACCATCCTGCAGTTGCTCAAGGATGCGCTCTCCTATCGCGTGACCCGTACCGTGAAGAACGGCAAGCTGGTGTTCAAGACCGGGCGCGAGCGTATCCGCGACGAGGTCGCCGCCGAGTTCGAGCAGGGGCTGCGCCAGCTCGAACTCGACGCCCAGGAGCATGTCCGCGCCAACTTCCGCCATCATGTCTGGAACCTGCCGCCGGACTCCATCCTCAACCAGGATCTGTTCTCCGACGAGGTCGGTCAGGCACTGGGGCTGTCGCGGCGTCAGCTGGCGATGGTCGGGGTCGCCGCCGGTGCCGCCTCCGGGGCCACCGTCGATCTCGCCGCCGCCGGTCACTCGCTCGGCGCCGGGGCGCTGATCGGCGCCTTCACCGGCGGCGTGCTCGGACTGGTCGGCGGCAAGGCGCTGGCCAAGCTCGATATCGAGCGCGCCCCCGGCACCCAGCGCTTCACCATGGGGCCGGTCTCCGACCCGCGCTTCCCCTTCGTGCTGCTCGATCGCATCGTGCTCTACAGCGCGCGGGCGATGAACTGGGCGCATGGTCGTCAGGCCGCCGACGAGGAGGCGGCGAACAAGGTCCCCGAGCGCGTCGCGGTGCGCCGTGGCTTCTCCGAGGAGCTCACCCAGTCGCAGCAGCGTGAGCTCGCGCGCTTCTTCCAGGCCGCGCGCCGCGGTCGCGACTGCGACCGTGAGGCGGCCTGTCGCGAGATCATCAAGGAGATCCTCTCCGGCGTCGCCACCAGTCGGATCGACAGCCGCGCCGACATGTAGCCGACATGTCATGGCTTCATCCCGTCCGCGAGCAGGGCCGCGCGCGGGCGGTGTGTCCTTCATCCCATCCAAGGCGGCCCGTGCGATCGACCAACCATGCAAGCCAACGACATCCTCGCCATCGATCAGGCCCATGCCTGGCACCCCTATACCTCCACCCGCGATCGCGACCCGGTCTATCCGGTGCGCGCCGCGCGCGGCTGCCGCATCGAGCTGAGCGACGGGCGCGAGCTGATCGACGGCATGTCCTCCTGGTGGTGCGCGATCCACGGCTACAACCACCCGGTGCTCAACCAAGCCGCGCGCGATCAGCTCGAGCGCATGGCGCACGTGATGTTCGGCGGACTCACCCACGAGCCGGCGGCGCAGCTCGTCGAGCGGCTGGTGGCGATCACCCCGGAGCCGCTGCAACACGTCTTCCTCTGCGATTCGGGCTCGGTCTCGGTGGAGGTGGCGATCAAGATGGCGCTGCAGTTCTGGCAGGCCGCCGGTCGCCCCGAGCGCCATCGCCTGATGACCATCCGTCGCGGTTATCACGGCGATACCTTCAACGCCATGTCGGTGTGCGATCCGGTCACCGGGATGCACCACCTGTTCAGCGCCACCCTGCCGCAGCAGGTCTTCGCCCCGGCGCCCGAGTGTCGCTACGGCGAGCCCTGCACGCCGGCGGCGATCGCCGAGTTCGCCACGCTGATCGAGCGCCACCAGCACGAGCTGGCCGCGGTGATCCTCGAACCCATCGTCCAGGGCGCCGGCGGCATGCGCTTCTACAGCGCCGACTACCTGGCGCAGGTGCGAGCGCTGTGCGATCGCTTCGAGGTGCTGCTGATCGCCGACGAGATTGCCACCGGCTTCGGGCGCACCGGGCGGCTGTTCGCCTGCGAGCACGCCGGCATCGCCCCGGACATCATGACCGTCGGCAAGGCACTGACCGGCGGCTACATGACGCTCGCCGCCACCCTCGCCAGCACGCGCGTGGCCGATACCATCTCCGGGGCCGCGCCCGGCGCCTTCATGCACGGACCGACCTTCATGGGCAATCCGCTTGCCTGCGCGGTGGCCAACGCCAGCCTCGGGCTGCTGCTCGAGGACGACTGGCAGGGCCGGGTGGCGGCCATCGCCGCCGGGCTCGAGCGTGGTCTGGCGCCGGCGCGCGCGCTGCCCGGGGTGGCCGAGGTGCGGGTGCTGGGCGCGATCGGTGTGGTCGAGATGACCGAGCCGGTGGCGATGCGCGAGATCCAGCGTCGCTTCGTCGAGCGTGGCGTCTGGGTCCGTCCGTTCGGTCGGCTGATCTATCTGATGCCCCCCTTCGTGATCACGCCCGAGGAGCTCGAGGCGCTTTGCGCCGCGGTGGTTGCCGTGGTCGCCGACTCGGCCGCGGACTGATCTCGCTGCCGTCCTGGCGTTGTTTCCGCCCACCGCTGCCCTGATCTGGTGGCGGTGGCGGTAATCGTGGAAACAAATGGCATCCACCACATTTGCCGTAGCAGGGTGGCCTGCGCCTCGGCACAATGCCCCTCCCGGGGGTGAGACCGCCCGCCGGCCTGGTCATCGTCGCCCCGGGCGCCGATGACGGCGCATCCAACCCCAGCTCAATCGACCAAGGGACACCGTGAATCGTCTGCTCAAGTTGTTGCTGCCCGTCCTGATCCTCGCCGTCGGTTTCGGTGTCTTCCAGTATCTCAAGCAAACCCGCCCCGATCGCCCGGTCACCGAGACCCGCGAGCGGGTCTGGCGGGTGGCGCTGGAGCCGCTCGAACCGCGTGCGCTGGCGCCGATGCTCGAACTCTACGGCCAGGTCGAGAACCCCGACCTGCTGCGCGCGGCGGCCTCGGCCTCGGCGCGGGTGGCGCGGGTGCTGGTGCGCGAGGGTGAGCGGGTGGTGCCCGGCCAGCTGCTGCTCGAACTCGATCCGCGCGATCTGGTGCCGGCGCTCGCCCGCACCGGCGCCCAGGTCGCCGAGCTCGAGGCCCAGCTCGAGAGCGAGCGCAACGGTCAGGAGAGCGATCAGGCGGCGCTCGAACAGGAGCGCCGCCTGCTCGAACTCTCCGAGGACGCGGTGGCACGCGCCAAGAGCCTCACCCGCCGTCAGGTCGGCTCGCAGAACGACCTCGACATCGCCGAACAGGACCTGGCCCGTCAGCGTCTGGCGGTGAGCGAACGCAGCATGCGCATCGCCGACTACCCGGCGCGCCGGCGCGCCCTCGAGGCGCGGTTGCAACAGGCCCGTGCCGAGTACGAGGAGGCGCGACTGGCGTTCGCCCGCTCGCGCGTGGTCGCGCCTTACGCCGGGGTGGTCAGCGCGGTGGAGGTCGCTGTGGGCGATCAGGTCAAGACCGACGAGGTGCTGCTCTCGCTCTATCCGCTCGCCGGGCTCGAGGTGCGCGCCCGCATCCCTGCGCCCTATCAGGCCGAGCTTGCCGCCGCGCTGCGCAACGCCGGCTCCTTGCCGGCCTCGGCGCTGGTCGATGGCGGTCGTGTCGGGCTGGTGCTCGAACGGCTCGCCGGCGAGGCCGATCCGAGCGGCATCGACGGGCTCTTCACCCTCACCGAAGGGGCCGAGTGGTTACGTATTGGTCAGATGCTCACGCTGCGCCTGGAGCGTCCGTTGCGCGAGTCGGTGGTGGCGGTGCCCTTCGCCGCGGTCTACGGCGGCAACCGGGTCTATACCTTCGTCGACGGGCGGATGCGCGCGGTCGCGGTGCGCACCCTGGGGAGCTGGTTCGCGCCCGATGGCGAGGAACGGCTGCTGGTCGCGGCGCCCGAACTCGTCTCCGGTGACCAGCTGGTGGTCACCCACATGCCCAACGCCGTCGACGGGCTGCGGGTGGAGGCGCATCAGTGAGCCGGGCGCGTCGGGCAACGGGACATCGCAGCGACCTGATCGGGCTGTTTGCACACCACAAGGTCGCGGCCAACCTGCTGATGGTGATGATGATCCTCAGCGGCATCTTCGCCCTCGATCGGCTCAACATCCAGTTCTTCCCCAACTTCGATCTCGACATCGTCAGCGTCCGGGTGGTGTGGACCGGGGCCAGTGCCGAGGACGTCGAGGATGGCATCACCAACCCGCTCGAGCAGCGTCTGCGTAGCGTCGACGGACTCAGTGACCTGACCTCGACCTCCTCGCAGGGGATCTCGGCGATCACCCTGGAGTTCGACGAGGACACCGACCCGCTGCTCGCGCTCGATCAGGTCAGGCGGCTGGTCGACAACTTCCGCAACCTGCCGCAGGACGCCGAGAAGCCCGAGGTGGCGCTCGCCACCCGCTACGAGACCGTGGCGCGGCTGCTGGTGAGTGGCCCGGATCGCCCCGAGGAGCTGCGTCATCTGGTGCGCCGCTTCGAGTCCGAGCTGCTCGATCGCGGGATCGACAAGGTCGACATCCGCGGGTTGCCGGAGGAGGAGATCAGCATCGCGGTCGACCACCAGCGTCTCGAGCAGCTCGGCCTGAGCCTGGGGCAGATCGGCGATCGGGTGGCCGCCTTCAGCCGCGATCTGCCGGCCGGTCAGGTCGGTCGCGCCGAGGCCGCGCGCGAGCTGCGCAGCCTCGACAAGCGGCGCGATCCGCTGGAGTTCGCCGACCTGCCGGTGGTGACCGAGGAGGTGCTGCAGATCGATCTCGGCGATGTCTCCGAGATCGAGCGGGTGCCGCGCGACGGTCAGCTGCTGCTCACCGTCGATGGCCGTCCGGCGGTGGAGATGGTGCTGCAGCGCGCCGAGCTCGGCAATTCGCTGGAGGCGGCGCGGGTGCTCGACCAGTGGCTCGCCGACACCCGCCCGACGCTCTCGCCCGGGGTCGAGCTGGTGGTCTACGACGCCGCCTGGCAGTTGATCCGCGACCGCATCATGCTGTTGGTGAGCAACGGCGCCGGGGGCTTGATCCTGGTGGTGGCCATCCTCTTCCTGTTTCTCAGCGGACGGGTGGCCTTCTGGGTCGCCTGGGGCATCCCGGTCTCCTTCATGGCGACCCTGTTCATCCTCTATCTCGCCGGCGGCAGCATCAACATGATGAGCCTGTTCGCGCTGATCATGGCGCTCGGCATCATCGTCGACGATGCCATCGTCGTCGGCGAGGACGCCCAGGCCCATCACCAGATGGGCGAGGATCCGCTGCTCGCCGCCGAGGGCGGGGTGCGGCGGATGCTCGCCCCGGTGCTCGCCTCGTCGTTGACCACCATCGCCGCCTTCCTGCCGCTGATGCTCGTTGGCGGGATCATCGGCAACATCCTCGGCGCCATCCCGCTGGTGGTGGTGGCGGTGATCCTCTCCTCGCTGCTCGAGAGCATGCTGGTGCTGCCCGGGCACCTGCGCGGGGCCTTCGTCCACGCCCATCGCACCCAGCCGGGGTCGTTGCGCGCGCGTCTCGACCGCGGCTTCGAGCGGCTGCGCGACGAGTTCTTCCGCCCGCTGGTGACGCACGCCGTGGAGCACCGCTTCGCCACCATCAGCGCGGCGGTGGCGCTGTTGATGATCGCCGTCGGCCTGCTCGCCGGGGGGCGCATGACCTTCGTCTTCTTCCCCACGCCCGAGAGTCAGATCATCAATGCCAATGTGACCTTCGTCGCCGGCACGCCGCGCGCGCGCGTCGATGACTTCCTCGAACATCTCGACCACACCCTGCGCGAGACCGAGGCGAGCTTCGATCAGGGGCGGCTGGTCAACCTGGCCATCGCGCTGCACGGCAGCAAGCCCGAGAGCGCCGGCTCGACCGCCGATCAGCTCGGCGGGCTGCGCGTCGAGCTCACCCCGACCGATGCGCGCACGGTGCGCAACGCCGAGTTCATCCGCGCCTGGCGCGCGCGCATCGAGCAGCCGCCGGGGCTGGAGTCCTTCACCATCACCTCGCGCCGGGCCGGACCGCCGGGGCGTGATCTCACGGTGCGTCTCAACGGTGCCGAGGCCGAGACCCTCAAGGAGGCCGCGCTGGCGCTCTCCGAGGCGCTCAAGGGCATGCCCGGGGTCGGTGAGGTGGAGGACGACATGGCCTATGGGCGCGAGCAGATCATCTATCGGCTCTCGCCGGCGGGCGAGGCGCTGGGGCTGACCGTCGAGGACCTGGGGCGCCAGCTGCGCAACGCCTTCGACGGCCAGCTGGTACAGATCTTCCAGGACGGCGCCGACGAGGTCGAGGTGCGGGTGCGGTTGCCGCGCGCCGAGCGCGACCAGCTCGGCGCGCTCTATCGCTTCAACGTGCGTCTGCCCGACGGTTCGGCGGTGCCGCTGAGCGCGGTGGCCGAGTGGGATTCGCGCCGTGGCTTCGAGATCCTGCGTCATGCCGGCGGCAAGCTCGCCGTCGAGGTCTCGGCCGATGTCGACTCCGAGGTCAGCGAGGTCGGCGCGGTGCTCGAGTCGCTCGCTGCCGGGCCCTTGCCCGAGCTGCAGCGTCTCCACGGTATCAGCTACTCGTTCGAGGGACGCTCGGCCGATCAGCGCGAGACCCTGGGGGACATGCGCAAGGGCCTGCTGCTCGGGCTGATCCTGATCTATATCATCCTCGCCTGGGTGTTCGCCTCCTACGGCTGGCCGCTGGTGGTGATGGCCGCCATCCCCTTCGGTCTGACCGGGGCGCTGTTCGGGCACTGGTTGATCGACATCGACGTCACCATCCTGTCGCTGTTCGGCATGTTCGGCCTCTCCGGGATCGTGATCAACGATTCGATCATCCTGGTGAAGTTCTATCAGCAGTTGATCGACCAGGGGCTGGGGCGCCAGGACGCCCTGGTCGAGGCTGCCTGTCAGCGTCTGCGCGCGGTGTTGCTGACCAGTCTGACCACGGTCGCCGGGCTGATGCCACTGCTCTTCGAGACCTCGGTTCAGGCCCAGTTCCTGATCCCGATGGCGACCTCGATCGCCTTCGGTCTGGCCTTCGCGACCCTGTTGGTGTTGCTGGTGATCCCGGCGCTGCTGTCGGTGCACGAGAGCATCCATGCCCGGTTGCAGGCGCTGCGCGTGCGGCCCGCCTGAGCACGCTGCGTTTGCCAAGGACGAGGCCAGGGCAGTAGGCTTCGGCCATCATCCCCGTGACGCCGGTTGCGGCGTGACTGGGGATTCGGGGTGAAGCGGTCTGGTGATGCGAAGGGATCGAACCATGCAGCAGTGTTGCGGTTGGATGCCGGCCGAGCAACGGCCGGTGGCGGAGATTCAGGGAAGTCTTGCGACCATGCTCGAGGGCAGTGCCGCCGAGGTGGCGCAGCGCTGTGTTGCCGAGGGTGGGTTTGCGGGTCGGGCCGGGGCCGATCTGGCCGAGTCGGACGGCCTGCTTGTGCTGATCGTCGGTCGTCCACGCAGTGCGCATGATTCCGCTCCGGTCACCGCGCGCGCGCTGCTCGCGCGCTGGCAGGAGCGGGGCAGGGCGCTGCTCGGTGAGCTGCACGGACCCTTCGCGCTGGCCGTGCTCGATCGCCGCCGCCGCACCCTGACCCTGGCGATCGATCGGCTCGGTATCCATTCCCTGGCCTTCGCCGTCGGGCCTCAGGGCGCCGTCTTCGCCACCCGCGCCGACCGGGTCGCCGCCCACCCCGAGGTGGCCGCCGCGCTCTCGCCCCAGGGGCTGTTTCACTATCTCTACTTCTACCAGGTGCCGGCGCCGGGGACGGTGTTCCACGGCGTCGAGAAGCTGCTGCCGGCCGAGTGGGTCGAGATCGACGCCTGCGGCGGGGTGGCGCGCGGTTTCTACTGGCGTCTGGCCTATCGCGACGCGCCCCGCCACGACTTCGCCGCGCAGCGCGCGCGTTTCCACGGGCTGCTGCGCGAGTCGATGACGCGCGCCCGGGGCGAGGAGGCGGTCGCCGCCTTCCTCTCCGGCGGCACCGACAGCTCCACCGTCGCCGGGGTGCTCACCGAGCTGCAGGGCACGCCGGCGCGCACCTATTCGATCGGTTTCTCCGCCGAGGGTTTCGACGAGATGGAGTACGCGCGGCTCGCCGCCCGCCACTTCGGGCTCGACGCGCGCGAGTACTACCTGACCCCCGACGACGTCCTCGCCACCATCCCGCTGATCGCCACCACCTACGACGAGCCTTTTGCCAACGAATCGGCGGTCTCGGCCTATCACTGCGCGCGTCTGGCCGCGGCGGACGGCTACCGGGTGATGCTCGGCGGCGATGGCGGCGACGAGATCTTCGGCGGCAACGAGCGCTACGCCAAGCAGGGCGTCTTCGAGCTCTACGCCGCGCTGCCGGCGCCGCTGCGTCGCGGGCTGATCGACCCGCTCGCCGCGCTGCCGGGGATGGGAGCCTGGTGGGGCGGGCGCAAGCTGCAGAGCTATGTGCGCCAGGCGCGCATCCCGCTGCCCGAGCGCATGGAGTCCTACAACTTCGTCCACCGCCAGCCGCTCGCCGAGATGTTCACCGCCGATTTCCTCGCCGCGATCGACCCCGAGGCGCCGGCTGCGCTGCTGCGCGATCCCTACAATCGCGCGGCCAGTGACAGCTACATCAATCGCATGCTCCATCTCGACCTCAAGTTCACCCTCGCCGACAACGATCTGCGCAAGGTCTCGGCGATGGCCTCCGCCGCCGGGGTCGAGGTGCGCTATCCGCTGATCGACGACGCCATGGTCGAGTTCTCCGGCGAGGTGCCGCCGGACTGGAAGGTGCGCCGGGGTTATCTGCGCTGGTTCTTCAAGCGCGCGCTCAAGGGCTATCTGCCCGATGCCATCATCGACAAGAGCAAGCACGGCTTCGGCCTGCCGTTCGGGGTCTGGGTGCGCGAGCACGGACCGCTGCGCGAGCGCGTCTCCGATCGTCTCGCCGACAGCCAGCGTCGCGGCTGGCTGCAGCCGGGCTATGTCGAGCGGCTGCGCCGCGCTCACGAGGCCGAGCACGCGACCTATTTCGGCAAGATGCTGTGGGTGCTGGTGACGCTCGAGGAGTGGCTCGATGCCCAGCCCGACCGGGTCGTGCGGCTCCATGACTGAGCCGTCCGGGGCCGACTGTCCCGCGCGCATCGTCCTGATCGGGCCGCTGCCGCCGCCGGCCGGCGGCATGGCCAACCAGACCCGCCAGCTCGCCGAGCTGCTGCGCGCCGAGGGGCTGGCGGTCGAGCTGGTGCAGGTCAACGCCCCCTACCGCCCGGCCTGGGCCGGACGGCTGCCGGTGGTGCGCGCACTGTTCCGCCTGTTGCCCTATCTGTGGCGACTGTGGCGCGCCATGGGCGGTGGCGGGGTGGTGCACCTGATGGCCAACTCCGGCTGGTCCTGGCACCTCTTCGCCGCCCCGGCGCTGCTGATCGCCCGTGTCCGCGGGCTACCGGCGGTGATCAACTATCGCGGCGGCGAGGCACAGACCTTCCTGCGCGCCCAGGCGCGCTGGGTGGTGCCGCTGATGCGTCGCGCCGCGGCCATCGCCGTGCCCTCGGGCTATCTGCGCGCGGTGTTCGCGCCCTACGGCCTGGAGGCCGAGGTGGTGCCCAACATCGTCGATCTCGAACGCTTCGCCGCGCGCGCCGCCGCCGCGCGCCACCCCGAGGCCCCACACCTGGTTGTCACCCGCAACCTCGAGGCGATCTACGACAACACCACCGCGCTGCGCGCCTTCGCGCGCATCCGCGCGCGCTGGCCGGCGGCACGTCTGACCATCGCCGGGACCGGGCCCGAGGCCGCGGCGCTGGCCGCCGAGGCGCGCGCGCTGGGGATCGCCGAGTCGGTGACCTTCAGCGGTCGGCTCGAGCGCGCGGCGATGGCCGCGCTCTATGCCGAGGCCGACCTGATGCTCAACCCCAGCCGGGTCGACAACACCCCCAACTCGGTACTCGAGGCCTGGGCGAGCGGGGTGGCGGTGGTCAGCACCCGCGTCGGCGGGCTGCCCTATCTGGTCGAGGACGGGGTCGATGCCGTGCTGGTCGCCCCGGGTGATCCCGAGGCGCTGGCCGAGGCGGCCTGCGCCCTGCTCGACGATCCGCCGCGCCGCGCCGCGCTGGTCGCCGCCGGGCGGCGCGCGGCCGAGCGCTTCTCCTGGCCGGCGGTGCGACCGCTGTGGCTCGCGCTCTATCGGCGGATCGTCGGCGGGGAGGGGGGCGGCGGGTGAGAGACATCGCCATCACCCTGATCATCTTCGGCCTGTTGCCGGTGATCCTCTCGCGCCCCTATGTCGGCATCCTGGTGTGGTCCTGGCTCGGCTACATGAACCCGCACCGGCTCGCCTGGGGGTTCTCGACCACCATGCCCTTCGCGATGATGGTGGCGCTGGCGACCTTCGCCGCGATGATCGCCTCCAAGGAGCGCCACCCGCTGCCCTGGTCGCGCGAGACCGTGGTGCTGCTGATCCTGGTGCTGTGGATGTTCATGACCACGGCGCTCTCGCTCTATCCCTGGCTGGCCTGGCCGCAGTGGGACAAGGTCTGGCGGATCATGCTGATGACCTATGTCACCCTGATGTTGATCAACGATCCGCAGCGGGTGCGGTTGCTGATCTACGTGATCGCACTCTCGATCGGTTTCTACGGCTTCAAGGGCGGGGTCTTCGTGCTCACCGGCGGTAGCGCCAACTCGGTGCTCGGTCCCCAGGGCAGCTTCATCGAGGATCGCAACTCGCTCGGTCTGGCGATGATCATGACGGTGCCGCTGCTCTATTACATGCGTGCGCAGATGACGCATGTGTGGGCGCGGATCGGGCTGCTGGTCGGTATCGTGCTCACCCTGATCGCCATCGTCGGCACCCATTCGCGCGGCGCGCTGCTCGGGTTGGCGGCGATGATGCTGTTCTTCCTGCTCAAGTCGCGACAGAAGTTCGCCGCCATCCTGGCGATGATCCCGCTGGCGCTGGTGCTGCTCTACGTGATGCCCGAGGAGTGGTTCCAGCGCATGGAGACCATCGAGCACTGGGAGGAGGACGAGTCGGCCTCGGAGCGGGTGCGCGCCTGGCACAACGCCATCGATCTCGCCCAGCACCGCTTCATCGGTGGCGGCATGCGCGCGCTGGTGGTCTGGGGCGGGCGCGACTCGCACAGCATCTATTTCGGCATGCTCGGCGAGCACGGCTGGGTGGGGCTCGGGCTGTTCCTGCTGCTGCTGTTGCTCACCTGGCGCTCGGCGAGCTGGATCATCCGCAACGCCAAGCGCCAGCCCGAACTCCGGTGGGCGCGTGATCTCGCGGCGATGATCCAGGTCAGCCTGGTCGGCTACATGGTCGCCGGCGCCTTCCTCGGGCTGCAGTACTTCGACATGTACTACCACCTGGTGGTGATCGTGGTGATGACCAAGATCCTGGTGCGCCGCGCGCTCGAGCCCGATGGGCCGGCGCGTGCGCCACCGCACGTCCGGCGCGCGCCGGCACCGGCACGGGGGCTGGACCGATGAGCCTGGTGTCGACGCTGGTCGTGCTGCTGCTCTGCGCCTGGTGCGCCATCCTCCTCGTCTATCGTCGGCGTCTGCTGCGGCTGTGGCGCGAGCCGGTGCTCGCCGCCCCGGTGCTGATCATCGAGAGCGACGACTGGGGGCCGGGGCCGGCGTCCCATGTCGCCGCGCTCGAGCGCCTGATCGCGCTGCTCGCGCGTCATCGCGACGCCAGCGGGCAGGCGGCGGTGATGACCATCGGTGCAGTGCTCGCGATCGCCGACACCGCCGCGATCCGCGCCGGCGAGATCAGCTGCTACCGACGTCAGCGGCTGTGCGACAGCGACGGCGCGGCGATGCGCGAAGCGCTGCTCGCCGGGCGCGCGCGCGGGGTGCTCGCGCTCCAGCTCCATGGCATGGAGCACTACTGGCCGCCGAGCCTGCTGACGGTCGCGCGCCGCGATGCCGAGGTCCGCGACTGGCTGGAGACTGCCGCCGGCAGCGATACCGAGCGTCTGCCCTCGGCGCTGCAGAGTCGCTGGACGGATGTCACCACGCTGCCCTCACGCCCGCTGCCCGAGTCCGAGATCCGCGCGGCGGTGGCCGAGGAGGTCGCCTGTTTCGAGACCAGCTTCGGCGCGCGTCCGTTGGTCGCGGTGCCGCCGACCTTCGTCTGGACCGAGCAGGTCGAGCGCGCCTGGGCCGAGGCCGGGGTGCGGGTGATCATCACCCCGGGGCGGCGTCTCACCGGGCGCGACCACGCCGGGCGTCCGGGCGGCTGCGATCGCGACATCCTCAATGGTGAGCGCGGCGCCGGCGGGGTGCGCTATCTGGTGCGCGATCTCTATTTCGAGCCCGCTCTCGGTCACCGCCCCGAGCGGCTGTGCGACGAACTCGCGCGCCACTTCGCGCTGGGGCGCCCGGCGCTGATCGAGACCCACAGGTTCAACTTCACCGGCGAACAGGCCGAGACCGCCTATGCCGCGCTCGAGACGCTGCTCGAACAGGCGCGCGCGCGCTGGCCGGGACTGCGCTTCATGTCCGCCGAGGCGCTCGCCGCGGGCCAGGTGAGGGGCGCAGAGTGGCTGGTGCGCGATCGCGCGCGCCGGCTCGAGGTCTGGCTGCGTCGCGCCGCGCGCGTCGACCGGCTGCGCAAGCTCGCCTGGTCGAGCGGGCTGGCGCTGCCGGCCTGGGCGCTACTGGCGGTCTTGGGCGCGTGGCGCCGAGGAGAGGAACACGGATGACGGATGCACGCTATCTGGTACTGAGCGAGCTGTTCATGCCCACCAAGGGGGGCACAGCGGTGTGGTTCGCCGAGGTCTATCGCCGACTCGGTGGCGCCGGGACCCATATCGTCACCGCGCGGGTGCCGGGCGACGCGGACTACGACCGCACCCAGCCCAACAGCGTCCATCGGGTGACGATGCGCGAGTCGCGCTGGCTGCGCCCGGCCTCGCTGCCGCGCTATCTGGGGCTGTTGCGCGGCGGTCTGGCGGCGATCGCGCGCGCGCGTTTCAGCGCCGTGCACGCCGGTCGGGTGCTGCCCGAGGGGCTGGTCGCCTGGCTGCTGGCGCGACTGATCCGCCGCCCGCTGGTGGTCTACGCCCACGGCGAGGAGATCACCACCTGGTCGCGCTATCCGCGTCGGCTGTGGGCGATGCGCTGGGTCTATCGTCGCGCCGAGCGGGTGGTGGCCAACAGCGACTTCACCCGCGAGCGCCTGCTCGAGCTGGGGGTGCGCCCGGCGCGCATCCGGCTGATCCATCCCGGGGTCGACCTGGCGCGCTTCCACACCGCGATCGACGCCAGCCCGGAGCGCGCCGAGCTGGGGCTCGGCGAGGGCGCGCGGCTGATCCTCTCGGTCGGGCGGCTGAGTCGGCGCAAGGGCTTCGATCGGGTGATCGAGGCACTGCCCGCGCTGCGCGCGCAGGGGCTCGACGTCCATTACGCGGTGATCGGCATCGGCGAGGACCAGCACTATCTGGAGACGCTCGCCGCGCGTCACGGCTGCGCCGAGCGCGTCCATCTGCTCGGTCACGTCGCCCCCGAGGCGCTGCCGTGCTGGTACGCCGCGGCCGATCTGTTCGCCATGCCCAACCGCGAGATCGACGGCGACACCGAGGGCTTCGGCATGGTCTTTCTCGAGGCCGCCGCCTGCGGCACGCCTTCACTCGCCGGGCGCGCCGGTGGCACCGGTGCGGCGGTGCTCGACGGCGAGACCGGCCTCAGGGTCGAGGGCGCCGACGCCGAGGCGGTGAGCGCCGCGTTGGCGCGGTTGCTCGGCGATCCGCTGTTGCTCGCGCGCATGGGCGAGGCGGCCGCCGCCCGCGCCCATGCCGCGTTCTCCTGGGAGCGGGTCGCCGAGCTGACCCGGACACTGTGATGATCAAGACACCCGCAGCACTCTCGCGCCGACTGGTCTATCCGCTCCAGGAACGGCTGCTGGGACGCCCGACCTTCGCCATGCTCGACGAGCTGGAGCAGAGCCAGTGGTTGTCGCGCGAGGCCATCGAGACCTTGCAGCGGCGCCGGCTCGCGCGGCTGCTCGGCATCGCCAATGGCCACTGTCCCTGGCATGCCGAGCGGCTGGCGGCGGTCGGTCTCGGCGCGGTCGATGCCGCCACCGAGCTCACCCCCGAGGACCTCGCGCGCATCCCGACGATGGACAGGCGCGATGCCCAGCTCGCCGGCGAGCGGATGCGCTGGAGCGGGGTGCCGGGCGGGGCGCAGCCCTACAACACCGGCGGGTCGAGCGGTACGCCGCTGCGTTTCGTGTTCGGTCGCGCGCGTCAGGCCGCCGACGCGGCGGGGCGGATGCGGGCGCGACGCTGGTGGGGGGTGGAGGTCGGCGACCCCGAGGTCTATCTCTGGGGCGCGCCGGTCGAACTCTCGCGGACCGATCACGTCAAGCAGCTGCGCGATCGTCTGCTCAACCAGCTGGTGCTCGACGCCTTCGCCATGTCGACGGCCAACATGGACCGTTATCTCGTCGCGCTCGAGCGTTTCGACCCGGCCTGTATCTACGGCTATGCCAGCAGCCTGGCGCTGCTCGCCGAGCATGCCCGGGCGCGGCGTCGCATCCCCCGGTTGCGCGCCCTGCGGGTGGTCTGCGCCACCGGTGAGCCGCTCTATCCGCATCAGCGTGATATCATACGCGACGTGTTCGGCGTGCCCGTGGCCAACGAGTTCGGCAGTCGCGATATCGGCTTCACCGCGCACCAGACGCCCGCCGGTCAGCTGTTGCTGCTGAGCGAGGGGCTGATCCTCGAGGTGCTCGACGATGCCGGGCGCGCGGTGGCCCCGGGTGAGGCGGGCGAGGCGGTGATCACCGGGCTCTGCTCCGAGGCCCAGCCCTTCATCCGCTACCGCACCGGCGATCGGGTGCGGTTGAGCGCCGAACCCTGCCGCGCCGGGCGCGGGCTGCACGTGATCGACGCGGTGCTGGGGCGCTCGACCGACTTCGTGGTCAAGCCCGACGGCACGGTGATGCACGCCCTGGCGGTGATCTACATCCTGCGCGCGGTCGAGGGGGTGGCCGAGTTCAAGGTCATCCAGCACGCGCTCGATGTCATCGAGGTCCAGCTGGTGACCAACGCGCGCTGGCGCGAGGCCTCGCGCCAGACCATCCTCGCCGCCTTCGCCGAGCGGCTCGGCGCGACGGTGCGGGTCGATATCGAGCAGATCGCAGCGATCGCCCCGGAGGCCTCGGGCAAGCATCGCTATGTCGTCAGTCGGGTCTCGCCGCCGTTCGGTGGGGCCGTGGAGAATGAGGAGTCCAGTCGATGACATCCCCGCTCACCCTGCTGGGGCTGCCCAGGCGTTACCGGTTGTGGCGTCCGACCCATCTGCGCCTGATCGCCGCCGATCTGCTGCGCCCCGCCGCCCAGTCCCCGCGCGACCGGCGCGCGCACCTGAGCGCGGCGATCGACTGGCTGTGCCGCGCCCAGGACCGACGCGACGGGTGCGCCGACGCCGGCGGGGTCTCGGCCGGGTGGAGCTTCGAGGACGGCTGGCTGCCGAGCTATCCCGAGACCAGCGGCTATATCGTCGAGACCCTGCTCGCCGCCGCGCGGGTGCTCGATCGCCCCGAGCTGACCGCGCGCGCCGGGCGCATCCTCGACTGGGAGCTGGGGCTGCAGTTGCCCGACGGCGCCTTCCCCGGACACTTCGGCGAGCCCGGCAGCACCCCGGTGATCTTCAACACCGGCCAGATCATGCACGGCCTGCTCGCCGGTCATCAGCAGCTCGGTCGCGACGACTGTCTCGCCGCGGCGGTGCGCGCGGCGCACTGGATGGTCGAGCGTCAGGACCCCGATGGCTGCTGGCGGCGCAGCGTGCACAACGCCATCCCCCACGTCTACAACACCCGCGCCGCCTGGGCGTTGCTGCGCACCGGGCTGGCCAGCGGCGAGCCGGGGCTGGTCGAGGCGGCGCTGGCCAACCTGCGCTGGGCGCGCTCGCAGGCGAGCCCCAGCGGCTGGTGGCGCGAGAACGCCTTCCGTCGCGGCGAGGCGCCCTTCACCCACAACATCGCCTATGCCATGCGCGGCCTGCTCGAGGGCGGGGTACTCGCGGGCGACCCCGAACTGGTCGAGTCGGCGGCCTGCGCGGCACGGGCGCTGGTGCGCGCGCAGCGCGCCGACGGCTGGATCGCCGGCGCCTTCGCCGAGGACTGGCGACCGGCGGCGCGCTACAGCTGTCTGACCGGGGTCGCGCAGATCGTGCTCAACTGGCAGCGGCTCGAGCAGCTCGGGGTCGTCGGCGCGTGGCGCGAACCGATCGAGCGCTCGCTGGGGTTCCTCGCGCGCAACCAGCGTCTGCGCGGCGACGGCGCACCGGACGACGGCGCGCTGGCAGGCTCGCTGCCGATCTGGGGTCGCTATTCGCGCTTCGAGTACCCCAACTGGGCGACCAAGTTCCTCGCCGATGCGCTGATCATGGCCTGCTCCGACGAGGTCGTGCCGCCGCTGCCCGAGCGCGCGTCGGTGGAGGCCGGGGCATGAGCGGGCCGCGCGTCATGGTGCTCTGCGGGCGCTCGCCGC
The DNA here is from genome assembly GCF_041155115.1 of Marichromatium sp. PS1. Classification (NCBI taxonomy): domain Bacteria; kingdom Pseudomonadati; phylum Pseudomonadota; class Gammaproteobacteria; order Chromatiales; family Chromatiaceae; genus Marichromatium; species Marichromatium sp. PS1. The sequence goes on from NZ_BAAFHB010000002.1 coordinate 1,661,161, forward strand.
GCCACCTCCACCTGGCCAACCGGCTGTGCGCCTGCGCCGAGGTCTGCGCCGTGGTCCACGAGGCGCCGACCCAGTGGACGCGCGAGAAGCTGCTGCGCAACCTGCGCCCGGCGGTGGCCGGACGCAAGGCGTGGCGCTGGCTGCGCGATCGTCGTCGTTACAGCGGCAACCCCGAGGCGCGCTTCTTCTTCGGCGAGGCCGCGCCGGCGCTCGCGCGGCCCGAGCTGGCGCACGAGGTGCCGAGCGTCAGCGACCCGGCGCTGCTCGCGCTCGCCGAGCGGCTGGCGCCCGAGCTGATCTGTGTCTTCGGCACCAGCCTGATTCGTGGTCCGCTGCTCGAGCGCTACCCGCTGATCAATCTGCACGGCGGGCTCTCGCCCGAGTATCGCGGCGCCGACTGTACCTTCTGGGCGCTGCACAACGGCGAGCCCGAGCAGGTCGGCTGCACCCTGCACTTCATCGACCAGGGGATCGACACCGGACGGCTGATCGCCCATGTCAGCCCCGAGGTCCGTCCCGACGACGACGAGCTGACGCTGTTCTGGCGCGGGGTGCGCGACAGCGCCGAGGTCTATTGCGAGGCGCTCGCGCGCTGGCGCGCCGGTACCCTGTCGGGGACGGTGCAGCCGGGGCGAGGGCGGCTCTATCAGGTGCGCGACCGCAGCTGGAGGGCCGAGCGCGCGCTGGCGCGCCGCCTGGCGCGTGCGCCGCTGCCGGCGTTGCCGGCGCGGGTGCGCTGGTTCGAGGCCGCCGCGCCCAGTGAACAATGAGGATGTCATGAAGAGGATCGATCAGGTGAGCGAGACGAGTCGGGATCGGGCCGCGGCGCTGCTCGGCGCGGGGCTGCTGTTGCTCGGCGCCGTGCTGCTGGCGCCGTCCCCGGTGCGCGCTGCCGAGCCGACGGCGCTGGAGATCGTGATGTTGCCGCCCTATTGCCAGGCGCGACTGAGCGGTGATCGGGCGGCGATGGAGCAGTGGAGTGCGGCGCTCGGCAAGGAGGTCCATCTGCACATCCACCACTATTGTTACGGCTTGGTCTACGTCAATCGCGCCAACCAGACCTTTGAGCAGCGCAAGCGACGCTATCTGCTCAATCAGGCGATCAGTGAGTTCGACTATGTGCTCAAGCGCTGGCCGCCGACCTCGACGCTCTATGCCGAGGCCCAGGGGCAGAAGGCGCTGGCGCAGATGCTGGAGCAGCCATGAGCGAAACGGCGGGGCAGCCTGGAGCGCAGGCACGGGTGTCGGTATGGCGCGAGCTCTACGCCTATCGCGAGCTGATGCTGACCCTCGCCTGGAAGAACGTCATCGTGCGCTACAAGCAGGCCTATCTCGGTCTGGTGTGGGCGGTGCTCAAGCCGTTGCTGCTGATGCTGATCTTCAGCGTGGTCAAGGGGTTTGTCGGCATCGAGACCGGCGGCATCCCCTATCCGGTGCTCGCCTTCGCCGCACTGATGCCCTGGATCCTGTTCCAGGAGTCGGCCTCCGAGGGGGTCAACAGCGTTGTCGGCAACGCCGCGCTGATCCGCAAGATCTACTTCCCGCGCGAGATCTTCCCGATCACCGCGACCCTGACCAAGCTCATCGAGCTGTTGATCAGCTTCGCCATCCTCGCCGCGCTGATGGCCTACTACCAGATGGCCCCGACCTGGCAGGTGCTGTGGGTGCCGCTGATCATCGCCTATACCCTGCTCGCGGCACTGATCATCAGCCTGGTCGGCTCGGCGATCAACGTCTACTACCGTGACATCGGGGTGGCGCTGCCGGTGTTGCTGCAGATCGCGATGTATCTCTCGCCGGTGATCTATCCGCTGTCGCTGGTCAAGCAGCGTCTGCTCGAGGACCAGGCCGCCGGCGCCTGGTCGGACTGGCTCTACCTGATCTACACCCTCAATCCGCTGGCCGGGATCATCGACGCCTTCCAGCGCACCATGCTCCACGGCCAGGCCCCCGACCTCGCCAGCCTGTGGCCGGGCATGCTGCTGACGGCGCTGCTGCTGCCGCTCTCCTACCGGCTGTTCAAGCGCGCCGAGTCGCGTTTCGCCGACGTGATCTGAGCCATGCAGGCCCCTCAGGTCATCACCCGGCACCCATCCCGCGCGCGCCCCGAGCGGCGCGGCGCGGGGCACTCCCTTGCCACCCAGGCGCCGCGGCACGGCCGCGGCGCGGACGACCCCGTGGACCCACATGGCCATCTACTATCTCTGTCCTGAGCACCGCCACCCGGTCGGTGGCGTGCGGGTGATCTATCGCCATGTCGACATCCTCAACGCCCACGGCATCCCGGCCTACGTGGTGCATCGCACCCCGGGTTTCCGCACCGACTGGTTCGACAACGACACCGCCATCGTCTACTGGCGCGAGACCCGCGTCGAGCGCCTGCTGGCGCGGCTGCGCCGTCGGTTGCTCCCGGAGGCGGTGATCGAGCTGCCGATCCGTGGCGGGCGCGCCGCGAGGATCGGCGCCGGGGACATCCTGGTGGTGCCGGAGATCTACGGCCCGGACCTGGCCGCCGCCCAGGGGCGCGGTATCCCCAAGGTGGTGCTCAACCAGAACTGCTATCTCACCTTCAACGGTTATTCGCTCGATCCGGAGCGGCGCATCACCCCCTACCAGCACCCCGACGTGCTGGCGACCCTGGTCAACTCGGAGGACGGTGAGGACTATCTCCGCCATGCCTTCCCCGCGCTCGCGCTGCACCGCTTCCGCCTCTCGATCGACCCCGAGCGCTTCGCCTATCGCGGCGAGAAGCGACGCCAGCTCTGCTTCTCCTGCATCAAGAACCGCGCCGACGCGATGCAGGTGATCAACATCCTCAAGTTTCGCGACGCGCTGCGCGGTTTCGAGGTGGTGCCCTTCATCAACCGGCCACAGCACGAGGTGGCGCGGATCTACCAGGACTCGGCGCTGTTCCTGAGCTTCGGCTATCCCGAGGGTTTTGGCCTGCCGGCGGCCGAGGCGATGGCCTGCGGCTGCGTGGTGGTCGGGTTCCACGGCGGCGGCGGGCGCGAGTTCTTCCGCCCCGAGTTCTCCTATCCGATCGAGCAGGGCGACGTCCTCGGCTTAGCCCGCACCGTCGAGCGGGTGATCGAGGGGCTCGACCGCGACCCCGAGACCTTCGCCGCCAAGGGGCGCGCGGCCTCCGAGTTCATCCATGCGCACTATGCCCCGGAGCGTGAGGGCGCCGAGGTGCTCGGCGCCTGGCGCGCGATCCTCGAGCGCGCCGGACAGGTGGGCGGGGCATGAGTCGTCGCGTCGGCGTGCGCCGCGCGACCCGCAATCCGCGTCCGTGGTGACGGGCGCCAAGGAGTCGATGACGATGAGGCCAGCAAGCAGCACCGAGCGATGCCGGGGGCGGGCGCGATGAAGGCGCGGATGATCGCCTTCCACCTGCCGCAGTTCCACCCGACCCCGGAGAACGACGCCTGGTGGGGCAAGGGGTTCACCGAGTGGACCAATGTCGCCCGCGCCGCGCGGCTCTACCCCGGCCACTACCAGCCGCACGTACCCGCCGACCTCGGTTTCTACGACCTGCGCCTGCCCGAGGCGCGCCAGGCCCAGGCCGATCTCGCCCGTGCCCACGGTATCGAGGGCTTTTGCTACTACCACTACTGGTTCGGCGGACGGCGTATCCTCGAGCGCCCGGTCGAGGCCATCCTTGCCTCCGGCGAGCCCGACTTCCCCTTCTGTCTGTGCTGGGCGAACCACAGCTGGAACACCGCCTGGCAGGGCACCGACTCGACCCTGATCGAGCAGGTCTATCCCGGCTGGGACGACCATGGCGCGCACTTCGACTGGCTGTTGCGCGCCTTCACCGATCCGCGCTATCTCAAGGTCGACGGCAAGCCGATCTTCGTCATCTACAAGCCCGATCTGATCCCCGACGTCGCCGCGGTGATCGCCTTCTGGCGCCAGCGCGCCGAGCGCGCCGGGCTGCCCGGGCTGCATCTGATCGGGGTGTCGCACCGCAGCGAGCGCTGGGACCCGCGCGAGCGCGGGCTCGACGCCTCGACCATGCAGGTGCTGCCGCAGCGCGACGGGCGCATCCCGCGGCGCTATCTCGGGCTCAAGCTGCGCCTGGCGCTGCGCGGCAACCGTCACCAGCTGACCATCTGGGACTACGAGGAGATGCGCCCGAGCCTGCTGCGCAGCCGTCCCGCGCCCTGGCGCGACTATCCGCTGGTGTTGCCCAACTGGGACAACACGCCGCGCTCCGGGATGCGCGGTCTGGTGCTCCACGGGGCGACCCCGGAGCGCTTCCGCCCGCACCTGCGCGAGGCCATCGCGCGGGTCGCCGAGCATCCGCCAGAGGAGCGCATCGTCTTCCTCAAGGCCTGGAACGAATGGGCCGAGGGCAACCATGTGGAACCCGACCAGCGCTTCGGTACCGGCTGGCTGGAGGTGATCCGCGAGGAGCTCGCGGCGCCGTCCGCGACCTGAACCCCGACCCTGGAGCCCCGAACGATGCAGCCGAACGCGCCTGACGGCATCTCCGTCATCATGCCCTGCTACAACTGCGCGCGCTTCGTCGCCGAGGCGGTCGACAGCGTGCTCGCCCAGACCCATCCGGCGGTGGAGCTGATCGTGGTCGACGACGGCTCGAGCGATGACTCGCTGCGCATCCTCGAGGGCTATGGGGCGCGCATCCGGTTGTTGCGCCAGCCCAATCGCGGCCCCTATGTGGCGCGCAACCTCGCCCTGCGTCATGCCGAGGGGCGTTATCTGGCCTTCCTCGACGCCGATGACTGGTGGCTGCCGGAGACCCTGGAGCGTCTCCATCGCGCGCTGCGCGAGGCCGAGGCGGATATCGCCTACTGCGGCTGGCAGAACGTCGGCGAGGGGATACGCGCCGCGCCCCACGTGCCGCCCGAGCGTGATCGCCGCGCGCTGCTCGAGCACGCGGTGCGCAGCTGTCCCTGGCCGATCCATGGCGTGCTGGTGCGGAGCGCACTGGTGCAGGGAGTCGGCGGTTTCTCCGAGCGTCGTCGTACCGCGATGGACTACGATCTGTGGCTGCGCCTGCTGGGGCTCACCGACCGGGTGGTGCGGGTACCCGAGGTGCTCGCCTTCTATCGCTGGCACGACAGCGGCCAGATCTCCGCGGTGAAGTGGCGTCAGGTGCTCGATGCCTGGGAGGTGCAGCGACGCTTCGTCGCCGAGCACCCGGGGCTGCTCGACTGGATCCCGGCGCGCCGGTTGCGTGCGCTGATCGACGATCAGTTGCGCGACCAGGCCTATCGCGCACTGTGGCGGCGCGATCTGGTCTCGGCGCAGCGGCTGTTCCGCCATGCCTTGCGGGTCGGTGCGCTGGGGCGCGGCGATATTGTCCATGCCCTCGGCGCGCTGCTGCCCGGTTCGCTTTATCGTGCCCTGATCGGGGCGCGTGACCGGGGGCAGCCGGCGCCCGGGGGTGAGTCGTGAGCGCAGGGGCCGAGCGTTGTCCGGTATTGATGTATCACCGGGTCGATCTGCCCGGGTCGCGATTCTGCGTCCCCCCGGCGCGTTTCGCCGCGCAGCTGCGCGCGCTGGCCCGCGCCGGTTTCCGGGCCGTCACCCTGGAGCACTTCACCGCCTGGCTGGCGGGTGAGACGCGGCTCGAGCCGGGGGACTTCCTGCTGACTTTCGATGACGGCTATCGCGACCTCCATCACCATGTCCTGCCGGTGTTGCGCGAACTCGACTGGCCCGGCGTGGTGTTCCTGGTCAGCGACCGGATCGGCGGCGAGAGCCGCTGGGCGACGGATGATGAGGCGCGACCGGTCTATCCGCTGCTCGATGCCGCGATGATCGCCACGCTGCGTGCCCACGGGGTGAGCTTCCAGTCGCACTCGCGCACCCATCCGCGGCTCACCGCGCTCGACGCGACGGCGCTCGCCGATGAGTTGGCGGGTTCGCGCGTGCGGCTCGAGGCCCTGCTCGACGAGCCGGTCGAGGCGCTCGCCTATCCCTTCGGCGCGGTCGACGAGCGGGTGGCCGAGGCCGCGCGCGCCGCCGGCTATCGTCTCGCCTTCTCCACCCGCAGCGGTTTCAACCGTCGCGGCGAGGACCGTTGGAGGCTGCGGCGCATCGATGTCCACGGCGACGACAGCCCGCGGATGCTGCTGCGCAAGGTCCGCCTCGGCACCAACGACGGCGGGCTGATGCCCCTGGTTCGCTACTATCTGCGCCGTTTACTCGGCAAGGTCTGATCATGGACGCCTCGATCATCGTCTGTACCTACAACCGCGCCGACTCCCTGGCCGAGACCCTCGACGCCCTGGCGGCACTGCGTACGCCGCCGGGGTGCGACTGGGAGGTGGTGGTGGTCGACAACAACTCCAGCGATCACACCGCCGCGTTGCTGCGCGAGCGCACGGCGGGCTGGTCGCGGCTGCGCGCGGTCAGCGAGCCGCGTCAGGGGCTCTCCCATGCGCGCAACCAGGGCATCGCCAGCGCCCGGGGCGAGGTGCTGCTGTTCACCGACGATGATGTGCTGCCCGAGCCCGACTGGCTCGAGCAGGTGCTCGACGGGCTCGAGCGCGAGCGGGCGGACGCCTGCGGCGGCTATATCGCGCCGATCTGGGAGCGACCGCCGCCGTCCTGGCTGAGCGCGCGTTTCCACGGCTTCCTCGCAGTCCGCATGGACGAGCGAGGCCCCTTCGTCTTCAACCCCGGCGACTCGCCCCCCTATGGCGCCAACATGGCCTTCCGCCGCGCGGTGTTCGAGCGCGTCGGCGGGTTCGACGTGAACCGCGGGCGCAAGGGCGCGGTGCTCGCCAGCGGTGAGGACGGCGAGCTGTTCGAGCGGGTGCTGGCCGCCGGGATGCGGGTGGTGTGGCTGCCGCGGGCGCGGGTCCATCACAAGGTCGAGGCCTTCCGTCTCGAACGGCGCTATTTCCGCCGCTGGCGCTACCAGAACAGTCGCAACCTCGCCCAGGCGCGGGGACTGCCCGGGGGGCGCCGGCTGCTCGGCGTGCCGCTCTATGTGCTGCCGCAACTCGCGCGCGCGGTCGGTCGCTGGTTGTTGGCGCTCGCCACCGCGCCGGCCGACGAGACCTTCAGGCGCGAGATCCTGATCCATCACTTCCTCGGTACCATCCACGGGCTCTACGACACCCGCGCGCGCGGCCACGAGTGAGCGCGACGCTCAGTGCAGCCAGGGCTGGAGCCTCGCCCTGAGGCGCGCGACCACCTCGGGGTGCGCGGCGGCCCGGTCGTGGCGACAGTCGGGGTCGCGCTCGAGGTCGAACAGCTGCCAGATCGCGCCCGCGACGAGTGGCTGATAGGTCAGCTTCCAGCGCCCCTCGCGCACCATCCGGTCCTTGGCGCGGACCACCAGATCGGCGTACTCGGGGCGGATGGCGAGGGTGCCGCTGCGGTGATCGGGCACGTCGAGCAGACCCAGCAGGTCGGGGTAGCGCAGATGGCCCTCGGGCATCCCCGGCAGGTCGGTCAGCCAGATCCCGCTCTCGGTATAGGCGGTGAGCGCGGGTGCGGGCGCGCCGCCGAGACAGGCGGCGAGCGAGACCCCGTCCATCGCCGGCGGCGGGCGCAGCCCGCAGCGCTCGAGCAGGGTGGGGGCGAGGTCGACGCTGCGCACGATCCCCTCGATGCGGTGTCCGCCGCGCTCGAGCGGGTCGCGCACGATCAGCGGGATGCGCGCGCTGTGATCGCTCAGCACGCTGTTGCCCTGGCCCCAGGTGTCGTGCTCGAAGAACTCCATGCCGTGGTCGCTGTAGATCGCCACCAGGGTGCGATCGGCGAGTCCGCAGTGTTCGAGGTGTTCGAGGATGGCGCCGACCTCGTCGTCGAAGCGCTTCACGCAGCCGTCGTAGAGCCTGAGGATCTGGTCGAGGTCGAACTCGCGTCTCGGCTCGCCCTGGCGGCGGATGATCTCGAAGGGGTCGGTGAGGCGCGCCATCGCGAACTTCGACGGCCCGCTGTAGCCGGGCTCGGCATAGCGGGCGTAGTAGGGATGCTCGCAGGCGAAGGGTGGGTGGGTGGTGGAGAAGAAGGCATTGAGCAGGAAGGGGCGCTCGTCCTCGGCCAGCCGGCTGAGCCGGGCGCGCACCTCGGCGCCGAGCGCGCTGGTCGAGGGTACCCCGCCGAGATAATAGACCTCGGGCAACAGCCGCTTGCCGAGCCGGTTGTGGAGAAACAGCGAGAGGAAGAGTCGCAGGTCCTTGGGGCCCTGGCGCAGCAGATAGCGCAGGTTCCAGGAGTCGTCGGGCAGGTCGAGCCGGTCGAAGCCGAAGTCGAACTTGCCGAGATCGGCGCCGCACCAGTCGCTGATCGCCTCGCTGCGATAGCCTGCCGCGCCGAGCAGCCGGGGCAGGCTCGGCACCCGCAGCCGGGTGGCGGCGTCGGCGACGAAGTTGTCGCGGATCCCGTGGGTCTGTGGCCAGGTGCCGGTGAGCAGCGAGATCAGGCTCGGTGCGGTCCGTCCGCAGGGCACGTAGCAGTGCGCGAACTGGGTGCCGGCGGCGGCGAGCGCGTCGATGTTGGGGGTCAGACCCCGCGGGTGCCCGGCGCAGCCGAGCCAGTCGGCGCGCAGGGTGTCGCAGCCGATCAACAGCAGGTTGGGGCGCTCGCGGCTGCCGGCGCGCCCCTGGCGCGCCGGGGCGCGTGGCCGCTGGCTGGCGAGCGCGGCGAGACCGAGCAGCAGCGCCAGGGTGGCGAGCAGCAGCAGGCTCCCGGCCCGGTCGCCGGTGCGCGCCGGGGCCAGCGCCCCGAGCAGCATCGGCACCAGCCCGGCGACGAGCAGTCCCTGCTCGATGCGCCGCAGTCGCGCCGGGCTGAGCCGCGCCCACAACGGATAGAAGCGGCTGATGCGATAGTGCGAGGAGGCGACGATCAGCCCGGGGTTGTGCAGCAGGGCGTGGACGAAGCGCCACAGGGTGGCGCCGGCGATCGCCAGGGCGGCGGCGAGTGCCACCCCGGCCATGGTCGTCTGGTGACCGAGCAGGGTGGCGACCCCCTGCCACCACAGCGCCCCGGCCAGCGCCCAGTAGCCGGCGACCAGCAGCGCCCAGACGGCCAGCCGCGCCAGTGCCCAGACGGCGTAGCCGCGGAAGCGGCGCACCACCTCGTCGGGCAGCATGGGACCGGCGGTGGTGTAGTCGCGGACCGACTTGAGGGTGAGCGCCAGGGTGAAGGCCAGCGCCGCGAGCAGGGCGCCGCCGTGGACGGTCGCGGCGAGCTGCGCGAGCGTCGGGGTCAAAGCGTCCGTCCCGCACCCATCGCGGCGAGCAGCCCGAGCAGCATCCGGCCCCGGCTCAGCGGCGCCAGCGCCAGCCCCTCGGCGAGGTGCAGCATGGCGCGGCCGCGTTGGCCTGCGCGGTACTCCCACTTGGCGAAGTCGGCGAGCACGCTGGCATAGCCCGCGCGCCACAGCCGACCGCGCGCCGCTCGCGGGAGCAGGTGGCGGTTCTTGCGCATCACCCGTAGCGCGGCCGCGCGCATCACCGCGAGGTTGCGGCTCATGCTCCCGGGGTGCTTGACCACCAGGGTGAGGGGCTCGTCGATGCAGGCATAGCCGCTGACCGCGGCCAGGCGCATCCACATGTCGATGTCCTCGAGGCTGCGCAGGCTCTCGTCGAAGCCGCCGACCCGGGCGAACAGGTCGCGCCTGACCATCACCCCAGAGCCGCTGCCGGGGACGGCGCCGTTGCGCAGGAACAGGGTCTCGAGCAGGGTGCCCGCGTCGTCGGGGCAGTCCCAGTGGTTGAGCAGCCTGCCCGCCGGGTCCTCGACCCGGGTGCGGGTGGAGCAGAAGCCGAGCGCGGGGTCGGACTCGAGCCGCGCGAGCTGGCGGGCGAGCTTGTCGGGGTGCCAGCGGTCGTCGGCATCGAGAAAGGCGACGAAGGTGCCCCGAGCCTCGGCGATGCCGCGGTTGCGGGCGTTCGACAGGCCGCCGTTGGGCTGGCGGATCACCCGGATGCGCTCGCCGAATCCGGCGAGCAGCTCGGCGGTGGCGTCGCGACTGCCGTCGTCGACCACCACCACCTCGACCCCCGCGAGGGTCTGGGCGAGCACGCTCTCGACCGCGCCGACGATGTGCGCGGCGGCGTCGTAGGCCGGGATCACCGCGCTCACCCGCGGGGTCTCAGGCGTCGCAGTCATAGCCGAGCTCCTCCATCAGCGGGCGGATGCGCGGCAGGATGCGCGCGATCGCCTCGGGGTTGCGGGTGCGCCACTTGGCCCGCTGGGGCGGGCCGGAGACGATGCTGGTGGGACGCTGGTCGAGGGCGCGGCAGTGCGCGCGCAGCGGTTCGTCGAAGGGGATGCCGAGTCGCGCGAAGACCTCGGCGAAGACCGCTTCCGGTCGTGCCACCAGGTCCTCGTAACGGATCTGGATCCATTGCTCGGCAGGGATCTCGGCGGCGGCGTCGAGCGCCATGCGGTTGGCGCTGAGCCACTGGTAGGCGCAGACCTCCTCGAGGCTGGCGTGGTTGTAGTCGCGCCAGCCCGGGGGCAGGAAGAAGTGCCACTGGGTGAACTCGCCGTCGTTGATCGCCACCGGCTCGGGGGATGGGCCGAAGAACTGGTCGAGCCCGAAGCCCCCATCGGTGCGGCCCTGGCGCCAGCCATCGATCATCGAGCTGATGTTGTCGCGCCCGTCGCGATGGATGAAGACGAAGCGCGCCTCGGGAAAGAGTGCGTGGAGATAGGGCAGGCGCAGGGTGTTGATGCAGGTCTTGTCGAGCACCCAGCCGCCTCCCAGGTGCTGGTAGAAGAAGCGCAGCGCGGCGTCGCGGTGTTCGGGGCGGGCGTCGGCACGGTCCGCCGCCTCCGAGGCCCAGCCGTTGTTGAGCGGCCCATGACATCCGTTCCACAGTCGCGGCACCTCGTAGCCGAGGCTCAGCAGCTGCGGCGCGGCGGCCAGGGTCTCGTAGGTCACGGTGGTACCGGAGCGCGAGCAGCCGACCAGGAACACCGGGTCGGGCACCCGGGGCCGGGTCAGGTCCCACCAGCGTCCGCGCACGCCGAGGCGCAGTGCGCGCCAGTTCTTGGCGCGGATCTCGGGGTCGCGCAGCTTGGCGAGCTTAGCGAGTGGGCGCATCCGGGTCGCTCCCTGACGGTGATTCCGGGTGGGGATCACGCACCTGCTGGCTGAACCCCTTGATCTCGCCGAGCGCGGCGGCGAGCCGGGTGAGATAGAAGCGTCGCGCCGGCCAGTCGAGGGCGAACAGGGCGCGCAGCCCGTAGCCGACGACCTTGCGCAGCATGTAGCGCGGCGGCCAGCGGTGCGGGTGCTCGCTCGGCGCGATGCGCAGGGTCGAGGCGGAGCGCTCGTAGGCCTTGCGCAGCACATAGCCGAGGGTCATGCGGTCGGCCTCGACATAGTGGTACTGACACATCCCGGGGACATAGTGCAGTGGCGCGCCGCTGGCCACGGCGCGCTTGACCCACTCGATGTCCTCGGCGCCGCCGAGGTTGTGACCGTGCGGTCCGAGTTCGAGGCGGAAGGGACCGATGCGCGCGAACAGCCCCTGACGGATGGCGAGATTGCCGCCGCCCGGGGTGGCACTGCCGGGGACCACCGGATGGGGCTCGGCGCCGAGGTCGAAGCGCGGCACCGGCAGCGGATAGATGCGGTAGGGCCCCTGGTCGTGGACCCAGGCCGGTTCGCTGCCGTCCCAGTCGGGGAGGATGCGGCCACAGAAGAGCTCGGCCTCGGGCTGGGTGCGGGCGGCCTCGACCAGGGCGAGCAGATAGCCGGGGTCGAGTCGGTGATCGTCGTCGACGAAGGCGATCAGCGGGGCGCGTGCCTGTGGCAGGGCGAGGTTGAGCGCGTGGCTCTTGCCCGGGACCGGATCGACGATCCAGCGCAGCGGCAGCCGCGCGGTGTCGGTCGCGGCGGCGCGCTCGGCGAGCAGTCTGGGGGTGTCGTCGCTGCAGGCGTTGGCGACCACGAAGACGCCGAGCGGACAGTCCGCCGGGCGCGTCGCCGCCTCCAGCGAGTCGAGCGCGCGCGCCAGCAGCCGGGCGCGCTGATGGGTGCAGATCAGCACCTCGAGCACCGGCCGTGACGGGTAGTGTCGGCTCTGCTGGGCGTTCACCTGGAGCGTCGCGCCTGGGGGTTGCGATGACGGCATTGTGCCCGTCCCGGGTGACGGCGGGATTGCCGTGTGCGGTCGCGCTCAGTCATCGCCGCCCCACTTGTGTCTGAGTCGGGCGATCTCGGCCTCGCCGTAGAAGTGGCGGGCGAAGGCGGTGTCGTAGAGTCGGTCGAGATAGTCCGCCGGCAGCCGGACATTGGCGATGAAGTCCTTGTACATCGAGTATGCCGGATCCTCCTCGGTGACATGGGTCTGCTCGAGCCCGGGGATGTCGACCCCGAGGAACTCGGCGAAGGCCGGGGCATAGCAGTCGTTGAGACGCTCGACCTTGATCAGCAACAGCTCGATGCCCGGTGCGCGGACGATCTGGTAGCCCTGCCCGGCGGGGAAGGGATGGGCGTAGACATCGATGCCGAAGGTGTCGCGGATCTCCTCGTCGAACCAGCGCACCGGCTCCTCGTGCGGGAAGCGTTCGAGGAAGGTGGCGAGGATCTCGGCGTCGTCGAGTTCGCCGCGGGCGTGGCGGGCGAAGAAGTCGGGGATGAACTCCTCGATGCTGAGGAAGTAGACCGAGAGGTTGCGCGCCACCGGCTCGCGAAAGACGGTGACCAGGTGCCAGGGGCGGTGGCGGGGACCGTGACGCTGCAGCTCTTCGCCGACGCGGCGGGCGACGCGCACGTTCAGCGGCATGCGCCGATCCGCCACCCCGGCGAAACGGTCGAGACGCTTGCGGATGTTGGCCGGGTTGAGCCAGTGGGTGTGGAACACCGGCATCGTCAGTCCGGCGGCGCGCAGGGTGTTGACCGTGGTCATCGAGCCGGCGCGGCCCATCTGATGGACCAGCAGCGCCGGCTCCTGTGTGGCCAGGTGTGCCTCGAGCGCGGCGATGCTGCGCTGGTTCTTGTGGCGGGTGTGCCAGGTGTAGAGGCGTTGGCGCGCCTGCTCCAGAGTCAGTTTCATCATCTCTCCCGAAAGGTCGCCGTCGGCCGCGCGCCGCGATCAGGCCTGGCGGCCGAGTGCCTGGGCATAGGCCGGTCCGTAGTGGGCGATGCTGGCGCGCCAGTTGCGCGTCTGCTCGACGAAGTCTCGGCCCGCCGCACGCATCGCCGGCCATCGTTCGCGTGTCTCGAGCGTCTCCGTGACCACGGTGGCGAGCGCTGCGACGTCACCGGCGCGGAACAGTCGGCCGGTCTCGCCGTCGCGGATCAGCTCGCGGTGTCCGCCGACGTCCGAGGCGACGAACAGCCGTCCCTGGGCCATCGCTTCGAGCGGCTTGAGCGGGGTGACCAGCTCGGTGAGACGGATCGAGTGACGGGGGTAGACCAGCAGGTCGATCAGGTCGTAGTAGCGCTGCACCTCCTGGTGCGGCACCCGTCCGGTGAAGCGGACCGCCGCGGTGAGGCCGAGGCGCTCGGCGTGCGCGCGCAGCGCCGCCTCCTGGGGGCCGCCGCCGACCAGCAGCAGCCGCAGCCCCGGGCGCTGTCGCAACAGTTGTGGCAGCGCCTCGAGCAGCAGGTCGAGCCCCTCGTAGGCGTAGAAGGAGCCGACGAAGCCGAGTACCTCGGTGGCGTCCGCGAGGCCGAGCTGGTGCGCCAGCGCCGGGTCCGGCGCGACGCTCGGGCGGAAGTGTTCGATGTCGACGGCGTTGGGGATCACGGTGACCCGCTGCGCCGGGATGCCGCGGGCGATGATGTCGTTGCGCAACCCCTCGCAGATGGTGAAGACGTGCGCGGCGCGGCGCAGCGCACGGGTCTCGAGCGTGCGGGTGGCGCGATAGCGCAGGCTGCCGGCGCTGGTGGTGCCGTGATCGACCGCGGCGTCCTCCCAGAAGGCACGTACCTCGTAGACCACCGGGATGCCGAGCCGGCGCCCGACGCGGAGCGCGGGCAGGGCGTCGAGCACCGGCGAGTGAGCGTGCAGCAGATCGGGTTCGACACGTTGCGCGAGATCGAGCAGCCGCCGCTCGGTGGCGCGCATCTCCAGCCAGGGGCCGAGCGCGGGGTGACGGGCGAGCGTCCCCCGGGGTGGTGCGGTGCGGTGGAACTCGAACCCGTCGCTGTGCTCGCTGCCGGCCTGTTGATTGCCGTGTCGCGGTCCGGTGAGGTGGATGGTCTCCCAGCCGAGCCGGCGCTGCTCGCGCAGGATGTTGGCGGTCCTGAAGGTGTAGCCGGAGTGGAGCGGCAGCGAGTGGTCGAGGACGTGGAGGATGCGCATCGTTGGGGGCTCAGGGGGCTCAATCCGGCAGGTGGCGCGCATGCGAGGCCTCGGCCCCGTGGGTTGGGCTGTACAACGGCATGCTCCTGTGACGGGCTGGATGGGCCGAAAGCTACGGAATGTGTGGGGTTCGCGTCAAGTCGGCCGGCGTGCCTCAGATGGATATCTTACTGTGCTGGGCGTTTACGCGGATCGGGGTGTCGGTTTTTTTTACAGTTCGGGTTCGGTGCGTGTGCGCAGGGGTGGCGATACGGTATGATGATTCGAACAGTCCCCATTCAGGTGCGGTGTCCCGTCGGGTGTGTCGGCAGGTGGCGTGAAAATTGCCGCTTGTACCTGGCGCCGCCCGTCGCCAAGAAAGAATGCTGTAACCGTTCACCGTTTAAATGTGCGAGACGCATGTCGTTGAGTCCATGGCAGTGGATCCTGTCGCGCGATCCAGCGCAGGGCTTGATGCGCTGGGGGCGGTGCTTCATCAAGGTCGCAGGGGCTTGCGCCCGCCTCGAAACCAGGCCAACACGCTGAGACATCATCATGACTACCCCGAATTCGTCCGACGCCGAACATGGCCAGAACCCTCAGACAGCACGACGGCGACTGCTCAAGCAGGCCGCCATCGCCGCGCCGGCGATCCTGACCCTGCGCAGTGGCGCGGCGCTCGCCCAGACCAGTGGCTGTCTCGACGTCATCGAGCGCAACGTCAAGCGCGAACTCAATCCCGGCGAGGCCTGCGACGGCTTCCTCACCGACGAGACCAATAATGGCGTGACCACCACCCAGTGCAACGGCAACATCGTCACCGCCTCGTCGGCGACCTCGCTGGGGCCGGATGCGCCGCTTTGCGAGTAGCGCCGCTCCCGTGCTCGCCGAGCCTTGCCCGCATGCGCCTTGCCCGGCGGCGGTGAGCGATGACCGTGCCGTCGTCGACAGCCGTTCAACGGCGCTGGCGCTTGAGCAGCGCCCCCCTGCTCGAGGTCGAGTGGGACGGTGAGCGGTTGCTCTATCATGGCGCCTCGGGCGAGACCCACTTTCTCAACGCCACCGGCGCGCGGGTGGTCGAACGGTTGCGCGAGGGCGATGCCGATCTCGACGAGCTGCTCGCGGCGCTCGACCCCGAGTCCCTGGGAATCGCCCCCGAACTGTTGCGCGATCAGCTCGATGCGCTGCTCACGCGTCTCGACGAACTGGGGATCGTGATCGGGACGACGACGGCGTGAGGATCGGTGATCTCAGCGACGGCGAGCTCGCTCGCCAGGTGCGTGCTCGCCCCGGACTCGACGTGCGCATCGGCCCCTTCCTGGTGAACCTGCGCCTCGGTCTGTGCGAGCCGCTGCCGCTGCTGCAGCGGATGTGGCACGACTATCCCCTGGAGCCGTCTGCCGGGATACGCGACTTCCACGTCAGCCTCGATCACAACGGCTGGCTGCGGCGCTGGTGGCGCCCGCAGGCGCGTTTCACCGTCGATGGCCGCTCTCCCTTCCAGCCGCTCGCAGCAGCGCACCATTTCCCGATGCTGGAGTGGGGCCTGAACTGGTGCGTGGCCCGTCGTGGCCACCATCTGTTGATGCTCCATGCCGCAGTGCTCGAACGCGGTGGACGTGCACTGATCCTGCCCGGTGCTCCGGGCGCGGGGAAGTCGACGCTGTGCACCGCGCTGGCCCATCGTGGCTGGCGGCTGCTCTCCGACGAGTTCGCGCTGGTGTGTCCTCAATACGGGCGCCTGCTGCCGCTGCCGCGTCCGATCCCGCTGAAGAATGCCTCGATCGGGGTGATCCGAGACTTCGCGCCGGAGGCCGAGATCGGCCCCGCGTTCACCGGCACGCGCAAGGGCACTGTGGCGCATGTGCGTCCCCCCAGCGCGGCGGTCGCGCGCATGGACGAGCCGGCGACCCCAGGTTGGCTGGTGTTCCCGCGTTGGCAGGCCGGGTCGGACACCCAACTCGAGCCGTTGAGTAGGAGCGATGCCTTCCTGCTGGTGGCGAGCAACGCCTTCAACTACGAATTGCTTGGCGAGACCGGTTTCATCACCGCGGCACGTCTGGTCGAGCGCTGCGGTTGCCATACCCTGAGCTACTCCAATCTCGACGAGGCGATCGTCAGGCTCGGCGCGCTGGCGGAGGGTGCGGCATGAGTCGGCGCATGGCCGAATCACGCCGTGCCGCGGCATTGCTGGTGGCGGCGCTGAGAGCACCGGAGCGGTTGCCGACACTGGCCGATGAGGACTGGGACCTGTTGCTGCGCATCGCCCGACACGCACGCCTGCTCGGGCGGCTCGATGCCGATCTCGGCACGCTCGGTCTGCACGCGCGGGTGCCAGAGCGAGTGTGTCATCACCTGGAGTCGGCGCGTCAACAGGTCGCCTATCGGCAGCGGTTGCTGACCTGGGAGGTCGATCGTGTGCTGCGCGCGCTCGAGGGCCTCGATGTCCAGGTGGTGGCGCTCAAGGGGGTGGCCTATGTCCTCACCGGGGTGCCGGCGGCACGTGGTCGGATGTTCGCCGATGTCGATCTGCTGGTTCCGATGGCGGCGCTCGAGCCGCTCGAGCAGCGCCTGCATGCGCGTGGCTGGCTGTCGCTCGGTCATTCGGAGTATGACGAGCGTTACTATCGCGACTGGATGCACGAGATCCCGCCGCTGCGCCATGCCGAGCGCGACAACGAGATCGATATCCACCACCGCCTGCTGCCCCGGACCAGCCGCTTCCATTTTGATCCGGCGCCACTGTTCACCGCCAGTCAGGCACTCGATGGGCACGGGGCGCTGCGGGTGCTGGGCGCGCCCGACATGGTGCTGCACGCGGTAGTGCACCTGTTCCTGGAGGGGGATGCGCGCGAGGGCCTGAGGTTGCGCGACCTGGTCGATGTCTGGGACCTGATCCGTCACTTCGAGGCCCGCACGGGGTTCTGGGACGCGCTGCTTGATCGTGCCGAGCAGCTCGGGCTGCAGCGTCCGCTGTTCCATGCGCTGCGTCAGGCGCAATCGCTGTTCGCTCTCGAGCCGCCGGCGCACTGTCGCGCCAGGCTCGCCGGGTGGGGACCGGTGGCGCCGGTGCGGTGGCTCATGGACCGTCTGGTGCCGTTGGCGCTCTTTCCCGATCATGCCGGGCGGGCGCCGCTCCGGGTGAGGCTGGCGCGACTGGCGCTCTATGTCCGCGCGCACTGGCTGCGGATGCCTTCCGGGTTGCTGCTGCGCCATCTCGGCTACAAGGGTTGGCTGCGGGTGCGCGGGTGGCTGATGACAGGTCGGGAGGAGGCGGCACGCCGTTGATCGGGGCGCTTTCGGGGTTGGTGTAGCATACACGCTTCGATGTGTCTGGCCTTGTCGGATGGAGGTGCGTCGATCCCTCATCGGCCAATACCGACATGATGCGAGATGGGCGGTTTCTGAACATGCTTTTCGTTAGTCTCTTGTGATTTTTGTGGGCGTGTCCGATGTGCCTTCGATCATGTTTCGACTGCCGTCTCTCGATGGTTGGTGGCCACGTTTCGGGGGGCGTTGGCGGTGCCTGCGCATCAGCCGGTCGCCGGCACGAGTCGCGCGTTGTGATCAACAGTGCCCGGACATGTTTTTTCGTCCGTCGCGGGGCAGCCTTCGTCTGTCGCTCCGTGCGATGCTAGCCAGGAATCCAGCTCATGCGTTCGGTTCGTATCTTTCGTCATTACATGCGCCTGCCCCTGCTGATCCTGGCCGGGGTCGAGGGGCTGATGTTCGTCGCCTGTTTCCATGCCAGCTTCCATCTGCGTTGGTGGTCGATCGGTGCCGAGGTACCGGCCTCGACCTCGGGGGTGATGGCCTACTCGGTGGTGCTGGCGGTCGTCTTCGTGCTCTCGATGGGCGCCATGGGGCTCTACGAGGCCAGCCTCCGCGAGGGCTGGTGGGGCTCGCTGCTGCGCATCGTGCTGGCGTTGCTGCTCGGCGCCGTGGCGCTGGCGGCGATCTCCTTCAGCTTCCCGCACATCGAGCTGTGGCGCAGCATCCTGGCGCTGACCGTGGTGCTCTCGATCATCGTCGTGAGCGGTCTGCGGTTGCTCTCCTATGTCATCAAGCCGGGCATCTTCAAGCGTCGTGTGCTGGTGCTTGGTGCCGGACCGCTCGCCGAGGCGGTGATGGTCGCCAATCCACGTGGGCTCGATATCGTCGGGCTGGTGCCCCTGCAGGCCGATGTGGACGAGCGCGACTTGCCGAAGCGCATCCCCTATGACCGGCCGCTGCTGCGCATCGTCACCGAGACCCAGGCCGATGAGCTGGTGGTGGCGGTCAAGGACCGGCGCGGCAAGCTGCCGATCGAGGAGCTGCTCGACTGTCGCATGGCGGGGATCCAGGTGCTCGAGCCGCAGGGCTTTTTCGAGCGTGAGATGGGGGTGGTCAAGCTCGATCTGCTGACCCCGAGCTGGCTGATGCTCTCCGATGGCTTCCAGCACGGGGCGATGACGATGCTGCTCAAGCGGCTGTTCGACGTGCTGGTCTCGGTGGTCTTCCTGGTGCTGCTGTGGCCGGTGATGCTGGTGACCGCGCTGGCGATCGCCGCCGAGAGCCGCTTCCGCCACCCGGTGTTCTATCGTCAGACCCGGATCGGCGAGAACGGCATGCCCTTCGACGTGGTCAAGTTCCGCAGCATGCGGGTCGACGCCGAGGCCGATGGGCGGGCGCGCTGGGCGACCAAGAACGACTCGCGCATCACCCGTGTCGGGCGCTTCATCCGCAAGACCCGGATCGACGAGCTGCCGCAGATCTTCAACGTCCTCAAGGGTGAGATGAGTTTCGTCGGTCCGCGCCCCGAGCGCCCCGAGTTCGTCGCCACCCTGGCGAGCAAGTACGACTATTACGCCGCGCGTCACCGCGTCAAGCCGGGGCTGACCGGCTGGGCCCAGCTCTGCTACCCCTACGGCAGCTCCGAGGAGGATGCGCTGCGCAAGCTCGAGTACGACCTTTATTACGTCAAGAACTACAGCATCTTCCTCGACCTGTTGATCCTGATCGAGACGGTCGAGGTGGTGGTGTTCGGCAAGGGGGCCGTCTAGCGGCGAGCCGCCGCGGGCATCGCTCCAGGGCCGCCGTCAGTCGTCGTTGTCCTCTTCCTCGCAGTCGGCGAGCGCGCTCAGGGCGTGCTCGCAGGCGTGCTCGCCGAGCCCGAGGCGTTCGAGCAGGCCGGCCTGGGTCTCGGGATCGCTGGGGCGGGCGCCGAGTCCGTCGCCGCGCCCTTCCAGCAATTGATCGGCCAGACAGGTGAGCAGCACCAGCGACTGGTGCTCGCCGCTGTAGGCGGGGTTGTGGTGCTGGCGCTGCACCGTCTGCAGTGCCTCGGGCATCTCCCAGGCCTCGAACAGCCAGCCGCCGAGTTGGGTGTGTTCGACGCCGATGGCGAAGCGCTCGAGGGTCGGCAGCGCCAGCCCGGGGTTGGATTGGATGAAGCGTCCGAGCAGCTGGAAGTGTTCGGGGAGCAGGTGTCCGAGCAGCAGATAACCGATGTTCTGGGTGACCCCGGCGAGCTCGATCAGGCCGCTGGCCGGGCGTATCTCGGCGGGTTGCTCGCGCGCGAGCGCTTGCATCAGGGTGGCGCACTGCATGCCGTGACGCCAGATGCGGTCGCGACTGAGTGGTCCGGTGTTGGGGGTCTTGAGCGGGCTGAGCGCTGCCAGCCCGAGCGCGAGGCTGAACGAGAGGTTGAAGCCGAGTGCGCGCACGATGGCGTCGCGCACGGTGCTGACCGGGCTGCGCGGGGCATAGTAGGGGGAGTTGGCCCAGCGCAGCAGCTGTGCCGAGAGCATCGGGTCGAGTCCGACCGCCTCGGCCAGCATCAATGCATTGGCGTCGGGGTCGGCGCGCAGCTCGAGCAGCCGGCGGGTGATCTCGGGCAGGGGCGGGAGCGCCTCGCTCGAACGAATGCGGTCGCGGATGTCGCCCGGTGCGGCCAGGGTCTGTCCGGCGCCGGTGGCCGACTCCAGGTTCCAGCGCAGGGTCTGGATCTCGTCGGCGGTCCTGGAACGCTCAACTGCCACTGTGTGTTCGTTCATCGGTTGTATTGAGCCGGTAGCGCTTGAGTTTGCGATAGAGCGTGCGCTCGCTGATCGACATGCTGGCCGCGACCTCCTTGCGGCTGCCGCGATGACGCTGCAGCAGTTGCAGGATGTACTTGGCCTCGACGGCCTCGACCGGCGAGAGCGTGGTCATGCTGGGGTGCTCATGCAAGAGCTCTGCCGCCTCGCTGGTGGGAATCGTCGGCGATGCCGGTTGCTCGGCCGTGACCGGCAGGCGGATGGCCTCGGCGTCGATCACGCCGTCTGCGCTGAGCACGGTGGCCAGGTGCAGCAGGTTGCGCAGCTCGCGGATGTTGCCCGGGAACTGGTAGAGCAGGAGCTTGCGCAGCGCATCCTTGGTGATCCGGTAAGGGTGGCCCGACTGCGCCGAGATCTCCTGTAGCAGGTGCTCGGTGAGTTCGGGGATGTCGGCGCGCCGTCCGCGCAGCGGCGGAATCGCCAGCGGCAGGACGGCGAGACGATAGTAGAGGTCCTGGCGGAAGTGCCCCTGCTGGACCATGGCGAGGAGGTCGCGATGGGTGGCGCTGACCACGCGCACATTGGCCTGGCGGATCTTGGTCGAGCCGACCTGTCTGAACATGCCGCTCTCGAGCGCGCGCAGCAGCTTGGGCTGTTGCGAGAGCGGCAGCTCGCCGATCTCATCGAGGAACAGTGTCCCGGCGTCGGCCAGTTCGAGCAGGCCGGTTTTGTTGCCGACGGCGCCGGTGAAGGCCCCCTTGACGTGGCCGAACAGCTCGCTCTCGAACAGGTCCTCGCTGAGCACCGTGCAATCGACCACCACGAAGGGGCCGTTGGCGCGGGTGGAGTGCTGGTGAAGGAACTCGGCGGCCAGCTCCTTGCCCGAGCCGGTCTCGCCCTGGAGCAGCACGGAGACATCGGTGGCGGCGGCGCGCTTGAGTTCCTGGACGAGGCCACGCATCTGCTCCGAGCGACCGATCATCCGTCCGGGCTGGCGCTGCCCCTGGAACAGGTGCAGTGATTCGCCGAGAAAGATCTGCCCCTGGCCGTCGACGATGGGGAAGCCCTGGATCTGGGCGAAGTGGACCTCGCCCCGGCCATCGGCCAGGGCGCGGGTCTCGACATAGGGTTCCAGGTCACGGAAGAAGCGGCGATGACGGCAGCCGTCCTCGGCGGCGTTCGCATCCAGTCGACAGCAGGGGCTGCCGATCAATTCGCTGGTGTCGTATCCCAGGGTGGTCTCGAGCGATGCATTGACACTGCGGATGCGCGCGTCGGCATCGATGACCACGAAGGGGTTTCTCTGGGCGAGCAGCAGGCTCGAGAAGTACGGTGTCCGCGACATGGGGGGCTAGGCTGTGTCCTGACGTCCTCCACTCCCGGCGCCGTCGGGGCTCCGCCGTGCGCGTGATCGTGAGAGTGGCCATTGTGGTATTGAGCCGCCCCGGGACGCACGAGCGTCCAGGCCGACCGGTATCCGTCGAGCAGCGTGGGGCGGGCGCCCTGAACGGCGCAGCCACGACGCGCGGCGGCTCGGGTGTCGCGGTTGGCCAGCGTGGGCGGGTACCAAGGCAGTGTAGCAGTGCCCGCGCGGGCCTCTCAAAGACAGCGCATACCATCGCCTCCCCCCGCCGTTGTCGATGCTGTGGCCTGGAACGCTCGAGGTCAAGCGCATGACCATGGCGGTTATGGGCAGGCGGTGTCGCCCGCTGTCTGCCAGATCTGGCAGTGGCCAGACCCGCTCCGGGGTCATCGCCAGCACTCGACCCGTGCGATGAATGCGTGGGTGTACTCGAGCATGTCGTCCGGCGGTGTCGATGGCGCCGTTTCCTCGATGCCGATGCCGTGCCGCTCGAGGAACGGCAGGGTGACGGTGTTGGGGATGGAGACCCCGATGTTGCGCACCACGCGTCCGGTGTGCTCGTAGACCGCCGGGGTGTCGACCGCGGCGAAGACCACGCCGACCACTCGACCATCGTCGGCGAGGACCGGGCCGCCGCTGTTGCCGGGGCGGATGTCGGCATTGAGGGTGAGGGTGCGCGGTGGGGTGGTGATCAGCCGGGTGGGGGCGATGGTGCCGATGGTCAGCAGCGGGCGCAGTGGCGGCAGTCCCTGGTTGGGATAGCCGACGATTGCCACCGTCTCGGGCAGTGGGGCATCGAGCGGCATGAAGGGGGCGGCGCGTTCCGGGCGATAGTCGGTGGCGAGCAGCGCCAGATCGGCGCGGCTGTCCACCGCGATGGGGCGGGCCGGCGCCATCTCGCCGTGATCGCGCGAGACGGTGATGGTGGTGCAGTTGTTGACCACGTGGGCGTTGGTGAGCAGGTGTCCGGCTGGATCGACGAAGAAGCCGGCGCCGATGCGCTCGAGGCGCCTGCCGAGTACCCGGGGGTTGCTGTTGACCTCGAGCGAGTCGCGTACATAGCTGCGCCGCCGCTCACGGATGGCCGCCGCCTCGGCATCGCTCACCGCGCGACCCTGACAGTCCTCCTGACGGGTACGGACCACCATCTCGCGTTGTGCGTCGTAGCAGTTGACCAGGGTGGCGCCCACCACGGTGCGGGTGGGCAGGATGCCTGTCAGCAGCAGGAGCACGACGGGCAGGGTGATGAGCGCCGGTCGCGCGCAGGGGAGGGCGTGCATGCTTGGAGTTCCTGTTCGGTCGGGCCATATGGTCGGGAGGAGAGGCCGGTGTCAGCGCTGCCGGTCTGCTTCGCGGTCTGCGTTGCGTGTTCCTCGGAGTGATCTGGATCCTACAATCGGTCATGATAAGCATGACCCCGTCATCGTCGAGAGGTGGCTCGCTGGCGCCATGTGGCAGCCTGGACGGTTGCGGGGCCCGACGATTAAGGACGCAAACCCGTTTCTGCCAGGGAGACCCCTTTCCATGTCGAAGGTCGATCTCGTTACACCGTACAAGGAATACTTCAAGATCATCGCGGCGACAACGGACGAGTTGCGCGACCGGGTGTTCGCGCTGCGCTATGAGGTGTACTGCAAGGAACTCGGCTGGGAGGATGCCGCAGCCTTTCCGGACCAGCGTGAAACCGACGCCTTCGATGATGATGCCGTGCACTGTCTGCTGTTCCATCGCCGCTCGGGGCGCGATGCCGGCACCGTCCGCCTGGTTCGCTCCCGCCCCGAGGATCCCGAGCCTAGGTTGCCGCTGATCGAGCACTATGATCGCAGTCTGTTCCGCACCGAGCACAATCCGCTGACCATGCCCAAGGGCTGTTTCGGCGAGATCTCCAGGCTGGCCCTGCACGAGCAGTTCAGGCGTCGCCCGGGGGAGCAGTCGACGCCCGAGGGACATGGCACCGAACTCTTCCAGTGGAGCCAGGATGATCGCCGCCGGTTCCCGCACATGGCGCTGGGGCTGTATCTGGCGGCGGCGACCATCGGTCTGTCCGAGGGCATGGAGGGCGTCTACGCGATGATGGAGCCACGGCTGGCGCGTCATCTGCACTTCGGCGGCATCTATTTCGAGCAGGTCGGCGAGGCGATCGAGTTTCGCGGCGCGCGCGCGCCCTTCTACATCTCGCGCCAGATGCTGTTCGAGCGTCTCACGCCGCCGCTGCAGGCATTGCTCGATGCCATCGCCGAGGATCTCGACGTGGCGCTGTGAGGTTCGCGGCATGCTCACAGCGTCTTGCTGCCGGCGCGGCCGAAGGCTGGGTTGTGATCGAGCTGCGGGATGTAGCGGCTCTGTGTGAAGGCGTGTCGACTGCAGTCCTCCACCCGTCCGATCATCGGCACCACATGATCGCCGATCTCGGGGATCCACAGCGGTTCATGGATCGGCCTGAAACCGATGCGTCGATACAGTGGGGTCAGCTTCGGGGTCGAGTTGAGGATGACGTGGGTTGCGCCCCAGTGCTGGAAGCAGTGGGTCGCGGCCCGGAAGAGTGCGCGCAGGATGTTGTAGCGTCGGCGCCAGGGGCTGCGGATCACCAGCATGCTGCCCGATGCGGCAAGACAACGACCGCCCGGTTGCTGCTCATGCATACGCAGCTCGGCGATGGCGGGACGGAAGTCGAAGTGGGTCTCGGGGGGGAGTCCGTGGCCGGTCTCGAGGTTGACGCGGATGGCCGCCACCGGTTGCGCGCGATCATAGGCGAGGATGTGGCGCACCCCCCCGAGCCGGTCGAAGCGATCGGTGAGTTTCGCCGCGGGCAACGGGACTCCGCCGTAGCGCCCTTCCTCGACGATGTACACTTGGTGTCTGAGCCAGAAGGCGTCCTCGATTTGATCTGGCGTCCTAGCGATCAGTATCTTAATCGTCATCGTCGATGATAGAGCTGTGCTTTTTGGGCTGGTCGCGTCCGCTGCGGTCCATGGTTGAGCCATGCTAACGGATTCGTGCACTGGGTCACATTCTTTTCACACGAGCGGTTGCATCGGCGGGAGGATTACACGCAATGGAGGCACGAAGGATGTGCATGAGCGACGCTGCCGACCTGAACTCGGCGCTGGAACTCTGGAAGGAGCAGCTCGGAGCGCAGCGTGTTCTGGTCGGCGAGGCGGCCGAACGCAGGTACGGAGGCGACACCACCGGAACGCAGCGTCGGATCGCCGCTGCGCTGCTGGTCGAGGACGCCGGCCAGGTTGCCCCCCTGGTGAGCGTTGCCGCCTGCCACGGGCTCTCCCTGTATCCGATCAGCACGGGCAGGAACTGGGGGTATGGCGGCGCTCTGCCAGTTCGCGATGACTGCGTGATCGTCGATCTCGGCGCGCTGCGCCGGATTCTCGACTTCGATCCCGAGCTCGGCGTGGTCACCCTCGAGCCCGGGGTGACCCAGGCGCAGCTCGCCGAGTTTCTCGACCAGGGCGAGCACCCCTTCCTGGTGCCGGTGACCGGTGCCGGTCCACACTGCAGCCTGATCGGCAATGCGCTGGAACGTGGCTACGGCATCACCCCGCATATCGATCATTTCGGCGCGCTGACCGACCTCGAGGCGGTGCTCGCCGATGGCTCGATCTATCGCTCGATGCTCAGCGAGGCCGGTGGCGAGGGCCTCGCCCGGTTGTTTCGCTGGGGCATCGGTCCCTATACCAACGGGCTCTTCACCCAGAGCGGCTTTGGCATCGTCACCCGTGCCAGCATCGCGCTGGCGCGCCGCCCCGAACGGGTCGGCATCTTTCTCTTCAGCCTCAGGAACGAGGCGGCGCTCGAGTCGGCCATCATCCGCGTGCGCGATATCCTGCAGCGTCTACCCGGGGTGGTCGGCGGGGTGAACCTGATGAATCGTCGCCGCGTGCTCGCCATGGCCGCGCCCTATCCGCAGTCGCGTCTCGACCGGCACGGGCTGATCCCCCAGGCGGTGATCGACGAACTCGGCGCCCAGTATCAGGTGCTGCCCTGGACCGGCTTCGGCACCCTCTACGGCTCGGCGGCGGTGATGGCCGCGGCGCGCCGCGAGATCCGTCGCGCGCTCTCTGGGGTCGGCGTGCGGCTGATCTTCCTCAGCCCGGAGCGCGCCGCGCAGCTTGCCCGGTTCGCACGCTGGCTGCCCGGCCGTATCGGTCGTGGTCTGGCCAGTACCGCCATGACCCTCGCCAGCTCGCTCGAACTGGTGGCCGGTCGTCCCAACCAGACGGCGCTGCCGCTGTGCTACTGGCGCAACCCGGCGGCGATGGGCGAGGGGATGCTCGATCCGGCGCGCGATGGTTGTGGTCTGCGCTGGTACTCGCCGCTGGTGCCGATGCGCCCGCGTCAGGTGCGCGAATATGTCGACATGGTCGAGCGCATCGGGTTGGAGCACGGCATCGAGCCCCTGATCACCCTCACCAGCCTCAACGACCGGGTGTTCGACAGCACGGTGCCGCTGATCTTCGCCCGTGACGAGAGCGGTGCCGGCCAGCGCGCCGCGCGCGCGTGTCATCGCGCGCTGGTGGCGGCCGGACGCGAGATCGGTTGTTTTCCCTATCGCGTGGGGGTCGATGGCATGGGCGAGCTCGACAGCCTGCTCGATCACTCCAGGGACTTCGGGCGGCGGCTGCGCCAGGCCCTCGATCCCGACGGGGTGATCGCGCCTGGTCGTTACGAGGGGGGCTGATGCCGCACCTCGGGACGGACCCCTTCACCGATCAGGAGCCTGGCCGACGATGATGCAACAACGTATCCATCTCTTCGAACTCGAGGATCTGCCCTGGTTACCGGCCGCGATCCGCGACGGTATCACCGACTTCCTCGAGTTCGCGGTGCGGGTTCCCGACCTCTATCGTCCGGTGGCGCCGCGTCTCGAACGTGCCCTGAAGGAGAGCGGGGCGTCGACCATCCTCGACCTTTGCGCCGGCGGCGGCGGTCCCTGGATGCGGATGCTCGATCAGCTCGGTCCGGTTCGCGCCGGCGAGGTCCGCGTGTTGGTGAGCGATCTCTATCCCAATCGCACCGCCCTGGCGCGGCTGCGCGAGCAGGCCGGGGCGCGGGTCGAGGTGGTCGAGCGCTCGGTGAGCGCGATGGCGGTGCCGCGAGATCTCGAAGGCTTCCGCACCCTGTTCTCCGCCTTCCATCACTTTCGCCCGCGCGAGGCGCGGGCGATCCTCGCCGATGCCGTCGAGCAGGGGCGGGGGATCGCGGTGTTCGAGTCGACCCAGCGGCATCCGCTGCTGCTGCTCTATATGCTCTTCACCCCCCTGCTGGTGCTGCTTGCCACCCCCTTCATCCGTCCCTTTCGCTGGAGCCGGCTGTTCTGGACCTATCTGATCCCGGCGATCCCGCTGGCGGTGATGTTCGACGGTATCGTCTCCTGTCTGCGCACCTACAGCGTCGCCGAACTCGATGCGCTCACCCGTGGGCTCGAGCGCGAGGGTTATCGCTGGGAGCGTGGCGTGGCGCGGCTGGGACCCTTGCCGGTGGGGGTGACCTATCTCATCGGATTGCCGGGGCGCTGAGCGGGCACCCGTCTCGGCTCCTGGTGTCTGTCGGTGATCGCGCCGGCAGTACACTCGTGCAACGAAGGTGAGGGCGTGTCGTGCTGGCCTCGGACGCCCCGCCTCGAGGCCATTTCGCAAGAGGATGATCGATGTCGCGTGCAACGAAAATGATCGAGCTGGTCGCAGTCTCCACCGCACTGACGCTGTTGAGCGGGGCTGCCCTGGCCACCCCCGCCGACCCCCTGCAGCGCGGCGCCGCCGCCCTCGACGAGGGTGAGCCGCGGGTGGCGGTGATCGAGCTGAAGAATGCCCTGCAGGCTGATCCGCGCAATGCCCGGGCCCGGGTCCTGCTCGGGCGCGCCCTGCTCGCTCAGGGGGATGTCAACGCCGCCGCCCAGGAGTTCGCGCGTGCACAGCGACTCGGCGCCGATGCCGCGCTGCTCCAGCCCTGGCTCGCCCGCGCCTGGCTGCGTCGTGGCGAGTTCGAGCAGTTGCGCGCGCTCGAGGTGACCCCGGAGCTGTCGCCCGCGCATCGTGCCGAGCTGCTCGCGCTGCGTGCCGAGGCCGAGCTGGCTGACGGCGAGTCGGGCGCGGCGCGGGCGACGCTCGAGCGTGCCGCTGCGCTGCAGCCCGATGCGCCCGCGGTAAAGCTCGCCCTGGCCCGCGTCGAGGTCGCCGAGGGGGCGGTCGATGAGGCGCGTGCGCGGCTCGCGACCCTGCTCGAAAACGCCCCGGAGGCAACCCGGGCCTGGTCGCTGAGCGGTGAGCTGGCGCGCCAGGCGGGTGACATGGACGCGGCCGAGGCGGCCTTTTCGCAGGCCTTGGAAGACCCGTTGGAGCAGGCCCAGGCGCGTCTCAATCGGGCCTATGTGCGGATCCAGGATGGTCGACTCGATGCGGCCCAGGCCGATCTCGATCAGCTGCGCCGCGCCGCGCCCGACAATCCGCTGGTCAAGTACGCGCAGGGCTTGCTGTTCTACAGCCGTGAGGACTATGCCGCCGCGATCGAGCAGCTGGATGCCGCGCTCGGTGCGCTGCCCGATTTCGCCCCGGCGCAGTCGTTGGCGGGGGCGACGCGACTGGCGCTGGGCGAGCCCGAACTCGCGCGCATCCATCTCGAGCGCGCCCGCTCGCTGCGCCCGGATGATGCGTCGACCCAGCGGCTGTTGGCGATGACCCTGTTGCAGCAGGGCGAGGCGGCCAAGGCCGAGCAGCTGGCGCGCGCGGTGCTCGAGCGTCAGCCCGAGGACCTCGCCACCATGGACCTGCTGGCAAGCGCTCTGCTGCAGCAGGGCCGGCGCGAGGAGAGCCTGCCCTATCTGCGGCGGGTCAAGGCGGAGCTGCCCGACTCCCCCGTGGCCAGCGCGCGGCTCGGTGCGGCGCTGCTCGCCGACCCCGGATCCGACGAGGGGGTGCTGGAGTTGCAGGCCGCGCTGGCGCAGGACCCCGATTTCCAGGGCGCGGCCGAGCAGTTGGTGATCGGTCGGTTGGCTCGCGGTGAATTCGACCAGGCACTGGCCGCGGCGCGTGACTATCGCGACCGTCACCCCGACTCGGCGCGCGCCCACACCCTGCTCGGGGTGGTCGAGCTGCGTCGCGAGGCGTCGCAGGCTGCGCGCGCGGCGTTCGAGCAGGCGCTGGCGCTGGATGCCTCGGACCTTGCCGCGACCACCGGACTGGCGACCCTGGCGCTCGCGCGTCAGGACCTTGCCGAGGCGCGGCGGCTGTTCGGCGAGAGTCTCGAGGCGCGTCCCGATGATCCGCGGGTGCTGATCGCCCTGGCCCGGATCGCACTGACCGAGGGCGAGACCGCACAGGCGCAGGCACTGCTCGAGCGGGCGGTGACGCACAACCCCGAGACACTGGCTCCCAGACTCTATCTGGCCGCCTATCTGTTGCGTCACGGTGAGCCCGGGCAGGCGCTCGAGATGCTCGATGCGGCGCGTGCGCGCTTTGCCGAGACCCCGGTGCTGCTCGGTCTGATCGCGGATGCGCAGCTCGCCCTCGCGCGTCACGGCGCCGCGCGCGATACCCTGATGCGTCTGGTCGAGCTGGCACCCGCCGACCCCCGGGTGCGGGTCGCCCTGGCGACCAGTCTGGTGGGTCTGGACGAACTCCCCGCCGCGCGCGACCAGCTCGATCGTGCCCTGGTGATCGATTCCGAGTTCGCTCCGGCGCTTGCCTGGTCGGCACGGCTGGCGCTGGCCGAGGGTGAGTTCGAGCAGGCCGAGGCGCGGCTGGAGCAGCTGCGCCGGGTCCGTGGCGCGCTCGATGCCGATGTGCTGCTGATCCAGGGCCAGTTGGCGCAGCAGCGCGGTGATCTGTCGAGCGTCGCCGATGCCTTCACCGAGCTGCTCGAGGGCGCGAGCGAGGACCCTGCGCTCGGCCTCGACCCGCAGCGTCTCGACGCCGCCGAGCAGCTGGTGCTCGGTCAGGTGCGACGTGGTGACCTGGCCGCTGCGATCGATGCCGCGCGCGCACTCTGTGCGCGTGAACCCGATGCCGCGCGACCGCGTGCGCTGCTCGGGATGATCTATCTGCGCGCCGATCAGCGCGAGGCGGCGGCGACGGCCTTCGCCGAGGCGCTCGACCGCGACCCCGGCATGGCGATGGCGGTCGACGGGCTGGTCTCGCTCGATCTCGAGGGCGATGATCCGGACACCGCCGCGGGGCGTTATCGCAGTGCGCTGGAGTCGGCGCCCGGAGACGCCGAACTGCTGATCGGCCAGGCGCGGCTGGCACTGCTGCGTGAGGATCCGCAAGGCGCGCAGCAGGCCCTCGAGGCGGCGGTGGCGGCCAACCCCGAGCAGCTGCGTCCGCGGCTCTATCTGGCGGCCTACCAGCTGCAGCGTGGCCAGCCACAGGAGGCCCTCGACGTGCTTGGCACCGTGGCGGCGGCCCATGCCGATGCCCCCGATCTGCTCGGGCTGCGCGCCGAGGCCCAGCTCGCGCTGGGGCACAACGAGGACGCGCGTCAGAGCCTGGTGGAACTGGCCCGGCTGCAGCCGGGTGCGCCCGGGATATTGACCGCCCTGGCGACCGCCGAGGCGCGGCTGGGACGCATGGCGCTGGCCGAGGAGGCGCTGCGACGCGCCCTGGAGCAAGCGCCCGATTCGGTCGCCGCGCACGCCGGGCTGGTCCGGTTGGCGCTGGCCGAAGAGGACATGGTGTTGGCCGGTGAGCGACTCGAGTCACTGCGGGCAGTGGTCGGTGAGGCGCACCCCGAGGTGCTGCTGCTCGAGGGGTTGATCGCCGACGGACAGGGGGATGGCGTGGCTGCACTGGCCAGCTATCAGCGTCTGTTCGAGGTGGCGCCGAACTCGGTCAACCTGCTGCGGCTGGCGCGAGCGCAGCGCCAGGCCGATGATCCGGCGGCCGCTGTCGCGACCCTTGAGGGCTGGCTCGTGGAGCACCCCGAGGATGTCCGCATTCAGTTCAACCTGGCGCAGACACAGATGGAGGTCGGGGAGTTGTCACAGGCGATTGCCGCCTTCGAGCGCACCATCGAGATCGCGCCGGAACATGCCATCGCGCTCAACAACCTGGCCTGGTTGATCCGCGACCGGGATCGTGCGCGTGCCCTGGACTATGCACGCCGCGCCTATGCCGCGGCACCTGAGTCGGCAGACGTGGCCGACACCCTGGCCGTGGTGTTGTTCGAGGAGGGCGCGCTCGACGAGGCGAGACGGATCATCGACGAGGCCCAGGCGCTCGCGCCGAAGAGCGCGACGGTGCGCTTCCACAAGGCGCAGATCCTGGTCTCCCAGGGGCTCGACGATGAGGCCGGACGGTTGCTTGAGTCGACCCTCGCCGATGTCGCAGACTTCCCCGAGCGCACCGAGGCCGAGTCGTTGCTCGAGAGTCTCGATCGCTGAACTCCGCGCCCCGTTTCGTCCGAGCCGATCCGGGGCCCTCGTGCATCGGCCTCGCCCCATCCGGGGAGAGGCCTGACACCCGCTCCGTCGGACACGATCTGTCGGCCACTGCCGGCAGATCGTGTCGGTGCGCGTCAGGTCAGCGCCTGATGGCTGGTGTGGTGCTCCTTGTCATAGCGTTGCAGCAGACAGCGATAGACATTGACCAGAACCTCCTCTCTGAAGGTCGCCGGCGGGGTCAGGTCAGCGATCTCGCGCCGGTAATGATCGATGCGTGCGTCGAGATTCATTTCATCGATTGCAACGTCGTTATCGTTCTGATGCTTGTGCATGATTCGGCCTGCTTGTCGTGCGTGAAGTGGATGCGAGCGCGGGGACGGTCATTGCCGTTCCGTGCCGGCTGAGCGGCCCGCTCTAGGCAGCAAAATACGTGCCTTTCTGGTCTTCATGAGCGACATCCGTATCTGCCTGACTGCGAGGGCGTTGTCGAGCGCCCCAGTGGTGCCGCCATACGCGGCATGAGAACGGTTGTGCGCGAACGGGTCGTGGTGCAATGGGTCGTTCACCGTCTTCACATTGCTGCCGTGCGACGCGAGTGTCAGAATCTGACGACCTGTTGCCAATGCTGCCCGTCGTCTTGTTCTATCAGTCCTTGAGTGCGAGATGGGGGCTGGCGCGGCTGCTCGTACGCTACCGCAGATGCGTGTGTCAGGTGCGTCTTCTTTTCCGATATTCGTAGTTGCGGTCTGGCCCTTGTATTGCAATGTCGACTGCACGCAGACAGGGGGGATGCCGACATTTAGGGCAGTGCGCCGCCGTAGCCACTGCCACTGGCCACACCCCGTGATCTTTACCACGAAAAGCATCGCGCCGCCAGATCGATCAGAGGTCTTGAGCCATTATGTACGAGCATTTCTATGCCCTCGGGGCCGATCCGTTTCGCTTGAGCCCGGATCATCGTTTCTGTTTCACCCACAGGAACTACGCCCGTGCGCGCTCTTATATCGATTATGCGCTGCACCGTGGCGAGGGCTTCGTCATGATCACCGGTCGACCGGGGACAGGCAAGACCACGCTGATCAATGACCTGCTCGATCGTCTGCCGACACAGGAGGTGTCCGTCTCCATGTTGGTCAGCACCCAGCTGGCCGCCGAGGATCTGCTGCGGATGACCGCCCACGGTTTCGGGTTGAGTGCCGGCGCCCCGCGCAAGGCGGATGTGTTGCAGGGACTGATGGCGTTCCTCGAGCGCCAGCACCAGGCCGGGCGGCGTGCCCTGCTGATCATCGACGAGGCGCAGGACCTGGCTGCCTCGGCGCTCGAGGAGCTGCGGCTGCTGACCAATCTGCAGCGCCAGGGGCGTCCGCTGCTGCAGATCGTGTTGGTCGGTCAGGAGCGGCTGCGCGAGCTGGTCCAGGGGCCGGATATGGAGCAGGTCCATCAGCGTCTGGTTGCGGCCTGGCATCTCGAGCCGCTGGGACCGGTCGAAACCTTGGCCTATGTCCGCCACCGCTTGGAGAAGGGGGGGTGGCACGGTGACCCGGAGTTCGCGCCCGGGGTGCTGCGTACCGTCTTTGAGTTCAGCGGTGGGGTGCCGCGGCGGATCAACCTGATCTGCAGCCGGTTGCTGCTGCACGGCTTCATCGAGGAGCGCCGCCTGATCAGCGCCGAGGATGCCGAGGGGGTGCTCGATGAGTTGCAGCAGGAGTCGCTGACCGGCGCGTCACCGGAGATCGAGGTCGATTGGGACGCGCTCGACCAGGGATTGAGCGCGTCGCCCGACCTTGCTCCGGTGATCGCCGAGACGCCGCGGCCTGGGGAGGCTCCGCCGTCACAGATGTCTCCGCCACCGTTGGTCGATGACGCCCCGTCCGCAAGCCAGGCCGCCGAGCCGGTGTTCGAGCTCGACGAGGCGCTCGACGGCGAGGTGCCGCCATCCGATGACGAGTTCCCGTTGCGTGAGGCGGTGTTGCTGCCCGAGGAGCTCGATGAGCTCGTCACCGAGCCGGCGGTCGCCCCCTGGACGGCGTCGCTCGCCCGCCCGCTGGGTCGTCGGCGGCAGTGTCCTGGCCGCCAGCTGTCTGCTCGGTGCCTTCTATCTGCTCCAGCCGCAGCAGACCGTCGAGTTGGGGCGAGCGACCTTCGCGTGGGTGGCGCGATCGCTGCACGAGCTGAGGGTCGAGGTGATGCCCCCCGCCGCCGACGATCGGGTCGCCGGCCTCTCGCCGGCCGATGAGCCGCCACCGGCCGCGCCCGAGGCGCTATCGCCTGTCGAGACGATGCCGGCTGCTGTGGTGGTTGAGTCCGGGCTGGTGGCCGAGGAGTCGTCTGTGGCGCCACGACCGGCGCCGATCGAGCCCGAGCCCGAGCCTAACGAGCCTCGCGCACGCGCTCAGTCTCGTCCTGCGGTCGCAGTGGCCGACGCAGTCGGGTCAAGTGTGACCGCCGCCGATCAGGCGCTGCCGGTGGGGCGAGCGACCGCGGATGGGTCCATGGCGGTCTCCACCGAGGTCAGCGATGAGCCTCCGGTGCTCAGGGTGGCCGATCTCCGCTCGGTGGCGCCGTCTCCGTCGACCGCTGCCGCCGCTGTATCGGCCGTTGACAGCTCCGCGGCGGTGCGCGAGGTGTCGCGTGGGCCCTGGCCGGAGCCGCTCCAGGGTGGTGTTCGGGTGGAACAGCACCGAGGTCGAGGGGCGTTTCGCCGGGCGGCTCGATGTGCTGATCGAGGCGTATCGATCGCGTGATGATCTCGGCATCGAGATCATCGGTTATTCCGACGCCCTCGGCGATCCCGCCTACAATCTCGACCTGTCGCGGCGTCGTGCACAGGCGGTTGCCGATTATCTGGTCGCCGGCGGTCTCGCCCCTGATCGATTGCGGGTCGAGGGCCGAGGTCCGGTCGAACCGGAGGCGTTGGAGGGGCAGTCGGCCGAGGCGGCCGGGTCGCGCGGTCGCATGGTCGAGCTCACCCCCTATGCGCCGGAGAGGGTGGAGATGGATGAGGAGAACGGATGAGCGTGCCCACCATCAGCTATGCGGCGGCGCTGATCGCCTATCTGGTGCTGACCCTGCTGCTGGCCACTGCGTGGCGT
This sequence comes from Marichromatium sp. PS1, assembly GCF_041155115.1. NCBI lineage: Bacteria > Pseudomonadati > Pseudomonadota > Gammaproteobacteria > Chromatiales > Chromatiaceae > Marichromatium > Marichromatium sp. PS1. The sequence goes on from NZ_BAAFHB010000002.1 coordinate 1,695,255, forward strand.
GGGCGCCTGTTGGGGCTGTTTGCGCTGGTGGCGAGCATGGCCGGCGTCTGCTGGGCGGCGATCGTGTTGGCGATGACGCATGGTCTGCTGCCTGCGGGGCAGTGGTCGGCGGTGGCCGAGCTGATCCGCAGTGGTGCCTGGTTCATCTTCCTGTCGCGGGTGCTGGTGGCCGAGCACGATCCGAGTCAGCTGCGTTTCTGGGCGCAGGCACCGTGGTGGGTGATCAGCGGTGGCGCGCTGCTCACCCTGGGGGTGCCGTTGCTCGAGGTCCCGCTCGGCCTCGACGGCGCCCAGGTGATCAATGCGATGCTGCTCGG
>NZ_BAAFHB010000003.1:0-14953 GCF_041155115.1 Marichromatium sp. PS1
GAGCACGGTGGCCAGGTGCAGCAGGTTGCGCAGCTCGCGGATGTTGCCCGGGAACTGGTAGAGCAGGAGCTTGCGCAGCGCATCCTTGGTGATCCGGTAAGGGTGGCCCGACTGCGCCGAGATCTCCTGTAGCAGGTGCTCGGTGAGTTCGGGGATGTCGGCGCGCCGTCCGCGCAGCGGCGGAATCGCCAGCGGCAGGACGGCGAGACGATAGTAGAGGTCCTGGCGGAAGTGCCCCTGCTGGACCATGGCGAGGAGGTCGCGATGGGTGGCGCTGACCACGCGCACATTGGCCTGGCGGATCTTGGTCGAGCCGACCTGTCTGAACATGCCGCTCTCGAGCGCGCGCAGCAGCTTGGGCTGTTGCGAGAGCGGCAGCTCGCCGATCTCATCGAGGAACAGTGTCCCGGCGTCGGCCAGTTCGAGCAGGCCGGTTTTGTTGCCGACGGCGCCGGTGAAGGCCCCCTTGACGTGGCCGAACAGCTCGCTCTCGAACAGGTCCTCGCTGAGCACCGTGCAATCGACCACCACGAAGGGGCCGTTGGCGCGGGTGGAGTGCTGGTGAAGGAACTCGGCGGCCAGCTCCTTGCCCGAGCCGGTCTCGCCCTGGAGCAGCACGGAGACATCGGTGGCGGCGGCGCGCTTGAGTTCCTGGACGAGGCCACGCATCTGCTCCGAGCGACCGATCATCCGTCCGGGCTGGCGCTGCCCCTGGAACAGGTGCAGTGATTCGCCGAGAAAGATCTGCCCCTGGCCGTCGACGATGGGGAAGCCCTGGATCTGGGCGAAGTGGACCTCGCCCCGGCCATCGGCCAGGGCGCGGGTCTCGACATAGGGTTCCAGGTCACGGAAGAAGCGGCGATGACGGCAGCCGTCCTCGGCGGCGTTCGCATCCAGTCGACAGCAGGGGCTGCCGATCAATTCGCTGGTGTCGTATCCCAGGGTGGTCTCGAGCGATGCATTGACACTGCGGATGCGCGCGTCGGCATCGATGACCACGAAGGGGTTTCTCTGGGCGAGCAGCAGGCTCGAGAAGTACGGTGTCCGCGACATGGGGGGCTAGGCTGTGTCCTGACGTCCTCCACTCCCGGCGCCGTCGGGGCTCCGCCGTGCGCGTGATCGTGAGAGTGGCCATTGTGGTATTGAGCCGCCCCGGGACGCACGAGCGTCCAGGCCGACCGGTATCCGTCGAGCAGCGTGGGGCGGGCGCCCTGAACGGCGCAGCCACGACGCGCGGCGGCTCGGGTGTCGCGGTTGGCCAGCGTGGGCGGGTACCAAGGCAGTGTAGCAGTGCCCGCGCGGGCCTCTCAAAGACAGCGCATACCATCGCCTCCCCCCGCCGTTGTCGATGCTGTGGCCTGGAACGCTCGAGGTCAAGCGCATGACCATGGCGGTTATGGGCAGGCGGTGTCGCCCGCTGTCTGCCAGATCTGGCAGTGGCCAGACCCGCTCCGGGGTCATCGCCAGCACTCGACCCGTGCGATGAATGCGTGGGTGTACTCGAGCATGTCGTCCGGCGGTGTCGATGGCGCCGTTTCCTCGATGCCGATGCCGTGCCGCTCGAGGAACGGCAGGGTGACGGTGTTGGGGATGGAGACCCCGATGTTGCGCACCACGCGTCCGGTGTGCTCGTAGACCGCCGGGGTGTCGACCGCGGCGAAGACCACGCCGACCACTCGACCATCGTCGGCGAGGACCGGGCCGCCGCTGTTGCCGGGGCGGATGTCGGCATTGAGGGTGAGGGTGCGCGGTGGGGTGGTGATCAGCCGGGTGGGGGCGATGGTGCCGATGGTCAGCAGCGGGCGCAGTGGCGGCAGTCCCTGGTTGGGATAGCCGACGATTGCCACCGTCTCGGGCAGTGGGGCATCGAGCGGCATGAAGGGGGCGGCGCGTTCCGGGCGATAGTCGGTGGCGAGCAGCGCCAGATCGGCGCGGCTGTCCACCGCGATGGGGCGGGCCGGCGCCATCTCGCCGTGATCGCGCGAGACGGTGATGGTGGTGCAGTTGTTGACCACGTGGGCGTTGGTGAGCAGGTGTCCGGCTGGATCGACGAAGAAGCCGGCGCCGATGCGCTCGAGGCGCCTGCCGAGTACCCGGGGGTTGCTGTTGACCTCGAGCGAGTCGCGTACATAGCTGCGCCGCCGCTCACGGATGGCCGCCGCCTCGGCATCGCTCACCGCGCGACCCTGACAGTCCTCCTGACGGGTACGGACCACCATCTCGCGTTGTGCGTCGTAGCAGTTGACCAGGGTGGCGCCCACCACGGTGCGGGTGGGCAGGATGCCTGTCAGCAGCAGGAGCACGACGGGCAGGGTGATGAGCGCCGGTCGCGCGCAGGGGAGGGCGTGCATGCTTGGAGTTCCTGTTCGGTCGGGCCATATGGTCGGGAGGAGAGGCCGGTGTCAGCGCTGCCGGTCTGCTTCGCGGTCTGCGTTGCGTGTTCCTCGGAGTGATCTGGATCCTACAATCGGTCATGATAAGCATGACCCCGTCATCGTCGAGAGGTGGCTCGCTGGCGCCATGTGGCAGCCTGGACGGTTGCGGGGCCCGACGATTAAGGACGCAAACCCGTTTCTGCCAGGGAGACCCCTTTCCATGTCGAAGGTCGATCTCGTTACACCGTACAAGGAATACTTCAAGATCATCGCGGCGACAACGGACGAGTTGCGCGACCGGGTGTTCGCGCTGCGCTATGAGGTGTACTGCAAGGAACTCGGCTGGGAGGATGCCGCAGCCTTTCCGGACCAGCGTGAAACCGACGCCTTCGATGATGATGCCGTGCACTGTCTGCTGTTCCATCGCCGCTCGGGGCGCGATGCCGGCACCGTCCGCCTGGTTCGCTCCCGCCCCGAGGATCCCGAGCCTAGGTTGCCGCTGATCGAGCACTATGATCGCAGTCTGTTCCGCACCGAGCACAATCCGCTGACCATGCCCAAGGGCTGTTTCGGCGAGATCTCCAGGCTGGCCCTGCACGAGCAGTTCAGGCGTCGCCCGGGGGAGCAGTCGACGCCCGAGGGACATGGCACCGAACTCTTCCAGTGGAGCCAGGATGATCGCCGCCGGTTCCCGCACATGGCGCTGGGGCTGTATCTGGCGGCGGCGACCATCGGTCTGTCCGAGGGCATGGAGGGCGTCTACGCGATGATGGAGCCACGGCTGGCGCGTCATCTGCACTTCGGCGGCATCTATTTCGAGCAGGTCGGCGAGGCGATCGAGTTTCGCGGCGCGCGCGCGCCCTTCTACATCTCGCGCCAGATGCTGTTCGAGCGTCTCACGCCGCCGCTGCAGGCATTGCTCGATGCCATCGCCGAGGATCTCGACGTGGCGCTGTGAGGTTCGCGGCATGCTCACAGCGTCTTGCTGCCGGCGCGGCCGAAGGCTGGGTTGTGATCGAGCTGCGGGATGTAGCGGCTCTGTGTGAAGGCGTGTCGACTGCAGTCCTCCACCCGTCCGATCATCGGCACCACATGATCGCCGATCTCGGGGATCCACAGCGGTTCATGGATCGGCCTGAAACCGATGCGTCGATACAGTGGGGTCAGCTTCGGGGTCGAGTTGAGGATGACGTGGGTTGCGCCCCAGTGCTGGAAGCAGTGGGTCGCGGCCCGGAAGAGTGCGCGCAGGATGTTGTAGCGTCGGCGCCAGGGGCTGCGGATCACCAGCATGCTGCCCGATGCGGCAAGACAACGACCGCCCGGTTGCTGCTCATGCATACGCAGCTCGGCGATGGCGGGACGGAAGTCGAAGTGGGTCTCGGGGGGGAGTCCGTGGCCGGTCTCGAGGTTGACGCGGATGGCCGCCACCGGTTGCGCGCGATCATAGGCGAGGATGTGGCGCACCCCCCCGAGCCGGTCGAAGCGATCGGTGAGTTTCGCCGCGGGCAACGGGACTCCGCCGTAGCGCCCTTCCTCGACGATGTACACTTGGTGTCTGAGCCAGAAGGCGTCCTCGATTTGATCTGGCGTCCTAGCGATCAGTATCTTAATCGTCATCGTCGATGATAGAGCTGTGCTTTTTGGGCTGGTCGCGTCCGCTGCGGTCCATGGTTGAGCCATGCTAACGGATTCGTGCACTGGGTCACATTCTTTTCACACGAGCGGTTGCATCGGCGGGAGGATTACACGCAATGGAGGCACGAAGGATGTGCATGAGCGACGCTGCCGACCTGAACTCGGCGCTGGAACTCTGGAAGGAGCAGCTCGGAGCGCAGCGTGTTCTGGTCGGCGAGGCGGCCGAACGCAGGTACGGAGGCGACACCACCGGAACGCAGCGTCGGATCGCCGCTGCGCTGCTGGTCGAGGACGCCGGCCAGGTTGCCCCCCTGGTGAGCGTTGCCGCCTGCCACGGGCTCTCCCTGTATCCGATCAGCACGGGCAGGAACTGGGGGTATGGCGGCGCTCTGCCAGTTCGCGATGACTGCGTGATCGTCGATCTCGGCGCGCTGCGCCGGATTCTCGACTTCGATCCCGAGCTCGGCGTGGTCACCCTCGAGCCCGGGGTGACCCAGGCGCAGCTCGCCGAGTTTCTCGACCAGGGCGAGCACCCCTTCCTGGTGCCGGTGACCGGTGCCGGTCCACACTGCAGCCTGATCGGCAATGCGCTGGAACGTGGCTACGGCATCACCCCGCATATCGATCATTTCGGCGCGCTGACCGACCTCGAGGCGGTGCTCGCCGATGGCTCGATCTATCGCTCGATGCTCAGCGAGGCCGGTGGCGAGGGCCTCGCCCGGTTGTTTCGCTGGGGCATCGGTCCCTATACCAACGGGCTCTTCACCCAGAGCGGCTTTGGCATCGTCACCCGTGCCAGCATCGCGCTGGCGCGCCGCCCCGAACGGGTCGGCATCTTTCTCTTCAGCCTCAGGAACGAGGCGGCGCTCGAGTCGGCCATCATCCGCGTGCGCGATATCCTGCAGCGTCTACCCGGGGTGGTCGGCGGGGTGAACCTGATGAATCGTCGCCGCGTGCTCGCCATGGCCGCGCCCTATCCGCAGTCGCGTCTCGACCGGCACGGGCTGATCCCCCAGGCGGTGATCGACGAACTCGGCGCCCAGTATCAGGTGCTGCCCTGGACCGGCTTCGGCACCCTCTACGGCTCGGCGGCGGTGATGGCCGCGGCGCGCCGCGAGATCCGTCGCGCGCTCTCTGGGGTCGGCGTGCGGCTGATCTTCCTCAGCCCGGAGCGCGCCGCGCAGCTTGCCCGGTTCGCACGCTGGCTGCCCGGCCGTATCGGTCGTGGTCTGGCCAGTACCGCCATGACCCTCGCCAGCTCGCTCGAACTGGTGGCCGGTCGTCCCAACCAGACGGCGCTGCCGCTGTGCTACTGGCGCAACCCGGCGGCGATGGGCGAGGGGATGCTCGATCCGGCGCGCGATGGTTGTGGTCTGCGCTGGTACTCGCCGCTGGTGCCGATGCGCCCGCGTCAGGTGCGCGAATATGTCGACATGGTCGAGCGCATCGGGTTGGAGCACGGCATCGAGCCCCTGATCACCCTCACCAGCCTCAACGACCGGGTGTTCGACAGCACGGTGCCGCTGATCTTCGCCCGTGACGAGAGCGGTGCCGGCCAGCGCGCCGCGCGCGCGTGTCATCGCGCGCTGGTGGCGGCCGGACGCGAGATCGGTTGTTTTCCCTATCGCGTGGGGGTCGATGGCATGGGCGAGCTCGACAGCCTGCTCGATCACTCCAGGGACTTCGGGCGGCGGCTGCGCCAGGCCCTCGATCCCGACGGGGTGATCGCGCCTGGTCGTTACGAGGGGGGCTGATGCCGCACCTCGGGACGGACCCCTTCACCGATCAGGAGCCTGGCCGACGATGATGCAACAACGTATCCATCTCTTCGAACTCGAGGATCTGCCCTGGTTACCGGCCGCGATCCGCGACGGTATCACCGACTTCCTCGAGTTCGCGGTGCGGGTTCCCGACCTCTATCGTCCGGTGGCGCCGCGTCTCGAACGTGCCCTGAAGGAGAGCGGGGCGTCGACCATCCTCGACCTTTGCGCCGGCGGCGGCGGTCCCTGGATGCGGATGCTCGATCAGCTCGGTCCGGTTCGCGCCGGCGAGGTCCGCGTGTTGGTGAGCGATCTCTATCCCAATCGCACCGCCCTGGCGCGGCTGCGCGAGCAGGCCGGGGCGCGGGTCGAGGTGGTCGAGCGCTCGGTGAGCGCGATGGCGGTGCCGCGAGATCTCGAAGGCTTCCGCACCCTGTTCTCCGCCTTCCATCACTTTCGCCCGCGCGAGGCGCGGGCGATCCTCGCCGATGCCGTCGAGCAGGGGCGGGGGATCGCGGTGTTCGAGTCGACCCAGCGGCATCCGCTGCTGCTGCTCTATATGCTCTTCACCCCCCTGCTGGTGCTGCTTGCCACCCCCTTCATCCGTCCCTTTCGCTGGAGCCGGCTGTTCTGGACCTATCTGATCCCGGCGATCCCGCTGGCGGTGATGTTCGACGGTATCGTCTCCTGTCTGCGCACCTACAGCGTCGCCGAACTCGATGCGCTCACCCGTGGGCTCGAGCGCGAGGGTTATCGCTGGGAGCGTGGCGTGGCGCGGCTGGGACCCTTGCCGGTGGGGGTGACCTATCTCATCGGATTGCCGGGGCGCTGAGCGGGCACCCGTCTCGGCTCCTGGTGTCTGTCGGTGATCGCGCCGGCAGTACACTCGTGCAACGAAGGTGAGGGCGTGTCGTGCTGGCCTCGGACGCCCCGCCTCGAGGCCATTTCGCAAGAGGATGATCGATGTCGCGTGCAACGAAAATGATCGAGCTGGTCGCAGTCTCCACCGCACTGACGCTGTTGAGCGGGGCTGCCCTGGCCACCCCCGCCGACCCCCTGCAGCGCGGCGCCGCCGCCCTCGACGAGGGTGAGCCGCGGGTGGCGGTGATCGAGCTGAAGAATGCCCTGCAGGCTGATCCGCGCAATGCCCGGGCCCGGGTCCTGCTCGGGCGCGCCCTGCTCGCTCAGGGGGATGTCAACGCCGCCGCCCAGGAGTTCGCGCGTGCACAGCGACTCGGCGCCGATGCCGCGCTGCTCCAGCCCTGGCTCGCCCGCGCCTGGCTGCGTCGTGGCGAGTTCGAGCAGTTGCGCGCGCTCGAGGTGACCCCGGAGCTGTCGCCCGCGCATCGTGCCGAGCTGCTCGCGCTGCGTGCCGAGGCCGAGCTGGCTGACGGCGAGTCGGGCGCGGCGCGGGCGACGCTCGAGCGTGCCGCTGCGCTGCAGCCCGATGCGCCCGCGGTAAAGCTCGCCCTGGCCCGCGTCGAGGTCGCCGAGGGGGCGGTCGATGAGGCGCGTGCGCGGCTCGCGACCCTGCTCGAAAACGCCCCGGAGGCAACCCGGGCCTGGTCGCTGAGCGGTGAGCTGGCGCGCCAGGCGGGTGACATGGACGCGGCCGAGGCGGCCTTTTCGCAGGCCTTGGAAGACCCGTTGGAGCAGGCCCAGGCGCGTCTCAATCGGGCCTATGTGCGGATCCAGGATGGTCGACTCGATGCGGCCCAGGCCGATCTCGATCAGCTGCGCCGCGCCGCGCCCGACAATCCGCTGGTCAAGTACGCGCAGGGCTTGCTGTTCTACAGCCGTGAGGACTATGCCGCCGCGATCGAGCAGCTGGATGCCGCGCTCGGTGCGCTGCCCGATTTCGCCCCGGCGCAGTCGTTGGCGGGGGCGACGCGACTGGCGCTGGGCGAGCCCGAACTCGCGCGCATCCATCTCGAGCGCGCCCGCTCGCTGCGCCCGGATGATGCGTCGACCCAGCGGCTGTTGGCGATGACCCTGTTGCAGCAGGGCGAGGCGGCCAAGGCCGAGCAGCTGGCGCGCGCGGTGCTCGAGCGTCAGCCCGAGGACCTCGCCACCATGGACCTGCTGGCAAGCGCTCTGCTGCAGCAGGGCCGGCGCGAGGAGAGCCTGCCCTATCTGCGGCGGGTCAAGGCGGAGCTGCCCGACTCCCCCGTGGCCAGCGCGCGGCTCGGTGCGGCGCTGCTCGCCGACCCCGGATCCGACGAGGGGGTGCTGGAGTTGCAGGCCGCGCTGGCGCAGGACCCCGATTTCCAGGGCGCGGCCGAGCAGTTGGTGATCGGTCGGTTGGCTCGCGGTGAATTCGACCAGGCACTGGCCGCGGCGCGTGACTATCGCGACCGTCACCCCGACTCGGCGCGCGCCCACACCCTGCTCGGGGTGGTCGAGCTGCGTCGCGAGGCGTCGCAGGCTGCGCGCGCGGCGTTCGAGCAGGCGCTGGCGCTGGATGCCTCGGACCTTGCCGCGACCACCGGACTGGCGACCCTGGCGCTCGCGCGTCAGGACCTTGCCGAGGCGCGGCGGCTGTTCGGCGAGAGTCTCGAGGCGCGTCCCGATGATCCGCGGGTGCTGATCGCCCTGGCCCGGATCGCACTGACCGAGGGCGAGACCGCACAGGCGCAGGCACTGCTCGAGCGGGCGGTGACGCACAACCCCGAGACACTGGCTCCCAGACTCTATCTGGCCGCCTATCTGTTGCGTCACGGTGAGCCCGGGCAGGCGCTCGAGATGCTCGATGCGGCGCGTGCGCGCTTTGCCGAGACCCCGGTGCTGCTCGGTCTGATCGCGGATGCGCAGCTCGCCCTCGCGCGTCACGGCGCCGCGCGCGATACCCTGATGCGTCTGGTCGAGCTGGCACCCGCCGACCCCCGGGTGCGGGTCGCCCTGGCGACCAGTCTGGTGGGTCTGGACGAACTCCCCGCCGCGCGCGACCAGCTCGATCGTGCCCTGGTGATCGATTCCGAGTTCGCTCCGGCGCTTGCCTGGTCGGCACGGCTGGCGCTGGCCGAGGGTGAGTTCGAGCAGGCCGAGGCGCGGCTGGAGCAGCTGCGCCGGGTCCGTGGCGCGCTCGATGCCGATGTGCTGCTGATCCAGGGCCAGTTGGCGCAGCAGCGCGGTGATCTGTCGAGCGTCGCCGATGCCTTCACCGAGCTGCTCGAGGGCGCGAGCGAGGACCCTGCGCTCGGCCTCGACCCGCAGCGTCTCGACGCCGCCGAGCAGCTGGTGCTCGGTCAGGTGCGACGTGGTGACCTGGCCGCTGCGATCGATGCCGCGCGCGCACTCTGTGCGCGTGAACCCGATGCCGCGCGACCGCGTGCGCTGCTCGGGATGATCTATCTGCGCGCCGATCAGCGCGAGGCGGCGGCGACGGCCTTCGCCGAGGCGCTCGACCGCGACCCCGGCATGGCGATGGCGGTCGACGGGCTGGTCTCGCTCGATCTCGAGGGCGATGATCCGGACACCGCCGCGGGGCGTTATCGCAGTGCGCTGGAGTCGGCGCCCGGAGACGCCGAACTGCTGATCGGCCAGGCGCGGCTGGCACTGCTGCGTGAGGATCCGCAAGGCGCGCAGCAGGCCCTCGAGGCGGCGGTGGCGGCCAACCCCGAGCAGCTGCGTCCGCGGCTCTATCTGGCGGCCTACCAGCTGCAGCGTGGCCAGCCACAGGAGGCCCTCGACGTGCTTGGCACCGTGGCGGCGGCCCATGCCGATGCCCCCGATCTGCTCGGGCTGCGCGCCGAGGCCCAGCTCGCGCTGGGGCACAACGAGGACGCGCGTCAGAGCCTGGTGGAACTGGCCCGGCTGCAGCCGGGTGCGCCCGGGATATTGACCGCCCTGGCGACCGCCGAGGCGCGGCTGGGACGCATGGCGCTGGCCGAGGAGGCGCTGCGACGCGCCCTGGAGCAAGCGCCCGATTCGGTCGCCGCGCACGCCGGGCTGGTCCGGTTGGCGCTGGCCGAAGAGGACATGGTGTTGGCCGGTGAGCGACTCGAGTCACTGCGGGCAGTGGTCGGTGAGGCGCACCCCGAGGTGCTGCTGCTCGAGGGGTTGATCGCCGACGGACAGGGGGATGGCGTGGCTGCACTGGCCAGCTATCAGCGTCTGTTCGAGGTGGCGCCGAACTCGGTCAACCTGCTGCGGCTGGCGCGAGCGCAGCGCCAGGCCGATGATCCGGCGGCCGCTGTCGCGACCCTTGAGGGCTGGCTCGTGGAGCACCCCGAGGATGTCCGCATTCAGTTCAACCTGGCGCAGACACAGATGGAGGTCGGGGAGTTGTCACAGGCGATTGCCGCCTTCGAGCGCACCATCGAGATCGCGCCGGAACATGCCATCGCGCTCAACAACCTGGCCTGGTTGATCCGCGACCGGGATCGTGCGCGTGCCCTGGACTATGCACGCCGCGCCTATGCCGCGGCACCTGAGTCGGCAGACGTGGCCGACACCCTGGCCGTGGTGTTGTTCGAGGAGGGCGCGCTCGACGAGGCGAGACGGATCATCGACGAGGCCCAGGCGCTCGCGCCGAAGAGCGCGACGGTGCGCTTCCACAAGGCGCAGATCCTGGTCTCCCAGGGGCTCGACGATGAGGCCGGACGGTTGCTTGAGTCGACCCTCGCCGATGTCGCAGACTTCCCCGAGCGCACCGAGGCCGAGTCGTTGCTCGAGAGTCTCGATCGCTGAACTCCGCGCCCCGTTTCGTCCGAGCCGATCCGGGGCCCTCGTGCATCGGCCTCGCCCCATCCGGGGAGAGGCCTGACACCCGCTCCGTCGGACACGATCTGTCGGCCACTGCCGGCAGATCGTGTCGGTGCGCGTCAGGTCAGCGCCTGATGGCTGGTGTGGTGCTCCTTGTCATAGCGTTGCAGCAGACAGCGATAGACATTGACCAGAACCTCCTCTCTGAAGGTCGCCGGCGGGGTCAGGTCAGCGATCTCGCGCCGGTAATGATCGATGCGTGCGTCGAGATTCATTTCATCGATTGCAACGTCGTTATCGTTCTGATGCTTGTGCATGATTCGGCCTGCTTGTCGTGCGTGAAGTGGATGCGAGCGCGGGGACGGTCATTGCCGTTCCGTGCCGGCTGAGCGGCCCGCTCTAGGCAGCAAAATACGTGCCTTTCTGGTCTTCATGAGCGACATCCGTATCTGCCTGACTGCGAGGGCGTTGTCGAGCGCCCCAGTGGTGCCGCCATACGCGGCATGAGAACGGTTGTGCGCGAACGGGTCGTGGTGCAATGGGTCGTTCACCGTCTTCACATTGCTGCCGTGCGACGCGAGTGTCAGAATCTGACGACCTGTTGCCAATGCTGCCCGTCGTCTTGTTCTATCAGTCCTTGAGTGCGAGATGGGGGCTGGCGCGGCTGCTCGTACGCTACCGCAGATGCGTGTGTCAGGTGCGTCTTCTTTTCCGATATTCGTAGTTGCGGTCTGGCCCTTGTATTGCAATGTCGACTGCACGCAGACAGGGGGGATGCCGACATTTAGGGCAGTGCGCCGCCGTAGCCACTGCCACTGGCCACACCCCGTGATCTTTACCACGAAAAGCATCGCGCCGCCAGATCGATCAGAGGTCTTGAGCCATTATGTACGAGCATTTCTATGCCCTCGGGGCCGATCCGTTTCGCTTGAGCCCGGATCATCGTTTCTGTTTCACCCACAGGAACTACGCCCGTGCGCGCTCTTATATCGATTATGCGCTGCACCGTGGCGAGGGCTTCGTCATGATCACCGGTCGACCGGGGACAGGCAAGACCACGCTGATCAATGACCTGCTCGATCGTCTGCCGACACAGGAGGTGTCCGTCTCCATGTTGGTCAGCACCCAGCTGGCCGCCGAGGATCTGCTGCGGATGACCGCCCACGGTTTCGGGTTGAGTGCCGGCGCCCCGCGCAAGGCGGATGTGTTGCAGGGACTGATGGCGTTCCTCGAGCGCCAGCACCAGGCCGGGCGGCGTGCCCTGCTGATCATCGACGAGGCGCAGGACCTGGCTGCCTCGGCGCTCGAGGAGCTGCGGCTGCTGACCAATCTGCAGCGCCAGGGGCGTCCGCTGCTGCAGATCGTGTTGGTCGGTCAGGAGCGGCTGCGCGAGCTGGTCCAGGGGCCGGATATGGAGCAGGTCCATCAGCGTCTGGTTGCGGCCTGGCATCTCGAGCCGCTGGGACCGGTCGAAACCTTGGCCTATGTCCGCCACCGCTTGGAGAAGGGGGGGTGGCACGGTGACCCGGAGTTCGCGCCCGGGGTGCTGCGTACCGTCTTTGAGTTCAGCGGTGGGGTGCCGCGGCGGATCAACCTGATCTGCAGCCGGTTGCTGCTGCACGGCTTCATCGAGGAGCGCCGCCTGATCAGCGCCGAGGATGCCGAGGGGGTGCTCGATGAGTTGCAGCAGGAGTCGCTGACCGGCGCGTCACCGGAGATCGAGGTCGATTGGGACGCGCTCGACCAGGGATTGAGCGCGTCGCCCGACCTTGCTCCGGTGATCGCCGAGACGCCGCGGCCTGGGGAGGCTCCGCCGTCACAGATGTCTCCGCCACCGTTGGTCGATGACGCCCCGTCCGCAAGCCAGGCCGCCGAGCCGGTGTTCGAGCTCGACGAGGCGCTCGACGGCGAGGTGCCGCCATCCGATGACGAGTTCCCGTTGCGTGAGGCGGTGTTGCTGCCCGAGGAGCTCGATGAGCTCGTCACCGAGCCGGCGGTCGCCCCTGGACGGCGTCGCTCGCCCGCCCGCTGGGTCGTCGGCGGCAGTGTCCTGGCCGCCAGCTGTCTGCTCGGTGCCTTCTATCTGCTCCAGCCGCAGCAGACCGTCGAGTTGGGGCGAGCGACCTTCGCGTGGGTGGCGCGATCGCTGCACGAGCTGAGGGTCGAGGTGATGCCCCCCGCCGCCGACGATCGGGTCGCCGGCCTCTCGCCGGCCGATGAGCCGCCACCGGCCGCGCCCGAGGCGCTATCGCCTGTCGAGACGATGCCGGCTGCTGTGGTGGTTGAGTCCGGGCTGGTGGCCGAGGAGTCGTCTGTGGCGCCACGACCGGCGCCGATCGAGCCCGAGCCCGAGCCTAACGAGCCTCGCGCACGCGCTCAGTCTCGTCCTGCGGTCGCAGTGGCCGACGCAGTCGGGTCAAGTGTGACCGCCGCCGATCAGGCGCTGCCGGTGGGGCGAGCGACCGCGGATGGGTCCATGGCGGTCTCCACCGAGGTCAGCGATGAGCCTCCGGTGCTCAGGGTGGCCGATCTCCGCTCGGTGGCGCCGTCTCCGTCGACCGCTGCCGCCGCTGTATCGGCCGTTGACAGCTCCGCGGCGGTGCGCGAGGTGTCGCGTGGGCCCTGGCCGGAGCCGCTCCAGGTGGTGTTCGGGTGGAACAGCACCGAGGTCGAGGGGCGTTTCGCCGGGCGGCTCGATGTGCTGATCGAGGCGTATCGATCGCGTGATGATCTCGGCATCGAGATCATCGGTTATTCCGACGCCCTCGGCGATCCCGCCTACAATCTCGACCTGTCGCGGCGTCGTGCACAGGCGGTTGCCGATTATCTGGTCGCCGGCGGTCTCGCCCCTGATCGATTGCGGGTCGAGGGCCGAGGTCCGGTCGAACCGGAGGCGTTGGAGGGGCAGTCGGCCGAGGCGGCCGGGTCGCGCGGTCGCATGGTCGAGCTCACCCCCTATGCGCCGGAGAGGGTGGAGATGGATGAGGAGAACGGATGAGCGTGCCCACCATCAGCTATGCGGCGGCGCTGATCGCCTATCTGGTGCTGACCCTGCTGCTGGCCACTGCGTGGCGTGGGCGCCTGTTGGGGCTGTTTGCGCTGGTGGCGAGCATGGCCGGCGTCTGCTGGGCGGCGATCGTGTTGGCGATGACGCATGGTCTGCTGCCTGCGGGGCAGTGGTCGGCGGTGGCCGAGCTGATCCGCAGTGGTGCCTGGTTCATCTTCCTGTCGCGGGTGCTGGTGGCCGAGCACGATCCGAGTCAGCTGCGTTTCTGGGCGCAGGCACCGTGGTGGGTGATCAGCGGTGGCGCGCTGCTCACCCTGGGGGTGCCGTTGCTCGAGGTCCCGCTCGGCCTCGACGGCGCCCAGGTGATCAATGCGATGCTGCTCGGCTGGGTGCTGTGGTCGATCTTCGGTCTGGTATTGCTCGAGCAGATCTTCCGCAATCGCCGCCCCGAGCAGCGCTGGGGCATCAAGCACCTGTGTCTCGGGCTCGGGGCGGTGCTCGCCTTCGACCTGTACTTCTTCTCCGATGCCCTGTTGCTGCATCGGGTCGATCCCGTGCTGTGGCAGGCGCGCGGCCTGGTGCACGCCTTGGTGGTGCCGTTGGTCGCGGTCTCGGCGGCGCGTAATCCGAGCTGGTCGCTGGAGGTGCACGTCTCGCGTCACGCGGTGTTCCACTCCGCCACGCTGACCGCCGCCGGGCTCTATCTGCTGGCGATGGCCGCCGCCGGCTACTACATCCGCTATTTCGGCGGCGCCTGGGGGGCGGTGCTGCAGATCACCTTCCTGTTCGCGGCCCTGCTGTTTCTGCTGGCGGTGCTGTTCTCGGGGCAGCTGCGCGCGCGCCTACGGGTCCTGCTCAGCAAGCACTTCTTCAGCTTCAAGTACGACTATCGCGAGGAATGGCTGGGCTTCACCACGGCACTGTCGCGTCCCGGCGTGGCGTTGCCGGAGGCGGTGATCTCGGCGCTCGGCGGGATCGTCAACAGCCCGGGCGGGATGCTTTGGGTGAAAGGTGAGCACGGCGCGTTCGAGTTCTGTGCCCAGAGCCATTTGGGTGAGTCGCAGGCGCAGATCCTCGCTGCCGACGCGCCGATGATCACCTTCCTGGCGCGCAGCGGCTGGGTGGTCGATCTCGAGGAGTATCGCAGCCACCCGGAGCGCTACCAGGGCTTCTCGGCGCCGTCCTGGCTCGCGTCGCTGGCCGATGCCTGGTTGATCATCCCATTGCTGCATCGCGAGTCGCTGTGCGGCTTCGTGGTGCTGGCCCGCCCGGGAGGCGCCGGGGCGCTCAACTGGGAGGACCGCTCACTGTTGCGCACCGCGGGGCGTCAGGCGGCGACCCATGTCGCTCAGCACCTGGCCGACCAGGCGCTGATCAGGGCGCGTCAGTTCGAGGCGTTCAGCCAGCTCTCGGCCTATGTCGCTCATGACCTCAAGAACCTGCTCGCCCAGCAGTCCCTGCTGGTCTCCAAT
>NZ_BAAFHB010000004.1:0-755071 GCF_041155115.1 Marichromatium sp. PS1
GTCGAGCCCCTTGTCGGTGTCGATGTAGAGTTCGCGGATGCCGAGGCTGCGCACCTGCGCCAGGGACTGTTCGTCCTCGATCAGGAAGTCGTTGGGCACATAGGGGTGATCGGTCCAGCCGAAGTTGAGATCATGGATGTGCATCCCCGGGCGAAGCTGATCGATACGGATCTTTTTAATCATGCCGTCTTGCTGATTGTCCGTCGTGCCGGTACGAGCGCGTCGAGATCTTGCTGCTCGCTGGTTCGACGGACATCATACGATCAAACGCGCGCCCCGGGCAGTCCCGCCCCGGGCGCGCGGCGCGGTCAGTCGGCGCGCTCCGTCTGGCGTGTTGCGCCGGCTGCGGGGATGAGCTGCTCGGTGCGCAGGATCGTCTCCTTGGCCTCGCCGTTGATCCAGCGCTTCTCGCGTGGGTCGCGCACGGCATAGCGCCCGGTGCGCTTCTGGTAGATCACATAGTCCTCGGTCTGCTTGATCTGCTTCATCGTGAACCTCCGGTTTCTCGTTGATACAGATGGTCGGTCGCGGCCGCGGCCGGTGCCGCCGCGGCGGGGTGACTAGCGAGGGTCGTCGGGGTAGGGGCCGCGCGGCTGGCCCGGGTCGCGCTCGATCTCGATGCGGAACTGTGCGAGCAGCGCGGCGATGGCACCGAGCGCGGTGAGCACCGGGGCGATCAGGGTGAGCGCCGCGGCGACGCCGAGTCCGGCATTGAGCGGGACGTCGGTGAGGATCTGGCCGCTGGGGCGGCGCACGATCAGCCGTCTGACGTTGCCCTGGCGCACCAGTTCCTTGATCTTGTCGACCAGCGCGCCGCCGGCGACCGTGAATTCTTCGCGGGTCGGTCGTCGGTGATCGTCTCTCATGTCTGATTCCTCGGTGTTTCTGGCTTGGATGATCGGGGCCGGGCGATGCCCGGCGGTGTTTCAGTTCGTCGTGCGTGTCGCGGGAAAGGTTCCGTCGACATAGACCCAGTGTCCCTCGAGCCGGATGAAGCGGCTGCGCTCGTGCAGCCGATGTGCGCGACCGCCGATCTTGTAGCGGGCGACGAACTCGACCGTGCCCTGGTCGTCGTCGGGGCCGCCGGCGCTGCTGGCGAGGATGCGCAGTCCGAGCCAACGCGGTGGCGGATCGTCGGGGCCGAGATCGGTCGGGCAGTGTTCGGGGTGCCAGGTGGCGCGCAGATAATCGTACGCCTCCAGGGTGAAGGCGGTGTAGCGCGAGCGCATCAGCCGCTCGGCGCTCTCGGCGTGCGCCTCCCCGGCCAGATAAGGCCCGCAGCACTCCGCGAGCGCCTTGCCGCTGCCGCAGGGGCAGGCGCTCGTCTTCACCACGGGGCTTGGCGTGTTCAGGCGGGCCATAGTGGTCCGGCCTCCATGGCGAGGAGCTGCTCGCGCAGCTGGGCGATGTGCTGTTCCCAGTAGTGCGTGGTGGCGAACCAGGGGAAGGCGGCGGGAAAGGCCGGGTCCTGCCAGCGCCGCGCCAGCCAGGCGGCGTGGTGGATCAGGCGCAGGGTGCGCAGCGCCTCGACCAGGTGCAGCTCGCGCACGTCGAAATCGCAGAAGTCCTCGTAGCCGGCGAGCACGTCGGCGAGCTGTCGGCTCTGCTCGGCACGGCTGCCCGAGAGCAGCATCCACAGATCCTGCACCGCCGGGCCGCTGCGCGCGTCGTCGAAGTCGACGAAGTGCGGTCCGGCGTCGGTCCACAGCAGGTTGCCGCGATGGCAGTCGCCGTGCAGCCGGATCTCGCGTACCCGTCCGGCGCGCGCGTAGCACTCGGCGACCGCCGCGAGCGCGCTGGCGCTCACCTCGGTGTAGGTCTCGCGCAGCTCGGCGGGGATCCACTCTTGATCGAGCAGCAACGCGCGCGGGCCGGTGCCGAAGGCGTCGATGTCGAGTCGCGGGCGGTGCGCGAAGGGGCGGGTGGCGCCGACGGCGTGGATGCGGCCGATGAAGCGCCCGACCCACTCCAGCACCTCGGGGTCGTCGAGCTCGGGGTCGCGCCCGCCGCGTCTCGGGCTGACCGAGAAGCGGTGTCCGGCGAAGTGGTGCAGCGTCTCCCCCTTGATACGCAGCGGCGCGATCGCCGGGATCTCGCGCTCTGCCAGCTCGGTGGCGAAGTCGTGTTCCTCGGCGATCGCCGCATCGCTCCAGCGACCGGGGCGATAGAACTTGACCACCACCGGCGTGGTCTCGTCGAGACCGATCTGGTAGACGCGGTTCTCGTAGCTGTTGAGCGCGAGCATGCGCCCGTCGGGGACCAGGTCGACCGACTCGATGGCATCGAGGATGCGGTCGGGGCCGAGGTCGGCATAGGGTGTGGGATCGGTTGTATCCATGGCACGATTCTACGCGGATCGCCGCCCGCCCGGGGAGCACGATCGGAGATCCAGCCGCTGCTGCGCCGTTCCATGCCCGAGGAGTCCTGATGAAGATGCGTACGACACTGCTCTGTACCCTGCTGGCGCTGTGGCTGCCGCTCGCCGCGGGTGCCGCGCCCTGGCGGGTGTTCGCCGTCGGTGATCTCCCCTACGGTGGGTCCGAGCTGGCCGGGTTGCGGGCGCTGTTCACGCATGCCGCTGCCGAGGGCAGCCCCTTTCTGATCCATGTCGGTGACATCAAGAGCGGCTCGCAGCCGTGCACCGACGCCCAGCTGGCGGGGATCGCCGGGTTGTTCGCGGCACAGCCGGTGCCGGTGGTCTACACCCCGGGCGACAACGAATGGACCGATTGCCATCGTCTGCTGGCCGGCGGCCACGATCCGTTGCAGCGGCTCGCGCGGGTGCGCGCGCTCTTCTTTGAAGACCCCGCCGTGCTGCGGCTCGGGCAGCTCGGCGCCCGGGCCGCAACGCCCGACTATCCCGAACTCTACCGCTTCGTTCATCGTCGGGTGATGTTCGTCGTGTTGCACGTGGTCGGCAGTCACGATGGCGCGCGCCGGGCCGAGCCGCGTGCACAGGCCGAGTCGGCGGCGCGGCGTGCGGCCAATCGCGCGTTGCTGCGCGAGGCGGCCGACGCGGCCCGGGTGGCGGGACTCGATGCGCTGGTGGTGGTCTTCCATGTCGATCCGCTGTTCGAGCGCCGCCGCGCCCCGCGCGCGCTGGGCTGGGTGCGCGAGGCCCTCGCCGAGACCCTGGCGCGCTTTCCCGGGCCGGTGCTGGCGCTGCACGGCGACACCCACCGGCTGCGTCACGATCGACCGCTGCAGGGTGGGGCGGGTGACCGGCTGGTACGTGTCGAGGTGCCGGGGTCGCCCTCGATCGGTGGGGTCTGGATCACCATCGATCCGATCGCCGACGAACCCTTCCAGATCGAGCCGGTGTGGGCGCAAGGGCGTGATCTCGATGGTGAGAATTGAGTTTTACCCCTCAGCGGACTACTCTAGGGGATTCCCTTTTTCGCACCGTTCGCACCGAGGACAGAGTCTATGGGCGCCAGGACCCTCTACGACAAACTCTGGGATGAGCACGTCGTGCGCGTCGACGAGACCGGCACGGCACTGCTCTATATCGATCGTCAGCTGATCCACGAGGTCACTTCGCCCCAGGCCTTCGAGGGGCTGCGTCTGGCCGGGCGCCAGCCGTGGCGTACCACCGCGAACCTCGCGGTGCCGGATCACAACGTGCCCACCAGTGGCCGTGCCCAGGGCATCGCCGACCCGGTCTCGCGACTGCAGGTCGAGACCCTCGACGCCAACTGCGCCGAGTTCGGCATCCGCGAGTTCCCGATGTCCGACCAGCGCCAGGGCGTGGTGCACGTGATCGGTCCCGAGCAGGGCTTCACCCTGCCGGGTTCGACCGTGGTCTGCGGTGACTCCCACACCGCCACCCACGGCGCCTTCGGCGCCCTGGCCTTCGGCATCGGCACCTCCGAGGTCGAGCACGTGATGGCCACCCAGTGTCTGATCCAGCGCAAGTCGAAGTCGATGCTGATCCGCGTCGACGGCCAGCTCGGCGAGGGCGTCACCGCCAAGGACATCGTGCTTGCAGTGATCGGCAAGATCGGCACCGCCGGTGGCACCGGCTATGTCATCGAGTTCGCCGGCGAGGCGATCGAGGCGCTGACCATGGAAGGGCGCATGACGGTCTGCAACATGGCCATCGAGGCCGGGGCGCGCGCCGGGCTGATCGGCGTCGACGAGAAGACCGTGGAGTTCATGCGCGGGCGTCCGCTGGCCCCCGAGGGTGAGCTGTTCGAGCGTGCCGCCGCGCACTGGCGCACCCTGGTCACCGATCCGGGCGCCGCGTTCGACGAGGTCGTGGAGATCGACGCCGCCAGCATCGCGCCGCAGGTCACCTGGGGCACCTCGCCCGAGATGGTGCTCGACATCAACGGCCGGGTGCCGGATCCGGCCGCCGAGGCCGACGCGGTCAAGGCCGCCAGCATCCGTCGCGCGCTCGAGTACATGGGGCTCGAGGCGGGGATGGCGATTACCGACATCCGTCCCGACAAGGTCTTCATCGGCTCCTGCACCAACTCGCGCATCGAGGATCTGCGCGCCGCCGCCGAGATCGCCAAGGGCCGCAAGGTCGCCCCCGGCATCAAGCTGGCGATGGTGGTGCCGGGCTCGGGTCTGGTGAAAGAGCAGGCCGAGGCCGAGGGGCTCGACAAGGTCTTCGCCGAGGCCGGGTTCGAGTGGCGCGAGCCGGGCTGCTCGATGTGTCTGGCGATGAACGCCGACCGTCTGGAGCCGGGCGAGCGTTGCGCCTCGACCTCCAACCGTAACTTCGAGGGCCGTCAGGGGCAGGGTGGTCGCACCCACCTGGTGAGTCCCGCCATGGCCGCCGCCGCCGCGGTGACCGGGCACTTTGTCGACGTGAGGGAGCTGTGATGGAAGCGTTCAAGAACTTCACCGGCGTGGTGGCGCCGCTCGATCGGGCCAACATCGACACCGACGCGATCATCCCCAAGCAGTTCCTCAAGAGCATCCAGCGCACCGGCTTCGGTCCCTATCTGTTCGACGAGCTGCGCTATCTCGACCACGGCGAGCCGGGGATGGACTGCAGCAACCGTCCGCTCAACCCCGAGTTCGTGCTCAACGACGATCGTTACGCCAGCGCCGAGATCCTGCTCGCGCGCGAGAACTTCGGTTGCGGCTCCTCGCGCGAGCACGCCCCCTGGGCACTGGCCGACTTCGGCTTGCGGGTGATCCTGGCACCGAGCTTCGCCGACATCTTCTTCAACAACTGTTTCAAGAACGGCATCCTGCCGATCGTGCTGCCGGCCCCGGTGATCGACGCCCTGTTCGGCAAGGCGACCGGTCCCGAGGCGCTGCGCATCACCGTCGACCTGCCCGGTCAGACGCTGATCCTCGATGACGCCACCCGCATCGCCTTCGACATCGACGCCGGCAACAAGCACCGGCTGATCGAGGGGCTCGACGACATCGGCCTCACCCTGCAGGAGGTCGACACCATCCGCGCCTACGAGGAGCGCCGTCGCGCCGAGGCGCCCTGGCTGTTCATCTGACCCGGTCGCCCGCGCCGTCGCGGCGCGGGCGGGTCCTGACGGCCGCCGTTCGGGCGGCCATCGTCCAAGTATTCGGAGAAATCCCTTGAGCAAGAAGATTCTGGTTCTCGCCGGTGACGGTATCGGTCCCGAGATCGTCGCCGAGGCGATCAAGGTGCTCGACGCGCTGCAGGCCGAGGGCGCGATCGACGTGACCATGGAAGAGGCCCTGGTCGGCGGTGCGGCCTATGACGACTGCGGCGATCCGCTGCCGGCGGCCACCCTGGAGGCGGCCAAGGCCTCCGATGCGGTGCTGCTCGGCGCCGTGGGTGGGCCGAAGTGGGAGCCGCTGCATTTCTCCAAGCGTCCCGAGCGCGGTCTGCTCGGGCTGCGCGCCGGCCTGGGGCTGTTTGCCAACCTGCGCCCGGCCTTCCTCTACCCGCAGCTGGCCGACGCCTCCACCCTCAAGTCCGAGGTGGTCTCCGGGCTCGACATCATGATCGTGCGCGAGCTGACCGGCGGCATCTACTTCGGTGAGCCGCGCGGCGTCGAGACCCTGGAGTCGGGCGAGCGCTACGGCTACAACACCCTCTGCTACAAGGAGTCGGAGGTCGAGCGCATCTGCCGCGTCGCCTACGACATCGCCATGAAGCGCGGCAAGCGGGTGTGCTCGGTCGACAAGGCCAACGTGCTCGAGGTCACCGAGATGTGGCGCGAGGTGGCGATCGAGACCGCCGCCGACTACCCCGAGATCGAACTCTCGCACATGTATGTCGACAACGCCTCGATGCAGCTGGTGCGCGCGCCCAAGCAGTTCGACGTGATGGTCACCACCAACATGTTCGGCGACATCCTCTCCGACTGCGCGGCCATGCTCACCGGCTCGATCGGCATGCTGCCCTCGGCCTCGCTCAACGCCGAGGGCCAGGGCATGTACGAGCCGATCCACGGCTCGGCCCCCGATATCGCCGGTCGCGGCATCGCCAACCCGCTGGCCACCATCCTCTCGGTGGCGATGATGCTGCGCTACTCGCTCGACGCGGGCGAGGCGGCCGATCGCATCGAGGCGGCGGTCTCCAAGGTGCTCGATCAGGGCCTGCGCACCGGCGACATCATGTCCGAGGGCATGCGCCAGGTCGGCACCGCCGAGATGGGCGATGCGGTGGTCGCGGCGCTGCGCGCCTGAGCCGATCGCGCCGAACGCCGGTCGGGACGGAACGCGTCGGTATGCCGACGCGCCGCCCCGGCGGGCGAATCCAGATCAGATGACTGTGGGGTGAGAACAATGCAACGGGTTGGTTTCGTCGGCTGGCGAGGCATGGTGGGCTCCGTGTTGATGGAGCGGATGCGTGCCGAGGGGGACTTCGCGCACATCACCGAGCCGGTGTTCTTCTCCACCTCGCAGGCCGGGCAGCCCGGTCCCGATGTGGGGCGGGGCGCCCAACCGCTGCGCGACGCCGATTCGCTCGACGCGCTGGCGGAGATGGACGTCATCCTCAGCTGTCAGGGCGGCGACTACACCAAGCGCGTCCACCCGCAGCTGCGTGCGCGCGGCTGGGACGGCTACTGGATCGACGCCGCCTCGGCGCTGCGCATGGCGCCGGAGTCGACCATCGTCCTCGACCCGGTCAATCGCGAGGTCATCGACGCGGCGCTCGCCGCCGGTCGGCGTGACTTCGTCGGCGGCAACTGCACCGTCAGTCTGATGCTGATGGCCATCGGCGGGCTGTTCCGCGCCGGCGCGGTGGAGTGGGTCAGCGCCATGACCTATCAGGCCGCCTCGGGCGCCGGTGCACGCAACATGCGCGAGCTGCTGGCGCAGATGGACGCGCTGCACGAGTCAGTCGCGCCGCAGCTGGCCGATCCCGGCTCGGCGATCCTCGAGATCGACCGCGGCGTGACCGCGGCGATGCGGGACTCGGCCTTCCCGACCGAGAGTTTCGGGGTACCGCTCGCCGGCAGCCTGATCCCCTGGATCGACACCCAGCTCGACAACGGTCAGAGCCGCGAGGAGTGGAAGGGCCAGGCCGAGACCAACAAGATCCTCGGCATCGACCCCGCCGCGCCGCTGCCGATCGACGGGATCTGCGTGCGTATCGGCGCGATGCGCTGTCACAGTCAGGCGCTGACCATCAAGCTCTCGCGTGATCTCGAACTCGACGAGATCGAGCGCCTGATCGCCGCGGCCAATCCCTGGGCGCGGGTGATCCCCAACGAGCGCGAGCGCACCATGCGCGAACTCTCGCCGGCGGCGGTCACCGGGACGCTCGAGGTGCCGGTGGGGCGGCTGCGCAAGATGAACCTCGGTCCACGCTATCTCTCGGCCTTCACCGTCGGCGATCAGCTGCTGTGGGGCGCGGCCGAGCCGCTGCGGCGGATGCTCACGATCCTGCTCGCGCAGGGTGCCTGAAATCAAGGATGTTTGCTTGGTGCGCGTCGACCGATCGGATATAGTCGGGAGTCATTTCGTTCGGCCCGTCGGGAGTCGCTCGGGATCCGGCCGACGGATCGTCGCTGCACAAGGTGCATGAGGGAGGACGATGTCTCGCAATCTCACTCTGGCGTCGGTCCTGGCGCTGACCCTGGTCGTGACCGACGCGGGTGCGCTCGGGCTGGGAGGCCTGCAGACGTACTCGGCGTTGAACCAGCCCTTCCGGGGCGACATCGCGCTCATCGACGTCGACCCGGATACCCTGGATACGGTACGCATCGAGCTGGCGCCCGCCGAGGCGTTCAATCGGGCCGGGCTCGAGCGCTATCACTATCTCACCCAGCTCGAGTTCGAACCCGCGGTCAGCGAGGGCGGACTGCCGATCGTCCGGATCACCAGTCGGGAGCCGATCCGCGAGCCCTATCTCGACTTCCTGGTCGCGGCCACCTGGCCCGAGGGTCAGCTGGTGCGCGGCTATACCGTGCTCCTCGACCCGCCGGTGAGCACCCCGTCGCGTGCCCCGGCAGTCACCGCGCCGCGGGTCTCCGAGCGGCCCGCACGCACGCCGACGCCGTCGCGCGCGCCCCTCGAACAGACCGCGCCGAGTCCGCAGTCAGCGCCTGCCGCCATCGAGCTGCCCGAGGGCGTCGATCCCTCGGTCTTCCCCGTCCAGGTCGGCCCGGTCCCCGAGGGGATGGGGCTGTGGCAGTTCGCGCTCGAGTCCAAGTCCCAGGGGGCGAGCCTGGCGCAGACCGCGATGGCGCTCTATCGCGCCAACCAGGACGCCTTCATCCGCGGTGACATCAACCGTCTGGTCGCCGGCGAGACCCTGACCATCCCCTCCGCCGAGGAGCTGTTCGCACTCGATCCGGCGGCCGCGCAGACCGAGTTCCAGGCGGCGATGCGGGGCGAGTCGGTCAACCGCGCGCCCCTGGCGCCGCCACCGCCCGAGCCAGCGCGGCTGAGGATCGCCGGCGAGGTCGGCGAGATGCCCGGTGGTGACGACGAGGCGCAACCCGGCGGCACCTCATCGCCGGCGCGCTCGGCCGAGGTGGTGGCGCTCGAGCAAGAGCTGATGACGGTGATGCAGGCGCACGAGAGCGCCCGTCAGGAGACGCTGGAGCTGCGCGCGCACATCCGCGAGCTCGAATCCCAGCTCGTCGAGATCAAGGAACTGCTGCGCGCCCGCAATGCCGAGGTGGTGCGGCTGCAGACGGCGGCCACGACGGCGGTGGACGATGGCGACTCGACGGCCGCCGCCGAGCCGATGGCCCCTTCGGTCGTTGCCGCGCCCGAATCCGTGACCGAGCCCGCAGCGAGCGAGACGCCCGCGCCCGTGGTGAGCGAGCGGGAGGCGTCCACCGTCAGCGAGCCGGCGCCGAGCAAGTCGCCGCGCCAGTCGCCACCGCCAGTCGTCGAGCCGACGCCCGAGGCGTCCGACTCGCTCTGGCACGCGCTGCTGTTGCCGCTGGCCGGATTCGCCGCGATCGCCGCGCTCGGGCTGATCGGCTTTTCCTGGTGGTCCTCACGCCGGCGCCAGCGTGAGGACACCGAGCTGGTCTCGACCCTGGATATCGAGTCCGAGTTCGAGCCGCTCGACGTGCCGGCGCGTCGCACCGCCGAGCAGGACACCCGGATCAGCGAGGCGGCGGAGCTGTCGGCCCTGGCCGACGAGGATGCCTCGGGCTCGCCCTTCTCCTCGCTCACCCAGTTCGACTCGACCCTCGACGAGGCCGATCCGCTCTCCGAGGCCGATATCTATATCGCCTATGGTCGCTATGACGAGGCGGTGCGGCTGTTGCGCGGCGAACTCGATGCCGCGCCGGAGCGGATGGATCTGCGGCTCAAGCTCGCCGAGGCGTACTTCGCCACGCGCGATGTCGCGGCCCTGGAGGCGTTGCTCGAGGACGGTCGCGCCGCCGATGGCGAGCGCATCGATCCGACGGGGTGGCAGCGCCTGCTCGAGATGCACTCGGCCCTTGCCGCCGGCAGCGGTGCAGAGGCCGCGCCACCGTCGGCTGGCGATGTCGAAGCGGCGGGGCTCGACCTGCCATCGGCCTCGCAGGAGTCGATCTCCCTGCATCTCGAGGATGTCGCCGATCCGGCGCCCGCACCCTCCGAGGACAAGCCCCGGCCCGAGCCCGAGGCCAGGGACGATGACTTCGATCTGCCGCTGCTGTTCGACGACACCGATCTCGAGGAGCCTGCGGCGGCCAAGACACCGCCCCCCGCCCGTGGCGATGGCGCCGGTGGCGAGCGGATTGCGGCCTCGCGTCCATCCGCCCCCGAGGCGTCGCTCGATCCCGGCGCGGCCTCGAAGTCCGCCGCCGACGACTCCGAGCTGATGCTGACCCTGGAGGATCTCGACGGCTTCTCCGATACCGACCTGGCGCCGCAGAGCACGCCCCAGCCGCTCGCGCCCGAGTCCTCTGCCCGTCCCGCGGGCGGGGGCGAGGTCAAGCCGGTGGCCGATACCGACCCCAGCGAGTTCCTGCTCTCGCAGTGGGAGATGGACTCCGGGCTGTGGGACGAGAACGCCACCAAGCTCGATCTCGCCCGTGCCTATCTCGACATGGACGACAAGGAGGCCGCGCGCGGGATCCTCGAAGAGGTGATCGCCGACGGCCGCGAGGACCAGCGCCAGGAGGCTCGTCAACTCCTCGACAAGCTGGGGTGACGGGGCGCGCATGAAACGATCGATCGCCCCCGCGCGGCGGGGGTGGGACACGTCCGTGTCCCTGCAGCCATTCACAGGAGAGAGACCGGCGTGACGCCTGGACGAATCGTGATGGGCGTCGAGTACGACGGCTCTGACTTCCACGGCTGGCAGACCCAGGTCGGGGTGCGCACCGTGCAACAATGCCTCGAGGCGGCGATCTCGCGGGTCGCCGATCATCCGCTCGGCGTACAGTGCGCCGGGCGCACCGACACCGGCGTCCATGCCTTCGAGCAGGTGGTGCACTTCGACACCACCGCCTCGCGCAGCGAGCGCTCCTGGGTGCTCGGCACCAACGTCAACCTGCCGCCCGACGTGGCGGTGCGTTGGGCGCACCGGGTCGAGGGCGATTTCCATGCGCGTTTCAGCGCGGTGGCGCGCCACTATCGCTATCAGCTGCAGGTGCGTCGCACCCGCTCGCCGCTCGCGCGCAACCGTGCCGTCTGGGTCCACGACGCCCTCGACCTGGCGCGGATGCGCGAGGCCGCGCGCGCGCTGGTCGGCGAGCACGACTTCTCGAGCTTCCGCGCCGTGGCCTGCCAGGCCAAGAGCCCGGTGCGCCGGGTGCACTATCTCGAGGTCGACGCCGAGGACGATCTGGTGGTCCTGCGTATCGGTGCCAACGGCTTCCTCCATCACATGGTGCGCAACATCGCCGGGGTGCTGGTGGCGATCGGTCGCGGCGAGGCCGAGGTCGGTTGGACCCGCGAACTGCTGGAGGTCTGCGATCGTACCCGCGGTGGCGTCACCGCACCGCCCCAGGGGCTGTTTTTCGTGCGCGCCGACTATCCCGAACACTTCGCCCTGCCGCAGGCGGTGTATCGCACGCCGTTGCAGCGGCTGGCGGCGGACTGAGGCCCCGGGAGGTTTACGCCATGATCAGGACCCGGGTTAAGATCTGTGGGCTGACCCGCGCGGCGGACATCGACGCGGCGGCCGCCGCCGGCGCCGACGCCGTCGGGCTGGTGTTCCATCCCGACAGCCCGCGCGCCGTCTCCATCGCGCAGGCGCGCTCACTGTGCGAGCGGTTGCCGCCCTTCGTCACCGCCGTGGGCTTGTTCGTCGACGCCGACCCCGAGCGGGTGCGCGAGACCCTGCGCCAGGTGCCGCTGGAGCTGCTGCAGTTCCACGGCGAGGAGTCGCCCGAGTATTGCGCGGCCTTCGGGCGGCGCTGGATCAAGGCGGTGCGGATGCGCCCGGGTATCGTGCTCGAGGCGGCGCGCGCGCGCTATGCCGGCGGCGCCGGGCTGTTGCTCGATACCTATCGCGCCGGGGTCGCCGGGGGCACCGGGGAGCGTTTCGACTGGGCGCGGATCCCGCAGGCGCTGCGCGGCGAGATCGTGCTCGCCGGTGGTCTCGCACCGGACAACGTCGCCGCGGCGATCGCCGCAGTGCGGCCCTTCGGCGTCGACGTCAGTGGTGGCGTCGAGGCGTCGAAAGGGGTCAAGGATCACGCAAAGATTTCCGCCTTCATGACAGGGGTAAGAGATGGCGACAGATGCCGATAGCACGCGTCCGCTGAGCCAGCGGGCCGCCAGCCAGGGGCACTACGACCTGCCCGACGCCGATGGTCACTTCGGGCCCTATGGCGGTACCTTCGTGCCCGAGACGCTGGTCTATGCGCTCGACGAGTTGCGCGAGGCCTATGAGCGGTTTCGCGAGGATCCCGAGTTCCTCGCCGAACTCGACGCCGATCTGCGCGACTATGTCGGTCGCCCCTCGGCGCTCTATCACGCCAAGCGCTGGAGCCGCGAGCTCGGCGGCGCGCAGATCTATCTCAAGCGCGAGGACCTCAATCACACCGGCGCGCACAAGGTCAACAACACCATCGGCCAGGCGCTGCTGGCGCGGCGCATGGGCAAGACCCGGATCATCGCCGAGACCGGCGCCGGTCAGCACGGCGTGGCCACCGCCACGGTCGCCGCGCGGCTCGGGCTCGAGTGCGTGGTCTACATGGGTGAGGTCGACGTCGCCCGCCAGGAGGCCAACGTCTATCGCATGCGTCTGCTCGGCGCCGAGGTGGTGCCGGTCAAGTCCGGCTCGCGCACCCTCAAGGACGCGATGAACGAGGCGATGCGCGACTGGGTCACCAACATCGACAACACCTTCTACATCATCGGCACGGTCGCCGGGCCACACCCCTATCCGGCGATGGTGCGCGATTTCCAGACGGTGATCGGTCGCGAGGCGCGGGCGCAGATGCTCGAGCGTACCGGGCGCCTGCCCGATGCCCTGGTCGCCTGTGTCGGCGGCGGCTCCAACGCCATCGGGCTGTTCCACCCCTTCCTCGGCGACACCTCGGTGGCGATCTATGGGGTTGAGGCCGGCGGCGAGGGTATCGCCACCGGCCGTCACGCCGCGCCGCTGTGCGCCGGCACCCCCGGGGTGCTGCACGGCAACCGCACCTATCTGATGGAGGACGCCGACGGCCAGATCATCGAGACCCACTCGATCTCGGCCGGGCTCGACTATCCCGGTGTCGGCCCCGAGCACGCCTGGCTCAAGGACTGCGGCCGTGTCAGCTATGACGCGGTCACCGATGCCGAGGTG
Source organism: Marichromatium sp. PS1 (assembly GCF_041155115.1). Taxonomy (NCBI): domain Bacteria; kingdom Pseudomonadati; phylum Pseudomonadota; class Gammaproteobacteria; order Chromatiales; family Chromatiaceae; genus Marichromatium; species Marichromatium sp. PS1. The sequence goes on from NZ_BAAFHB010000004.1 coordinate 13,145, forward strand.
ATCGACGCCTTCCACCACCTCACCCGCACCGAGGGCATCATCCCCGCGCTCGAGTCCAGCCATGCGCTGGCCTATGTGCAGAAGATCGCTCCCGGGATGCGCGCCGATCAGAGCATCCTGGTGAACCTCTCCGGGCGCGGGGACAAGGACATGCACACGGTCGCCAAACTCGATGGGTTGACGCTATGAGCCGGATCTCGACACGTTTCGAACAGCTGCGCGCGGCGCATCGTACCGCGCTGATCCCCTTCATCACCGCCGGCGACCCGCGTCCCGAGACCACCGTCGAGCTGATGCACGCGATGGTCGCAGCCGGCGCCGACCTGATCGAACTGGGGGTGCCGTTCTCCGACCCCATCGCCGACGGCCCGGTGATCCAACGTGCCACTGAGCGCGCCCTCGCGCGCGGTGTCTCGCTCAGCGACGTGCTGGAGATGGTGCGCCAGTTCCGCGAGCGTGATGCCGATACCCCGGTGGTGGCCATGGGCTATCTCAACCCGATCGAGGTGATGGGCTACGGGCGCTTCGCCCGCGCCGCCGCCGCGGCCGGGCTCGACGGCGCGCTGATCGTCGACGTGCCCCCGGAGGAGGGGCATGAGCTGGTCCAGGCGCTGCGGACCGAATCGGTCGATCTGGTGTATCTGCTGGCGCCGACCTCGACCGAGCGGCGGATCTCGCGCATCGGCGAGGTCGCCTCGGGCTTTGTCTACTACGTCTCGGTCAAGGGTGTGACCGGGGCGGCCAACCTCGATGTCGACGAGGTGGCCGCCAAGGTCGAGACCATCCGCGCGCGCATCCCGCTGCCGGTTGGTGTCGGCTTCGGCATCAAGGACGGCGAGACCGCCGCGCGGGTGGCCGCCGTTGCCGACGCGGTGATCGTCGGCAGCGCCATCGTCAAGCAGATCGAGGCGCTGGCCGAGACGCCCGAGGCGATTGCGCCGACCATTGGGGACTTCATCGCCGAGCTGCGTGGCGCCATCGACGCTGCCGACGCGGCCGCCAACCGACCCGAGCAGGTAACATCGTGAAGCAGGCAGTCGACAAGAGCAAAAGCTGGTTCGAGAAACTGGTCACCAGCCGCATCCGCACCGAGGCGAGCAACAAGCGCGCCGTGCCCGAAGGCGTCTGGGCCAAGTGTCCGGGCTGTCAGGCGATCCTCTATCGTGCCGAGCTCGAGCGCAATCTCGAGGTCTGTCCCAAGTGCAACCATCACAACCGTCTCACCGCGCGCAAGCGTCTCGAGGCCTTTCTCGACCCCGACTCGCGTGAGGAGATCGGCGCCGAGCTCGAGTCGCTCGATCCGCTCAAGTTCAAGGACCTGAAGAAGTACAAGGATCGCGTCGCCCAGGCGCAGAAGCAGAGCAGCGAGAAAGAGGCGCTGATCACCATGCGCGGCGAGCTCAAGGGCGAGCCGATCGTGGCCAGCGCCTTCGAGTTCAAGTTCATGGGCGGTTCCATGGGCTCGGTGGTCGGCGAGCGCTTTGTGCGCGGCGTGGAGGCGGCGATCGAGCAGTCCTCGCCCTATGTCTGCTTCTCCGCCAGTGGCGGCGCGCGGATGCAGGAGAGCCTGTTCTCGTTGATGCAGATGGCCAAGACCAGCGCGGCGCTCGGGCGCATGCGCGAGCGTGGACTGCCCTTCGTCTCGGTGCTCACCGACCCGACCATGGGCGGCGTCTCGGCCAGTCTGGCGATGCTCGGCGACATCAACATCGCCGAGCCCGGCGCGCTGATCGGCTTTGCCGGACCGCGGGTGATCGAACAGACCGTGCACGAGAAGCTCCCCGAGGGCTTCCAGCGCAGCGAGTTCCTGCTCGAGAAGGGGGCGATCGACATGATCCTCGATCGTCGCGATCTGCGCGAGCGGCTCGCCGACCTGCTGGCGATCCTCGGCCACCGGCCGCGCTACTGCCGTACCGTGGTGCCGGTCTGACGATGCGCTTCGACACCCTTGAGGCCTGGCTCGACTGGCAGGCCGCGCTGCACCCGCGGACGATGGAGCTTGGGCTCGATCGGGTCCGCGCGGTGTGGCGGCGTCTCGAGCACGGTCCCTTCGCCTGCCCGGTGATCTCCGTCGCCGGCACCAACGGCAAGGGCTCCTGCGTGGCCATGCTCGAGGCCACCGCGCTGGCTGCCGGTTATCGCTGCGGCACCTACGGCTCGCCGCATCTGGTGCACTACAACGAGCGTATCCGCATCGACGGCGAACCGGTCGACGACGCCGCGCTGATCGGCGCCTTCGACCGTATCGACCAGGCCCGGGGCGAGATCTCGCTGACCTATTTCGAGTTCGCCACCCTGGCCGCGCTCGATCTCTTCGCGCGCGCCGGGCTCGATCTGGTGGTGCTCGAGGTCGGGCTCGGCGGACGGCTCGATGCGGTCAACCTGATCGATGCCGATGTCGCCGTGGTGACCTCGATCGGGCTCGACCATACCGATTGGCTGGGCGAGAGTGTCGATGACATCGCCCGCGAGAAGGCGGGGATCTTCCGTCCCGCTCGCGCCGCGGTGATCGGTCAGCGCGACGCGCCGGCGGCCCTGCGCGAGGCCGCGCTCGGCTGCGGCGCGCGTCCGCTGCAGCTGGGTGTGGAGTTCGACCGTCACGGCGCCGAGGCCGGCTGGGAGTGGCAGGGCCCCGATGGTCGCCGTCACGCGCTGCCGTTGCCGGCGATGCGCGGCGAGTTCCAGCGCGACAACGCCGCCGCGGCGATCACCGCGCTCGATGCCCTGCGCGAGCGCCTGCCGATCCCGCGCAACGCCTTGCGTCAGGGGCTCGGGCGCGCCCGCCTGCCGGGGCGCTTCCAGGTGTTGCCGGGGACGCCGAGCCATATCCTCGATGTCGCCCACAACGCCCAGGCCGCCGCCGCGTTGGCCACCAATCTGCGCGCTTTCGCCAGTCGTGGTCTGGCGGTGCGGGTGGTGTTGGCGATGCTCGCCGACAAGGAGCCGGAGGCGCTGTTTGCGGCGCTCGCCGATCAGGTCACGCACTGGTACCTGACCGAGACCGACGATGCCCGCGCCATGGCGCGCGAGACGCTGCGCGCGCGTCTGGGTGCGGCCGGACTCGCCGCCGAGGACTGTAGCCTCTGCGCCGATCCGGCGGAGGCGCTGGCGCGCGCCGATGCCGCCAGCGAGGGCGAGGACTGCGTGCTGGTGTGTGGATCCTTCACCACCGTCGGGGCGGCGCTGCGGGTGCTCGGGCACGGCTGATATACTCTCGCCAGGGCGGGCGTCCCGGCCCGCTCCTCGGCCGGGAGTGCCATTCGAGTCATCACGCAGCCGGACGGCTGCGTTCGCTATCGTGGGTGAAGTGTCATGCGTGAAGGTGCCAAGAGACGATTGACAGGGGCGGTGGTAATCGTCGCGCTGGTGGTGATCTTCGTGCCCATGCTCTTCGAGCAACCACCGCTGACCCCGCCCGAGCCGATCCCCGCCGCGATCCCCGAGCAGCCGCCCTTTGCCGATCGCTTCCGCTCCGAGTCCTATCTGGCACCCGACGAGGACGTCGACGAGGTCATCGCGCCGAGGCCGCTGCCCCAGGTCCAACCTCAGGCTGCCTTCCAGACGCCGCGGGAGTCTGTGCCGGAGCCGGAGCCGATGCGCCAGTCCCTCCCGCAGCCCGAGCCTGCGCCGAGCGTCCAGCCCCGTCCAGAGCTGCGTCAGCAGCAGGCGCCGGCCACGCAGTTGCCCTCCTGGGTGGTGCAGGTCGCCAGCCTCGGGACCGCCGCCGGCGCCGCCGAGCTCGAGGCGCGGTTGCGCGCCGCCGGCTACTCGGCCTTCGTCGAACAGGCCGAGGTCAACGGCAAGCGCTACTACCGCGTCCGCGTCGGTCCCGAGATCGATCGTGTCGATGCCGAGCGCGCCGCGACCATGCTGCGCGATCGCCAGGGGCTCGAGACCCTGATTCAGCGCTACCCCTGAGGCCGCATCGGCGATGACCGGGGTCGACCTGGCGTTGCTCGGCCTGGTGCTGTTCTCGGCCTTGATCGGCCTCGCCCGGGGCCTGATCCGCGAGTCGTTCTCGCTCGGCGCCTGGGTCATCGCCCTGCTGTTCGCCTGGACCCAGCACCGCGCATTCGCCGCGGTACTCGCCGACTGGGTCGCACAGCCGGCCCTCGCCCTGGCGCTGGCCTTCGCGCTCTTGCTGGTCGTGGTGCTGCTGCCCGGCGCGGTGCTCGGCGCCATCCTCGGGCGCCTCACCGAGAGGGTCGGCCTGGCGCTGCCGGATCGTCTGCTGGGGCTGGTGTTCGGCACGCTGCGCGGGGTGCTGATCGTGGCGTTCGCGGTATTCCTCGCCGCTCTGACCCCATTGCCAGAATCTGCCTGGTGGCAGGATTCGAGCCTGATCGGCGGCCTCGAGGGCATCGCCCAGCGTATCCTCGAGCGCCTGCCGGCCTCGCTCGGCGCCCGCTTCGGGTGAGGGCGGGACCAGCTACCAGCCGCCAGTCGCCAGTCGCCAGCCGCCAGTGGGGATGGGTGGCGCCCATATGGCGGCAGTGGCTGATGTCTTGCGGCGACGACGGGAGGAACAACGCCTACTGGAAGCTGGTGGCTGACGGCTGGTAGCTAATAGCGTTTCCCTTCGCGTTCTTCGCGGCTTTGCGGTTCAATCCGCTGGCCGCTGGCGGGCTTGGAATGCGCCCTCCGGCCCCGATCTTGGGCGTTGTGGGTTGCGGGGGCAGGGCGTATCGGGTAATTTCGATCGTTTCCATTCCACCCAATTTCGGTTGTCGTCATCCTCCGTGGCGGCAGACGCGCGAGGACCTCATGTGCGGGATCGTCGGCATCGTCGGTAAGGGCCCTGTTAATCAGTCGCTTTACGACGCGCTCCTAGTTTTGCAGCACCGCGGCCAGGACGCCGCCGGTATCGTCACCTGCGAGGGTGGGCGCTTGCACCTGCGCAAGGACAACGGACTGGCTCGTGACGTGTTCCGTACCTCGCACATGATCCAGCTGCGTGGCGACATGGGCGTGGGGCACGTGCGCTATCCCACCGCCGGCGCCTCCAGTTCGGCCGAGGCCCAGCCCTTCTACGTCAACTCGCCCTACGGCATCGTGCTCGCGCACAACGGCAATCTGACCAACGCCGATGCGCTCAAGCGCGACCTGTTCGTCGACGATCTGCGCCACCTCAACACCGACTCCGACTCCGAGGTGTTGCTCAACATCTTCGCCCATGAGCTGCAAAGCCAGGGCAAGCTGAACATCGAGGAAGAGGACGTCTTCCAGGCCGTGGCCGGGGTGCACCGGCGCTGTCGCGGCGGCTATGCGGCGGTGGCGATGATCCCGGGCTTCGGCGTGCTCGGCTTCCGCGATCCGCACGGCATCCGTCCGCTGGTCTACGGCTATCGCGAGACCGCCGATGGTCACGAGTACATGATCGCCTCGGAGAGCGTCGCGCTCGATACCAGCGGCTTCAAGCTGATCGGTGATGTCGCCCCCGGAGAGGCGGTGCTGATCACCCTCGACGGCAAGCTCCACACCCATCAGTGCGCCGCCGAGCCGGTGCTCTCGCCCTGTCTGTTCGAGTTCGTCTATTTCGCCCGCCCCGACTCGATCATCGACAACATCTCGGTGCACAAGGCGCGTTCGCGGATGGGCAAGAAGCTCGCGACCAAGATCAAGCGCGAGTGGGGCGATCATGACATTGATGTCGTGATCCCGGTGCCCGACACCAGTCGCACTGCCGCGCTGCAGCTGGCCAACCATCTCGGCGTGCCCTATGCCGAGGGCTTCATCAAGAACCGCTATATCGCCCGGACCTTCATCATGCCGGGGCAGAAGGTGCGCAAGAAGTCGGTGCGCCAGAAGCTCAACGCCATCGATCTGGAGTTCCGCCGCAAGAACGTGCTGCTGGTCGACGACTCGATCGTGCGCGGCACCACCTCGCAGCAGATCATCCAGATGGCGCGCGATGCCGGTGCCAACCGGGTCTATCTCGCCTCGGCCGCGCCGCCGGTGCGCTACCCCAACGTCTACGGCATCGATATGCCGGCGGCCAGCGAGCTGATCGCTTCGGGTCGCACCGAGGCGGAGATCTGTGCCGAGCTCGGCGCCGACGGCCTGATCTTCCAGGATCTCGAGGACCTGATCGACGCGGTGCAGAAGAAGGGCAAGAGCCATGTCGATCGCTTCGATACCTCGGTCTTCGACGGCAACTATGTGACCGGGGACGTGACCCCGGAATACCTCCGCGCCCTCGAGGCCAATCGCAACGACGGCGCCAAGGAACAGCGTTCAGCGCGCAGCGAGAGTGTCATTGACCTGCACAACTCAGTCTGATCCGGGTCTCCCGGAGGAGTCGGCTGGCGCCACGGCGGCGCCGGGCTTTGCCACGCGTGCGGTACGCGCCGGTCAGCGGCGCACGCCCGAGGGCGAGCACGCCGAGCCCATCTTCACCACCTCGAGCTTCGTCTTCTCGAGCGCGGCCGAGGCCGCCGCGCGCTTCGCCGGTGAGGCCGAGGGCAACATCTATTCGCGCTTCACCAACCCCACGGTGCGGACCTTTGAGGAGCGGCTGGCCGCGCTCGAAGGAGGCGAGTGTTGCGTCGCCGCCGCCTCCGGGATGGCCGCGATCCTCGCGCTCTGTCTCGGGACCCTCGAGGCCGGGGATCACGTGGTGGTTTCGCGCAGCGTGTTCGGCAGTACCAGCTCGCTGTTCAGCAAATATCTCGCCCGCTTCGGGGTGGCGACGACCTTCGTCCCGCTCTCCGATCCCGCCGCCTGGGAGGCGGCGATCGGGACGAAGACGCGGATGCTGTTCTGCGAGACGCCCTCGAACCCGCTCACCGAGATGGCCGATCTGCGCGAGCTGGCCGAGATCGCACATCGAGGCGGCTGCCGGCTGGTGGTCGACAACTGCTTCTGCACCCCGGCACTGCAGCGTCCGCTCGAACTCGGGGCCGATGTGGTGGTGCATTCGGCGACCAAGTATCTCGATGGTCAGGGGCGCTGTGTCGGTGGCGCCGTGGTCGGTGATCGCAAGTTGGTCGGCGAGGCGGTGTTCGGCGTGATGCGGACCGCCGGCCCGACGATGAGTCCGTTCAACGCCTGGGTCTTCCTCAAGGGGCTCGAGACGCTCGAGCTGCGGATGCAGGCGCATACACGCGCCGCCGAGCAGCTCGCCCACTGGCTCGACGACCATCCGGCGGTGGCGCGGGTCCATTACCCGGGGCTGCCCCGGCATCCCCAGCACCATCTGATCGGCACCCAGCAGCGCAGCGGCGGCGGTATCGTCTCCTTCGAGGTGCGCGGTGCGCGCGCCGAGGCCTGGCGGGTGATCGACTCGACGCGGATGATCTCGATCACCGCCAACCTCGGTGATGCCAAGACCACCATCACCCATCCGGCGACCACCACCCACGGTCGACTCAGTGCCGCGGAGCGCGCCGACGCCGGTATCACTGAGTCGCTGCTGCGGGTCGCGGTGGGGCTGGAGTCGGTGGCCGACATCCAGGCCGACCTGGCGCGAGGGCTGGCGGTGTCGTGACGGCCCTGGAACTGATCTGCCCGGGACTGCTCGGCCCCCTGCCGCTACGTCCCGAGCCCTTTCCGATACTGCCCAATCTCGACCGTCTGCTGGCACGTGCGAGTGTCGTCGACGGGGTTGCCAGCGATCCTTTCGCCGCGCTGTTCGCCGCCTTCGGCATCGCCGCCGAGCCAGGCTGTGATCTGCCCAGTGCGCCCTTGTGTCTGCTCGGCGACGCCCCCGAACTGCTCGCCGGAGAGGGCGCTGCCGCTTACTGGCTGCATGCCGATCCGGTCTACCTGCGCCCGGACATGGAGCGGTTGCGGCTCTTCGAACTCGAGCGCTTCGCACTCGACGCCGAGGAGGCCGCGGCGCTGGTGGCGAGCTTCAACGATCACTTCGCCGACGACGGACTGGAGTTGGTTGCGCCGACCCCGCAGCGCTGGTATCTACGCCTGGCGCGGCCGCCCGCGCTGCGTACCACGCCGCTCTATCGGGTGATGGGCGAGGCGCTCAGCCCGGATGCGATCAGCGGCGACGATGCGCTGGCCTGGAACCGGCTGCTCAACGAGGTGCAGATGCTGTTCTTCGCCGATCCGGTCAATCGCGCCCGCGAGGCGCGTGGCGAGCCGGTGGTCAACGGACTCTGGCCCTGGGGCGGGGGACGGCTGCCGGCGGCGCCGGGGCGCGGTCCCGGTCTGGTGGTGGGCGAGCATCCGCTCACCCACGGGCTGGCACACTGGGCCGGGGTGGGGCACCGCACCCCGGCCCAGTGGTTGCAAGACCCGGCGCTCGGCGAGCGGGGTGTCCTGATCTATGACGAGAGCCCCTGGCGGGCGCTGCACGGGCGCGATCTTGGCGCCTGGTCCGATGCCCTGGTCGCCTGTGATGCCGCGCTCGCCGCGCCGCTGCGCGCGTTGCGTCGGCAGCGCTGGTCGGAGGTCGTGCTCGATCCCTGTGCCGGGACCCGCTATCGCACCTCGGGCTGGGGGCTGTTGCGCGGGTGGCGTCGGCGCGGGTTGCGCGCGCACTGCCGGCTCGCCCGGCGCTGAGGGCTCAGCCCGCGACCGCGAGGTCGAGCGGCTGGGCCTGGAGCAGCTGGAGCGCGGCCCGGGTCTCGACCTCGAGGATGAAGCCGCGCTTGCCGCCGTTGATATAGATCCGCGGCAGTTCGAGGATGCCGCGCTCGCAATAGACCGGCATCGGGTGACGGGTCCCGAACGGCGAGGTGCCGCCGACCCGGTAGCCGGAGTGCCGATCGGCGACCTCAGGCGCGCAGGGGCGCACCCGCTTGGTGCCGATGGCGCGCGCCAGGTGCTGGGTGGCGACCTGACAGTCGCCGTGCATCAGCACGACCAATGGCCGCGCATCGGCGTCCTCCATGATCAATGTCTTGACCACCAGGTGCTCGTCGACGCCGAGTGTCGCCGCCACCTGCGCCGTACCGCCGCCGCTGACATAGTCGTAGCAGTGCGGGGTGAAGGCGATGCCGGCGGCACGCAGCGCCCTGACCGCCTGGGTGACCGGGTGTTTCTCCTTGGCCATGTTCCTCCCCTCGTTCAGCGTCGCCGCCACACCAGGATGCGGTTGTTCGTCGGCATCGCATGTTCGGCCAGCGCCTCGAAGCCGTTGTCCTCGGCCAGCCCCAGCAGCCAGGTGCGATCGCGCACCCCCATCGCCGGGTCGCGCGCGCGCAGCCAGGCGTCGAAGGCGGCGTTGCTCTCGCTGGTCGGTCGGCCATCCTCGTGGAAGGGGCCGTAGAGGGCGAAGAGCCCACCGGGGGCGAGTACCTCGCCGAGTCCACTGAACATCGCCGCGACCGCCTCGACCGGCATGATGTGCGCGGTGTTGGCGCTGAAAGCGGCGTCGAACCCGGGTGTCGGCCAGGGATCGCGCAGCACGTCGAGCGCGATCGGCTCGGGCAGGTTGGGCAGCGCCGCCTCGCCGATCCACTGACGCATCCCCGGCAACTCGTCGGCGCGGTCGCTGCACTGCCAGCACAGCTCGGGCAGTGCCGCGGCGAAATGGACCCCGTGCTGCCCGGTGCCGCTGCCGATCTCCAGCAACCGGCGCCGTCCGGCATAGAGCGGGGCGATCACCGCGAGGATGGGGGCGCGATTCTGATCGCAGGACTCGGCGTAGGGCTTGGTGGTCGATTGCATCGGTGGACTCGTATGTGGTGGCGACGACAGCGCCTCGATCGGCCACAGGATGCCGCGCGTCGGGAGCGGTCGCAAGTCAGCTGCCAGCTATCAGCTTCCAGCTATCAGCTGCCAGCCGCCAGTGGCCGCCTGCCCCCAAGCGCTGGCACCAAGCGCGTGTGATGGCAGGCAATGCCGTCGTCAGGGGCGCATACTCACTGGCGGCTGGCGGCTGGCGGCTGGCGGCTGGCGGCTGGCGGCTGGCGGCTGGCGGCTGGCGGCTGGCGGCTGGTACTGGAGCCCGTGGCATGATCGGCTATCATGGTGGCTTTGTGCCGCCTGGGCGGGGGTGCCCTCGATGTCGACGCCGAATCCCGATCCGCAGTCAGTTCGCAGACGTGGCGCCGTCGTGGTGTCGCTGCTGGTGCTCGGTGCGCTGTTGCTGGTGCTCGGCGGCTGCGCCGGTTCCGGCGGCACGGTGCAGGGGGCGGCGCCCTGGCGCACCCCGGGTGCCCAGCTCGCCGCCGAGCGTGCCGATGGGCCGCGTCCGTCGATGTCGGCCCATGTGCTCTACAGCACCGACCCGCTCGGTCTGCGCCAGGAGTTGCAGACGCGCTGCGCGGGGATGGATGGGCGTGGCACCGGGGCGGTATTGAGCACCCTGGTCACCGATCTCTATCTCTCCGGGGTGGAGCCCGGGGAAGGTGCCGAGGCGCTGTTGCGCGGCGGCTGTGCGCCGGTCAGCGAGATCGTCACCGAGATGATCGCCCAGGGCGGGGAGTCGGCCTTCGATCCGGTGCTCGAGCGCGCGCTGATGCTCACCGGTTCGGGCGCGCGCGAGACGCTCGAGCTGGCCGCCGCCGAGGGGCTCGAACGTCGCGCCCGGCTGCTCGATGCCAGCGACGGGCCGTTGCGCGAGTCGCTGGTCTATGCCATGCGCTACTATCCCTCGGGCGCGCCGACCAGCGAGACCCAGACGGCGGTGGCGATGAACCTGCTGTTCGAGCGCGCCGAGTCCGGCTACGGCCTCTATACCTTCGTGCTGCTCGGACGCACCAGCGCGCTCGATGCCGCCGACGTGCAGCGCTATCGCGAGCTGTTCCGCATCATCGAGACCTATGTGGCGAGCGCCAGTGGCGTGAGTGAGCCGCGGCGCGAGGCGCATGCCTTCCTGGTGCCGGTCTATGCCGACTCCGGCGACATGGCGCTGGTCGATCAACTCGCCCCCGAACTCTCCGACCTGATGCGTTACCGGCTCGGCCGTGCGTTGCGCCGCCATGGCCGACCGGGCCCGGCGGCCCGGCTCGAGAGCGGCGCCGGCCCCTTCCTGATGACCAGCACCGATCCGCAGCTGTTGCCGCTCGAGGTCGGTGCGCCACGGTTGCTGATCGACCTCTCCGGGGTCGGCGCCGAGTATCTCTACGGCATCATCGATGCCTGCGATCGGCCGGTCGAGGACGCGGCGGCGCTGGAGCGGCTGCGCGAACGGCTGCGCCTGTTGCTCGACGAGGCGCCGGCCGACTGGCTCGAATGGATCGAACCTCGAGCGCCCTCGACACCACGCGCCGCGACCGTCGTGGCGGCGCCGTCGTCGGTGGTGGGGTGAGCGGCCGTCGGGCAGGCACGGATCCTTCGTCGGGCCACGCCCGCGCGTGGCTTCACAACCTGAGCAGATGAGATTGATGAGCATCATTCCACACAGCCTTGGCAGCCTGATCCGATTCCTGATCGGTATCTTCCTGCTGCAGGGAGTCACCGCACTCTTGGTCTACACCGCGCTGAGCACCGACTGGCAGACCACCTGGCCACTGTTCGCGCTGCTCGGTGGCGCCATCGGCATCCTCGTCGCGCTGTGGTTCAACACCATCGCCGATGCCTACCGCCACCGCGCCACCTCGCGGTTGAGCGAGCGCTTCTCCAAGGAGCGCGAGAAGATCCGGGTCAAGGCCGAGCAGCAGCGTGCCAAGGCCGGACGCTCGCAGGAGCGGCTGGCGGCCAAGGCGCGACGTAGCTCCTGGGGGGCGAGCCTCAAGACCGGCGCTGTGGTCGGCGGTACGGTGGGAATCGGGATCACCATGATGCTGACCCAGTTCGTCACCCTCGGGCTGGTGACCCTGAGCGCCGCCGGTGGCGCGGCGCTCGGCTACGGGGTACGGGCGCGCCAGCAGCGGGCGATCGACAACCGCCGTCTGGCCGCCGAGGCACGCGAGCTGAAGACGCTGGAGACGGTGTCCGAGCGGCGGGTGCTGCCGCGCCATCGCGCCGCCGGCGACTAGCCCGACCCTCAGCCTGTCACCAGTGTGCCGGTGGCGCGCATCCCGGCGCCCCTGAGCGCCCAGGCGACGTCGGCGGCCTGACGGTTGCCGGCGACGTCGTGTACGCGGAAGACCTCGATCCCGGCGAGCACGCCCGCGGTGGTGGTGGCGGCGGTCGCCGCATCCAGTGCTGCCGGGTGCGGCTCATCGCAGATCGCGCCGAGGAAGCGCTTGCGGCTGGCGCCGAGCAGCACCGCGAAGCCGTGCGCGCGCAAGCGATCGAGCGCGGCGATCAGCGCAAGGTTGTGCGCGAGGGTCTTGCCGAAGCCGATGCCGGGGTCGAGCAGGATGCGCTCGGCGGCGACGCCGGCGGCGCGCGCGAGGCGCGCACGCTCGAGCAGATAGTCCTCGACCTCGGTGGTCACATCACCATAGCGCGGGTCCTGCTGCATGGTCTCGGGGCGTCCCTGACGATGCATCAGCACCAGGGTGGCGCCGGTCTCGGCGGCCAGTGCGAGCAGTCCGGGATCGTCCTCGCCGGCGGCGGTGTCGTTGATCCAGCTGGCGCCGGCGGCGAGCGCCGCACGCGCGACCTCGGCGCTGGTGGTGTCGATGCTGATCTCCACGCCCGCCGGGAGCCGCTTGCGCAGCGCGCCGATCACCGGCAGCACGCGCTCGCACTGTTCGGCGGCGGGCACCGCGCGTGAGCCGGGGCGGGTCGACTCGCCGCCGACATCGATGATGTCGGCCCCGGCGCGGGCGAGTGCGAGACCGTGGGCGACGGCCGCCTCGGGTGCGAAGTGCTCGCCGCCGTCCGAGAAGCTGTCCGGGGTGACGTTGAGGATGCCCATGATCCGTGGCGGGGCCGTAGGGGCTTGGTTGTGCATGAGGGAGGGACTCCTGGGCGATGGCGCCGGGGCAGGGGCCCGGCGCCGACGATCACTCGGCGGTGAGCGCCGCGAAGCGTGAGGTGGCGCGGTCGCTGTAGCCGTCGCCCTCGCGGACGACGAAGAAGGCGGCGATATCATGCGCCTCGGCCAGCGCGAGGCCGGCCTCGGGGCCGAGCACCAGCAAGGCGGTGGCGAGCGCGTCGGCCTGGGCGCAGTCGGCGGCGATCACGCTCACCGATGCCAGGGTGTGGGTGACCGGGCGCGCGGTGATCGGGTTGATGGTATGGCTGTAGAGCTTGCCGTCGCGCTCGTAGAAGTTGCGATAGTCGCCCGAGGTGGCCATGGCGGCATCGTGCAGGGTGACGATGCGATGGACCTCGCGCACGCCGGGCTCGGGGCGCTCGATGGCGATCCGCCAGGGGGTGCCGTCGGGCTTGGTGCCGCTGGCGCGCAGCTCGCCGCCGACCTCGGCGAGATAGTCGGTGACGCCCGCCGCCTCGAGCACCGCCGCGACCTGATCGACGCCATGGCCCTTGGCGATGCCGGAGAGATCGACATAGACGCCTGGTTTCTCCTTGCGCAGCGCCGGGGGATCGAGTCGGTACTCGAGCCGGGGGAAGCCGATGCGCTCGCGTACCTCGGCGAGCTGCGCATCGCTCGGCAGCTGTTCGGGAGGCTGGCCGGGACCGAAGCCCCAGAGGTTGACCGCCGGGCCGACGGTGACGTCGAAGGCGCCGATGCTGAAGATGCTGATGCGCTCGGCGAGCGCGACCAGCGCGGCCAGCTCCAGGGAGACCGGGAACCAGTCGCCCGAGTCGCTGGCGTTGAAGCGCGACAGCTCCGAGTCGGGACGATAGGTCGACATCAGGTCGTTGACCTGTTCCAGTCGGGCATCGATCCGCGTCTGCAGCTGCTCGGCCGAGAGCGCGTCGGGGAGCCCGTAGAGCTTGACGCTGTAGTGCGTGCCCATGGTGCGCCCCTGGAGTTCCACGGGGGCGTCGTCCTGGGCGCAGCCGGCGAGTGCGAGCAGCGCACCGAGCAACAGGATCGGGAGGAGGCGCCAGCGCGGCGGCGCGAGTACGGCGATGGATGGCATGGGTCCTTCTCGGGCCGTTTGGCCCTGATCGTCTGATGACCGGCACGCGTGTCGGCGGGCCGGGGCTAGGGATGATTGCGGGGCGAGACGCGGCGCGCCATCAGGGGTGCAGCAGCCCGGCGCCGAGCAGGCCGATCAGGATCAGGTAGATCCCCACCACGTAGCTCAGCAGGTTGGGGCGGATCAGGATCAGCACCCCGGCGACCAGGGCGATCACCGCCTGGGGCGCGAACGGCTGGCCGGCGAAGGCCGTCAGCAGACCATGGATGCCGACCAGCAGCAGATAGGCGGCGACGGCATAGTTGAGCACCCGCGGTACGGCGAGGATCAGCACACCGGTGAGCACGGCGGCGATCGCCGGTAGTGGCCAGTGTTGCAGCAGGGCCGGGAACTGGTCCATGGGTCGTCTCTCCTGTGCGTTGATCGTGCCCGATCGCGTCTCGACCGAATGGGTCATTCTAACGGCCGCCAGCCGCCAGCCGCCAGCCGCCAGCTACCAGCTACCAGCTACCAGCTACCAGCTACCAGCTACCAGCTACCAGCTACCAGGGGATTGAACCGCGAAGACACCAAGGACGCAAAGGGGAATAAGCTGCCAGCGATCAGCCACCAGTGGGTGCGGACCCCCGCTGCCTGTGGTCTTGCGCCGACATCACACATCATTCACTTTGCGCGCTTCGCGGCTTTGCGGTTCAAGCCTGGCGGCTGGCGGCGCTATAACCAAGTTTCGAGCTGTGATATTTGTCAATGCGTGTGCGAGGTGCCGGGCTCTACACTGCATGACCTCTCGATCCTTCCCTCGATAGCCGTCGCCGGGCCGATGTCCGGCGACCCGGTGTGGAATCCATAGGAGTACCGCGATGACCACCAGCCCACTGCCGGCGTGGCCGGCCCAGCTCTGGCCCTTCGTCCCGGCGACCGCGACCGCGTTGGCGCTTGCCCTGTTGCTGTTCGGGTCGGCGCTGTGAGCGGCGCGCAGATGGATGTCCAGACCAGCGGCGGCGTGCCGCAGGGGCGTCTCGCCTTCTTCCCGATCCCGTTCTTCGCCATGGTGATGGGGATGAGTGGGCTGACCATCGGCTGGGAGAAGGCGCAGCACCTGCTCGGCCTGGATCTCGGGATCACCCCCTGGCTGGTTGGTTTCAGCAGCCTGCTGTTTCTCACCCTGGCAGTGCTCTATGTCGCCAAGCTGCTGCGTTATCCGCAGGCGGTACTCGCCGAGTTGCGCCACCCGGTCAAGCTCAACTTCTTTCCCACCATCTCGATCAGTCTGCTGTTGCTGGCCATCGCCTATCTGCCGTTGCAACCGTCGGTGAGCCGGATGCTGTGGTTCGCGGGGGCAGGGCTGCACCTGGTCTTCACCCTCTATATCGTCAGCGCCTGGATGCATCAGGAGCACTTCAAGGTGCAGCATATGAACCCGGCCTGGTTCATCCCGGCAGTGGGTAATGTGCTGGTGCCGATCGCCGGGGTGCCGCTGGGGTTCGAGTCGGTCTCCTGGTTCTTCTTCAGCGTCGGTGTGCTGTTCTGGCTGGTGCTGCTGACCATCATCTTCAACCGCGTGCTGTTCCACAACCCGATCGAGGACCGGCTGACCCCGACCCTCTTCATCCTGATCGCGCCTCCGGCGGTCGGTTTCATCGCCTACACGCGACTGGTCGACAGCCTCGATACCTTCGCCCTGGTGCTCTATTTCGCCGCGATGTTCCTGACCCTGTTGCTGTTCAGTCAGGCCGGGCGTTTCCTGCGGCTGCGCTTCTTCCTCTCCTGGTGGGCCTATTCCTTCCCGCTGGCCGCCTTCAGCATCGCCTCGATGGTGATGGCCGAGCAGACCGAGGCGTTGTTCTATCGCTATTTCGGCGTGGCGATGCTCACCATGCTCACCGGCATCATCGCGATCCTTCTGTGGTCGACCCTGCGGGCGGTGCTGCGGCGCGGGATCTGCGTGCCCGGGCATTGAGCGTGTTGCGTCATCGGTTGTCGTCTTCAGGAGTCATCTGCCATGTCTGAACAGACCCCGGCGAGCGCCACCAAGGCCTGGCTCGTCATTCCCTTTCTGTCGCTGATGTTCGTCGCCGGGCTGGCCCTGGTCTATGTCGTCGACGGCGGCCTGACGGTGTCGACTGGCACCGCGGTCGCGGACGAGACGACGTCGCCCGATCCGCTGGCGTCGCTGCACGCCGCGCTGGCCGAGCAGGAGACGCGCTGGCAGGCGCAGCAGCAGCGCATCGAGCGTTTGGAGCAGGCGCTGCGTGAGCGCGCGCAGCGTGAGGCCGTCGAGACGGAGGCGCTGGAGCGCCGGATCGAGGGGCTGCGTGCGGCACTCGGTCAACGCGTCGAGACCGTCGAGAGCGCTGATGAAGAGGTGGCGCATGCCGGGTTGCTGCGCGACTACGCCGCACTCGGTGCGCGTTTCACCCCGCGTGGCGCCCTGGTGAGTCTGGGGGAGGAGAGGTTGCGTTTCGCCCCCGGTGCCGCCGAGCTGCCCGAGGGGCCGATCGCGCCGCTGACGGCGATCGCCGAGCATCTGCAGGCGCACCCTGAGTTGCAGCTGCTGCTGAGTGGGCACACCGATGCCAGCGGCGATGCGGCGGGCAACCTGGTGTTGTCGCAAGCGCGCGCCGCGGCGGTCGCCGCGGCGCTGGTCGCGCTCGGGGTCGAGTCGGCGCGGATCACGGTCGAGGGTGTCGGCTCGAGCGAGCCGCTGGTCGAGGAGATCGATGCCGCGTCGCGCGCGCGCAATCGCCGGGTCGAGTTCTATTTCACCCTGCCCGGCGTCGGCGAGGACCGCGACCCGGCGTAAGGACTCAGCCGGTCGCCGCCAGTGCGACCGGGGTGTCCTCGTCGAGCGCGGCGATCTCCTCGAGCAGGCGGGTGAAGTCGTGCGAGTCCTGGGCGGCGTAGTTGAGGTTCTTCAGTAGCGCGGTGAGCCGGGTGAAGAAGGCGCGCGCGGCGTCCTTGTCGGCAAAGGCGCGCTCACGCCCGATCAGGCTGTCGATCAGCTCGAAGATCTGGCGCTGTCGCGCCAGTGGTACCGCCGCGTCGACCGCGTCGAAGGCGTCCTGCTGGAGGAAGGTCATGTCGAGCAGCAGCGCCTGCTGGTAGGTGACGTAGTCCTCGGTGGTCACGCCCTCCTCGCCGGTGACCTGCATCATCTGCTGCACCGCCTCGCCACGGACCAGGAGCTGCTGCATCGCCTCGACCCGACGGTTCCAGTCGGCACCGAGATGTTGTTCGTACCAGGGGGCGAGCTGGCCGAGATAGCGTGACCAGGAGATCAACGGGTCGATCGCCGGATAGAAGCGCTTGTAGGCGCGATCGTAGGACAGTCCGAGGAAGCACTTGACGGTGCTCAGGGTCGACTGGGTGACCGGTTCCTCGAAGTTGCCCCCGGCCGGCGAGACGGTGCCGATCATGGTCAGGCTGCCGACGCTGGCGTCGGCGGTGCGCACCACCCCGGCGCGCTCGTAGACGCTGCGGATCGCCGAGTCGAGATAGGCGGGGAAGGCCTCCTCGCCGGGGATCTCCTCGAGCCGCCCGGAGGTCTCGCGCATCGCCTGCGCCCAGCGCGAGGTGGAGTCGGCCAGCAGCAGCACCTGATAGCCCATCTGGCGGTAGTACTCGCCGAGGGTGATGCCGGTGTAGATCGAGGCCTCGCGCGAGGCCACCGGCATCGACGAGGTGTTGCAGATGATGATGGTGCGATCCATCAGCGAGCCGCCGGTCTTGGGGTCGGAGAGCTGGGGGAACTCGCTGATGGTCTCGACCACCTCGCCGGCGCGCTCGCCGCAGGCGACCACGATCACGATGTCGACGGCGGCGTGCTTGGCCAGCAGGTGTTGGAGCACCGTCTTGCCGGCGCCGAAGGGGCCGGGGATGCAGCCGGTGCCGCCGCGGGCGATGGGAAAGAAGGTGTCGATCAGACGGATGCTGGTGGTCATCGGCTCGTCCGGATAGAGCCGCTCGGTGGTGCGCGTGCGCAGCATGTGCTCGGTGAGCGCGCGGCGTACCGGCCAGCGCTGGATGAGATCGAGCGAGCGCTCGTGGCCGCGCCGGTCGCGGATGCGCGCCACCGGGGTGTCGACGGTGATACTGCCCTCCTGGATCCAGGTCACCTCGACCTCGCCCTCCTGATCGAAGGGCACCATGATCTTGTGGGTGTAGCGTCCCTCCTGGACGGTGCCGAGCACCCCGCCGGCGCGCAGCCGCGCGCCGTGCTGGACCAGCGGCACGAAGGACCACTTGCGGTTGCGATCGAGGGCGTCGAGATCGACCCCGCGCGGCAGGAACACGCCATGGGTGATGGCGATCTTCTCCAGCGGGTTCTGCAGGCCGTCGTAGACCTCGCCGAGCAGTCCCGGGCCGAGCTCGACCGAGAGCAGCTCATCGGACTGCTCCACCGGATCGCCGATGCTCACCCCGCGGGTGTCCTCGAACACCTGCACGTCGGCAAACTCGCCGCGCACCCGCAGCACCTCGGACTTGAGTCGCTCCCCGTCGCTACGCTCGGGGCGGATGAACACCACCTCGTTCTTCTTCAGCGGCAGGCGCGTACCGTTGCGCCAGCCGGCCTCGATGGTGGCCAGGCTCTCCTGGACCGAGACCACCCGGGCGGGCGAGTCGGCCTGGACCTGGGGTGTCAGCGCGTCATCCATTGCGGGTTCCTCTTCGGCAAGGTCGGGCGATCGGCGCGGCGCGCTCAGGCCGCCGCCTCGGGGGTGAGTTCGACCCCGTCGAGCGCGGTCTCGATCAGGTCATCGAAGCGCGCCAGTGCGCGCTCGTGGTGATAGCTGGTCCAGCGGGCCACCAGATCCCAGCGCAGCGCGTAGATGATCACCGCGGCGAAGTCGAAGTGGTGGCCGTCGTGGAGTCGTTCGAGATGCTCCCAGACCGTCCTCAGCAGCAGTCGCTCGACGCCGATGGCATCGCCCTGGTCGAGACGGCGCGCGGCCTCCGGCAGCCAGGGGCAGGCGCGTTCGAGCCGGAACGCCGGTTCGTTCCAGTGGCGGCGCACCTGTTCGGTCCAGCGCCCGTACCCCCAGCGCCGCTCGCTCGGCGGCGGCTCGCCACGATGGCGACGGCGCAGCGCGCAGATCAGCGTGCGCATCTCCAGTCGCCAGTCGGCGAGGTCGCGGGCGAAGGGGTCGGGCAGGGTGGGGATCTGCCGCCGGGCGCGCTCGAGGACGGCCTGGTCGCTGCTGTGCGGGTCCTGCTCGGCCCATTCGATCAGGGTTCTCAGGGTGCGCAGGGTGCGCGCGTCCTCGGCGTCGAGCTGGGTCAGGCGCTGTTCGAGACGGATGCGCGAGAGCGGCGTCTGGCGCGCGGTGAACAGCGCCCCGTGCGCCGGCAGTGCGCTCAGCAGCATGGCGTAACGGTGTGAGTCGGTCATGGCGCCACCCCGCTACTTCACCATCCCCTCGAGGATGGCGCGGAAGCGAGGCTGGAGGTGGGCGAGCAGCAGCGCCGCGACCTTGTCGTCGGTGAGGTCGATCTGCACGTCCTGGTCGCGCAGCGAGAGACGGATGCCCTGGCTGTCGTCGTCGCCGACGCTGAAGGTCACGCCCTCGGCGAGCACGTTGCCGGCGATCGAGAGCACGAAGTGCGACAGCGAGCCCTCGCGCAGTTCCAGCGGGTTGCGCCGCAACTCCTCGGGGCCGACCAGCGCCTTGGGCAGCTGGATGTCGACCGCCTGGCCGGCATCGATGCCGGCCTCCTCGCGTGCGGCGCGACCGACCTCGAGGATCAACTGTTGGAGGAAGCTCTGCTGTTCGAGCTCGGCGGCGATCAGCCGCTTGACCTCGTCGCTGAAGCGGTCGGAGAGCTCGGACTTGAGCCGCAGCACGGTGTCGCGCATGGCGATGCGCAACGCCTCCTCGCCGCCCTTGCGCAGGGCCTCGGCCTCGCGCCGTGCCTCCTCGACGATGGCCGCGGCGCGCTCATTGGCGGCGCGCTCGATCTCGCTGGCCTGACGGCGCGCGGCGCGCTCGATCTCGCCGGCCTGGTCGCGCCCGGCGCTCACCCCTTCCTCGCGCAGCCGCGCGATCAGGGTCTCGATACCGGAGGAGGCGAGCCCCTCGGGGATGCCGCTGTCTGTGGTGGTCATCTGTTCAGCTCCCCCCGGTTCAGGCCGGGATGCCGCCGGCGAGCACCAGCGCGAAGACGAAGGCGAACACCGCGAAGCCCTCGACGATCGCCGCCGGGGCCAGCGACAGACCGAAGATCTCGGGCTTGGTCTTGCTCGCGTGGATCGCCGAGGCACAGGCCTGGCCCTGGCGTACCGCCGAGAACAGCAGCGCCAGGCCGGCGAGGATGCCGATGCCGAACAGCGCCGGGGCGGTGTCGACGGTGACCTCGCGCTGCAGGGTGAACATGATCACGATGCCGTAGATGACCTGGGAGGAGGGCATCACCGAGATGCCGATATAGCGGCCGTAGCCGGAATCGGTGTCGACCATGGCGCCGATCGCCGCCTGACCGGCGATCGCGCAGCCGATGATGCTGCCGATGGCGCCGAGCGCCATGGCACCGCACAGCCCCGCCCAACCCAGTGCAATCACCAGTTCGTTCATTCGCTCAGCTCCGTCTTCTTGAAGGGCTTGAAGGGATAGCCCTCGCCGGCCAGCGCCCAGTTGTAGAACTCGATGAAGTTCAGACGCAGTCCGTGCACCACGCCGCTCATCAGACAGAGCGCGAGGTTGAGGACGTGACCGACGAGGAGGATGAGGATCGAGAGCAGCAGTCCGAGTCCGGGCTGGCCCTGCTGGACGTCGCGCGCCAGCTCGTTGAAGGTCAGCGCGAGCGAGGCCGAGGCCAACCCCAGCGCGAACAGGCGCAGATAGGAGAGCACGTCGCCGAAGGCCTGGGTGACGCGCACCAGTTGGCGCAGACCGTCGAGCACACGTAGCAACGCCGAGGTCGGGCTGCGTATCGGACGGTCGCTGCCGAGCGTGAAGAGCGCGATCAGGCCGCCGCCGAGCAGCCACTGGCCGAGGGTGGCGAGCCAGAGCGGTCCGCTCGGGCCGGTGCCGCTCCACAGCGCGAAGCCGCCGAGCAGGGCGGCGATCCAGGCGAGCGCGATACGGCGCTCGGCCCCGGGAGCGCTGCTCAGCGCGCGTTCGACATTGGCCAGCACCAGGTGGAGCACGCCGATCGCCACCGACAGCCACATCATGGTGGCGAAGTCGTCGAGATCGAAGACCCTGAGCTGGCCGAGCAGGCCGTCGGGCGCTGGCGTGACGCCGAAGTAGCTCCCCACCAGGATCCCCCAGAGCAGCGCCCCGCCGCACAACGCGAGCGCGAGCAGGCGCAGCCGCCCCCCGGTCTCGCTGCGCCCGAGGCGGCGCCAGCCGAGTGCCAGCGCGGCGCCGAGCACCAGCGCGTAGCCGGCGTCGGAGAGGATCATCGCGAAGAACAGGGTGAAGGAGAAGAACAGCACCCGCGACGGGTCCCAGCTGCGATAGGCCGGCATCTGGTAGAAACCGACCAGGTCCTGACCGGCGGCCACCGGGGCCGGATTGTCGAGCCGGGTCGGTGGTTGATCATCCGCGCCCGGGGCCTCGAGCAGCAACGCGAGGCCGAGCTGGTCGGCCAGCGCCTGCACGCCGGGGCAGTCCTCGAGCGCGACCCAGCCCTGGACCAGGAACAGCGCCTCGTCGTCATAGGTCTGGGCGCGGGCGTAGTTGAGCCCGGCCTGGTCCTCGGCCTCGGCGAGATGCGAGGAGAGCAGATAGATCCAGCGGGTGAGCGCGTGACGCTCGGCGATCACCGCCTCGAGTTCGATCTCGGCGCGTTCGAGCCGGCGCGCGACCTCGGAGCGACTGAACGCGCCGGTGTGGGTACGCGCCACCGGCAGGGCGTCGGCCGGCGGTTCGCGCTCGGCGATCACCACCACCCAGGCCTGACGATGGTCGCGATGGACGATCTGCCAGGGCAGTTCGAGTCGGGCGAGGGCGTCGAGCTGACGCAGCGGCAGGATGTAGAACCACAGCTTGCGTCCGGCGAGCGCCGCCGGCTCGGGGAGGCTGAACTCGCCCCAGGGCTCGAGTTCGGCGAGGCGCTGGCGCAGGGCGTCGCGGCGATCGCTGATGTCGCGCAGCCGCTGCTGGTTGTCGAGCACCTGGGTGATGGTCGCGGCGAGGTCGAAGTCGGTCGGCTCGCGGACCTGGCGGCGTTTGTCCGGCACCTCGCGCAGATGGCGCAGCGCCTTGCGCGCCTCCAGGGCATGGGGCGAGGGGGTGCGCTCGGGCTCTCTGGGGTGAGCGCCGAGTTCGACCAGGTGCATGCAACCGAGCTGCTGGAGCTGCTCGAGCACCGCGTCCTTGTCGGCCGCGAGTCCGGCCAGGGTGACGCGGCGCATCGTCATGATGCTCATGCCAGACCTCCCCGTTGACGCTTGGCCTTGGCGATCTTGGAACGCACCACGGCGGCGCGCTCGGCGTCGGAGAGGGCGACGCGGATGCGCTTGATATGGGCGCGGGTGCGTGGGATCAGCACCTTCTCGAACAGGTTGACGCGCTGGGTGACCTTGCGCACTGCGGTCTCGAGCAGGGTCACGCGCTGTTGCTGCAGACGCAGTCGGATGCGCAGTTCGAGCATCTGTTCGAGCCGCTCGACCAGTGGATCGACCCAGTGCGGGCGGCTCAGACAGCCGTAGTCGACACGGTCGAAGTCGACTCCGACGAGCCGCGGCAGCCGGGTGCCCATGCGATTCTCCTCGTCGATGCGGATCTGGGTGACGCGGGTCAGTCCGGCCAGCGGGATCTCGGTGTTGGCGAGCATCGGCAGCTGTTCGCGCACCTGTTCGCGCAGGGTGGCGATGGCTTGCTCGAGCGCGGTGCGCTCGTCCTGGGCGCGGGCGCGCTCGGCGAGTAGCTGGCGGCGCTTGAGATCGAGCGAGGGCAGATAGCGCTCGAAGGTCTGCAGCTGGCGCTGTTGCTTGGCCAGCGATGACTTGCTCAGGCTCAGTCGTGCCATGGCCGCGCTCCCGGGGTCAGGCGACCGCGTCGTGCGGGTCGTCGAGGCGGGGGAAGTACTTGTCGATGAGCTGTTGCTTCATCAACAGGTCCGCGGGCTCGAAGCACTCGGCCAGGGTCTGCCAGCAGAGATCGAGCGCGGCCTCGAGCGGCAGGCTGACCTCGATGTCCATGAAGCGCTCGCGAAACAGCCGACCGAACCTGAGCAGGCGGTGGTCGAACTCGGAGAGTTCGAAGGCCATCGCCTGTTTCTGCTCGGCGTCGCGGGCGCCGGAGTAGAAGCGGATCATGGTGTTCATGATCTGGCCGTGGTCCTCGCGGGTGACCTTGCCGATGACATGCTGCTTGAGTCGCGAGAGTGAACCGAAGGGGTCGATGGCGCCGTCGTGCAGATAGAACTGCCCCTCGGTGATGTAGCCGGTATTGTCCGGGACCGGATGGGTGACGTCGTCGCCGGGCATGGTGGTGACCGAGAGGATGGTCAGTGAGCCGCCGTCCTTGTAGTCGGCGGCCTTCTCGTAGCGGCGCGCGAGCTGGGAGTAGAGGTCGCCCATGTAGCCTCGGTTCGAGGGGACAGACTCCATCGCGATACCGACCTCCTTCATGGCGTCGGCATAGGCGGTCATGTCGGTCAGGAGCACCAGCACCCGCTTGCCCTCCTCGACGGCGAAGCGCTCGGCCACCGCCAGCGCCATGTCCGGCACCAGCAGCCGCTCGACCACCGGGTCGGAGGCGAGGTTGACGAACATCACCGTGCGGGCGAACACCCCGGCATCCTCGAAGCGACGCAGGAAGTAGTGATAGTCGTCGAAGATCAGCCCGAGGCCACCGAACACCACGATGTCGGCGTCGGCCTGGATGCCGATGCGCGCGAGCAGCTGGTTGTAAGGCTCACCGGCGACCGAGAAGATGGGGATCTTCTGGCTCTCGACCAACGAGTTGAAGACGTCGATCATCGGCACGTCGGTGCGGATCATCTTCGAGGCGAGCAGTCGGCGCGCGGGGTTGGCCGGCGGACCACCGATGTCGAGCTTGGGGTCCTGGGAGAGGTCGGGGGCGGTGTCGAGGGGCTCGCCGTCGCCACGGAATACCCGCCCGAGGATGTTGGCCGAGTAGGTGACCTGCATCGGGTGCCCGAGGAAGCGTACCGAGGCCTCGGTGGAGAGCCCCTTGGTGCCGGCGAAGACCTGCAGCGAGACCAGGTCGCGGTCGATGCGGATGGCGCGCGCCAGCGAGCTGAAGCCACCGGGGTCCTCGACCAGCGCCAGATCGTCGAAGGCGACACGGGTCTGAGTGTTGCCGCCGCGGCTCGGGACCCTCACCTTGAGGATGTCTCCGACGATCTCGACGACCTTGGAGTAGCGAACCAGGGTTTGGGTCACCTTGAGGGTCTCCGTGCTGGTCTGGCGCGGGGCGGATGCCTCGGGCCTGCTCTCAGTCGATGGTATCAGCTGCGTCTCGATGGCTCCAGTTGACAATGGTCTGGTCGGTGCTCGAACGGTGGCCCTGTGGGGCGTTGCCGACGGTCATCCGGCGGTCGTGTTTTCCTCGTCGAAACATGCGATTGTAGACCTCCGGGCCGATTCCCCAGACCTGCTGTCGGGGATGTTCGGGCAGACGAATGGCGCCTCCCCAGGCTTGACAAGCACGGCGCTGGCCGCCAGAAACAGGTGAGCGACCCCGGCCCCTCGGGCCGGATGTAACGAAGGGGTCTGACTTTAAGGATGGCCAAGGCGCATGCTGCCGAGAGACCACGGCGGGTGCGCTGTCACGGAGGGCGCGTCACGCGTTGATCGGGGTGGGCGAGATCGCCAGCGTGTGACGTGGGGCAAGTCGTCGGAGACGAACATCACGTTGACGACCCGGGCGTGCGCGACACCTCCTGCCCGTCGTGACTGGCGGCAGGCGCGCGAGTCTTGCAACAACGGATCGAGCGATTTCCGACAAGTCCATGGCATGGCTTTTCCGACTTGGCGAGCGTGGGGCCGGTAAGGCCGCGAACGCCGAGGCCTTTTTCGAGAACCTGGTGCGCCAGCTCCCCGATCCCACCTGGGTCAAGGATCTGGATGGCCGCTATCTGTATTGCAATCCCGCCTTCGAGCAGCATTTCGGCATCGCCGCCGAGCAGGTGATCGGGTGCACCGAGGCCGACCTGTTTCCGCCGTCCTTTGCCGCCGCGCTCGGCGAGCAGGCCGCGGCGGTGCTCGGTGACGGGGGCGAGTCGCGCCGCGACCAGCGTCTCGAGCGTCCCGGTGGCGGTGAGTCGCGCTGGTTCGAGATCAGCTGTGCGCCGCTGTGCGATGAGCAGGGGCGGCGGTTCGCGCTGCTCGGCAGTGCGCGCGATGTCACCGAGCGTCGCC
This sequence comes from Marichromatium sp. PS1, assembly GCF_041155115.1. Taxonomy (NCBI): domain Bacteria; kingdom Pseudomonadati; phylum Pseudomonadota; class Gammaproteobacteria; order Chromatiales; family Chromatiaceae; genus Marichromatium; species Marichromatium sp. PS1. The sequence goes on from NZ_BAAFHB010000004.1 coordinate 38,324, forward strand.
GCGCCGCCGAGGCGGCCTGGGATACCGAAACCCGGTTCCACGCCTTGTTCGAGCAGGTCGAGGCGATCTCGGTGCAGGGCTATGATCGCAACCGTCGGGTGATCTACTGGAACCCGGCAAGCGAGGTGCTCTACGGCTACCGCCCGGCCGAGGCGCTCGGCGTCAAGCTCGAGGACCTGATCATTCCCGACGCGCTGCGTCACTATGTGATCAGCGCGGTCGACTCCTGGGTCCACGGTGCCCCGGTCCCGCCGGCCGGGGAGATGACCCTGCGTCGCGCCGATGGCTCGCCGGCGCACGTCTTCTCCAGTCACGTGATGTTGCGCGGCCCGGACGGCGAGCCGCAGATGTATTGCGTCGACATCGACCTGAGCGAGCGCAAGGCCGCCGAGGAACATATCCGCAAGCTCTCCCTGGCGATCGAGCAGAGCCCGGAGAGCATCGCCATCACCGACCCCGATGGCACCATCGAGTATGTCAACGAGGCCTTCGTGCACAACAGCGGCTATGCCCGCGAGGCGCTGATCGGCGCCAACCCGCGCATCCTGCAGTCGGGGCGCACGCCGCGCTCGACCTATCGCGACCTCTGGGCGACGCTGGCCCGTGGCGAGGTGTGGCGCGGCGAGTTCGTCAACCGTCGTCAGGATGGCAGCGAATACATCGAGATGGCGGTGATCGCGCCGATCCGTCAACCCGACGGGCGCATCACCCACTATGTCGCGGTCAAGGAGGACGTCACCGAGAAGAAGCGCATCGCCGAGGAGCTCGAGCGCTATCGCGATCATCTCGAGGAGCTGGTCGCCGCGCGCACCCGTCAGCTCTCCGAGGCGCGTGAGCGCGCCGAGGAGGCCAGCCGGGCCAAGAGCGCCTTCCTCGCCAACATGAGCCACGAGATCCGCTCGCCGATGAACGCCATCCTCGGGCTGACCTATCTGCTCGGGCGCGAGATGGCAACGCCGCAGCAACGTGCCACCCTGGCCAAGATCAAGGGGGCGGCCAATCACCTGCTGTCGATCATCAACGACATCCTCGACGTCTCCAAGATCGAGGCGGGCAAGCTCACGCTGGAGACCCATGACTTCGCCATCGCCGAGCTGTTCAACCAGGTCGAGGCGTTGGTCCAGGCGCAGGCCGCGGCCAAGGGGCTGGCACTCGACTGCGAGGCCGAAGGGCTGCCGGCGGTGCTCCATGGCGACAGTACGCGACTGCGCCAGGCGTTGCTCAACTATCTGGGCAATGCGATCAAGTTCACCCACGAGGGCCGCATCCTGCTGCGTGCCGAGGTCCTCGAGACCCGTGGCAGACGCCTGTTGATCCGTTTTGCCGTCACCGATACCGGGATCGGCATCAAGCCCGCCGATCTCAAGCAGCTGTTCCAGCCCTTCACCCAGGTCGACAATTCCGCCACCCGTCGCTATTCGGGCAGTGGGCTGGGGTTGGCGATCACTCGCCGGCTGGCCTTGATGATGGGAGGCCAGACCGGGGTCGAGAGCGTTTCCGGCAAGGGCAGCACCTTCTGGTTCACCGCCTGGCTCGGTCAGGCCGAGAACCAGGATCCGATCGAACTCGGTGTGCCACGCGAGGAAGGGGATGCTGCGGCGCATCTGAGCGAACGCCATCGTGGTGCCCGGGTGCTGCTGGTGGAAGACAACCAGGTCAACCAGGAGGTCGCCGCCGAGATCCTCAAGGATGTCGGGCTGGAGGTCGACGTCGCCGACAATGGCCGCGAGGCGGTGACCATGGCGCGGCGGGTTCACTATGATTTGGTCCTGATGGATCTGCAGATGCCCGAGATGGACGGACTCGAGGCCACCCGGCGGTTGCGCCGGTTGCCCGGCTGGGAGGAGCGACCGATCATCGCGATGACCGCCAATGCCTATGATGACGACCGGCGCCGTTGCGAGGCGGCGGGGATGAACGGTCATGTCTCCAAGCCGGTCGACCCCCAGACCCTCTATGCCACCCTGCTCGACTGGCTCTCGCGCACCATGACCGAGACACCGAGCGCGCCCCCATCGGGCGCCGTCGCTGCGGGCGCTGTGGTGCTGGAGCAGGGGGACGAACAGGTCGCCACCGGCGACGTCCTGGAGCGGCTCGCCCAGCTCGGTCATGTCGATCTGAGCTTCGCCCTCAGGAGCCTGCATGGCAAGCGCGAGGTCTATACGCGACTGGTCGGCATGTACGCGGAGCATCATCGCGAGGATCTCGCCAAGCTACGCCGGGCGTTGCAGTCGGGCGATCGCGATCAGGCGCGGCGGCTCGCACATGCATTGAGCGGTGTCGCCGGGACCCTGGGGTTCGTCGAGCTACAGCGGTTGTGCCGCACCCTCGATGTCGCGCTGCGCGATGAGACCGAGATCGAGATACTCGAGGTGTCGCTGGCGCGCGCCGAGGTCCTCCAGGGACAGCTGCTGGCGGCAATCGCCACCGACCCCGGGCGCGGCTGAGCTCGGTCGGAACACTGTCGCGGCGAGCGCTCAGCGTTGCTCGACGAACACCGTCAGCAGGCGTCGGGCGAGCAGGGTCAGCCCGACGATCAGCGCCAGTGCCAGGGTGAGCAGCAGGAACTGCTCGGGACCGGCGCGGCGCAGCAACGCCATCAACCCCTCGGCGAACACCGCCATCGTCGCCACCCCGGGCAGCATCCCGATCAGGGTGCCGATGGCGTAGTCACGCAGGCGGATGTGCGAGGCCCCGGCGAGCAGGTTGAGCAGGGTGAAGGGGGCGACCGGGACGATGCGCACGGCGATGATGGTGAGGATGCCGCGCCGTGCCAGGCGCTCGCTGAGGCGGTGGATGCGCCCGCCGGCGAGCCGGTTGACGGCGGGTCGACCGAGATAGGCACCGAGCCCGTAGGCCGCCAGCGCCGCGAGCAGCGAGCCGAGCAGGGCATAGCTGGCCCCGGCCAGGGGGCCGTAGACCAGCGCGGTGACCAGGATCAGCAGGGTCACCGGGATCGCCAGCAGACTGCCGACGACGAAACCCGCGAGCAACAGCGCCGGCCCCCAGGGGGCGTGGAGCTGATCGGTCAGTTGCTCGGCGAGCTGCTGCGGATCGAGTGATTCGCCCAGGCCGCTCCAGCGCCAGAGGATCGCCAGCGCGGCGAGCAGCACGACCAGCGCGATCCCGAATCTGAGTCGGCGCCGCGCGTGCGGCAGATGACGACGCCCGACCACGGCGTCGCCGACATCGAGGACGTTGAGCGGGCGCTTGGGGTCGATCAGCCGCTCGTCGGGGAGCTGGCGTTCCCACTCCGGGTCGACGGTGCCCTCCAGCGGGGTCAGGGTCTTGCGCCCCGGAGGGGCGTCGGCGCGGATCGCTTCGATTGCCCCGATCAGTCCGCCGGCCTCCCGTTCGGTGCTTGCCAGGTGTTGCGGCTCGCAGTCGAGCAGGTTGCCGATGAGTTCGCGGCGCAGCGCGGCGATGCGTGCCCGTCCCTCCTCGTCGGTGACCTCGAGACAGAGGTCGCATTCAGTATCCAACCCCATCGATCGATTGCTGAGATTGGCCGATCCGACCCGCAACCAGCGGTCGTCGACGATCGCCAGCTTGGCGTGGACCATCAGGCAGCCGCTCTCGAGGCCGGGGACCTCGGGGTGGTAGACGCGCAGTCGAGCGTGCCGATCGGCCTCGCGCAGGCGCTCGAGCTGGCGGGCGCGAAGTATGTCCATGGTGTGCTGTTCGAGCCAGGCGCCGGTCTCGCGCGGCAGCACGATCACCACCTCCGGGCCGTGCGTCTCGCCGAGGCGTTCGCACAGCGCGCTGCACAGGGTGGTCGAGGTCAGGTACTGGTTCTCGAGATAGATCAGCCGCTCGGCGCGTGCGAACAACGCCAGATAGAGCTGCTCGACCTCGCGCACCTCCCGCTCCGGTGCCTGGTCGTCGCGCGCCGGTTGCTGCGGCTGGGTGCGGGCGATGGCGCAGGGTTGGTCGCGCAGCAGCGCAGCGACCCCTTCGGGCCAGGGATCGTGTACCGGTGGTGGGCTCGGCGCGGGCGTCTCCTCGCCGCAGCGCGCCCAGCGCGCGCGCGCCAGCTCGGCGAGTGCGCCGGCGCTCTCGCCGTCGACCATCAATTGCAGGTCGTGGAAGGGCGGGTAGGGCTTGCCGTCGGGATCGCGTCGGCGGGCATCCTCGGCCTGGTGCGCGCTGCTGTCCCAGCGCCACTTGCCGAGGTCGAAGCCGCCGCAGAAGGCCAGTGCGTCGTCGATGACCACCAGCTTCTGGTGGTGACTGGCCGCCAGCGGATGATTGTCATCGAGGGCGAAGTGCAGGCGAGGGTGCTGGCGCCAGGGGTGGATGCCGAAGAGCAGCGGTTCACGCTCGAGCGCGTAGATCGGCGCATAGTCCCAAAGCAGGATCCAGGCCTCGAGCCCGGGGGTGCGTTCGAGCAGGGCATGGAGCAGCTCGCCGAGTCGGGTCGGCAGCCCGTCGCCGGGGTCCTCGCGCACCAGCTCGAGCTGACTGTGCAGGTCCCAGCCGAGGATCAGGATGCGATGCCGGGCATTGATCAGTGCCCGACGCAGGGTGGCGAAGTAGCGTTCGCCATCGATCAGTGGAGCCAGACGGCGGGTGCCGGTGATCTGCCAGCAGGTCTCGCCGGGTACCAGCAATGGGTTGGGCGTGTGACGTTCCATCGGGGGGTCATCCTGTTCGGGTGGCGCGCGGCAGCGCCAGTTCTGCGTAGAGCGGCAGGTGGTCGGAGGCGATGCGGGCCCGTGGGTCGCGGCTGCGTTCGAGTCGCTGCAACAGTCCCGCCGGTCGGGTCCAGACGCGATCGAGCGCGAGCAGTGGCCAGGCGGCGGGGAAGCTGGCGAGCCTCGGGGTGGGCCCGAGCAGCCGGGAGAGCTGGCGTTCGGTGCGCGCCAGCGGCCACCAGGTGTTGAAGTCGCCCAGTACCACCAGGGGGGCGGGTGAGTCGCTGATCCAGGGGCGCAGGCGTTCGACCTGGCGGCGTCGCTCCCGGGTCTTCAGCCCGAGATGGGTGGCGAGACAGCGCAGCGGGGTGCCGTGCGCGGTGCGCAGGTCGGCGACGATGGCTCCGCGCGGCTCGCGCCGGCGTTCGCTGAGGTCAAGACGGGTGAGTGCGATGACCGGCAGCCGGGTGAGCAGGGCGTTGCCGTAGTGGCGATCGTGGGTGAGGATGGTCGGACCGGGAATGGCGTGATAGTCGCCGAGTTGCGCCAGCTCGTGCATCTGTGCCGAGGGCGCGTGTGCTGTCGGGGTCGAGTCGACCTCCTGGAGTGCGATCAGGTCGGCATCGAGCGCGCGCAGCACCGTGGCAATGCGTCCGAGGTCGCGGCGACCGTCGCGGCCGATCCCGCCGTGGATATTGTAGGTGACCACGCGCAGCTGCTGGCGCGGGTCCTGGTCGGCCATCATGTTCCATGACATGGCTGCCGCGTGGCGTGATTCAACCGCGGCCACGTCGTCCCCGGGCCGGTTCCCCTATACTGTGGGCAGACGAAAAGGATGTCGCAAGGCGTGTTGGTTCAGCGTCAGCGCAGGAGTGAGCACCATGATCGATGTCCCGGTTTCGGTTCCCTTCGTCCCCACCGGTGCGCGTCCGAGCATGTCGGAGCGGCTTGGGCTCGGGCGGGTGGCCACGCGCCCCGAGTCGACACGTCCGGTCAACGATCCCGAGGCGGTCGGCCCGCGCCGCCCGAGCGACGAACAGGCGCGCGACGGCGCAGTGCTGGGTGGCGAGATCGGCGCCCGCGTCCGTCTCGCACTCGAGGCCGGCGAGCACACCGCCGAACCCGCCTCCATGACCTCGCAGACGAGCGGGGAGGCGCGCTTGAGCGCGGCGCTGGATCCCGGGCCGGCGGCGCCGACGCGCGGGTCGTTCGACGCCGAGGCCTGAGCCTCGCTGTCGGGGTCAGTCTTCCTCGTGGGGCCGCGGTGTGCGGCGGCGGCGGGTGGTCTCGAAGGCGAAGGCCACGGCGTCGGCGACCTCCTCGGCCATGCGCGAGCGTTCCTCGTCGCTCTGGTGCGAGGCGAAGTCGATGCTGTGGCGTACGTAGCGCGGCGGCAGATAATTGAGCGCGACACAGGCGAGATCGTCAAAGTAGTCTGCGTCGAAGGCTTCGCCGCGCTCGGCGAGCAGCTCGCTGATACGCGCGGCGACCAGGCGTTCATAGTGATTCTCGATGCTGGAGAGCATGACGGTCGACTCCGGTTCTGCCTATCGGGATGGCGCCGGCCCCGGGGGGGGCACGATGCGCCATGGGTCGGCGCTATCTTAGCCGAAGCCTCGCGATCTCGACCATGACGCAGGGCGTGTCGTCCAGCAAGTCCCGAGTTCGATCCCAAAGGAGCGAAGATGCACGATCGACACGGCTCGACCGATGCCGCCATTCCCGCCGCATGGCGGGGCGTGCTGGGCGATGGCCTGGCCATCACCTTGGTGCTGGCGCTGGCGCCGAGCCGTCGCCCCCCGACCCCGGCGGAGTCGGGGGTTCGGCTGCTCGATGCCATCGCGATGCTCGAAGACGGTGGCCGTGGCGGGCGCGACGAGACGCCCTCGCTGGAGCTGCAGCGACTCGAGGCGAAGGTCGACCTGCTGATGCAGCTGCTCTCGACCTGGATGCAGGCGCAACTCCCGGCGCCGGTGAGTGCGACCCTGAGCGCCGAGGGGGTGGTGCTGCCCGCCGCGCTGCTCGATACTGCCGATGATCGGCTCGAACTCTACCCCTCGACAGCCTTCGCCCAGCCGCTGGTGCTCGGGCTCGAGACGGTCTGCGAACTCGATGGTGCGATGGGCGCGCGCTGGCGGTTCAGTGATGACGGGCTGCGCGAGGCGCTGGGGCGTTGGGTGTTTCGGATGCACCGGCGCGCAGTGGCGCGGGCGCGGCGATAGCGCGCCTTCGGTCGCACCATGGGGTCTGCGTGCTTGACAGTGGCCGACGCGGACGTTAGAAACTCGTCGCTCCATCAAGAATCGCGATGCGCCCTCTCCGGAGCAAACAGCAAGCCGGTTCGGCGGCCGTCTGCTCGCCTTCCGCGTGTCGCGGGCGCGAGTGTCACGAGCGCGGGGCTGCGTTCACCGCGGAAGGATTGCGTTTACGATGCCGAGCGAGGGCAACCCATTTGAGCAACGCGTGCGGATCGGTGTGTTCGGTGATCAGCCGGCGCGCGACAGGACCGGACACATCCTGGAGTTCCTCGGCTGCGAGGTGCAGCCACTCGAGGCCCTCGACGAACTCGACACGATGTCACTCGCAGCACTCTGGCTGTGCGCGCCGGGGGCGCGTCTGGCCGAGCAGCTCGAGCGTGTCCGTCCACCCTCCCTGCCACTGATCTGTCAGCCGCTCGACGGTGCCCGCGAGGCGCTGCCCGGGCATGTCTGTGTGGTCGACGAGCCGCCTGTTGTCGGGCGGGTGCTGGCGGTGTTGCAGTGGTTACGGGCGGACGCGACCGATGCCGTCGAGACGTCCGGGATCGAGGGCCTGGTCGGCGCCCATCCGATCATGCGTGGGGTCAAGCGCGCCATCACCCAGGTCGCCAACAGCGATGCCACGGTGCTCATCCTCGGCGAGACCGGCTCCGGCAAGGAGGTGGTGGCGCGCGCGATCCATGCCGCCTCGTCGCGGTGCGACAAGCCCTTCGTCGCCGTCAACTGTGGCGCCATCCCGCCCGACCTGCTCGAGAGCGAGCTGTTCGGTCACGAGAAGGGGGCCTTCACCGGGGCCTTCACCGCTCGCACCGGGCGCTTCGAGCTCGCCGCCGATGGCGTGCTGTTTCTCGACGAGATCGGCGACATGCCGCTGCCGATGCAGGTCAAGTTGTTGCGCGTGCTCGAGGAGCGAACCTTCGAGCGGGTCGGCTCCAACAAGCCGATCCAGGCCCAGGCGCGGATCATCTCGGCCACCCATCGAGACCTCCAGGAGGCGGTTGATGCCGGCGCCTTTCGCCAGGATCTGTTCTTTCGTCTCAACGTCTTTCCCATCGAGTTGCCGGCGCTGCGCGAACGGCGCAGCGACATCCCGCTGCTGATCGGCGCGCTCGAGGAGCGCTTGCGCGCGCAGTCGGTGGAGACCGCGCGGCTGACCCCGGCGGTCATCGCCTATCTCGCGCAGCTGCCCTGGCCGGGCAATGTGCGCGAACTCTCCAATCTGCTCGAACAGTTGGCGATCCTCTATCCGGGGGAGCCGGTGGACCTGGCGCAGCTGCCGCCGCGCTTTCGCCCCGAGGCGGCCGCCGAGGTGCTTGAGGGGTTGCCCCCGGCCCCGGTCGCCGCCCCGGCGCTCCCGGGAGGGTGCGAGGAAGGCGCCCTGCCGCCTGAGGGGGTGGAGTTGCGCGGCTATCTCAACGAGCTCGAGCGCCGCATGATCGTCACCGCCCTGGAACAGAACGATCAGGTGGTGGCGCGTGCCGCGCGACGTCTGGGCATGCGTCGCACCACCCTGGTCGAGCGCATGCGCAAGTTCGGCCTGGGGCGCGGCGGCGACTAGCAAAGCCCCCCCCGGCCGAGCGGGAGACCGAGATTGGCCGTCAAGAATTCGACGTCCTGTCGGTGATGATGCTGCTCGTCATCTGCGCCCGGGGTTGCGCAATCCTGCCGCAGCCCTTGTCCGTCAGGCCCTGCCGCCATGCCTGAGGTTTTTGGCACTTAATTTGCAATATCCCAATCGTGTCCAAGGGTCGGGTACGCCGCTGCACCTGCGTATCCAACCGGATTACGTGGATTGAAGAGATGGGAGATTGTGAACGTGAGTGACATGCAGATCCAGAACGTCTTGCAGCAGATGCGCGCGCTCTCGCAGTCGGGACGGGTCGAGGGGAGCATGCCTGCGACGCAGCAGCCGACGGCGCCGAGCGAGGGCGGTGAATTCGCCACCGCGCTGCGCGATTCGTTGCGCTCGGTCAATGCGTTGCAGCAGGAGGCCAAGCAGGTGCAGACCAGTTTCGAGCTCGGTGAGGCCAATACCAGTCTGCCGCAGGTGATGGTGGCGATGAACAAGTCGAGTCTCGCCTTCGAGGCGACCAATCAGGTGCGCAACCGGCTGTTGTCGGCGTACCAGGAAGTCATGAGCATGCAGGTCTGAGCGCTGACGGCGCGCAGATCCACGGAGAGATTCATCCATGGCGTCTTCGCTGACAGCCGCCTTTTCTACTGGAATCAAGACCTTCAACGAACTGCCGGTGGGTCGGCAGATCGCGTTGCTGGGGATGATCGCCGGTGGTCTGGTGGTGGCTGGCGCCATCCTCTACTGGGCGATGCGCCCGACCTATGCGCCGCTGTTCTCGCGGATGGAGAATGCCGAGGCGGCCGAGGTGGTTCAGGCGCTCGATCAGCTCGGCGTGGCCTACCGCATCGATGAACTCTCCGGACGGATCGAGATCCCCCAGGCCCAGATCGCCCAGACCCGATTATTGCTCGCCGGTCAGGGGCTGCCACGCGCCTCGGACTTCGGCTTCGAGCTGCTGCAGGAGGACATGGGATTCGGCGCCAGTCGCTTGATGGAAGGAGCGCGCCATCAGCGTGCGCTCGAAGGCGAGCTGGCGCGCTCGATCGCGGCGCTCGATCCGGTGGAGAGTGCGCGGGTTCATCTCGCGCTGCCCGAGCGCTCGGTGTTCGTGCGCGAGCGCAAGCCGGCGAGCGCTTCGGTGGTGGTCCATCTGCGCGGCACCCGGGCCTTGAACGACACCCAGGTCGCAGCCATCGTTCATCTGGTGTCCTCGAGCATCCCGGCGCTCGATCCCGAGCAGGTCACCGTGGTTGACCAGCACGGTCGGCTGCTCACCAGCAACGACGACGAGATGGGGTTGTCGACCTCGGCCGACCAGCTCGACTACATCCGCCGTCTCGAGAGCAGCTATGTCGATCGGGTGATGACCCTGCTGGTGCCGATCATCGGGCGCGACGGGGTGCGGGTGCAGGTGGCCGCGGACATCGATTTCTCCCGTGTCGAGCGCACCCAGGAGTCGTTCGATCCCGAGCGCACCGCGGTGCGCTCCGAGCAGCTCAGCGAGCAGGAGCGCGTCGGCAGCGACCCGGCGATCGGCGGCATCCCCGGCGCCTTGACCAACCAGCCGCCGGCCGGTGGCGCCGTCGGCGAGGCGCCGGTGGCCGACCCGATGATGCCGAGCAGTCGCAGCATGCAGAAGACGCGCAACTACGAGATCGATCGTGCGATCTCGCACGTGCGCGAGATGCCGGGCAATATCCGCCGGCTGTCGACGGCGGTGGTGGTCGACTATCGCGAGGAGTTCAACGAGGAAGGCGAGGTGGTGCGGGTGCCGCGCACGGAGGAGGAGCTGGCGAGCATTCGCGCGCTGGTGCGTGAGGCGGTGGGGTTCGACGATGCGCGCAATGATTCGCTCAACGTGATTACCGCCTCGTTCACGCCCGCCGACACCACCGACGCCGAGCCGGTCTGGACCCAGCCGTGGTTCCTCGAGCTGGCCAAGATCGGCGCCGGGCTAATCCTCGCGCTGATGGTACTCTTGACCATCGTGCGTCCGGCGGTACGTCAGCTCGCGCCGCCGTCCGCCGACGAGGCTGCCGCCGCGCTTGAGGACCAGTCGGGCGAGGGCGGTGGGGCCGGCGGCGAGGGCGAGCTCGGCGAGGATACCGTGGCGATCACCCAGCAGAGCGCGGCGATCGCCGCGCTCACCGGGCCGAAGGACGGGGATCAGCAGCAGGTCGATCTCGAGGCGGTGCGCGAGCTGGTCAAAGAGGATCCGAAACGCGTGGCACAGGTGATGAAGAGCTGGCTGAACGAAGATGGCAACTGATCCGTCCAAGCGCCCCGGCCCCGAGCAGGTGGCAATCTTCCTGATGAGCATCGGTGAGGGGCCAGCCGCCGAGGTGCTCAAGCACATGGGACCGAAGGAGGTGCAGAAGATCGGCACCGCCATGGCCTCGCTCGAGCGGGTCTCGCGCACCGATATCGACTATGTGCTGAAACGTTTCTCGGAGACGGCCATGGAGCACACCTCGCTCGGGATCGGCGCCGAGGACTATGTGCGCTCGGTGCTCAACTCCGCGCTCGGCGAGGACAAGGCCTCGGGGCTGATCGACCGCATCCTGCTCGGTCGCAACTCCAAGGGGCTCGAGGCGCTCAAGTGGCTCGATCCGCGCGCCATCGCCGAGATGATCCGTCACGAACACCCGCAGATCGTCGCCATCGTGCTCTCGCACCTCGACGCCGACCAGGCCGCCGAGACCCTCTCCTATCTCCCCGACCGGATGCAGTCGGATATCGTGCTGCGCATCGCCACCCTCGACGGCGTCCAGCCCGCAGCGCTCCACGAGCTCGACGAGATCCTCGAGCGCCAGCTCTCGGGCAAGAACACCGCCAAGTCCTCGATGGTCGGCGGGGTCAAGACCGCCGCCGACATCCTCAACTTCATGGACGCCTCGCAGAGCACCAACGTGATGTCCGGGGTCACCCAGGTCGACGAGGATCTCGGCGAACGCATCCAGGAGCTGATGTTCGTCTTCGAGAGCCTGGTCGACGTCGACGATCGCGGTATCCAGACCCTGCTGCGCGAGATCTCCACCGACTCGCTGGTGCTTGCGCTCAAGGGCGCCGATGACGCGCTCAAGGACAAGATCTTCAAGAACATGTCCAAGCGCGCCGCCGAGATGCTGCGCGAGGACCTCGAGGCCAAGGGGCCGGTGCGGTTGAGCGACGTCGAGGGGGCGCAGAAGGAGATCCTTGCCGTGGCGCGTCGACTCTCCGAGAGCGGTGACATCGTTCTCGGCGGGGCCGGCGGGGAGCAGATGGTGTGAGCGGCTCCGGATCTTCGGTGCTCTATGCCGACCTGCTCGACGGGCCGGTGCAACGCTGGCAGCCGCCGGATGTCGGCGCGCCGCCGCCCGCGCCCGAACCCGAGCCCGAACCCGAGGTCGAGCCCGAACCCGAGCGTTATCTGCCGACCGCCGCCGAGATCGAGGCGATCGAGCAGGCCGCGCGTGATGCCGGTTACGAGGCCGGTTTCGAATCCGGCTACAAGGAGGGGCGCGAACTCGGCCAGGGTGAGGCGGAGAAGGAGGGCCGGGCGCGCTACGACAAGAAGGTACGCGAGACGGTCGAAGCCCTCGAGGGCGTGGCCCGCGATCTCGCCGATCCCCTGGCCGCCGCCGCCGATGCGCTCGAGCCCGAGCTGCTGGCACTGGTGGTGGCGATGGCGCGACGGGTGGTGATGGCCGAGCTCGAGCAGCACCCGGAACACGTCGCCCGGGTGCTCGGCAGTGCGCTCGGGCAGCTGCCCTCGCGCAATCGCGAGATCCGCGTGCGCATCAACCCCGAGGACGCGGAGATCCTCGAGGCCTATGCCCGTGACCGTGACGAGCGCATCAGCTGGCGCCCGGACCCGGGTGTCGCCCGTGGCGGGTGCACCATCGAGAGTGGCCCGAGTCGGATCGACGCCACCCTCGAGGAGCGGTTGCGTCAGAGTGTCGAGGCGCTCTGGGGAGAGGTCGAACCGACGCCTGACGAGCCAGTGGTCGACGGCGCCGAGTCCTTGTCGCCGGCGGCTTCGGTGGATGCTGCCGTTACCGACGTTGACGCTGCGCCGGAGACGGGAGACGTCGCACTGGCCGATGAAGAGGTCGAGCAGCGATGAGCGAGCTGATCGATGGACTGCGCGAGCAGGGCACCCGCGATCTGGTCAGCGGGTTGCGCGAACGCCTGGCACAATCGGGGCGGCGCATCGACAAGGTGGCGCCGCCCCAGCCCGAGGGGCAGCTCTCGCGGATGGTCGGGCTGACCCTTGAGGCCGAGGGGATCCGGCTACCGGTCGGCGGGCGCGCGGCCATCCATACCGCCAGCGGTGGTCGGGTCTCGGCCGAGGTGGTCGGCTTCCAGGGCGAGCGCACCTTCCTGATGCCCGAGGGGCGGATCGAGGGACTGGTGCCGGGGGCGCGGATCGAGCCGCTCGACCAGCAGCGGCGCATCGCCGTCGGGCCGCAGTTGTTGGGGCGGGTGATCGACGCCAACGGCGAGCCACTCGACGGCGCCGGGCCGCTGCGCGCGCAGCAAGAGATGCCGATCGACGGGCGCCCGATCAATCCGCTCACCCGCGACCCGATCCGCACCCAGCTCGATGTCGGCGTGCGCACCCTCAATGGACTGCTCACCGTCGGTCGCGGTCAGCGCCTCGGGCTGTTCGCCGGCAGTGGCGTGGGCAAGAGCGTGCTCTTGGGGATGATGACCCGGTTCACCGCTGCCGACGTCATCGTCGTCGGGCTGATCGGCGAGCGCGGTCGCGAGGTCAACGAGTTCATCCACGACATCCTCGACGACGAGTCGCGCCGGCGCACCGTGGTGGTGGCGGTGCCGGCCGACCAGTCGCCGCTGCTGCGTCAGCACGGCGCGCTGGTGGCGACCACGGTGGCCGAGTACTTCCGCGACCAGGGGCTCGACGTGCTGTTGCTGATGGACTCGCTGACGCGTTTTGCCCAGGGCGCGCGCGAGATCTCCATGGCCATCGGCGAGCCGCCGGCGACCAAGGGCTACTCGGCCTCGGTGTTCGCGCGCCTGCCCGCGCTGGTCGAGCGCGCCGGCAACGGTGACAAGGGCGGCGGCTCGATCACCGCCTTCTACACCGTGCTCGCCGAGGGCGACGACCAGAACGACCCGATCGTCGACGCCGCGCGCGGCATCCTCGACGGGCACGTGGTGCTCTCGCGCGAGATCGCCCAGAGCGGGCGCTATCCGGCGATCGACGTCGGCGCCTCGGTCTCGCGGGTGATGAGCGCGCTGATCAGCCCCGAACACGAACAGGCGGCGCGGCGCTTTCGCGGCATGATGGCCACCTATGCCGCCAACCGCGACCTGATCGCCGTCGGCGCCTATCGCAAGGGCACCGATCCCCAGCTCGACGAGGCGGTGGCGATGTACCCGCGTCTCGAGGCCTATCTCGCCCAGCAGCGCAGCGAGTGCGTGACCTTCGAGGAGGCCCGCGACAGCCTGATCGCGCTGATGCGGGGTGGGCCGTGAGCGCCGGCATCCGTCGTTTCAAGCGCCTGCTGCGCATCCGCGAGGCGCAGGAGAACGAGGCCGCGGTGGGGCTCGCCGCGCGGCTCGACACCCTCAACCAGGTCGAGGCCCAGCGCGAGCAGCTCGAGCGCTATCTCAACGACTATCTGAACGCCCTGGTGCCGGAGGATGTCAACATGCTCAAGCAGTTGGCGCGGATGCGCGATCAGCTGCGCGAGGCCCTCGATCAGCAGGAGCTGCGTGTCGATGCCGCTCAGGCACAGGTCGATCAGGCTCGTGCGTTCTGGCTCGAGCGCCATCAGGCGAGCCTGTCGCTGGACAAGCTGATCGAGCGACGTCGTGAACAGGAGGCGCTCCAGGAAGGGCGTCGCCAGCAGCGCGAACAGGACATGTGGGCGACCCGGCGCGCCTTCGATCAGCGTCACCAGGAATGAGGCCCGCTGATGCGACAGGCGCCTAACCGGGGCGGTGCAAGCCCCCTTCATCAATAGCGAGGATCGCGGTCATGCAAGCGCAAACAGCTCAGTTACAGCCATATGGCCTGTTGCAGCTGCTCTCCGGCGCCACGACCGGGGCGGCGGCGGTTGATCCCGCGGGGGAGGGCGGCGCCTTCACCGAGGCGCTCGAGGGCCAGCTGCGCGAGCTGCTCTCGGGCTGGGGCGTCGACCTCGAAGAACTCGACTCCGAGTTGCAGGGGGCCGAGACCCCGGATGAGGCCTTGGCCTCGCTGGTCGCCTTGCTCCAGCAACTCCCCGCCGAGCTGCCGAGCGCTGTCGTCCCGAGCGGGGGCGTGGTCGCGCCCGCACTCCCGGGCAGCGGGCCGAGCACGGGGGAGGCCGTGGTGCTCGCCGCGTTGCAGCAACTTCCGCTCGGACAGGGCCGGGCGCTCGGCGCGCGGCTGCCCGGTGAGGAGATGGCGGGGCGCGGCGAGGCCCTGCTCAACGCATTGCAGACCCAGCTCGATGCCGCGACCACCGGCACCGAGAGTGCCGATGGTGCCGACGATCTGGTGGCGCGGCTGCGGGGGTTGCTGCGAGGCGAGACGAGCAGCGTCGAGCTCTCGGCGGCGGAGCGTGCAAGCCTGACGGCGCTGCTCCAGCAACAGGGGGGTGGGGCGTCGACCGAGGACGGGCTCGAGACGCTGGCGCCGGTCCTGCGGTCGTTGTTGCAGTCGGTGACGACGGACGGCAGCGATGCCGATCCCGAGGCCTTGCTCAGGGGGGCGGTGAGGTCGGGCGAGGGTGCTGATCTTGCGGCCCTGTCGTTGTCGCCGGGGCTGACGCGTGCGCTCCAGCCGGAGATCGACGGCAGTCGTGAATTCTCGCGCGAGGCGTTGTTCGAGCTGTTGCAGCGCTGGGGCGGTCATGATGGCGCCTCGGTTGTCGAGCAGGAGCGAGACCAGGACTCGCGGCTTGCGGTGTCGGCGCCGACCGGCACCGGCGCGACGACTCAGCCGGCGGGCGCCGAGACCAGTCGCCCCTTGGTGCTCGATTTCCAGCAGCTACTGCGCCCGGGGGGCGAGCGTGCGCTGGTCGAGCGCATGCAGTGGCTGGCTCGCGCCGGAGAGGATGCGGCCGAGATCAAGCTGCACCCGCCGAGCCTGGGGGCGCTCGAGGTACGGGTGGCGATGGAGGGCGACAAGGCCAATGTGCAGTTCTTCGCCGCCAACCCAGTCGCCCGCGAGGTGCTCGAGGCGGCATTGCCGCGGCTGCGCGACTCGCTGGCCCAGGAGGGGATGTCGCTCGGCGAGGTGACCATTGCCGACCAGCCGCCGCAGCAACAGGATCGCGGTTCCCAGGCCGATCGTGACGGTGGCGCCGGTCGTGGCGAGGGTGGTGGCGATCCGGGAGAGACCGGCGAGCCCTTGACCCACAGCACCCTCGGCGCCCTGTCGCAACGGCTCGATCTGTTCGTCTGATCGCGGCGTTACCGTCCTCCCGGCCGAGCGCCGTTCCCGCCTCCCTACGTCCAGTCATCGGGCTTTGATAGACTGCTCCGATGTGCGGGCGCGCGGCCTGGTCTGGTGCCGCGTCGTGCGTCCGGCGCGTGCCCGAGGCTCGACGCTCCAGTGGTGTCAATATCCTGACGCGCCTGGTCGTCTCCGCTATCGCGGCATGATCCGCTCCACGGATGGAGTCAATCCGCATCCCGCGCGGATGCCAGTCAATTCGGGTGAACCATGGCGAAGAACAAGAAGGCCGAGACCGACGAGGCCGCGAAACCGTCGGGTAAGTGGAAGCTGATCATCCTGATCCTGCTGGTGGTGCTGGTCCTCGCCGGCGGTGGGGGAGCGGCCTATTTCTTCCTGATGGGCGGCGATGATCCCGAGGCCGAGGGTGAGGAGGCGGCCGAGCAGGGCACCGAGATGGTCGCGCCCGGCGCCGCAGCGCCGGCGGCTCCGCTGGGACCGATGATCTACCGTCCGCTCGACTCGATGACGGTCAATCTGTCGGCCGAGGGGCCGGTACGCTTCCTCCGTGTCGGGGTAACGGTGATGACCCGTGACGAGGCGGTGGCGGCCGCCATCGAGAAGCACATGCCGATGATCCGCAACGACTTCCTGGCTCATCTGGCCGCGCAGGACTATGCCCAGCTCAACACCCCTGAGGGCAAGGACGCGTTGCGTGCGGCGCTCACCGAGATGCTCAGCGCGGCGCTGATCAAGGTCGGCGAGCCGGCACGGATCGAGGGCGTCCTGTTCACCGATCTGGTGATGCAGTAACAGAGGACAGGCGGCGATGGCCCAGCAGACCGACATCCTCAGTCAGGACGAGATCGATGCGCTGTTGCATGGTGTCGACAGCGGGGATATCGATACCGAGGACAACCCCTATCCGGCCGATGGCCAGATCCGGCCCTTCAATCTCGCCAGCGAGGAGCGCATCGTGCGTGGGCGAATGCCCACGCTCGACATGATCAACGAGCGCTTCGCCCGCTATCTGCGCGTGCACCTGTTCAACCTGTTGCGTCGCTCCTCGGAGATCTCGGTGGTCGGCACCAAGGTCACCAAGTTCTCCGAGTACATCCACTCGCTCTACGTCCCCACCAGCCTCAACCTGGTGCGGGTGACGCCGCTGCACGGCACCGCGTTGTTCGTCTTCGACCCGCGACTGGTGTTCACCCTGGTCGACAACTTCTTCGGCGGCGACGGGCGCTATTACTCGCGCATCGAGGGCCGTGACTTCACCCCGATGGAGCTGCGCGTCATCCAGAACCTGCTCCATGCCGCCTTCGACGACATGAAGAAGGCCTGGGAGCCGGTGATGGACCTGACCTTCGAGTACGTCAACTCGGAGGTCAATCCGCAGTTCGCCAACATCGTCAGCCCCACCGAGATCGTGGTGATCAACGATTTCCACATCGAACTCGAGGGCGGCGGCGGCAACCTCCACGTGACCCTGCCCTACTCGATGATCGAGCCGATCCGCGAGCTGCTCGACACCGGTCTGCAGTCCGACCGCTCCGGGGTCGACGAGCGTTGGTTGCACGCGCTCCAGGAGGAGGTGCAGATCGCCGAGGTGGAGATCTTCTCGATGCTCACCGAGGCGACCTTGACGGTGCGCGAACTGCTCGATGTCCGCCCCGGCGACATCATCCCGGTCGAGCTGCCGGAGACCGTGGTGCTCAACGTCGAGGATATCCCGACATTTCGGGGCAAGTTCGGCACCTCGAACGGCAACAACGCCATCAAGATCACTGAATTCCTGCAAGGGAGCAAGGAGACGACGACGCCATGAGTCCGGAGAAAGGCAAGGGCCAGGACGATGCCGCGCTGGCCGACGACTGGGCGGCGGCACTCGAGGAGCAGAAGGAGTCCGATACCCCGCCGCAGACGACGCCGGGTGGGGCCATCCATGAGTTCGGCGCCGGTTCGCCACAGCCGATGACGCCGGAGGACTTCACCGACAATCAGACGCCGCCGTCGGACAACGTCAACCTCAACATGATCCTCGACGTGCCGGTGACCATCTCGATGGAGATCGGCCGGGCCAAGATCCCGATCCGCAACCTGCTCCAGCTCAATCAGGGCTCGGTGGTGGAGCTCGACCGGCTGGCCGGTGCGCCGCTCGACGTCCTGGTCAATGGCACGCTCATTGCTCATGGTGAAGTCGTGGTGGTCAACGAGAAGTTCGGTATCCGTCTGACCGACGTCATCAGTCCCAGCGAGCGTGTGCGAAAACTCAAATGAGATCAATGCGGTCGAGCTCGACGCCAATCCTCGTCGGCATCCTGGCGCTGCTCCCGGGGGCGGCCTGGTGCGCCGATGTCGAGCTGACCAGCGCCGGATATCTGGCGCAGCTCTTCGGCGCGCTGGTGCTGGTGATCGCCGCCATCCTCGGCCTGGCCTGGCTGCTGCGCCGGCTGCCCGGCGGGGTGGGGCGGGCCGCTGACCAGCCGATCTCGATCCTCGCGGTACGCGCCATCGGTGCGCGCGACCGACTGCTGCTGGTCCAGGTCGGCGAGGAGCAGCTGCTGATCGCCGCCGGCGCCACCGGCATGCGTACCCTGCACCGGCTGCGCAAGCCGGTGAGCGTCGCGCCGCCGGAGAACGGTGGCGGGGTCGATTTCGCCACGCTGCTCAAGCAGAGTCTGGGTCGGCGGGGGCGGTCGTGAGCGCGCGTCACTGGTTGCTGCTCGCGTTGCTGTTGCTGCCGGGGCTCGCCCTGGGGCAGCCGGGGGGGCTTGCTGCGGTGACCGTCACCGATGGCGCCGACGGTGGGCAGACCTACTCGGTCACCCTCCAGGTGCTGCTGTTGATGACGCTGCTGACGCTGTTGCCGTCGGTGCTGATCATGATGACCTCCTTCACCCGCATCATCGTGGTGCTGGCGTTGTTGCGCCAGGGGCTGGGGACCACCCAGACGCCCTCCAACCAGGTGCTCCTCGGGCTGGCGCTGTTTCTCACCCTGTTCATCATGGCGCCGGTGTTCCAGGAGGTCTACGACACCGCGGTCAAGCCCTACATGGACGAGGAGATCAGCACCGAGGCGGCGATCGGTCAGGCGGTGGAGCCGCTGCGGCGCTTCATGATCGCCCAGACCCGCGAGACCGACCTGGCGATGTTCGCCGAGATCCGCGGCATCGACGGTTTCGACTCGCCCGAGGCGATCCCCTTGAGCATGCTGGTGCCGGCCTTCGTCACCAGCGAACTCAAGACCGCCTTCCAGATCGGCTTCCTCATCCTGATCCCCTTCCTGATCATCGATCTGGTGGTGGCCAGCGTGCTGATGTCGATGGGCATGATGATGCTCTCGCCGCTGATCATCTCGTTGCCGTTCAAGATCATGCTGTTCGTGCTGATCGACGGCTGGCCGCTGCTGATGGGCACCCTGGCGCAGAGTTTCTACAGTTGAGGATGATGCTATGACTCCCGAAATGGTGATCGACGTCGGCAAGGACGCGGGCATGGTCGTGGTGCTGCTCTCGGCCCCGGCGCTGCTGACCGCGCTCGCCGTCGGTCTGGCGATCGGGATGATCCAGGCCGCCACCCAGATCCAGGAGATGACGCTGACCTTCATCCCCAAGCTGCTCGGCATGGGGGTGGCGCTGCTGTTCACCGGCCACTGGATGCTGGCGCTGGTCACCGACTACACCATCAGGCTTTATCACAGCATCCCCGAGCTGATCGGCTGAACCGCGGATGGTGATCTCATTCGACACCCTGCTCGACTGGGTGGGGATGTTCGTCTGGCCCTTCGTGCGCATCAGCGCCATGCTGCTGGTCGCGCCGATCTTCGGCGCCCGGACCGTCAACGCCCGTGTCCGGCTGTCGCTGGGCTTGCTGCTGGCGATCCTGGTCGCACCCCTGTTGCCACCGTTTCCCGCCATCGATCCACTCAGCATGGAGGGATTGGTGGTCGCCCTCCAGCAGGTGCTGATCGGTGTCATGATGGGCTTTGTCGCCCAGCTGGTATTCGCCGCCGTGACCCTGGCCGGCGAGAGCATTGCCTTGTCGATGGGATTGGGCTTCGCCTCGGTGATCGACCCCGCCGGCGGGGTACAGGTGCCGATGGTGTCGCAGTACTTCGTGATCCTCACCACGTTGCTGTTCCTCGCCTTCGATGCCCATCTGGTGTTGCTCCAGCTGATGACCCTGAGCTTCGAGGTGATGCCGGTGGGGATGCAGGGGCTGGTTGCCGAGGACTTCTGGCGCATCGCCGGGTTCGGTACCACCATGTTCGCCGGCGCCTTGCTGATCGCGCTGCCGGCGGTGGCCTCGTTGTTGCTGGTCAATCTCGCCATGGGCGTGGTCACCCGTGCCGCGCCTCAGCTCAACATCTTCGCGGTCGGTTTCCCGGTGACCCTGCTGATGGGGTTCGTGCTCATCATACTGATCCTGCCGGGGCTGCCGGCGCGGATCGGGGATCTGCTCACCGCCGCTTTCCTGCTGATCCAGCGGCTGCTCGGGGTGTGACATGGCCGAGAACGAGAACGGCCAGGAAAAAACCGAAGAACCGACCGCCAAACGCCAACGCGAGGCGCGCGAAAAAGGCCAGGTGCCACGCTCGCGAGAGTTCAACACCCTGATGGTGTTGCTCGCCGGTGCCGGCTTCATGGTGTTCTTCGGTGGTCATCTCGGCGGCCAGCTCGCCGCCCAGATGGCCGATGGCTTCACCCTGGAGCGCGAGCTGTTCTACGACACCCAGCGACTGCTGCCCTATCTGGCCAGCCAGATCGGTCGCGCGTTGCTGACCCTCGCGCCGCTGTTCGCGTTGCTCTTCGTGGTCGCGCTACTCGGGCCGATCCTGATCGGCGGTGCCAACTTCTCGGCGCAGGCGATGTCCCCCAAGCTCAATCCGCTCAAGGGGATCAAGCGCCAGTTCTCCGCCCAGGCACTGCTCGAACTTGGCAAGACACTTGCCAAGTTCGTGATCGTCTCCCTGGTCGCCGGCATGGTGCTCTGGAGCGTTTCCGACGAGTTGCTGCATCTCGGCGAGGAGCCGCTCAAGGAGGCGATCTTCCATACCGCCGACATGGCAGTATGGATCTTTCTGCTGGTCTCGGCGGCGCTGGTGCTGATTGCTGCGGTCGACGTACCCTTCCAGCTGTGGAACCACAACAAGCAGCTGCGCATGACCCGTCAGGAGCTCAAGGACGAGTACAAGGAGACCGACGGCAAGCCCGAGGTCAAGGGACGCATCCGTCAACTGCAGCAGGAGATGGCCAGCCGGCGGATGATGGCCGAGGTGCCCAAGGCCGACGTGGTCATCACCAACCCCACCCGCTATGCCGTGGCCATCGTCTACGAGCCGGCGCGAATGCGTGCTCCACGGCTGCTCGCCAAGGGGGTTGGCGAGGTCGCCGGGGCGATTCGCGGGCTCGCCGACGAGCACGACATCATCCGGGTGGAGGCGCCGCGGGTGGCGCGTGCGATCTATTTCACCACCGATCTCGGCGAGGAGATCCCCGGTGGGTTGTTCGTCGCCGTGGCGCGCATCCTCGCCTATGTCTACCAGCTCAAGCGTCACGACCCCGAGGTATCGATGCCGACCGATCTGCCTGTGCCCGATGAATATCTCGATCCGCGCGAGGCCGCCCGCGCCGCACGGGGTAAACGCTAGTGGCCGGATTCAGTGAACGCCTCGGGGGCCTGAGCCGGCTCGGGCTGGGCGCGCCGCTGCTGCTCATCGCGCTGCTGTCGATGATGGTGCTGCCGCTGCCGCCGCTGGCGCTCGATCTGCTGTTCACCTTCAACATCTCGCTGTCGCTGATCGTGGTGATGGTGGCCGTCTACACCCCGCGCCCGGTCGATTTCGCCGCCTTCCCCTCGGTGTTGCTGCTCGCCACCCTGCTGCGTCTTGCGCTCAACGTCGCCTCGACCCGGGTGATCCTGCTGCGCGGCGCCGATGGCACCGATGCCGCCGGGCAGGTGATCCAGGCCTTCGGCGACTTCGTGCTCGGCGGTAACTTCGCCGTCGGTCTGGTGGTCTTCACCATCCTGGTGATCATCAACTTCGTGGTGGTCACCAAGGGCGCGGGGCGTATCTCCGAGGTCAGCGCGCGTTTTACCCTCGATGCCATGCCGGGCAAGCAGATGGCCATCGACGCCGATCTCAACTCCGGGCTGATCACCCAGGACGAGGCGCGTACGCGGCGCGAGGACATCGCCCAGGAGGCCGACTTCTACGGCTCGATGGATGGCGCGAGCAAGTTCGTGCGCGGGGACGCCATCGCCGGCATCCTCATCCTCTTCATCAATATCCTCGGCGGCATCGTCATCGGCACCACCCAGCACGGCATGTCCTTCGGCGAGGCCGGCAACGTCTATGTGCTGTTGACCATCGGCGACGGGCTGGTGGCGCAGATCCCCTCGCTGATGCTCTCCTCGGCCACGGCGATCATCGTCACCCGCACCTCGACGGCGCAGGACATGGGGCAGCAGGTGTTCGGACAGATGTTCGAGAACCCGCGGGCACTGTTCGTCGCCGCCGCCGTGCTCGGCATCCTCGGCGCCATCCCGGGGATGCCGAATATGGTCTTCCTCGGGCTTGCGGCGATGATGGCCGGCGGCGGCTATCTGCTCAGTCGTCGCAGCGCCCAGCCGGCCGGCGCCGAGGAGGTCGACCAGCTCCCGCCCGGGGTGGAGATGCCGCCGGCGCCGGAGGAGCGCGAACTCTCCTGGGAGGATGTGCCGCCGGTCGACCTGGTCGCGCTCGAGGTCGGCTACCGGCTCATCCCGCTGGTCGATCGCGGCCAGAACGGGCAGCTGATGGGACGGATCAAGGGCATTCGGCGCAAGCTCTCGCAGGAGCTCGGATTTCTCATCCAGCCGGTGCACATCCGCGATAACCTCGAGCTCGGTCCCAACCACTACCGTATCTCGCTGCTCGGGGTCACCCAGGCCGAGGCCGAGGTCTTCCCCGATCGCGAGCTGGCGATCAACCCGGGACAGGTCTTCGGCACCGTCCCCGGCACCCCGACCAAGGACCCGACCTTCAACCTCGATGCGTTGTGGATCGATCCGAGCGATCGCGAGAACGCCCAGGGCGCGGGCTACACCGTGGTCGATGCCGCGACCGTGATCGCCACCCATCTCTCGCAGGTGTTTCGCGAGAATGCCCACCGACTGATCGGTCACGAAGAGGTCCAGCACCTGCTCGATCAGCTCGGCCGGCGCTCGCCCAAGCTGGTCGAGAACCTGCTCTCGAAGACGCTGTCGCTGAGCGCGATCCTCAAGGTGATGCAGAACCTGCTCGCCGAGCAGGTCTCGATCCGCGACATGCGCACCATCGCCGAGACCCTGGCGGAGCAGGCGCAGAAGAGTCAAGATCCCGGCGCTCTGACCGCGGCGGTGCGGGTCGCGCTGGCGCGCTCGATCGTCCAGGACCTGGTCGGGCCTGCGGGCGAGCTGCCGTTGATCGCCCTTGAGCCAACATTGGAGCAACTCTTGCATAAGTCGCTGCGAGGCAGTCAGGGCGAGACCGTCGGGCTCGAACCCGGACTGGCTGAGCGGGTTCAGCGTTCGGTGGCCGACGCGGCCAGACGCCAGGAGATGGAGGGGGCGCCAGCGGTGCTGGTGGTCGCCCCGGAGATCCGTACCTGGGTCGCGAGCTGGTTGCGCGGCGCCGTCAGCAGCCTGACGGTGCTGGCCTTCACCGAGATCCCGGACAACCGCAAGATCCGGGTGGTGGCCACCGTGGGGCAGGGCGACGCCGCTCCGGCAAAGGCATGATTGAGCGAGCAGGAGTACGACCATGAGTGTGAGGCGCTATACGGCACGGGACATGCGCGACGCGATGCGTCAGGTGCGCGAGCTGCAGGGACCGGATGCGGTGATCCTGTCGAGTCGTCGGGTCGATGGCATGCTGGAGGTGATCGCCGCGCTCGACGAGGGCGATCAGGCCGCCGCGCCGGCACCGACGGTACCGACCCGTGCGCCACGCCGCGAGCGCGCGAGCGCGCCCGAGGCGCGTGCTCCGCGCCCGGCGGTGCCGGCGACCGCGACCCTGCCCACCGACCCCGAGATCGCGGCGATGCGGCGTGAACTCTGCGACCTGCGCAGCCTGCTGGTGCAACACCAGAACGCCAGCGAGTCGGCGCGCTGGGCGGCGCGTCATCCGCTCGCCGCCGAACTGGTGACGCGCCTGACCGACTGTGGCTTCACCGAGAAGCTCGCGCGCAGTCTCGCCGGTGGGATCCTCGAGGAGACCTCGGTCGAGAGCGCCTGGTCGCGGCTGCGCGCGCGGCTCTCGGCGGCGATCCCGACGGCACAGTCGCCGGTGCTCGACCAGGGGGGCATGCTGGCGCTGGTGGGGCCGACCGGGGTGGGCAAGACCACCACCCTGGCGCGGTTGGCGCTGCGCCAGATCCGGCGCATGGGACGCGACTCGGTCAGCCTGGTCTCACTTGACCGCCAGCGCATTGGCGCCTACAAGCAGTTGCAGGCGTTCGGGCAGATGGCCGGGGTCTCGGTGATGCTGCTCGAGAACGAGCATGAGCTGGCGGCGTTGTCGAGTCGCGCCGGTGATGGCAGACTGATTCTCATCGATACGGCCGGGCATGCCGCGCGTGATGCCGCCGAGCGCCGATTGTTTGCGCAGGTGCGCGAGCGCATCGAGCTCGAGACCTGGCTGGTAATTGCCGCTACCCATCAGTCGATGGTGCTCAGACAGGTGCTCGAGGCGTTCCAGTCGAGCGAACCCTCGGCCCTGGTGTTGACCAAGGTGGACGAGACGGAACAGCTCGGCGAGACCCTGTCCGTGTTGATGGAGCAGCGGCTCGGTTTGATTTTTTATAGCGATGGTCAACGCATGACCGAAGATTTCCACAAGGTCGATACACTCTATCTCACCCGCTTGGCGCTCCAGGAGCGGGCGCACGCCATGCGTGCGCCGGGCGGCGCCCGCGCCTCTCTCGATGGTCTGGCAATGAACGCGATGCCGGCGTCCACGCGGACGTCTGGTGAACAGGGCAGCATGGTTCTGGAGTCGGTCTTGCCCTTCAGGACGCCTGCCCATGCAACCGCCTAGCAATCGGCTCAGGAGTATCGCCGTCGCCAGCGGCAAGGGGGGCGTCGGCAAGACCAATGTCTCGGTCAATCTCGCCGTCGCGCTCGCGCGCATGGGACGGCGGGTGATGCTGTTCGACGCCGACCTCGGTCTGGCCAACGCCGATCTGCTGCTCGGACTGCGCCCGACCAAGACCCTGCACGATCTCGTCGAAGGGCGGGTCGAGGGACTCGAGGATGTGTTGGTGCAAGGCCCGCAGGGCATGCAGCTGGTGCCCTCGGCCTCGGGTATCGCCAGCATGGCCAATCTCAGCCCCGCCGAGCATGCCGGGCTGATCCGTGCCTTCAGCTCCTACCGTCAGCCGCTCGACGTGCTCATCGTCGATACCTCGGCCGGCGTCCAGGAGTCGGTCACCGCCTTCTGCAAGGCGGTTCAGGAAGTGATGGTGGTGGTCTGTGACGAGCCGGCATCGCTCACCGACGCCTATGCACTGATCAAGGTGCTGCACCAGGATCACGGCTTGCGTCGTTTCCGCATGGTCTGCAACATGTTGAGCTCGCCGGAGGCCGGTCGGCGTCTGGTGCGCAAGCTCTCGGCCGTCTGCGCCCAGTACCTGCCGGAGGTGATGCTCGAGGCCTCGGGTATCATCCCGCTCGACGACAACCTGCGTCGGGCCGTGCAGCGGCGCGGGCCTGTGGTCGACCTGTATCCGGGCAGTCCCTCGGGGCGCGCCTTCACCGAGTTGGCGACCCGGGTCGATCGTTGGCCCATCACCGAGACCGACCTGGGCGGGATCGGCTTTTTCGTCGAACGGATGTTGCAAAGTGCCTGATGGCCCCGAAACGTCCATTGCAGGGGTATCCTAGCCTGGCCGACCGGCCCGACGAGCTGGTTGCGGCCAATGTCGATCTGGTACAGCGTATCGCGCATCATCTGGCGGCGCGTCTACCGCCGTCGGTGCAGCTCGACGACCTGGTCCAGTCGGGCATGGTGGGGCTGATCGAGGCCGCGCGCCAGTTCCAGGCGGGACAGGGCGCGACCTTCGCGACCTATGCGACCATACGCATCCGTGGCGCGATGATCGATGAACTGCGCCGCGCGGACTGGACCCCGCGCTCGGTCCATCGCAACACCCGTCGCATCGCCGCAGCCATCCGTGAGGTGGAGACGCGCGAGGGGCGCACGGCGAGCGACGCCGAGGTCGCCGCCGAGCTCGAGATCGGGCTGGCGGACTATCATGCGATGCTGCAGGACAGTGCGAGCGCCAACGTCCTCGGCATCGAAGACCTGGGCGGCCCGGAGATGGAAGCCGATCGCTGGTTGGCGGGGACGGAGGATTCGCCCCCGGAGCAGCTCGCTCAGGCGCAGTTTCGCCTGGCACTGGCCCAGGCCCTGGGTGGCTTGCCGGAGCGCGAGCGCCTGGTCATGAACCTGTATTACAACGAGGCGTTGAACCTGCGCGAGATCGGCGCCGTGCTCGGCATCACCGAGTCGCGTGTCAGCCAGATCCGCAGTCAGGCCTTGCACCGCTTGCGCTCACGGTTGTCCGACTGGACCGGCGAGGGCAGTGAGTCGCTGTTGTGATCGATAAATCCGACAATTGACACTGGGAGTTCAGTGTGGACAAAGGCATGAAGATCCTCGTCGTGGACGATTTCTCCACGATGAGACGCATCATCAAGAACCTGCTGCGCGAGCTGGGGTTCAATAACACCATGGAGGCCGACGACGGCAGCACGGCCTTGCCGATGCTCAAGAGCGGTGGCTTCGATTTCCTCATCACCGACTGGAACATGCCCAACATGGAAGGCATCGAGCTGCTGCGCCAGGTCCGCGCCGACCCTGAGCTCAAGGAGCTGCCGGTGCTGAT
Organism: Marichromatium sp. PS1; assembly: GCF_041155115.1. Classification (NCBI taxonomy): domain Bacteria; kingdom Pseudomonadati; phylum Pseudomonadota; class Gammaproteobacteria; order Chromatiales; family Chromatiaceae; genus Marichromatium; species Marichromatium sp. PS1. Next base: position 65,092 of record NZ_BAAFHB010000004.1, read on the forward strand.
GGTGACGGCCGAGGCCAAGCGCGAGCAGATCGTCGAGGCGGCCCAGGCTGGCGTCAACGGCTATATCGTCAAGCCCTTCACCGCCGAGACACTGAAGGAAAAGATCGATAAGATCTTCGAGCGGGTCGCAGGCTAGGGTCGGGCTGAAGCGACTGTCTCGCGCTGCGCCGGCCGTCGCCTCATCGTTCGCCCCTGGCGCTGACACATGGACTCAGCCCACTCCGGCACGTGCCTCCATGGCCGGCCCAGCCATGTCACGGGTAGCCTTTTCGTTCGGCCTGGGAACAATCGATGGACAATGACGAAACACGTTTGACCGCACAGCTTGCACTTGCGCAGGAGCTGGTCGAACACCTCCAAAACGGCGATGAGGAAGGCGCGCGTCTGGTCATCCAGCAGTTGCGCTTCCCCTACGAGCGTGAGCTGTTCGAGGAGCTCGGCAAGCTGACCCGCGAGCTGCACGAAGCGCTGCAGAGCTTCCGCGGCGACTCGCGTCTGGTCGAGATCACCCAGGACGAGATCCCGGACGCCAAGGAGCGGCTCTCCTATGTCGTCACCATGACCGAGCAGGCCACGCACCGCACCCTCAATGCGGTCGACGAGGGCTTGCCGATCGCCGAGCGGGTACATGACAGCGCGGTGCGGCTCTCCGAGCGTTGGGGGCGGTTCCGGCGCCGCGAGCTCTCGCTCGATGAGTTCCGCGAGTTCGCGCGCGAGCTCGACGCCTTCTTCTCCGCCACCGGTCAGGAGACCGAGCGGCTGCGCTCGCTGATGTCCGAGGTCATGATGGCCCAGGACTTCCAGGATCTTACCGGCCAGATCATCGGGCGGGTCATCCGTCTGGTTCAGGACGTCGAGGAGAACCTGGTCGGCTTGATTCGACTCTCCAGCGGACGCATGGAAGGGGCTGTCGCCAAGCCCGTCGAGCCGACCGTCGAGAAGGCCGAGGAACCCGCCCGGGGTGGTGTCGGGCCGGCGGTGCCCAACACCAGCGACGATCTCGGGGATGTCGTTTCGGGTCAGGACGACGTCGATGCCCTGCTGTCCAGTCTCGGCTTCTAGTTGCCCGAGCCCATCGAGTTCAGAGGATAAGGTGAATGCCAATCGACCCGAATGACGAAATTCTTCAGGATTTCCTGGTCGAGGCCGGCGAGCTGCTCGAAGGCTTGAACGAGCAACTGATCGATCTGGAGCAGGATCCGGCGAACCGCGACCTGCTCAATTCGGTCTTCCGCAGTTTTCATACCATCAAGGGTGGCGCGGGCTTTCTCAACCTCAATGCGCTGGTCTCGGTCTGTCATCATGCCGAGGACGTGTTCAATCTGCTGCGCAACGGCGAGCGTCATGTCGATGCGCAGTTGATGGATACGGTGCTGCGGGTGCTCGATGTCGTCAACGTCATGTTCGGCGACCTGCAATCGGGCAAGGAGCCCGAGCCCGCCGCGCCCGAACTGATCGCCGAACTCGAGCAGCTGGCCTCGCCTGCGGCGGCGGCCCCCGAGCCGCCCCCGGCTCCCGTCGAGCCGGTGCCTGCCGAGCCCGAGGCGGCGCCTGAGCCGCCCTCCGAGTCCGTGGCGGCGGGTGCCGAGCCCGCGGATGAAATCACCGAGCAGGAGTTCGAGGCGTTGCTCGATGCGCTCAGCGGTCAGCCCCAGTCCGGTGCTGCGCCCGCCGAGTCTGTGCCCCCGGAGCCGACCGCGTCGACTTCCGCCGAGGTCTCGGCTGCGGGCGGGCCGCCAGTCGAGGAAGAGCCCGCCGGCGAGGATACCGACCTCATCACTGACGAGGAGTTCGAGAACCTGCTCGATCAGCTCCACGGCAAGGGCGCCTTCACTGCGGCGCCCGCGCCGAAGGCGGCGGCCGAGAGCGCGCCTTCCTCACCCCCGCCGGCGCCACAGCCGAGCACCGCGCCCGCCCCCGCCAAGCCGGCGCCGAAGCCCGAGGGCGAGAGCAGTGCTGCGGCGGCTGCGGCGCGTGCCGTCAAACAGGCTGCCACTCCGACCGAGACCTCGGTGCGGGTCGATACCAACCGACTCGACGAGATCATGAATCTGGTCGGCGAGTTGGTGCTGGTGCGTAACCGGTTGAGCATGCTGCGCTCGCAGACCGAGGACGACGAGGTTTCCAAGGCGATCAACTCGCTCGCCCTGGTCACCGCTGATCTGCAGTCGGCGGTGATGAAGACGCGGATGCAGCCGATCAAGAAGGTCTTCAGTCGCTTCCCGCGTGTGGTCCGCGATCTCTCGCGCTCGCTCGGCAAGGAGATCGACTTCCAGACCTATGGCGAGGAGACCGATCTCGACAAGAACCTTGTCGAGGCCCTGGCCGATCCGCTGGTGCACTTGATCCGCAACGCCGTCGATCATGGCATCGAGATGCCCGACGTGCGCGAGGCCGCCGGCAAGTCGCGGCGCGGGCGGGTGATCCTGGGTGCGGCGCAGGAGGGCGATCACATCGCCCTGACCATCGAGGACGATGGCCGCGGCATGGATCCCCAGGCGCTGCGCCTGAAGGCGGTGGAGAAGGGGCTGCTCGAGCCGTCGATGGCCGAGCGGCTGTCCGATCGCGATGCCTTCAACCTCATCTTCATGGCAGGCTTTTCCACCAAGGAAGAGATCTCCGACGTCTCCGGGCGCGGGGTCGGGATGGATGTGGTCAAGACCCGCATCGCCCAGCTCAACGGTTCCGTCGAGATCGACTCCGAGCTTGGCCGGGGCACCCTGCTGCAGGTCAAGCTGCCGCTCACCCTCGCGATCCTGCCGGCGTTGATGGTGATCCTCGACGGGCGGCGTTTCGCCATTCCGCTCGCCTCGGTCTCCGAGATCCTCGACCTCGACCTCTCGCGCAGCCGCTTCGTCGACGAGCAGGAGGCGATCGTGGTGCGCAGCCATGCCTTGCCGATCTATCACATCGGTCGCTGGGTCCGCCCCGGTCGGGACGAGGGGCCACGAGGCGAGGCCCATGTCGTGGTGGTCCAGGTCGGACAGCGCAAGGTCGGCCTGGTGGTCGACGGCCTGGTGGGACAGGAAGAGGTGGTGATCAAGCCGCTCGGTCTCGGGTTGCGTCATGTCTCCGGGCTCGCCGGGGCCACGATTACCGGTGATGGTGGTATCGCACTGATCCTCGATGTCCCCGAGCTGCTCAAGGTCATGGGGCGCTCGGAGTTCGGCGGTCGCCGGGAAACGGTCGCCGAACTGGCCACAGGGAGCTGATCCGTGCCGCTCAAGGTTGTCGTTGTCGATGATTCCGCCTTCTTTCGACGTCGTATCGTCGAGATCCTGAATGCCGATATCGGCATCGAGGTGGTCGGTACCGCCGGTGATGGTCGTGAGGCCATCGAGGTGGTCAAGCGCCTCAAGCCCGATGTGGTGACCATGGATATCGAGATGCCGGTGATGGACGGCATCACCGCGGTACGACGGATCATGGCCGAGTCGCCTCGTCCGATCCTGATGTTCTCGACTCTCACCACGGATGGCGCGACCGCCACGCTCGATGCCCTGGACGCAGGCGCGATGGACTTCCTGCCCAAGCGCTTCAGCGAGATGGCCAAGGACGAGGACAGCGCCAAGATGCTGCTGCGTCGCCGGGTGCGCGCGCTGGCCCGGGGACGTGGCCCCGCGCTGACTGCGGCTCGTGCCCCGGCGCGCGCCGAGGCGCGTCATGTGCCAGCCTCCCCCGCATCCTCGGCGCCGGCTCAGTCGCCGACCCCGGCACCGCCGCCCCGCTCATCGGGTGTGCGCGGCGAGTCGTTACGCTCGTTGCGGGCGTTGCTGATCGGCACCTCGACCGGTGGGCCGGTGGCGCTGCAAGAGGTGCTCAAGGCGCTGCCGAGCCAGTTCCCGCTGCCGATCGTGGTGGTCCAGCACATGCCGGCGAGCTTCACCCCGGCCTTTGCCGAGCGCCTCAACAACCTCTGCCAGATCGAGGTGCGCGAGGCGGCCAATGGGGATGCACTCAAACCGGGGGTGGCGCTACTCGCGCCCGGCGGCATGCAGCTGGTGCTCGAGGGCGGATCGCAGCCACGGGTGCGGATCGTCGACAGCCCGCCCGGCACCATCTACAAGCCGAGTGTCGATATCACCTTCACCTCCGCCGTCGCTGCGCTACGCAGTCAGGTGCTGGCGGTGGTGCTCACCGGAATGGGGGCCGACGGTCGTGAGGGCGCGCGCGCGCTCAAGGAGCATGGGGCCCGGATCTGGGCCCAGGACGCCGCCAGCTCGGTGGTCTTCGGGATGCCGGCGGCGGTCATCGAGGCCGGGCTCGCCGATCAGGTGCTTGCGTTGAGGGATGTCGGGCCGGCGCTCGTCAAAAGCCTCTGTTGAGATGGATGTCCTGACCCTGGTCGGGCTCCTGCTGGGGCTGGTGGCCGTGGTCGGGGGCTCCGTCGCCAAGGGCAGTGGGCTGGGCGCGCTGTGGAATCTCGCCGCCTTCACCATCGTGGTGATCGGGACCCTGGGCGCGGCACTGGTCCAGGCCCGCCTGCCGGTATTCCGTCATGCATTGCGCATCCTGCCCTGGGTGGTGCTTACCCCCAGGCTCGATCCCCTGGCGATGGTCAAGCGCCTGGTCGACTGGGCGCATCTGTCTCGTCGTGAGGGACTGCTCGGTCTCGAGGCGCTCTCCGAGCAAGAGACCGATCCCTTCGTCCGCAAGGGGTTGCAGCTGCTCGTCGACGGCACCGAGCCCCAGGTGCTGAGACAGATCCTCGAGTCGGATCTCGACAATCGTGAGCACTTCGACCTGCAGGGTGCCAGGGTCTTCGAGAGTATGGGGGTCTATGCCCCGACCCTCGGCATCATCGGGGCGGTGATGGGGTTGATGGCGGTGATGCAGAATCTGGCCGACCCGAGCAAGCTTGGCCCGGGGATTGCTGCAGCATTCGTGGCCACCATCTACGGGATCGCCTCGGCCAACCTGCTGTTCCTGCCGGTGTCGAACAAGCTCAAGGGCTTGATCCAGGCGCGCGTCAATTATCAGACGATGCTCCTCGAGGGGTTGGTGGCGATCGCAGAGGGTGAGAACCCGCGCAACATCGAGAACAAGCTGAGCGGCTTCATCCAGCGTTGAGGCGGTCCATGGCGCGACGGCGCAGATACGACGACCATACCAACCATGAGGCCTGGGCCATCCCCTACGGGGATCTGGTGACCCTGCTGATGGCCTTCTTCGTGGTGATGTATGCGGTCTCGAGCATCGATGCGGGCAAGTATCGAGTGCTTTCCGACTCGCTGGAGCAGGCCTTCGGGTCGCAGCCCAAGGTCTCGCCGATACAGATCGGTGAGCCATTGCCGGGCGATGCCTTGATCGGTGAGGACATGCGCCGCACGCTCGCCCCGATCAGCAGCAGCCTGGCGCTGCTCGACCCGGCGCTGCTCGATCCTCTGGTCGACATGACCGATGTGTCCGCCGATCTCGCGATGCGCAGCATCCTCGAGGGGGGAGGGGATGTGCGCAGGCGCGAGATACTACGCGAGATCGGCGAGATGGCCGGTGAGATCGAAGGGGCGCTCGGCGGGTTGGTCGATGACGGGCGTATTCAGGTCGACCGTCAGGCCTATTGGCTGGAGATCGAGATCAACACCAGCCTGCTGTTCCTCAGTGGCTCGGCGACCCTCGAGCCGGCGGCCCTGCCGGTCCTGGAAGAGGTGGCCAAGGTGCTGGCAAAGCGCGATTCGCGCATCCATGTCGAGGGGCATACCGATGATCTGCCGATCGGTAACTCGATCTACCCCTCGAACTGGGAGCTGTCATCGGGGCGCGCGGCGACGGTGGTCAATCTGTTTGCGCAGAATGGCGTCGATCCCCGTCGCATGGTGGCGATCGGTTATGGTGAGTTCCAGCCTGTCGCCTCCAACGACACCGCCGAGGGGCGGGCGCGCAATCGGCGTGTGGCCATCGTGGTGCTGCCGGGGCCGCCGCCGCGTTCTCACGAACGCGTCGAGCCCGAATGGCTCAAGCGTGATCATATTGTCCCCGAGGTGGACGAGTTCGGCGCCGTACCCGGGGATTGATCCGGGCGCCGCCGCCGACCATCATTCAGAATGACCTCCGGCGGTGCGTGACGGCCGGACATCAAGGCGAGGAATCCATGAGCGAACCAAACACCCAGACCAACACCGCGGGCACCTCCTCCTCCTTCGTAACCTTCAGCCTGGCAGAGGAGACCTATGCCATCGATGTGCTGCAGGTTCAGGAGGTGCTCAAGATCACCGAGATCGCGCCGGTGCCCGGCGTGCCCGATTACATCCTCGGGATCATCAACCTGCGTGGCGACGTGGTCACCGTGATCGATGCGCGCCGGCGCATGGGGCTGCCGCCGCGTGCGCCCGATGAAGCCTCGCGCATCGTCATCATCGACATCGACAACCAGAATGTCGGCATCCTGGTCGATGCGGTGGCGGAGGTCGTGCAGATCGATGCCGACTCGGTCGATCCGGCGCCGGCGGTGGGCAATGACCAGAGCAGTCGCTTCATCCTCGGCGTGACCAGTACCGAGGAGGGGCTGACGATCCTGATCAGCCTCGAGAAGCTGCTCTCCGATGACGAGTGGGAGCTGGTACGTAGCGTCGGCTGATCCTGGGTGCCGCGGGTGCATGGCCCGCGGCTTCCGGCCAGGGGTGGTCGAGGCGGCTCAGGAGGGAGTGTATGAGCGATCCGATCAAGCCGATGCTACCCGTCCAATCCGGTCTCAGGGGACGCGACTCGGACGAGGACCAGGGGCAGGCGGCCGCGCTGTGGAGCCCTTTGCTGCGTCGCCGAGCCGGGCTGCGCGAGCGTCGTCAGATCGAACGGCGCCAGGGCGAGCGTCGTCGACTCGAGCGTCGCAGCATGGAACGCCGTTCAGAGGAGCGTCGTGCCGGCGCGCCACGCGCGCTGGAACGTCGCCGGCAGGAGCGGCGGCAGGGGGAGCGGCGGCTGGGCGATCGACGACGAACTGAGCGTCGCCGTCCCGGCGATGATCCACCGACCTCGGGTGAAAGCGGTGTGTCGCGCCGACTGATCGGCAGGAAACGTCGGGGGTTCATCGATGAGTATGCCTAGCCGGGAAGCCGGGTCGCGACCTGTATCGCGGCCGCGCCTCGCCGCTGACCGCTGAGAGCCTGGGCCCTTGATCAGTCTGGCGGAAATCCTGGCCATCCTGGCACTGCTGGCGGCAGCGCTCGCGCTCGCCGCCTTCGTCTATCTGTGGCGCGAAACACGCAGGTTGCGGCGCGACCTGAGGCGTTTTGATCCCGTGCTGCAGACCTTGCATCGCGACCTTCGGGTGATCGCCGGCGAGAGCTTCCATCGCGGTCAGGATCGGGTGATGCTGGTCAATGCCCTGGAGCGCCTGGCCGATCAGCAGCAGGAGATGCGCCTCGAGATGCGCATGCGCGATGCCGATCAGAGTCCCTATGCCCAGGCGATCAAGCTCATCCGCAATGGCCAGAGCCGGGAGCAGGTCCGTCGACTCTGCGCCCTGACCGACGCCGAACTCGAACTGCTCTTCGGCCTGCATGGCCACGGAATCGGTGGTGAGTACGCCTCCGATCGGCTGTCCGACACGGGTTCCTGAGAGCGCCTGGGCGTCGGCGCGCCTCGATCTTCAGTCCTGCTCGTGCGGCTCCTGGTGTTGCTGGCGCGGGTCGATTCCGGCAAGTGCGAACACGAATGCCAGGACCTCGGCGACGGCGACATAGAGTTCCGCCGGGATCTCGTCGCCGATCGGGATCTGTGCCAATGCCTCGGCGAGCTGGCGGTCGGCGTGCAGCGGGATGTCGTGGGCCTCGGCGATACGCACGATCTGCTCGGCGGTGACGCCCAGCCCCGAGGCGGTGATGCGTGGCGCGTTGCGCGTGTCCCAGTGCAACGCGACCGCCTTGCTCGGCGTCTCCTCGGGAAGATCATCGTGCTTGCTCATGCCTGCTCGCTGATCAGTGGCCCGGGGTGACGCGTCGGGTTCGCCGTCTGGCCCTGGCCCGCGTGCAGGGCGGTGACCTCAAGTTCACGCGCCTCGAGCTGTTCGCGCAGCAACGGCAGTCTGCTGCGCAGCAGCGCCGCGGTCGGCGCGCGCTCGGCCAGCAGGCTCGCGCTCAACCGCTGCCCCTTGAGGGTCAGGCGAATCGAGAGCGGGCCGAGTTCGGCCAGATCCAGCCGCAGCCGGATCGTCCATCCAGCCTCCTCGACCTCGCCTTGTCTTCGCTCGCGTTCGATCTCGGCCTGAACGGTGCCGACACCGCCGCTGTGTCGATAGGGCAGGTCGAGCACCCAGCGCGGCTGTTCGGTCTCCTGCTCCAAGGGTTGTAGCTGGAGGCTGACGAGCTGCTTGAGCATGCCTTCGGTCTCGTGCTCCAACGCCTTCCCGGCGTTGATCACGGCGGGCGTGGCGGTGCGGGCCGTGGTGTCGGCCGCATCCCGGTTGTGACGCCTGATCTGGTCGGCGAACTGCAACAGCTGTGCCTTGAGATCCTCACCGAGACTCGCATCGGTGAGCGCTCCGGGTGTGAGCGCGAGTTGCGCGAGCCGGGCCTCGAGCCAGATCCCTGATCCCTCGACGGCACGCTGCAGTCCGCCGGGCTCAGTGAGTGTGCTGGGGCCGGGCAGGCGGCTGATCAGACGCTCGAGTCGGTCGTTGAGTGGGACGGCGGCGGTGCTCGGGGCCGGCGTCTGCCCCTTGGGTTGGGCCGTGCCGATGGCCTCCTGGGTCGTGAGTCGTCTGCTCCATTCGGTGAGGGTCTCGGCGAGTGCGCGTGCCTGTGGCAGGTGCAGCCTGACCTGTTGGGTGAGCCAGTCGCGTGTCATCGTCTCGCTGTTTGCAAGCGTTGCCGAAGGGGGTGCGAGCGGTGCGGGAGGCGGTTGGGCGGGGAGTAGCCGTAGCGTCGGGATCGGGCGCAGCGCGATGACCTCGGCGGTTGGCCGCGTGGGCAGGGGCGCGGCGTTCGGTTGGGGCGGCGGCGTTGATGTCGATGTCGCCGCCCCCGGGAGCTGAGGACTGGGCTGTGGGGCGCTGGCCTGTGCTGGCGACTGCGTGGATGGCAGTGGTGCCAGCAAGCGCAGTTGCAGCGGGGCCGACCAGCTGGTGCCCGGGCCCGGGGGACGGACCCGGGCGAAGACCTCTCCCGGGGCGGGCGCTGGGGTGCGGTTCGGTGTGGCGAGCTCAAGCTCGAGCTTCAATCCGATGGTCAGCTCCAGGGCCTGTCGTACCGTGGCGCTGCCCTGCATCCGGCTGCTGCTCAGCAGCTGCAGCAATGGTTGACCTGGGATGGGTTCGCTCATGCGGGCCGTGATGCGGGGCTCGCGGGTCAGACCGCGACCTTGCGCGCCTCACGCTGATAGTGGAGGGTTGCGCGCATCAGCGCGCGCTCGGTGCCCTGATCGAGATTGACGATACGAAAACCGGCGGCGAAGCGCCCGGGCTCGGCCACCGGTCGGCTGTTGATCAGGACTGCCTCGCCGGTCAGCGGTGCGTTCAGGACCGGCAGCTGCATCCCCGAGTAGTGCAGCAGGGTGCCGGGCTCGACCCGTGCGATATCGCTCCAGTCGACCTCGAGACAGAAGCCCTTGGCCGAGAGGTCGAGCAGCCGGCCGTTGAGCGTATCACTGGAGTTGACGTGGTGCAGACGAACGTGACGGATCTCGCCAAAGGGCAGGGCGGCGCGGAAGATCTCGCGACGCTGCAGATAGTTGAGTGCCTCGGGGTAGGGGCAGGCGTAGAGCGCGATGCCGTCCTCCTCGAGGATGTCGGCCACCCGGGTCGAGAAGCGGATCGCGATCCCGCGCAGGTTGCCATAGACGCGGATCTCATGGGCCTGGCCGACCTGCTGATGTCCCTCCTCGGGGTGGAGTTCGTCGAGAAACAGTGTGCGCTGTTCACCATCGAGACGGATCAGCGAGGAGGCGAACAGCGGGCCGTCGGGATCGAGACGGACGTTGACCACCAGCAGCCGGTGATTCATGTCGCTGAGGATGGTCGAGATCCGTCCGGGGTTGGTGATCAACTCTTCTGCGGCCATGATGCTGCTCGGTCTGTGGTTGGCGGAGGGGCCGTCCGGCTCCGGCCAGGGCGAGGTCGGCCTGTCAGGCGCGGCTGATGGTGCGACTGTGCGGGGTGCCGTTGTTGGCTTGGCCGCGCGGGTCGTAGGTGGTGGCGTTGGGGTCCTCGCCGCGGAGGATGCGCAGCGACAGGGTGACGCGCTTGCGATCACGATTGATCAGTGTGGCATTGGTGCGGTTGAGTTGGTCGCAGCGCACCACGTAGCCCCGCAGCGCATCCCAGCGCGGGGTGAGGTCGCGTCGTGGATCAACGCGCTCGAGCAGCCGCTCCACGCCCTGAGCGTCGAAGGTGTAGCCGGTGTCCTCGACCCATTGCTTCATGCGTAACGTCTCTTCCTCGAGCTGGTCGGCGAGCTGCTGCTTGCCGGCGACGACGCGCTGCAACTCATCGGGATCGCGCAGCTCGATCGCCCGGGTCTCGTCGAGCAACGCCTGCTCCAGACGGGTCGCCAGGGCGATCGCCGTTTCGAGCGAGTGGGCGAAGGGACCGGTGTGCTCCATGGGCCAACCTCAAGTCAGACGGTGATTCAGGCCAGCAGTTGCTCGAACTCGATGACGCTGTCGGCGAGCTGCTGGTTGTCGATCGGATAGCGCCCCTCGGCGATGGCCTGCTTGATCTTCGCGACCTTGGCCTCGTCGATCGGCGGCTCGGTCGATTCGCCCCGCGATGCGCTCATGCTCTTGGCCGCTGAGGTCAACGTGACCGTCTCCCCACCCTCGACGCCCGGACGTGCCTGGGCCTCGCCCTCGGGCGCCTTGGCGCCACCGCGCACGCCGTTGCCGGCGGAGTTGTTGCCTTCGGTGCGAAACGCGGTCGTGGTGAGGTTCTTGATGTCCATTGGCGTTGCTTCCGATCGACGTGGGCTCACAGCTGATAACGGCCGTCGACCAGGAAACTGTAGTCCATTGTCGTGTGCCCGTCGCAGCCCCACCATATGGCTACAATGGTACGTGGATATGCCCGGAGGGTTCCACATAGCCTTCGACGATCCGGCGCGAGGAGCGGTTGCGCACGCGGATGCGCTCTCCCGCCGCTCCATCCTCGAGCGCCTCGCCGGACATTCGGACCATCAGGCCGCCGTCTCCCGAGTAGATGGTGACGAGCTGTCCGCGCTCGACGAGCTTGCGCGGGGCGACGTGGGCGCTGGTGATGACTTGCCCCGGAGTGAGCGCGCGGCGCGCTTCCATGCCGATCACGGCGTTCGGGTCCCTGAAGTAACCACCGCTCAGGCTCGAGACCTCCTGGCGTTCACGCCGCAGGTCGGTTGCCTGGATACGCTGCTCGCGGGCGATCGGCCTGGCGACCACCACGACCTGGGTGTGGCGCTCGATACGGGCGGGGACGAAGATCGACCATTGCACCGGCTCGGAGCAGCGCAGGTTGACGGTGGTCGAGCCGCTGGTGCGGGCGCCGGGGGCGAGACTGGCGTTCGGCGTACGATCACACCGCGCCAGTCGCAGGCGGGCGTCGATCTGGCCGACCAGGACCTCGATCTCGTCCGTCCCCGTCGTTTGGGTGATCGCCGAGAGATAGGTGGCCACGGTATCGCGGAGTCGCTCGACCGACTCGATCTCGCCAGCCTGGGGGTGCTGCGCTGGCCACAACAGCAGGCTGAGGAGACCGGCGAGGGCGATCGCCAGGCTGATGGTGCGCCGTGTCGGGTTGTCGATAGAGGTGGATGGTTGCATGGGGATCACCGCTGAATGGATGCTGGCGGGGTGCCGACGCGCCGGGTCGGCTGTCCGATACGCCATGGCATGCAGAAATCGCGCCTGAGCGTAGCCCGGGGCAGGGTCGATGGTGGCGTCTCGTTGGGTCATGATGCCCCGGAGAGACGAGTGGGAGAGGACGGCTGCGCCGAATTCGTTCATGAAGCCTGTCGGCTTAGGCTATCATGCTCAGGCATGATCACCCGGGCCGGCGGGCCTCGACTTGGAGGTGGTAGATGAGTCAGTTTATTGACGACGTCGATCAACGTACCCGCATGGTGGGGCAGAATCGCATGGAGCTGCTGCTGTTCCACCTCGGCAGCGACCAGACGTTCGGTATCAATGTGTTCAAGGTTCGCGAGGTGATCGCTCGCCCCAAGCTGCAGCAGTTGCCCGGGGCGAGCGCGATCGTGCGCGGCGTGGCGACGATCCGTGACCGCACGGTTTCGATCATCGATCTGGCGCAGGCCATCGGCTTCGTCGACCGGCCGGGGGATGATACCGATGCCAAGGTGATCGTCACCGAGTTCAACCGTTCGGTGCAGGGCTTCTGGGTCTCGGCGGTGGATCGTATCGTCAACGTCAACTGGGAGACGGTGAAGCCGCCGCCACGAGGGACCGAACAGGAAAGCTATCTGGTGGCGGTCACCGAGGTCGAGGGGCGGCTGGTGCAGATCATCGATGTCGAGCGGGTGTTCGCTGCCATCAATCAGCTCAAGGAAGATGTCTCGGAGACCACCCTGGAGCGGGCCGAGCACATCGATCATCACAAGTCGATCCTGGTGGTCGACGACTCGATGGTCGCGCGCAAGCAGATCGAGCGCGCCATTGGCGAGATCGGTTTCCAGGTCGAGACCCGCTCCGATGGTCGCGCCGCGCTCGACTTCCTCGAGGAGCTGGCCGAGACTGGCGCTGTCTCGGACACCATCGAGATGGTGATCTCCGACATCGAGATGCCGCGTATGGACGGCTATACCCTGACCCGCAAGATCCGCGACAATAGCAAGCTCAAGGATCTGCCGGTGGTGCTGCACTCCTCGCTGAGCGGGCAGTTCAACGCCGATATGGTCAAGCGCGCCGGGGCCGATGACTTCCTGCCGAAGTTCGATCCGGACGAGTTGGCCGCGATGGTGATGAAGCATGGTGGCCGACCCGCGGACGACTCCTGAGCGAGATGGCCCTTACAGTCTTCCTGATGCATAGAAAGTGTGAGTATTCCATTGAGTGATTCGATCAGCGTGGTCCTGCGCCAGTGCATGGCGGATGCGAACGGACGTTTGGCCAGAGGTCTGTCGTGATAGATCCGCAAGACTACGCAGAATTCTCGCGCTTTCTCTCCGAGTGCTGCGGCTTGGTGCTGGGTGAGAATCGTCAGTATCTCGTCTCCAGTCGGCTCTCGCGCCTGCTCGGTGAGTTCTCCTTCTCCAGTGTCGAGGAGCTGCTGCGCGCGCTGCGCCGCTCTGCGGACCCGACGCTCAAGTCGCGTGTGATCGACGCGATGACCACCAACGAGACCTCCTGGTTTCGTGATGTCTATCCGTTCGAGATCCTGCGCCACGTGGTCCTCCCCGAGCTGGCGGAAAAGAAACGCCCGATCCGCATCTGGTCGGCGGCCTGCTCGAGCGGTCAGGAGCCTTACAGCATCGCCATGGTGCTGGCCGAGTGGGAGCAGAGCTTTCCGCCGAAGAACATCCAGACCAGCGTGCTCGGCACCGATCTCTCCGATACCGTGCTCGCCGAGGCGCGTGGTGGTGTCTACGATGGGCTTGGGATCGTGCGCGGCCTGAGCAAGGAACGGCGCGACCGTTTCTTCGAGACCGTGCCCAACGGGCATCGCATCAAGCCCGATATCCAGCGTCGGGTCCGCTTCCAGAAGCTCAACCTGATGGAGTCCTATGCCGCGCTCGGCAAGTTCGAGATCGTCTTCTGTCGCAACGTGCTGATCTATTTCTCGGCCGAGACCAAGCGTCGGGTTTTTGACGGCATTGCCAAACAGATGGAGCCGGGTGGCTATCTCTTCGTCGGAGCCTCCGAATCGGTCGGCTCCTATACCAACGCCTTCGAGATGGTCCGCACGCCAAAGGGCGCCGTGCTCAGGCGTCGTTAGCGCCTCTCTACGACCCCGCTCGCGCTCCTGTCTGTTCGCGGCGGGGTCGTCTCCAGCCTCCCCAGCCTCCAGCCTCCAGCCTCCAGCCTCCAGCCTCCAGCCTCCAGCCTCCAGCCTCCAGCCTCCAGCCTCCAGCCTCCAGCCTCCAGCCTCCAGCCTCCAGCCTCCAGCCTCCAGCCTCCAGGTTGGCCTAATGTTTGCATTGTCTTCGGCAAGTCAATGCCACAGGCGTGTTCCACATGAGTCTTTCACTCGACAAGGCACTGGGGATCCAGCCCGCGGCGGTACGGGTGCGGGCACAGCGTCTGGAGCTGCTGGCCTCGAACCTCGCCAACGCGGACACCCCGAACTACAAGGCACAGGACATCGATTTCAGGTCTGCGCTCGCCACCCAGGTCGAGCGTGACGATCTGTTGCCACTGGAGCAGACCCGGCAGGGCCATCTGCCGCTGCCGCGCGCGGATCTGGACTCGGCGATGGCGCCGCTCTATCGCATCCCGTCGCAGCCGTCGCTCGATGGCAACACCGTCGACCCGCAGTTCGAGCGCGCCGCCTTCGCCGAGAACGCCATGCAGTTCCAGAGCAGCCTCGAGTTCCTCAATCGTCGGGTTTCCGGCATCCGCTCCGCACTACGCAAGGAGTAAGGCATGAGCACCCTATTCAGTGTCTTCAATACCTCGGCCTCGGCGCTGACCGCGCAGTCGGTGCGACTGAATACCGTCGCTTCAAACCTGGCCAACGCCAATACCGCGGCGAGCTCGCCGGAGGAGACCTACAAGTCGAAGCAGGTGCTGTTCCAGACCCTGCTCGATCGCAGCGACCCCACGGGCGCGGCCCGCCCGGTGCGGGTGGCCGATATCGTCGACTCCACCGCCGAGCCGATCCCGACCTTCGAGCCCAACCACCCGCAGGCCAATGAGGAGGGCTATGTGTTCCGCCCGGCGATCAGCGTCGTCGAGGAGATGGCCAACATGATGTCGGCCTCGCGCAGCTACGAGGCCAACGTCGAGGTGATGAACACCTCGCGCCAGCTGTTGCAGCGCACCCTGCGCATCGGTCAGAGCTAGGAGCCTCGCCATGAGTGAAATCAATACCGACGTGCTCACTGGGCTGGGGCTCAGCAGTTACGAGGGCACCAAGAAGGAACCGATCGACAACTCGCTCGGCCAGGAGGACTTCCTCAAGCTGATGACCACCCAGCTGTCCAACCAGGACCCGCTCAACCCGATGGAGAACGGCGAGTTCATCGGCGAGCTGGCGCAGTTCTCCACCGTCACCGGCATCGAGGAGCTGACCGTCGCCTTCGAGTCGTTGGCGCAGTCGTTCAGCCAATGGCAGACCCTGCAGGGCGCGTCCCTGGTCGGTCGCGATGTACTGGTGCCGGTCGAGGACTTCGAGTTCCAGTCGGGGGAGACGGTGGCGGGAGCGATCAGTCTGCCGAGCTCCGGGACTGGCGTTACGGTCGACGTCTACAACGATGCGGGACAGGTGGTGCGCTCGATGGATCTCGGTACCCAGGCATCGGGCTTGCATGACTTCACCTGGGACGGCTTGACGAACGACGGAACGGAGGCGCCCAGCGGCACCTACGAGTTCAAGTCCAGGGCGCTGCTCGGCGAGAGCACCGAGGCGCTCTACACCCTGGTCAGTGGCGAGGTCAGCAGCGTCGCCCTGGGCGGGGAGGACAGTGGCCTGGTGCTCCAGGTGCAGGGGCTCGGCAACGTCGACTTCAACAGTGTGTTCCGCATCGGCAGTTGACGCGCGCATGGATGCGGCGCGCCGGTAGACCCTGGGACGTCATCGCAGATATCAGCTCTAGTTCAGGAGACGCATCATGCCTTTTCGCATCGGACTCAGTGGTCTGAACGCCGCCTCGGCCGACCTCGAGGTCACGGGTAACAACATCGCCAACGCCGGCACCGTCGGCTTCAAGGAGTCGCGCGCCGAGTTCGCCGACGTCTTCGCCAACTCCTACGGCGACATCACCAAGACCGCCATCGGCTCGGGCGTGCGTCTGGAGGCGGTGACCCAGCAGTTCAGCCAGGGCAACATCGATTTCACCGACAACGCGCTCGATCTCGCGATCAACGGTGAGGGCTTCTTCGTGCTCAACGACAACGGCGAGCAGCTCTACACCCGCGCCGGGGCCTTCCAGGTCAACCGCGACGGCTTCGTCGTCAACAGCGCCGGCCAGCGTCTGCAGGTGTTCCCGCCGGTCGAGAAGAACAGCCCCGACCCCGGTTTCAGCACCGGTCAGTTGAGCGACCTCCAGCTCGACTTCGGTGACAATCCGCCGCGTCCGACCTCGGAGATCGACATGTCGATCAACCTCAGCTCGGAGGCCGAGCAGATCGTCGACGAGGAGGCGGGGGTGATCAATGTGACGGCCGATCCCGCCAACACCGGCGCGGTGACCGAGTCGCGGGTCTATGTGGTCGATTCGAGCAACCCGAACTATCTCAACCCGTTCACCCTCACCTACGACGCGACCAACGATGAGTACACCTATGATGACGGGACCGGTACCCAGGTCCCGGTCGCGGCGGAGAATGTCGTGGTCAGTGGCGACAAGACCACGATCACCGTCAATGGCTGGGCGATGGAGCTGTACGGCACACCCGCCGATGGCGATCAGTTCTCGACCGCGCCCGAGGCGACGGCCACCGTGGGGAGCGCCAACACCAGCGCGGTGACCGTGAGCGGTCTGGCGGTACTCGACTCCTCGGACCCCGATATCCTCGATCCGGCGACCCTGGTCTATCAGGGGGCGAACGCGGCTGGTGACGAGCAGTATCTGCTCAACGGCAAGCTGGTGCTGGCCACGGTGAGCGGTGGCCAGCACGTCATCTCCGAGAACGGCTGGGAGCTGACGCTGTCTGCCCAACCCGATGTCGGCGACGAGTTCAGCGTGGCCTTCGAGCCCGGGGCCCCGGTGAAGTTCGACCAGACCGATCCGGAGACCTATCAGTACTCCACCGCGCTGACCCTCTATGACTCGCTCGGCGCGCCGCGCACCGCGACCATGTACTTCGTCAAGACGGAGAACACCCTGGAGTGGGAGGCCTATGTCGATCTCTCCGGGTCGAACCTGTCGCCGCCGCAGCCGCAAGGCCCGGTGAAGCTCACCTTCGACTCCAACGGCGTGATGACCAGTCCGACCACGGCGACCGACTTCACCTTCGATCTCGCCAACTACGACCCGGTCAATGGCGGTCTGCTCGGTGAGATCGACCCGGTCACGGGCGAGGCCACCGGGGTGGTCTCGATCGACTTCTCCGACATCACCCAGTTCGGCCCCGACTACTCGGTCGACGATCTCAACCAGGACGGCTTCACCACCGGGCGTCTGGTCGGTTTCGACGTCGACCAATCGGGTGTGGTGTTCGCCCGCTACACCAATGGTCAGGCGGCGGCGCTGGGACAGGTGGCGCTGGCCAACTTCACCAACCCGCAGGGCCTGCTGCAGCTCGGTGACAACAACTGGGCGGAGTCCTATGCCGCCGGCGACGTGGTCTACGGCGAGGCCGGCACCAGCAGTCTGGGGCTGGTGCAGTCGGGCGGGCTCGAGGCCTCCAACGTCGATCTCGCCGAGGAGCTGGTCAACCTGATCATCGCGCAGCGCAACTATCAGGCCAACGCGCAGACCATCTCCACGGCCGACGCCATCACCCAGACCATCATCAACATCCGCTGAGTCGCGGATCACGGGGCTGAGTCATGGATCGTTTTCTGTACATCGCGATGTCCGGGGCCAAGGAGAATCTCTACGCCCAGAGCATCAACAACCACAACCTGGCCAACGCCGACACCCACGGCTTCCGCCAGGCGCTGGCAGACGCCTACACCGCGCCGGTGCGCGGGCCGGTGTATCCGTCGCGCGACTATGTACAGGTCGGCAACGAGGCCATCGACTTCACCCCGGGGCCGCTGCAGAGCACCGGGCGCGATCTCGATGTCGCCGTCCGCGGCGAGGGCTTCATCGCCGTGCAGGCCGCCGACGGGGGCGAGGCCTATACCCGCGCCGGCAACCTGCACGTCGACAGCGTCGGTATCCTGCGTACCGAGCGCGGGTTGCCGGTGCTCGGTGACGGCGGGCCGATCGCGGTGCCACCCTTCGAGTCGATCCTGATCGGCACCGACGGCACCATCACCGTGCGCCCGCAGGGCGCCGCCCCGAACACCCTGGCCGCGGTCGAGCGCATCCGCCTGGTCAAGCCCGATACCGACAACCTGATGCGGACCGACGATGGCCTGATTCGTGCAAAGGATGGTCAACCGGTGCCGCCGGATGCCGGTGTCCAGGTGGTCACCGGGATGCTCGAGGGCAGCAACGTCAATACTGTGGCGGCCCTCACCCGGCTGATGGAGCTTTCCCGGCACTTCGAGATGCAGGTCAAGATGATGGACACCGCAGACAGTCTCGAACAGACCAGCAATCAGTTGCTGGGGATCAGTTAACCGCGTTCGCGCCAGTACAGGAGTCGCACCATGAATCGTGCCCTCTGGGTCGCCAAGACCGGACTCGACGCGCAGCAAACGCGTATGTCGGTCGTCTCCAACAATCTTGCCAACGTCAACACCACCGGCTTCAAGAAGGGGCGGGCGGTGTTCGAGGACCTGCTCTACCAGACCGTGCGCCAGCCCGGTGCCCAGGCCACCCAGGAGGCACAGCTGCCCTCGGGTCTGACCCTGGGGACCGGCGTGCGCACCGTGGCCACCGAGAAGCTGTTCAACCAGGGCAACCTGATCCAGACCGAGAACGCCCTCGACATGGCCATCGAGGGGCGGGGCTTCTTCCAGATCCTGCTGCCCAGCGGCGAGATCGGCTATACCCGCGACGGCTCCTTCCAGCTCAACGCCGACGGCGAGGTGGTGATGTCCAACGGCTATCCGCTGCAGCCGGGGCTGGTGGTCCCCGAGGACACCCAGTCGCTGACCATCGGCAAGGACGGCACCGTTACCGCCCAGTTGCCCAACCAGCCCGAAGGGGTCCAGCTGGGGATCGTCCAGTTGGCCGACTTCATCAACCCCGCCGGGCTGCAGCCGATGGGCGAGAACCTGTTTCTCGAGACCGGGGCCTCGGGTGCGGCGCAGCAGTCCAATCCCGGGCTCAACGGCATCGGCACCGTGATCCAGGGTTCGCTCGAGAGCAGCAATGTCAACATCGCCGAGGAACTGGTCAACATGATCGAGACCCAGCGCGCCTACGAGGTCAACTCCAAGGCCGTCTCCGCCGCCGATCAGATGCTGCAGTTCGTCAACAACAACCTGGCCCGCTGAGGGCCGGGACGAGGCACCGCATGAACACCCGCCCACTGATGACATTGGCACTGATCTCCTCCGCACTCTCCGGGTGTGCCAGCCTCGATCCGCCGCGCCCCGGCGACTCGCCCGAGTACCAGACGGTGGCCCCGACCACGGCCGCTGCCAGCGCATTCAACACCGGCTCGATCTTCCAGCAGGGTCGTGCCAAGACCCTGTTCGAGGACTACAAGGCGCGGCGGGTCGGCGATATCCTCACCGTCGAGCTCGCCGAGAGCACCAATGCCCAGAAGACCGCCGAGACCTCGACCTCCAAGGATTCCGGTTACTCGATGGATCTCGGCAGCGTCAGCATCGCCGGTCGTCCGGTGACCGCCGGCGGTGCCTCGCTGTTCGCCGCCGAGTCGAACGCCGGACGCACCTTCGACGGTGCCGGCGACTCCAAGCAGAGCAACCAGCTCACCGGCAGCATCACCGTGACCGTGGCCCAGGTGCTGCCCAACGGCAATCTGGTGGTGCAGGGCGAGAAGTGGCTGGGGATCAACCAGGGTCAGGAGTACGTCCGGCTGCGCGGCATCGTGCGCCCGGTCGATATCAGCGCCACCAATACGGTGCAGTCGACCCAGGTCGCCAATGCCCAGATCTACTACGGCGGCACCGGCGCGCTGGCCGACAGCAATGGCCCGGGATGGCTCACCCGGATCGCCAACAGCCCGCTGTTCCCCTTCTGATGGCGCGGGCAAGAGGTTCGACATGAACGATCGCAGTCTCGCCCTTGTGTTTTCGCTGCTGCTCGGTGTGTTCGCGCCGTTTGCACTGGCGGGCAACACCTATGCACCGGATGATGCCCGGGTGGCGCGGGTCAAGGATCTCGCCACCATCTCCGGGGTGCGCGACAACCAGCTGCTCGGCTATGGCCTGGTGGTCGGGCTCGACGGCACCGGCGACCAGACCACCCAGACCCCCTTCACCATCCAGACCATGAAGAACATGCTCGGCCAGCTCGGCATCACCGTGCCGGCCGACGTCAATCCCCAGCTCAAGAACGTCGCCGCGGTGATGGTGACCGCCGATCTTCAACCCTTCGCCAAGCCGGGGCAGCGCATCGACATCACCGTCTCGTCGATGGGTAATGCCAAGAGCCTGCGTGGTGGCACCTTGCTGATGACCCCGCTCAAGGGCGCCGATGGCGAGATCTATGCCATCGCTCAGGGCAACCTGATCGTCGGCGGTTTCGGCGTCGAGGGCGCCGACGGCAGCCGGGTCACCGTCAATGTCCCGAGCGTCGGACGTATCCCCCGGGGGGCGACGGTCGAGCGCGAGGTGCCGAGCGCCTTCGCCCAGGGCGGGCTGATGGTGATGAACCTGCACCGTCCCGACTTCACCACCGCCAGCCGCCTCGCCGAGGCGGTCAATCGCACCTTCGGCAACGACGTCGCCCAGCCGATGGACGCCTCTTCGGTACAGATCCATGCCCCGATCGACCCGGGTCGCCGGGTCGACTTCGTCGCCACCCTGGAGAACCTGGAGGTGGAGACCGGGGAGCCGGCCGCCCGGGTGGTGATCAACTCACGTACCGGCACCGTGGTCATCGGCTCCGGGGTACAAGTCTATCCGGCCGCCGTCTCGCACGGCAGCCTCACCGTGACCATCAGCGAGGACGCCCTGGTCTCGCAGCCGCAGCCGCTCGGCGGCGGTCAGACCGCGGTGGTGCCCGATACCGGCATCGACGTGACCGAGGAGAACAACCGCATGTTCCTGTTCGCCCCGGGGACCTCGCTCGACGAGATCGTGCGCGCGGTCAACAACGTCGGCGCCGCGCCCGGCGATCTGGTGTCGATCCTCGAGGCGCTGCGCGAGGCCGGCGCGCTGCGCGCCGAGCTGGTGGTGATCTAGTCATGCTGCCGCTCGACTCCACCTCCGCACTCACCGCCCGGGCGGGACTCGGCAACCGTCTGGCCGCCGATCCGGCGAGCCTGAAGTCGCTCGGTGCCGTGGTGCGGCGTAACGATGCCGCCGCGCTCGATACCGCCGCGCGCGCCTTCGAGTCGTTGCTGGTCGGGCAGATGCTCAAGCAGATGCGCACCGCCTCGCTCGGCGAGGGCATCCTCGACTCGCAGCACAGCCGCATGTACCAGGAGATGCACGATCAGCAGATCGCGGCGAACCTGAGCGATGGGCGGGGGTTGGGCATCCGTCAGGCGCTGCTGCGCCAGCTCTCGCCGTCCGGGCCGGCGGTGAGCGCCGAGAGCGGCGCCGAGCGCACCCTCGCCGTCCCCGAACGCACCCCCTGGTTGCGGCGGCTGCATCCGGCGGAGAGCTCGACGGACGCGGCACCGACCGCCCGGAGCGAGGAGGCCGCGTCGGGTGCGACCTCGACGGGCATCGCCCGCGCCGGGGAGGGGCGCTGGCCGCCGCGCAACCCGCAGGAGTTCCTCGACTATCTCGCCCCGCACGCCGAGCAGGCTGCCGCGCGACTGGGTGTCGATCCACATGTGCTGCTCGCACAGTCGGCGCTGGAGACCGGCTGGGGGAAGCACGTGCCGCGTCATGCCGATGGCAGCAGCAGCTTCAACCTCTTCGGCATCAAGGCCAATCGCGCCTGGCAGGGCGAGCGCGTCTCGGTCGGCACGCTCGAGTATCGTGACGGCGTGGCCCGGCGCGAGCAGGCGCGCTTTCGTGCCTACCCGAGTCCCGCCGGTTCATTCGAGGACTATGTCGATTTCCTCCAGCGCAATCCTCGTTATGGTGATGCGCTGGCCCATGCCGACTCGCCGCGCGATTTCGTGCGTGGGTTGCAGCGCGCCGGCTATGCCACCGATCCGCGCTATGCTGAGAAGATCCTCGGCATCCATGCCAAGCTGCGACGGATGAGCGCCGAACAGGCCACGGAAGCGCCTGCCGCGCCTCAAGTTTCCACGGCGCCGGCCGATAAGACTCGAGTGCGAGGGTAGATGATGCGGGGTGTTCAGCAACAGGGTCCAGTGGAGTGGTCGATCGTGGTTGACGGCGGCCAGGCATCCATCAACCGGCAGATCCACGGGAGACGGGTATGAGTATTCTGGGGACGGGGGTATCGGGGCTGCTGGCCTTCCAGCGCGCGCTCTCCACCACCGGGCACAACATCGCCAATGCCGCCACCGAGGGCTATACCCGCCAGCGCGTCGACTTCAGTACGCGTACGCCGCAGTTCACCGGTGGGTATTACGTCGGTCAGGGCGTCACCGCCGACGGTATCCGTCGCATCCAGGACGATCTGGTCGACGCCCGGCTGCGCACCAGTCTCTCGGACAACGGCTATGGCTCGGTGCGCGCCGAGTATGCCGAGCGGGTCGACAGCCTGCTCGCCGATGCCACCACCGGCATGGCGCCGGTGCTGGAGAACTATTTCGCCGCCGTCCAGGATGTCGCCGACGACCCGACCGCGATCGCCGCGCGCACCGCACTGATCGGCGAGGCCGAGTCGCTCTCCGCGCGCTTCTCTCGCGTCAACGGCGAGATCGAGGAGCAGCGCGGCCTGCTCAACGGCGAGATCCGTTCGAGCGTCGACGAGATCAACCAGCTCACCGCGGCGATCGCCGAGCTCAACACCCAGGTCGTCACCGGCGATTCGCGCGGCAGCCAGCCCAACGACCTGCTCGACCAGCGCGATCTGCTGCTCAACCAGCTCGCCGAGAAGATCGATCTCAACACCACGGTGCAGGACGACGGCTCGGTCAACGTCTTCGTCGGCAACGGTCAGGCGCTGGTCACCGGCGGGAACGCGGCCGAGCTGGTCGCGCGCTCCTTCTCCGGTGACGGCAACATCGATGTCGGACTCAAGACCTCCGGGGGCGATCAGCCGGTCGACATCTCGCGCTTTGTGACCGGCGGAGAGCTCGGCGCCATGCTCGAGACGCGTACCGGGATCCTCGACGAGGCGCAGAATACCCTGGGGTTCATCGCCCTCAACCTGGGCGCCGCCTTCAACCAGCAGCACACCCTCGGTGTCGACCGTGACGGCAACCTTGGCGGCGAGCTCTTTGCCATCCCCGAGCCCGATGTCTATCCGACGCCCGGCAATGCCGCCAGTGGCCAGCTCGAGGTCACCCTCGAGGACGTCGGCGAGCTGACGCAGAACGACTACCGGCTGCGCTTCACTGGCAGCGCCTACCGTCTCGAGACCCTCCCCGATGGCACCGATGTGCCGCTGACGCCCGATCCCGACGACCCGGATGTCCTCACCGGTGGTGGATTACGTATCGATACCGGGGATCTCTCCGGCGCCGCCTCGCGCGATCAGTGGCTGATCCAGCCGACGCGGGGCGCGGCCGATTCGCTGGAGGTGCTGATCAGCGATCCGGAGAAGATCGCCGCCGCCGGCGCCATGGTCGCCGATGCCGGCGATCTCAATGCCAGCGCGGTGCAGATTGCCTCGGTCGTCGCCGTCGACGGCGACGACCCACGGCTGCTCAACAGCGCCGTGGTCGGCTACAACGGCTATGGTTATACCCTCGATGGTGTCGAGCTGCCGCCGAGCGCGGTCAACGTCGACGAGCAGGGCTTCACCACCATCAGCGCCAATGGCTGGGCGCTGACCCTCGATGGCACGCCCGAGGTCGGTGACGAGTTCTCCGTCGCCGGCAACGGCGGGGTGGATATTGTCCTCGGCCAGGATAACCTGCGCCCGGATGTCGTCAGCCGCAGTGTCATCGACACCACCGACCCCGATCTGCTCGACGAGGTGGTGATCGAGTTCGACGGCACCGACTACACCCTCGACGGCGTTGCCCTGACACCACCGGACCTCACCACGCTGCCCTCGGGCAACATCCAGATCACCGCCAACGGCTGGCAGCTCGAGCTGCAGAACGCCTGGATCGCCGGTGATCGCTTCACCGTCGGTGGCGGCGGCACCTTGGCGGTGACGCCGGACGCCGGTAACACCGGCACGGCGGCGGTGCTCGAGAGCCGTGTCACCGATCCCGAGGCCGATTTCTCGACCGCCTCGACCCTGGCCTTCAACGGTACCAACTACGTCCTCGACGGCACCGTGCTGCCGAATTCCGCGGTTGAGGTGGCGCCGGACGGCAACACCACCACGATCACCGCCAATGGCTGGGCGCTGACCCTCGACTCGCAGCCCGCTGCGGGTGACCAGTTTGACATCGGCGGGCTTGCCGAGATCGCCGTCTATCCCGATCCGGCCAATGGTGTCAGCGCCGCCGAGGTGCGGGTGACCGACAGCGAGCACCCGCGTTTTGCCGACACCGTCGAGCTGAGCTACGACGCCGCCACCTTCCAGTACAGTCTCGATGGCGTGCCGCTGCCGACCTCGGCGGTGAGCGGGAGCGCCGATGGCCGGGTGACCATCGCCGCCAATGGTTGGGAGGTCACGCTCGAGCGCGCGCCCAATGACGGCGAGGTCTTCGAGATCTCCGGCAATGTCCAGCGCGAGGGCGACAACCGCAACATGCTCGAGCTGACCCGGCTCCAGGACGCGCGCATCCTCGAGGGCGACGAGAGCATCCAGAACGGCTACAGCAGCCTGATCTCCGAGGTCGGCACCCAGACCCGTCAGGCACAGATCGTGCGTGATGCCAGTGCCACCCAGCTCGAATCGGCCCAGGCCCAGCGTGAGTCGATCTCTGGGGTGAACCTCGACGAGGAAGCGGCCAATCTGTTGCGCTACCAGCAGGCCTATCAGGCCTCGGCGCAGGTGATCGCCACGACCAGCACCCTGTTCGACACCCTGATCAACGCGGTCAGGCGTTAAGCCCCGCGGAGGCGAGCCCAGCATGCGTATCTCCACCCAACAGGCCTTCCAGAGCGGCGTCACGGCGATGCAGCGGGCGCAGTCCGAGCTCAGCCACACCCAACTGCAGCTGTCCACCGGTCGGCGCATCCTCACCCCTGCCGACGACCCCGCGGGGGCGACCCAGGCCGGTCAGCTCAATGCCGCGATCCGCGCCAACGAGCAATATCAGCGTAACGCCGACTATGCCCAGCCGCGTCTTGAGCAGGAGGAGGCGAGCATCATCGCCATGGAGAACCTGCTGCAACGCGCCCGCGAGCTGGTGCTCGCCGGCAACAACGATACCCAGAACGACCAGACCCGTAGCTATCTCGCCAGCGAGATCCATCAGCTGCGCGATGATCTCATCGACATCGCCAACACCAGAGACGCCAACGACGAATACCTGTTCGCCGGGACCCGCTCGTTCGTCCAGCCCTTCAACAAGGAGGCCGACGGCTCGGTCGGTTATGTCGGCGCCCAGGGGGCTGGCGCGGTACGCGAGGTCGAACTCTCGTCGACCAGCACCATCACCGTCGGTGACAGTGGCGACGTCCTCTTCATGGATCTGCCCGAGCGCAGCGGCCTGGTACTCGAGGCGCAGCAGCCGCTTGGCAATACCGGCTCGCTGGTGGTCGAGGAGACGCGGATCAGGGATCGTGAGGACTTCGATGCCACCGCCGGTGAGCGCTTCGAGATCCGCTTCGCCGAGAATGCCGGGACCATGGAATATTCCGTGGTCGACGACCTCGGTAATGTCGTGCTCGACAAGAGCGGCACGCCGATCCAGGGCGTTGCCTACAACAGCGGCGATGCGATCGAGTTCGCCGGGCGCAGCGTGACCCTGACCGGCGCGCCGGCCGATGGCGATACCGTGGTCTCGCGCCCGGCCGAGCACCGTGACATCTTCGCCACCCTCGACGAGATCGCCACCGCGCTGGAGACCCCGGTGAGCGACCCCGAGGTCCGCGCCCGGCTCTCCGAGTCGGTCGAGATCGCACTCGGCAATATCGACTCGGGTCTCGATCGGCTCAGCGATGTCAGGAGCACGGTCGGCTCCCGGCTACAGACGCTCGACACCCAGACCGAACTCAATGCCGAGCGCGAACTCAATCTCGAGAGCACCCTCTCCGACATCCAGGACGTCGACTATGCCGAGGCGATCAGCCGCTTCAGACTGCAAGAAGTGGTCCTTCAGGCCGCGCAGCAGACCTATGTGCAGGTCAATCGGCTGTCGCTGTTCGACTTCCTCTAGGAGGTCTTGGACCCGCCTTGATCCTGTCCGGGATTGCCATAGGCCTTGCGCATCCGCTGCGCGGTATGCGCCGACCCAGGGTTGTCCTGCGGTTCGGTCTGGCGCTCGCCGTCCTCGGCCGCACGCAGTCGCTGCAGCTTGCGCAGCACCTTCGTCCGTTCGTTGATGGCACGCGTCTCGGCGTGGCCCTCTTGTTCGAGAATGTGCTGCAGGCGCTGGCGCTCGCTTGCGCTCCATGTCTCGGGTTTGAGGTCCGTGCCGAGTCGCTGGATCAGTGCCCGGCGTCGCTTCTGCAGCGTCTCGACCAGCGCCCAGTCGGCGCCCGTCGCCGCCCCCACCAGCTGTTCGGTGGCCTGCTCGAGTTCGGTGATCAGATCGGTGTGCATGGTCATGGTCGAGGCCTCTCGTCGCTTGCTCTCGGGGTGCTCGATCCCTGTTCGGACTGTGCCACCCGGGGACGTCCCGGGCAAGCATCAGTGGCACTTTAGGCGGTTCGCCGATCGGTGCTAGGATGCTCATTCAATCACGGGGGCGCCGGGTCTTCGCCCGCACCCGATCCGCCAACGTCAATCTCGGAGCAACGATCGTGACAGACTCCCAACGACTGCTCGAGCAGGCCATCGAACATCAGCGCGGTGGACGGGCCGAGGCCGCCGAGTGGCTGTATCGTGCAGTGCTGGCGCTCGATGTGGATCATGCCGAGGCCAATCACAACCTCGGCATCATCGAGATCGAGCGCGGCGATCTCGATGCCGGGCTCGACCATGTGCGTCATGCACTCGATCAGGCCCCGGAGATCGGTGGTTACTGGTTGACCCTGGTTGAGGGTCTGCTGCTCGCCGGGCGTGCCGCCGAGGCCGCCGAGGTGATGGAGCGCGCGCGCGGACTCGGGCTCGACTCCCCCGAGGCGGATGCGCTCGCCCAGCGCATCACCGAGGCGATGGCGGCGACCCCGGCCTCGACTGCGGCGCCGCTGCCTTCGGAGCCGACCATGCCGGCGTCATCGGCTGGCAATGACTCACTGTTGCTGACCATGGATGACGGTGTGCGCATCCATGTCCCCAATGATATCGACGCGTTGCCCACCTATCTGCTGCTCGAGCGCGAGGACTGGCCGGAACCCGAGCTGGCGCTGGTGCGTCGTCTGGTGGAGCCCGACGATCTGGTGCTCGATCTGGGCGCGGGTCTCGGTGTCTATACCCTCGCCATGGCCCATGCCATGGGGCAGGGCAACGGTCGGGTGCTGGCGCTCGAGCCGGTTACCGAAGCCGCGGCGCTGCTGGCGCGCAGCCTTGCCGAGAATGCGCTGGAGACACGTGTCGTGCTTCAGCAACGGGCGATCGGAGACGGGGCCGGCGAGGTCGGTATCCGGGTGCGTCGGGCGGCGCGCCCGCACGACCTCGGCGATTCCTTCGAGACGCGTACGGTCGGGGCACTGACCCTGGACGAGCTCTTGGCCGATGCGGCCTGGCCCGCAGGCGCGAGTCCGTCGCTGGTGCGTCTTGATCTCGCCGCCGAGCATCTGCCCGCTGTGTTGCGGGCGGGGGAGCGGTTTTTTGCCGCACACGACCCGCTGCTGATGTTCCGGGTCGCTCCGGATTGCGACCTGGGTGCGTTGCGCCAGGCGGTCGAGACGCTCGGTTACGCGCTGTACCGCCAGGTCGATGCACTGAGCGCCCTGGCCCCCTGTGGTACGGCGGAGACGCTCGATGCGCGCCGTCGTAACCTCTTTGCCTGTGCGCCGGCGCGAGCCGAGCGGCTGCGGGCGCGCGGCCTGATGGTGTGAACCGGCTCAACTGGAGATCGCGATGACCGAGAGCGCATGGTATATCCGGCTGGGCGCCTATCCCTATGCCCAGCCCTTTCTGATCGACTGGCAGATCGCCGACCACGGTCGCGATCCCTTCTGGTCGCGCTTCGAGGAGGCGCTCGAGCGCTATCTCGACAGCCACGACTCGGCTCGGCCGGTGGCCGAGCGCTATCAGGCGCTGACCGAGGCGATGGCGCGTTTCGTCCAGCTCAGGGCCGAGGGGGATGGTCATCTCGCCACCCGCATGGTGCTGATCCGTATCCTCTTCGATCTCGGTGAGCGTCAGCGTGCCGGCGGTGAGGTCGCAGGTCTGCTGCAGGGCATGACCTGGCTCACCGAGCCGATCCCGGACGACCTGCAGATCCATGTCAACCGCCCGCTGGTCGCACCGATGCCGAGCTTCGACCAGCGTCCGGTGAAGGGCGATCTGGGACTCTGGCTGCAGGCCGCGTTGATCGAGACGCTGGAGTGCACCAAGGCCGACTCGTCCTACTTCCACAACGATCTGCAGCTGTTCAAGCTGCTGCTGGCCAACCCCAACCACAGCCTGGAGATGGAGCGTCGACAGCGCCTGCTCGCCACCCGGCTGGGGATCGCGCTCGGTTCGCCCGAGGTGCCGGCGGCCGACCGCGACCTCCGCCCCGAGCGCAACAGCGAGGTGTGGTCGCTGCTGCGCGCCCCGACCTGAGCGTCACCATCCGTCACGCGCGCCGTGCTCGCGCTGGCGCGCCAGCGCCCAGTCGATATGCTCGCGAACCATGGGGTCTGGATGGTCCCGCCAGCGTATGAGTGCAGTGAGCGCCGCCGGCGACGAATCGGCATTGCCGAGTGCAACGGCGAGGTTGCGCAGCCAGCGACCATGACCGATGCGTCTGATCGCAGATCCCGAGGTCCGTTCGAGAAAGGTCGGCTCGTCCCAGCCGATCAGGGTGATCAGGGTGGCGCGATCGAGTCCCTGGCGAGGCAGGAAGTCGGTCTCGGCGGTGGCGCGGGCGAAACGATTCCAGGGGCAGACCTGCTGGCAGTCGTCACAGCCGTAGATGCGGTTGCCGAGTGCGGGGCGCAGCGCCAGCGGGATCGGGCCTGGGTGCTCGATGGTGAGGTAGGAGATGCAGCGCCGGGCGTCGAGCCGATAGGGCGCGATGATCGCTGCGGTGGGACAGACCTCGAGACAGGCCGAGCAGTGACCGCAGTGTGAGCGCAGCGGTGTATCGAGCGGGAGCGGCAGGTCGGTGAACAGTTCGCCGAGAAAGAACCAGGAGCCGGCGCGCGGGTTGATCAGGTTGGTGTGCTTGCCGATCCAGCCCAGTCCGGCCTGCTCGGCGAGCGGCTTCTCCATCACCGGCGCCGAGTCGACGAAGGCGCGATAGCCGAAGGGGCCGATCGTCTCGGTGATCTGGTCGGCGAGGCGCTGCAGGCGACGACGGATCAGCTTGTGATAGTCGCGCCCGAGTGCATAGCGCGAGACGAAGGCGCGTGCCGGGTCGCTGAGCGTCGCCGGGTCCTCGTGTGGTTCGGGATGGTAGTCCATGCGCACCGAGACGATGCGCAGTGTCCCCGGCACCAGCTCGGTGGGACGGGCGCGCCGGCGACCATGGCGGGCCATGTAGTCCATCTTGCCGTGATGGCCGGCGTCGAGCCAGTCGAGCAGACGCTGCTCGGCGCGCTGCAGTCCGGTCTCGGTGATGCCGACCTGCTGAAAGCCGAGCGCCATCCCCCAGCCCTTGATCCGGGTCGCCAGCTCGAGCGCCTCGTGCGGATCGAGCGCGCGCGTCATCGTCTGCTCCGGTACTCGCCTGTCTCGTCCATTCACCCTAGAATCGGGGTCGCCACGCCGATCCCAATCCATCTCCAGACCGTCATGAACCAGCCATCGCTGCCGCACGCACTCTACCGCGCCGATCAGGCCCGCGCGCTCGACCGCGCCGCCTGTCTCCAGCCCGACCTGAGCGGTCGTGAGCTGATGGAGCGCGCCGCACGCGCGGCGCAGCGACTGGTGGCCGCGCGCTGGCCGCAGGCGCGCCGGGTCTGCGTGCTCGTTGGCGGCGGCAACAACGGGGGTGACGGCTATGCGCTGGCGCGGCTGTTGCGCCGGGCCGGGCGCGAGGTTCGGGTGTTGAGCCTGGTCGCGCCGGAGCGGCTGCGGCATGAGGCCGCCGAGGCCTGCCGTGACTGGCGGGCGGTCGGCGGGGCGATCGAGCCCTGGCGCGGTGGCCTTCCCGAGGACGCCGAGCTGCTGGTCGATGCCCTGCTCGGCATCGGGCTCGAGCGTCCGTTGCGCGAGCACTGGGCCGAGGCGGTGCGTGCGCTCAATGCCCACCCGGCGCCGGTTCTCGCGCTCGATCTCCCCACCGGGTTGCATGCCGACCGGGGCGCCGTGCTCGGCGAGGTGGTGCGGGCCAGCGCGACCATCAGCTTCATCGTGCTCAAGCAGGGGCTGCTGACCGGGGCCGGCCCCGGCTGCTGTGGCCGGCTCTACTGGGACTCGCTCGGGGTGCCGGAGACCCTGCTGGTGGCCGAGCCGGCCAGTGCGCAGCGCATCGACTGGGCCAGCCAGCGCGCCTGTCTGGGCACGCGACGGCGCGATGCGCACAAGGGGCAGTGCGGTCATGTGCTGGTGATCGGTGGCGCCCCGGGGATGTCCGGCGCGGCACGTCTTGCCGGCGAGGCGGCGCTGCG
This sequence comes from Marichromatium sp. PS1, assembly GCF_041155115.1. NCBI lineage: Bacteria > Pseudomonadati > Pseudomonadota > Gammaproteobacteria > Chromatiales > Chromatiaceae > Marichromatium > Marichromatium sp. PS1. Next base: position 95,723 of record NZ_BAAFHB010000004.1, read on the forward strand.
TGCCGGTGCCGGGCTGGTGACGGTCGCCACCCATCCGGCACATGCCGCGCTGCTCAATCTCACCCGCCCGGAGCTGATGGTGCGTGGGGTCGAGCACGACGCCGATCTCGAGCCACTGCTCGCACGTGCCGATCTGGTGGCCATCGGTCCCGGGCTCGGGCGGGAGGCGTGGGGGCGCGGGCTGTGGCGGCGGGTGCGCGAGTGCCGGTTGCCGCTGGTGGTCGATGCCGACGCGCTCAACCTGCTCGCCGAGCAGCCGCTGCGGCGCGATGACTGGGTGCTGACGCCGCATCCGGGCGAGGCGGGGCGGTTGCTCGGCTGTGGGACCGCCGCGCTCGAGGCGGATCGTTTCGCCGCGCTCGCGGCCTTGCGTCAAAAGTATGGCGGTGCCCTGGTGCTCAAGGGTGCCGGCAGTCTGGTCGCCGACGCGGACGAGACACCGCCGGCGGTCTGCAGCGACGGTAATCCGGGGATGGCGACCGCCGGTGCCGGAGACGTGCTCACCGGGGTCATCGCTGCGCTGATCGGGCAGGGGATGGATGTCGGGGGCGCCGCGCGTGTCGGGGTCTGTCTGCATGCCGCCGCCGGTGACCGGGCAGCGCGCGCGGGTGAGCGGGGAATGATCGCCGGGGACATCATCGAGGCGGTGCGCGCCCTGGCCGACGGGAGAGAGAACCATCATGCATGAGATCCATATCGCCGGTGAGGCGGCCCAGCTGGCGCTCGGTGCACGGCTGGCCGAGCGGATGCGAGCGCCCTTCGTGCTCTATCTGCAGGGCGACCTCGGCTGCGGCAAGACCACCCTGACCCGGGGGCTGCTGCGTGCGCTCGGTCACCAGGGTGCGGTGCGCAGTCCGACCTATACCCTGATCGAGCCCTATGTACTCGCCACCACCCAGCTCTACCATCTCGACCTCTATCGCCTGGCCGATCCCGAGGAGCTGGAGTATCTCGGTCTGCGCGATCTGCTCGAGACCCCGGCGATCTGGGTGGTCGAGTGGCCGCAATGCGGTGCCGGCGCGTTGCCGCCGCCGGATCTGCAGCTCCAGCTCGAGCATCGCGCCGATGGGCGCAGCCTGCGCCCGGTGGCGACCACCGAGGCGGGTCTGACGCTGGCCCGAGCGCTCTATGAGCGCTGAGTCCCGGTCGCGCAAATCCTTGTTGTATAAGCGATACATTTCGTTCCGAAGAAATTCAGAAAGCGAGGCTAATCCCAGGTTTTTTCTTGGAATACTCCCGCTAAAGCTGCTATCTTAAAAACAACGAACCGTCAATCCCCTGGGGCGGGTCATCTCCACTGCATGGCCGTGCCGTCCCCGAGAACATCGGTCGTCGGCGACCCCGGCGACCCCGAGGCTGCGACGTGAAACGGGTTTTCACTCTCCTGCTCTGCTCCCTCCTGGCCCTGCCCGCACTTGCCGCGCAGGTCACGGTCGAGGGCGCGCGCGTCGGTGTCGAGGACGGTCGCACCCGGGTGGTACTCGATACCCGAGCTGCGCTCACCCACAAGATCTTTACCCTCGAGGGGCCGGACCGGGTCGTCGTCGACCTCAGCGACGCCCGGCTGTCCGGCACGCTGCCGCGGCCACGTGGCAATGATCCGGCGCTGGTCGGGCTGCGCAGCGGTATTCGCGACAAGACCGATCTGCGTATCGTCTTCGACCTCAAGTGTCCGGTACGGGTCAAGAGCTTCAGCCTGCCGCCGGATCGCCGTCACGACAAACACCGCCTGGTGATCGATCTGCTGCCGCGGACCGCCAGTGCCGCACCCCATGCCACGGTGGTGGCCAGTCGCACTCGATCGCCTTCACGTCCCGAGGTGCTGATCGCCATCGATGCCGGCCACGGCGGCGCCGATCCCGGTGCCATCGGCAAGCGCGGCACCTACGAGAAGGACGTCACCCTGGCGATCGCCCGCAAGCTCGCCGCGTTGGTCGAGCGCGAGCCGGGGATGCGCCCGCTGATGATCCGCGACGGGGACTACTACGTCCGATTGCGCCAGCGCATCGAGAAGGCGCGCAAGCACAAGGCCGATCTGTTCATCTCCATCCATGCCGACGCCTTCACCAACGATCGCGCCCACGGTTCCTCGGTCTATACCCTGTCGTTCAACGGCGCGAGCAGTGAAGCGGCGCGCTGGCTGGCCAACCGCGAGAACGCCGCCGACCTCATCGGCGGGGTCAACATCGCCGACAGCGACGATCTGCTCGCCAGCGTGCTCATCGACATGACCCAGAACGCGACCATCGAGCACAGCACCGAGGCCGCCGGCGCGGTGCTCTCGCATCTCGGCGAGATCGGGGATCTGCACAAGCGCCGGGTCCAGCGTGCCGGGTTTGCGGTACTCAAGTCGCCGGATATTCCCTCGATGCTGGTCGAGACCGCCTTCATCACCAATGCCGAGGAGGAGCGCCGGTTGCGCGACCCGGCCCATCAAGAGCGGCTGGCACGCGCCATCCTCGCCGGGATCAAGGCCTATTTTCGCAAGTACCCGCCACAGGGTGCGCTGCTGCAGGCGGCCAACGGGCGCTCGACCCCGCGCCGTCACGTCACCCACCAGGGCGATACCCTCTCCGAGATCGCCCAGCGCTATCGCGTCAGTCTCTCCTCGCTGCGTGCCGAGAACGGCCTGACCGACGACACCATCCGCGTCGGTCAGGTGCTTGCCATCCCCGAGGACTCGTGACCTCGCTTGCGACCAGGACGGATTGAGCCGCAAAGGGGAAAAGCCTCCAGCTTTCAGCTATCAGCCGCCAGCGAGGGGAGGGCTTGGCTCGTCGCGCGACCGTTGATTGCAGGCCGACACTGGAGGCTGTTGACTGAAAGCTGGCCGCTTTCTTCGCGTGTTTTCTTTGCGTTTTGGTCATTCGAGTCGGCTTCCAGCGGCCAGCTTCCAGTAGGGAACAGCGCCTGCGCTGGGGGCCTGAACACAAAATCCCTTTGTGCCCTTTGTGTCTTTGCGGTTCAATCCCGCTGGCCGCTGGCCGCTGGCCGCTGGCCGCTGGCCGCTGGCCGCTGGCCGCTGGCCCTTGCTGTCTGCGCGCCGATCTGGTTCCATCTGCGCGATGGTTTCCCCGATCCGTACCCTCCCGCCCCATCTCGTCAATCAGATCGCCGCCGGTGAGGTCGTCGAACGCCCGGCCTCGATCGCCAAGGAGCTGATCGAGAACAGCCTCGACGCCGGTGCCGAGCGTATCGAGATCGAGGTCGAGCAGGGCGGGGTGAAGCGGTTGCGGGTGCGTGACGACGGTTGCGGCATCCCGCGCGACGAGTTGGGCCTGGCGCTCTCGGCGCATGCCACCAGCAAGATCGCCGCACTCGAGGATCTCGACGGCATCATCACCCTCGGTTTCCGTGGCGAGGCGCTGCCGAGTATTGCCTCGGTCAGCCGGCTGACGCTGACCTCGCGTCCCCGCGAGGCGCCCGGGGACACTCCGGCCTGGAGTATCGGGGTCGGTCCCGATGGTACGCTCGAGTCGCCACAGCCGGCCGCGCACCCGCCCGGGACCTCGGTCGAGGTGCGCGAGTTGTTCTTCAACACCCCGGCGCGGCGCAAGTTCCTGCGCACCGAGCGCACCGAGTTCGGCCACCTCGAGCAGGTGGTGCGACGTATCGCCCTGGCCTGTCCCGAGGTTGGTCTGGTGCTGCGCCACAATGGCCGTCAGGTGTTCGACCTGGCTCCGGCCGGTGGCGAGACGGCACGTGAGCGCGCCCGTCTCGCCCAGCTGCTCGGCCAGTCCTTTGCCGAGCAGGCGCTGACGGTGGAGGCCGAGGCCGTCGGGTTGCGCCTGCACGGTTGGGTGTTGCCACCGGCCTTCTCGCGCAGCCAGGCCGATCAGCAGTACTTCTACGTCAATGGCCGCATGGTGCGCGACAAGCTGGTGGCACACGCGGTGCGCCAGGCCTTCAGCGATGTGCTCCACCATGCCCGTCATCCGGCCTTCGTGCTGTTTCTCGAACTGCCGGCGCGTCAGGTCGACGTCAATGTCCATCCGGCCAAGCACGAGGTGCGCTTCCGCGAGAGTCGTCAGGTCCACGACTTCCTGTTCAGCAGTCTGCAGCGCCGGCTCGCCGACGGCGTGCTCGGAGAGCGGACGCCCGAGACCGGGACGATTGCGCCCGCGACGGTGGCCGCCTCCACGCGCGCGTCGTCGGCCGCGCCGCTCACGCCGGCGCTTGCCACCTCGGGCGGGCAGGCCGGGCGCGTCGGCACAGGCGCGCGAGCCGCTGTCGCTCGTGAGCGGAGTTCCGTCGTCGCCCCGGCGGGCCGGGTCGCCGAGCGTCCGGCGCGCTATCAGGCCGATCTGGCCTTCCAGCACCCGAGGCCAGCGGCACGAGATGGCGGGGGAGAGGAGTCGTCCTCGACAGCGCCCGCCGCCCCGGCCAAGCCGTTGCCCGAGGTCGGCGGGGCGAGGCCCGTGCCTCGCCAGGAAGAGGTCGAGGCGGCCGATGCCCCGCCGCTCGGCTTCGCCCTGGGGCAGGTCAACGGGGTCTTCCTGCTCGCCCAGGCGCGCGACGGGCTGATCGTGGTCGATATCCACGCCGCCCACGAGCGCATCGGCTACGAGCGGCTCAAGCAGGCCTGGGCGCGCGGGCGCATCGTCTCCCAGCCGCTGCTGTTGCCGGTCACCCTCCAGGTCAGTCGCGCCGAGGTCGAGTTGCTGGAGACGCAGCGCGACACCCTTGCCCGGTTGGGGCTGGTGATCGAGCCGCTCGGCGCCGAGACCCTGGTGATCCGCGAGGTCCCGGCGCTGCTGCGTCAGGCCGAGATCGCGCCGCTGGTGCGCGACCTGCTCTCCGATCTCACCGAGCACGGGCGCAGTCGGCGGCTCGATGCGGCGATCGACGCGGTGCTCGCGACCATGGCCTGTCACGGCGCGGTGCGCGCCAACCGGCGGCTCACCATCGAAGAGATGAACGCGTTGCTGCGCGAGATGGAGCAGGTCGAGCGTATCGATCAGTGCAACCATGGCCGTCCCACCTGGGTGAAGATGACCCACGATCAGCTCGACCGACTGTTCGAGCGCGGCCGCTGAGCCGCATCCCCGAGAGGATCCCCTGTCATGACCGAATCGACCGACCCGCGGCCGTGGGCCATCCTGTTGCTCGGCCCGACCGCTGCCGGCAAGACCGATCTCGCCGTCGAGCTGGTGCGTCGGCTGCCGTGCGAGATCATCAGCGTCGACTCGGCGATGGTCTATCGCGGCATGGACATCGGTACCGCCAAGCCCGGTCCCGAGGTGCTCGCCGAGGCCCCGCATCGGCTCATCGACATCCTCGACCCGAGCGAGTCCTATTCGACCGCGCAGTTTCGCGCCGATGCCCTGGCGGCGATGGCCGAGATCAGCGCACGGGGGCGGATCCCCTTGCTGGTCGGTGGGACCATGCTCTATGTGCGCGGTCTGTTGCGCGGTCTGGCCGAGCTGCCGGGGGCCGATGCGGCGGTGCGTGCCACGCTCGATGCGGAGGCGGCGCGTCTCGGTTGGCAGGCGATGCACGAGCGGCTCGCTGCGGTCGATCCGGTGAGCGCGGCGCAGATCCATCCCAACGACCCGCAGCGCATCCAGCGCGCGCTCGAGGTCCACACCCTCGCCGGGCGCCCGATGAGCGCGCTGATCGCCGAGGCCCGCGCACGCGCCGAGCCGCCCTATCGCTGGATGAAGCTGGTGCGCGCGCCAGGCGAGCGCGCGCTGCTGCATCGGCGCATCGAGCAGCGCTTTTGCGACATGCTCGATCAGGGGCTGGTGGCCGAGGTCGAGCGGCTGTGGGCGCGCGGCGACCTGCACCCGGAGCTGCCCTCGATGCGCTGCGTGGGCTATCGCCAGGTGTTGAAATATCTTCACGGCGAGTACGACCGTGATGAGCTGGTGCAGCGCGGTATCTATGCCTCCAGACAGCTCGCCAAGCGTCAGCTCACCTGGCTGCGCGCCGAGCCCGACTGTCATTGGATCGATGATCACCCGGATCCCTGTGGTCAGGCGCTGGCGGCGCTCGCGGCGGCCGGTATCGGTGGCGCGGGCGGCGGTCGATGAGCCGTGGCCGGTGTTGCTGGTCCTTGCCGCGGTGTCGCCAGCGAGGCATGCTCAGTGCGGTCCCCCGCGTTGGGGGCTTGCTCCAAATCAGGTCGGTGTCCGTCACCAGTTCGCAACCCGCTGACGGACGACGCGGTCATGACGACCGTAGAGAGCGGCGGTGATCCGGGATGGGGGGAAGCGCTGCCCCGGAGCACCTGTCCGGCCACGGTCACATCCGGATGCCGACCGAACAAACGACAACAAGGAGACTCAACACATGGCAAAGGGCCATAGCCTGCAAGACCCCTTCCTGAACACCCTGCGCAAGGAGCGCGTGCCGGTCTCGGTGTTCCTGGTCAACGGTATCAAGCTGCAGGGGCAGATCGAGTCCTTCGATCAGTTCGTCGTGCTGCTCAAGAACAACGTCAGTCAGATGATCTACAAGCATGCGATCTCGACGGTGGTGCCGGCGCGCAACGTCAAGCTGCCGCCGAGCGATGAGTCGCCGAAGGGCGAGGACAAGTCCGACGATGCCTGAGTCGCACGCGCAACGATTGCTGGGGGCGCGGCGTGTTTGAGCGTCCCGATGTCGGTGAGCGGGCGGTGCTGGTACAGATCGATCTCGGCGGCGAGCGGGTCGATGCCGAGCAGCGCGAGGAATTCGCGCTGCTCGCCGAGGCCGCCGGCGCCGAGGTGCTGGCGACCCTGGGGGGGAGTCGTGCCGCGCCCGATCCGCGCTACTTCCTCGGCAGCGGCAAGGCCGAGGAGCTCAAGGATCTGGTCGCCGCCTGCACCGCCGACCTGGTGATCGTCGATCATCCGCTCTCGCCGGCTCAGGAGCGCAACCTCGAGCGCCTGGTACAGTGCCGGGTGCTCGATCGCTCCGGGTTGATCCTCGATATCTTTGCCCAGCGGGCGCGCTCCTTCGAGGGCAAGCTGCAGGTGGAGCTGGCGCAGCTGCGTCACCTCTCGACCCGGCTGGTGCGCGGCTGGACCCATCTCGAGCGCCAGAAGGGCGGTATCGGGCTGCGCGGTCCGGGCGAGACCCAGCTCGAGACCGACCGCCGTCTGCTCGGCAAGCGCGTGGCGATGCTCGAGCGCCGCCTCGGCAAGATCGAAGGGCAGCGCGCCCAGGGGCGCAAGGCACGGGCCAAGGCCGAACTCTCGGTGGTCTCGCTGGTCGGTTATACCAATGCCGGCAAGTCGACGCTGTTCAATCGTCTCACCGAGGCCGGGGTGTTCCAGGCCGATCAGCTGTTCGCCACCCTCGATCCGACGCTGCGTCGATTGGAGTTGCCGACCGGCGAGCGGGCCTTGCTGGCCGATACCGTGGGCTTCGTCAGTGATCTGCCGCATGAGCTGGTGGCGGCCTTTCGCTCGACGCTGGAGGAGGCGCGCAACGCCGCGTTGCTGCTGCACGTGATCGATGCCGCCGCCACGCAGCGCTCGCGACTGATCACCGATGTCGAGCAGGTGCTCGAAGAGATCGGTTGCAGCGAGATTCCGCGCCTGGAGGTGTTCAACAAGATCGATCGGCTCGAGGAGGCCGTGCCGCGTCTCGAGCGCGATGCCGAGGGGGTGCCGGTGCGGGTGTGGATCTCGGCGCGCGAGGGCGAGGGGATCGAGCTGTTGCTGCAGGCGATCGCCGAGCGTGTCGGTGGCCAGCGCGTCGAGCGCCGGGTCCGACTCGAGCCAGCCGATGGGCGGGTGCGGGCGCTGCTCTTCGCTCACGCCCAGATACTCGCCGACACCCCCCTCGAGAGCGGTGGATGGGAGATGAGCTTCAGTATCGCGCGGGCCGATCTCGCGCGGCTGCGGGCACGCGATGTGCGCCTGGCCGCCTGTGTCGAACCCTGAGTTTCATTGGGGGTGGGGCGTTTGCTCCACCCCGCTGCGCCATCTTAGAATGACACCTTCGATTTGGGGCCCGGGGATGCGTGTCCGCGTGACCTCATCATGCGATATCGCTTGATATCGGCCTCGTACGTCGGCATTGTTCTACGCGATATTCACCTGCCATCGGATTTGTCGTGACGCCCTGTTTGCAGTGGCTGGATCGTCAACCCCCGACAGGGCAATCCGGGACGACTCCCCCAACCAACCAGTACAGACGGAGAAGCTATGGCCTGGAACGAGCCAGGTGGCGGTAACAAAGATCCTTGGAGTGGTGGCGGCGACCAAGGACCGCCCGATCTCGACGAGGTGGTACGCAAGCTCCAGGAGCGCCTGGGTGGGCTCTTCGGCGGCAAGGGCGGCGGGCAGGGCGGCCCGAGCGGTGGTCCCGGGCGCGACCTCAGTCTGCGCCTGATCGGTGTGGCGGTGGCCGTGCTGGTGGTGATCTGGCTGGCCACCGGCATCTATATCGTCGGCCCTGCCGAGCGCGGCGTCGAGACCCGCTTCGGCAAGCTCACCGAGACCACCGGGCCGGGGCCGCATTGGCACATCCCCGCACCGATCGAGTCGGTGACCAAGGTCAATGTCGACGAGATCGCGACCTTCAGTCACAAGGCATCGATGCTCACCCAGGACGAGAACATCGTCGATGTCGAGCTGACGGTGCAGTCGCGTATCCAGGATGCGGCGAACTATCTCTTCCAGGACCAGAATCCCGAGAAGACCCTGCGTGACGCCACGGTGACCGTGGTGCGCGTGACCATCGGTGGCAGCAAGCTCGACTATGTGATGACCGAGGGTCGTAGCGCGGTGGCGGTGACCATCAAGGAGCGCATCCAGGCGCTGATGGATCAGTACAAGACCGGCCTCGAGGTGACCACGATCAACATGCAGCCGGCCAAGCCGCCGGAGCAGGTCAAGGCCGCCTTCGACGATGCCATCAAGGCCCGCGAGGACAAGGAGCGCATCGAGAACCAGGCCGAGGCCTATGCCAACGAGGTGTTGCCGCGCGCCCGTGGTGAGGCTGCGCGCATCATCGCCGATGCCCGCGCCTATCGCGACAAGGTGATCGCCGAGTCCGAGGGTGAGGCGGCGCGCTTCAGTGCCATCCTCGCCGAGTATCAGAAGGCCCCCGAGGTGACGCGCGAGCGTCTCTATCTCGAGACCATGGAGCAGGTGCTCGGCGGGAACGCCAAGGTGCTGCTCGACGTCAAGGACGGCGGCAACAGCCTGATGTACCTGCCCATCGATCAGATGCTCAAGCAATCAGCAACGCCGGCCCAGAGTGGCCCGGCAGCGTCGGCGCCGGTCGCGGCGACGCCGGCGAGCGCCACCGGGGCGAGTGATTCCACGCCCCAGCGCATCGTGGACCGTGAGCGGAGGACGCGTTGATGAATCAGTACAGGACCCTGCTGCCGATCGGCGTCGCGGTGCTCGCGCTCCTCGTCTACAGCTGTACCTTCGTGGTCAAGCAGTACGAGGTGGCGATCAAGCTGCGACTCGGTGAGATCGTCTCCGACCAGTACGGCCCCGGGCTGCATTTCAAGCTGCCCTTGATCAACTCCATCGAGATCTTCGATCGTCGTATCCAGACGCTCGACTCGCGTCCGGAGCGTTTTCTCACCATCGAGAAGAAGGACGTGATCGTCGATTCCTACGCCAAGTGGCGGATCTCCAACGCGGCGCAGTTCTTCCGCTCCACCGGTGGCAGCAGTGCGCGGACCAGCCGGCTGCTCTCGGAGCGGATCAACACCAGCCTGCGTGACGAGTTCGGTAAGCGCACCATCCAGGAGGTGGTCTCCGATGATCGTCTGGAGCTGATGCAGATCCTCACCAAGGAGGTCAATGCCAACACCGAGGATCTCGGTGTCGAGATCGTCGACGTGCGGGTGAAGAAGATCGACCTGCCGCCCGAGGTCAGTGAGTCGGTCTATCAGCGCATGCGCGCCGAGCGTGAGCGGGTGGCGCGTGACCTGCGGGCCAAGGGTTCTGAGGCCGCCGAACGGATTCGCGCCGATGCCGATCGTCAGCGCACCGTGATCACCGCCGACGCCTATCGTCAGTCCGAGGAGATCCGCGGTGAGGGCGATGCGCGCTCGGCCGAGATCTATGCCGGCGCTTATAGCGTCGACCCCGAGTTCTACGCCTTCTACCGGAGTCTCGGTTCCTATCGCCACGCCTTCGGCAATGGTGGCGACGTGATGGTGCTCGAACCCGATTCGGAGTTCTTCCGTTTCTTCCGTCAGCAGCAGGCCCCGGTCGAGGCCATCGGCCGCTGATCCTCCCTCCGCTGCAGGATGCGGCCCCGTTTCGGGGCCGCATTTCCCCACCCAAGACGTCTTGCAGACGTTTCGTCCACGTTTCAGCGACCCTTCGCACCCTGGTTAAATGCATGCATTTTGTTGTCAAAATGCTGCTTTTGCGCTGAAATCACGTTTTTCTGTCTGTCTGCGGGGTGTTTTTCGATGTCCCGGCGATGGACAAATGCCCTTGCGTCTGGAAAGATGGGCGCCTTTTGAAAGGGTACCAGCCCGGTTGCGTTCGCGTGATCGAGCCCCGGTCGAGGACGTCTGGTTGTGAACGAGCTGCTGATCGCACTGGCGCTGATGCTGGTGGTCGAGGGGATCTGGCCGTTTCTCTCGCCGCGAAGCTTCAGACGCGCCTTGTTGCTGATGGTGGCCGAGCGGGATCGGGCGCTGCGTTTGGCCGGGTTGACGAGCATGATCGTCGGGCTCGGGCTGCTCTATCTGGTGAACTGAGTTTTAGTGCGCAATGAATGAGGAACGGTGGCTGCTGCCAGCCGGAATCGAAGAGGTGCTCCCGCCCCAGGCCCAGGTCATCGAGGGGCTGCGTCGCGAGTTGCTGGATCTCTATGCCGGCTGGGGATACGACTTGGTCATCCCGCCGTTCATCGATTATCTCGACTCGCTGCTGACCGGGACCGGTCAGGACCTCGACCTGCAGACCTTCAAGCTCACCGACCAGGTCTCCGGGCGGTTGCTCGGGGTGCGGTCCGACATGACCCCGCAGGTCGCGCGTATGGATGCCCATCATCTGCGTCGTGATGTGCCGCAGCGTCTGTGCTATCTCGGCACCGTGCTGCGCACTCGCGACGACGGCTTCGGTGGGACGCGCAGCCCGCTCCAGCTCGGTGCCGAGATCTATGGTCATGGCGGCGTCGAGAGCGATATCGAGATCCTGCGCCTGATCATGCTCACGCTGCGCGCGGCGGGGATCGAGGAGAGCTATCTCGATCTCGGTCATGTCGGTATCTTCCGCGGGCTGGCCCGTCAGGCCGGGCTCGATGCGGCACAGGAGCACGCGCTGTTCGATGCGCTCCAGCGCAAGGCGGTGCCCGAGGTCGAGCAGCTGATCGGCGGCTTCGGCGTCCACGGTGCTGCGGCCGACATGCTGGTCGCGCTCGCCGAACTCAACGGCGCCGATGCGCTGGTGCGTGCCGAGCAGGTGCTGAGTCGCGCCGACCAGCCGGTACAGGCCGCGCTCGATGACCTGCGGCGCATCGCCGAGGGGCTGCAGCGCTGGCTGCCCGAGGTCGGGGTCCACTATGACCTCGCCGAGTTGCGCGGTTATCGCTACAAGACCGGCGCGGTGTTTGCGGCCTTCGTCCCCGGCTGGGGGCTCGAGGTCGCGCGTGGCGGGCGCTATGACGACATCGGTCGGGTGTTCGGCCGGGCGCGCCCGGCGGTCGGCTTCAGTGCCGACCTCAAGGAGCTGTTGCGTCACGGACGCGGGCTCGAGCAACGCTATCGCGTTGACGCGCCGGTGCTCGCGCCGGCCGATCCCGATCCGGCGCTGCGCGCCGAGATCGAGCGGCTGCGCGCCGCTGGGCGACGGGTGGTCGAGGTACTGCCCGGGGTCGAACAGGATCCACGTCAACTCGGCTGCAGCCAGACCCTGGCGCGGTGCGAGGGGCGCTGGGAATTACAAGCTATCGATGCGGAGTAGGAAAGAGTCTAGATGGGCAACAACGTCGTTGTAATAGGCACCCAGTGGGGCGATGAGGGCAAGGGCAAGGTCGTCGACCTGCTGACCGATCGCGCTGGCGCCGTGGTGCGTTTCCAGGGTGGACACAACGCCGGTCACACGCTGGTGATCGACGGGGCCAAGACCGTCCTGCACCTGATCCCCTCGGGCGTGTTGCGCGAAGGCGTGCGCTGCCTGATCGGCAACGGCGTGGTGCTCTCGCCGCAGGCGCTGCTCGACGAGATGGCGATGCTCGAGCAGGCCGGCGTGCCGGTGCGCGAGCGTCTCGGCATCAGTGCCGCCTGTCCGCTGATCCTGCCCTATCACGTCGCGCTCGATCAGGCGCGCGAGCGTGCCCGCGGCAGCAACGCCATCGGCACCACCGGGCGCGGCATCGGTCCGGCCTACGAGGACAAGACCGCGCGGCGCGGCATCCGTCTCGGCGAGCTGCTCGATGCGACCCATTTCGAGGCGCGTCTCGGCGAGGTCCTCGACTATCACAACTTCGTCCTCGAGCACTACTACAAGCTCGCGCCGCTCGAGCTCGCGCCGATCCGTGACGAGGCCCTGGCCCATGCCGAGGAGCTGCGTCCGCTGATCGTCGACGTCCCCGGCCTGCTGCACCAGATGCGCGCGCGTGGCGAGGACGTGCTCTTCGAGGGCGCGCAGGGCGCGCTGCTCGACATCGATCACGGCACCTATCCCTTCGTCACCTCCTCGACCACCACCGCCGGCGGTGCCGCCAGCGGCAGTGGGGTAGGGCCGCGCGACCTCGACTATGTGCTGGGGATCGTCAAGGCCTACACCACCCGTGTCGGGGCCGGCCCCTTCCCCTCGGAGCTGTTCGACGACGAAGGCAATCATCTCGGGGTGAAGGGGGCGGAGTTCGGCGCCACCACCGGGCGCAAGCGTCGCTGCGGCTGGCTCGACATGGTCGCGCTCAAGCGCTCCTTCGCCATCAACAGCGTCACCGGCATCTGCATCACCAAGCTCGATGTGCTCGACGGCATGGAGCGGGTGCGGATCTGCACCGGCTACGAGCTCGACGGCGAGCTGCTCGAGACGCCGCCGGTAGGCAGCGAGGCGATGGCCCGCTGCACCCCGCGCTATCTTGATCTGCCCGGCTGGAGCGAGTCGAGCGTGGGCGCCGAGAGCTACGAGGCGCTGCCCGAGAATGCGCGACGCTATATCGAAACCATTGAACAGCTCAGCGGACTGCCGGTCGATCTGGTCTCGACGGGTCCCGATCGTGTGCAGACCCTGATCCGACGTCATCCGTTCGACGTCTGAGGGCTATCGTCATGACCGAAATCTCCTTTTCAAAACTCTTCCTCGAAGGCTTGCAGCTGATGGGGGTCGGGATGACCATCGTGGTCGCCTTCCTGATCCTGCTCATCGGCGTGCTTCACCTGGTGGCCGCCGCCGTGCGCCGCTGGGCCCCAGAGGAGACCGCGCCCGAGGCGCGGCCCGCCTTCCCGCAAGGTGCCGGGGCCGTCACCGATCGTCGCCTGACCGCGGCGATCACGGCCGCCGTCGTCCAATACCGGAAGCGACGCCGGACCTGACACCCAGGGGTCCGTCTGTAACCGGGGCGTCGTCGGGGGGTGTACCCGCCTGACCGGCGGCGCCCCTGATCGCGAACTTCGAAATCGAACCTTCACCATGAACGATCCCAAGCCGCTCGGTATCACCGAGGTCGTCCTGCGCGACGCCCATCAGTCCCTGCTCGCTACTCGGCTGCGTCTTGAAGACATGCTGCCGATCGCGCCCAAGCTCGATCAGGTGGGCTACTGGTCCATGGAAAGCTGGGGCGGGGCGACCTTCGACGCCTGCATCCGTTATCTGGGCGAGGATCCGTGGGACCGTCTGCGCCAGCTCAAGGCGGCGATGCCGAACACCCCGCAGCAGATGCTGCTGCGCGGCCAGAACCTGCTGGGTTATCGGCACTATGCCGACGATGTGGTCGAGTCCTTCGTCGAGCGTGCCGCGACCAACGGTATCGATGTCTTCCGCGTGTTCGACGCGATGAACGACCTGCGCAACCTCGAGGCTGCGATCAAGGCCGTCCTCGCCACCGACAAGCACGCTCAGGGCACCATGTCCTATACCGTGAGCCCGGTGCACGACCTCGACTACTGGGTCGACATGGGTCGTCGTCTCGAGGACATGGGGTGTCACTCGATCTGCATCAAGGACATGGCCGGCCTGCTCAAGCCCTATGTCGCCGAGCAGCTGGTCACTCGCCTCAAGGAAAGCTGTTCGATCCCGATCGCGATGCAGAGCCATGCCACGACCGGCATGAGCACCAGCACCATCGTCAAGGCGGTCGAGGCCGGTATCGACATGGTCGACTCGGCCGTCTCCTCGATGAGCATGACCTACGGGCACTCGCCGACCGAGTCCGTGGTCGCCATCTTCGAGGACACCGATCGCGCCACCGGGCTGGATCTCAACCTGCTCGAGGAGATCGCCGCCTACTTCCGTGACGTTCGCAAGAAGTACTCCAAGTTCGAGGGTGCGCTCAAGGGTGTCGACTCGCGCATCCTGGTCGCCCAGGTGCCGGGCGGCATGCTCACCAACATGGAGAACCAGCTGCGCGAGCAGGGTGCGAGCGATCGTCTCGACGAGGTGCTGGTCGAGATCCCCAAGGTGCGCGAGGACCTCGGTTTCATCCCGCTGGTCACCCCGACCTCGCAGATCGTCGGCAGCCAGGCGGTGCTCAACGTGCTCATGGGTGAGCGCTACAAGAGCATCACCGCCGAGACCGCCGGCGTGTTGCGCGGTGAGTACGGTGCCACCCCCGCGCCGGTCGACGCCGCGCTGCAGCAGCGCGTGCTCGAAGAGGGTCAGACCCCGATCACCTGTCGCCCGGCCGACAACCTCTCCCCGGAGATGGAGTCGCTGACCGCGCAGCTCCAGGAGATCGCCGAGGAGCGTTCGCTGAGCCTGGCCGACGAGGTGGTCGACGATGTGCTCACCTACGCGCTCTTCCCCCAGGTCGGGCTGAAGTTCATCGAGAACCGCGACAACCCCTCGGCCTTCGAGCCGGCGCCCTGGACCGAGGCACCGGTCGCCGCTGCCGACAAGGCCGCACCTGCCGCTGCCGCGAGCGGCGCGGCGATGGCCGAGGCCTATCGTGTCGAGGTCGACGGTCACGCCTACAACGTCCGTGTCTCGCCCGAGGGTGCGGTCGAGATGATCGCCCCGGCTGCGGGTGCCGCCCCGGCCGCCGCCCCGGCGCCTGCTGCGGGTGCTGCGAGCGAGGTGCCCGCGCCGCTGGCCGGTACCGTGTTCAAGGTGCTGGTCAAGCCCGGTGATCAGGTCGCCTCCGGCGACGTGGTGATGATCCTCGAGGCGATGAAGATGGAGACCGAGGTGCGCTCGCCCGAGGGTGGAACCGTAGCTGCGGTCTGCGCCTCCGAGGGGGACGCGGTGCAGGTCGGTCAGGCCCTGCTGACCCTGAGCTGAGCGCGGACCCATGGAAAAGTTGTTGCTACTGTGGCAGTCCACCGGACTGGCCAATTTCACCTGGGGTCAGGCGCTGATGATCGGCGTCGGCGGTCTGCTGATCTATCTGGCGATCGCCAAGAAGTTCGAGCCGCTGCTGCTGCTGCCGATCGGCTTCGGCGCCATCCTCTGTAACACGCCGGTGGCCGGGATCGGTGGTCCCGACGGCATGGTGGGCATGATCTACCATGTCGGCATCGAGACCGGGATCTTCCCGCTGCTGATCTTCATGGGGGTCGGCGCGCTGACCGATTTCGGCGCCCTGATCGCGCGCCCCTCGACCCTGTTGTTGGGTGCCGCGGCGCAGTTCGGCATCTTCGCCACCCTGCTCGGGGCGCTGGCGCTGAACCTGATCCCCGGGTTCGACTTCAGCATGGCCGATGCTGCCTCGATCGCGATCATCGGTGGCGCCGACGGCCCGACGGCGATCTTCCTCGCCTCGCGCCTCTCGCCCGATCTGCTCGGCGCCATTGCCGTGGCCGCTTACTCCTACATGGCCCTGGTGCCGCTGATCCAGCCGCCGATCATGCGCGCGCTGACCAGCGAGTCCGAGCGTCAGGTCAAGATGGAGCAGCTGCGCCACGTCTCCAAGCTCGAGCGCATCCTCTTCCCGTTCGCGGTGCTGGTGCTGTGCGTGACCCTGCTGCCCTCGGCCGCACCGCTGATGGGCATGCTGATGTTCGGTAACCTGCTGCGTGAATCGGGTGTGGTCGATCGCCTCAGCCGCGCCGCGCAGAACGAGATCATCAATGTGGTCACCATCATGTTGGGTCTGGCCGTCGGCTCCAAGCTCTCGGCCGAGATGTTCCTCAACGTGCAGACGCTCGGCATCCTGTTGCTCGGCGCGCTGGCCTTCTGCATCGGTACCGCCACCGGTGTGATCATGGGCAAGATCATGTGCAAGGTCACCGGTGGCAAGGTCAATCCGCTGATCGGCGCCGCCGGCGTCTCGGCGGTGCCGATGGCCGCGCGCGTGGTCAACAAGGTCGGTCTCGAGTCGGATCATCACAACTTCCTGTTGATGCATGCGATGGGGCCGAACGTGGCCGGTGTCATCGGTTCGGCAGTGGCCGCCGGTATCCTGCTCGCGCTGGTGGGCGGTGGTTGATTCGTGGAAGTTGACGAAATCGCCAAAACTGGGTTAATTTGATTAGCTTATGTCAGCGTCGTTACCTGAGCGACTGGACCCATGGCGTGCCGCGCAGGCCGCGCGTGTCTTCACCGGCACGATCGAGCTTGCGCGGCTGCCGAGGCTTGCCGAGGCCGTCCTCGGTCTCGCCCCGCTTGCGCAGGGCAAGGCCGAGGTCTGTTACCGTCTCGCCTTCGAGCGTGATCCCCGGGGGCGCGTGCGTGTCTTCGGGGACGTCGATGCGGTGTTGCGGCTGCCCTGTCAGCGCTGTCTCGGCGAGGTCGCCGTTGCGGTGAGCGCGCCCTTGAGGCTGGCGCTGGTGCGCAGCGAGCAGCAGGCCGAGCAGCTCGACGAGACGCTCGACCCGGTGCTGGTCGAAGACGACGAGCCGGTGCAGCCGCTTGACTGGATCGAGGACGAGCTGCTGCTCGCGATCCCGGCGGTGCCGCGTCATGCGCCCGGTGAGTGTGAGGCGCCGGTTTCTACCGATGCCTCGCCGCCCGATTCCGAGCCGTTGTTGGAGACGACGCCGGAGCGAGACAACCCGTTCGCGATTCTGGCGAGTCTGAAGTCGCGCGGGCGCGACGACGAGGGCTGATGGTTTCGCAATTTCGATCAACGCGACGTCTCGTGCCAACGAGGCGTCAGATCCGTACCTGGAGATAACAATGGCAGTTCAGCAGAATCGCAAGACCCCTTCCAAGCGCGGCATGCGTCGCTCCCACGACGCCCTGAGCAAGCCGACGCTCTCGGTCGAGCCCTCGAGCGGCGAGACCCACCGTCGTCATCACGTCTCGGCCGACGGTTTCTATCGCGGCCGCAAGGTTGTGGACAAGTCTGAGTGATCCGGTC
Source organism: Marichromatium sp. PS1 (assembly GCF_041155115.1). Taxonomy (NCBI): domain Bacteria; kingdom Pseudomonadati; phylum Pseudomonadota; class Gammaproteobacteria; order Chromatiales; family Chromatiaceae; genus Marichromatium; species Marichromatium sp. PS1. Next base: position 113,102 of record NZ_BAAFHB010000004.1, read on the forward strand.
GGTCCGTTTCGGGTCACGGTCGCGACACGCGAGTCGAGCATCGATGGCACAACCCTGCACCATTGCACTGGACGCCATGGGCGGCGATCACGGCCCGAGTGTCGTGGTCCCGGCAGCGCTCAAGTATCTCGCGGACAACCCGCACGCCAATCTGATCCTGGTCGGCGACGAGCAGCGTCTTGAGGGCTATGTCGGCGGGGTGAGTCGCGAGCGCCTGCGGATCCATCACGCCTCCCAGGAGGTGGCGATGGATGAACTGCCATCGCGGGCGCTGCGCAGCAAGAAAGACTCGTCGATGCGCGTGGCCATCGACCTGGTGCGTGCCGGCGAGGCCGGTGCCTGTGTCAGCGCCGGTAATACCGGGGCGCTGATGGCGACCGCGCGGTTCGTCCTCAAGACCCTGCCGAGCATCGATCGACCGGCGATCAGCACCACGGTGCCCTCGCTGCACGGTCATACGCATATGCTCGATCTCGGCGCCAACGTCGATTGCTCCGGGGCCCATCTGTTCCAGTTCGCCGTCATGGGCAGCGAGCTGGCCGCCGTCGTCGATGGCATCGAGCAGCCCAAGGTCGCGCTGCTCAACATCGGCCAGGAAGAGATCAAGGGCAACGAGCAGGTCAAGCAGGCCCACGAGTTGCTGCTCAACAGCAGCCTCAACTATGTCGGCTATGTCGAGGGTGATGGCATCTACCTCGATGACGTCGACGTGGTCGTCTGCGATGGCTTCATCGGCAACGTCGCGCTCAAGTCGAGCGAAGGCGTGGCCAAGTTCGTGCGTCATTCGCTGCGTAAGCAGTTCAAGCGCAACTGGTTCAGCCAGCTTGCCGGACTGGCCGCGATGCCCATCCTCAAGCGTTTCAGCCGCGACATCGATCCGCGTCGCTACAATGGTGCCAGCCTGCTCGGACTGCGCGGTATCGTAATCAAGAGTCACGGCGGCGCCGATGAGATCGCGTTCGAAAACGCAATCTATATCGCCGAGAAGGAGATCCGCGAGGACATCCCCAAGCGGATCGGTGAACAGGTCGGGCGTCAGCTCGAGGGCAGCGGACAGTACAGGGAAACCGCCTGATGAAGTATTCCCGCATTCTCGGGACCGGGAGCTATCTGCCGGCCCGCGTCATGACCAACGCAGATCTCGAGGCTGTCGTCGATACCTCAGACTCCTGGATCCGGGAACGCACGGGAATCGAGAAACGTCACCTGGTCAGCGACGGGGAGAGCTGCTGCGATCTGGCCGAGCAGGCCGCGCGCAGGGCGCTGGAGGCGGCGGGCATCACCGCCTCCGACCTCGACCTGATCCTGGTGGCGACGACCACGCCCGACCAGTTCTTCCCGAGCACCGCGACCCTGCTGCAGCAGCGTCTCGATGTGCACGGCTGCCCGGCCTTCGACCTGCAGGCCGTGTGCGCCGGCTTCGTCTATGCAATGGACGTGGCCGACAAGTTCATCCGCACCGGCGCGGCCAAGCGCGCGCTGGTGGTCGGCGCCGAGACCTTCTCGCGCATCCTCGACTGGAACGACCGCACCACCTGCGTGCTGTTCGGCGACGGCGCGGGTGCGGTGGTGCTCGAGGCCGCCGACGAGCCTGGCATCCTCTCCACCCATCTTCACGCCGATGGCGCCTACAAGGACCTGTTGCAGGTCCCCGGTGGGCTCGGCAACGGTCACCCCGACGCCCGCTTCGTTCAGATGAAGGGCAACGAGGTGTTCCGCATCGCCGTCACCACCCTCGGGCGCATCGTCGAGGAGACCCTCGAGGCCGCAGGCCTCACCAAGTCGGACATCGACTGGCTGATCCCCCATCAGGCCAATATCCGTATCATCCAGGCGACCGCGCGCAAGCTCGATCTGCCGATGGAACGGGTGGTGGTGACCGTTGCCGAGCACGGCAACACCTCCTCGGCCTCCATCCCGCTGGCGCTCGATCAGGCGGTACGCGACGGGCGTATCCGTCGTGGCGAGACGCTGTTGATGGAGGCCTTCGGAGGCGGTTTCACCTGGGGCTCGGTCCTGGTCCGTTACTGATTTCCCTCTTGATCTTCCTGTATTGCGATGCCACAACAACTCGCCGTTTTCTTTCCCGGTCAGGGGTCGCAGGCGCTCGGCATGCTCGATGCCCTCGCCGCGACCTATCCCAGCGTTCGCCAGACCTTCGAGGAGGCCTCTGACGCCCTCGGTCAGGATCTCTGGCAACTGGTGAGCAGCGGTCCAGAGGACGCGCTCAACCGCACCGAGAACACCCAGCCCGCCATGCTCGCCGCCGGCATCGCCGTGTGGCGGGTGTGGCGTCAGGCCGGTGGTGCTCCCGCCACGGTCATGGCCGGGCACTCGCTGGGCGAATACAGCGCCCTGGTCGCCGCCGAGGCCCTGGGCTTCGCCGATGGCGTCCGTCTGGCCGCCGAGCGTGGCCGGCTGATGCAGGCGGCGGTGCCGCCGGGCGAAGGCTCGATGGCCGCGCTGCTCGGACTCGACGACGACACCGTGATCGCACTCTGCGCCGAGCAGGCCGGCGGCGAGGTGCTCGAGGCGGTCAACTTCAACTCCCCCGGACAGGTGGTCATCGCCGGCGCCAGCGCCGCGGTTGCGCGCGCGGTGGAGGCGGCCAAGGCCGCCGGCGCCAAGCGCGCGGTACAGCTGCCGGTGAGCGTGCCCTCGCACTGTGCGCTGATGCGTCCGGCCGCCGAGCAGCTCGCCGAGCGTCTCGCCGAACTCGATCTCTCGCTGCCCCAGGTGCCGGTGCTGCACAACGTCAACGTTGCCCCGGCCGCGGATGTCGCCGAGTTGCGCGATCTCCTGGTGCAGCAGCTCTATCGCCCGGTACGCTGGGTCGAGACGGTACGCAAGGTCGCCGGCGACGGGGTGCCGGCCGCCATCGAGTCGGGCCCGGGCAAGGTGCTGGCCGGACTCTGCAAGCGTATCGACAGGAACATGACGACGCTGCCGGTCTTCGACCCGAAGACCCTCGATGCGGCACTGGAGGCGACTGCCAATGCTTAAGGGTGAAATCGCGCTCGTTACGGGCGCCTCGCGTGGAATCGGTCGTGCCATCGCCATGGCGCTGGCCGAGCAGGGTGCGGCAGTGGCCGGCACCGCGACCAGCGAAGCCGGCGCCGCGGCGATCGAGCAGGCGTTCAAGGACGCCGGCCATCAGGGTATCGGTCTGGTGCTCAACGTCTCCGATGCGGAGTCGATCAGCAGCGCCCTGGCGACGCTCAACGAGCGTCTCGGTGCGCCCAGCATCCTGGTCAACAATGCCGGGATCACTCGCGACAACCTGCTGATGCGGATGAAGGACGAGGAGTGGGATTCGGTCATCGAGACCAACCTCACCTCGATCTATCGTCTGGTCAAGGCCTGCCTGCGTCCGATGACCAAGGCGCGCAAGGGGCGCATCATCAACATCGCTTCGGTGGTGGGGGCCAGCGGCAACGCCGGTCAGACCAACTATGCGGCGGCCAAGGCCGGGATGATGGGCTTCACCAAATCGCTCGCCCGCGAGGTCGGCGCCCGTGGCATCACTGTCAACTGCGTCGCCCCAGGCTTCATCGACACCGACATGACCCGGGTGCTGCCCGATGCCCAGCGCGATGCGCTGCTCGGCTCCATCCCGCTCGGTCGACTCGGTGCCCCTGAGGAGATCGCCGCGGCCGTGACCTTCCTCGCCTCTCCCGGCGGGGCCTATGTCACTGGCGAGACGCTGCATGTCAACGGTGGCATGCACATGGCGTGAAAATCTTTTCCTTGATTGATATAAATGACTTATATCAATCGGTTAGGGTTTTCACCTAAGGCTATTTATTGGCTTTCATCGACCCTCGTTTGTCACTAGAATACGGGCTGGCTCAGCGAGGGCCACTTTATTCATTCCGGAGGAATCTTTCATTATGAGCAGCGTTGAAGATCGAGTTCGCAAAATCGTCGTCGAGCAACTGGGTGTCAAAGAGGAAGAAGTGACCGCCGAGGCGTCCTTCGTCGACGATCTGGGCGCGGACTCCCTCGACACCGTGGAACTGGTCATGGCCCTCGAGGAGGAGTTCGAGACCGAGATTCCTGACGAAGACGCTGAGAAGATCACCACGGTCCAGCAGGCCATCAACTACATCAACGAGCACCAGGCCTGAGGCAGGGTTGCTGTCCGCGCGCAGTCGTCCGTCGGAGACGGACGCCGCACGCGGCTCGACCCGCCAAATCGTGGTGTACTGAACGAGAAGGGGTAAGCAATGGCAGGCAGAAGGGTAGTTGTCACTGGGTTGGGTCTGGTGGCGCCAGTTGGTCTGAACGTCAAGTCCGCTTGGGACAGCATCCTTGCCGGCAGGAGTGGGATCCAGCCGATCACGCACTTCGACATCGAACCGTTCAGCACCCGCTTCGGTGGGCCGATCTATGGCTTCGATCCCAGCGAGTACATCGCCGAGAAAGACGCCAAGAAGATGGACAAGTTCATCCACTACGGTGTCGCCGCGGGCTCTCAGGCCATTGCCGACTCCGGACTGGAGATCGATGAGTCGAACTGCCGCCGCATCGGCGTCGCCGTCGGCTCCGGCATCGGTGGCATCACCGGTATCGAGAACAACTACGAGGCCTATCGCTCCAAGGGGCCGCGTCGGATTTCTCCCTTCTTCGTTCCCGCCAACATCGTCAACATGGTGGCGGGCAATCTCTCGATCAAATTCGGCCTCAGGGGGCCGAACTACTCGATCGTCTCGGCCTGTGCGACCGGCACCCACAACATCGGTGAGGCCGCGCTGATGATCCGTCACGGCTATGTCGACGTGATGCTCGCCGGCGGCGCCGAGATGGCGACCTCGCCGGTCGGCCTCGGCGGCTTCGCCGCGGCGCGCGCACTCTCCACCCGCAACGACGATCCGGTCGGCGCCAGCCGTCCGTTCGACAAGGAGCGCGACGGCTTCGTGCTCAGCGACGGCGCCGGCGTGGTGGTGCTCGAGGAGTACGAGAGCGCCAAGGCCCGTGGCGCGCACATCTATGCCGAGCTGGTCGGTGTCGGCATGAACTCCGACGCCTACCACATGACCGCGCCCTTGACCGATGGCTCGGGTGCGGCCGACTGCATGCTGATGGCGCTCAACGATGCCGGCATCAGCCCGGATCAGGTCGACTACATCAACGCCCACGGCACCTCGACCGTGGCTGGCGACCGAGGCGAGACCCTCGCGGTCAAGCGTGCGCTCGGCGACCATGCCTACAAGACCATGGTCAGCTCCACCAAGTCGATGACCGGTCACATGCTGGGCGCCGCCGGTGGCGCCGAGGCGGTGTTCTCGGTGCTCGCGCTGCGCGATCAGGTCGCGCCGCCGACCATCAACTACAGCACCCCGGATCCGGAGTGCGACCTCGACTACGTGCCCAACACCGCACGCGAGTCGAAGCTCGACGTGGTGATGTCGAACTCCTTCGGTTTCGGCGGTACCAACGGCACCCTGGTGTTCCGTCGGGTCTGACCCCGCGTACCCATCGGGGACGGCGCCTCTCGCGCCGTGCCCCGGTGGGCGCTTCCCGCCGCTCCAGGAGTCGTGTGTTGAGCGATTCCAGCGTCTCCCCACAACCCACTCATGACACGCCGGGCGCCCCGCTGCGGGTGCTGCTCAACGGCTGTCCGCTGTCTGATCTGACGATCACCGATCGCGCCTTGCACTATGGTGACGGTCTGTTCGAGACCCTGCTGGTACGTGCCGGCCGGCCCTGTCAGTGGTCACGTCATCTCGCCCGACTCGCGCATGGCTGCGCGCGCCTGGGGCTCCCGCTCCCGCCTGCCGCCCAGCTCGAATCCGAGCTCGCGACGCTGCTCGATGGCGTCGAGGAGGGGGTGCTCAAGCTGATGCTCACGCGCGGCAGCGGTGGACGTGGCTACCGGCCGCCGATGCGGCCCGAGCCCCGGCGGATCCTGCTGCTCTATCCACGCCCGCCGGGGCCGGACTGGCGACGGGGCGTGGCGGTGCGCTACTGTCGTACGCCGGTCTCGGTGAATCCGGCGCTGGCCGGGCTCAAGCACCTCAACCGGCTCGATGCGGTGCTGGCACGGCGCGAGTGGGACGATGGCGCCATCGCCGAGGGCTTGATGCAGACCCCGGATGGCGCCATCTGCGGGGGCACCATGAGCAACCTGTTCCTGTGGGACGGTGCGCGGCTCTACACCCCGGCGCTCGATCAGGCCGGTATCACCGGCACGGTGCGCGAACTGGTGCGAGAGCTGGCTGCCGAGGCCGGCATCGGTTGTGAGGTGCGCCGCCTGAACGGCGATGACCTCGAGCGCGCCCGCGCGCTCTTTCTCACCAACGCGGTGATCGCTGTCTGGCCGGTGGCCAGGCTCGAAGCGCGGCGCTTCGACCTCGACGATCAGCCCTGGGACCTCTTGCACGCGGTGCGGGCCGCCTCGCACACGCCTGGATGACGACTCACCGAATGACCCTGCTGCGAATCCTCCTGATCCTGCTCATTGCCCTGGGTGTGCTCGGCGCCGGGTTGTGGGTCGACTACCAGCGTTTCGAGACGACGCCGATCGCGCTCGATCGTGAATCCATCGTCTTCGACATCCCGACCGGCAGTTCGCTCGGCCAGATCGCCGAGCGGCTCACCGAGCGCGGCATCATCCCGCATCCTTACTACTTCATCGCGCTGGCCTACCGGCGTGGCGACCAGACGCGCATCAAGGCCGGCGAGTACACCCTCACCGCCGCGATGACACCGGTCGAGGTGCTCGATCACGTGGTGCGTGGCAAGGTGGTGCAGTATCCGATCACCCTGGTCAATGGCTGGACCTTCCGTCGCGCGGTCGAGGCGATCGACGCCCATCCGCACTTCGGCGGCGAGGGGCTGGCCGCGCTCAGCGATGCCGAGCTGATGGCCCGGCTCGGCCATCCCGGCGAGCACCCGGAGGGGCGCTTCTTCCCCGATACCTATGCCTTCCCGCGCGGCACCAGCGGGATCGACGTCTTGCGTCGTGCGATGCAGCGGATGAAGCTGGTGCTCGCCGAGGAGTGGGCCGGTCGCGCCGAGGACCTGCCCGTCGAGACCCCCTACGAGGCGCTGATCCTCGCCTCCATCGTCGAGAAGGAGACCGCCGCGACCCATGAGCGGGCCAAGATCGCCGGGGTCTTCGTGCGACGGCTGCGCATGGGGATGCGGCTGCAGACCGATCCGACCGTCATCTACGGCATGGGTGAGCGCTACGAGGGCGATATCCGCCGCTCCGACCTGCGCGAGGCGACCGCCTACAACACCTATGTGATCGACGGTCTGCCGCCGACGCCGATCTCGCTGCCCGGTCGCGGCACCATCCATGCGGTGTTGCACCCGGCCGACGGCGACGCCCTGTTCTTCGTCTCCAAGGGCGACGGCACCCACCAGTTCTCGGCCACCTATGCCGAGCACAAGCGCGCGGTGCGTCGCTATATCCTGGGAAAATAGATGTCTGCATCAACCGAAGCTGGTCGTTTCATCACCCTCGAGGGGATCGAGGGCGCGGGCAAGAGTACCCAGGTCGAGCGTCTCGCCGGGGCGCTGCGAGCCCAGGGGCGGCGCGTCATCACCACCCGTGAGCCGGGTGGGGCGCCGATCGCCGAGCACATCCGCGAACTGTTGCTCGATCCCGAGCACGGCGCCATGTGCGAGACCGCCGAGCTGCTGCTGATGTTCGCCGCCCGCGCCGAACATCTCGACAAGACCATCCGCCCGGCGCTCGAGACCGGCGTGTGGGTGATCTGCGATCGCTTCACCGACGCCACCTACGCCTATCAGGGTGGGGGGCGCGGGCTCGACGTCGCCCCCATCGCTACCCTCGAGCGGCTGGTGCAGGGGGCGCTGCGCCCGGATCTGACCCTGGTGTTCGATCTGCCGCCGGCACAGGGGCTGGCGCGTGCCCGCGCCCGTGCCGGTGCGACAGATCGCTTCGAGCGCGAGACCCTGCGTTTCTTCGAGGCCGTGCGCTCGGTCTATCTGACGCGGGCGGCGACCATGCCGGAGCGCTATCGGGTGATCGATGCCGCCGCACCGCTGGAGTCGGTCAGCGCCGAGATCGAGCGTCTCGCCGTGGAGCTGCACGAGACGCTCGGGGCCGGACGATGAGCCAGGGGCGCGATCGACTGCCGTCCTGGCTCGCCGCGCCCTGGGCGCGGCTGCAACAGGCGCGCGCCGCCGATCGGCTGCCGCACGCGCTGTTGCTGAGCGGACCGGCCGGGGTCGGCAAGCGTGCTCTGCTCGAACGCTTCGCCCGTGCGCTGCTCTGCGCCGCACCCGACACCGAGGGGCAGGCCTGCGGGCGCTGTGCGGAGTGTGTGCTGCTCGCCGCCGGCAATCATCCTGACCTGGTGCGTGTCGGTCCCGACCCCGAGAGCAAGTCCGGTGACATCCCGATCGCCGCGATCCGTACCCTCTGCGCCGGTGAGGCGCTGACCCCGAGCCGGGTCGCGCGGCGGGTGGTGCTGATCGATCCCGCCGATCATCTCAACGCAGCGGCGGCCAACGCGCTCCTCAAGACCCTGGAGGAGCCGGTCGGGCGCACCCTGCTGTGTCTGGTTGCCGAGCACCCGGAGCGACTGCCGGCGACCATCCGCAGCCGTTGTCAGCAGCTGCGTATCGCGTTGCCTGCGGAGGCCGAGGCGCTCGCTTGGCTGCGTGGTCGTCTGCCCGATGAGCAGGCCGCGCTGGCGTTGCGTCTGGCCCACGGCGCGCCGCTGGCCGCGCTCGACCGGCTCGACCCCGAGCGCCTGGAGGCGCGTGCGCAGCGGCTCCAGGGGTTCATCGCGCTGGCCCGGGGGGAGCGCGCGCCGCTCGCAGAGGCGGCGGCTTGGAACAAGCTCGGCGCCGCGTTACTCTTGGAGTGGATGGCCGGCTGGCTCTGCGACCTGCTGCGCCTGGGCGCGAGCGCGACGCCGCCCCGGCTCGACAACCCCGATCAGCGCGAGGCGCTCGCCGCGCTCGCCTCACGGCTCGATCCGGTGGCCGCGCATCGTTTCTTCAGGCGGGTGCTCGAGGCCCGCACCCAGTGCGAGGGCAGCGTCAACGCCCAACTGTTGCTGGAGTCGCTGGCCATCGAATGGCGCGAGCTGGCCGTGTCCGGCCGAGCCGCGTCGGCGTGATCTCGCGTGGCGTCCGCACGCATCCACCCCGAGGGTCCCGATCGATGAGTTCACCGACCAACTCGCTGGGCGCGCTGGGCGGCCAGCAGCGCATCCTCAACTTCGCCATCCGCGACAAGAGCGCGCTCTACGCCTCCTACATGCCCTACATCAAGAACGGCGGGTTGTTCATCCCCACCACCAAGCGTTATCAGCTCGACGACGAGATCTTTCTGTTGCTGCAGCTGATGGAGGAGACCGACCGCATCCCGGTGGCCGGTCGGGTGGTGTGGATCACCCCGCCCGGCGCCGAGGGCAACCGCTCGGTCGGCGTCGGGGTGCAGTTCAGCGATCAGGACAAGGGCGCGGCGCGGCGCAAGATCGAAGAATATCTGGCGGGCATGCTCAACTCCGAGCGTCCCACCCACACCATGTAGGCTGTTTTTGATGCTGGTTGATTCACACTGCCACCTCGACCGGGTGGACCTCACCCCCCATGGCGGCGACTTCGCCGCGCTGATCGCGGCGACCCGCGCCGCGGGCGTCACCCATCTGATGAGCATCGGCATCGATCTGGAGCACTATCCGGCGATGCGCGCGCTGATCGAGCCCTATCCCGAGGTCTTCTGTTCGGTCGGCGTCCACCCCAACGAGAACGAGGGCGAGGACCCCGACGTGGCGCGCCTGCTCGCGCTCGCCGACGATCCCCGGGTGCGCGCCATCGGTGAGACCGGGCTCGACTACTACCGTGGCGCCGAGGACGCCGAGCGCCAGCAGCGCCGTTTCCGCACCCATATCGCCGCCGCGCGCGCCTGCGCCAAGCCGCTGGTGATCCACACCCGTCAGGCCCGCGCCGATACCCTGCAAATCCTGGAGGAGGCGGGCGCGGGCGAGGTCGGCGGCGTGGTGCACTGCTTCACCGAGGACTGGGAGACGGCGCGCCGTGCCCTCGAACTCGGCTTCCACATCGGCTTCTCCGGGATCGTCACCTTCAAGAACGCCGCCGAGCTGCGCGAGGTCGCCCGCCAGGTCCCGGACGAGCGCCTGCTGATCGAGACCGACGCCCCCTATCTCGCCCCGGTGCCGCATCGCGGCAAGTCCAACCAGCCGGCCTGGGTCGCCCACGTGGCCGAGTGCCTGGCCGAGGTGCGCGGCTCGACCCCGGAGGCGATCGCCGCGCTCACCCGCGACAACGCGCTGCGTCTGTTCGACCTGCCCGGCTGAATCCTCACTTGTCCTTCTTGCCCGCGGTCGCCGTCTCGGCTGGCTGCGGGCGACGCTCGCCGCAGGGCAGATAACCCGCCGGCGGTGGCTGCTCGCCCTCGAGCGCCTCGGTCAGTGCCGCGCAGATAGTGCGCAGCACCTTGATCCGCGCATAGGGCTTGTCGTTGCCCTCGACCAGGGTCCAGGCGGCGTGGCGGGTGCTGGTGCGCACCACCATCTCGTTGATCGCCTCCTTGTACTGCGGCCACTTCTCGCGGTTGCGCCAGTCCTCGTCGGTGATCTTGTAGCGCTTGTAGGGCACGTTCTCGCGGTCCTTGAAACGCTTGAGCTGCTCGTCCTGGCTGATGTGCAGCCAGAACTTCAGCAGGATCACCCCGCTGTCGACCAGCTGCTCCTCGAAGCGGTTGATCTCGGAGTAGGCGCGGCGCCACTCGGCGTCGGTGGCGAAACCCTCGACGCGCTCGACCAGCACCCGCCCGTACCAGGAGCGGTCGTAGAGGGTGATATAGCCGGCGCGCGGGATCTGGCGCCAGAAGCGCCACAGATAGTGGTGCGCCTTCTCCTCGTCGCTCGGCGCCGCCACCGGGATGGCGCGATAGAGCCGGGCGTCGATGGCGTTGGTGATGCGACGGATGGCGCCGCCCTTGCCGCCGGCGTCCACCCCCTCGAACACCAGCACCGTCGAGCGCTTCTGGGTGTAGGCGCGCCAGGCCAGCTCATTGATCTCGTTCTGCAGCCGCTTGAGCTCGGCCTTGTAGGGGTCGCGCTCGAGCGCGAGCGAGAGATCGAGCTGATCGAGCAGGGTGATCTGCGCCTGCTCGCCGGCCGGCAGCTCCGGGCTGCCGATGCCCGAGACCGGCTCGTCGGTGGGGCCGGCGGCGGCCAGGCGCGCGCGCATCGCATGGAGCAGGGTCTTGCCGACGGTGAGGTCGCGATAGCGGCGGTTGCCGGCCTCGATCAGATACCAGGGCGAGACGCCGCGATCGGTGTGCATGATCACCCGCTCGGCGACCTCCTCGAAGGCGGCGTACTGCTCGGAGAACTTGCTCTTGTCCGGGAGCATCTTCCAGCGGCTCTTGTCGTCGCGCGAGAGTTCCTTGAGCCGCGCCTTCTGGTCGGACTCCGACATGTGGAACCAGAACTTGACGATCAGCGTCCCGTCCTGGATCAGCATCCGCTCGAAGTCGACGATGCGGTTGAGCTCGGCGTCGAGCTCGGCATCACCGCAGTGATCGCGGAAGCGGTGCTCGATCGGCGTCTGATACCAGCCGCCGAACAGGATCGCCATCTCGCCGCGCCCCGGCAGCGCCCGCCAGAACCGCCAGTAGCGCGGGCGCTCGCGCTCCTCGTCGGACTCGTCCCAGAAGGCGAAGGTCTGCACCCCGCGGGTGTCGAGCCACTCGTTGAGCCGATTGACCACCTCGCCCTTGCCCGCCGCCTCGATCCCCGAGATCAGCACCACCACCGGCACCTGCGCGGCCTTCAGCTCGCGCTGCGCGGCCAGCAGGTCGGTGCGCAGCTGTGTCTGCTGCTCCTTGAAGTCCTGCTTGCTCACCGAGCGGCCGACCTTGGTTGCTTCGAACATGGTGCGAATCCTCGTGTTGCGGGGTGGGGCGACAAGATGTCGCGGCAGGGTGGTCGGGCGTGCGCCCGGGACGGCGCTAGTCGCTCAGCGCCGGCGGTGGCGTGATCCGGCGCGGTCGGCCATCGTCGTCCACCGCGACATAGGTGATCGCCGCGGCGGCGACCTGGTGGCGACTGGCCGGGTCGGGCTCGCGCTGTGCCCAGATCTGCACCTCGACCGTCACCGAGCTGTTGCCGAGACGCTGCATCCGCGCGAACAGATCGACCAGATCACCGACCAGCACCGGGGCGAGGAAGCGGAACTCCTTGACCGCCACCGTCGCCACCCGACCCTGCGCCACCTGGATCGCCACCGTGCTCCCGGCCAGATCCGCCTGCGCCATCAGCCAGCCGCCGAAGATGTCGCCATAGGCGTTGGTGTCGCTCGGCATCGCCACCACGCGGGTGCCGAGGTGCCAGAGACGCGGGTCGCTCACCGGCGCCGCGGTCGGATCGCTCGGCACCACGCAGGCGTCGGAAGAGGTGGGGGTGGGTTGGCTGGATTCGAGAGTCGAAGACATGGATTGCTTGAATGGTTGGTCAAAAAGGTTGTCGCCGATCTTCGCACAATCGGACGGGGTCTGATACCGCAAGGCGTGGATTGTGGCGATTGGGATATGGTGTCGAAATCGTTTACATTAGGGACACTGAGTGTGTCGTAGAAATGGATATCCTGTCCCCGATGTCGAGTCTGGCCTTTCCCGCGCTGATGCGGTTGCGTTTCTGCTTGCGCGCACTCGACACCATCCAGTTGCCGGCCTATGCCGGATCCACCTGGCGCGGGCTGCTCGGTCACGGTCTGCGAGGCAGCGTTTGCGTGACGGGTGCGCCGAGTTGCGATGGCTGTCTGCTGTCGGGGACCTGTGTCTATTCTACGCTCTTCGAGATTCCCGCCGGCGCTCCGGCGAATACTCCACATCCCTTCCTCCTCGAACTCGATCCCGAGGCACCGAGCCGTTTGGTTCCCGGGGAGGAATATGCGCTTGGGATAACCCTGGTCGGATCGGCGATCACCCAGGCGCCCTATCTGATCCATGCGCTGACCCAGGCCGGTGAGCAGGGGGCCGGGGCGAGCCGCGGACGCTTCTCGTTGGTTCGGGTCGAGGCCGAGCCCCGGCTCGGCAGTGATGTCTGGACGACCCTCCATGTCCCCGGGCGAATGCCCTATCAAGCACCGTCGGTTGGCGAGCCCGACCCACCCCCTGCACCGTTGGGGACGGATGTCCTTCGTCTGCACCTACTCACGCCGCTGCGCATCAAGCGAGCCGGTCGTCTCGTCGGTGCCCGCGAGTTCGTGGTCGATGATCTGCTCAAGGCCCTGCAGCGACGGCTCCACGCACTGGCCATCACCCATGACGTGGATCTCGGTCATCACATTGCCCATTACCCGCAGCCAGGCCCGGCAACAGTGCGACTAAGCGCGTCACGGCTGCGCTGGTTCGACTGGACGCGCTACTCCTCGCGTCAGCATCGTCAGATGCAATTCGGTGGACTGCTCGGTGAGCTGGAGCTCGAGGGGGAGGGACTCGAGACCTTGTGGCCTTCTCTCTGGTTGGGGCAGTGGACCCATCTCGGCAAGGCCAGCGCCTTTGGTCTCGGGGCCTACGGGGTCATGACGGGTGTCGTCAAAAGCTTTTGAAGCGAGACAAACAGGGCGAATCTGCGGATTATGAATGGCGGCTAGATCGCCGAGTTATATACAGCAAGGATTGGATTTGATGGAGCCCTGCAAGTTTCCCCGCCGGATCATGATCGCAGTCACCGGGTTGTCGCCCCAGGTCGTGACCGAGACCCTGTTCGGACTGGCGGTTCGCGAACCCGACCCCTGGATCCCGACCGAGGTCCACATCATCACCACCCTGGAAGGCGCGGAGCGGGCGCGGATGAGTCTGCTGTCGCCCGATGGTGGCTGGTTCCAGCGGTTACGTCACGATTACGACCTACCCGAGATCTGCTTCGACGAGAATTTCATCCATGTGTTGAAGGATGCCGATGGCGAGGCGCTGTCGGATATCCGCACCGAGGCTGACAGCCTTGCCGCCGCAGACCAGATCTGCGCCATGATCCGCGGCTTTTGCGCCGACGATGACAGCGCTGTGCATGTCTCGATCGCTGGTGGTCGCAAGACCATGGGGTACTACATCGGGTACGCTCTCGGGTTGTTCGGACGCCCCCAGGACAAACTGTCTCACGTGCTGGTGTCTGAACCCTTCGAGTCGACTTGGGACTTCTTCTACCCGACCCCGACGAGCCGGATGCTGGTGACGCGTGACAACAAGATGGTCGATGCCTGCGATGCCCGGGTGACCTTGGCCGAGATCCCCTTCCTGCGTGTGCGAGACACCTTGCCGAAGCGGCTGGTGCATGGCGTGACGAGCTTCGGTGAATATGTCGAGGCAGCGCAGCGATCGGTCGAACCGCCCAACCTGCGAATCCATGTTCGGGACCGTCTCGTCTATGCCGCAGGAGAAGTCGTGCCGATGCCTCCGGCGCAGTTCGCCTTCTATCTGATGATGGTCGAGCGGCGGATGGCCGGGCTGAACAGTGTGCGCTGGAGCGATCGTGACGTCTCTGACCACTTCCTCTCGATCTATCGACGTATTGCCGATGAGGGCGGTGTCGAGCGGGTCGAGGCCGCACTCAAGCAGGGTATGACCAAGGAGTATTTCGATCAGCGCAAGACCCTGACCAATGCCATGTTGTTCGAGGTGCTCGGGCCGCAGCTCTGCAAACCCTACTCCATTCATCGTGAGGGCACCCGACCGCGCTCGCGGTTCGGTTTGACGATCGACCCTGAGGCCATTTATCTCGGGCCCTGATGGTCGCCGTCGTCGTGCCCGGGATCGAGTACTCCAGGGCGCTCCATACCCCCGGTCGCATGAGTCTGAGTGTCGCCGGGAGTATGAAGAGCGACGACTCACTGGACTCATAGGTCGTCTTTCGACGAACCGATCAAGGAGATCACATGAGAACCCCCCCCCCAGCGCTCGACCCCGGTGCCCTGTGCGCCGAGTGGCGGACGCGTACCCCCCAGTCCCCGGACCTGACTCTTGCCTGCAAGTTGGTGACGCCGCTCTACGGCGGTGGTGTCGAGGCCGGCGAGGTCGATGAGGCGTTGCCGATTCGCGCCTCGTCGATCCGTGGGCAACTTCGCTTCTGGTGGCGGATCGCCTGTGGCGGTGCCGATCGTGATGATCCAGAGCGGTTGTTCGAGCGCGAGCGGGCGATCTGGGGAGGGATCGGAGCTGAGGGGCCGGTCGCGAGTCGGGTGCGGGTCGTGGTGCGCACCAAGGGGAGGGCAGAGGTGGAGCCCGTCTTCGAGTACCACCCTGACCGCCGTGCCACTGGCCGGTTGAATTCTACTCCACGCCTGAAGAACTGGATTGGCGATCCTCTTGCTTATGCACTGTTTCCGGCGCAGGGCAAGTTGACTGCGGATGGTACCGACGTCGAGAAGAAGCCGCATGCGTTGATGCATGCTGGGCTTCGCTTCGAGCTGCAACTGTCCATGGATGAACGCCTCGATCCACAACAAAGACACGAGGTCGAAGTTGCGTTGCGCTGGTGGGCGAGCTTCGGTGGGATTGGGGCGCGTACCCGGAGAGGGTTGGGGGCGGTCGAGGCCGACTCCTTGACGCCGGTGGACGCCAGCGAGGTCGAGGCTGCTGGTGGTTGGCTGTGCGAAGGGCGTCAGGGCCCAGATGCGCGTAGTGCGCATGAGCGAGCAATCGGGCTGTTGAAGCGTTTCCGTCAGGGTGAGGGGATGGGGCGAAACCACGGTTCTGTACCGAAACGCCCTGGCCGCAGCTGCTGGCCCGAACCCGATGCCATTCGCAAGCTGAGTGGTTGCAGCTCGTCGGACCATGCCAAGCCTTTCGTCGACTGTGGGCCGGTGTTCCCGCGCGCGGCCTTCGGCCTGCCGATCGTGTTCCACTTCAAGGATGCCCCAAGTGGGACGCGTCCACGTCGGGATCAGGAACCCATCGATCATGTGCTCGAACCCGCCGATCTCGCTGGCGAGACACGCGAGCGCATGGCCAGCCCACTGATCCTGCGGCCTTATCGCGATGCGGAAAGGCGTTGGCGTCCGGCGGCGCTGCTACTGCCGGGCTGGGAGCAGGCATTGACGATATCGCTCAAGTTTTCTCAACCCGCAGGCGCATCAACGCCGCGACCTTGGCCCGCTGACCCACAGGAGCGCACTCGTCTGGCAGAGCAGGTCAAGCCGTTGAAGGAGAATGGGCAGACCGATGCGTTGCGCGCCTTCATGGCGTTCTTCGAGCAGGAGGCATGATGAAGGATTATCTGATCACCCTGTCGATCGGTCCGGTACAGGGGCTGATCGCCTCGGCGCGCCGCACGCGTGATCTCTGGTGTGGCTCCTGGCTGCTCTCGGAGGTCTCCAAGGCCGCGGCCTTGACGCTGCACTGCACTCATCCGGGTTGTCTGGTGTTCCCGTGTCCGAACGAACCGGAGACCGAGCTCGCGCCCGATGACAACCCCGGCGATACCGCCAACGTCGCCAACATCCTGCGCGCCGAACTCGTCCTCGCCGACGATGCCGCGGCGCGTGCGCTGTGTGCCGAGGCGGCCGAGGCCGCCCGCGCCCGGCTGCGCGAGATCGGCGAGCAGGTGCGTCAGGACAAGGGCATGGCGCGCTGGCTGCGCGACGAGCCGCTGTGGTCGAGTCAGTTCGACGACCTGCTCGAGATCTTCTCCGCCTGGGTCGAGATCGACCCTGAACAGGGGGCCAAGGCCGCCAGCGAACGGCTGGGCGGCGTCCTGGCCGCACGCAAGGCGACGCGCGACTTCGCGCCGCTCACCCCCCCCGAGGGCGCGGGTCTGCCCAAGTCCTCGCTCGACGGTGTGTTGGAGACCGTGCTCCAGAGGGGCGTGCATGGTGATGTCCGCGCGGCGCGTCGTCTCGGGCTGGCGTCTGCCAACGAGCAGCTCGACGCCCTCGGCGTGATCAAGCGCCTGGCGGGTGATCCGGAGCAGTTCACCCCTTACTCGCGGATTGCTGCCGATCCCTGGCTGCGTGATGTCAGTAAGAAAACCAAAAGCGCCTTCGAAGACCTCAAGAAAGCCTACGAACCGCTGATCAAGGCGCAAATCGCCACCCGCGCCAGGGGCAATCGTGGCACCTATGGCGATTTCCCCTATGACGCCCAACTGCTCTTCGACTTCCGGCTCGACAACCAGATCGAGCAGTTGCGTGACGAGGCCCGGCGTCAGCGGAGCGACGAGCAGCTGCGAGCGGATCAAGGCGCGCTCGGCGAGTTGCGTCGCACGCTGGAGTCCGTGACCAGACGCCACGGCACCCCGGTCCCCTATGCCGCCATCCTCAAGGCCGACGGCGATCGCATGGGCAAGCTGCTCGACGCGGCACGCTCGACCGAGGACTCGCGGATGATCTCGCGTGCCCTGCACGGCTTTGCCAGCGGCGTGGCCGGGATCGTACGCGACTATCAGGGTCACGCGATCTATGCCGGCGGCGATGACGTGCTGGCGCTGGTGCCGCTCGACCGGGCCGTGGACTGCGCCAAGGCCCTGGCCGAGGCGTTCGAGCAGACCATGGCGCCTTGTGCCCGAGCGCTGGCCTCGGACGATGCGACGCGTCGCGCCGAGATCAGCCCCACGCTCTCGGTCGGGATCGGCATCGGTCACCTGATGGAACCGCTCGGTGCCCTGCGTCAGCGTGCCGACGCCGCCGAGAAGCTGGCCAAGGACGGCATGCCCGGCTCCAGCGAGGAACGCAATGCCCTGGCCATCCAGCTCGGTATCCGCTCCGGCGGCGAGCTGCGCTGGCGCGTGCGTTGGGACGAGCCGGACAAGCTGGGCGCACTCGATGAGCTGGTGACGCACTATCGCAGCGGCGCGCTGACCACCCGGGTCGCCTACGACCTGCGCGACGGCGCGCGGCGCCTGAACTGGCTCGACGATCAGCCAGATGCCGCCCTGCACGAAGGCATGCGGCGCGCCGAGCTGTTGCGCGTGCTCGATCGCACCCGCACCGAGCAGGGTCAACTCGCGCCCGAGGTCTCCAGGGCATTGGAGACGCATGCCCGTGCGCTCGCCTGGAACCTCGATCTGCTCGCCGACACCCTGATCATCGCTCGCTGGCTCTCGGCGCGCACCGCAGCGGAGGTGAATCCATGACCAAGAAGAAGAAATCGCAAGCACAGGGGAAACGGGTTCGCTACGACAAGCAGCGTCCGCGGAGCGCGGTCGATCGTTCGACCGCGCGGGCCACGTCAAGGAGTTCGCGTGCCCGGGCCGTCTCCGTGCCGGTGTGTCGCGCCGATCCTCCGTCACCGAGCACGCTGGTCACCCTCGATCCGCTGGCACCGGTGATCGTCCGCTCCGGTCGGCCCTTCGACGCCAGCAACGGGTTGGACGAGGCGCGCTTCCCGCCGCCCTCGACGCTCGCCGGCTGTCTGCGCACGGCCTGGGCGAGACAGACGGGGACCGACTTCGGCCCCGCGCTGCTCGATGCGGTGAGCGTGCGCGGTCCGCTGCTGTGGCGTGAGGGCGAGGGGGTCGAGCCCGATGTCGCTCCCGCGCTGCTGGTGCCCAAGCCCGCCGACGCCCTCTATCTGGCGCGGGAGGGGGAACGCGAGCCGTGCTGCATTCGTGCCGAACCCCGTGCGTTCGATGAGGGTTGCGGCAGCGACCTGCCGCAAGGGCTGATCCCGGTGCAGTTGACCGATCCGGTCAAGGGCAAGCCCAAGCCCGGTCCTCGCTGGTGGACGCTCGCGCAGCTACTCGACTTCCGGCGCGGTGCGACCCCGACGTTCGAGGCGCTGCTCGAACAGGGCTGGACCCCGGCCACCGAGCGCCGCACCCATGTCGCCATCGATCGCAAGAGCCATGCGGCCAAGACCTCGCAGTTGTTCCAGACCAATGCGTTGGACTTCATGCCGGATCAGCCTCTCGATCCGGCGGGGCAGCCGCCCGCCGCCACCCGACGGCTGCGGCTGCTGGCGCGCTGCGATCAGCCGTTGCGCGCCGGTCTGGTCCATCTCGGTGGCGAGCGGCGGCTCGCGGCGCTGGAGCCCAGACCCGAGTCGCAGTGGCCTGCGGTGCCGGAGGGCTGGTTCGATCAGATGGTGAAGGTGGGCGGACTGAGCCTGACCCTGCTCACCCCGGCCGCCTTCGCGGCCGGTTTTCGCCCCGACTGGATCGACCCCGACACCCTGGAGGGCGAGCCGCCAGAGGCCCCCGGCGTGCACCTCAAGCTCCGGGCGGTTGCCTGTGAGCGCTGGCAGGCCAACTCGGGTTGGGATCTGCACAAGGGCGAGCCACGCCCGACCCGGCGGCTCGTCGCCGCGGGTAGCGTCTACTGGTTCGAACTGGTGGGCGCTCACGACCCGGCGGCATTCGCGCCGCTGTGGTTGAACAACATCAGCGACACGGCGCAAGACCGCCGCGACGGCTTCGGGCTGGCGCTGCCGGCCCCCTGGACGCCGTGTGCCTGATCGATGGATCACTGAAAGGACGACACCCAATGGATACGCGCATCTTCCACCTCCATGCACTCTCGCCGCTGCACTGCGGCACCGGGCAGTCGACCGGCGTGGTCGATCTGCCGATCGCGCGCGCCCGCGCCACTCGCCTGCCGATCGTGCCCGGCTCGTCGCTGCGCGGGGTGCTGCGCGAGCATCTGAGCGTGAGCCCGGACAACACGACACGCGTCGAGCGGCTCTTCGGTCCGGCGCAGATCCGCAGCAACGATCAGGCCTTTGCCGGCGCGCTTGCGATCAACGATGCCCATCTGCTGGCGCTGCCGGTGCGGGCGCTGACCGGCATCGTCTGCTATGCGACCTCGCCCTTCGTGCTCCGGCGTTATGCCGAGGATCTGCGTCGCGCCGGCGAGTCGCTGCCGGATCTGCCCGCTGCGCCCGCCGCTGGCGCGGTGCGCTTGCAGGAGCACTCGCCCAACCGGGGCGAGAGCGTCGAGTCGCGCACGACCCTGGTGCTGGAGGATCTCGATCTGCGGATCGAGTCCGATTCCGGTGGTCTGCTCGCGGCCTGGGCACAGCAAATCGTCGAGCGCGTCTTCCCCGGTGATGCTGACTCGCAGGCTCAGATCGGTCCTCGGATCGCGCTGTTGCCGGACGATGTCTTCGCCTTCCTTGCCGAGACCGCGACCGATGTCCGGGCACGGATCGCGATCGATCAGGACAGTGGCACGGTGAAGCAGGGTGCGCTCTGGTACGAGGAAAATCTGCCCGCCGACAGCCTGCTGTGGGGCGTCTACGCGGTTGCCGCGTCCCGCCATCCCGAGGATCGGGAAGAGGGAGCCGGCCCGGAGACGGCGGATGCCTTGGCGGCTTGTCTGCCTGACGGGGGCGCGCTGTTGCAGATCGGCGGCAAGGCCGGGGTCGGGCGTGGGCTGGTGCGCTTCCTGCGCACTCAGGGGGTGGGCGCATGACGATGCAGATGCGTGCACAGCGCCTTGCGATGGCGGCCTACAGCTGTGTCGACCTCATCGGCGGGGGAATTGATGGGGTCGATCCGAAGCGTTACGGCGCGATCGTCCATCGGTTGCCGGGCATGATCCTGCAGCATGGTCTCGCCCAGAGCAGTGGTTTCCTGTTGGCCAAGGGGACGGCGGAACACCTCCGGGTGCTCGACGATCTCTGCCGGGTGCTGCGCGAGGCCGGTGTCACCAAGGCCGACAATGGTGTTGCGCTGCATCATGGGTTCATCACCGCCGATCTCACCGACACCATGGCGCTGACCCGGCACGCATTGGATGCAGCCGCCTGGCTCAAGCGCTATGTGCAGGGGGTGTTGCGCATCACCGCGACCGGCGACACTGCGAGCGAGGAGAGGCGCAACCATGAGTCAGACTGAATCGATCGTCTTGCAGCGCGAGGCGGTCAGGAAACCCTATGGTGAGGTCGGCAAGGAGGGCTCGGCCCATCCCGGTCTGCTGATCCAGCGCGGTCTGGCGGTGCACGGTCAGGACGACAAGGAGGCGAAGACCAAGCACATTCGCGCCATCTGCGGGCTCCAGCCTGGCACCTTCTACCGTGCCGCCTTCGAACGTTGGCGTAACGCGACCGCCGATCCGCTGCGTTTCACGCAGCTCACGCTCGCGCTCGAAACGCGATTGTTCATCGGCCTGAGCGGCGGTGGCGCCCTGGAGACGGGCTGTGCCGTCGGTCACAGTCACGGCGCGCCCTATCTCCCCGGATCGAGCGTCAAGGGTGTGGTGCGCGCGTACGTCGAACGGAGCGAGTTCGCGACACAGCATCCAGAGGCGATTGCCGAGTTGTTCGGGGTCGGGCCACAGGAAGAGGAAGAGCACCCCGAGGGACTGGCGGGGCTCGTGACCTTCCACGATGCCTGGTGGAAGCCCGACGCCGAGGGGCATTCGCCCTTCGTGCAGGAGGTCGTCACCACTCACCATCTCAAGTACTACGGCTCCGAGGGCAAGACGCCCGCCACGGATCTCGACAGCCCGATCCCCAATGCACAGATCGCCGTGCGTGGCAGTTTTCTGTTCGTCCTCGAAGGGCCGCCGGGGTGGCGTGATCTCGCTGCCGAGATGCTGCGCTCGGCGCTGGGTGAGCGGGGTATCGGCGCCAAGACCCGCAGTGGTTATGGAGTGTTCGACACCGAGCCGCAGACCAACGCCGCCCCCGTCGAGCGCTGTGCCTGGGTCGATGAGCGGGTCGCGGCCATCGCCCAGGCCAACCGCAGCTCGGAGCAGGAGGCGTTGATGGGTAAAGGCCTGGCCGGGGAGTGGGCCGCGCTGGAGGATGCCACGCTCAAGGCCCGGGCGCTCGTCGACATTCGTTCACGCTGGCCGCAGGAGCAATGGGAGGCGCCCTCCGGCAAGAGCGCCAAGAAGGCCCGTGCCATCTATGCCGAGGGGGAAGAGGCTGCGTCCACATGACCACTTACTTCGTCACCCGCCACGCCGGCGCGCTCGACTGGGCGAGTGCCGAGGGGCTGACGGTGGATCAGCGGCTCGAACACCTCGACGCTGAGCGCATCGCGCCCGGGGACGTGGTGATCGGCTCGCTGCCGGTCAGTCTCGCAGCCGAGGTGTGTGCCCGCGGGGCGCGCTATCTGCACCTGACGATGACCGTACCCTCCGAGCTGCGCGGGATCGAGCTGAGTGCCGCGCAGATGCGTCTCTGCGGTGCCCGGCTCGAACCCTACAGGGTCGAGCGGCTCGACGCGGGGGGCATGAGGTGAGCGGCCCGTCGCGAGGCGCGGCGCCGGGGCTGAAGAAGGAGCGGGCGCGACGGGTGCTGGAGCACCTGTTGATGGGATCGCGTCTGGAGTCGATGCTGATGGTACTGGCGGTGCTGGTCGGTCTCGGCTGGTTCACCGATAGCCTGTTCGAATGGCTCACCGATATCGGGACATGGCTCGAGGGCGGTACCGTCGAGCACTGGATTCCGCTGCACCGGGTGCTGGCGATGGGCTTTTTCGCTGCGCTGCTGATCCGGCTGCGCGCCCTGGCCGAAGCCACGCGCGAGCGCTTTCGTCCGAGGATCGAGACCATGGTCGCGCCGCCCCGGGCGCGGGCACTGATCCTGTATCTCAGCGCATTGTATGAGGAACAGTTCGATGAGCTGGCGGGCGCGATCGATTCGCTCGATGGTCTCGATGCGTTCCGCGCGCGCCATGGTGGTCTCAACTGGCGCATGCCGATCGAGGCGATCGCTCACCATCGCGCGCATCTCTCCCGGATCGTACTGGTCTGCTCGGGTGACGAGCCCCGGAGACCGGGTAGTGCCTCCCAGCGCTTGCTGTTCGAGCAGCTGGTCAAGCGCTGCTTCCCCGATTGCGAGTTCACCATCGAGGTCGCCGAAGACGACCACCGAGGGGCTGATCGAGGGATCGACTTCAACGATATCGACGCCGTCGTCCGCTTGACCGACACGGCCTTCGAGCGTCTGGTCGAAAAGGCGCGGATCGCGCCGGCCGACATTCTCATCGACATCACCGGCGGCAGCAAGCTGTGCAGCGTGGCCGGATCCGTGGTCGCTCTGGCCGAGGGGCGGCGGATGCAGTACGTCACCGGTCAGTACCAGGTCAGGGTCCAGGATGTCAGCTACGTGCTGCTCGATGATGGCGATCACTGATCTCGCCGAGGAGAATACCCATGGATATCGACACCCATCTCTACCTGGTCTCCGCCCAGGTCGTCCCCAATCTCACCCCGGCGCTCGACCCGGAGGTCGCGCCGCGGACGGTGATCCTGCTCTGCCATGCCGGCATGCACGCCCAGACCGAGGCGCTGACCGCGGTACTGAAAGGTCGTGGGATCAGCGTCGAGCACTGGCCGATCGACGACCCCTGGGATCTGGAGCATCTCCAGGAACGCGTGCTCGAACTGCTCGCACGCTTCAGTGAGCAACCGGGGCGTATCGCGCTCAATGCCACCGGCGGCACCAAGCCGATGAGCATCGCCGCCTACGAGGTCTTCCGTGCCGCCGGGGCGCCGATCTTCTACGTCCACCCGGAACTCGATCGGCTGATCTGGATGTCGCCCGCCGATCAACCCAAGGTGGAACTCGACAACCGGCTGCGGCTCGACGTCTTCCTCCAGGCGCACGGCGCCTCGGTCGAGTCAGCGATCGGTGAGGCGGTTCCTGCTGCGCGGCGCGAGCTGACCGCCTGGCTGGCGGCGAACACCGGACGCTTGGGGGGAGCGCTCAAGACGCTCAACTGGCTGGCCTTCAAGTCCGAGGGCGTGCTGCGCTCGCCCAGGCTGGATGAGCACAGCGCGCGGGATATCGAGCTACGTACGCTGATCGAGCGCCTGGAGAGCGCCGAGGTGCTGCGGTTCGAGGGTGGACGTCTGCACTTCCCGGATGAGGAGGCGCGCTTCTATGCCAATGGCGGCTGGCTCGAGGAGCACGTCTATGACTTGGTGCGCGCGCTGCGTCGCGAGCATCAGTGCGGCATCCAGGATCTCGCGCGGAGCCTGCAGATCGTCCGTCGCAACCAGCGTGATCAACCGGTGCGCAACGAACTCGATGTCGCCTTCCTCGCCGAGAATCGGCTGTACCTGATCGAGTGCAAGACCCGGCAGTGGCGCAATGACCGCGATCAGACCGGCCCCGGCAGCGAGGCGCTGTTCCGGCTCGATGTGCTCGCGGACCTGCTCGGTGGCCTGCAGGCGCGCGCCATGCTGGTCAGTTATCACCCGCTCGACAAGCGGGTGAAGCGGCGTGCCGCCGACCTGCGCATCCAGGTGTGCGACGGCGCCAAGCTCGCAGAGCTCGGTGGTGTGCTGGCGCGTTGGGCTGGTTGCTGACGTCGTTCGGTACGGCCGCCAGCCCAGTGTTTACGGGCACCACAACCTTGTGGCGCCCCCTTGCAGAGATCTTGGCGCTACCCTGTTGGCCATGAGCCAGCGTCAACTCTTCATCGCCGCCTACGACATCTCCAGTGACGAGCGTCTGCGCGAGGCCCTGCTGGTGCTGAAGGGCTATGCCAGCGGTTGTCAGGAGTCGGTGTTCGAATGCTTCCTCACCCACGCCGAGCGGCGCGATCTGCTCGTCGCCGTGGACGGGATCCTCGAACCCGAGGAGGATCGCTTCGTGCTGATCCGCCTCGACCCCCGTGGCAAGGTGCGCGCGCGTGGTCGTGCGGTGGTGCCCCGTGATCCCCCCTGGTTCTACGTGGGGTGAGACACCATGACCACGCTCTATCTCGATCGTCGCGACACTCGGCTGGATCTCGAAGGGCGGGCGCTGGTGTTGCGGGTCGCAGGCCGACGCGAGGGGAGCGTGCCGCTGCATCTGCTCGAACGCGTGGTGATGCGCACCAATGTCGAGTGCGGCAGCGCGCTGCTGGCGCGGCTGGCCGCTGCCGGGGTGGCCATCACCCTGTTCGGTGGACGTGGCGGTCGGCTCCAGGCGACGCTGGTCGGTGCCGCGCACAATGACGCCGCTCGCCGGATCGGACAGATGCGCCGTTACGACGATGCCGATTTCCGCCGTCGCTGGTCCCGACGCATCGTCACCGGCAAGGTCCGCGGGCAGCGGCGCCTGTTGGTCGATGCCCTGGTCCGACGCCCTGACCTCCGCCAATCCCTGGTCAAGGCCATCGCGGCCCAGGAGCAGGCCCTGGGGCGGCTGCGTCTCGACCCTCCTGTCGACCTCGTGACCCTGCGCGGTATCGAGGGTGCCGCCGCCGCTGGCTTCTTTCGCGGCTATGGCGCGCTGTTCGCGCCCGATCTGGGTTTTCGTGGGCGTCGTCGTCGTCCACCGCCGGACCCGGTCAATGCCGCGCTGTCGCTGGGTTATACCTTGCTCCACGCCGAGGCCGTGCAGCAGGCCCATGGCGCCGGACTCGACCCACTGATCGGCTTCTTCCACGAACTCGACTTCGGCCGCGCCTCCCTGGCCTGCGATCTGGTCGAGCCACTGCGCCCCCAGGTCGAGCGGTGGGTGTGGGAGCTGTTCGGGCGAGAACGGCTGCGCCCGGCGCACTTCCAGCGCGACGGCGATGCCTGCCTGCTCGGCAAGCAGGGCCGGGCGCGCTTCTTCGCCGCCTACGAGGTCTTCGCGCGGCCTCGTCGGCGCTTGCTCAGGCGCTGGACTCAGCGCATCGCGCGCGGCTTGGCGAGCGCGGCGCCGAGCGCCGTCTCGGGAGCGGACCCCATGCCGGAGACCGGAGGGAGAGATGGCACATGACGCGACGACTGACTTCCTGCTGTCCGGGGCACGGGCCGCGCAACCCCTGTATCTCGCCCCGGATGACGAGACCTGGGTCGGGCTCGACGGTCCCGCCCTGCGGGTGGCCCGACGCTCCAGCGCCCCGTTGCTCTTCCCGTTGCAGCGTATCGGTCGTATCCACAGCAACCTGAGGGTCGATTGGGAGATGGCGGCGTTGCTCGCCTGCGCCGAGCACGGTATCCCGGTGGTCTTCATCGACGATGATGGCGCCGTCCAGGCGCGGTTGCTCGGTCGACCCGGGGGGCGCGATGAGTTGAGCGCGCGCTTGCTGGAGTTCCTGCTGCGCCCCGAGGCCTCCGGCATGCTCCAGCACTGGTGTGGTCAGCATCGCGCGCGTGCCGCTCGCTGGGCCGCTCTCAAGCTGGGGCTGAGCGCGCGAGCCCGGTTGCGTGCCCGTGATGTGCGTGAGCGGATCAACCGCAACGCCGAGGAATATGGCGGCGCTCGGGCCGCGCTGCGCACCCGGCAATGGCTGCGCGCGCTCGCCTATGGCTGGATGGAGTCGCACCTCAGAGACCTCGGCTTCGGTCGCGCCACCGAGCTGGCGCAGGCCGGCCAGCCTGCGCTGGCCTCGGAGCTGACCGAGATCCTGTTCTGGTATCTGGAGCCGGCACGGCTCGGGTGGCTCAAGCGTCGTCACCTGGCTGCGCGACACAAGGGAGAGGCGTTGCGCGAGCCGACCCAGCGCGAGGTGGTCAGGTTGTTCGAAGGACGTTCCGCGCGGGCGGCTGCGCGCGGGCGTGAGATCACCTCGGCGCTGCACCGCTGGCTCATCCACGAGACCTGACCGACGATGGCTCGCAAGCAACTCTTCCTGCTCGCCTATGACATCGCCGATGACGGTCGGCGCAACCGAGTGCACCGCGAGGCCACCGACCTGGGCATCGCGCTGCAATATTCGGTCTTCCTGATCCCGGCGACGGTCGCCGAGATCGATCGGTTCGTTGTACTGATAGGAGGGATCATCGATCAGCGTGCAGACGATATCCGGGTTTACCCCTTGCCTTCCCGGCTCGAGGTCTGGCGTCGAGGGCGTCAGTCGCTTCCCGCCGGCATGGCGCTGGAGATGGACGGTCCCTTGGGGGATGCCGTGAGCAGACTTGTCGGGAACCGTGAACTCGATTAAGTTAGTAGACGTTCGAGCCGCCTGTGGAGCCTTCGTCCCTTGCCCTTCTGCACGTCAACTTTTTCTGTCACGAAAAAATTGCGAACCACCCTTGTAGGTGGTTGTTTAGAAAGGCTTTCTGGCAACTGGCAGTCCGAATCAGAGACCCGATCTAAAGGGGATTAAGACCATAGGCGAGCGCCTTCCCAAATTCCTCGATTGCGTCCGAATCAGAGACCCGATCTAAAGGGGATTAAGGCCATGCGGGGCTGCCGCTGCGGGACATGGAGTGGGAGTCCGAATCAGAGACCCGATCTAAAGGGGATTAAGACCCCGGACCGCCGTCGGTCCGGTGTCTGGTGCGTAGGTCCGAATCAGAGACCCGATCTAAAGGGGATTAAGACGTAGACGCTCGCCCGTGATCGTCCAGGCCATGTCGTCCGAATCAGAGACCCGATCTAAAGGGGATTAAGACTGATGATGTTAGCCATGGTCATAGTCTCCGTCTGTCCGAATCAGAGACCCGATCTAAAGGGGATTAAGACCTCGACGGATCCCCACTGGTTTGATACGGTCGGGAGTCCGAATCAGAGACCCGATCTAAAGGGGATTAAGACCTCCGGCATGATACCTTCTCACCAATGCCCGGAACCGTCCGAATCAGAGACCCGATCTAAAGGGGATTAAGACAGTCGATTATAGGGCGGGAACCTTTGCCTCGGTGTCCGAATCAGAGACCCGATCTAAAGGGGATTAAGACTCGATTAGGTTGTACCGGCTTACGAGGATCTCAGTCCGAATCAGAGACCCGATCTAAAGGGGATTAAGACATTCTCCCGCCCTCGTCCCGGACCGCCGTGGGACGTCCGAATCAGAGACCCGATCTAAAGGGGATTAAGACAGCGGCTGGTGACGGACCCACTCTGAGAGCGGCAGTCCGAATCAGAGACCCGATTTCAGCCCGCGTCGCGGGCGTCAACGTGTGCATGGGTTACACGCCTATGGCGTCAATCATGTCTCTGGTGATGGCGCCAGTATCGGACCCAAACGCGAGTCGGCGAACCGCGACAATGACGCGAGGTTTACACCGGCGTGAGGCCATCGGGGTCATGATCGACCCTCGCTCGCCGTACATGGCTATGTGGAGGGTTTGTGCAATACGGTTCGCACGGCGCGCCGGTGTATCCGGGCGCACGGAGGGAGTGCTCTCGGTTAGCTCCTAGCTGGTTGTGGTGGTCGATGATAGGTGCGTCAGGCGTGGTGCATCATGCGACTCAGGGCCACAAGGAACAGCGCACTATGTCCATCGTCCGGGAAGATGAGGAACACCGTTCCGACGTCCTCTGGCTGGGATTGGGATCAGCCCAAGTGGGAGGTGGTCGGCTGGGCGCACCGCTGAGAGATATCCAGGCGACTACTCCGGTCGGGTGCGGGTTGGTAGTTGCTAGTTCGGCATGGTGCGGCGTCTATTATCATGGACGTGGCGTCTGTGCTCCTGTAGCGCCGCTGTGACGGGCGGCACCGCCTCCGGCATGAGTTGGATGCGCAGCAGCCTAGGGAGAGCGTTGACCGGCTTGAACGGCTCTGAGCCGGTCATGAGGCCGGATTGGATGAGCATGTCGCGCTCATCCACGGTCATCGAAAGAGTCCATGTGAATTCCGCCGTCGATGCTTCGGGACTCACCACACCGTTTTGGTACTGCTCACTCATCCTGGATTCTCCTTCCTGGCCAACCTGCATGGTATGCAGTCTGCACGGGGAATTCTAGTCGTGCGAGTGCAAGGCTATCGCTTGATGTTGTCATGCGATCGTGAACCCACGACAGCCGCCACCAGACCGTAATGTGGTGCGTTATACAGCCACGCGAGGTCTGGTACGGGGGAAGGCGCGATGAGTTGGGTGTGCAGCGCAGGGTCAGAATTAGAGATCAGATCTAAAAGGTGTTGAAAATCGGCGCTGTGCTTGATGGCACTCTTGCTCGGCTCAGTAACAATCAGAGGCCATAAAAAACCCGCATCGCGCGGGTTTTTTTATGGCTGTTCGGTTGATGATTTCAGAGTTAGTTTCTGGCTTCCTTTATCATCTCAAAAAATAAATTCATTATTGACCGGTCGCGGCGGAATTCGAAGATGTCGCGAACATGGATGTCAACGGGGGTGCCATCATCATGATCGATACGAATGACGACCCCATAAGGGGTTTCCTCCATGCTGATTCTTTCGTTGAAGAACGACTCTTTCAATTTTATGTGTGGAATGGATTTTGTTTTGCTGACTGGAATGTTGCCGTCTGAGAAAAGGAAGAATGAGCTGTTGTAATACTTATTTTCCTGATGATTGTTTGAGTGATCTTTTTTCATTTCGAATCCTTTTTTCTGCTCGTCGTTTTCGATGATTTGGTGATGATTCGATGTCCAAGCTTTTGATCTTGAGAAATTTTGTCTGAGTTTTTGGTTTTTCCTCGCTATCCGTGACGGTTGTTTTCCTCAGGTTCTATCTCTTTCAGATAATAGTTTAGTGATCGATAGGATATCTCCTCTGTCAAGTGAGGTCATCAAAAAAAGATTTTCAGAATCTTCTGTTTATTGGTTCTCCCTGATGGTTGGTTTCATCGGTCGATCGAAGGGTCTGGATGTTCTTCCTGTCCTCTCGGCTCGTTCAATCAGGTTCTTGGGGTGAGTTTCCTGGCGCCAGTCGTTCATCATCGAGACGGCGTGGAGAAGGAGGTTGTCAGTGACGTGCCTGTCGCAAGGATTGCGAAGTTCAGTATCGGTTTCTAACGCTTCAGCGTGTTCCCCGATGCGATGCTGTTCATCCGAGAGGCTGATGAGCTGATTCGGTGTGTGGGGAGATGGCTCGCAGGGGATCGGGTCTGGCGAGGCCGAATGGCCTTGTTCCGAGCCGATGGCTGGCGGGGGTGGGGGAGGACGGTGCGCCTCAACCCTCGCCGTTGGCCGAGCGGCTTGGAGTGGGTGGGGTGGTGTCGACGTGGGGGACGGGGGCGTCGCGGCGCAGGGTGCGGGTGGTGGGGAAGTGGCAGGCGAAGGTGGTGCCCTGGCCGAGTTCGCTGGAGATGTTGAGGCTGGCGTCGTGACGGTTGAGCACGTGTTTGACGATCGCCAGTCCCAGCCCGGTGCCGCCGGACTGGCGCGAGCGCGCGGCGTCGATGCGGTAGAAGCGTTCGGTGAGCCGGGGCAGGTGCTCGGGGGCGATGCCGGGGCCGTCGTCCTCGACGACGAAGGTTGCGCCGTCCTTGTCCTGGCACCAGCGGATGCGGATGCGGGTGCCGGCGGGGGTGTGCTTGATGGCGTTGAAGACGAGGTTGGAGAAGGCGCTGCGCAGCTCGGGTTGGTTGCCGAGCAGCAGCAGTCCGGTGTCGATCAGGGGGTCGAGTCGGTGACCGGCATCGCCGATGGCCTGCGCCTCCTGGAGGATCAGTCGCAGCTCCTCGGGGACGTCGACGCTGTGCTGGTCGGCGGGGCTGTCGTGCATCTCCAGACGCGAGAGGGTGAGCAGATCCTCGATGATCGAGCGCATCCGCTCGGCCTGGTTGTGCATCAGGGTCAGCGGGCGGCGGTGGGGCTCGGGGGTGTTGGGGGCGTCGAGCAGGTTCTCGACGAAGCCGCCGATCACCGTCAGCGGGGTGCGCAGCTCGTGCGAGGCGTTGGCGACGAAGTCGCGCCGGATCATGTTGAGGTGATAGACCTTGGTGATGTCGCGTCCCACCACCAGACGCTGACGCTTGCGCTCGCCGAAGGGGGCGATGCGCAGCGAGATCATCAGCGCGCGGTTGTGACTGGGGGCGATGTCGAGCGGGCGCAGGTATTCGCCGTCGTGGAGGAAGTCGCCGAGTTCGGGGTGGCAGAAGACGTCGAGGAAGTGCTGCCCGTCCTGCTCCGGCCAGTGGATGTCGAGCAGTTGTGCGGCGGCGGGGTTGGCCCAGTCGATGCGGTGGTGCTTGTCGAGGATCACCAGGGCGTCGGGGACGGCGTTGGCCGCCTCGCGGAAACGACGGGTGAAGCGGATCTGGCGCTTGCGCCCCTTGCGCCCGCGCTGCTGGTAGCGGGCAATGTTGCGATAGACCTCGCCCCAGAGTCCGCGCGGGAAGGGCGGGGCGAGCCGGTGCTGGCGGCGGATCAGGGTACTGAGGTCGATCAGTCGGAAGATATGGCGCCCGAGCGCGGGGACGCTCGCCAGCGGGACGCTCCAGGCCGGCGCCAGACCGCCGAGCCACAGCATCAGGGCGCCGCCCGAGGGGACGGCGAAGAGCGCGAGCTCGAAGAGCAGGGCGCGGCGCATCGGGGCTGGGGCCTGCCGGCTCAGGTCTTGTCCGAGAAGCGGTAACCGACGCCGCGCACGGTCTGCAACAGGCCGTCGTGACGGGTCGGCTCCAGCGCCTTGCGCAGCCGCCGGATATGGACGTCGACGGTGCGCTCCTCGACATAGACCTGATCGCCCCACACCTGATCGAGCAGCTGTGAGCGGCTGAAGGCGCGGTCGGCGTGGGTCATGAAGAAGTGCAGCAGACGATACTC
This sequence comes from Marichromatium sp. PS1, assembly GCF_041155115.1. Lineage (NCBI taxonomy): Bacteria > Pseudomonadati > Pseudomonadota > Gammaproteobacteria > Chromatiales > Chromatiaceae > Marichromatium > Marichromatium sp. PS1. Next base: position 144,381 of record NZ_BAAFHB010000004.1, read on the forward strand.
GGTGGGGGCGACCTCCACCGGGCGGCCATTGGCGCTGACGCGGTGGCCGATGTTGTCGATGCGCAGTCCGCCGATCTCGATCTCGTCGGCCGGTTCGCTCGGTTTGGCGCGGCGCAGCACCGCCTTGGTGCGGGCGATCATCTCGCGCGGCGAGAAAGGCTTGGCGATGTAGTCGTCGGCGCCGGTGTCGAGCCCCTTGACGCGATCCTCCTCCTCGCCCCGGGCGCTGATCATGATGATCGGCAGACCGCGGGTCTTGGGGTTCTGCTTGAGTTGCTGGGCCAGCTCCAGGCCGGAGCGACCGGGCAGCATCCAGTCGAGCAGGATGAGGTCGGGTTGGTCGCTGGCGAGCAGCTTGCGGGCCTCGTCGGCATGACCGGCCTCGAGCACGCGGAATTCCGCGCTCTCGAGCGCAAAGCGCATCACTTCGCGGATATCCGGTTCGTCGTCGATGACAAGAATGGTGGGCATCTTCGGGGGTCCTGGGTGCAATGGGCGCGGCGTCGGCGCGGCGTCGCCAAAGAGCTCGGATCGGAGCGACTGGCGCGGCCCTCGTGCCGCTGGGGCACGGGCGCCTGGGGTCGGGGTCTGTTGGGTTTCATTCTATGTACGATCGGTTACGGGGAGATGAACACCCCGGTGAGCATGCAGCCCTGCTGGCGGTGTCGTGCCGATCGTTGACGATGGGCGCCGCCCCGGTCCCGCCGGGGCGGCGCCGCCGAGACGCCTTGCACGTCTCGTGGGGCGGGGATCAGCCGCGCATCTCGACACGCAACTGCTCGCGCACCTCGTCGAAGCGCTCGCCGAGGTGCTCCTGACCCTGACGATCGAACAGACTGACGATCACCACCGCGAGGGCCGAGAACAGCATGCCGGGGACGATCTCGTAGAGCGCGAACAGACCGCCGTCGAGCTGCTTCCACACCACCACGGTGAGACCGCCGACGATGATGCCGGCGAGCGCGCCCAGGCGCGTCATCCGCCGCCAGTAGAGCGAGAGCACCAGCGGCGCGCCGAAGGCGGCGCCGAACCCGGCCCAGGCATAGGCGACCAGATCGAGCACCATGGCATCCGGGTCCATCGCCAGGGCGAAGGCGAACAGCGCGATGCTGACCACCGCCGCGCGCCCGACCATCACCAGCTCACGCTCGCTGGCCTCGCGGCGCATCAGCGTGCGGTAGACGTCCTCGGTGAAAGCCGAGGAGCTGACCAGCAGCTGCGAGTCGGCGGTGCTCATGATCGCGGCGAGGATGGCCGCGAGCAGGATGCCGGCGATCACCGGGTGGAACAGCAGGTTGACCAGCTCGATGAACACCGTCTCGCGGGCGTCGTCGAGCAGCGGCGCATCGAGCGTGATGATGCCGGCCAGCCCGGTGAGGGTGGCGCCGATCAGGGTGAGCGCCACCCAGGTGACGGCGATGCGGCGTGCGGTGGCCACCTTGCGCGGCGAGGCGATCGCCTGGAAGCGCGCGAGCACGTGCGGCTGGCCGAAGTAGCCGAGGCCCCAGGCGGCGAGCGAGACGATGCCGATCCAGCCGATGGCGGTGCCGTCGATCTTGGTCATGGGGTCGAGCAGCTCGGGATTGAGGGTGTTGAGCTGATCGATCGCGTTGTCGCTGCCGCCGGCCAAGGCGATGGCGAGCATCGGCACGGCGATCAGCGCCACGGCCATCAGCAGGCCTTGCATCACGTCGGTCCAGGAGACGGCGAGGAAGCCGCCGATGGCGGTGTAGACGATGATCGAGAGCACCGCGATGCCGACGGCCCAGACATAGGGCAGGCCGAAGACCGACTCGAACAGCTTGCCGCCGGCGACCAGGCCGGAGGCGGTGTAGATCAGGAAGAACAGCAGGATGAACACCGCCGCGATGCCGCGCAGCAGACCGCTGGCGTCGGCGAAGCGATTGGCGAAGTATTCGGGCAGCGTCAGTGCGTTGCCGTAGGCGAAGCTGAACACGCGCAGTCGGGCGGCGACCACGAGCCAGTTGAGCCAGGTGCCGAACAGCAGGCCGCCGGCGAGCCAGATCGACTCGAGCCCGGAGGCATAGGCGAAGCCGGGCAGGCCGAGCAGCAGCCAGCCGCTCATGTCCGAGGCGCTGGCGCTGAGCGCCGCGACCCCGCTGCCGAGTCGGCGGCCACCGAGGATGAAGTCGGAGAGATCGCGGGTGCGCTGATAGGCGTACCAGCCGATCAGCAGCACGATGACGAAATAGATGCTGAAGGTGATGGAGATGATGATTGGGTCTTGGGTCAAGCCGTCGCTCCTCGCAGATATTGCTCCGATCCGGCTTGTCGAATCGGGTGGACAGGGTGCGGTAGTTTAGAACCTGGCGCGAGTGCCCACCAAATCGACGCGCCGGGGCGACAGTGCCGCCGGGTTACGGTTATGCTCCGTGCGTCAGCGGGGGAGGTCCGGAGCAGACGGCCCGGAGGCGCGCTCGGCCCTTGCGTGCGACGCCCCGCAACGCATTGATAGCGAAACGAGGTTGCCATGTCCGAAGCCCGAATCATCAACTGCGAGACCCTGTACGCCGGCAAGGTGATCGACGTCAACCGCGAGCAGGTAGAGCTGCCGGACGGCGCCGAGGTGGCGCTCGAGATCGTCCGCCATCCCGGTGGTGCGGCCACGGTCGCGCTCGACGACCAGGACCGGGTCTGTCTGCTGCGCCAGTTCCGCCACGCTGCCGGAGGCTGGCTGTGGGAGCTGCCCGCCGGGCGCATCGATCCCGACGAGACGCCGCAGCGCACCGCCGTGCGCGAGCTGGCCGAGGAGGCCGGGCTGGTGGCCGAGGAGTGGAACGATCTCGGGCCGATGCACGCCTCGCCCGGGGTGTTCACCGAGGTCATCCATCTGTGGCTGGCGCGCGGGCTCACCAGCCAGCCGGTCGCGCACGAACCCGGCGAGCTGATCGAGGTCCACTGGCTGCCCTTCAGTCAGGCGCTCGACTGGTGTCATGACGCCACCATCACCGATGCCAAGACGCTGATCGGACTCTATCGCGCCAAGGCGATGATCCAGAACGATCTCGACCTGCTCTCCGAGGGTTCGGGTTGCTGAGGTCGTGATGATGAATGATCCGATGCGCGTTTGTGTCCTGCAACATGTCCCCTTCGAAGGGCCGGGGGCGATCGGCGACTGGGTGCGTGCCCGCGGCCATGCGCTGCGGGTGGTGCGGCTCGATCTCGGCGAGCCGCTGCCCGCGCTCGCCGAGATCGACTGGCTGGTGGTGATGGGCGGTCCCATGGGGGTCGATCAGGAGCAGCGCCATCCCTGGCTCGCCACCGAACGCGCGTTCATCTCGCGCGCCATCGGCGCCGACAAGAACCTGATCGGCATCTGTCTCGGCGCCCAGCAGATCGCCGCCGCGCTGGGCGCGCGGGTATGTCGCAACCCCGAGCGCGAGATCGGCTGGTTCCCGCTCGAACTCAGCGCCGAGGGTCGCGCCTCGGGGCTGTTCGCGGCGCTGCCCGAGGGGTTCGAGGTCTTCCACTGGCACGGCGACACCTTCGCCCTGCCCGAGGGCGCGCAACCGCTCGCCGCGAGCGCCGCCTGCGCCAACCAGGGCTTTCTCTTCGAGGGCCGGGTGCTGGGGCTGCAGTGCCATCTGGAGGCGACCACCGAGGGCGTCGAGCGGCTGCTCGTCCACTGCGCCGACGAACTCACCGAGACCGGCCCCTTCGTGCAATCGCCCGAGCATATCCGCGCCCAGCCCCCCGAGCACTACGCCCGACTCCACCAGGCCCTGTTCGCGCTGCTCGACCGGATGGTGGAACTGGGTCGGGATCTTTGAGCGGCGAACAGGAGCGTCCAGGCACCAGCCTTCAGCCTCCAGTGGGGAGGGCTGGCGTACGTGGCGGGCGGTCATCGAAGGTTCCGTGCGGGACGGCGGGGTGAGTGAACGGGTGGGTTCGGCGCCGATCCCCAGCGTCTTCGCACGGTCACGCATCCCACCCTACGAGCCGGCGAATGCGCCGCCAACGAGAAACCTTCAGTCTCCAGTGTGAGACACATGGCTGGTGGCTGGTGGCTGGTGGCTGGTGGCTGGTGGCTGGTGGCTGGTGACTGGTGGCTGGGAGCCAATCCGCAAGGCACGCTGCGCTTTGCCCGGCCTACACGTCTGAACGCCTTTCTCTTCTATCGTCTTCGCGCCCTTCGGGTCTTTGCGGTTCAATTCTCCCGGCCGCTACCTCTGTCTCTCGCGCAGCAGCTTCACCTGGAACAGGGCGTTGCGTTCTTCCTCTTCCAGCGCCGAGCGGATGAAGCGGATGGTGCGCTGGTAGCGGGGGATGATGTTGTACTTGAGCGCGTTGACGCGTTTCTGCGCCTTGCGCTGCTCCTCCATCAGTCGGTGCAGCGCGGTCTCGACCTCGCCGAGACGGGCGAGCAGCACCGCGGCCTCGGCGAGATTGGCGCGGGTGGCGTCGAAGCTCGCGTCGGTGCCGAGCAGGCCGACGGGCTTGAGCGGCAGGCGCTCGCTGGCCACCGCCGGGTACTCGACGCCGAGCGCGCGGTGCGGCAGGACGTTGACGCGCAGCGCCGGCTCGGCGCCGAGCGCGGCCTGACGGATACCGCGACTGCCCATGCGCAGGTGGGTGAGGCTGAGGCAGTGATAGGCCGCGCCGAGCGCGGTCTCGGCCTCGCGCCGCAGCGCGCGGTACTCGTCGATGCGTTCGTAGACCAGTCGGGTGAGCAGCTCGCGCTTGCGTTCGAGCAGATCGTGTCCGGCGATCAGGAACTGCGCCTGCTGCTGTAGCCGCAGCAGGCTGCTCTTGGTCGGCGGTATCTTGATCAGCGATTCGGTCATGGTGCCTGGTTCCGGTGCTCAGCCCGAGGGGGCAAGGTTGGCGTCCTGGCGCGCGTCGATACAGTCGGGGCCGCCCATCTCGAAAAGGCGACAGACCAGCGGGCGCTGCGCGTAGATGCGACAGCGCAGGGTGTCGCGATCGAGCGCGGCGCACCAGCCGTCGTCGAGCCGGAGCATGCAGGTCCGGCCCCAGGCGTCCTCGGTGAGGAAACGCGCCGGCACCCCGGTGTCGGTCAGGCATACCGCCTCGAGCCGACAGCAGCAGGCACGGCAGTCGGCGCAGTCGATGGTGTCGTCAGTCGTCATGGGGCAGGTGTCGCGCGAGGTCGGTTTCGTGGAGTCGGGTGAGCTGCTCGCGCGGGAAACGCGCCATCAGCCGCCAGGCCAGATCCAGGGTGTCGATGATCGAGCGTTCTTCGTGCTCGCCCTGGGTGACGAACTGGGCATCGAAGGCATCGGCGAATTCGAGGAAACGCTGGTCGCGCTCGGACAGCTCGTCGGCGCCGATGATCGAGGCGAGATTGCGGGTCTCCTGGGCGCGGGCGTAGAGGCTGTAGAGCTGGGCGGCGACCCGGGGGTGGTCCTCGCGGGTGTCGTCCTTGCCGATGCCGTCCTTCATCAGCCGCGACAGGCTCGGCGAGATGTGCACCGGGGGGTAGATGCCGCGATTGTGCAGCTCGCGCGAGAGCACGATCTGCCCCTCGGTGATATAGCCGGTGAGGTCGGGGATGGGGTGGGTGATGTCGTCCGAGGGCATGGAGACGACCGGCATCATGGTGATCGACCCGCGCCGGTCGTGGATACGCCCGCAGCGCTCGTAGAGTTCGGCCAGATCGGAGTAGAGATAGCCCGGATAGCCCTTGCGCGCGGGTACGTCGCCCTTGGCGGTGGCGACCTCGCGCAGTGCCTCGGCGTAGTTGGTCATGTCGGTGAGCACCACCAGCACGTGGTGGTCGAGATCATAGGCCAGATACTCGGCGGCGGTGAGCGCGGCGCGGGGCAGGGTGAGCCGTTCCACCGGCGGGTCGTCGGCGAGATTGACGAACATCACCACGTTGCGCAGCACGCCCGAGTTGGCGAACTCGTCGCGGAAGAACTTGGCGTCGGCGTAGGAGACGCCCATGGCCGCGAACACGATCGAGAAGGTGGAGTTCTCGTCGACCAATCTGGCCTGACGCACGATCTGGGCCGCGAGCCGGTTGTGCGGCAGGCCCGAGCCCGAGAAGATCGGCAGCTTCTGCCCCCGCACCAGGCTGTTGAGCCCGTCGATGGTCGAGACGCCGGTCTGGATGAACTCGCGCGGATAGGTGCGGGCGGCCGGATTGATGGCCGAGCCGCCCACCGGCCGCCGCAGCCCCGAGAGCACCGGGGGGCGCCCGTCGCGCGGCTCGCCGAGGCCGTTGAGTTCGCGCCCCAGGATCTCGGGCGAGAGCGCGATCTCCACCGGCTCGTCGAGGAAGCGGACCCAGGTGTTCTCCAGGTCCAGATCGTCCGTGCCCTCGAAGACCAGAATCAGCACCTCCTCGTCCGCCGCGCGGATGACCTGACCGTTGCGGATCTGGCCCGCATGGTTCTCGATCCGCACCCGATCGCCGAAGGCCACGCCCGGCGTGTCCCTGACCACCAGGAGGCCGCCCCTGGCTTCGATGGCGGTGCGGTATTCCTTGATGCTCATGATGCGATGATCCTCGTTCGGCTCGATCGAGCCCTACATGCTTGGGGCCTTGGCCCGCCTGGGAATTCAAGTCTGATTGTCAGCTTTTGGGGTCTGGTTGAGGAAGTGTATCTGGCGTTCCGCCAGATGGTTCGTGAAGGATTAATTGCAGTCGTTACAGGGGGGGCACGGATATAGCTGGTAAGCAAGTCATTTTTAATTGCCGCCGGTGACCAGGGTTTTTAAGGCTTTTCTCAATCCAGAGCAAATAATGTCAGCTGTTAAACCCTCTGCACGGCTATCACGGTGATGCTGTTCTCTACTTTGCGCCGGATCTGTTTTCGGGGAGGGAGACGCTAATATACGCAAAGAGTACGCCGATTTTTGTAATTGTAGGTAGTGGGAATGCTATTAACTGCTATTTTTGATCGTTAAGCGAAAAGCTTTGCTTTGTTCTCCGAATTCATTGCGTTTCTGTATTTTTTGACCATAACGCCAGCCGTAACCGGGGTTTTTGTGTGTTGGGAGAGGTTGATGCTATAGCCCTGGTTGTTTTTGTGTCAGCTGTATGCGCTTGTTAGCGCCTTCTTAGGAATTATCTGCAACATGCTTGGCATACCCCATCACTTTGGACGCGAGCTCAAAGACCTCTTTTGCTGTAATTTGATGTTTTTCCGATAATGAAAAAATATCTTCCGCGTTGCTTATTTTCTTTGAGCCGGGGTCGGGATATCTTCCAGCCCATGTTACGAAGTGATGTAGAACCTTCAGAATAGCATTTTCTTTTTCTGACAAGTTGGGTACGAAGCCTGCCAGTTCATGGGTTTTATGATGGAAATGCGTTTTTTCTTCTTCTAAATATTTATCTATTCCATCTCGCATTATAATCATTGCCTTAAGGCATACTTCGAGGCTGTATCCGACCAACATCAAGCCAACCGCGCAGTATTGACTGTCACATGCTCCGCGCATAAGCTCTGGCATTACTTTTAAGTTAGGTTCGTTTTTTAAAACGACCACCGCAGCTTCCGAAAGCGCATGCGCTTGAGTAAGCCAAAGAACTGGGTTTTTGAAATCTTCGATTCCTGCTGGTTTTAATATATCAAAGTCAAACCCCTCTATCGTGCATGCTATAATCCATTTATGCCTAGCCGACGCACTGTACCCAAACGGATCTTGTGAAAACCCATCTCTATCTGGCTTAGTGATTCCTTTTGTAGTAAACATCGATTTGGCTCTTCTTTGCTAAGACCTTTTTAACCTGCTTTTTTATAGGGCGGCGGCGAAAAAAGTCGGGTGAAATTTTTGTTTGGGAATTTTTGTCTCATTCTTTCATTTGGTCTGAATTGAGTCGTTCTGGTAGTAGGTTCAATAAGGATGTTTATTTAATTGGCCAGAACTGCAATGCATGATGAGATTAATGTCAACCATACCCATTGCCAATGTTTTAAATAAAATTCAACGCATGCCTTCGCGATTTTTGCAGTCCAATGGTATTCGACGCAAAGCATGGGGTGGATAGTAGTTGAGCTTTCTGGGTCATTTTTGAATACCACAAGACTTTCTTCTCCATTGTACCATTTTTTTATTCTGTTAATCATTTATTGACCCTTGAAATTTTGTTCGAATGATATCTAAAACGTCAAAGCTAGGCGGAAACTGATTGACGATGTTGCGTAAATGGTTGAAGCCAAAAAGCTATTTCTATTGCGTTTCCCCCTCATGCTTCGAATATTCACTCCGAATCCCCTCCATCGCCTTCTCCACCTCATCCCGAAACCCCTGTATCCGATCCAGTTCCTCACTCGAATACAGTGACTTGATCCGGCGCATCTTGGCCAATAGCGGCAGGTTCTGCAGTTCCGAGACCGGCACGCCGAGTCGAATCAGCGATTCGCCGCTGCGGTAGATCTCGATGGCCAGATCCAGCAGGGCGAATTGCTTGGCCGGGGAGCAGAAGGTGTCGATGTCGTCGAGCGCGCTCTGCTGCAGCACGCCTTCCTTGATGAGCGCGGCGCCTTCCAGCTCCCAGCGCTGGGGGTCGGAGAGGGCCTCGGGGCCGACCAGGTTGACGATGCGCGAGAGTTCGGCGTCGCGGGCGAGGAGGGCGAGGGCGGCGTTGCGGCGTTGCTCCCAGTTCGGGTCGATCTCCTTGTGCCACCACTCGGCGGCGGTGTGGACATGCCCGGAGAAGCTGCCGACCCAGTCGATCGAGGGGTAGTGACGGGCGTCGGCCAGCTCCTTGGAGAGCGCCCAGAAGGTCTCGACGATGTCCTTGGTGTGGCTGGTCACGGGCTCGGAGAAGTCGCCGCCCGGCGGCGAGACCGCGCCGATCAGGGTGACCGAGCCGGAGGCCCCGGCGAAGGTCTCGACCCGTCCGGCGCGCTCGTAGAGCGCGGCCAGACGCGAGGCGAGATAGGCGGGGTAGCCTTCCTCGACCGGCATCTGTCCGAGCCGTCCGGAGACCTCGCGCAACGCCTCGGCCCAACGGCTGGTGGAGTCGGCCAGCATCACCACGTCGTAGCCCATGTCGCGGTAGTACTCGGCCATGGTCAGGCCGACATAGACCGAGGCCTCGCGCGCCACCACCGGCATGTTGGAGGTGTTGGCCACCAGCAGGGTGCGCTCCATCAGCTTGCGCCCGGTGTAGGGGTCGTCGAGCTGGGGGAAGGTCTCGAGCACGTCGACCAGTTCGTTGCCGCGCTCGCCGCAGCCGACATAGATGACGATGTCGGCGTTCGACCAGCGCGCGATCTGCTGCTGCACCACGGTCTTGCCCGCGCCGAAGGGGCCGGGGACCGCGCCCTTGCCGCCCTTGAGCTGGGGGAAGAAGGTGTCGATCACCCGCTGTCCGGTGATCAGCGGCGCGACGCCGTCGTCGCGGCGCCGGTAGGGGCGCGGCTGGCGCACCGGCCAGCGGTGATAGAGCCCGAGCCTGCGGCTGGCGCCGTGGGCGTCGCGCACCCGGGCGATGGTCGCCTCGAGGTCGTAGTCGCCGGCCGGGGCGATCTCCTCCAGCTCGCCCTCGATACCGGGCGGCACCAGTACGCGATGCTCGATGGTGGCCGTCTCCGGGACGGTGCCGAGCAGGGTGCCGCCGCCGATCCGGGCGCCGGGTTCGAGCGCCGGGTTGGGGGTGAAGCGCCACTCGCGGGCGCGGTCGAGGGCGTTGAGGTCGATGCCGCGGCGGATGTGATCGCCCGAGGCCAGGGCGATCGCTTCGAGCGGTCGCTGCACGCCGTCGAAGATGCCGCCGAGCAGCCCGGGGCCGAGTTCGACCGAGAGCGGTCGGCCGAGTCCGCGCACCGGCTCGCCGGGACGCAGCCCGTCGGTCGATTCGTAGGTCTGGACGATGGCATCGCCGCCACGCAGCGAGATCACCTCGCCGAGCAGCCCGAGTTCGCCGAGCTTGACCTGCTCGCCGCTGCGCGCGCCGGGCAGTTCGATGGTGACGATGGGGCCGTTGATGTCACGCACCCGGCCGGTTCTGTTGGCGTCTTTCACGGCATCATCCATTGAACAGGTTGGCGGTATCGAGCCCGTTGGGGAGCAGGCGTTCGAGGATCACGCGCTGGATCTCGGGGCGCAGCCGTTCGAGCCGACCGGCATGGGTGTCGTCGATGCGCACCCGCCCCTCGGCGTCGCTGACCCGCACCCCGCCGAGGGCGGTGATCGGCTCCTCGACCAGCTCGGCCTCGCGTCCCTCGGGCAGCGCCGCGAGGATCGCCGCCCAGCGCTCGCGCAGCAGCACCAGGTCGTGGGCGTTGGCCTCGACGCGCAGCCGCGGCTGCTCGATCAGCCCGGCATCGCGCACGATCAGCGTCGCGAGCCAGTCGCCATAGGTGTCGCGCTCGGCGACGAAGGCGCGCATCCGCTCCTCGAGGCCGCGCTCGACGGCCTGCATCAGGTTCCAGCGCACCCGGTCGAGATGGGTCTGGAGCTTCAGCTCGCTGGCCTGGACCTGCTGGCGGAAGCTGCGTTCGGCCAGGGCGCGGGCGACCTGCTCCTCGTGTTGCTCGCGCGCGCGCAGCCGCTCGGCGGCCTCGCGCAGGATGGTGTCGCGACGGCTGGCGGCGCGCGCCCGATACTCGGCGGCGAGGCGCTCGGCGCGCGCGAGGATCGCCTGTTCGAGTTCATCGACCTGGGTCATGTCGTTCCTCCGTCTCGTCGTCCGGCGCGGCGCCGAACAGCGCATCGAGCCGATCGGCCACCGCGCTGGACAGACGCGGCGGCTCGGCGCCGAGCGCGGGCACCGCGACCACCACGATGCGTCCGCCCTCGCGGCGGATGCGTTGCAGGCTGGGGATGTCCGCGGCCATCAGCGCGTCGTCGACCACCACCAGCGCCTTGGCCCGCGCGCGCAGCAGCCCGCGCAGCAGGCGCTCGACGGTCTCCGGGGCGGGGTTCTCGTGGGCCTCGAAGCCGATCAACCGGAAGCCGTCGGCGAGCCGCTCGTCACCGATGAACACGAGCCGCGCCGGGGTGGCGGTCTCGGTGCTGGGGGTGTCCATGCCGCGCTCAGATCTTGTTGATGAGCAGGATCGAGACCACCAGCCCGTAGATGGCGATGCCCTCGGCCAGACCGAGATAGATCAGGGTGCGCCCGAGGTTCTCCGGCTTCTCGGTGATCGCCGCCAGCGAGGCCGCGCCGATCGGGCCGACGGCGATGCCGGCGCCGATGGTCGAGATCGCGGTGGGGATACCGGCGCCGATGATCGCCAGCCCCATGCCGAGGCTGATCTCGGGCGCGGCGGTCTCGGCGAGGGTCTCGGTGGCGGCCAGGGCGTCGTTGAGCCCGAGCACGAGCAGCCCGAGCTGGGCGCCGACGAAGACCACCAGCTGGGTGCCGAGCGCCGGGCGGAACCAGTCACGGAGCCGGGCGCTGGCGCGGGGGCGCAGCTCCAGCACCAGTCCGGTGAGGATCAGGCCGAGGATGGCCAGGGTCATGAGGGCGACGAGCCAATACATGTGACGCTCCTGATGTGGTGGATGGTGCCGGGGTCAGTCACGCGGCAGGCGCAGTGGCGCGAAGGCGTGTCCGTCCCCGGAGAAATAACGCGAGAACCCCTCGTAGTACTGCAGTCGCATCACCTGGATCATCACGATCCCGCCCTCGAGCACGATGATGAAGAGGTTGCCGAGGACCAGGGTGATGAGGTGGCCGACCTCGCCGAGCATCCCGGCGAGGGTGTAGACGGCGATGGCGAGCGCGACATGGTTGAGTCCGAAGGCGGCGACGCGGAGGAAGGAGAGGGTGTTGGAGACATAGCCGATCACCGTCTCCAGGGTGGCGATGAAGACCACCAGCGCGCGCTCGATCAGCGGGCCCTGTTGCTCGCGCCAGCTCGCCCAGGCCAGGGTGGCGAGGGCGAGCCCGGCGATGGTCGCCGGCCAGGGGGCGAGTGCGCCGTCCTCGGCGAGTCCGACCCCGGCGCCGACCAGCGCGAGATAGAACACCAGATTGACCGCACCGTGATGCCCGAGCACGGCGTCGCGCCAGCGCCCGACGGCCACCCGGTTGTAGATCGCCAGCGTACAGGCGAGGGTGATGAACCCCACCCCCCAGAGGAGCGCCAGGGTGAGCATCCGCAGCGGATCGGTGAGCGGGCTCATCCACAGCGCCGGGATCAGGTGCTCGTTGCCGAAGACGCTGCCGAAGACCAGTCCGAAGGCCATCGACGACAACCCGGCGAGCAGTCCGAAGGGCCAGAAGCGCCCGAGCCGTCGGCGCAGCAGCCAGGCGGCGAGCGCGATCACCGCGCCCTGACCGAGGTCGCCGAACATGCTGCCGAACATCAGCAGGAAGGTGACGGCGAACAGCGGCGTGGGGTCGACCTCGCCGTACTCGGGGATGCCGTACTGACCGACCAGGGTGGCGAAGGGCGCGAGCAGGCGATTGCGGGTGATCACCGTCGGCACCAACCTTCGCTCGTCGGCGCGCGGGTCGCGGGCACTCAGGGCGAAGGGATGCGGGAGGGTCTCGCGCAAGCGTTGTTCGAGCGCCTCGACCGCACTCGCCGGCACCCAGCCGGCGAGATGGGCGAGCGGTCCGCTGGCGCGCAGCGCCGGGTCGAGCGCGACCAGCGGGGCGGCGAGCAGCAGGGTCTGCTGCGCGGCAAGCAGCTGTGCGCGATGGTCGGCACCCCACTCGGCAAGCTCGCGTTCGAGCGCGGCGCGGCGTCGGGCGATGTCGGCGCTGCGCGTCTCGAGCTGCTGGCGTACCCGCGCCGGTTCGCGGTCGAGTTCGACCGGGATCGGCAGCGCCTGGAAGCCGGCGGCGGCGAGCACCTGGGGCAGTGACTCGGGAGCGGCGTCGCTGGGACCGACGATCACCACATGGGTCTGGTCGCCACGCTGCATGTAGACGTGGACCAGATAGTGGGCGAGCCCGAGCGCGCCGCCGAGCCGGGCGAGGTTCTCGCGCGGCACCATGCCGACATGGATATCGAGGAAACGGGTGTTGTTGCGCAGCACCGCCAGGTCGATGTCGAGCGCGGCGAAGTTGGCGAGCGCGGCCTGGTGCTCGGCGACCAGGCGCGCCTCGTCGTCGAGCTGGCGCAGGCCCTCGGCATGGGCCGAGGCGGTCTGCCACAGCTCGCCGAGCCAGTGATCGAGCGCGGCGAGGGACTCGGGCTCGATCACCCGAGGCTGGTCGATGTGCTGCGGCAACGCGAGGTCGAGCAGCTCGGCGAGCTTGTCGAGCCGCTGTCGGGCACGCTCGTGATGGCGACGATAGTCGCGTGCCGGGGCGGTGTCGAGCCGCGCCTCGTCCGGGGCGCGCGCGTCGGGGTGGAAGAGACCGGTCTCGGCGAGCGCGAGCGAGGCGGTGGGCAGGTCCTCGGCGAGGACCAGCAGGCGGACGTGTTTCATCGCCGTGGGCGAGAGCATCAGGTCTCCTCTCGCCGGGTACAGGCCGCGGCGCGCCAGGTACAGCCCGAGGGGGCGCGCTCGAGCGCCGCGTCGATGGTGTGCTGGGCGAGACCGAGCAGACGCCCCTGGATGATGGCGAACAGCCTCAGCAGGTCGGCCTCGCGCAGCATCAGATAGGCCAGCGCGCGCGCTGGCGCCGAGTCGCCGTGGGCGAGCAGGGCGCGGGCGATGGTGGCGCTGTGGATGTTGACGCGTCGCTGCACCTCGGCGATGTCCTCGCTGCCGGCGAGCTGACCGGCGAGCGGCGCGGGCAGGGCCTCGATGACCGGTTCGAGCCCGTCGAGCGCGACCAGACGCAGCAGTCGCTCGCGTCCGAGCAGTCCGGTCGAGGGCACCAGCCAGTAGAAGGTCTCGGAGGGTGAGAGTCCGTAGCAGAGCCGGAAGCGCAGCAGCCACAGCAGGTCGACGCGGTCGAGCGCGGCGCCGATCAGGCGTCTGAGCGCGGTGCCGTGCGGTGCGCCGAAAGTGCGGACGTGGCGCGCCAGCCCGAGGTAGTAGTGCTGGTCGATCGCCGCCTCGAGGGCGAAGGGTTCGCGGCGCCGGGCATAGACCTCGCGTGCCTGGCGGGCGATCTGGCGGTAGGGACCGGTCTCGAGCTGGCGCAGCAGCTCCTCGACGCTCTCGGCGCGGAACAGGGTATGGATCGGCAGCCGGATCGGGGCGGGCAGGTCGAACAGTTGCTCGGCGATGGTCTCGGCCTCGAGCGCATGGAGCTTGCCGCGCAGCAGGGTCTTGAGGTTGTAGAGCGCATACTTGCGCCCCCAGGCGAGCATCAGCTCGCGCTCGTCGCCCTGCAGCGGTCGGATCAGCACCTGCAGCTCGGCGAGCAGCTGGTGGACCAGCGCCTGCTCGATGGCGCGGCTGCGCGCGCGCGGTGATGGTGCGGCGTCGAGCAGGGCGTCGAGCCCGAGCTGGTCGACCAGGGCGCTCAGCGGCAGGGTGGCGAGTCGATCTATGGTGTCCGGGTCGTGCAGCCCCGTGGCCATCATCGAGACCCGGGCGTCGAGATAGGCGTGGTCGGCATCGGCCATGGCGCGGGGTCAGCGGCTGGTGTCGATCAGGACCTGGAAGGCGGCCTCGAGTGCCTCGGCCTCGCGCTGTTCGGCCTGATCGCGCAGGTGGACGTGGCGCTCGTCATAGCGGCGTCGCAGCTGGGCGATGCTCTGTTCGGCGCGCTCTCCGGCCTTGGCGACGAAGCCCTGGCGCAGCTCCGGGATCCTGGCGGTGAAACGTGCCTGCTCGGCGTGGACCTCGGCCATCGCCTGATCGACGATCCGGCCCTGTTCGGTCTCGGCCTGCTGGGCGAGCCGCTCGGCCCGCATCTCGACATCGAGCAGTCGCTTGAGGGTGTCATCCATCGGTCGCGCTCTCGGCTGATCTGGGCATTCGCGACCCTAGCTTACGCGAAAGACGCCGACGATGGCGCAGAGCATCGTCGGCGTCTTGCGCCAGGTCAGCCGCGTTGCCCGCCCGCCGAGTCGTTCAGGCGAACCGCATCGGTCATGCAGACCCGGTGGCTCCAGAACTGATCGGCGAGCACCCGCAGCTCCTCGGCGAGGGTGGCCAGTGTCTCGGCGGTGCGTTCGATCTCGCCGGTGGTCGTGGCGTTGCCGTCGGCCGACTGGCGGATATTGGTGACGCTGCGGTTGATCTCCTCGCTGACCGCGCTCTGCTCCTCGACGGCGGTGGCGATCTGGGTGGTCATGTCGGTGATCTGCTGCACGCTGGCGGCGATCGCCTCGAGCGCGCCGCCGGCCTCGCGCGCCTGGGCGACGCTCCGCTCGGCCTGGGCGCGGCTGCCGTGCATCACCTCGACCGAGGCGCGCGCGCCGTCCTGCAGCTTCTCGATCATCGCCTGGATCTCGGTGGTCGACTGCTGGGTGCGATTGGCGAGGTTGCGCACCTCGTCGGCGACCACCGCGAAGCCGCGTCCCTGCTCGCCGGCGCGTGCCGCCTCGATCGCGGCGTTGAGCGCGAGCAGGTTGGTCTGCTCGGCGATGCCGCGGATGACGTCGAGCACGGCGCTGATCTCGTCGCTGTGCTGCTCGAGGGTGTGGATCACCGCGGCGGCGTTCTCGACCTCATCGGAGAGTCGTGCGATGGCCTCGCGGGTATCGATGGTGACACGTTTGCCATCGCGCGCGGCGCTGTCGGCGCTGTCGGCGCTGTCGGCGGTGTGCTGGGCATTGCGCGCGACCTCGCGCACGCTGGCGCTCATCTCCTCGATGGCGGTGGCCACCAGATCGGTCTGCGACTGCTGGTTGAGGATGGCCGCGCGCAGCTCGGTGATGGTCTCGACCGCGGCCTCGGCCTGACGCGAGAGCTTGGCCGCGGTATCGGAGATGCGCACCGCCGACGAGCGGCTCTCGGTGCGCAGCATGCGCATCGCCAGGGTGATGGCGCCGTACTCGGTGTTGCTGCCGGTATAGAGATACTGTGCGGTGGGGTCGTCGATGACCTGACGTGCCCGTGCGTTGAGTCGCGCCAGCGCACGGGTCTGAATCCATGCGACCAGGGTGCCGGCCGCCAGCAGCAGCGCGATGAGGGCGAGCCCCGGGGTCGGCGGCAGGTCGGTCAGCGGCAGGGTGGCGAGGGCGAGCAGCGCGGCGAGCACCAGCCAGCCGGTCAGTCGCCAGAACGCCGAGAGCCGTGGCAGGCGCAACGCCAGCGGCAGGCGTCCGGCACGGATCCCGGCATAGAGCCGCTCGGCCTTGTCGACCAGATCGCGCGCCGGGCGCAGGCGCACCGACTGGTACTCGAATACCTTGCCGTCGCGCATGATCGGGTTGACGAAGGCGTCGACCCAGTAGTGATCGCCGTTCTTGCAGCGATTCTTGACCAGGCCCATCCAGGGGCGACCCGACTTGATGGTCTGCCACAGCTGGGCGAAGGCCGCCGGTGGCATGTCGGGATGACGCACCACGTTGTGGTTGACGCCGACCAGTTCGTCGCGATCGAAGCCGCTGATCTCGACGAAGGTCTCGTTGACATCGGTGACGATGCCCTTGAGATCGGTGGTCGACATGATGTTGTCGGTCTCGGCGAAGGAGCGCTCCTGGCCGGTGACGGGGAGATTGGTCTTCATCTTGGAGTCCTCAGCGCCGATGTTCCCAGAATTGCCGTGCCAGGGTGCGTAGCTCGCTGGAGAGCTCGACGACCTGGCTGGAGGCCTGTCCGATGGCATGGCTGCCGGCGGCGGTCTGGTCGGCGCCTTGACGGATATCGGCGATGCTGCGGCTGATCTCTTCGCTGACCGCGCTCTGCTCCTCGACGGCGGTGGCGATCTGGGTGCTCATGTCGGTGATCGACTGGATACCGCTGGCGATGCGCTGGAGTGCCTCGCCGGCCTCGCGTGCCTGGGCGACGCTCTGCTCGGCCTGGGTGCGGCTGTTGCCCATGACCTCGACCGAGGAGCGGGTGCCGGCCTGCAGCTTCTCGATCATCGCCTGGATCTCGGTGGTCGACTGCTGGGTGCGGTTGGCGAGGTTGCGCACCTCGTCGGCGACCACCGCGAAGCCGCGCCCGGCCTCACCGGCGCGCGCCGCCTCGATCGCGGCGTTGAGCGCGAGCAGGTTGGTCTGCTCGGCGATGCCGCGGATGACGTCGAGCACGGCGCTGATCTCGCCGCTGTGTTGCTCGAGGGTGTGGATCACCGCGGCGGCCTGCTCGATCTCCTCGGCGAGCCGGCCGATCGAATCGCCGGTGGCGCCCACCACCTCGCCGCCGTTGGTGGCATTGGCATCGGCCTCGTGGGCGGTGTCGGCGGTCTGTTGGGCGCTTTGCGCGACCTCGCGCACGCTGGCGCTCATCTCCTCGATGGCGGTGGCCACCTGATCGGTCTCCGACTGCTGCTGGAGGATCGCGCCGCGCGCCGACTCCACCGCCTCGACCATGTGCTCGGCCTGTCGCAGCAGTCGTGTCGCCGAATCGTCGACTCGACCCACCGCCGCGCCGCTCTCGGCCTCGAGCATGCGCAGGGCGAACTCGACCGCGCCGAACTCGTCGCGCCGCTGGGTATAGGCGTACTGGCTGATGGGGTTGTCGGCGACCATGCGCGCCTGGGCGGCGATGGTGGCGAGCGGGCGGGTCTCGAGCCAGGCCAGGGCGATCGCCGTCAGGGTGAACACCAGCACCGGCGGTGCGGCCTGGAGCGTGCCGAGTCCGAGCAACGGGGCGGCGGCGAGTGCGCCGGCACCGAGCAGCGCGATGGTGCCGAGCAGGCGCCAGCGCGCCCGGGTCATGCCCAGGCGCCAGCGCCAGGGACGCCGGTCGCGCATCAGCTCGGCGTAGAAACGCTCGGCCTGCTCGACCCTGGCGCGGCTCGGCTTGGTGCGCACCGATTGGTATTCGGTGACGGTGCCGTCGTGGGTGATCGGGGTGACATAGGCGCTCACCCAGTAATGGTCGCCGTTCTTGCAACGGTTCTTGATCAGGCCCATCCAGGGACGCCCGGACTTCAGCGTCTTCCACAGGTCGGCAAAGGCCGCCGGCGGCATGTCGGGATGGCGCACCATGTTGTGGTTACGCCCGATCAGCTCGTCCTCGGTGAAGCCGGAGATGTCGACGAAGCGGTCGTTGACGTAGGTGATGGCGCCCTTCAGATCGGTGGTCGACAGGATGTTGGTGTCGTCCGGGAAGGACACCTCCTGTTGCGTCACTGGATAGTTCTTTTTCATGCGGGGAAATCCCTGGGGGTACAGCCCTCGGTTAGCGTAGGGTCGGGACCGCTGATGCCTTGGCCAGTCGCAGTACCGAGTCGATCTCGGTACACATTGTGTTTCTGGCGGGCGATCTCGACCTGACAGGCGGGGCGGTTTGCCCCCCACCTGCCGGTTTGCGATCACGTTCACATCGATCCCGTGCTGTGGCGCCGTCCTGGCCCCCGGGCATGAGGGACGCGCGTGCCCGAATCGGCATCGTCCAATGATGACACGACTCGTCGAGCGATGCGCGCTCGGCTCGGCTCGCTCATCGGGGCGCTGTCTGAGCGGCTCAGGCGAACTGGGGCAGGCCGCCCGAGCGAGTCAGGATGACGGTGATCAGGGCAGCGAGCAGCAGCGCCCAGAGCGCCAGATAGAGCCGCATCGACTGACGTGCGCGGTTGCGCTCGGTCCAGGTGCGCGGGCGCACGCCCTTGAAGAGGAAGACCAGCTTGGCGGCGAGCAGGACGCAGACGATGTTGACGGCGAGCAGCAGCAGGGCGCCGAGCGCGAGGTCCCAGCGGGCGCTGCCGAGGGCGAGCCCGATGGTCGCCGTCGGGGGCAGCAGGGCGACGGCGACCATCACCCCGACCAGGGTCGAGGACAGCCCGGAGGTGAGCGAGAGCACCGCCGCGGCGCCCGAGGCGAGCGCCAGCACGACCCCGGCGAGTCCGACGTCGGTGCGCGCGGCCAGCTCGTTGAGCGAGAAGTCGATCTCCCAGATCAGGCCGATGGCGACGGCGAGCAGCAGCGACAGGCCCAGTCCGGCGGCATTGGTGCGCAGTGCCTGCCACACCAGGGCGCGATCGCCGAGCGAGGTGGCGAAGGCCAGGGCGATGTTGGGGCCGAGCAGCGGGGCGATGACCATCGCACCGATCACCACCGCGACATTGTTCTCGAGGAGACCGATGGCGGCGACCAGGGTCGAGAGCGTGGTCAGCACCAGGTGGTTGGTGTCGAGCCGCGCGCCCTTGACGATCTCGCTGTAGAGCTCCTCGCGCGTGGCGGCGATCGCCCGCGCCCGGCGCAGCTCCTCGTCCTGGCGGCGCGGGGTATCGCGGGTGAGCACGGTGTCGACCGGCTGGATGACGATGCGGGCGTCGGCATCGGCCTTGAAGAGGTCCTGCAGCGAGTCGGTCAGCGCCTGGCGCGACTGGTCGTCGACCAGCATGCGCACGGCGCGTCGGCCATCCTCGCCGGCCTCGCCGCACCAGGCGTCCTCGGCGCCATAGAAACCGGCCATGCCGAGCAGCGTCTTGGTGTGTCTGGCGTCGGCGATGACCTCGACGATGCGCATGGCGGTGTTCTCTCCTCTCAGGGCCCGAGCAGGATGCCGAGCGCCAGCAACAGCAACAGGGCGAAGACGCCGATGGCATTGAACACCAGGTCGACCCGGCGGGTGTGGGTGCGGTAGCGGGCGATCAGCGGCGCCAGTCCGGGGTCAGACTCCACGGCGGGATCGAACATGATCCGGCGGTGGGGCAGGGCGATGGCCTCGATCGCGGCGCAGGCGGTGACCGGATCGACACGATAGAGTCCGGCGTCGATGTCGACCAGACGGCGTCGCAACCGCTGGTGTGCGTGCATGCGAGCGGTGTCGACGTCCTCGAAGCGGATTGCGCAGCGCAGCTGCGGGGTGACCGGCGGCGGTTGATCGCACGCCTGCAGGCGCACCAGTCCGGGGTGGTCCGGATGGGTCTCGACGGTCAGGTGTCCGCTGTGCATCATGAAGTGGTCAGGCTTGGACGCTGACCCTGTCGATCTCCCAGTTGCACTGTTCGATCAGGGTCTCGAGCGAGCGCGGGATGTGCAGCGCCCCATCGGGCTCGTAGCGCCGGCCCTCGCTCCAGTGGCGGGCGGCCGACTCGGCGATGTCCGGTAGTCCCTGGCGCTGTAGCTCCCACAATGCCTGTGTCTGTTTGGTGTGCATGGGCTCCCCTGGGTGGATCGCAAGATCCGTGCTTGAATGTGGCTTTTTAGAGACGTGGTATCCGTTGGCCGGATCTTATCCTTTTTTCTTCGAGTTTAGTCGAAGATTCGGGGCTAGAAGCCCGGCCAACAAGGCTTGGAACGCATTGTTGCGGTTTTTTCCCAGTGCAGTCAAAAAGATGCTGGGTCTTGTGCCGACGGGTGTGGCGGTGACGACGCGTCTGGTCGTGGGGTGGAGTCAGGCGGCGGCCCCGAGGCTGTGGACGCTATCGGGGAGCTGGTCGCGCACGACCTCGGCGAAGCGTTCGAGGACCTGCCGTCGCGGGAAGCTGCGCCGGTAGACCAGCGAGATGCGCCGATAGGCATCGGGCAGGTGCAGCTGGCGCGAGACGATACCGTGGTCGCGCATCCAGGTCTCGCGCACCGCCAGGGCCGGGACCAGGGTACAGCCGAAGCCGGCGCTGACCAGTTGCAGCAGGGTCTCGAGGCTGGAGGCGCGCAGATCGGCCATCTCGCCCTGGCTGGGGCGCTGCGACAGTCGGCAGACCTCCATCACCTGATGGGCCAGGCAGTGACCGTCGGCGAGCAGCAGCAGCTCGCACGACTCCAGGTCCGCGGCGCTGATCTCGGCGCGTTGCTGCAGCGGGTGGCCCGTGGGGTGGGCGAGCCAGAAGGGTTCGTCGAACAACTCGATGGCGGCGAGGTCGGAGTCCTCAACCGGGGTGGCGAGCAGCGCGGCGTCGATCTCGTGGTGGCTGAGACGCGTGAGCAGGGTATCGGTGATCTCCTCGGAGAGCACCAGCTGCAGCTTGGGACAGCGCGCGCGCAGCGGGCGCAGCAGCAAGGGCACCAGATAGGGGCTGACGGTGGGGATGGCGCCGATGCGCAGCGGTCCGGCCAGCGGGTCCTGATGGGCGTGCGCGACCTGCTCGATGGCGGCGGTCTGCTCCAGCGCCAGTCGGGCGTGATGGAGGATCTCCTCGCCGACCGGGGTGATCTCGACCGAGCGGTTGGTGCGCTCGAAGATGACCACGTCGAGCTCGTCCTCGAGCTTCTTGATCTGGCCGCTGAGCGTCGGCTGACTGACGAAGCAACGCTCGGCGGCGCGCCCGAAGTGGCGCGTCTCGGCGACGGCGAGGATATATTTCAGGTCACGTAGATTCACCCGCCCATGATAGCGGAAATCGCGCTCGATTCGGACCCATGATGTGCGCCGCGCGGCGATTCCTGGGGCGGTGGGGGCGGCTTGATTCGATTCGGCGCCTACCCAATCTTCGACAATAACTTACAAAAAACCGGAGAATTCACCGTGAGAATGGACAAGTTGACGGCAAAGTTCCAACTCGCGCTGGCCGATGCCCAGAGCCTGGCGGTCGGTCGCGATCATCAGTTCATCGAGCCGGTCCACCTGCTGATCGCGCTGCTCGATCAGGAGGGGGGCACGGTACGCCACCTGCTCACCCGCGCCGATGTCAACGTCAATCAGCTGCGCTCGGCGCTCGGTGAGCTGCTCGACCGGCTGCCGGTGGTCGAGGGCGCCGGTGGCGAGGTGCACGTCGGCAACGACCTGGGGCGGCTGCTCAACCAGACCGACAAGCTCGCCCAGCAGCGCCAGGACCAGTACGTCTCCTCCGAGCTGTTCGTGCTCGCCGCGCTCGATGACCGCGGCGAGCTGGGCCGGGTGTTGCGCGAGGCCGGTGCTTCGAAGGGGGCACTGGAGCGTGCGATCGAGTCGGTTCGAGGGGGGCAGAAGGTCGACGACCCCAACGCCGAGGAACAGCGTCAGGCGCTTGAGAAGTACACCATCGATCTGACCGAGCGTGCCGAGCAGGGCAAGCTCGATCCGGTGATCGGGCGCGACGACGAGATCCGCCGCACCGTGCAGGTGCTGCAGCGGCGCACCAAGAACAACCCGGTGCTGATCGGCGAGCCCGGCGTCGGCAAGACCGCCATCGTCGAGGGGCTGGCGCAGCGCATCGTCAACGGCGAGGTGCCCGAGGGGCTGAAGTCCAGACGGCTGCTCTCGCTCGACATGGCCGCGCTGATCGCCGGGGCGAAGTTCCGCGGCGAGTTCGAGGAGCGGCTCAAGGCGGTGCTCAACGACATCGCCCGTCAGGAGGGCAATGTCATCCTCTTCATCGACGAGCTGCACACCATGGTCGGCGCGGGCAAGGCCGAGGGCTCGATGGACGCGGGCAACATGCTCAAGCCGGCGCTGGCGCGCGGCGAGCTGCACTGTGTCGGCGCCACCACCCTCGACGAGTACCGCAAGTACGTCGAGAAGGATGCGGCGCTCGAACGGCGCTTCCAGAAGGTGCTGGTCGACGAGCCCAACGTCGAGGACACCATCGCCATCCTGCGCGGGCTCAAGGAGCGCTACGAGGTCCATCACGCCGTCGAGATCACCGACCCGGCGATCGTCGCCGCGGCGACCCTGTCGCACCGCTATATCTCCGATCGTCAGCTCCCCGACAAGGCGATCGACCTGATCGACGAGGCCGCCTCGCACATCCGCATGGAGATCGACTCCATGCCCGAGGAGATGGACCGGCTCGATCGTCGGCTGATCCAGCTCAAGATCGAGCGCGAGGCGCTCAAGAAGGAGTCCGACGAGGCCTCGCGCAAGCGCCTCGCCGACCTCGAGGGCGAGGTGGCGCGGCTCGAGCGCGAGTTCGCCGATCTCGACGAGGTCTGGAAGTCGGAGAAGGCGGCGGTTGCCGGTACCGCGCACATCAAGGAGGCGCTCGACCGTGCCCGGGTGGAGATGGAGACGGCGCGGCGCGCCGGCGACCTGGGACGGATGTCGGAGCTGCAGTACGGGCGCATCCCCGAGCTCGAGAAGCAACTGGCCTCGGCCGCCGCCGGGGCCGAGCAGGGCGATAACCGGCTGCTGCGCAACAAGGTCAGCGACGAGGAGATCGCCGAGATCGTCTCGCGCTGGACCGGTATCCCGGTGTCGCGGATGCTCGAGGGCGAGCGCGACAAGCTGCTGCGCATGGAGCAGGAGATCGGCCGGCGGGTGGTCGGTCAGGACGAGGCGGTGGGCGCGGTCAGCGACGCCATCCGCCGCTCGCGCGCCGGGCTCTCCGACCCGGCCCGCCCGATCGGCTCCTTCCTCTTCCTCGGACCCACCGGCGTCGGCAAGACCGAGCTGTGCAAGACGCTGGCAAGCTTCCTCTTCGATACCGAGGAGGCGATGGTGCGCATCGACATGTCCGAGTTCATGGAAAAGCACTCGGTGGCGCGGCTGATCGGGGCGCCGCCCGGCTATGTCGGCTATGACGAGGGCGGCTATCTCACCGAGGCGGTGCGCCGCCGCCCCTACAGCCTGATCCTGCTCGACGAGGTGGAGAAGGCCCACCCCGACGTCTTCAACGTGCTGTTGCAGGTGCTCGACGACGGTCGGCTCACCGATGGTCAGGGGCGCACCGTGGACTTCCGCAACACGGTGATCGTGATGACCTCCAACCTCGGCTCCGACGTCATCCAGCAGCACGCCGGCGAGGCGGCCTATGCCGAGATGAAGTCGGCGGTGATGGCGGTGGTGCGCCAGGCCTTCCGTCCCGAGTTCATCAACCGGCTCGACGAGATCGTCGTCTTCCATCCGCTGCAGCAGGCGCAGATCCGCGCCATCGCGCGCATCCAGCTCGACTATCTGCAGCGGCGCCTGGCCGATCGCGAGATGCGTCTCGAGGTCAGCGACGCGGCGCTCGATCTGCTCGGCGAGGCCGGTTTCGATCCGGTCTACGGTGCCCGCCCGCTCAAGCGCGCGATCCGCGCTCAGCTCGAGAATCCGCTGGCCCAGGAGATCCTCGCCGGCAAGTTCGCGCCCGGAGATCTGATCGAGGTCGGGGTGGCAGACGGCGCCCTGCGCTTCGAGCGGGTGCTCGCCGGCGAACTGGTCGACTAACCGACCCCGCCTGCTGGCGCCACCGCCCCGTCCAGGTCGGACGGCGGCGGTGGCGACCGGCTGGTTTCGCCATTCCCGTTGTTTCCCTGAGACAATAGCCTCGGGGTCTCGGTATGCTGTATGGTCGCGCATCACCGCGCCGCATCCGGCGGCGCGGTGATGGCACCGAGCAGTGCGCGAGGCCCGCGGGGGCATTTGCCCCGGCCGATGGTGTGCGCGTTGCATGACCCGCCCGGTGGCGATCGCCGCGCGCAATGGAACGGAACTGATGGTCAGGATATGCGACCGGGCCTAACCTTGGACATCCGCCTTGACACCTCTCGCATCCCGTCGCGCCCCTCGCCTGCGTCCCAGCGCCAAGTCCCTGATCTGTTCGCTGCTGTTGATCTGGATGGCCTCGGTCGATGCCCAGGTGTTGATCGCGCACGCGGCGGTGGAGGTGGATCACCTGACCCAGAACGAGGCGCGGCGCTATCTGATGATGCGCGTACCGCGCTGGCCGGACGGGCACGCGGTACGGGTGTTCGTGCTACCCGACGAGCATGTCCTGCACCGTCGCTTCGTCACCGGCGTGCTCGGGCTCTATCCCTACCAGTTGCGACGGGTCTGGGATCGTTTGCTGTTCTCGGGCACCGGTCAGGTGCCGATCACCGTGACCTCGCCACATGAGCTGGTCCGCAGCGTTGCTTCCACTCCGGGGGCGCTCGGCTATGCCGACGCTCCGCCTCCGGGCTTCGAGGTACGTATCATCGAGGTGCGCTAGGGTGCGGGCGGCATGGATGAGTGGCATGGTGTTGGCGCTGTACTGGCTGCCGAGCCTCGCCTGGGCGACCGAACCGGCGCTGCAACTGCACGGGTTCGCCAGCCAAGCCCTGGTCTGGACCTCCGATAATCGCTTCTTCGGCGATAGCCCCGACGGCTCGCTCGATTTCACCGAACTCGGTCTCAACGGCTCCTGGCGCGCCGACCCGCGCCTGCTGCTCGCCACCCAGGTGTTGGTGCGGCGCGCCGGGGAGATGAGCGACGCCACGCCCTGGCTCGATTACGCCCTGGCCGACGCCACCCTGGTGAGCGCCCCGACACACCGCATCGGGCTGCGCATGGGGCGGATCAAGAACCCGATCGGTCTCTACAACGAGACCCGTGACGTTCCCTTCACCCGTCCCGGGATCTTCCTGCCCCAGGTGGTCTATTTCGATCGGGTGCGCAACATGATGCTCGCCTCCGACGGGCTGATGTTCTACGGCGAGCGCTATACCGATCTCGGCACCTTCTCGGCCACCCTGGGGGCTGGACTGCCGCTGCTTGACGCCAACGTCGAGTGGAACTATCTGCTCGACGACCATGATGGCGAGCTCGAACCCGAGCATCCGGTGCCACTGCTCAGCCTGTGGTATGCCGATCCCGCCGAGCGGTTGCGCCTGGGACTCAGTGGCGCGGCCATGCACAGTCGCTTCGATCCCGGCTCCGAGGCTGCGATCGGCGCCGGCAACCTGGATATCCGCTACTGGCTGGTATCGGCACAGTACAATGCGGCGAACTGGACCCTGGCGGGCGAATACGCCCATATCCTGATCGATTGGCGTCATTTTCGGCCCGAGGCCGATCGTCATCACGCCATCCAGACCGGATGGTACCTGCAGGCGGCCTATCGGCTCTCGCCGGCGATCGAGCTGATGCTGCGCTATGAGGAGGGGGATGCAGATCGTCGTCTGGGGGACCTGCACCTTCACTGTCCCGCCTCGGATCACTCCCGGATCTGGGTCGTCGGGACGCGCTGGGATCTGGGTAGGCGGTTGATGCTGCGTCTGGAGTATCAGCGTCATCACGGCGGTTTCACCCTCTCGTACCGTGAGAACCCCCCAGGCGACGGGGTGGTCGAGGACTGGGACCTGTTTGCCGCCCAGATCTCACTGAGGTTCTGAGGTGTCCATGAACACCGCCCCCGTTACGCCCACCTCGCCGCCGATCCTCAGCCTGCGCTGGAAGGCGCTGGTCGCGCTCAGCCTGTTGCTGCTGGTGGTCAACCTCTCGCTGGTGCTGCTCGCCAATGCGCGGGCCCAGGCGCAGTTCGCCCTGCACCAGTCGCAGTTGCGCGAGCAGCAGGTGCGCCAGCTCCATGCGATCCTCAAGACGCGCGAGCACGAGCTCTCCAAGCTCGCCACCCTGGTGCCGGGGTTCGGCGTCGATGTCAGCGGCGCGGGGCGCGCGGCCCAGCTCGCCGCCGCGCTCGCCAGCAACGGGGTGTTGCTGGAGATCGAGTGGGGCATCGGCTCGGCGTACTGGATCGATGCCGAGGGGCGTCTGTCGGTGAGCTGGCCGGAGGGCGTCGAGCCACCGCCACCGGTGCTGCTCCATGCACTGGCGGATGACCCGGAGCGCTCGCTGTGCAAGCTCGTCTGTCGCGGCCGCGACGGGTGTGCGCACTATCTCGCCACGCCGCTGCTGTGGCAGGGTCGGTATGCCGGCAGCCTGGTGCTGGGACGCTCGCTCGCCGATGTACTGCTCGACTTCAATGCCCTCACCGGGGCGGAGGTCGCCGTCGCCAGTGCCGCCGGCGAGGCCGCCTTCCCGGTGCTCACGCACCCCGAGTACTCGCGTCCACTGCTCCGGGCGGCGGGCCCCGCACTGTTCGCACTTGCCCCCGACGAGACCCTGGAGCTGCGCCACGAGGGCCGCGAGTTCGTGCTCTATCGGGTGGCGGCGCTGGCCCCCGGGGTCGATGCCTATGTGATCAACGAGGTCACCGAGCAACGCGCCGGCATCCGCGCGAGCACCCGCGATGGCCTGTTGCTCGGGCTGCTCGGGCTGCTGCTCTCCGAGGGCTTGTTGCTGCTGATCATGAAGCCTCCGCTGCGTCGGCTGCGGGCGTTGGCGCTGGCCTTGCCTCTGCTCGCCGAGCAGCGTTATGCGGCGTTGCGCGAACGGCTCGCGCGTCCGCCTCGGGGCTGGTTGCAGCGTGATGAGATCAGCCTGATGTTCGAGACCGTGTGGCAACTCAGCGAACGGATGGAGCGGTTGCAGCGCGCCCGTGATCAGGCCGAGGCGCAGCTGATCTGGCTCGCCGAGCACGACCCGCTGACCCAGCTCGCCAACCGTCGTCGCTTCAGCGAGTCGTTCGCCCAGGTGGTCGACCAGGCCTGTCGCTTCGGACACGGCGGCGCGCTGCTGTTTCTCGACCTCGACGACTTCAAGGAGGTCAACGACCTCAGTGGTCACCAGGTCGGCGATCAGTTGCTGCAGGGGGTGGCCGATCGGCTGCGCGGGCTGGCCGAGCGCGGTGACCTGCTGGCGCGTCTCGGTGGCGACGAGTTCGCCTTGGTGTTGCCCGAGTCCGAACCCGAGCAGGCGCGCCGGTGCGCCGAGCGTCTGCAGCAGGCGATCGCACAGGTCTGTATCGAGTCGCGCGGCCGGTTGCACCGGGTCTCGGCGAGCATCGGTATCGTGCTCTTTCCCGCTCAGGGCGAGTCCACCGAAGAGCTGCTCGCGAGCGCCGATCTCGCCATGTACCGGGCCAAGCGGCAGGGACCCGGACGCTGTCATCTGTTCTCGCTCGAGGATGCCGAGCGCGAGCAGCTCGATGCCCGGATCCTGTGGCGCGAGCGTATCGCCGGCGCGCTGCGCGAGGATCGCTTCGAGCTCCATGTCCAGCCGGTGGTCGAGGTCGCCAGCGGCGAGACCTGTCACGTCGAGGGGCTGCTGCGGATGCGTGATCACGACGGCTCGCTGATCTATCCCGATCGCTTCATCCCGGTCGCCGAGCACAATGGACAGATCCAGCTGATCGACCACTGGGTGGTCGAGCATGCGCTGTGCTTGCTGGTCGCGCATCCGGGCTTGCGCCTGGCGGTCAACCTGTCGGCCAATGCGATGGTCGATACCGGGTTGCTGGATCTGCTCGAGCGACGACTCGCGACGCTCGAACTCGACCCCGGACGGTTGATCTTCGAGGTCACCGAGACGGCGGCGATCGAGTGCCTGTCGAGCGCGACCCGGCTGATGCACCGTATCCAGGCACTCGGTTGTCGCTTCGCGCTCGACGACTTCGGCACCGGCTATGCGTCCTACGCCTATCTGCGCCAGCTCCCGGTCGACGAGGTCAAGATCGACGGCGCCTTCGTGCGTGAACTGAAGAGCAGCCGCGAGGACCGGATCTTCGTCGCCGCCATCACCGACATGGCGCACGCCATGGGCAAGCGGGTGGTGGCCGAGTTCGTCGAGGACGCCGAGACGCTCGCGCTGCTGCGCGAGATCGGCGTCGACCGCGCCCAGGGCTATTACTTCGCCCGCCCCGCGCCGCTGCGGCTCGATGGGGAGTGAGCGACCAGCGACCAGCGACCAGCGACCAGCGGCCAGCGGCCAGCGGCCAGCGGGATTGAACCGCAAAGCCGCGAAGGGCGCAAAGGGGCTTGAGTTGCAAGCGACCAGCCTCCAGCCGCCAGTGGGTGTGTGCCCTCGACGACAGCACGGCTTGCCCGCATCCGTGGCGCACGTTCTTGGCGCCAGTGTTTGTGGGTAGCCAGCCACTGGCGGCTGGAGGCTGATCGCTGGAGGCTCTTCTTCCCTTTGCGGCTTCGCGGTTCAATCCCCCGGCTGGCGGCTGGCGGCTGGCGGCTGGCGGCTGGCGGCTGGCGGCTCAGATCACCAATGCCACCACCGCCCCGGTCATCAGCGTGGCCAGGGTGCCGGAGACGATGGTGCGCGGGCCGAGGGCGACGATCTCGGCGCGTCGTTCCGGGGCCAGGGTGCCGAGCGCGCCGATCATGATGCCGAGGCTGCCGAGGTTGGCGAAGCCGCACAGCGCATAGGTCATGATCAGCCGGCTGCGTGGGCTGAGCGTCTCGGGCGGCAGCGCCGCCAGATCGAGATAGGCCACCAGCTCGTTGAGGACCGTCTTGACCCCGAGCAGGGCGCCGGCGGCGGGGGCCTCGGACCAGGGGATGCCGATCAGCCAGGCCGCCGGGGCCATCAGCCAGCCGAGCACGCGCTGGGCGCTCAGCGGCGCGCCGGCGATCTCTGGCAACAGCCCGAGGGCCTGGTTGACTAGGCTCACCAGGGCGACCATCACCACCAGCATGGCGATGATATTGAGCCACAGCGGGATCGCCTGCAGGGTGCCGCGGGTGATGGCGTCCATCGCCCCGTGCGCCTCGCTGAGCAACGGGGCACGGGTCTCGGCGGTCTCGCGCGCCGTCTCCGGGATCATCACCCCGGCGATCACCAGCGCCGCCGGGGCGCTGATCAGCGAGGCGGTGAGGATGTGACCCATGGCCTCGGGGATCGCCGTGGCGAGGAAGCTCGCGTAGAGCACCATCACCGTGCCGGCGATGGTGGCCATGCCGCAGGTCATCAGCGCGAACAGCGCCGATCGCGACATCTCGCGCAGATAGGGGCGGATCAGCAGCGGCGCCTCGGTCATGCCGACGAAGACGTTGGCCGCCGCGCCGAGCCCCAGCGCGCCGCCGCTGCCGAGGGTGCGCTCGAGTACCCAGGCGAAGCCGCGTACCAGCAACGGCAGCACCCGCCAGTGGAAGAGCAGCGCCGAGAGCGCGCTGATCACCAGGATCAGCGGCAGGGCGCGGAAGGCGAGGACGAAGCCGTTCTCCGGGTACTGGGTGGCGAAGGGTGCGGCGCCACCGCCGAGATAGCCGAACACCAGCGCGGTGCCGGCCTCGGTGGCGCGCTCGAGCGCGAGCACCAGATCGTTGAGGGCGAGAAAGCCCTGCTGGACCGGGGCGAGCTTGAGGAGCGCCAGGGCGAGCAGCAGCTGCAGGCCCAGCCCCACGAGCACCAGGCGCGGACGGACTGCGCGACGCGACTCGCTGACCGACCAGGCCAGCGCGAGGATGACGACGAGTCCGAGCAGCGGCTGGAGACTGGTCAGCATGGCAGGTCCCGGCTCAGTGCTGGGTCGGCGGCGAGCTGTGGTGGCTGTCCTCGGCGAGCAGCTGGCGGGCGTCGACCGGATCGAAGCGATAGGTGCGGTTGCAGAACTCGCAGGTCACCTCGAGCCCGTCGCGCTCGGCGAGGATCGACTCGACCTCCTCGGCGCCGAGCAGCTTGACGGTCTGCTCGATGCGCGCGCGCGAGCAGCCGCAGCGAAAAGCGATCGGGTCGGGCTCGAAGAGTCGCACCGGCTCCTCGTTGAACAGCCGGTAGAGGAGTTGCTCGGCGGGCAGCGCGAGCAGCTCCCCGCGGGTCAGGGTGTTGGCGAGCATGCCCACCCGCGACCAGTCCTCGGCAGCGCGGTCTGCGCCGGGCAGGCGCTGCAGCAGCATGCCTGCGGCGCGCTCGCCGTCGGCATCGAGCCAGAGTCGGGTCGGCAGCTGCTCGGAGCCGCTGAAGAAGTGCTCCATGGCATCGGCCAGGCGCTCGCCCTGGAGCGCGACGATGCCTTGATAGGGCTCGCCGGTGCGCGGTTCGATGGTGAGCACCAGGCGGGCGGTGCCGAACAGCTCGGCGAGCGGGGCCTCGGGGTCGAGCTCGCCATCCCAGCGCGCCAGCCCGCGCACCGTGCGTGCGCTGGTGGCCTGGGCGACCAGGGTGCGCAGCGGGCCGTCGCCCTGGGCCTGGAGGATCAGCGCGCCGTCGAACTTGAGGGTGGCGGCGAGCAGCGAGACCGCCGCCAGCGCCTCGCCGAGCAGGCCGCGTACCGGCTCGGGGTAGTCGTGGGCATCGAGTACCGCGCGCCAGCTGGCGTCGAGATGCACCAGATTGCCGCGGATGTCGGTCTGTTCGAAGAGAAAACGGTGGAGGCTGTCGGTATCACTCATCGATAGGTCCTGGTCGCCGGGCGGATTCGCCCGGCGCTGGTCGTGGGGTGGGTCCCGGCTGGCACCGGGCACCCGGGATTCAATCCGGTGGTGTGTCGAGCTCGGCGAGGAAACTGTCCACGGCGGTCTCGAGCGCGAGTGTCCCGGAGAGCACCTCGGTCTCGAAACGCTCGCGCCATTGCGGCATCAGCAGCTGGGCGCGGTGCCACTCCTCGTAGAGGATGTGCGCGAGCGGTCCGCCCTGTTCGATGAAGCCGGAGTCGAGAAAGGTCCGGCGGGCGCGCTCGCGATCGTAGTCGAAGCGCACGATCTCCCACTGCCAGCGCCCCTGATGGAATTCGAGCAGGGCGTAGCTGCCGCGCGGGTCGCCGTCGAAGGGCGAGCCGACCGAGCCGACGTTGAGGATCGGCAACCCGTCGAGCACCCGGGTGAGCGGGCGGTGGGTGTGGGCGGTGACGAACAGCGCCACGCCCTCGGGCAGGGCGCCGTCGCGTAGCGTCTCGTCGGGGAGCGCGGCGGTGACGCCGTGGCGGTTGCCGCGCATGGTGCCGTGGGTGACGTGCACCCAGCTCGTCTCGCTGCCGGCATGGAAGCACAGATGGTCCGGCCACTGGTTGAGCGTCTCCAGCGCCGGGGCGATCTGGTGCAGCGTCCAGTCGGCGAACGCGCGCATGCGCGCGTCGAGCGCGTCGCGCGGGGGCTCGCGCTGGCAGCGCAGCATCCAGGTCTCGTGGTTGCCGCGCACCGGCAGCCAGCCGTGCTCACGGCGCAGACGCTCGAACAGTTGCAGGCATTCGAGGCTGCTGGGGCCGCGATTGACCAGGTCGCCATCCATGATCACCAGGTCCGGCGACCAGTCGAGGATGCGGGCGACGGCGACCTCCATGGCCGGGAGGTTGGCCTGGACGTCGGAAAAGATCGCGACCTTCATCGGGCTGTCGAGTGCGGCTGTCGTGCGGTGCGCCAACCATACCGGTAAGCGCCGCGCTCGGCCAGTGCCAAGCCGCTCACTCAGGGGCGCCGAGCCGATGCTCGACCGAGGCGATCTTGCCCGCGAGCCGGCCCTCGGCGCGCTTGCGCATATCGAACTTGGCCACCGCATAGACGCGCTCGCAGCCCATCGCGTCGAGGATCGCCTGGGCGCGCTCGATCAGCGCCAGCGCCTCGGGCAGGGTCTCGGTCTCGACCACGGTCCCCATGGGGCCGAGTTGGTGGGGGTAGCCGCTGTCGCGGACCATCGCGACCACGGGGGCGACGAAGCGGCTGACCCCGCTGCCTCCCTGATCGAGCGGGAAGATGGTCAGTTCGAGAAGCACGGACATCGGGGTCTCCAGTGTGGTCTTGGGAATGATCGGGCATGCACGCGATTTGCCGCCCGCGCGCGCGGCGACTTAGACTAGACATCTCCGCCACTGGTCGGGTCGTGACGCGCTGTCGGCATCAGCCTTGCCACCGCTTGCGCGTCGATCTCGATCCGGCGCTCCGCTGCCACTCGGCGTGCCTCGCACGACCATCGGGCCCCGGAGTCCGCAGTGCGCTCCGAACACCCTGTGGGGTCGCCGTCGCTGGCATGGTGGCCCGTTGCTCCGAGAAACGCATGCCCTTAGAAGATACCGTCGGGGATCCCGATCTGGATACCCCCTTGTCGCTCACCCTCTCGCCCGCCATGCTCTTCCATGCCCTGATGGGCTCGGCCAGCGCCGTCCATACCGGCTGGCAGAGTTGTATCGACAATGCCCTGGTGGTCTCCGAGCTGATCGCCACCGATGACCGCGTCGGCAACTATTGTCGTCTGGTCGAGCAGGAGTTCGTCGAGGACGAGCAGCCCGATACCGTTTGGCATGACTGGACGCTCGAGATCCGTATCGATCCGGTGCTGATCACCGGTCACTGGCAGCTCCCGGCCACCGCCCACCCCTCTGAGTGGGAGTGGAACGCCCGCGAGGCCCGCCGCGCCTTCGAACGCGCCTGTGTCTTGTTCGGGCGCCGTACCCGGCCGGGTGTGGTGATCGATGAACCGGCGCCGGCGGCACCCTCGGTGCCGCGTGCAAGCCGTCACTGACGCCGATCGCGACGTACGGCGTCGCGATCCAAGCCACCGCCGCGAGGAGGTCCGCCGAGATGAAGATCAAGGTCGATGTCGAGATGACCCCGGAGGAGATGCGCAAGCTGTTCGGCCTGCCCGATGTGGAGGCCTTCCAGCGCCAGCTGCTCGACGAGATCGGCGCGCGCATCAGCGAGGGCGCCGAGGGCTACGAGCCGCTCAAGCTGTTCCAGCCCTACATGAACAGTACGCTCGCCTCCTGGGAGATGTTCCACCGCATGATGGGGGGGGTGGCGAGCGCCGAGCGGCGCTCGTCCGAGGCCGACGACTAAGGCGCGCTGATGTCGGAAGAGGGCGTTGATCCTATAATGGCTGGCATGTCGATTGCCCAACCTCCGTCCTGTTACGAGCGGGACCAGCAACGCCCTTGATCGCCCGATGCATCATTGCCGCCGACTCGCCCGCTATCGGGCCCATCCTGTCGTGGGAGTCTGAGGCGTGAACCCTCGCCGCGACCCTCGAGAAGCCATCGCACTGGACCAGGACTTCGCCATCGCGCTGGTCAACCAGCTGGTGGTGCCGGCCTTCGTGCTCGATGCCGATTGCCGGGTGGTGATCTGGAATGCGGCCTGCGAGCGGCTCACCGGGATGCGCGCCGCCGAGGTGATCGGCACTGCCGAGCACTGGCGCGCCTTCTACCGTGCCCCCAAGCCCTGTCTCGCCGACCTGTTGATACAGGGGCGACTCGATGAGCTCAGGGATCGCTACGACCTGGCCGTCGGCGAGGGGCTCGACGCGTCCGGTGCGGCCCATGTCGAGGGCTGGTGCGACATGCCGTTGCTGCACACCGAGCGCTATCTCGGACTCGATGCCGGTCCCATTCGCGACGCCGAGGGGCGGCTGGTCGCGGTGGTCGAGACGCTGCGCGACCTCACCGAGCGCCAGCGTGCGCAGACGGCGTTGCAGCTCAATGCCAGCGTGTTCGAGAACTCGCAGGAAGGGATCGTCATCACCGATACCAGCTCGCGCATCCTCGACGTCAACGCCGCCTTCACCCGCGTGACCGGTTATCCCCGCGAGGAGGTGCTCGGCCGCACCCCGGCGCTGCTCAAGTCGGGGCTGCAGGACGACCAGTTCTATCAGGAGATGTGGCATCGGCTGCGTGAGTTCGGTCAGTGGAGCGGCGAGATCTGGAATCGACGCCGATCGGGCGAGGTCTATCCCGAGATGCTGCGGGTCAACGCGGTGAAGGACGCCGAGGGCACCCTGACCCACTATGTCGGCATGTTCTCCGACATCACCGATCTCAAGGATGCCCAGCGCCGGCTCGAGAGCCTGGCCAACTACGACGCCCTCACCAGCCTGCCCAACCGGGTGCTGCTCAGCGATCGGTTGCATCAGGCGCTGGCCAACGCCAAGCGGCGCGACCGGCTGGTGGCCATCTGTTTCCTCGATCTCGACGACTTCAAGCTGGTCAACGATCATCACGGGCACGACGCCGGGGATCGCTTCCTCGTCGAGATCGCCAAGCGACTGGTGCGCACGGTGCGCGGTGGCGATACCGTCGCCCGACTCGGGGGGGACGAGTTCGTGCTC
Source organism: Marichromatium sp. PS1 (assembly GCF_041155115.1). Lineage (NCBI taxonomy): Bacteria > Pseudomonadati > Pseudomonadota > Gammaproteobacteria > Chromatiales > Chromatiaceae > Marichromatium > Marichromatium sp. PS1. The sequence continues at coordinate 178,722 of NZ_BAAFHB010000004.1, forward strand.
CTGATCACCGAGCTGCGCAACACCGATGAGCTGGATCTGGTGCTCGAGCGCACCCTCAAGACCATCGATGCGCCCTTCGAGATCGACGGTATCCCGCTCGACGTCTCGGCGAGCATCGGGGTCACCCTCTATCCCTTCGACGACGCCGATCCCGACACCCTGCTGCGCCATGCCGACCAGGCCATGTACCAGGCCAAGCAGCTCGGTCGCAACCGCTACCAGCTCTTCGACATGGAGGCGGCGGCCAACGTCCAGCATCATCATCAGGAACTCGAGCGGATGCGCCGCGCCTTGCAGCACGGCGAGCTGCGCCTGTTCTATCAGCCCAAGGTCAACATGCGCACCGGCAAGGTGATCGGGGTCGAGGCGCTGATCCGCTGGCAGCACCCGGAACGCGGCATCCTCGCCCCGGCCGAGTTCCTGCCGCTGGTCGAGCAGAGTTCGCTGATCGTCGACATCGGCGAGTGGGTGCTGCACGAGGCGCTGGCGCAACTCGCCGAGTGGTCGCAGAAGGGTCACGAGCTCAACGTCAGTGTCAACATCGCCACCCGCCATTTCCAGCACATCGACTTCGTGGCGCGGTTGCAGGCGATCCTGGCCGAATACCCCGGGGTGGCGCCCGAACGGCTCGAGCTCGAGATCCTCGAGAGCGTCGCGCTCGAGGACGTCGAGGCGATGCGCGCGGTGATCGCCGCCTGTCAGGCGATGGGGGTGCGTTTCGCGCTCGATGATTTCGGGACCGGTTATTCCTCGCTCAACTATCTCAAGCAGCTCCCGGCCGAGACCCTCAAGGTCGACCGCTCATTCGTGCGCGACATGCTCGACGACCAGGAGGATCTGGCGATCATCGAGGGCGTGATCGGGCTGGCCAGCGTGTTCGGCAAGGAGGTTATCGCCGAGGGCGTCGAGACCCCGGAACACGGCGTGATGCTGATGCGCATCGGCTGCGATCATGCCCAAGGGTACGCCATCGCCCGACCGATGCCGGCCGACTCGATGCTCGACTGGCTCAAGGGGTTCGAGCCGGATCCGCGCTGGCTGCTGGGGCGCGGCGGACAGGGCGAGCGCTTCGACCTGCCGCTGTTGCTGGCGCAGTACGATCACGTCAAGTGGGTCCGTCAGGTGATCGGTGCGCTCGATGCCGATGTCTCGGCGCTGCCGCTCGAGGATCAGGCCGAGCAGTGTCGTCGACGTTTCGGCGTCTGGCTGGCCGGCGTCGGCCGTGACCGCTATGGCGAGCTGCCCGAGTATGCCGAGATCGAGCGTATCCATGCGCGCATGCACGAGGTCTCCACCGAGATCCTGCGGTTGCGTGTCAATGGTCAGTGGGAGGCGGCGCGGCTGCAGTGCATGGAGCTGATCGGGATGAAGCGCCAGATCCTCGCCAAGCTCGATTGCTTCCAGCGCGCCCTGGTCGACGGCAAGCGCGCCTGAGGGGGACGTCCCGGCGCCCCTGGTCGGGAGCGCCGGGGCGAGAGGTTCAGCCGGCGGCGTCGATGATGCGCGGCCCGGACAGCGGCACGTCGTCGAGCCGGGCCTGGTCCTGATCATCGAGCCTGAGCCGTCCCTGCGCGAACCAGCGCACCACCGTCGGATAGATGATGTGCTCCTGCTTCAGCACCCGTGCCGCGAGGCGCTCGGCATCGTCGTCCGCCTCGACGGCGACGCGCGCCTGCAGCACCACCGGGCCGCCGTCGAGTTCGGCGGTGACGAAGTGGACGCTGGCGCCGTGCTCGCGCTCACCGGCGTCGAGCGCGCGCTGGTGGGTGTGCAGCCCACGATACTTCGGCAGCAGTGAGGGGTGGATGTTGAGCAGCCGCCCGCGGTGTGCGGCGACGAACGCCGGGGTGAGGATGCGCATGAAGCCGGCGAGCACCACCAGTCCGGGATCGTAATCCGCGATCAACCCGGTGAGCGCGGCATCGTAGTCGGCGCGCTCGGCATAGTCGCGATGATCGAGCACTGCGGTGGCGATGCCATGGCGCCGGGCGCGTTCGAGTCCGCCGGCGTCGGCGCGGTTGCTGATCACCGCGACGATGCGGATCGGCAGCTCACCGCGCGCCTGGCCGTCGATCAGCGCCTGCAGATTGCTCCCGCCACCGGAGATCAGCACCACCACCGGGAGTGCTTGCTGCGCCTCACCCATCGGTCCGCGTGCCCTCGTAGTGCACCTCCGGCGCGCCTTCGGCCTGCTCGATGCGACCGATGGTCCAGGCCTGTTCGCCGGCGTTGGCGAGCAGCGCCATGGTCTCGTCGTGGTCCTCGGCGGCGACGCAGACGATCATGCCGATGCCGCAGTTGAAGGTGCGCAGCATCTCCTGCTCACTGATCCCGCCGGCCTGCTGCAGCCAGTCGAACACCGCCGGACGCTGCCAGGCGTCGAGATCGATCACCGCGCGGGTGTCCTCGGGCAGCACCCGCGGCAGGTTCTCGGTGAGACCGCCGCCGGTGATGTGCGAGAGCGCGTGCACCCGCAGGGTACGGATCAGCGGCAGGATCGCGGGGATGTAGATGCGCGTCGGCGCCATCAGTCGCTCGGCGAGCGTGGCCTCGTCGAACGGCGCCTGGAGATCGACGCCGCTGACCTCGATGACCTTGCGGATCAGCGAGTAGCCGTTGGAGTGCGGCCCGGAGGAGGCGAGGCCGATGAGCACGTCGCCGGGACGCACCCGCTCGGGGAGGATCAGCTCGGATTTCTCGGCGATGCCGACGCAGAAGCCGGCGAGATCGTAGTCGCCGGCGCCGTACATGCCGGGCATCTCCGCCGTCTCGCCGCCGGTGAGGGCGCAGCCGGCCAGCTCGCAGCCGCGGGCGATGCCGCCGACCACGGTGCTGGCAACCTCGACGTCGAGCTTGGCGGTGGCGTAGTAGTCGAGGAAGAACAGCGGCTCGGCTCCGCTGACCAGGATGTCGTTGGCGCACATCGCCACCAGGTCGATGCCGATGCCGTCATGACGATCGAGCTCGATGGCCAGGCGCAGCTTGGTGCCGACACCGTCGGTACCCGAGACCAGGACCGGCTCGCGGTACTGACCGAGCGGCAGCTCGAAGAGTGCGCCGAAACCGCCGAGACCGGTGACCACGCCGGGACGGCTGGTGCGCGCGGCGAGCGGCTTGATGCGCTCGACGAGTTCGGCCCCGGCGTCGATGTCGACACCGGCGTCACGGTAATTGAGCGAAGGGGAGGGGTTTTGAGTGGGATCCTGCGTCACGCTGGGGCTCCGTTGAGTGTGCCAGGGCGCGATTGTATACCGTCAGCGCCCGGTATAACTTGGAGAGTCTCCGGGGCTCGGGTAGGATGCGAGCCGCCCGGGCGGGGCGGTGTCCTCCGCGGTGTCCCGGAGCGTGGCATGGGGCGCGTTGGGCTGTTCGTGAAAGCCCTTCAAAATCAGTGGTCTGGCGCGACCTTTCGGTGTTTCAGTTGGTTGCGATCAGGGTCAGGACAGACAGGTGAAGCTCAGAGATCTTCCCAATATCATCAGTGTGATGCGGCTGGTGGCGGTGGCGCCGGTCGTCTATCTGCTGCTCATCGGCGAGTTCGGCTGGGCGCTGGCGCTGTTCGCCTTCGCCGGGATCTCCGACGGGCTCGACGGTTTCCTGGCCAAGCATTACGGCTGGCAGACCCGGCTCGGCGGCATCCTCGACCCGCTCGCCGACAAGGCGCTGCTGGTGTGCTGCTTCCTGGTGCTGGGATCGCTCGGCGCCATTCCGGTGTGGCTGGTGGTCGCGGTGGTGTTCCGCGATCTGCTGATCGTGGTCGGCGCGGTGCTCTACAACTATCGCGTCGAGACCGTAGAGGCGGCGCCCTTGCCGGCGAGCAAGCTCAATACCCTGCTGCAGATCCTGCTGGTGGTGCTGGTGATCATGGATGCCGGTCCCTTCCCGCTGCCCGAGCTGTTGATCCAGTCGTTGGTCTGGGGCTGTCTGGCCACGGTGCTGGTCAGTGGCGCCCAGTATGTCTGGGTGTGGGGGCGCAAGGCTGCGGTGCGTGGCGCGCATCACGACTGACCCGGGCTCAGGGCGCATCGTGCAGGACCCGTCGCACCATCGGGATGGTCGGCTGGCGCTGTTCGCGCAGGCTGGCCGCGTCGATTCGTTCGATCAGCGCGAGCAGTGACTCGGGGTCGCGGGCGTGATAGTGCATGATGTAGCGCACCAGCGCCGGCCCGAGCCGCAGACCGCGCTGCGCGGCCGAGGTGCTGAGCAGTTGCTCGCAGTCGCGATCGGTCAGTGCGAGCAGCCGATAGCAGGGTCCCCATTGCAGACGTGAGCGCAGATCGGCGCGGTCGAGTGTCAGCCGCTCCGGTGGCTGGCGCGCGGCGCCGAGCAGTTGCCGGCCACGCTCGCGCAGACGGTTGTAGAGATCGAACAGTGCCTGCTCCCAGTCGCCATCCCTGGTGACGGCATCGATGTCGTCGATGGCGATCAGGTCGAGTTGCTCGAGGTCGTCGAGCAGCGACGGCGTCAGCCCCGGGGTCTTGAGCGGGAGTAGTGCGCCTGGAGGCGATGCGCGCTCGCTTCGAGACAGGCCGCCTGGAGCAGGTGCGTCTTGCCGGTGCCGCTGGCGCCGTGAAGAAACACCAGAGGCTCGCCCGTCGTGCCGCTCAGCGCGGCGATGGCGGCCACCGCCTCGGCGTTGGGGCCGGGCAGGTATTCGGTCAGTGTCGGCTCGCGTGTCAGCGCGACCGGCAGGTGCAGTTGCGGACTCGGCTGGGTCAAGACGAGATCGGTCCCTGGTTGCCGCTCGGCTCGAGGCTGCGCGCGGTCTGCGCCAGCCGCTGTCCGAGTGCCTGACAGAGCCGCTGCTCTTCCTCGCTCACCGCCAGGTCGCTGTCCGGGCCGGCGAGATGCGAGGGACCGTAGGGGGTTCCGCCGCTGCGGGTGTGGAGCAGGTCCTCGGCGCTGTAGGGGAGCCCGAGCAGCAGCATGCCGTGGTGCAGCAGTGGCAGCATCATGCTCAGCAGGGTGCTCTCCTGGCCGCCATGCAGGCTGGAGGTGGAGGTGAAGACCCCGGCGGGCTTGCCGGCGAGCGCCCCCGAGAGCCACAGCCCGCTGGTGCCGTCGAGAAAATACTTGAGTGCCGCGGCCATGTTGCCGAAACGCGTGGGTGAGCCGAGCGCGAGTCCGGCACACCCGCGCAGGTCGTCATGGGTGACATAGGGCGGTCCCGAGTCGGGGATCGGTGGTGCGCTCGCCTCGCAGTCGCTGGAGACCGCCGGAACGGTTCGCAGTCGCGCCTCCAGGCCGGCCTGCTCGACCCCGCGCGCGATCTGTCGCGCCATCTCCGCGGTGGCCCCGTGACGGCTGTAGTACAACACCAGGATGAAGGACATCTGTTCGCACTCCTTGTCGTTGTCGGCGATACGGGCGCGCCGCCCGGCGCGCTGCACTTGGTGGAGAATGGTCCCGTGCGGCTGTGTTCGCAACCCGCACGGCATGTCGTCGTATTGGCTGAACGGGGGAGCGAGATGAACGGGATGCGGGTGTCTGGCGGGGCGCGGCGGTGTTGTCGCTGTCTGGTTGCGGGGCGGGTGCAGGGGGTGTGGTTTCGTGGTGCGACCCGCGAGCAGGCCGATCGCCTGGGGGTGAGCGGCTATGCGCGCAATCTGCCCGATGGTCGGGTCGAAGTGGTGTGCTGTGGTGAGGCGGGCGCGGTGGAGCGGTTGCGTGACTGGCTGCACCAGGGGCCGCCTGCGGCACGTGTCGAGACGGTCGTTTGCGAGCCGCTCGAGGAAGGCGGCTATCACGGCTTCGTGATCGGCTGAGGTCAGTAGCCGCTGGCCTCGAGATCGGGGTGTTCGGGGTAATCGTTGAGCCTGACCACGCGGGTCTCGATGTGACCGTTGCCATGCAGCAGGAGCTCGCGGTAGCCCGGCGGTCGTGTGTCGAGGGCAAATCCGCGACTCTGCTTGAGGAACTGGACGCTGGTGGCCGGGGCGGCGAGCAGTTCGAGCCGTCCGATGTGCTGGGCAAAGGCCTGATGGACGTGCCCGAAGAGGATCGCGCGCACCTGGGGGTGGTCGGCGCAGAGTGTGACCAGGGCCTCGCCGTTGTCGACCCCGAGGCTGTCGATCCAGGCGCTGCCGACGGCGACCGGGTGATGATGAAGGCAGACCAGGGTCGGCGCTTGGTTGGTCTCCAGCCAGGCGCCGAGCGCGCTGAGCTGGGCCGGTTCGACGTGTCCGCGGACCTCACCGGGCAGGCTCGAGTCGAGCAGCGCCAGACGCCAGTTGCCGAGCGCGACGATGCTGCCCGAGGGTGGTGCGAAATGGCCGAGGATCTCGTGCGCCAGTGGCCAGTGATCGTGGTTGCCGGCGACGCAGTAACAGGGCAATCGGGTCTGCTCGAGCCGGTCTCGCAACAGTCGATAGCCGCCGGCGGCCTCGTCGTGCGCCAGGTCGCCGGTGATCAGCAGGGCGTCGGCCGGGGCGCTGGCCAGCGCGCGCTCGAGCACCGCCTCGAAGCTGTGGCGGGTGCGCATGCCGAGCAGTCTGCCCTCTGCCTGATCATAGAGGTGAGGGTCTGAGAGGTGCAGGAGCCGAAGCGGCTGTGCGGGGACCTGGGGCGATGGCTGCATGAGCGGGTGTCCGGTACGGCGAGGGGCCAAGATAGGAGGTGGCTGGGGGCGGCGCGCCAGCGGGTCGGGAGCAGGTGGGGCAGTGTGGCTCGCCGGCTGGTGGTGTGTCGCTGGATGTCGCGGGACGCTGGCCGATCCTTCGTGTGTCCGAGTATGGCAGTCTTAGCAGTGTGCTCACTGGCTCGCAAGCATGAGGCTGAAGAGCTGCGAGCTGGCGCTCAGCATCGGGATCGGGTGATTTATCATTTTTGCCGATCTTTTTTATCGAAATAATCGATTTTAACTTTCCATTGCCCATCCTCCAATCTGAGTTGCACCGCAGCAGAATCGCTACAGCGTCGTGGAGATCAGATGCAACTCAAGGGCAGCAAGACCGAGCAGAGCCTGATCCAGGCCTTCATCGCCGAGTCCCAGGCCAATCGTCGCTATCTGTACTTTGCCGCCAAGGCCGATATCGAGGGCTATGGCGAGATCGCCATGCTGTTTCGCTCGGCCGCGGAAGGCGAAACCGGTCATGCGCTCGGCCATCTGGAGTATCTCGAGCCGGTCGGTGATCCGGTCACCGGATTACCGATCGGGACGACCGTCGACAACCTTCGCGCCTCCATCGCCGGGGAACAGGTCGAGTCCACCGAGATGTATCCACGGATGGCGCGGCTGGCGCGTGACGAGGGCTTTGACGAGATCGCCGACTGGTTCGAGACCCTGGCCCAGGCCGAGCGTACCCACATCAACCGCTTTCGTCAGGTGCTCGCCCACCTCGAGCCCTGAGCGGGTGCCGGGTTCGGCAGTGGGTCGTCTCTGTGGTTACAATCCTTCCGGCATCGCAGGCAATCGAGCGGTGCGTGAAGGAGTCTCAACGATGCACCCACACCATTCCACGGGGCGCCGCCGATCTGCGTTGTCGTTGCTGCTGATGGCAGCGCTGCTTGCCGGTTGCGCCAGTCAGCCGAGTATCGACACCAACAAGGAACTCCCCGTTGGCTGTCTCGCCAAGCCCGATCCCGGTCCCTGTCGCGCGGCCCAGACGCGCTTCTTCTACGACTATCGCGACAATCGCTGCAAGCCCTTCCGCTATGGTGGCTGCGACGGTCGGGTCCCGTTCGAGACCCTGGCCGAGTGTCGCTCCTTCTGTGAACCCTGATGCCGCGCGTGCGACCTGGGCTCGCCGCTAGATCCCGCCGATGCGCAGTCGTTGTCCGGGATGGATCTCGTTGTCGTCCGGCGCGAGCTGGTTGAGTGCGCGGAGCTGGGAGACGGTGAGACCGTTTTCCAGTGCTACGCGGTAGAGGGTCTCGTTCGGCTGCACGACGTGATAGCGCGTCTGGGGTTTCGGCTCGGCGCGCTGCGTGCTGGCCACCCGGGGTGGCGTCGGCGGGGTGCGCGAGACCACCACCGGGATCGCCGGCGGGTGGCTGGCGATGCGCTTCAGGCTGCCCGCAGGCAGCCACACGGTGGTGCCGGCCGGGATCGGGCGGCTGCCCGAGACCAGTCGCTTGCGCCAGTGCAGGTTGAGTGAGGCAAGCTGGCTCGGTGAGACCGTGTAATGGCTGGCCAGGCGGGTCAGCGGCAGGCTGTGACGCAGCACCAGGCGGTCGTGACGCCAGGGCTGTTCGTAGGCCAGGCCCTCGGGGAAATAGCGCCTGGCATGCATGGCGACCTCGCGCGCGGCGACGAACTCGGCGTAGAAGTTACGCGAGGCAAAGCCGAAGTAGCGACCGTCGTACTCCTCGACGATCCGACCGATGTCATCGCCATATCTGGCCTTGGCCTTGGCCATGCCGCCCTGGCCGTGGTTGTAGGAGGTGATCGCCAGCGGCCAACTGCCGAGCTTGCGCTGGGCCTGGGCGAGATAGCGTGCGGCGCCGTCGGCGGCGAGGATGGGGTCGAAGCGCTCGTCGACGTGACGGTCGACGGTCATGAACAAGCGTCCGGTGGCGGGCATGAACTGCCACACCCCGCCGGCGCCGACGCTCGAGCGGGCGTGGGTCTGAAAGGAGGACTCGACGTGCGGCAGATAGGCCAGGTCCTCGGGCACGCCGTGGGCCTGCATGATCTCGCGGAAGATCTGGTCGTAGCGTCCGCTGATCTCGACCCCGCGTTTGAAGCGCTCGCGCAGTCCGCGCTGCGAGCGTACCCGCTCATCGGCCCCGAACACCGCCTCGCGACCAGCGGCCTCCTCGAACTGCGCGAGCAGCTGGCGATCGGCGCGTGCCAGCGAGCGCTGCTCGCGCAGTGCCGCCTCGAGCGCGCGCACCCGACTGGCGTGGTGGCGCTTGCGCGCAGCGATCCAGTCGCGCTGGGCCTGGGTGTAGGACTCGGCGCTGGCGCCGGGCAGGGTGGCGACCTCGTAGATTACCCCCAGGTGCCGGTCGTCGTGGAACACCACCTGGTCGCGTCGCCAGATCCCATAGACATGACGCCAGAAGTCGACGTTGTCGGCGATCTCCTCGGGGACCGGAAAGGTCTCCGAGCCATAGTGACCGTGCTGCCCGGTGGTGGCGCAGCCGGAGAGCGCGAGCAGGGCGAGGATGAGTGCGCCCAGCGTCCAGCGCGGGCGGCAACGGCGAGCGGCATCGGGTCGCATGGTCGGCGGCTCCTGTGGTCATCGAAGGCCCGCGGACGGGCCCGTCGTCGGGGAGGGGAGAGACGGCGTCCAGTACCCTGGAGCGCATGGTGCAAGCCTAAAGTCTCGCCCGGGAGTCGCATCAGGTGCAATCGGCAAAACCCCCTAATTTCGAAGGTGCCGGACAGGTCGGTGGTGCGTGCGCCTCGGCCCGCGGGAGAGGAGCGCGCTCGGCGGTTCAGTCGAGCGGTTGTGTGCCCTGGGTCAGTGGATCGATGCCGTGGTCCTGCAGCAGGGTCACCAGCCGGATCAGCGGCAGTCCGATCAGCGCGTTGGGGTCCTCGCCCTCGAGCCGCTCGAACAGGGCGATGCCAAGCCCCTCTGACTTGAAGCTGCCGGCGCTGGAGAAGGGACGCTCGCGCGCGACATAGCCGGCGATCTGCGCCTCGGTGAGCGCGCGCATATGGACCCGGAAGGGTTCGACCAGGGTCTGGGCGCGGCCGCTGGCGGCATCGAGCAGACAGAGACCGGTCTGGAAGGTGACGGCGCGCCCGGCGCAGAGGCTGAGCTGTGCGATCGCCGCCTCGTGGCCGCCGGGCTTGCCGAGGATCTGGCCGTCGATGCTCGCGACCTGATCCGAGCCGATGATCAGCGCCTCGGGGTGAGTGGCGGCGACGGCGCGGGCCTTGGCCTCGGCCAGACGCATCACCAGGGCCTGGGCGGGCTCGTCGGGGAGGGGGCGTTCGTCGACCTCGGGGGCGGCGGTGGCGAAGGCGAGTCCGAGACGCTCCAGCAGGGCGCGGCGGAAGGGCGAAGTGGAGGCGAGGATGAGCTTGGGTTGGGACATGATGGATGCGTGCTCCGGCAGAGGATTGGGTGCAGGAGCGCGATGCTATCACCCGGTCACCGGGCGCTGCGATCGTCTCGCGGCGCCCGGCTCGGGTCGACACGCCCGGTGGGCGTGCCGGGTCGGATCAGATCTCGCCGACCGGGCCGCCGACGATCGACGGCGGGGTGTTGCCCTTGGGGGCCGGGGCAGGGCCGTCGCCCCCGGCCGTCGGCGTGCCGCCGACATCGTCGTCGGGTTCGCGCATGGTGCGTCCCGACATGATGTCGTCGATCTGCGCCTTGTCGATGGTCTCGAACTTCAGCAGTGCCTCGGCCATCGCGTGCAGCTTGTCGAGGTTGTCATCGATGAGCTGGCGCGAGCGCTGGTAGTTGCGGTCGATGATCTGACGCACCGCCTGGTCGATCGCCTGCGCCGTCTCCGGGGAGACGTTGCGCTGCTGGGTGACCGAGCGACCGAGGAAGACCTCGCTCTCGTCCTCGGCGTAGGCCAGCGGTCCCATGGCATCCGACAGGCCGAAGCGGGTGACCATGTTGCGGGCGATGTCGGTGGCGCGTTCGATGTCGTTGGAGGCGCCGGTGGTGACGTGCTCGGGGCCGAAGATCATCTCCTCGGCGATGCGTCCGCCGAACAGGCTCGAGATCTGGCTCTCGAGCTGGCGCTTGCTCATGCTGTAGCGGTCGCGCTCGGGCAGGAACAGGGTGACGCCAAGGGCGCGTCCACGCGGGATGATGCTGACCTTGTGGACGGGGTCGTGCTCGGGTACCAGCCGACCGACGATGGCATGTCCGGCCTCGTGGTAGGCGGTGAGCTTCTTCTCCGACTCGGACATCACCATCGAGCGACGTTCGGCGCCCATCATGATCTTGTCCTTGGCCTGCTCCATGTCCTCCATGTCAACACGCGCCTTGTTGCGGCGCGCGGCGAACAACGCCGCCTCGTTGACCAGATTGGCGAGGTCGGCGCCGGAGAAGCCGGGGGTGCCGCGGGCGATGGTGCGCGCGTCGATGTCGTCGGCCACCGGCACCTTGCGCAGGTGCACCTCGAGGATGGCGGCGCGACCGGAGAGATCGGGCAGGCCGACCACGACCTGGCGGTCGAAGCGTCCCGGGCGCAGCAGTGCCGGATCGAGGACGTCGGCGCGGTTGGTCGCGGCGATGACGATGACGCCCTCGGTGCCGGCGAAGCCGTCCATCTCGACGAGCAGCTGGTTGAGGGTCTGCTCACGCTCGTCGTGGCCGCCGCCGAGCCCGGCGCCACGCTTGCGTCCGACGGCGTCGATCTCGTCGATGAAGATGATGCAGGGGGCGCTTTTCTTGGCCTGCTCGAAGAGGTCACGTACCCGCGAGGCGCCGACACCGACGAACATCTCGACGAAGTCCGAGCCGGAGATACTGAAGAAGGGCACCCGCGCCTCGCCGGCGATGGCCCGTGCGAGCAGCGTCTTGCCGGTGCCGGGGGGGCCGACCATGAGCACGCCGCGGGGGATGCGGCCGCCGAGGTTGGAGAACTTCTGCGGGCTCTTGAGGAAGTCGACCAGCTCGCCGACATCTTCCTTGGCCTCCTCGACGCCGGCGACATCGCGCAGCGTCACCTTGACCTCGCCCTCGGCGTGCTGGCGCGCGCGGCTCTTGCCGAAGTTGAAGATCCCGCCGCCGCCACCGACGCCACCACCGCTGTTGCGTCGCATGAACCAGAACCAGATGCCGATCAGCAACATGAAGGGCAGCCAGGCGGCAATCACCTGCATCAGCACGCTCGGTTGCTCGGGCGGCTCGGCGCGGATGGCCACACCCTGATTGAGCAGGTCGCCGATCAGGCCGGGGTCGTTGGGGTCATAGGTCTCGAAGCGTGAGCCATCGGTTCGCGTGCCCTGGATGGTCTGATCCTGGATGGTCACCTCGCGCACCGCGCCCTCGTTCAGTTCGCTCAGGAACTCGCTGTAACTCAGGTTGCGGGTCTCGATGCCTTCCGGCGAGGTCATGCCGTTGAGCATCATCACCAGCCACAGGGTGACCGCGATCCAGAGCAGGATGTGGAAGTTTCTTGGGTTCATGCGAGCCTTCGTCCTCGTTGACCAAATACAGCGTGCGCGATGCCCGATGCCGGGCCGTTGTCCGGTTAGATCGGGGCATGGAGCCGAAATCCAACGCGCCTCGGGCGCTCGGCCCGTACCGTGGTCAGAGCCTACCATAGGCGTCGGGGTTCCCGGACGGGGATGAGGGATGAGGAGGGGGATGGGGTGCGTCTGGCGGTCGTGGTGTTGCTGGTCTGGTGCGGTGCGGCGCTGTTCGCGCCCTGGCTGGTCGAGGCGCCGAATCGGGTCGAGCTCAGGGCGATGCTCGCCGGGCCGATGCCGGGGGCGCCGCTCGGGACCGATGATCTGGGGCGCCCGGTCCACGAGCGATTGCTGGTCGGTGCGCGGGTCTCGCTGCTGGTCGGGGTCGGGGTGGTGGCCTTCGCCGCGAGTCTCGGCACCCTGGTCGGGCTCGTCGCCGGGCTGCTCGGCGGCTGGGTGGACCGGTTGGTGGTCAGGCTGATCGATCTGTTCCTCGCCTTTCCGGGGATCCTGCTGGCGATTGCCTTGGCCGGTCTGCTCGGCCCCGGGCTCGACAACCTGGTGATCGCGCTGACCGTGGTCGGCTGGGTCGGCTATGCGCGGCTGGCGCGTGCCCAGGCGCTGACCCTGGCCGGGCGCGAGCACGTCCTCGCCGCGCGCGCCCTCGGCTGCGGTACCTGGCGCATCCTCTGGCGCCATCTGTTGCCGCTGGCGCTCGCGCCGCTGCTGGTCGAGGCCACCTTCGGCATCGCCGCGGCGATCGTCGCCGAGGCCGGGCTCTCCTTCCTCGGGCTCGGCATCCAGCCGCCCGATGCCTCCTGGGGCAGCATGTTGCGCGATGGCGTCTCCTATCTGCTGGTCGCCCCGCATCTGGTGATCGCCCCCGGCGTGGCGCTGTTCGCCGTGACCCTCGCCGTCAACCTGGTCGGTGACTGGCTGCGTGATCGGCTCGATGTGCGGACACGCGCTCGGGATGTCATGTGAAGGATTGAACCGCACGTGACGGATTGAGCCGCATGTAACGGATTGGACCGCAAAGCCGCGAAGAACGCGAAGGAAGAAGAAGGCTTGGCCTCCAGTGGCCAGCCATCAGCCTCCAGTGGAGGGCGCGTCGTGAGGTCTGATCATTAAACCCCTTGGCGCCCTTCGCGACTTGGCGGTTCAATCTTCCGGTCGCTGGTCGCTGGTCGCTGGTCGCTGGTCGCTGGTCGCTGGTAGCTCCCCCACCGGCGCTGTGTTAAAAAGACGGCCATTCAGACCGGTCCGGTCAGCGCCGGACCCCGACCGCAGCCGCAGCAGGATGACCGCCCCATGTCGCTAGGCCCGATCATGCTCGACATCGCGGGCACCAGGCTCACCGCCGAGGACCGCGAGCTGTTGCGCCACCCGGCCGTCGGTGGCGTGATCCTGTTCGCCCGCAACTATGCCGACCCCGCGCAGCTCGCCGCACTCACTGCCGAGATCCATGCCCTGCGCGAGCCACGTCTGCTGATCGGCGTCGATCAGGAGGGGGGGCGCGTGCAGCGCTTTCGCGACGGCTTCACCCGGCTGCCGGCGATGGGGTGCTTTGCCGCGCTCCATGCTCGCGATCCCGCCCGCGCCCGTGAACTCTGTGACCGACTCGGTTGGCTGATGGCCGCCGAGCTGCGCGCCGTCGGCGTCGACTTCAGCTTCGCCCCGGTGCTCGATCTCGATCGTGGGCTCTGTGCGGTCGTGGGTGATCGCGCCTTCGGTGCCGCGCCCGAGCAGGTCGCCGAGCTGGCGCTGGCCTGGGCCGAGGGGATGCGTCGCGCGGGCATGGCCGCCGTCGGCAAGCACTTCCCCGGTCACGGCGGGGTGGCGGTCGACTCCCATCATGCCCTGCCGAGCGATCCGCGCCCCTTCGGCGAGCTGGCGATGGAGGATCTGGTGCCCTTCGAGCGGTTGATCGCGCACGGCATCGAGGCGCTGATGCCGGCGCACGTCGTCTATCCGCAGGTGGCGCCCGAGCCGGCCGGTTTCTCGCCGCGCTGGCTCGGTGAGATCCTGCGTCAGCGGCTCGGTTTCGAGGGGGTGATCTTCAGCGACGATCTCAACATGGGGGCCGCTGCCGCCGGTGGCGATCATCTCGATCGCGCCCGTGCCGCGCACGCTGCAGGTTGCGACGTGCTGTTGATTTGCAACAATCGCCCCGCCGCGGCCGCACTCGTGGAGTGCTTCGTCGATGCCACGGACCCCGCCCTGGCGCTGCGCCTGGTGCGCATGCACGGACGTGGCGGCCATGACCGATTGCATCTGCGCGAGTGCCCCGACTGGCAGCGCGCGGTCGACCACGCCGCCCGACTCGAGACCCACCACAGTCTCGATCTCGGGCTCGATGACCCGACAGATTCGGAGACCAATGTAGGATGAAGCTTGATCGTAGTCAGTATGAGGGTGTCGCCGCGCGCGCCGAGTGCCTGGTGTCGCACGAGGAGATGGAGACGGCGCTCGATCGCATGGCGGAGACCATCACCGAGCGTCTCGGCGACAAGGATCCGGTGATCCTCTGCGTGATGACCGGCGCGGTGATCACCGCCGGGCTGTTGCTGCCCCGGCTCGACTTCCCGCTGCGGGTCAACTACATCCACGCCAGTCGCTACCAGGGGGCGACCAGCGGTGGCGAGCTGGCCTGGCGCCATCGTCCCTCGGACGCGATCCGTGACGAGCACGTGCTGGTGGTCGACGACATCCTCGACGAGGGCATCACCCTCGATCAGGTGGTGCGGGCCTGTCACGAGGACGGCGCGGCGAGCGTGCAGAGCGCGGTGCTGGTGGCCAAGCAGCGTCCGCACCAGTGTGAGGCCGATATCGTCGGTGTCGAGGTGGTCGATCGCTATCTCTACGGCTATGGGCTCGACTACAAGAACTATTTTCGCAATGCCCGGGGCATCTACGCGGTCGCCGACGAGGACATCTGAGCGCGGCTCGCCCCGTACCGCGGGAATGGTCGAAAAACACAATATAATTAAGCGCTTTTTGACTATTTCCGCGATCTGTTATACATCCTCGCGGGTGGCGTGGCGGCAGCCCTTGCTTGCTGCGTCCCACCGACCGATCAACCTCGAGGATGACATGCAAACGCTCGACACCTACCGCGATTCGCACGCGGAACTGCGCCAGATGATCGACGATCTGCGCGCACTGCTCGCTCCCGAACTGTTGCGGATCCGCCCCAACGCGCGGACCGCCCACCAGCTGCTGTGCGACTTCGGTCAGCGGGTGCGCGCGCATCTCGCCGAGGAGGATCGCAGCCTCTACCCGGGGCTGCTGATCCATGAGGACCCGCGGGCGAAGTCGATCGCCTGGGGCTTCATCAGCGGCGAGAAGCCGCTGCGTCAGGCCTTCAGTGCCTACCACAAGCGCTGGCTGAAGGACTGCGACTTCGAGTTCTGCGAGACCTTTCTCGCGCAAACTCATGAAATCCTGGAGATGGTTTCGGCCCGGATCGATCGCGAAGAGCAGGTGTTGCTGCCCAAGCTGGTCGAGGCCGGTATCCTGCAGGAGGCCACCGCGGGGCGCTGATCCCGCACGCCGTGGCAAGCGCGCGTGCGCTCGGTGCCGACTGCCGATCTCCGCCCTTTGGATTCCCGCGCACACTTCGGTAAACTGCCGCCATTTTGAGAAGTGGCGGTGGCTGCATGACTGTTCTGGCTATCATCGGCGGTTCCGGGTTCTCCGAACTGCCGGCGCTGCAAGCGCGTGAGGCGCGGCGCGTCGAGACCCCTTATGGCGAAACCTCGGCCCCGGTGACCCGGGGGCGGCTCGGCGAGACCGAGGTGCTGTTCCTGCCGCGCCATGGCGCCGGGCATCGGTTGCCGCCGCATCGCGTCAGCTACCGCGCCAATGTCTGGGCGCTGCGAGAGTGCGGCGCCGAGCGGGTGGTCGCCCTGGCCGCCGTCGGTGGTATCACCGAGCGCTATGGCCCGGCGGTACTGGGGGTGCCGGATCAGATCATCGACTACACCCACGGTCGCGAGCACACCTTCTTCACCGGAGACGAGCAGGGGGTCGATCACGTCGACATGACCGAGCCCTATTGCCAGTCGCTGCGTGGTGAGCTGCTGGGTGCCTGTGCGCGGCTCGGTCACGCGGTGGTCGACGGCGGTACCTATGCCGCCACCCAGGGACCGCGTCTCGAGACCACCGCCGAGGTGACGCGGCTCGAGCGTGACGGTTGCGATCTGGTCGGCATGACCGGCATGCCCGAGGCGGCGCTCGCGCGCGAACTGGGGTTGTGCTACGCCACCCTCGCCTTCGTGGTCAACTGGGCCGCGGGGAAGGGCGAGGGCGAGATCACCATGGCCGAGATCGAGCGCAACCTCGAGGTCTGCTCGGGGCGCATCATCGAGATCCTCACCGAGCTGGCCGGCCACGGCTGATTCGGTCCCCGGGCCTGGTCGTCGTTGCGGCGGTCGCGGCACGGTGACGTGTTTTTGTCGGAGCCCTCCCGGCGTCGTCGCACGCCGAGGCGGCGGCGCATGTCGCGCCCCGGGGCGAGCCAGGGGTTCGTCCCGACCATCTCACCATGGAGTACTCAGATGGCCGCTGAAGAAAAGCCCAAGTCCCGTTCCGTGATTCGTTGGTTCCCGAGGCTCTTCCTGTGGGGGAGCGTGCTCGCCTTCGGCTATCTCTACTGGGATTCGCTGGAGCAGGAGAAACGCGAACTCGCCGCCGCCGATGAGGCCGCCGTGCCCGCGCCACAGCAGGCCGATTCGACCATGCCCGCGACGCAATCGGAGGCGGTGCCGAGCCCGTCCTCGCCCGAGGTCGCCGCCGCCGAGCCAGTGGCAGTGGTGCCGGCCGCACCCGAGGCCGAGTCCGAGGCCGAGCCCGCAGTCGCGCCGGTTGCCGCCGCGCCCGAGGTCGCTGCCGAGGTGGTCGAGGATGCGGCTGGCGCCTCCGCGCCCGAGCCCGCCGAGGCTGCGGCGCAGCCGGCGCCCTCGCCGGTCGCAGCCCAGGCCCCGGTCGTGCCGCACGATCCGTTTGCGGCGCATCAGGCGCGCCTGGCCGCGCATCATGCCGCCATGCAGCGTCTGGCGCAGGAGCGCATGGAGCGTATGCAACAGCGTTGGGCGCAGCGTCCGGTGGTCTGGCCGCACCCGCCGATGCCTCATGCGCCGCCGCTGATGCCGCCCTTCGGCTATGCGCCGCCGGTGGCTGCGGGCGAGGTGCGCTAACCGCCCCCGAGGCGCCGTCGGCAGGCCCCGCTCGCCGGGGCGGCGGCGCCTTCTTGTACCGCCGTGGCGGGCGCGTCGAGGCGGGATGCGCTCCTTGCTTAACTCAATAAGTTACTATAAACTTTCAGCGCTTAAGGAAGTGGCGGATCTGGTAACCATTGCACTGGCCACCCATCAAACCCCGTCTACGGGGTTTTTTTATCGCTCGCGAATTGGTGACAAGCCCGTGCGATGGGTGCTTGGGTCACCGCAAGAGGTTGGGCCACTGGCCCAATTTTTGTTTCTGAAGGGCGGATTATGCAGCCGGCAGACAGCACATTGACGCGCCTTGCGCGTCGCGTCGTCGAACCCATGGGTTACGAGCTCGTCGGGGTCGAGTTCTTCCAGCACGGAACGAACGCGACCCTGCGGGTCTATATCGACCACCCCGACGGGATCACCCTCGACGACTGCACCAGCGTGAGCCATCAGCTCAGCGGTGTGCTCGATGTCGAGGATCCCTTGCCCGGTCAGTACGACCTCGAGATCTCCTCCCCAGGTGTCGAGCGACCGCTGGTATTCCCCGAGCACTATGCACGCTTCGTCGGCCAGCAGGTGAAGATGCGCCTGGCCGAGAAGGTCCAGGGGCGGCGCAGGCTGCAGGGCGTGCTGGTCGGCAGCGACGATGTGCAGGTCTCGATCGAGGTCGATGGCGAGGTCTGGCAGATTCCCTATGGTGTGATCGAATCGTCGCGCCTGGTGGTCGATTGGTGAGCATGGCGCCGTCGTGGCCGCCGGGCGTACTCTCAACGCGCCGCGGCCCGTCGGGTATGGGGTGCAAGTTCTGAGTTCGGATTAGGTTGAATGAGCAAAGAGATCCTACTGGTCGTTGAGGCCGTTTCCAACGAAAAGGACGTCCCCGCAGGTGTCATCTTCGAGGCCATCGAGGCTGCGCTGGCGTCTGCAACGCGCAAGAAGCACGGCGGCGAGATCGATGTGCGTGTCGCCATCGATCGCAAGACCGGCGACTATTGCACCTTCCGCCGCTGGGAGATCGTCCCCGATCCCGAGGACGGCATGCTCGAGGCCCCGGCGCGCCAGATCACCGCGTCGGCCGCAGCCGTGCTCGAGCCCGAGCTCGATCTCGGCGATTTCATCGAGGAGGAGATCGAGTCCGAGCTGTTCGGACGGATCGCCGCCCAGACCGCCAAGCAGGTCATCGTGCAGAAGGTGCGCGAGGCCGAGCGGGCGAAGATCGTCGACGCCTTCATCGATCGCAAGGGACAGCTCGTCACCGGCATCGTCAAGAAGGCCGATCGTGGCACCATCCTGCTCGATCTCGGCAACAACGCCGAGGCTCTGGTGCCGCGCGATCAGGTGATTCCACGCGAGTCGGTGCGCCCCGGCGACCGGCTGCGTGGCTATCTCTATGACGTGCGCTCCGAGCCCAAGGGGCCGCAGCTGTTCGTCAGCCGCACCGCGCCGGAGCTGCTGATCGAGCTGTTCAAGCTCGAGGTGCCCGAGGTCGGTGAGGGTCTGATCCAGATCATGGGGGCGGCGCGCGATCCCGGCTCGCGCGCCAAGATTGCCGTGCGTACCGCCGATCCGCGAATCGATCCGGTTGGTGCCTGCGTCGGGATGCGCGGATCGCGTGTCCAGGCCGTGTCTGATGAACTCAACGGGGAGCGCGTCGATATCATCCTCTGGGACGAGAACCCCGCGCAGTTCGTCATCAATGCCATGTCTCCGGCCGATGTCGTCTCGATCGTCATCGACGAGGACGCTCGCAGCATGGATGTCGCGGTCAAGGAAGAGAACCTGGCCCAGGCGATCGGCCGTTTCGGACAGAACGTCCGACTGGCCACGCAGCTCAGCGGCTGGGAACTCAACGTCATGAACGAAGCGGATGCCGCAGCCAAGAGCGAGCAGGAGGCCAACCGCTCGGTGCAGTCCTTCATGGACCAACTGGGCATTGATGAGCAGTTGGCCGCGGTGCTGGTGGAGGAAGGCTTCACCAGTGTCGAAGAGGTCGCTTACGTGCCCCTCGCCGAGATGCAGGCCATCGAGGAATTCGACGACGAGACAGTCGAGCTGCTGCGCGAGCGCGCCAACGATCTGTTGCTGACACGCGCCATCGCCTCCGAAGAAGAAGAGGCCCCGGCGGACGATCTGCTCGAGATGGAGGGTGTGGACGAGGCCTTGGCCGACGCACTCGCTGCGCGAGGTGTTTCCTCGCGCGAAGATCTCGCCGAGCAGTCGATCGACGAACTCATGGAAATCGAGGGCATGGACGAAGAGCGGGCTGCGCGCTTGATCATGAAGGCACGCGAACCCTGGTTTGTGCAAGCCGCAGAGGAATAGAGGTTTATAGGTCAGTCCATGAGTGAAGTTACCGTCAAACAACTCGCCTCCACGGTCGGAATCCCGGTCGAGCGTCTTCTCACCCAGCTGAACGAGGCGGGGATCAGTGCCAATGGCGCCGATTCCACCTTGACCGAGCAGGAAAAGAAGCAGCTGCTCGGCTATCTGCGGCGCAGCCACGGCAAGGAGGAGGGCGGCGATAGCGCCGACTCCAGCGAGGTCTCGGTCAAGCGCAAGTCGGTCAGCGAGTTGCGTCAGCCTGCCGCCGCCGGCGCCCGTACCGGCGCGCGTCCCGCACCCACCGTGCGTGGCAAGACCGTCAATGTCGAGGTGCGGCGCAAGCGCACCTACAAGCGCGCCGAGCCCGGTGCCGGCGGCGCTGGACGTCGTTCCGGTCCGGATCGTCGTGGTCGGGGTGGCAACGACCGCAAATCGACGAGCACGGCGCTCGACGACAACCGTCGCCGCGCCGAGCTCGAGGCGATGCGCGCCGAACAGGAAGCGCGTCGTCTCGCCGAGCAGGAGGAGCTGGAGCGCCGTCAGCGCGAGGAAGAGGCCAAGCGTCGCGAGGAAGAAGCCAAGCGTCGCGCCGAGGCCGAGGCCGAGGCCGAGCGCCTCCGTGCCGAAGAGGCCAAGCGTGCCGCCGAGGCACCGCCAGTCGTCGAAAAGCCCGTTGCTGCCGAGAAGGCCGCCGAGCCGGATGCCGGCGCCGACAAGAAGCGTGCCCCCGGCCCGAGTCGTCGCGCCGCCGCCGAGCCCGTCAAGGGCAAGAAGACCGTCAAGAAAGGCGTCGAGAGTCGCGATGATCGCGATGATCGTGGTGCCAAGAAGGGCGCACGCAAGGACGTGCGTGGCGGTCGTCGAGGCGTCGATGACGACAGCGCCGGTCGTCTGCGTCGCCGGCGCAAGGCCGGCAAGATCCAGGTCAGCGACAAGCACGCCTTCCAGAAGCCGACCGCACCTGTGGTGCGCGAGGTCGAGATCCCGGAGACCATCTCGGTCGGCGAGCTGGCCAACCGCATGTCGGTGAAGTCCTCGCAGGTGATCAAGGAGCTGTTCAAGCAGGGCATGATGGTGACCATCAACCAGAGCCTCGATCGCGACACCGCCGCGATCCTGGTCGAGGAGATGGGCCACAAGCCGGTGTTCGCCGACGAGCGCGATGCCGAGGACGTGCTGCTCGACGAGTTCGAGGAGCGGGTCGAGCAGGCCGAGCAGGTCACCCGTCCGCCGGTGGTGACCATCATGGGTCACGTCGACCACGGCAAGACCTCGCTGCTCGACTACATCCGTCGCACCCGCGTCGCCTCCGGTGAGGCCGGTGGCATCACCCAGCACATCGGTGCCTATCACGTCGACACCCCGAAGGGCACGATCTCCTTCCTCGACACCCCCGGCCACGCTGCCTTCTCGGCGATGCGTGCCCGTGGCGCCCAGGTCACCGACATCGTCATCCTGGTGGTCGCGGCCGACGACGGCGTGATGCCGCAGACGATCGAGGCGATCCAGCACGCCCGTGCCGCCGAGGTGCCGCTGATCGTTGCGGTCAACAAGATCGACAAGCCCGAGGCCAACCCCGACCGGGTGATGCAGGAGCTCACTCAGCACGAGGTGGTGGCCGAGGAGTGGGGCGGTGACACCATGCTGGTGCGCGTCTCGGCCAAGGCCGGTGACGGCATCGACGAGCTGCTCGACGCCATCCTGTTGCAGTCCGAGGTGCTCGAGCTCAAGGCCCCGGTCGAGGGTCCGGCGCGTGGCGCCATCGTCGAGTCGAGTCTCGACAAGGGCCGTGGTCCGGTGGCCACGGTGCTGGTCCAGGCCGGTACCCTGAATCGTGGCGACATCATCGTCAGCGGTGGCGAGTACGGTCGTGTACGTGCCATGTTCGACGAGACCGGCAAGCCGGTCGACTCGGCCGGTCCCTCGATCCCGGTGCAGGTGCTCGGTCTCTCCGGCGCGCCCAACGCCGGTGACGACGTGATTACCGTCAGCGACGAGCGACGTGCCCGCGAGGTCGCCGAGTTCCGTGCCGAGCGGCTGCGTCAGCATCGCTTCGAGGAGCAGCGCGGCGCGAGCCTCGACCAGCTGTTCAGCCAGCTCAAGGACGGCGAGCAGAAGAGCGTCAACCTGATCGTCAAGGCCGACGTGCAGGGCAGTCTCGAGGCGCTCAAGGAGAGCTTGGTCAAGCTCACCAACGACGAGGTCAAGGTCGCGCTGGTCGCCACCGGCGTCGGCGGTATCACCGAGTCCGATGCCAACCTCGCCGTCACCTCCAATGCCATCCTGCTCGGCTTCAATGTCCGTGCCGATGCCGCCGCGCGTCGCGTGGTGGAGGAGAAGGGGCTCGATCTGCGCTACTACAGCATCATCTACGAGCTGATCGACGACGTGAAACAGGCCATCTCCGGTCTGCTCAGCCCGATCATCACCGAGGAGATCATCGGTCTGGCCCAGGTGCGTGATGTCTTCCGCTCGTCGAAGTTCGGCGCGGTCGCCGGCTGCATGGTCACCGAGGGCACGATCAAGCGCAACAACCCGATCCGCGTGCTGCGCGACAACGTGGTGGTCTACGAGGGTGCGCTGGAGTCGCTGCGTCGCTTCAAGGACGACGTCCCCGAGGTCAAGGCCGGCACCGAGTGCGGCATCGGTGTGAAGAACTACAACGACGTCCAGGAAGGAGACCAGATCGAGGTGTTCGAGCGTACCGAGCGGGCGCGTCAACTTTGATCAGCTACGGTTACAACCCAGCATGAAGGAATTCGACCGCACCGAGCGGGTCGGCGCCGAGCTGCAGCGTACGCTGTCGGTGCTGCTCCGCGACGAGGTGAAGGACCCGCGTCTGACCAGCATCACCATTCAGGAGGTGCGGGTCACGCGCGACCTGGCGCACGCCAAGGTCTACTTCACCTGCTTCCCGGACGACGTCGATCACGCCATCCAGGAGCGACTGCTCAACGGTCGGCTCGCCGGATACCTGCGCCGTGCACTGGCGCAGCGTGTCCGTCTGCGGGCCATCCCTCAACTGCATTTTGTGTTCGATGCCTCGATCGAGCGCGGGGCCCGGCTCTCCGCGCTGATCGACCAAGCCGTCGGTGCGACCGACCGGAACGACTCACAAGACACCGACGTGGAGCGTGACTAACGATGGCAGCGCGCCGTAGACCGGGACGCAAGATCACCGGCATCCTGCTGCTCGACAAGCCCTGTGGGCTGAGCTCGAACGACGCGCTGCAGCGCGTCAAGCGGTTCTATCAGGCCAAGAAAGCCGGTCACACCGGCAGTCTCGATCCCCTGGCCACCGGGCTGTTGCCCTGCTGCCTGGGCGACTCGACCAAGTTCTCCACCTATCTGCTCGATGCCGACAAGCGCTATCGGGTGCGGGTGCGCCTGGGGGTGACCACCACCACCGCCGACGCCGAGGGCGAGGTGCTCGAGACCCGTCCGGTCGAGGGTGTCGACGAGGCGCGGGTGCGCGAGGTGATCGCCGGTTTCATCGGCACCATCTCGCAGCTGCCGCCGATGTACTCGGCGGTCAAGCACCAGGGGCAGCGACTCTACAAGCTCGCCCGTCAGGGGGTCGAGGTCGAGCGCACCCCGCGCGAGATCGAGATCTTCGCGCTCGACCTGATCAGCTGTGAGCTGCCCGAGATCGAGCTCGACGTGCACTGCTCCAAGGGGACCTACGTCCGCACCCTGGCCGAGGACATCGGTCGCGAGCTCGGCTGTGGGGCCCATGTCAGCGCGCTGCGCCGCACCGGGGTCGGGCCTTATCGCGAGGGCGAGACCGACTTCGTCACCCTCGATCAGGTCGAGGCAATGGCCGGGGCCGAGGAGGGCGCGCTGGCTCAGCTCGACGCCCAGCTGCTCGGGCTCGACACCGCACTCGGTCACTGGCCGGCGGTGCGACTGTCGGCCGATGCCGCCTTCTATCTGCGCCAGGGTCAGGCGGTGCTGGTGCCGCAGGCGCCGACCGAGGGGCTGGTACGGCTCTATGATCCCTCCGAGCAGTTCCTCGGCGTCGGCTGCATCCTCGACGACGGCAAGGTCCAGCCGAAGCGATTGATTTGAACGTTTCCAGTCCTCCGCGCCGTTGCGGTGCGGAGGACGTCATCGCGGGCGTGCCCCGCGCACACCACGACAGGTCGGATTCCCTGAGGTCATTGTCGGAGGATCCATCCGGCGGCGCCGGATCTGTGCCTGTCCATCGTCAGCCTCATCCAGGAGACACCCAATGACCATGACCGCAGAAGACAAGAAGAAGATCGTCGAAGAGTACCGTCGTGGCGAGAGCGACACCGGCTCCCCCGAGGTGCAGGTTGCGCTGCTCACCGCGCGTATCCAGCAGCTCACCGATCACTTCAAGGAACACAAGCACGACCATCACTCGCGCCGTGGCCTGGTGCGCATGGTCAACTCCCGGCGTAAACTGCTCGACTATCTCAAGCGCAAGGATCTCGATCGCTACCGCGACCTGATCGCGCGCCTGGGGCTGCGTCGCTGACGCGTACTCGAAGGCTCGAGGACCGGACCGCGAACGCGGTTCCGGTCTGGCCGTCGGCGCTGTCTCTGATGTGACCGGCGTCAGCGTCGACAACCACCCTGCCAACCCCGGCGAGCATCGGCGCCAGGCGGTTAGCAGGGGTCCACGGCCCGAAGCTTCGACGGACCATACACCCCGAGGATTTACCTGTGATTCCCACCCCTATCGTTAAACAGTTCCAATTCGGAAATCAGACCGTCAGGCTCGAGACCGGCGAGATCGCGCGCCAGGCCGATGGCGCCGTCCTGGTGAACATGGAAGACACCGTGGTCCTGGTGACCGTGGTCGTGGACAAGCGCCCCGGTGTCGAGCGCGACTTCTTCCCGCTCACCGTCGACTACCAGGAGAAGACCTACGCCGCTGGCCGCATCCCCGGTGGCTTCTTCCGTCGCGAGGGTCGCCCGAGCGAGGCCGAGATCCTCACCGCCCGTCTGATCGACCGCCCGTTGCGGCCGCTGTTTGCCGATGGATTCAAGCGTGAGGTGCAGATCATCGCGACGGTCAAGTCGCTCAACCCGGCGGTCAACCCCGAGGTGCCGGCGCTGATCGGTGCTTCCGCGGCGGTGGCCCTGGCCGGTCTGCCCTTCAACGGCCCGATCGGTGCTGCCCGGGTCGGCTACAAGGACGGTGAATACATCCTCAACCCCCCGGTGGTCGGTCTCGGACCGGACTCCGACCTCGACCTGGTGGTCGCCGGCACCGAGCAGGCGGTGCTGATGGTCGAGTCCGAGGCCCGTGGTCTCTCCGAGGAGGTGATGCTCGGTGCCGTGCTGTTCGGTCACGAGCAGATGCAGGTCGTCATCGAGGCGATCCGTGAACTTGCCGCCGAGGCCGGCAAGCCGCCCTTCGAGTGGAGCGCCCCGGAGCGTGACACCGCGCTCGCCGACGCCGTCGCCGAGGCCTGTGGCACGCGCATCGCCGAGGCCTATCGCATCCACGACAAGAAGGCGCGTTACACCGCGCTCGACACCATCCGCGCCGAGGCTCTGGCCGCGCTGTGCGAGGGCGAGGACGCGGCCTGGACCGAGCAGCAGGTGATGGGCGAGATCGAGGGGCTGGAGAAGCGCACCGTGCGCTCGGCGGTGATCGCCGGCGAGCCGCGCATCGACGGCCGCGACAACGCCACCGTGCGCCCGATCACCATCCGCACCGGCGTGTTGCCGCGCACCCACGGCTCGGCGCTGTTCACCCGTGGCGAGACCCAGGCGATGGTGGTCACCACCCTGGGCACCGAGCGTGATTCGCAGATCATCGATGCACTCGATGGCGAGCGGCGCGAGCACTTCATGCTCCACTACAACTTCCCGCCCTTCTGCGTCGGTGAGTCGGGTCGTGTCGGCAGCCCCAAGCGCCGCGAGATCGGTCACGGGCGTCTGGCCAAGCGTGGCGTGCTGGCGGTGATGCCGAGCATCGAGGAGTTCCCCTATTCGGTGCGCGTGGTCTCCGAGATCACCGAGTCGAACGGCTCGAGCTCGATGGCCAGCGTCTGCGGCACCAGCCTCGCGCTGATGGACGCCGGCGTGCCGATCAAGTCGCCGGTGGCCGGTGTCGCCATGGGCCTGATCAAGGAAGATGATCAGTTCGCGGTACTCACCGATATCATGGGCGACGAGGACCACCTCGGCGACATGGACTTCAAGGTGGCCGGTACCGTCGAGGGCGTCAACGCCCTGCAGATGGACATCAAGATCGAGGGCATCACCAAGGAGATCATGGAGATCGCCCTGGAGCAGGCCAAGGCCGGGCGTCTGCACATCCTCGAGGAGATGAACAAGGTGCTGTCGACGCCGCGCGAGGAGATGTCCGAGCACGCGCCGCGCATCATCGAGTTCAAGATCCACCCCGAGAAGATCCGCGACGTCATCGGCAAGGGCGGTTCGGTGATCCGCTCGATCACCGAGGAGACCGGCGCCACCATCGACATCAACGACGAGGGCGTGGTGAAGATCTTCTCGGTGGCCAAGTCCGCCGGTGAAGAGGCGAAGAAGCGTATCCGTCTGATCACCGCCGATGTCGAGGTCGGCAAGGTCTACGAGGGCAAGGTCGCGCGGCTGATGGACTTCGGTGCCTTCGTCACCATCCTGCCCGGTCGCGACGGTCTGGTGCACATCTCGCAGATCTGCGAGGAGCGGGTGCAGAGCGTCAGCGACAAGCTCTCCGAGGGCGACGTGGTGCGCGTCAAGGTCCTCGAGGTCGACAAGCAGGGCCGTATCCGCCTGAGCATGAAGGCGGTCGAGCCCGGCGAGTGATCGCGGCCCCTCGGGGCTTGATCGATCGACCGTGAAAAGGGGGGCCGCAAGGCCCCCTTTTTTCGTTGAACACCCCCTGTTGACAGGAGCGATTGACAAAGATGGCAACCGAGACCCAGCAGCGCTTCGGGCTGATCGTGATCGGTGACGAGGTGCTCAATGGCGCGCGTCGCGACCAGCATCTGGAGCGTTTCAAGGAGATGATCGGCGGTCGCGGCCATGAGCTGGCCTGGCAGTGGATGCTGCCCGACGACCCCGAGGTGATCACCGCGCACCTGCGTTTCTCGATGGCGCGCGCCGAGCCGGTGTTCGTCTGTGGCGGCATCGGCGCCACCCCGGACGACCATACCCGTGGCTGCGCCGCCGCCGCCGCCGGGGTCGCCTTGACCCGCCACCCCGAGGCGGTGGCGCTGCTCGAGGAGAAGTTCGGCGAGGCGGCCTATCCGCACCGGATCCTGATGGCCGAGCTGCCCGAGGGCTGCGCGCTGATCGACAACCCGGTCAACCGCATCCCCGGCTTCATGGTGTGTGACCACTGGTTCCTGCCGGGTTTCCCGAAGATGGCCTGGCCGATGGCCGAGCAGGTGCTCGAGACGCGCTACGGCCTGGCCGCACGCCAGCGCGAGGTCGCGCTCAAGGTGCGCGGTATCCCCGAGAGCCAGTTGGTCCCGCTGATGGAGCGTTTCGGCGAGCGCTTCCCCGAGTTGAAGATGTTCAGCCTGCCGCACATGGACGAGGATCCGCACATTCTGCTCGGTTTCCGTGGTCGCGACCGGCTCGAGGAGGCGCTCGCGGCGCTGCGCGAGGCGTTGGGCGATGCGCGGATCGAGGAGGTCGCGCCGCGCTGAGCGGCCCCGGCTTTGCCAACCGCCCTGCATTCCTCTAAGATCCGCGCGGTCTTTTCGTGTGCGATCGATCATCATTCTGGGGCGGGCGAGCGACGGTTCCGGTCGTCGCTCGGCCCCGCGCCATCAAGACGACAGCGAGGTGTGTGCATGGGCGTGCGAGGATGGAAGGCGGCGGTCGCTGCCGTGGGGCTGGTCTGGGGGCAGGGCGCGCTCGCCTATGATCTGCCGGCGGTCAATCTCGGGTTCACCAGCTTTCTCGATGGCGGCCCGCCATCCGGGCCGGGCTGGTATGTCAGTCAGTATCTGCAGTTCTATCGCAACGGTGCGCTCAAGGATGCCGCCGGCGATGATCTGCGGGTCCCGACTCCACGTGGACGGGAGCGCGCCGAACTCGATCTCAACCTCAGTCTCACCCAGCTCGTCTATCAGTCGAATCAGCCGCTGCTGTTCGGCGGCAAGTGGGGCATGGACCTGATCCTGCCGCTGGTCGATTTCGATCTCGATCCCGGCGACAACTTCGCGCTCTCGACCAATGGGGGTAATCTCGGCGATATCTTGGTCGGTCCCTTCCTGCAGTGGGATCCGATCATGGGGCCGAACGGGCCGCGCTTCATGCATCGCATCGAGCTGCAGATGCTGCTCCCGACCGGCAGCTACGACGCCGACGACCCGATCAACGCCGGCAGCAACGTCTTCTCGTTCAACCCCTACTGGGCCGCGACCCTGTTCGTCAATCCGCGCTGGACCGTCTCCTGGCGTCTGCACTATCTGTGGAACGCCGAGAACAACGATCCCTTCAAGGGGGTCATCGCCGAGGACACCCAGGCCGGGCAGGCGATCCACATCAACTTCTCCACCGCCTACGAGGTGTTGCCCAACCGGCTGCGTCTGGGCATCAACGGTTACTATCTCGAACAGATCACCCGTTCCAAGGTCGACGGCGAGTCGGTCGCCGACAGCGAGGAGCGGGTATTCGCCATCGGTCCCGGGGCGCTCTATCACCTCAGCCCTCACGATCATCTGTTCTTCAACGCCTTCTGGGAGACCGGTGCCGAGAACCGCCCCGAGGGCGCGCGGATGAACCTGCGCTACGTCCATCATTTCCATTGATCATCTCCGCGCTGGCGGCATCGATGTCGGTTGTCGGTGTCGCCGTCGCTCAACCAGAGGGGAAGTCGGCGGCATGGCGCCGGATCCATTCCTCTGCGGCCTGTTCGCTGCTGAGTTCGCGTCCCTGGGTGATACGTACCCGGCGCCGGTAGTGCTCGATCCGACAGACCTGTTCGACCATCCTGAGCTGGTAGCTGGTCTCGTCGGTGGCGAAATGGACCCCCACCTCGAACAGACCGCGGCGCGGTCTGCACCACACCACCACCCCCTCGGCGCAAAAGGGCGGCTGGGCGACCGGGATCTCGACCTGGATGGATTCGCCGACCGGTAGCCGTCTGCAGGAGAGGAAACAGAGCCCGCCCTGACCGATGTTGCACAGCCGGTTGCGACGCCGGCGGTTGCGGTTGGGCAGTCGGTAGTGGATGGGGATGTCCGAGGGGTGACGGAGAAAGCGGCGCATCTTGGCTCTGCGGCTGCACGAACAGGCGTCGTATCGGGCAAGGATGGGGGAGACCGAGGATCGCCTCAAGCGCCCTGCGAGTCGCGCTGCCCGGTCAGAGTCGGTGATGCGTCGCCCGTTGCCGTAGTCGCGCGGCGAGGATCTCGGGGAGCAGCGGGTGCTCCCCGACCAGCCCGGAGACATGGATGCGCAGCCCGGCATGGGCCTGTTCGGCCCGGGCGCAGATCTCGGCGATGTCGCCGCCTGGGCCGGCATGGCGGCCGGGTGCGAGAAACAACATCGAGAGAAAGATCGGCGAGTCGCATTCGTTGCTCGCGAGCCGTTCGAGCTGTTGCTCGAGCAGCGGCCCGTTGAAGTCGTAGGCCGCTCCGGGGCGGCGCTCCATCACCGCCTGATCCAGCTCGATCACCTGACCAAGTCGCTCGGCCAGGCGTGCCGCCAACCAGGCGCGCACCGCGCTGACCTCGGGGTTGGGTGAGCCGTGATCGACCAGGATCACCCGTCGTGGCCGATCGCCGGTGGTCTCGGCAAGGCGTGCGAGTTGCTCGGCGAGGATCCGGGTGAGCAGGGGTTCGCCCGCCGGCAGCGGGCAGAGCTCGGGGGCGAGCCGCAGGGCGAAGTCGCCGTGGCGCGCGCGCAGTCGCGCAACGAGCGCGGGCACGGCCTCGGTGAGTGCGGCGCTGGGACCGAAGAACAGTGGCAGGATCAGGAAATCGCGCGCGCCGGCGCTGAGACGCGCCTCGAGCAGGGGTTCGAGCAGCGTCGCGGGCCGACCGTCGAGCCGATCGGCGGGGATGCGATCGGCGTGAGCGAGCGAGACCGGCTCGATCGGCAGGCCGCAGCGGGCGCCGAGCGTCTCGGCCAGACGACGCAGGGCGTCGACCGCGGCTGCGCGGCGCGAGCCGTTGTCGAGCAGCAGGACCGACTCCATGATGGTCGAGAGGGATCAGCGCGAGACGCCGCGCGTCTCGGTGGCCGGCTCGGCCGAGGAGACCAGCTCGTCGAGTCCGACCCGAACCTGCGCTTGCTGCTGACGGGCTCGGCGGCGGTGGCGATTGTCGGGGCGGGTGGCGATCCAGGTGGCGACCAGGGCGAGGATGGTGGCCACGGTGAGCGCCGGCCACAGCCCGGGGCCGATCAGCGAGAACCAGATCAGATAGCTGCCGGCCATGCTGAGGATGGCGGCCTTCTTGCCGGTGGGGCAGATCTCGCCGTGTTCGAGGAAATCGCGGATCGACTCACCGAAGCGCGGATGATCGATCAGGAAGCGTACCCGCTCGGGACGACTGCGCAGCCACAGCCAGGCGGCGCAGATCCAGAACACCGTGGTCGGCATCAGCGGCACCAGCATGCCGACGAAACCGAGGCCGAAACAGCACCAGGCCAGGAGATTGAAGATCTGACGGCGATGCGATCCGAGGATCGCCTTCAGCTTGGCGGGGATGCGAGCGCTGACCTGCATTGGGAAACCCTGTCTGAACGAACGGTCGATGGCATGGGGACGGCGCAGGTCGAGGGGCCTGGGCGATCCGTGACTCGAGGGGCATAACTATAGTCGTTTACCACGCCCCTGTCCCGGTGACCGGGGCGGTGACACCAGCACCAGGAGGGGCGTCGATGTCCGCCTTGCAGGATCCCCGGGTACTCTTCGCCGCCGAGCGTACGCTGCTGGCCTGGACCCGAACCAGTCTGTCGCTGCAGGCCTTCGGGTTCGCCATCGATCGTCTCGGGATGGCGCTCGATCAGTTCGCGCCACTTGCCCGGCCGCCGCTGGCGCGGCCCCTCAGTCTGCTGCTCGGGGAGTGCTTCATTCTGCTCGGGGCCGGCTGCGCGCTGTACTCGGTGCGTCAGCACCGGCGGGTGTTGCGCACCCTGGCGCCGGAAGAGATTCCGGCAGGCTATCTGCTGGGCGGCGGGGTCGTGCTCAATCTGCTGCTGGTGCTGCTCGGCGGGCTGGTCGGCGGCTACCTGCTGCACGAGTACGCCTGGGGCGGGGCGGCCCCGCCCCAGCCCGCCGGCAGCGGTTGATCAGCGCGTGCCGACCTGGACCCCGTGATCGGCCAGCCACTGGGTGTCGAGCAGCCAGTCGACACGCTCGACCTGGGGCTGGGCGAGGATCAGCCCCTGGGCGCGTTTCTGATGGTTGATCAATTCCTGTTGGGCAGCAATCATCTTGGGATCATCCTGCGCCTTGTTGGCGAGGTTGGGATGGATGATCTCCAGGAAGCGGATCGCCGGGATGTCGAACGAGCGCGGCGTGGAGATGGTGGCGACACCATCGCTGAAGGCGCGGACACGGAACTGGTAGGGATAGGATGAGAGCATCGAGTCCTCGACCAGGATCTCGTCGAGTTCCCAGACCGCCGGCTGCCAGGCCGACTTGAGCCACAGCCCCATCAGGCCGATGGCGATGAGGCCGAGCACGATGCTGTAGATCCGTGTAAAACGATCCATGAATGCTTGTCTCCGGTTCGGATGGGGGGAGGCGATGCTGCGATACTGCCCGAGTTCTGAGGATGAATCAGCTTCGCCGATCGAGGGATCGAACCCCATGAAGATTGTCAATTTCTGACGCGGTGGAGTTCGTCCGGTCTCATGCAACATCAAGATAAACAACTGCTGTTCGCGCGAATCCTCGCTGCGATCGAGGGAACCGGCAACGCCCCCTCGGCAGCGGTCGAGATCGAGGCGCTGCGAGCACGGTTGAGCGACCAACTCGACGACTTCCTGCTCGAGTCCCAGCCGATCGTCGCCACCGAAGCGACCGTGGTGATCGCCGATATCCGTGGCTTCACCGCACTGGTCGAGTCACAGCCGGTCGAGGTGATGGTGCGGTTGCTCAACCGCTTCTTCACCCGCATGGTCGAGCTGGTCACCCGCTACGGCGGGGTGGTCGACAAGTTCATGGGGGACTCGGTGATGGCCGTCTTCGGCGTCCCCGAGCGGCGTGACGACGACCTGCTGCGCGCGCTCGCCTGCGCCGTGGAGATGCAGCGGGCGATGGTTGCGCTCAACCGCGACCATCGCGCCTGGAACGAGCCGAGCCTCTATGCCGGGGTCGCGGTCAGCAGTGGTCGCTTGATGGCCGGGAGCTTCGGTTCGCCGCTCCACAACGAATACACCGTCATCGGTGATCCGGTGAACCTGGCCGCGCGGATCGAGAACTACAGCCTGCGCGGGCAGGTCCTGCTCAGCGAATCGGCCCAGGCCGGCGCCGGCTCGCATATCGAGATCGGTGCGGTCAACCAGGTCACCGTCAAGGGCAAGACCGGTCCGGTCACGCTCTATGAACTCAAGGCCGTCGACTGGCCGCAGCGCCTCGAGGTCCCCGAGGTCGAGCCGCGCAAGGCGCCGCGGATCTCGGTCGACTTTCCGGTGGAGTTCCGTCAGGTGGTGGCCAAGCGCATCCTCTCCGAGTCCTTCGTCGGCAAGGTGCACGACCTCAGCTATTATGGGATGAGCGCCGACCTGCCTATGGTGCTGCCGCCCTGCACCGAGATCCTGCTCTCGCTCGCCCCCGAGATCGGCTCCGGCAAGGCGATGGAGGTCTATGCGCGGGTGCTGCGCTCCAGGCACGACAAGGGGAGTTATCGTACCAGCCTGGAGTTCACCGCCATCGATACCCCCAGTCACCGCCGGGTCAAGCGTTATGTCGATCACATGCTCTGGGGACACTGATGGGTGTCAGGTCGTTGATTTTCAGTCCCTATCGGCAATAATGCCGACACCCTGACGGGCGAGGCGCCCGATACCGGGTGTGACCGCACCCTGCTGATGCCTCGCCGCGACCGACGCCCGAACCGACAGCGCTCATGCAAATCTCCAACGCCTCGCTGCATCCGCTCTATCCGCTGCCGCTCGATCAGCAGCGCGAGCGCGATCCCCAGGCGACCCCAGAGCAGCTGCAGCCGCGTGCCGATCAGGCCGAGCGCATCGCCCGGCCGGTGGCCGAGGTCGAACGCGCCGAGCGCCTGCAGGCGCGCAAGGAGTCTCGCGACCTGCTCGTCGCCAACAGCGGGACCGACCCGCGCACCCGCCGTGCCCTCGACGCCTACGAGTCCGTCCAGCAGCACCAGGAGCGGGCCTATGTCGAAGAGGTGCTGGGCGTCGACGTCTACGCCTGATCCCGTCATTCGAGGACTCCGCCCTTCCGAGCCTTCCGAAACCCGTGCCGCTGGGGCAGACTGACGAGAAACGAGCAGCCCCGGGAGACCATGATGCGCCATGCAGCAGAGGGTGAGTCGGCAGCGACCGTGTCGAGCGCGGGTGACGACCTATGGCCGGGCGCCGACTATCAGCGCCAGGTCGAGCGGTTGCGGCACGCCGTCGGTGAGACCATCTATCTCGTCGAGTTGATCGAGGGCGTCGGCCAGCTCGGCGCCCATCTCAGCGATCGTCCCTGCGAGCTGCTCGCGGTGCTCGACTTCCC
This sequence comes from Marichromatium sp. PS1, assembly GCF_041155115.1. Lineage (NCBI taxonomy): Bacteria > Pseudomonadati > Pseudomonadota > Gammaproteobacteria > Chromatiales > Chromatiaceae > Marichromatium > Marichromatium sp. PS1. The sequence goes on from NZ_BAAFHB010000004.1 coordinate 211,945, forward strand.
GCGTCCCGATCCGGCGCGCGGGCTGGCGCCGCACCTGGTGTTGCTCGACGATGGTCGTGGGCTGAACCTGGGGCGCGTTGCGCGGATCAGCCGCCGCCCCTTCGCGCCGGGCGCGACGGATCTGCTCTATCTGGATGCTGTCGCCGAACGCCGGGTGCTGTTCGCCGAGCGCCGGCTGTCGCCCACGTTCATCGCCGAGCGCGCCCACCGGGTGCTCGGACAGACGCTCGGGTGCGCACCCGTCACCGATCGCAAGACCCTCCGCGCCTCGACCGACACCGCGCTCGAATCGCCGGGGCCGGCGCCGGCGGGCGAGTAGCGGCCGGTCTCGTGCCCGGACCGCTTCGTCGGCAATCGGCGGGCCGGGGGGTTTAAAGGCGCCGCCGCGCGCCGATTATATCCATGCAGTGATACTTTCCGCGGAGGCAGGGAGCATGAGCTGGAGGGCATTGCAGGCAGCTCAGCTGGTCTGGCTGATGGTTGCGGCCCTGGCCTCCCTGGTCGGTGTCGGTTTCGCCGCCTGGGCGGCGACCCAGCAGGTGACGGGGCGGCTGTTCATCGAGAGCGAGCAGGCGGCGCTGCACGACACGGAGACCCTGCAACGGATGTTGGGCGAGGTCGGTCGTGACCTGCGCTATCTGACCCAGGGTCGGGCGCTGAACGCCTGTGCCGATGAACTGGGGGCGAGCCAGTCGGCGCTGCAGCGCGACTGGGGGGCCTTCATGACGGCCAAGCCGCAGTACGACCAGGTGCGCTGGATCGACGAGACCGGCATGGAGCGCGTGCGTATCGATCAGTCGCCGAAGGGGCCGCGAGCGACCGCGCCGATCGCGTTGCAGGACAAGTCGGCGCGCTATTACTTCACCGCGACCATGGCGTTGGCGCTCGGTGAGATCTATGTCTCGCCGCTCGATCTCAATGTCGAGTACGGCGGGGTCGAGCAACCCTTCAAGCCGGTGCTGCGCCTGGCCGCGCGCGTGGCCGATCGCAGCGGACGCGACTGCGGCATCATCGTCATCAACTATCTGGGCGTGCGTCTGCTCGATGCGCTGGGTGGCGTGCGTCAGACCAGCACCTGGCTACTCAATCATGAGGGCTACTGGCTGCGGGCGACACGCCCCGAGGATGCCTGGGGGTTCATGCGCGGGCGTCCCGAGCTGAACCTCGCGGTACGTCACCCCGCCGCCTGGTCACGGATCTCCGGCGCGATGCGTGGCCAGTTCGAGGACGATGACGGTCTGTGGAGCTTCGACACCTTGGTGCCAGCGCAGGTGGTGGCGCGTGATCCGGCGCGGTTCGAGGATGCCGCCGCCGGCGCGTGGAAGGTGGTCGATCATGTGCCGCGCGGGGTCTATCGCGCCGAGCTCATCGCCGTCTGGTTGCGCTATGCCACCATCCTCACCGGGCTGCTCACCGTCATCCTCGGCGCGGGTTGGGCGCTGCAGCGCAGCCAGCGCCGGGTCGAGCGGATGCGCGAGGCGGCGCTGCGTCTCGAGGCGCAGCGAGGCCTGTTCAGCTTCATCGACCAGGGGCTCGCGGGGATGATGGTGATGTCCCCGCAGGGAGAGTTGCAGCAGGTCAACGCGCGTTTCTGCGAGATCGTCGGTCGCGATCGTGATGACCTGATCGGCCGGCGCTGGTCGGATCTCGCCACCTCCGAGGATCCGCAGGCCGATGCGCGGATGTTCGAGACCGTCCTGCAGCAGGGGCGTTCGTGCATGCTCGACAAGCGCTGCCATCGTGCCGATGGCGAGGGCATCTGGGTGACGGTGGCCGTTGCGCCGGTACGTGATGGTGGCGGGGTGGTGACCGACATCGTCGCCCTGGTGCTCGACATCACCGAGCAGAAGCAGGCCAAGGAGCAGTTGCGCCACAGCGAGGAGCGGTTGCGACTGGCCGTCGATGCCGCCGAGGCCGGGGTCTGGACCTGGGACATCGGTGATGACGTCCTCTTCTTCAGTGATCGCTGCAAGGCGCAGTTCGGCCTCTCGGCCGATACCGAGGTCAGCTATCGACGCTTCTTCGAGGCGCTGCACCCGGCCGATCGTGAACGGGTCGACGCCCTGGTGCAGCGCTCGGTGCACACCGGAGAGGACTATGTCACCGAGTACCGGACGCTGTGGCCGGATGGCTCCGAGCACTGGATCAGTGCTCGCGGTCGACTCTATCCCATCGCCGGGCGCGAGCGCGGCCAACTCGGTGGCATCACCCTGGACGTCACCCGACGCCGCCGCATCGAGGCACGGCTGCAGGCGATGACGGCGCGTCTCGAGGCGCTGCTCGAGGCACTGCCGGTCGGGGTCGGCTTCACCAATACGCTCGACTGTCGTCGCGTCAGCGGCAATGCCGCGCTGCGACGTCTGTTCGGGCTCGGCGACGATGACAACCTCTCAGCTTCTTCGATAGATCCTGACGCCTTTGGTTCAAAGGTCCGCTACTGTCTTGATGGCCGCCAGCTGACAACCGATGAGCTGCCGCTGCAGCGTGCGGTACGCGAGGCGCGATCGATCCCCGCCTCGGAGCTGGAGGTGTCTCTCCCCGATGGTCGTCAGTGGACGGCCGAGGTTGCCGCCGCCCCGCTGTTCGACGAGGACGGTCAGTTGATCGGCGGCCTGATCGTGGTCAGTGATGTCAGCGCGCGCAAGCAGGCCGAGCGTGATCTGCAGGCACTCAATCTCGACCTGGAGCGTCGGGTGGAGGCGCGCACCGCCGAGGCGCGCGCGGCCAGTGCCGCCAAGAGTGACTTCGTGGCAAACATGAGCCACGAGGTGCGCACGCCGATGAACGCCGTGCTCGGCTTCCTCGAGATCCTGCTCGATACCCCGCTGCAGCCGGAGCAGCGTGAGCTGGTGGGCAAGGTCAGGCGCTCGGCCCGGGCGCTGCTGGGGTTGCTCAACGACATCCTCGACTACTCCAAGCTCGACGCCGACAAGGTCGAGCTGGAGACGGACCCCTTCGTGCTCGATGAGCTGTTGCGTGAGAGCGCCGAGCTGTTCGCCGTCACTGCCGCGGAGAAGGACGTGGAGCTGCTGATCGACGCGCCTCGTTCACTGAGCGGTTGCTATCGTGGCGATGCGCTGCGTCTGGGGCAGGTGCTCAACAACCTGCTCGGCAACGCCATCAAGTTCACCGATCAGGGACATGTCGTCCTCGCGGTGCGGGGCGAGGGGGAGGAGGAGGGGCGGCGGTGGCTGCGCTTCGAGGTGCGCGATACCGGTATCGGGATCAGCAGCGAGCAGGTCGTGCGGTTGTTCCAGCCCTTCAGCCAGGCCGATCTCTCGACCACGCGCCGCTTCGGCGGAACCGGGTTGGGGCTGACCATCTGTGATCGACTGGTCCGGCTGATGGGCGGTGATATCGGTGTCGACAGCCGCGAGGGCGAGGGCAGTCTCTTCTGGTTCTCGCTGCCGCTCGAGATCGCTGATGGCGAGGTTGTTTCGAATCATGTCGAGGCGCTCACGCCCGGGCGGGTGCTGGTGGTCGATAGCCACGCCGAGGCGCGCGAGATCCTCGCGCGTTATCTCGGTAGCTGGCGCCTGGCGGTCGACAGTGTCGCCGACACCGACGATGCGCTCGGACGGATCCTGCAGGCCGATCAGCGGGGCGAGCCCTTCTCGCTGGTGCTGGCCGATTGGCGAATGCTGCGTCATGACGGGCTGTGGCTGCTCGATCAGATGCATGGCGCCGCCGCGCTCGGTCATCGGCCGGCTACCGTGGTGATGGTCTCGGCCTATGAGCACCAGGCGCTGTTGCGAGCGGTTGTCGAGGCGCCGGTGAAGCCCGAGAAGGTGTTGAAGAAACCCTTTACCCAGTCATCCCTGTTCGATGCCATCATCGGGCTGCAACAACATGGGCAGGTGGGCCTGCCCGAGCCCCGTCCCTTCGAGGCCAGTCCCTATGCGGGTGCCGAGCGCATCCGTGGCGCGCGGGTGTTGTTGGTGGAGGACAATCACACCAACCAGGAGATCGCACTGGCGATGCTCGGCAAGATGGGGCTGGAGGTGAGCATGGCCGACAACGGTCGCGAGGCGCTGGCGCGCTTTGCCGAACAGCCGCCAGACCTGGTGCTGATGGACCTGCAGATGCCGGAGATGGATGGTTTCGAGGCCACTGCCGCGCTCCGTGCCACCGCGCGGGGGCGTGAGGTGCCGATCGTGGCGATGACGGCGGCGGCATTCGAGAGCGATCGCGAGCGGGTGAGTGCCGCGGGGATGAACGACTTCATCGCCAAGCCCGTCGATCCGCGGCAGCTCGTCTCGGTGTTGCTGCGCTGGTTGCTCGATGGCGCCGAGTCCGAGGGCGAGACGGCGGCGGTGGATGTCGCCGCAGGGGCCGCACCGAGCGAGGAACTCGACCTGGCCTCGGTACGCGAGCGACTCGACGACGACGACGCCTTGCTGCGGGTCGTCCTCGATGGTTTCCTGCGCGATGTCGCCGACTGGCCCGCGCAGTTCGCCGCCGCCCGCAGCGGCGGCGATGGGCCGGGCGCGCTGCGTCTGGCGCATACCCTCAAGGGGGCGGCGGGCAATGTCGGCGCGGTAGGGGTGCAGCATGCGGCGCAGGCATTGGAGCGTGCGCTGGCCTCGACGACGGTCGACGCCGAGACCATCGACGGGCTGGAGGCCGAGTGTCTGGCCGCGCTCGACTCGGGCATCGTCGCGCTACGCACTGCGCTGGCCACCGACCTTGCCGCCGAGGGAGATATTGCCGCGAGCGAGATCGATGACGGCGGGCAGGATCTGGATGCCGCGCGGACGCTGATCGCGGAGCTGGAGTCGCTGTTGCAGGGGCACCGCATGGTGCCGGATGAGCTGTTGCGGCAACTGCGCGCGCGCCTGGGCGGACATGAGGCCGCTGAACGGGTCGATACCCTGCTGGCGCAGGTCGATGGGTTCGCCTATCCGCAGGCCCTGGAGACACTGCAGATCATGAGCGAGAGGTTGACATCATCATGAGTGCGCCGATCGTCGATATCCGCGACCCCTATGATGGCCTGACCGGGCCGGAGCGGCCGCGTCTGCTGGTGGTCGAGGACGACCCTACCAGTCTGCGCCTGATCGCCAGGATCCTCGGCGAGACCTACACCCTGATCATTGCCACCAACGGCAAGGATGCGCTGCGTCTGGCCGCCGACGCCCCCGAGCTCATCCTGCTCGACTACCATCTGCCCGACATCGACGGGCTGGACGTGTGTCGGCAATTGCACGCCAACCCGCTCACCGCGGAGATCCCGGTGATCTATGTCACTGGCGATCAGGACCCCCACCTCGAGGCCGAGGGGCTGCAGGCCGGAGCGATGGATTTCGTCACCAAGCCCTACTCGGCGGCGGTGCTGCGGGCGCGGATCAACACCCATGTGCAACTCAAGCGCAAGAGCGATCTGCTCGCGCTGCTTGCCGAGCGCGATGGTCTGACCGGGGTGGCCAATCGGCGCGTCTTCGATCAGCAGCTCGAACGCGAATGGCGGCGCGGGCTGCGGCACCGGACGCCGCTCTCGGTGGTCATGGTCGATGCCGACCACTTCAAGTCCGTCAACGATACCTGGGGGCATCTGGTCGGGGATGAATGTCTGCGTGGCATTGCCCGCTGTGCCGCTGTGCACCTGAAACGCCCGGCCGACCTGCTGGCGCGTTATGGGGGTGAGGAGTTCGTGCTGCTGCTGCCCGAGACCGATGCCGGGAGCGCCCGTGCCCTTGCCGAGATGATCCGCGAGGAGATCCGGACCCGCTTTGCCCAGGCCTCGGCCGAGCGCGGCGAAGGCCCCTGTCTGACCGCGAGCTTCGGCTGCGCCACCATCATTCCCGATGAGCAGGCATCGCCCGAGACGCTGCTGCGGGTTGCCGATCGCAATCTCTATCTGGCCAAGACCGGCGGGCGCAATCGTGTCGAGCCTGCGCTGTGAGCGGTAGGTGCCAAGCGCCGAGATTGATCGGTATCAGGTCGTCGGGTGAGTTGATCGACGGTTGGGGAGAGGCGTGGGCGCAGGTGCACCCGGGGACCGATGGGTACGGTCGGTGTGATCGGCGGACATAAAAAAAGCCGGCTTGAAGCCGGCTTTTTTGCGGAATTTGGTGGGCGCAGGTGGGATCGAACCACCGACCCCTGCCGTGTGAAGGCAGTGCTCTCCCGCTGAGCTATGCGCCCCGAAGAGGCTGCAAATATTAATGCCGCCCCCGGGGTTCGTCAACCCCCGGTCACGATTTTTTTCTTCTTTCAGGTCTGGCCCTGCTGGTCGAGGTCGCCGGGGGTGGGATCTGTGTGCGTTGTTGCGCTGTGCTGGCGCGGATGCTCGACTGCTGTCGTGTCAGTCATGGACTGTGATCAGCCCCTTGAGGATGCTGTGGCCGTGACGGACCGGTAGCGAATAATGCCCCTCGCCGTGGAGGATGCGTGCGCGACAGTCGGGGAGGTGGCGCGCGTACCAATGGGCATGGGCGACCGGGACGGTGTTGTCGGTATCGCCGTGCCAGAGGGTGATCGCCCGGTCGATGCGATCTGGCTCGAAGCCCCAGGGACGCGGGTAGAGGTGGAGGTCGCGCCGGGCGCCGTGAGCGCCATCGCGCATCGCGTCGACGATGGTGCGATCGAGCGCGGCGGTGACCTCGGGGCGGTCGAGCACGGCGCGATCGGGGGCGGCTGCGTTGCGATAGCGCAGCCGTGCGACCACCTCGGGACGGGCGGCGAGCAGCGCCGGGATGGGGCCGGTGTAGAAGCGGTTGGTCAGGCGCGGGAGACGGCGTGCGAGCGACAGGCTGGCGCGCACGCCCGGGGCCATGGTGCGACGGACCGGCGCGAGATAGATCGGCCCGAGCGGGCAGATCAGCGTACAGCGTCCGATCCGCGCGGGCAGGTCGGCGAGGCAGGCCAGCGCATAGGGACCGCCGCCGGAGACGCCGATCAGATCGAAGCGGTCGATACCGAGCCGCTCGGTCAGCTCGGCAAGATCGGCCGGCCAGTCGTGGATCTGGCGTCCCGGCCGATCGCTGGAGAGCCCGTAGCCGGGGCGGTCGGGGGCGATCAGACGAATGCCCTCGATGCGCGCGGCCTGGTGTAGCAACCCCGCCTCCTGGCGTGAACTGGGGAATCCGTGACAGTAGCAGACCGGGTGACCGTCCGGCACACCGTATTCGGTATAACCGAGCTGACGCCCGTCGCCCAGCCTCAGGCGGCGATCATGCGGTGCGGGGATGGTCATGCCGGTGGGGTGTCTCTGTCGGTGTGGGCTTGGGCGCGCCAAGCACGGATGGCCTCGGCGTCGGTGGCGCGGTCGGCGGCATAGCGTCGATCGAGCTCGGCCAGCCGTGCATCCGGTGCGCGGCCCAGCCCGGAGACCGTCAACGCCGGCGCCGCCGTGCCGGCGTGTCCGGCATCGTGCGCGGCAAGCAGGTAGACACTGCGATCGCCGATCTCCAGACGCTGCTCGACCTCGGTGTCGAGCCAGGCGAGGGCGGCACCATAACGCGGCGTACCGCTTGGGGTGCGCGCGACCTCGAGTCCGGCGAACTTGTCGTGATGGTGCCCGCTCGCCAGAGCGAAGCGCCACACCGCCTCGAGATCGTCGGCGTGCAGCAGGTGCAGCACGGCTCGACCGCTGCGTTCGATCAACCCCCAGGTGTGATGATGACGGGCGACGGTGAGCAGGAGTCGGGGCGCCTCATGGACGATCGAGGCGCGGGTCACCGAGCTGGCGATGAAGCCACCCCGGCGTGCGCCATCGCTGGCGGTGACCAGCCACAGCGGTGGGTCGTAGAGACCGAACACCTCGGCGATGGTTGCGGCGGACTGGGGCGAGGGCGCTCGCATACGAATCTCCGGGGTCAGTCGCGCGGTGCCGGGTCGATGTCCTGATAGACCTCGGGGCGGAAGCGCGGGGTACAGATGGCGAGAAAGACCAGATCATCGGTGCCGGTGTTGGCGATGCGCTGGGGGGTGGCGGCAGGGATGCGGACCAGGTCGCCGGGTCCGACATCCCGGTCGGTGCCGTCGTCGAGCGCGATGCGTCCGCTGCCGCGGAGGATCAGATAGCGCTCGGTGGTGGCCGCGAGCCGATGCAGACGGGTGGCGGTGCCGGGTGCGACCCGGGCGCGCGCGATCGAGACCTCGGGGTCATCGGCCCGGTTCCAGGTCTCGAGTATGAAGCAGCCTTCCTCGAAGAAGTACTCCGCCCCGGGGTCGGGGCGGTGGATCTCGATGGTGCTCATTGCGTTGCGGCCGCAGCGGCCGCGCGTCGCCGATAGGCCGCCGAGCGCCGATCGCCGCCCCGGGGGCGGGGCTGCGGGCGACGGTTGAGGGCGCTGGCGATGCGTGTGCAGAAGGCGTCGTCGCCGAGTACCCAGGCCTTGTTGGTGGAGTCGCGGATGCGCCCGAGCAGTGGCTCGCCGACGGGGGTCTCGGCCAGTCGCGCATAGTGCTCGCGTCTGGCCTTCATGCTGCGTCCGAGCCGGTTGTATTCGGCGTGCGGAGTGGTCAGCGGATCGTCCTCGCCGAGCGCGTTGGCGCCGTGGCTCGACCAGCCGTAATCGGCCGGGTGATCGACCAGACCGGCGCGCACCGCGTTCGACTCGATATAGAGCGAGACGGGGAGCAGATAATCCTTGGGGTCGAGCAGGGTGGCGCGATAGCGACCCTCCCAGAGGGTGCCGGTACGTTCGTAACGGGCGTTGAAGTATTGGACGTAATAGCGCCCGACATACTGCATGAGCTTGCCGATGCCGTTTTCCTGGTGTGGGGTCAGCAACAGATGAAAGTGGTTCGGCATCAGCACATAGGCGTGGATCGAGCACTGGAACTTCTCGGTCGCCGCCTTGAGCTTCTCCCAGATGAACCAGTAGTCATCTTCCTCGAAGAGGATACGCTGACGGTTGTTGCCGCGCTGGATGACGTGCTGCGGGTAACCGGGCAGGACGAATCTTGGTAGACGTGCCATGGCTAGGGTCGGATCCGGTTGATTGCCTTACCTTGCAGTATAGCCAGCTGGCGCTGGATTGCAGGCTGATGACAGGACCGATCTCGGGGTCTGAGTGGCGCGAAGACTGCATGTTGGCGAGCGGCTCTAGATGACCCCGGAGATCGATGCCGGAGAGCGTCGCCCGGGTGCCGTTCCATGAGGGGCGGGGCGATGCGACCGCTGTGCGCCGCGGCCGCTGTCGGTGTGTGTACGTTGGTGGTCGATCGCGGCCTGCGGTGTCGGCGCTCGCCGGGCAGGCCGGTTCCGGGGTGGCGTTGGCTGGCGCTGAGGAATTATCATTAGACGTTTTACCCGCTGGAGCGCCGCATGCTCGATATCAATCCGATCGCCTCGCAGATCAATGACCTGAAGGGACGCCTGCAGTCCCTTAGGGGGTATCTTTGACTACGATGGCCGTCAAGAACGCCTGACCGAGGTCCTGCGCGAACTCGAGGACCCCGACGTCTGGAACGAGCCCGATCGCGCTCAGGCACTCGGTCGCGAGCGCGCCACCCTGGAGGCGGTGGTGGTGACCATCGATGAACTCACCTCGGGGCTGGCCGACGCCGATGACCTGCTGGCGATGGCCGTCGAGGAGGAGGACGCCGACACCGTCGCCGCGCTCGAGGCCGATCTCGCCGGTTACGAGGCCCGGGTCGCCGAACTCGAGTTCCGTCGCATGTTCTCGGGCGAGATGGATGCCAACAACGCCTTCGTCGACATCCAGGCCGGATCCGGCGGCACCGAGGCCCAGGACTGGTCGGAGATGCTGTTGCGGATGTATCTGCGCTGGGGCGAGCGTCGTGGCTTCAAGACCGAGCTGATGGAGGCATCGGCCGGCGAGGTCGCGGGCATCAAGTCTGCCACCATCAAGTTCGAGGGCGAGTACGCCTTCGGCTGGCTGCGCACCGAGACCGGCGTGCACCGCCTGGTGCGCAAGTCGCCGTTCGACTCGGGCAACCGCCGTCACACCTCGTTCGCCTCGGTGTTCGTCTCCCCCGAGATCGACGACACCGTCGACATCGAGATCAATCCGGCGGATCTGCGCATCGACGTCTATCGCGCCAGCGGCGCCGGCGGTCAGCACGTCAACCGGACCGAGTCGGCGGTGCGTATCACCCATAACCCGACCGGCATCGTCACCCAGTGCCAGAACGACCGTTCGCAGCACAAGAACAAGGATCAGGCGATGAAGCAGCTGCGCGCCAAGCTCTACGAGCTGGAGATGCAGAAGCGTCAGGCCAGTCAGCAGGCGCTGGAGGACAGCAAGTCCGACATCGGCTGGGGCAGCCAGATCCGCTCCTACGTGCTCGACCAGTCGCGGATCAAGGATCTGCGCACCGGCGTCGAGATCGGCAACACCCAGTCGGTCCTCGACGGTAACCTCGACCCCTTCATCGAGGCCAGCCTCAAGAGCGGCCTGTGACGACCCGGAGACCCAGATGACCGAACAGGCACAACAGCCCGCCGTCGACGCCGACGAGAACAAGCTGATCGCGCAGCGGCGCGAGAAGCTCGCCGCGCTGCGCGAGGCGGGGGTGGCCTTCCCCAACGACTTCCGTCGCGACGCCCTCGCCGCCGACCTGCTCGAGCGTTATGCCGAGGTCGACGGCGAGGCGCTCGAGGCGCAGCCGGTGCGCGTGCGCCTCGGCGGCCGACTGATGAGCCGCCGGGTGATGGGCAAGGCAAGCTTTGCCCACATCCAGGACATGAGCGGACGCATCCAGCTGTTCGTGCAGCGCGACCAGCTCGGTACCGACGCCTATCAGGCGTTCAAGCGCGACCTCGACCTCGGCGACATCCTCGGCGTCGAGGGCGTGCTCTTCCGCACCCGCACCGGCGAGCTGTCGGTCAAGTGCGACAGCGTGCGCCTGCTGACCAAGTCGCTGCGTCCGCTGCCGGAGAAGTTCCACGGCCTCACCGACATGGAGAGCCGTTACCGCCAGCGCTATCTCGACCTGATCATGAACGCCACCACCCGCGAGACCTTCCGGGTGCGTACCGCGATCGTGCAATTCATCCGCGAGTATCTCAACGCCCGCGGCTATCTCGAGGTCGAGACCCCGATGATGCAGGTGATCCCGGGCGGCGCCGTGGCGCGTCCCTTCATCACCCATCACAACGCGCTCGACATGGACCTGTTTCTGCGCATCGCCCCCGAGCTGTTCCTCAAGCGACTGGTGGTCGGCGGTTTCGAGAAGGTCTACGAGATCAACCGCAACTTCCGCAACGAGGGGCTCTCGACCCGGCACAACCCCGAGTTCACCATGCTCGAGTTCTATCAGGCCTATGCCGATTATCGCGACCTGATGGATCTCACCGAGGCGATGCTGCGGGCGATGGCCGAGCGCGTGCTCGGGCGTACCACCATCGACTACCAGGGCGCGAGCTACGACTTCGGCAAGCCGTTCGCGCGGATGACGGTGCGCGAGGCGATCCTCCACTTCAACCCCGAGCTCGGCGCCGCCGACATCGATGATCTCGATGCCGCGCGTCGCGTCGCCGAGGGGATGGGTCTCGCGGTCAAGCCGGGCTGGGGCCTGGGCAAGGTGCAGATCGAGCTGTTCGAGCACACTGCCGAACACCAACTGATGGACCCGACCTTCATCACCGAGTACCCGACCGAGGTCTCGCCGCTGGCGCGGCGCAACGACGCCAACCCCTTCGTTACCGACCGTTTCGAGTTCTTCGTCGGCGGGCGCGAGCTGGCCAATGGCTTCTCCGAGCTCAACGACGCCGAGGACCAGGCCGAGCGCTTCCGCAAGCAGGTCGAGGAGAAGGAGGCCGGGGATCTCGAGGCGATGTACTACGACGCCGACTATGTGCGTGCGCTCGAGCACGGCATGCCGCCGACCGCGGGCGAGGGCATCGGCATCGACCGGCTGGTGATGCTGTTCACCGACGCCCCGTCGATCCGCGACGTGCTGCTGTTCCCGCACATGCGTCCCGAGGGGCGCGGTTCGGCGGCCTGAGCTACCGAACCGCCTCCTCAGGCCGCGGGTTCGAGGGCATAGGGCAGGGGCTGAACCTTCAGCACCGGCCCGTGCTCGCCGAGCCGCGCCTCGCCATGCTCGGCGATCGCGATCTCGAGGACTACCAGCAGTTCGTAGCGCCCGGCGCCGTGTGGCGCGGCGTCGACCACCCGACCGCTGGCCTGACCCGAGCTGCTCGCCGCCGCGAACAGGACGTCGCCCGGCTGCGGCGCCGGCGCCTCGGCCGGCTCGAGGGTGAGGGTGGCGCGATACATGCGGCGCTTGAGTTTGCCCAGGTGATGCATCCGGGCGACGACCTCCTGTCCGGTGTAGCACCCCTTGTTGAAGCTCACCCCGTCGATCAGTTGCAGATTGAGCATCTGCGGGATGAAGGCCTCGGCGGTCCCGGCATGGACGCTGGGCAGCCCGGCGCGGATGTCGAGCCGTCGCCAGATCGCACCGTCGCTCGGTGTGGCGTGCGCGGCCAGCGCCTCCCACAGCCCGCGCGCACGTTCGAGCTCGGCGAGCAGCAGATAGCGTGGTGTGGCGTCGGGCAGGGCGATGACCGCAACCCCGTCGCGCTGCGCGAGTCCGTTGGCGTGCGCCGGCACCGCCAGCTCGAGCCGTTCGAGCAGCGCCGGCGCCTCGGTGCCGGCCAGACCGAGCACGACCAACTGGTCGCCGGCGGCCTCGAGCCGCACGCGGCTACGCAGCACATAGCGCCGCAGATGGGCAAGCGTCGTCTCGATGCGCTCGGCGGGCAGCAGCAGCGCTCGGATCTCGTCGAGCGCGATCAGCCTGCCGCAGGCCAGTACGCGTCCCTTCTGGGTACAGAGCGCGGTGAGCTGGGTGTGCTCGGCGGAGAGTTCGCGTACATCGTTGGTGAGTTGCCCCTGGAGGAAGTCCGCGGCATCCTCGCCCCGGGCCAGCAGGACATCGAACTGGGTGAGCGCGAACAGTCGGCATGCCTCGCCGGCCGGGTGTTCGGGAAAGTGCGCCTGACCGAGATCGTCGAACCGGGCGCCGTGTGCGTCGAGAAAGTCTCGCCATTGCGTCATCATCAACCCCTGCCTTGGGAACCTTCGGTTGCTGATTGGGAACTTGCCAATCCTTATGCGACCGAAGCGTGCCCGAGACAACCCCGGCGGCTTGCATGCCGCCCGGGAGACGGTCGCGCCGGGCGACCGTCTTCGCCATCGTCGGCACCCACAACCCGAAGCCAGCAGGGAGCCTGTGCGCTCGTTCGTGCGGCCCCGTCCATATGGAGAGATCAGCCCCTTGTCGAGATATCAAGCGACCCCGCCCGTAGACAGTCTGGTGCTCTACAAGACCCATCCGGCCCGCGTCCTCGGCGTCGGCGACAAGATCGAGATCCAGCTCGACGGCGGCAGTACCAAGCGCGTGCGTCCCAAGGACATCGTGCTGCTGCATCCGGGGCCGTTGCGTTCGCTCGGTGAACTCGAGACGCGCCCCGAGGGCGCGGTGGAGGACGCCTGGGAGCTGCTCGAGGGCGAGCAGACCACGCTCGAGGATCTCGCCGAGCTGGCCTTCGCCGAGTTCACCCCGGTGACGGCCTGGGCGAGCTGGCTGCTGGTTGCCGAGGGGCTGCGTTTCTGCGGCACCCCCGAGTCGATCACGGTGCGCTCGCGTGCCGAGGTCGAGCGCGATCGCGCCGAGCGCGAGGCCAAGGCCGCCGCCGAGCGTGACTGGAAGGCCTTTCTCGAGCGCATGCGTGCGGCCACCCCGTCCGCGGAGGATCGCGGACGACTCGCCGAGGTCGAGCGGCTGGCGCTGGGGCAGACCGAACGCAGTCGTATCCTCGAGGCGCTCGGTTATCCGCAGACCCCGGAGCACGCCCATCGCGCGCTGGTCGAGGTCGCCTACTGGCCGGCCAACCACAATCCCTATCCGGCACGCCGCGGCGTGCCCGGGGAGGACGCCGCGCTCGCGGTGCCGGCGCTGGACGAGGACGAGCCGCGGCTCGATCTCACCCATCTCGAGGCCTTCGCCATCGACGACGAGGGCAACGAGGACCCGGACGACGCCCTGAGTCTCGATGGCGAGCGGGTCTGGGTCCACGTGGCCGATGTCGGTGCCCTGGTCGCGCCGGACGGTCCGCTTGATCTCGAGGCGCGCAGCCGGGGTGCCAACCTCTATCTGCCCGAGGGCATGGTCAAGATGCTCCCGCCCGAGACCACCACCCGGCTCGGGCTCGGGTTGCAGCCGGTCTCGCCGGCGCTCTCCTTCGCCATGCGTTGCGACGAGCAGGGCGAGCTGCACGACATCGAGGTCCATCGCAGCTGGGTCAGGGTGCAGCGCCTGACCTATACCGAGGTCGAGCGACGCCTCGATGAGGCGCCCTTTGCCGCGTTGCGCGCCACGATTGCGCGTTTTCATGCCCGTCGCCAGACCAATGGCGCCACCCGACTGGCGTTGCCCGAGGTCAGTGTGCGTGTCGAGAACGGCGAGGTGCGGATCCGCTCACTGCCGCGGCTCGAGAGTCGCGAGCTGGTCACCGATGCCATGCTGATGGCCGGCGAGGCCGCCGCGCGGCTCTGTCTCGAGCACGGCCTGGCGATACCCTTCGCCACCCAGGCCGCACCGGATCCGGCCGAGGAGGCCAGCGACCTGGCGAGCATGTATGCGCGCCGGCGCTGCTTCAAGCCGACCCGCTTGCTGTGTGAGCCCGATCTTCACGCCGGCTTGGGGCTGGCGCTCTATACCCGCGCCACCAGCCCGCTGCGTCGTTATTCCGACCTGCTGGTCCATCAGCAGCTGCGGGCCTGGCTCGCCGGCGCGACGCCGCTCGATCGCGAGCAGGTGGTCGAGCGGGTCGCGCAGGCGGAGCTGGCCGCCGCTGCGGTGCGCCGCGGCGAGCGACTCTCCAATCAGCACTGGAAGCTGGTCTATCTGCGTGACAACCCCGGATGGCGGGGCGAGGGCGTGGTGGTCGGTCTGGAGGAGCGCAGGGCGGTGGTGCTGGTGCCCGAGCTGGCGCTGGAGGCGCGGATACGGACCCGTGAGCGGCTGGCGCTCAACGACACCCTCAAGCTGGCGCTCGCCGATGTCGATCTGCCCGAGCTGAACGTGAGTTTCCGCGTGCTCGGTTGAGCTGTCGCGGCTTCGGGTATACCCTTGCGAACTTTGTGGCTTACTGCCGGGGCGTGGAGCGCCCCCGGCGGGCGGTCTGCCGGCGCCGCCCGTCCCCCTCGGGGGCGAGCGCCGTCCGGGCTTCGTGGCCTCAGGCGCCCCAGCGGCGCACCGTGCCGGTGTCGAGATGGACGAAGTTCGAGCGCGGGTAGTAACCGACACCGCCACGACCGAGCGCGACGGCGGTATCGCGCAGATGGCGGATGGAGAGGTCGGGGAAGCGGACGTCGACGGCCTGTCCGGTCATGTGCAGGCTCTTCTTGGCGACGCCGCGCGAGGTGCGGCGCAGCATCGCATTGGTGCGGGGCGAGCGGTAGGCGCTGAGGATCTGGTAGGTGGCGTCGGGGTCGCCGAGACGCAGCTTGACGTCGTAGAGGATGTCGAAGAGTTGCGGGTCGATGGCGACGATGTCGTCGGTGCGGAAGTCGCGGAAGAAGTGATTGAGCTTGTTCAGCGCTGCGCGTTGGTAGCGATCCCCGATGCGATAGGTGACGGCGATCTTCTCGTCCGTGTGCATGTGGTGCAGGGATAGCACCCGCGGGCGCTCGCTCGGCGACTTGGCCAGTACGGGCGCAGCTGCGGTCGATAGGGCGAGCCCCAGGAAATGGCGTCTGTTCATGTTCCCCCCCGGTACATGATGTTCAACGGATTGTATGGCGAAGATTTTTCCCTAATGCATCCAGCGTGAACGCATGACGTGTAAATGACGGCATTGCGTTCGACAGTGGTGCAGCTGGGAGCGGGCGAGCAGCCCGAAGTGACGTCGACATCCTGTGCATGTGCCCGCTCCATGGGGTTTTCATTATATCCATGCGGCCGATTGAGTCAAATGGAGATTGCCAAATAATGATTATTTGGAAACCTGAGAATTAACATTAGGTGTTATTGGTAAGGTCTTGTTGTTGTTTTTTTCTGTTTTTGGGTTTTAATAAATGAAGTGATTTGTTAATTCAGGTGCTCGAATCTACTCGAAGTCCTGTTTCTCGTCATTTTTGAAGCTTTTTTGAGTTTCGCTTTGTTGTTTCAAGTTGCTGTTTTTGATGGTTTTGAGGAATTGCTTTAACAGCTTTTTGAGTTGATGCTGTTTCTCGCATTCTGCATGATTTCTTTTTTGTTTTTCTGACAGGTTTTTCGAAGAATATTTTTTTTGCGATTTGCTGTTTTTCATTCGCTGGAGAAGTCGTGGTTGAATGGCGGTGAAGATTGTTGTTTCATGACTGAAACGCGCAGAGGTTCCTGCCATCCGGCTCGGGGACTGAACGTCAACCCAGGTGTGGCGACGATGGTCGTCGGACTCACTTCAGGGAGGCGCATGATGTCGGCGCAACGCATTGATAAATCAGCGCGCGTGAAGGTGTGGCAGATGCTGTTTGGTGCCTTCGGCGGGGGTGTTTGGCTGCTGTGCTGGGGGAGCGTGCCGATCGCGATGGCCGACGTCTACAAATATGCCGACGCACACGGCAACGTCTATTTCACCGATGTGCCGCTCAAGGGTGGACAGTACCGCTTGCAGTGGCACCGTGAGTCCGGTCAGCTCGCCGAGGAGAACCGCTCCAGGTTCTCGCAGCTGCAGATCGAGCGCTCGCCCAGGGGCGAGTCCAAGCCGCTCAGCCGCTCATTGCGGGCCCGGCGCGCGCGCTACGAGGCGTTGGTCTCGGCCAACGCGCGCCGTCACGGACTCTCGCCGGCGTTGCTGCACGCGGTGATCCGCGCCGAGTCGGCCTATGATCCGCGCGCCGTCTCATCGGCGGGCGCCCAGGGGCTGATGCAGTTGATGCCGGCCACGGCGGCGCGCTACGGCGTCGCCGACAGCTTCGATCCGGCCGACAACGTCAGCGGCGGCGCGGCCTATCTGCGCGATCTGCTGGATCTCTTCGACAACGACCTGCGTCTGGCCCTGGCCGGCTACAACGCCGGCGAGGGTGCGGTGCTCAAGCACGGGCGCAAGATCCCGCCCTATGCCGAGACCCAGGCCTATGTGCGCAAGGTATTGCAGTATCTGTGGGCCGAGCGCCCGGTGCACGTGACCATCTCGAGCGTACCGGGTGAGGACTGAGGTGGACGGCCAGCGGCGCTGTGCTCAGTCCTCGCCGATGACGCGCTCGTCGCGCGGGGTCGAGAGCAGTCGCTCGGCCTCGGCCTGTTGGGCGGCGAAGATCAGCCGGTAGTCGACGCCCGGAGAGGCCTCTGCGGCCTGGCGGCGGCTGCGCACCAGGGCGCGGGCGTCCTGGTAGTGCTCGAAGGTGTCGAGGTGTTCGAGCTTGAGCGGCTGCTGGGTGATGCTGTAGACGAAATACGGCATGCGGGCACTCCTGATACCGCCATCGGGCGGCTCGATCCCTGTGGGGTGGCGTTCGAGTGTATCGCAAAGTCGGGCGCCGGTGGATCGCCGCCGGCGCCCGTATCGGGCTCAGCGCAGGTTCTTCTTGTAGGAGGGCACCTGGGCGTTGCGCGCCTTGGAGACGTTGGCGAATTCCAGGGTGACGCTCGCCAGCTCCACCCGGGTGAAGTCGGCGCCGGTGAGATCGGCACGATGGAGGATGGCGCCGCCGAGCACAGCATCGGTGAGATCGGCGTCGGTGAGATCGGCGTAGCGGAAGTTGGCGTCCTGCGCCGAGGCATGACAGAGCCGCGCGCCGCGCAGATCGGCGCCTTCGAGATTGGCGAGATTGAGCACGGTGAAGCCGTCGCTGAAGGCGCTGCCGAGATCGGCCTCGCAGAGCCGGGCGCGGGTGAGGTTGGCGTCGTTGAGATGACTGTCGCGCAGATCGGCGCCGCTGAGATCGGCCTCGGCGAGGTTGGCCTTGATCAGGAGCGCGCGATGGGCGCGCACCCCGACCAGGTTGGCGCCCTGGAAGTCGGCGCCGCGCAGGTCGGCATGGGCGAGGGTGGCCCCGGCGAGATCGGCCTGGCGCAGCTCGACGTTGCGCAGGTCGGCGCCGCTGAGATCGGCCCCGGCCAGTCGTGCGGCGTTGAGCATCGCCGCGCGCGACGGGCGCTCGGCCCCGAGCCGGGCGCGCGTCAGGTTGGCCTCGGCGAGATCGGCCGCGCGCAGCTGCGCACCGACCAGGATCGCCTCGCGCAGGCAGGTCCCGTGCAGCCGGGCGCCGACCAGATCGCTGGCGCTGAGGTCGGCGCCGCTGAGATCGAGCCCCGAGAGATCGGCGCCGTCGAGCCGCATGTCCCGCAGGTCGGCGCCGACGAGAGTGTCGCGCTCGATTTCCGCCAGCACCTCGCCACTGTCGCGGTGTCTGATTTCGATCATGCCGGGATCTCCTCCTGGTCCTTGTCGTTGTTGGGTGGGGCCGGGGTCGTTGACGCCTCCCGCGCCGACCCGGGCCGATCGACAGCCTGTCGATCACGCGGATAAGATTCTCGGTTCGGCGACCGATGGCGGCCGTCGCTCGTGGGCGATTCACGAGACCATTCAACAGGAAGCGCCATGAAACTCGAAACTCTTGCCATTCATGCCGGGTTCGAACCCGATCCCACCACCAAGTCGGTGGTGACCCCGATCTACCAGACCACCAGCTACGCCTTCGACGACACCCAGCACGGCGCCGATCTGTTCGACCTCAAGGTCCCGGGGAATATCTACACCCGGATCATGAATCCCACCACCGACGTGCTCGAGCGTCGGGTCACGGCGATGGAGGGTGGGGTCGGTGCGCTGGCCTTCGCCTCCGGCATGTCGGCGGTGACCAACGCCATCTTCACCCTGGCGCAGGCCGGCGACAACATCGTCGCCGTCTCGCGGCTCTACGGCGGCAGCTACAACCTGTTCGCCCACACCCTGCCGCGGCTCGGCATCGAGGTGCGCTTCGCCGAGCCCAACGACATCGCCGCCATGGATGCCCTGGTCGATGCCAAGACCAAGGCGGTGTTCTGCGAGTCGATCGGCAATCCCGCCGGCAACGTCGCCGACGTCCAGGCGATGGCCGACATGGCCCATGCCCACGG
Organism: Marichromatium sp. PS1; assembly: GCF_041155115.1. Classification (NCBI taxonomy): domain Bacteria; kingdom Pseudomonadati; phylum Pseudomonadota; class Gammaproteobacteria; order Chromatiales; family Chromatiaceae; genus Marichromatium; species Marichromatium sp. PS1. Next base: position 230,974 of record NZ_BAAFHB010000004.1, read on the forward strand.
TGTGCCGCTGATCGTCGACAATACCGTGCCCTCGCCCTATCTGCACCGTCCCTTCGAGCACGGCGCCGATATCGTGGTCCACGCCCTGACCAAGTACATGGCCGGTCACGGTACCACCATCGCCGGGATGATCGTCGACTCCGGCAAGTTCCCCTGGGCCGAGCACGCCGAGCGCTTCCCGATGCTCAACCAGCCCGATCCGTCCTATCACGGCGTGGTCTACACCCAGGACATGGGCGAGGCGGCCTTCATCACCCGCGCCCGGGTGGTGCCGCTGCGTAACATGGGGGCGGCGCTCGCGCCCTTTAACAGCTTCCTGGTGCTGCAGGGCATCGAGACCCTGGCGGTGCGCATGGACCGTCACTGCGAGAACGCCCTGGCCGTCGCCCAGTATCTCAAGGACCACCCGCGCGTGGCCTGGGTGCGCTATGCCGGTCTGCCCGACAGCCCGGACTACCCGCTGATCCAGCGCTACATGGATGGCGGCAAGGCCAGCGCCATCCTCTCGTTCGGCATCAAGGGCGGTCGCGATGCCGGTGCGCGCTTCATCGACGCGCTCAAGCTCACCGTGCGGCTGGTCAACATCGGCGACTCCAAGACGCTCGCCTGCCACCCGGCCACCACCACCCACCGCCAGCTCTCGCCCGAAGAGATGGCGCGCGCCGGGGTCAGCGAGGACCTGATCCGACTCTCGGTCGGCATCGAGCACATCGACGACATCATCGCCGATCTCGATCAGGCCCTGGCCGCCTCGGCCTGATCCGTTCGGCCCCGCGCCCGGCGCGGGGCCCCCCGTCATGGATCGAATCACCACGCTGTTTCCGCTCTGGGCGCTGGCCGCAAGCCTGCTGGCGCTCACCTTTCCAGACCCCTTGGCCGCGCTCAAGCCCGGTATCGTGCCGCTGCTCGGGGTGGTGATGTTCGGCATGGGCGCGACCCTGAGTCCGGGCCAGTTCAGCGCGGTGTTGCGTCGCCCCGGGGTCATCGGCCTGGGCGTGGTCCTGCAATACCTGCTGATGCCGTTTGCGGCCTGGGCGATCGGACTCGCCCTCGGTCTGCCGCCGCAACTCCTCGCCGGGCTGGTACTGGTCGGCGCCGCCCCCGGTGGTACCGCCTCCAACGTCATCTGCTATCTGGCGCGCGGCGATCTCGCGCTCTCGATCACCCTGACCACGGTCTCGACCCTACTCGCGGTGGTGCTCACGCCCGTGCTCACCCTGCTCTATGTCGGCGAGCGGGTCGCGGTCCCCGCCCTCGACATGTTCTGGTCGATCCTGCGCATCGTGCTGGTGCCGGTCGCACTCGGGGTGCTGGTCAACCGGCTGCTGGGGGCGCGGCTGGCGATGTTCGAGCGGGTCTTCCCGCTGATCTCGGTGGCGGCCATCGTGTTCATCATCGCGGTGATCGTGGCGCTCAATCACGACCAGCTCGTCACCCTCGGGCCGCTGGTCGCGCTCGCCGTGGTGCTGCACAACCTCACCGGATTGAGTCTGGGGTATACGCTGGCGCGTCTGCTGGGGCAGGGCGAGGCGCGGGCGCGGACCCTGGCGATCGAGGTCGGGATGCAGAACTCGGGGCTCGCCGTGGCGCTCGCGATCAAGTCCTTCTCCGCCGCCGCGGCACTGCCCGGTGCGCTGTTCTCGATCTGGCACAACCTCTCCGGCGCGCTGCTCGCCGCCTGGTGGTCGCGGCGGCCGCCGCCGTCTGGGGCTTGAACCGCGAAGAGACAAAATCTTCAACCACGAAGACACCAAGGGCGCAAAGGGGGGGAAGAGCTTCCAGCGATCAGCCGCCAGCCGCCAGTGGTGGTCTGTCCTCAACCACTGGCGCGAAGCACAGTCGCTGGAGCTAAAGGCGGCTGTCAGCGTCGTAGGATGGGCAAAGCGCAGCGTGCCCATCAAGGGTTGCGCTGCCGTCGAGTACGGCGCCCACTGGAGGCTGACGACTGGAGGCTTAACCTCTCTTCGCGTCCTTTGTGTCTTTGCGGTTTGTTTATTATCAACTGCTTGTAAATGTTTGATGATCCTCGATCGAGGATGAGGGCTTGCGCGGGGGTGGTGCCTGCCCCACCTCGTGGGAATCCTTCCATCGGTTGTCGGATTGCTCGAAGCCACTTCTGTATGGGTGCCTAACCCCTTGGCGGGGTAGGCGTGGCGGGCGTCGGCAGCGGGTGGTTGATGACCCGAGGAGCCTCCGTCATGCTGATTCGCAAGCCTGCCGATATCCCGTCCTCCGAGATCACCCCACCGGAGGTATGGCGCGCGCGTCGTACCTTCATCCAGGGCGCCGCGCTGGGGGTGGGCGCGGCGGCGCTGGCGCCGCTCGGTGCCGTCGCTGCGACCTATCCGCGTCCCGGCGAGGACGAACCCCTGACCCCGCGCGAGTTCGTCACCGGCTACAACAACTTCTACGAGTTCGGGACCGACAAGGGGGACCCGGCGGCACACGCCCATCGGCTGCGGACGCGCCCCTGGTCGGTGGTGGTCGATGGCGAGTGCGCCCGTCCCGGCGAGATCGGCATCGAGGACATCCTCAGCGGGTTCGATCAGCAGGAGCGCATCTATCGGCTGCGTTGTGTCGAGGCCTGGGCGATGGTGATCCCCTGGGTCGGCTTCCCGCTCGGTGAGCTGCTGGCGCGTTTCGAGCCGACCTCGCAGGCGCGCTATGTCGCCTTCGAGACCCTGCTCGATCCCGAGCAGATGCCCGGTCAGCGTCGCCGGGTGCTCGACTGGCCCTATCGCGAGGGGCTGCGTATCGACGAGGCGATGCACCCGCTGACGCTGCTCGCCACCGGGCTCTATGGCGAGACCCTGCCGAACCAGAACGGCGCGCCGCTACGGCTGGTAGTGCCCTGGAAGTACGGCTTCAAGAGCATCAAGTCGATCGTACGCATCCGCTTCACCGCCGAGCAGCCGCCGGCGACCTGGAACAGGATGCAACCCGACGAGTACGGCTTCTATGCCAACGTCAATCCCGCCGTCGACCATCCGCGCTGGAGCCAGAAGAGCCATCGCATGATCGGTGGCGGCTGGCTGGCGAAGCGGCGCGAGACCCTGCCGTTCAACGGCTATGCCGAGGAGGTCGCCGGGCTCTATGCCGGCATGGACCTGAGGCGCTTTTACTGATGACCGGGCGCGACTGGGTGGCCTGGGCCAAGCCCGGGGTCTTTCTGCTCTGTCTGCTGCCGCTGGCGTTGACCCTGGCGCAGGGGCTCGGTGGTGGGCTGGCGCTGGGGGCCAATCCGGTCGAGACGCTGCTCCATCGCAGCGGGCTGTGGACCCTGCGGATGCTGCTGCTCACCCTCGCGCTGACCCCGCTCAGTCGCGCCCTCGGGCGGCCCTGGCCGATCCGGCTGCGGCGCATGCTGGGGCTGTTCGCCTTCTTCTACGGCATGCTCCATCTGCTGGTCTATCTGTGGCTCGACCGCGCGCTCGATTGGCCGGTGATCGTCGAGGACCTGACCGAGCGGCCCTACATCATCGTCGGCATGGTGGCGCTGGTGCTGATGAGCGTGCTGGCGCTGACCTCGACCCGTGGCTGGCAGCGTCGGCTGCGGCGCAACTGGAAGCGGTTGCACCGCGTCGTCTACCTGATCGCGGTGCTCGGGGTGTTGCACTTCCTCTGGCTGGTCAAGGCCGATCTGCGCGAGCCGCTGATCTATGCCGTCATCCTCGGCGTGCTGCTGGCGCTGCGGCTGCCCTGGGGGCGTTGGCGGCGCGCCTGGACTCAGTCGGTTCAGTCGGTTCAGTCGGCTCCGGCGGTGGCGCGGCGCTCGGCAAGTTCGTCGCGATAATCGAGGAAGTCGAGCAGGTGTGCGCCCAGCCGGGCGTCGATCTCGCCGGCTTCGGGTTCGTGCTCGGGCTGGTCGCGATGCCGATAGGCCAGATCCGGGGCCACCATCTCCAGGGTGATGTAGGCGAACAGGCTCTCGGCGACCAGGGTCGCGGCCCGGCAGCGCCATTCCGGCTGGTCGCGATCGAGTCGAGCGAGCCGTTCGGGTTCGATGGTGCCGGTCTGCAACCGGGTCCAGTCCTCGATTAGTTGGCGGGTGGGGGCGTCGGTGGTGTCGTGCATGGCGTCTGGCTCCGGGAACTGAATCGGCCAGTCTAGGGATGCCTCCGGGGAGGGTAAACCCCGGACCCCGTCCGGGGTGGAGGCCGATGTCCGAGGCGAGGTGTTCCCGCGTGGCTGTGAATGGTCTTCTGATCCAGCCTCTCAGGGGCCGAGGCGCTCTTGTGTTCGCGCTCTTTGCGTGTTCCGCGCCGATCTTTCCATGCGCGTGACTTTTTCGGTTTCGAATCTTTTTGATTGTTTTTTATCAGGGTTTTATGGCCATTTTGCGGGGGTTCTTGAGAAGTCTTCGCTTGTGTCGCTTCGTTTTATCGGTATCATAAAAAACACAAATCAGCTTCACGGCGTCATGCTCTCACCAAGTCGGTGGGTGTTGCGGGGATGCCTGTTTCGACCCCTGTGATGGCGTGACAGGACAGGGTGATCGCGGCCAGTCCCCGCGCACTATCTACGCCAGAATCGGACATGCGCCGGTTGATCGGATCGCCCAGGTCACTGGCGTGAAGCTGTACCGTCTTTTCGTTCAACCGAGGACGCACGCGGGAGCGCCATCGCGCTTCCGCTGATGATCCGGCGGCTCGGTCATCGCCGATGATCGCCGGGACGTCCCGTCTCCATTCGCGCAGCAGTGCGCGTATCCGCCGCGTGGCGTGTCTGCCCGACTCAGGTCTCGGGTCCATGCCTCGCGATCCGCCGACAGGTCGCCGCGCCGCCCAGTGGCGTGGCCCTCGGCCCCCGACGCCGCCGCATGCGGCGTCTCGCGCGAATCTCGCGCCTCGTGCCCACCCGCGAATCGGGTGGCCAGCCAATGTCAATCGTCGCTCGGCGTCAGCGCGTGGTCTTCGGTCCACGCCATAAAAGCGCGCGTGTCCAACGGACCGCGCGATGCGGCTGCGCGCGCCGTCGCGACGTGTCGACCGTTGCAATGTGTTCGGGAGAGACCCCTGACGAAATGAAGTGAGGCCCGTCATCCGCGATGCTCAGGACGTGGGTACGCATTGCTCCTCACCCGTGCGAGGCAATCACCACGGCGAGTGCGCTTTTCGTGCTTGCCACAACACCACGGAGAGACCATGACCGACTCCAAGTCCATGAATCAGGCCGATCGTGATGTCAGCAAGCTGATCGGTGTGACCGCCGCCAAGCTCGACGAGCTCGAGCAGTACTACGACAGCTGGTCCGAGACCTACGAGGACGACCTGACGTCGATGGGCTACGAGGCCCCGCGCCTCGCCGCCGAGGCGATCAAGTCGCACCAGATCGACCCCGCGCAGCCGATCCTCGACGCCGGTTGCGGCGTGGGCCTGACCGGGCTGCACCTGGGCAAGCTCGGCTACACCGCGATCACCGGTGTCGACTACTCCCCCAAGTCGCTGGAGAAAGCCGAGGCGCGCAATTGCTACGCCGAGCTGGCGCGCGTCGATCTCAACAAGCCGCTGGACTTCGCCGAGAACCACTTCGCCGCCGCCCAGTGCATCGGCACCCTGACCTATATCGACAACATGGCCGGGCTGATGCGCGAGTTCCATCGCGTGGTCAAGCCCGGCGGCATCGTCCAGCTCAGCCACCGTGTCGACCTCTATGACGACGCCTACAGACAGGCCCTCGGCGCGCTCACCGACCAAGGCCACTGGACCCACGTCCATCACTCCGAGCCCCAGCCCTACATCCCCGGCCACCAGGACTTCGGTGACGACCAGGCGATCATCTTCGACATCTTTCGCGTGAAGTAAGCGTCCCGAGTCTTTGATCCGCAAGGGCCTGTGGCCGATGTTCAGCATCCGTCACGGGCCTCGTCGCCGAGTGTCCGATCGGCCTTGGTCGGCGGTTGTCCGTCTCCACGCTGGTCCTCGATCGCTGGAGCCTACAGGTGGGCACGTTGTACTGACCGACCGTCTTCTCGCGGACGTCGCCGAGTCGTTCGTAGACGGGGAGTCCTTCAGTTGCGTTATCATGGGACTACGCTCCGTTCGTGTCCTGCCCTGCTGTCGTCCGCTCCCCGTCTGCCGTGTCTTCCTTGTCCTCCGATCCCTCGGCGCTGGTGTTCCAGGCGCTGGTTCTGCCGTTGTTGTGGTGTCTGCCGCCGTTGCTGGTGTTGCTCGGCGCGCGATTGCTGTTGCCGCGCTGGCGGGGCTGGCAGGGTGAGCGCATGGTCGGGCGGCGGCTCGAGGCGCTGTTCCCCGAGGTCCTGCACGGGGTGGTGTTGCCCGACGGGCGCGGCGGGTTGACCCAGATCGATCATCTGGCGCTGACCCCGCGCGGGTTGCTGGTGGTCGAGACCAAGCACTATCGCGGCGCCATCCAGGGCGCGGCCGAGGCGACGCACTGGGTGCAGCTGATCGGTCGGCGGCGCTATCCCTTCGTCAATCCGCTGCATCAGAACCGTCGTCATGTCCGCGCGGTGGAGGCGCTGGGGCTGGGCCAGCCGGTCCATGCGCGAGTGGTGTTCACCGATGGGGCGCGGTTTGTCGACGCGGTTCCGGCCGGGGTGTCGCGCTGCGCGACCCTGGCGCGCGATCTTGGCTCCTTGCGTGGTGGCCGGGTGGGGCGTGCGAAGCTGGCGGCCTGGACACGGTTGCGGGGGCAGGTCCGACGCGGCTGGCTCGCGCGCTGGCGGCACCGGCGTCAGGTGGAGCGCCGCCACGGGCGCGACGACCGCACCCGGCTGGGCAAGGCGTTGCTCGGCGCGGCGGGCGCGTTGGCGGGGCTGTTGTGGTGGCGGGTGTGGGGGTCGGTCGGGCTGTGAGCCGGGCGGGGCGCCCGTGGACGGGTCCACGGGCGCCGGGGCTCAGCCGGCCTGGGGCGCGGTGTTCTCTTCGTCTTCGTCGGTCAGCGGGCCGCTGTGCTCCTTGGGTGAGAGCAACAGATAGAAGGCCGGGACCACGAACAGGGTGAACAGGGTGCCGATCCCCAGTCCGGTGACGATCACCAGACCGATGTCGAAGCGGCTGACCGCACCCGGACCGCCGGCGGTGAGCAGCGGGATCATCGCCACCAGCATCGCCACCGTGGTCATCAGGATCGGACGCAGCCGGATCGTCGAGGCCTCCTCGATCGCCGCGCGCTTGTCGAGCCCGTCGCGCTCGCGCAGCTGGTTGGCGAACTCGACGATGAGGATGCCGTTCTTGGCGATCAGCCCGATCAGGGTGATCAGTCCCACCTGGGTGTAGATGTTGACGCTGGCGAAGCCGAGGAAGAGGAAGGCCATGGCCCCGGCGATCGACAGCGGCACCGACATCAGGATGACGAAGGGATCGCGCCAGCTCTCGAACTGGGCGGCGAGCACCAGATAGATCACCACCAGCGAGAGGAAGAAGGTGACCTCGAGCGCGCTGCCCTCGGTCTTGTACTGACGCGACTCGCCCTTGTAGTCCCAGCTCACGCCGCGCGGGAACTGCTCGCCGGCGATCTCCTCGAGCGCGCCGAGCGCCTCGCCGAGGGTCACGCCCGGCATCGCCACGCCGGAGACGGTGATGGCGTTGAGCTGCTGGAACTGGATGCGCTTGGAGGGCTCGACCTGGTTGCGGACGGTCACCAGGGCGTCGAGCGGGATCAGCTCGCCGTCGCCGTTGCGCACATAGTAGTCGCCGAACTCCTCGACGCTGTCGCGGAAGGCGCGCTCGACCTGGGGGATGACCTGATAGCTGCGTCCCTCCAGGCTGAACCAGTTGACGTAGTCCTCGTTGAGCATCACCCCGAGACTGGTGCCGAGATCGGCCATGCTGATGCCGAGATCGCCGGCGAGATCGCGATCGACCTCGAGCACGGTACGCGGGCGCTCGTATTTCACGTCCTTGGTGAGGAACATGAACTTGCCGCTGCCCATCGCCTGACCGAGCAGGGCGTCGGCGATGCCGGTGAGCTCCTTGTGCGAGCGATCCGAGAGGATGACGAACTCTACCGGCAGGCCGTCGCCCGGGGTGGGCAGGCTGGGGCGCGGGAAGACCACCGTCTGCATCCCGGTGATCTGCGAGACGGCGCCCTGGAGCTGCGGCTCGATCTCCATCTGCGAGCGCTCGCGCTCGTCGGTCGCGGGCATCTTGAAGCCGCCGAAGGTGGTGCTCTGGTCGCCACCCATGCCGATGATGATGAAGCTCTCCTTGTACTCGGGGAAGGACTCGAAGATCGGCAGCAGCTCCGTGTCGACATAGTGCTTGTCGTAGTCGATGGTCGCCGTCTGCGGTGCGGTGGCCATGAAGAAGAGGATGCTCTGGTCCTCGGTGGGGGCCAGCTCCTTCTCGGTCATGGTGTACATCACATAGATGCTGCCGAGCAGCGCCACGGCCACCAGCAGGGTCACCGAGGGGTAGCGCAGCCAGCGCACCAGCAGACCGCGATAGCTGTTGGAGAGCCAGCCGAAGAAGCGCTCGACACCCTGCTCGAAACGGCTCTGCTCGCTGCTGGCGTGCAACACCCGCCCGGCGAGCATCGGCGAGAGGGTGAGTGCGACCACGCCCGAGACCAGCACCGCGCCGGCGAGGGTGAAGGCGAACTCGGTGAACAGCGAGCCGACCAGCCCGCCCATGAAGCCGATCGGGGCGTAGACGGCGATCAGCGTGGTGGTCATGGCGATGATCGGCAACGCCAGTTCGCGCGCGCCGTCGAGCGCGGCGCGCAGCCCGCTCTTGCCCATCTCGAGATGACGATGGACGTTCTCGACGACGATGATCGCATCGTCGACCACCAGACCGATGGCCAGCACCATCGCCAGCAGGGTGAGCAGGTTGATCGAGAAGCCGAACAGCAGCATCAGGAAGCCGGCGCCGATGATCGACAGCGGGACGGCCACCGAGGGCACCAGCGCGGCGCGGATCGAGCCGAGCGAGAGGAAGATCACCAGCAGCACGATCAGCACCGCCTCGCCGAGGGTGGCGAAGACCTCGTCGATCGAGGACTGGATGAACGCGCTGCCGTCATAGGCCTCGAATCCCTGCAGCCCCTCGGGGAACTGGGCGCGCAGCTCGGGCAGCAGCGCCTTGACCCGCGAGGCGACCTGCAGCGGGTTGGCCCCGGGCGTCGGCTCGATGCCGATGAAGATCGACGGCTTGCCGTTGTGCAGGCTGCTCGAATCGTAGCTCTTGGCGCCGAGCTCGACCCGGGCGATGTCGTCGAGCCGGATCAGGGTGTCGTCCTGATCGCGGATCACCAGGCGGCGGAAGTCCTCGACCTGGCTGACGTCGGTGGTCGCCGAGAGGTCGACCTGCACCATGTTGCCCTTGACCTTGCCGATACCGGCGAGGTGGTTGTTGTTGGCGAGCACCTGGGCGACCTCGTCGCCGCTGATCCCGAGCGAGGCCATCCGCGCCGGGTCGAGCCAGACGCGCATGGCATAGGTCTGGTCGCCGAAGATCTCGGCCTTGGCCACGCCGTCGATCGCCTGGAGCTGGGGCTGGACCACGCGCAGCAGATAGTCGGTGATCTGCGGCAGGGTCATCTGCTCGCTGGTGAAGGCGAGATACATGAGCGCGGTGGAGTCGCCGGTGGAGGAGTCGATCACCGGGTTCTGCGCCGCCTCGGGGAGCACGTTGGTGCGGCTGGCGACCTTGGCCTGGATCTCGGCGACCGCGGCGTTGGGGTCGTAGTTGAGCTTCATGTGCGCCTCGATCATCGAGGTGCCGGCGCTGCTGGTGCCGAGGATGAAGTCGATGCCGTTGGCCTCGGCGATGGCCTGTTGCAGCGGGGTGGTGATGAAGCCCTGCACCAGGTCGCTGCTGGCGCCCGGGTAGGCGGTGGTGACGGTGACCACCGTGTTGTTGGTCTCCGGGTACTGACGGATCTCGAGATCGAGGAAGGAGCGCAGACCGAGGATCAGGATCAGCAGGCTGACGACGCTCGCCAGCACCGGACGGCGGATGAAGATATCGGTGAATCTCATTCGGCCTCACCCTCGGCGTCGGTCGACGTCTGTGCTGGCTTGTCGACCACGCGCACCGGCTGGCCGTTGGTGAGCTTGACCTGACCGCCGAGCACCACCCGGTCGCCGGCGACGAGTCCGTCGAGGATGACGATCTCCTCGCCGCGCACCGCGCCGGTGGTGACCTGGCGGCGCTCGACCAGGGTCTGGCCGTCGCGCTCGACGACGCGATAGACCGAGTCGCCATAGGTGTTGAAGGTGATCGCCTCGCGCGGCAGGGTCAGCACCGCGTCCTGGGTCGGCAGCAGGGTCTCGACGCGGGTGAACATGCCCGGTCGCAGCGCCAGATCGGGGTTGTCGAAGCGGGCGCGGATCCTGACGTTGCGCGTGCCCTGGTCGATGCCCGGATCGATCGCCTGGATCCTGCCCTCGAAGACGCGCTCGGGATAGGCCGCCACCCGGACCCGAACCTGCTGACCGGCGTGGAGCTGGGCGAGATGGCGCTCGGGCAGGGCGTAGTCGACATAAACCGGATCGAGTGCCTGGAGCGAGACGATGGCGGTGCCGGCGGCGAGGAACTGGCCGAGATCGACCTGACGGATGCCGAGCTGACCGGCGAAGGGCGCGCGGATGGTCTTCTTGCGGATGTTGGCCTCGATGGCCTTGACCTCGGCGCGGGCCTGATCGAGCTGGGCGGCGCGCTCGTCGACGTCGCCCTGGGCGACGGCGCGATCGCGCAGCAGGGTGCGGTTGCGTCGCAGCTGGATCTCGGCGAGCTGCTCGGCGGCCTTGAGGCCCTCGAGGGTGGCGCGGTCCACATCGTCCTCGAGGCGCAGTAGAATCTGCCCCGCCTCGACCATGGCGCCGGACTCGAACAGGATCTCGCGGACCTGGCCGTCGACCTCGCTGTTGACCTCCACGCCCTGGACCGCCTGGACCGTGCCGACCCCGGAGAGGGTGGGACGCCAGTTGGTGGTGTCGACGCTGACGGCGGCGACGGCGGTGGCCGGGCGGGGCTGGGAGAAGGCGGCCATCTCCTGGGCGATCTGGCCGTATTTGAAGAAGGCGAGTGCGCCGATCAGCGCGGCGAGCGCCACCAGCACGGTGAGGATTCGGGCGATCATGCGTGCTACGAGCCTCTTGCGGTCGATGTCGTTGATGGTGGTGTCGTTGGGGTAGCGGGTGGAGGCTGCGCTCGTGCCGAACGCCGGGTGCTCCGGTCCGTCGAGTTACCTGGCGACGTGGTCGCCAATTATAGGGGCGTGAGGATGCGGGCGTCTCGTCGAGACGCCGCCGTTCGTGTCCAAGCGACCCGGATCGATATGGAGAGTTCCCCTTTGGTTCAACAGATGCGTCTCAACGACCCCAGTGCCTATCGCCTCGATCGCGAGCCCGAGGTGCTCGCCGGGCTGCTCGACCCGGCAGGTCAGGAGGTGCTCGAACTCGGTTGCGGCGCGGCCTGGATGACGCGGCTGCTGGTCGAGCGCTTCGGCGCCGCGCGGGTGGTTGCCACCGAGGTCGATCGCGCGCAGCTGGCGCGCAACCGTGCGCTCGATCTGCCCCCTGCGATCGAGTTGCGCGAGGGCGGTGCCGAGGCCATCGCCGATCGCGACGGACGCTATGCGCAGGTGTTCATGTTCAAGTCGCTGCACCACGTGCCGCCGGCGCTGATGACGCGCGCGCTGCACGAGATCCACCGGGTGCTGGCGCCGGGCGGCGCGCTCTATGTCTCCGAGCCGGTCTACTGGGGCCCCTTCGCCGAGCTGACCGGGCTGATCCACGACGAGCGCGCGGCACGCGCGGCGGCCTTCGCCGCGCTCCAGGGCGCGGTCGAGGCCGGGCTCTTCGACTGCGAGCACGAGGTCTTCTACCAGGCCAAGGGCAGCTATCCGGACTGGGCGCACTTCGCCGCGCGCTTCATCGATGTCAGCCATCGCGCCGAGCCTTTGCCCGAGGCGCGCCGCGCCGAGGTCCGCGCGGCCTTCGATCGATACCTGACCCCGAGCGGCGCGCACTTTCTCAAGCCGCACCGCGTCGACCTGCTGCGCAAGCCGGGGTAGTCGGGTTTCCGGCTCAGGCCGCCTCACCGACACGCGTGAGCACGCGCTTGGCCTCGTTGATCTTGGCGGCGAGATAGGCCGAGCCGCCGCGATCCGGGTGCATGCGCTGGATCAGCCGGCGATGGGCGGCACGGATCGCGTCGTTGTCGGCGTTGGTCGCCACCCCGAGGATGGCGCGCGCCTCGTCGTCGCCCATTCGCGTATCGCTCGGGCGCGGCGGCGCGCTGCGCGGCTCCTGTTCCTGACGGGCGCGGGCGCGCTCGGCGAAGCGCTGTCCGCGCTCGCGCGAGAGATAGACCTCGAGCGCCTCGGCCGAGGCGGCATCGCTGGCGCAGCCGCCGGCGAGCAGATCGAGCAGGGCCTCGGTGGCGATCGACTCGAGCCGCTGTCCCTGCAGTGGGCCGAGCAGGATCTCGCCGCCGATGCGCCCGGAGAGGTGGTCGATCTCGAGTCGCACCCAGCGCGTGGTCATGCGCGATTCGTAAGGGCCCTGATAGCGGGCGCGGGCGTGCTCGCGATTGAACTCGCGCACCCACATCGCGGTGGCGCCGGCCACCGCGCTCGGCATCAGGATGAAGTTGACCACCGGCACCATCCCGAGCCCGGCGGCCGCCGCGCCGAAGCCGAGGCTGAGTCCGCGCTCGCCGCGCAGCCGCGCGCGCATCTCGCGGAACTTCAGCCCGTGGTTGCCCATCGGGTAGTCGCTGTACTGCACCGCGAGGATCCAGGCGGTGTAGAGGAACCACAGCAGCGGGCCGACCACCGGGACGAACAGCAGCACCAGGAAGGGGATGGCCAGGGCCAGGGCGTAGACCACCTTCACCAGCTCGTCGAGCAGGGTCGGGAGCAGCTCCTTGAGGAGCTTGCCGACGCTGCCGCTGTCCTGCAGCGGTCGGCCGGTGAGCAGCAGCTCGACCTTCTCGGCGAGCAGGTTGTTGAACGGCGAGGCGATCAGGTTGGCGACCAGGTTGAAGGTGTAGAACACCACCACCAGCAGCAGCAGCGCGAACACCGGCCAGAGGATCCACTCGAGCCAGCCGAGCCAACTCGGGATCTGGGCCTCGACGAGGTCGAGGAAGGCGGCGAACTCGCGGGCGCCGAGATAGATCGCCAGCGAGAAGACGAGGATATTGACCGCCAGCGGGATCAGCACGAAGCGTCTGAGTCCGGGGCGGGTGATGAGCCGGACGCCTTGCAACAGGTATCCGGCACCGAGCATGGGTTTGGCGACCATAAGCGGCATCTGACGTCGTTGTCGAGGGGCTGGACACGATGGTCCTGACCCTGGGGTTAAGGGCGATCCTGTGGATCGAGGAGAGTCTCGGGATACGGGGGCGTTGCGGTCGGGACGCGGCGGCCCGCATCGGCAGCAGTATACTCAGCACGAGACCTCGATGCAGTGCACAAAACGCACGGGAGGTGGACGATGTCGATCGCGCGCCGCGCGCGTCACTGGCGAGCGCTTGCCGATGGTCGGGTGTGCTGTGAGCTCTGTCCGCGGCGTTGCCGGCTCGCCGAGGGACAGCGGGGGCTGTGTTTCGTGCGCGCCTGCCGCGATGGGGCGCTGGTGCTCACCGAGGCGGCCCGCCCGCTCGGTTGCCATCCCGACCCGATCGAGAAGAAGCCGCTCTACCACTTCCTGCCGGGGTCGCTGACCTATTCCTTCGGCACCGCCGGTTGCAACCTCGCCTGTCGCTACTGCCAGAACTGGGAGATGAGCCGGGCGCGTGTCGCCGCCACGGGTGGCGGCGCGCCGACCGATCCGGCGCGGATCGTCGCCGCGGCGAGGACGAGCGGCTGTCGCTCGCTGGCCTTCACCTACAACGATCCGGTGGTGTTCCACGAGTACGCGCTCGATTGCGCCGCGGCGGCGCACGCCGCGGGGCTGTATACGGTGGCGGTGAGCGCCGGTTATGTGCAGCCTGCGCCGCGCGCCGAGTTCTATGCCGCGATCGATGCGGCCAACATCGACCTCAAGGCCTTCGACGACCGCTTCTATCGTCGGCTCTGTGGCGCCCGGCTGGCGCCGGTGCTCGAGACCCTGGAGTCTCTGGTGCACGAGACCGCCGTCTGGGTCGAGATCACCACCCTGGTGATCCCCGGCGAGAACGACGATCCGCGCCGATTGCACGCGCTGAGTGCCTGGATCGCCGGGCATCTCGGCTGCGAGGTCCCGCTGCACCTCAGCGCCTTCCATCCCGCCCACCGCATGCGTGACCACGCCGCCACCCCGATCGCGACCCTGATGCGTGCCCGCGAGATCGCCCGCGCCAACGGGCTGCGTCACGTCTATCTCGGCAACCTGGGAGCGGAAATCGGCGGGGAGACGCGGTGCGTGAGCTGCGGTGCACGGTTGATCGCGCGCGTCGGCTACCGGGTGGTGGCGCGCGCGCTGGACGAGACCGGACGCTGTCTGGTCTGTGGCGCCCGCTGTCACGGTGTGTTCACGACGGCTGCCCGCGACACCGCCTTGGATCATCCCGCTCGCGGGCCTACCTAGTCAGTTGCGCCGGCGTTGTCCCCATGGTCGGTGTGTCGATATCCTTACCTCTTGGGAGACGCGGGCCCCGAGGCCCCACGGCGGATGAACCCATGGAGCAGCCCCGTTTGCACATCCTCCTGCTGGAGGATGCCTCCAGTGCGCCACTTGCGCTCGATGCCATGCTCGATGGCGCGGCACATGTGCTCGAGCGTCATCGTCTCGACCAACCCGGTCTGGCTGAGCTGATCGCCAGCCGTGTCGACGACTGGGATCTGGTTCTCTGCGATGGTCGCGCCGCGAGTGCCGACCTGGAGCGGGCGCTGACGGGGAGCGGCGCGTTGCCGGTGCTGCTGCTCTCGCCGCTCGACGATGGCGGCGCAGCTGTCTGTCGCGTCTGGGAGGCCCTGTCAGGCCCCCTCGTCGAGCATCTTGCCAGGCTGGCCGTGCCGCGTTCGGCGGGGGTGGGTGACGATGACTCGATCCGGCTGGAACGGATCGTCGCCAGTGTACCCGGCATGATCTACGCCTATCGGCTCGATGCCGAGGGCGCGCCACAGCTCCAGTTCATCACCTCGACGGTCGAGCCGATCCTCGGGATCCGTGCGAAGGAGCTGTTCAGCGACAGTCATCGCTTCATCGCCAACATCCACCCCCAGGACCTGCCGCGCGTGCTCGCGCATCATCGTCAGTGCGAGCGCGAACTCTGCCATCGTCACGATCAGTATCGCTATCTCCATCCCGGACGGGGTGAGCGCTGGCTGGAGGCCTGGTCGGTGCCGGGGCGTGAGCGCGACGGCACCATCCTCTGGTACGGCTATCTGCACGACATCACCGAACGCAAGCACGCCGAGATCGCGCTCGAGGAGGAGCGTCGCCGACTGAGCACGCTGATCGAGACCATCCCCGATCAGATCTGGCTGAAGGATCCCAGGGGACAGTATCTCGCCTGTAACCTGTCGTTCGCCCGCTGTATCGGGCTCGACAAGCGACGCATCCTCGGGCGCAATGACCGCGAGATCTTCTCCGAGACGCTCGCCGAGCGGGTGGAACGGCGTGATCGCGAGGCGGTCGAGCACGGCGGCGCGATCCGCTACGAGGTGTGGTTCGACTGCGCCGACGGTAAGCGGATTCGGATGCAGACGATCAACACCCCGATGTTCGATGCCGCTGGGGCGCTGGTCGGGGTGCTCGGCGTGGGGCGCGACATCACCGTCGCGCACGAGGCCCAGCGGGCTCGGTTCGAGAGCGAGAAGCGCTATCGCGATCTGATCGAGCACGCCAACAGCGCCATCATCCGGCTCGGGCGTGATGCGCGGATCGAGTTCGTCAACCCCTATGCCGAGCGCTTCTTCGGTTACCGCGCCGCCGAGTTGATCGGGATGCCCTTCACGGTGCTGCTGGCGCCTGCCTCGTGCGCCGCGCAGACCCTGCTGCCGGGGTTGATCGGGGATGCCGACGGCCACTCCAGCCGGGTCGAGCGCAATCGGTGTCGCGATGGGCGCGAGATGTGGATGAACTGGACCAACAAGCCGGTGTTCGATGCCGCCGGCGAGTTGGTCGAGGTGCTCGCCATCGGCAACGACATCACCGAACTCAAGCGTACCGAGTCGGCGTTGCGCGAGAGCGAGGAGCGCTTCCGCGCCCTGTTCGAGAACATGCACGTCGGTTTCGCGCTGCACGAGGTCGTCACCGATGCCCAGGGGCATGCGATCGACTACCGCTTCCTGGCCGTCAACCCCGCCTACACCCGGATGACCGGCCTCGCCCAAGAGCAGGTCATTGGTCGTCGTGTCGGGGAGGTGATCCCCGGCATCGAGGACGATCCGGTCGACTGGATCGGGCGTTACGGGCGGGTGGCGCTCTCCGGTGAACCGATCCGCTTCGAGGCCTATGCGGCCTATTTCGAGCGCTGGTTCAATCTGCTCGCCTATTCGCCTGCGCCCGGACAGTTCGCGGTGCTGGTCGAGGATATCAGCGAGCGCAAGCGGATCGAGACCGAACTCGAGAGCCGGCGGCGCGATCTCGAGGCGCAGGTGCGCGCGCGCACCGCCGAGCTGGAGACGGCCAAGCGCGCCGCCGAATCGGCCAGCGAGGCCAAGAGCCTGTTTCTGGCCAACATGAGCCACGAGATCCGTACCCCGATGAACGCCATCATCGGATTGACCGAGCTGCTGCGCCGCGAGCAGACCGATCCGGGTCTGACCGAACGGGTCGAGCGCATCAACGAGGCGGCCCATCATCTGATGGGGTTGATCGACGACATCCTCGACCTGTCGCGGATCGAGGCGGGCAAGCTGGTGATCAACCGCGAACCCTTCGCCATGGCCGATCTCTTCGATCAGTCGATCGCCCTGCTCGAGAACCGCGCCGAGGAGAAGGGATTGAGGGTTCGGCGCGAGATCGCGTCGGACATCCCGGCGGTGCTGGTCGGTGACGTGTTGCGTCTGCGCCAGATCCTGCTCAACTTCCTCGGTAACGCGGTGAAGTTCACCGAGCAGGGCGAGGTGGTGGTCTCGGCCGGGCTGATCGAGCGCGATGCTGCACGGGTGCGGCTGCGCATCGCGGTGCGCGACACCGGCATCGGTCTCGACACCACCCAGCAGGAGCGTATCTTCGAGCTGTTCGAGCAGGTCGACGGCTCGCCCACCCGGCGCTATGGCGGTGTCGGTCTGGGGTTGGCGATCAGTCGTCGACTGAGTCTGCTGCTCGGTGGCGAGATCGGTGTCGAGAGCCGTCTCGGGGTCGGCAGTACCTTCTGGGTGGAGCTGCCCTTCGAGATCGCCGAAGAGGGCCAGCACGCGCCAGCCGCGCAATCCTTGCAACGCCCCGCGACCGAGCGTCTGCGCGGGGCGAGGGTGTTGCTGGTGGAGGACAACCGGGTCAACCAGGACGTGGCGCGCGAGATCCTCGAGTGGGTCGGGGTGCGGGTCGAGGTCGCCGGAGATGGCGCAGAGGCGCTGGCGCGGGCTCGCGAGTCGGTGTTCGATCTGGTGTTGATGGACATCCAGATGCCGGTGCTCGACGGTTTCGAGGCGACCCGGCGCTTGCGCCGGCTGCCCGGCTATGCCGAGACCCCGATCCTGGCGATGACCGCGAACGTCTTCGAGGAGGTCGAGCGTCGTTGTCTGGCGGCGGGCATGAACGGTCATCTCGCCAAGCCGATCGATCCCGAGCGGCTCTACGGGGTCATCGCCGACTGGCTGCAGCGCTCATCGGCACCGATGGCGCGCGATCAGGGTTTCGAGGAGCGGATGCGTGCGCTCTCCGGGGTGGACCTCGAGCAGGGGATGATCAGGGCCGGGGGACGCGTCGAGAGCCTGGCGCTGCTGCTCGCGCACTTCATCGAGGCGCATGGCGCCGATCCCGCGCGGTTGCGCGCGCTGCTCGCTACTGGGCGACCCGACGATCTTGAGCTGGTGGTGCGCCGTGCCCACGAGCTCGGGGAGGGGGCCGGCGCGCTGGGACTGACACGCGTGATGGCAGGCGCCGCCGGGTTCGAGCAGGCGGTGCGCGAGGGGACCGGTCACCGGGCGGCCTTGGCGCTGCTCGAGCTGGCGCTGACCGAGACCTGTGACGGTGTGCGTCGGGCCCTGGCCGCAGTCGCTCGCCCTGACGCCTCGCCGCGACAGGACTCGGGCGAGGAGGAGACGTTGATCGACTGGAAGGCGCTGCGCGACAAGTTTGGTGGTCGGGATGCGTTTATCCAGCGTCTGCTCGCCTCCATGTGTGATTCACATACAGGGACTCCGGCACTGCTGCGTGCAGCTGCCGAGAGTGAGGATCATCAACGGATCGCCTCCATGGCGCACACCCTGGCCGGCAGCGCGGGGAATCTCGAGGTCCCGTCGGTGGCGCGCCTGGCGCGCGAGGTCGAGCGTGCGGCGCGCGACCGCGATGCGCAGGCTGGCGCATTGGCCGGTCGGCTGGCCGACAGACTCGTGCGCCTGCTCGAGGAGATCGCCCGCCCGCGCTGATGCTGGAGGATTTCTCGTGGAGAAGGACAGATGACAGAGTTGCTGGTGGTCGATGACGAACCCTTGAATCTGGAGATCATCGCCGACTTCCTCCAGGCGCCCGAACGGATCTTCACCTTCGCGCAGGATGGCCAGGAGGCCTGGGACAGGCTGCAGGCCGAGCCCTCGCGCTTCGACCTGCTGATCCTCGATCGACGGATGCCGCGGATGGACGGCATCGAGCTGCTCGAGCTGGTGGTCAGGGATCCGCGCTTCGAGGATCTGCCGGTGATCATGCAGACGGTGGCCAGCTCGCCCGAGGAGGTCGCTCAGGGATTATCGGCGGGTGCCTGGTACTACCTGGCCAAACCCTACCAGGCCGAGGCGTTGCAACGGATCGTCAACGCTGCGCTGCTCGATCGGCGCAACCGTCATGCCTTGCGCCAGCTCCAGCGCGAGATCTCCAGTACCTGGGGACTCCTCCAGGAGGGGCGCTTCCGTTTCCGCGAGCCGCGCCATGCCTCGCTGCTGGCGGTACAGCTCGCCGATCTCTGTCCGCGCGCCTCGCTGGTGGCCATGGGGCTCTCCGAGCTGATGATCAACGCCATCGAGCACGGTCTGCTCGGGATCGGCTATGAGGAGAAGGGGCGGTTGCTGGCGCAGGATGCCCTGACCGACGAGATCGCGCGCCGCCTGGCCCGCCCCGAACAGGCCTCGCGCTGGGCCGAGCTGTGGCTGCGGCGCGAGGCCGAGCGGATCTGTTTCACCGTCTGCGATCATGGTCCCGGATTCGACTGGGCGCCCTATCTGGAGCTGGCGCCGGAACGCGCCTTCCATCATCACGGTCGCGGGATCGCCATGGCCCGTCAGCTCGCCTTCAGTGCGCTCGACTATCAAGGACGGGGGAACGTCGTGCAGGCGTGGGTGAGCCTGAACGAGTCGACGCCGGAGTCCAACGATGACTGAGTCGAGGCCTGCATGCGTCGGGCATTGATCGTCGAGGACGACCAGTCCATCGGCCCCTTGCTGGTCCAGCTGGTACGCCGCCTCTGGCCCCAGGCCGCGGTCGAGCACTGTGTCGACGGGCGCTCGGCGCTCGATGCCTGGCAACGTCACGGCGGGGCCGATCTGGTGCTGCTCGACTGGGGCCTGCCGGATACCACCGGGACGGCGCTGTTGAAGACGATTCGCGCCACCGGCCACAAGGTGGTGTGCGTGATGGTCTCGGGACATGCCGATCGTGATCGCATCATCGAGGCGCGGCGTTTCCAGGCCGATGCCTATATCGTCAAACCCTTCCGTGCCGCCGAGGTGATGGCGCGATTGCGCGAGGTCGTCGAGGAATCGGGCGCGGTGACGGCGGCGAACGACGATCTCGACGCCCTGCCCGAGTTCGTGACGCGGATGCTCGAGCACGAGTCGCTGGGGGTACCGCTCGATCCGGCGCTGGCCGAGGCGCTGGAGGGGATGGCCGATCTCGATGCCGAGGCCCGTCTCAAGCTGATGCGTCGCTGCCAGTTCGAACCGGCGTTGGTCGGTCCCTTGCTGGGGCTGGCCAACAGCAGCCCCTACAATGACGGCTCGGTGCTGATCGAGACCCCGGCGAGGGCGCTCGAACGGGTCGGTTCGGCGGTGCTGGTCAATATCGCGGTGACCGCTGCGCTCCATTCCGGCAGCGCGCTCGTCGCCGAGGTGCTGGTGGCGCACCAACGCCGTCTGCGCCAGGAGGCGCTGGCGCTGATGCGGCTGCTCAATGTCCTCGGACGCGTGCTGCGCGTGGATGTCGCCGGGTGCCGTGCCGCGGCCATGCTCACGCGTCTCGGCGAGCTGGCGCTGCTGGTGCTCCAGCAACGCTGGGTCGATCTGGGCGGACGACTCGACCCGAGCGCATGCGAGCGACTGCTTGCCGCACGCGCCGCCGAGACCGGTCATCAACTCAAGGTGCAATGGGGAATACCGACCGCGCTCCAGATGCGGATCGGCGCGGTCTATCAGCTACCGAGTGGAACCGTCCATCGCGATGCCATCCTGATGCGGATCGCCGGTCTGGTGCATGGCGAGCGTGACGGTGATGAGCTCAACCGGCTGCTCTCGCGCCTCGGTATCGAGCAGTCGCCGCAATGGTTGCGCGCACAGGCGGCTGAACTCGGCGACTGAGGCCTCGATCTCAGTCCCGTCGGGCGGCTGCGATCGCCCGCGCATGCTCGATCAATGTCTGCTCGACACGCTGGTTGACGCTGCCCTCGGGGTAGCGACCGGCGCCGTCGCGCTCCCCGGCAGGGGTCGCGGTGAGCAGGGCGATGGCCTCGTCGATGTCCGCGACGGCGTGGATGTGGAACTCGCCGGCGGCGACCGCCGCGACCAGCTCGTTCGAGAGCATCAGCGTCCTGACGTTGGCCGTCGGGATCAACACCCCCTGCTCGCCGTCGAGCCCTCGCGCCCGGCAGAGCGCGAAGAAGCCCTCGATCTTCTCGTTCACCCCGCCGATGGCCTGGATGGCGCCGTGCTGATCGATTGCGCCGGTGATCGCCAGCGACTGACGCAGTGGCAGCCCGGAGAGCGCCGAGAGCAGGGCGCAGAGTTCGGCGGCCGAGGCGCTGTCGCCGTCGATCGGGCCGTGGGACTGCTCGAACACCAGGCTGGCGGCGAGCGAGAGCGGCTGGTGGCGGGCATAGCGCCCGGCGATGAAGCCCGAGAGGATCAGCACGCCCTTGGAGTGGAGCGGCCCGCCGAGCGCGACCTCGCGCTCGATGTCGATCAGTTCGCCCTCGCCGGCGCGCGCGCTGGCGCTGATCCGCACCGGGTGGCCGAAGCCGCTGGCGCCGAGTTCGACCACCGCCAGGCCGTTGACCTGGCCCGGCAGGCGCCCGGTGGTGGCGATGCGCAGGGTGTCCTCGAGGATCGCCTCCTGGATGCGGCGGCTGATGCGGTCGCAGCGGCGCCGGCGCGCAGCGAGCGCCCGATCGACGTCTTCGGCCTCGACCAGCTCGGTGCCGCGGACCCCGGCATGATGGTCGGCCTCGTGGACCAGATCGGCGAGCGCGCGCATCTGGCCGCTGAGATGCGTGCGCTCGCCGGCGAGCCGGGCGCTGTGCTCGATCACCCGGGCGACGGCGGTACGCGAGAAGTGACGTAGCCGCGAATCCCGGACCCAGCTGGCGACCAGTCGCGCCAGGGCGTGTTCGTGCTCGGGGTCGCGCGGCAGCCGCTCCTCGAATTCGGCGCTGACCTTGAACAACTCCTCGAACTCCGGGTCGGCCTCGGCGAGCAGGGCATAGAGCATGTGCTCGCCGAGCAAGACCACCTTGACCCGGAGCGGGATCGGTTCGGGTTCCAGCGAGACGGTGGTCAGCGGGCCGTTGCCGCCCTCGGGCGAGTCGAAGCGGATCTCGTCGTTGTGCAGCGCGCGTTTGAGCGTCTCCCAGGCGAGGGGTTGGGCGAGCAGCTTGCGTGCCTCGATCACCAGATAGCCGCCGTTGGCGCGATGCAGCGCGCCGGGACGGATCATGGTGAAGTCGGTCTCGAGCGCGCCGAGCACGGCGCGGTGCTCGATGCGCCCGACCAGCTCGCGGGGGCTGGGCAGGTCGCACTGCACCACCGGCGCGCCGGCATCGTCCTGGTGCGAGAGCAGCGGATTGACCCGGTAGCGATGCATCCAGGGGGTGCCGTCCTGGGGGCTTTGCGGCTCCTCGTCGGTGACGAGGAACTGGTCGAAGTGTGCGATCACGTCGTCCTCGACCGCATGCAGATAGGCCAGGGTGTCGGGTTGGCCGTGGTGACGGCGCTCGATCTCCTCGAAGAGATGACGCACCGCGCCGCGCGCCTGATCGCTGTTGAGCCGGTCGATCTCCTCCTCGCAATGGCGCTTCCAGCGCGCCACCTGATCCATCACCGCGTGCAACGCCTCGCGCAGCTGCTCGATCTCGGTCTCGATGCTTGCGCGCTGCTCGGGTGCGAGCGCGGCGAAGGCCTCGGGCGCCATCGCCTTGCCCTCTTGCAGTGGCGCCAGACTCAGGCCCTCCTGGGTACGCAGCAGTGCCACACCACGCGCGCGGGCGCGCTGCCCGATCTTCTCGAAGGCCCGCTCCCGACGTTGTTCGAGACCGTGTTCGATGGTGCGGGCGCGGTTGCGGTAGTCGTCGCTCTCGAAGGCGCGTCGCAGTGCCCGTTGCAGGTCTCTCACCAGCCGCTCCATGTCGCGGGCCAGTCCGGGGCCCTGACCCGGTGGCAGGCGCAGCGCCCTGGGGTGGTGTGGATGACTGAAGTCGTGCACATAACACCAGTCGTCCGGGAGCGGGTCGCGTCGAGCGCGCCGTCGCAGCGCATCGAGCACCAGCGCCGACTTGCCGCTGCCGGCCGGACCGATGGCAAAGAGGTTGTAGCCGCGATGACGGATGTCGATGGCCAGGCCGATCGCCTCGAGCGCGCGATCCTGACCGATGAAGCCCGTCAGCGGCTGCAGCTCGGCGGTGGTGGTGAAGGCCAGTCGCTCGGGGTCGCAGCAGAGCCGCAGCGCAGAGGCAGGCAGGGCGGTCATGATCTCTGCTCCTCGTCTTCGGCGCCCAGCCGTAGCCCGCTGACGCGCCTGACGCGGCGCCGCAGCGCGGCCTCGAGCACCCGTGGGCTCTGATGGACCAGGGTGAAACGCTCGCGGGCACGGGTGATGCCGGTATAGATCAGCTCGCGGGTGAGCACCGGGGTGGGGTGGTCGGGCAGGGCGAGGGCGGTATGGGTGAACTCCGAGCCCTGGGACTTGTGCACCGTCATCGCGAACACCGTCTCCACCGCCTGCAACCGGCTCGGCAGCACCCAGCGGATGGCGTCGCCGCCGTCGGGGTGCGGGAAGGCGACACGCAGCACCCGCCGCTGTCCACCGTCGGCGTCGCGCAGCGGCGTCTCCAGAGCGATGCCGATGTCGCCGTTCATCAGCCGCAGCCCGTAGTCGTTGCGGGTGATCAGCACCGGTCGCCCGGCGAACCAGGCGTGATCGGTGCCGTCGAGCAGCCCGGCGCGGGTGAGCCAGTCAGCGATCCTGGCGTTGAGTCCGGCCACACCCCAGGGGCCGTGGCGCAGCGCGGCGAGGAGCTGGAACTCGCCGTGGGCGGCGAGCACGGCGCGTGCCCAGTCGTCGATCTCGGTGTTGTCGGCCTCCGCGGCGGGGGCCTGCGCTCGCATCAGGCGGAGATAGCCGTGGTAGCCGGAGACCACCAGGTCGATCAGCGCGGGATCGTCGGGGGTCCGGACCGTCAGTTCGGCGATCACCCCGAGCGCCTCTTGCTGGGGGGCGGTGAAGAGCGCCTGGATCTCGGTGCGGGTGGGCGCGGGCTCGGTGTTGATGCGCTGGGCCAGCGCGCCGATCCCGCCCTCGGCGCGGAAGCGATAGCTGTGCCTGAGCATGGCGATGGCCTGGTCGAGCGGTGTGCCGGCATCGTCGAGGGTCTCGGGCGGGAGTGACTGACCACAGGCGGCGCCGACCCAGGCGGCGGTCGCCTCGGTGTAGTGTCCGGCGCTGGCGCGGCGGCAGAGATCGCCGAGCACCGCCCCGGCCTCGACCGAGGCGAGCTGGTCCTTGTCGCCGAGCAGCACCAGCGCGGTCTCGGGGCGCAGCGCCTCGATCAGCGCGGCCATCAGCTCGACATCGACCATCGAGGCCTCGTCGATCACCACCAGGTCGGCGTCGAGCGGGTTGCGGGCGTGGTGGCGGAAGGCGCGACTGTCGGGGATCGGGCCGAGCAGCCGATGCAGGGTCGAGACCGCGGTGGGGATGGTCGCGCGCAGCGACTCGGCCACCGGCAGATCGGCTACCCGAGGGGCGATCGAGGCGTTGAGTCGGGCGGCGGCCTTGCCGGTGGGGGCGGCCAGACGGATGCGCAGCGGCGCCCGGTCGGCGGCGAGCGCGAGCCCCTGGAGCAGTGCGAGCAGACGCACCACGGTGGTGGTCTTGCCGGTGCCGGGACCGCCGGTGATCACCGCGAAGGGACTGCGCGCGGCGAGCACGCAGGCGATCCGCTGCCAGGGATCGCCGTGCTCGGCGGGGAAGAGATCGGCGAGCAGTGGGCGCAGCCGTGCCGGGTCGAGAGGCTGAGGGCGCGCCAGACGCTGCGCGATGCCCTGTTCGATGATCCGCTCGTAGCGCCAGTAGCGGCGCAGATAGAGCAGCGGGCGTCGGGGCGTGCCGGCGAGCACCAGCGGCGCGCCGCCGTCGTCGTCGCTGCCGGCGAGATCGCAGACGGCGCTGCTGGCGCCGAGTCGCGCCGCCCAGGCGGCGGGGTCGAGCCCGGCGAGTCGGGCGGTGAGCGCGTCGTGGATGCCGGGCTCGGGCGGGCGCTCGGTGTCGCTGGCGAGCAGGGTCTCGGGGTGGGCGAGCGCATCGCCGAGGTCGAGACAGACGTGACCGTGACCATTGCGCTCGCTGACCAGGGCGACGGCGAGCAGCACCGCCGGGTCCTGCTCGCCCGCTTCGCGCTGGACGAAGCGGGCGAGCGCGAGATCGAGTGCGCGCAGTACACCCTGTTCGACCCACAGGGCCAGCTCGTCGAAGAGCGTCCGGGCCGTCTCGTTCATGTCGTTCATGCCGCCGCCTCCCGTTCGCCGGCGAAGAGCCGGTCGAGCGCCTCGACGAAGGCCACTGGCGGGCGGTCGAGATGGAGCCCCTGAGAGCTTGCCGCGGCGCCGCGCAGGAAGGCGTAGATGGCGCCGCCGAGGTGACGCTCGGGGTCATAGTCGGGCAGGCGCGCGCGCAACAGACGATGGAGCGCGAGCAGATAGAGCGCGTACTGCAGGTCGTAGCGCGCGGCGAGCACCGCCTCGCGCATCGCCGTCTGAGCGTAGGCGGCATCGTCCGGGCCGAGCCAGTTGGACTTCCAGTCGAGCAGGTAGAAGCGTCCCTGGTGCTCGAAGACCAGGTCGATGAAGCCCTTGAGCATGCCCTCGAGGCGCTGGCGCTCGAGCGCCGGGCGCGCCGCGCCGGGGGCGATGTAGCGGCGCACCAGGGCATCGAGCGCGGCGGTGTCGACGGCGCGGGTCTGGATCCAGAACTCGAGCTCGACCTGGAGGCGCTCGGGGTCGAGTGCGGTGAGCCGGAGATCGGCGCCGTCGATCGCGGCGAGCGACCAGGTGCGCGTCAGATAGCCGGCGAGCCACTGATCGAGTGTGTCGATCCAGTCGGTCAGCCCGCGTCTGTTACAGCGGCGCGCGATGGTCTCGCGGCGCAGCGCGGTGGCGGCGAGCGCGGCGCGGTAGCCGCGCAGGGTCTCGCCCTCGGGGGCGCGCCATTCGAGGGTCGCGGCCCATTCGAGCAGGCCGTGGAGGAAGGTGCCGTAGCGACTGCCGCGCGGGAAGGCGTGCAGCCCGGTGAGGCGCGTCGGCTCGACCGGTCTCGCCCTCGGGGCCTCGGCCAGCGCTTCCTCGAAGGCGGTCTCCTGGGCGGCGGTCTCGCGCTCGCCCGGCGTGTCGTCGGGCTCCTCGCTGGCGCTGTGGCGGGCGAGCGCCGAGTAACTGGTGATCCACCAGGGGCGTGGTGGCCGGTGTGGTGGTGGCCGGGCGCTGTCGAGCGAGACCTCTGCCGCGGTTTGCGCGAGCGGCGTGGTCGCTCTCGGCTCGTCGAGCGTGGTGAGTGCCGGCCAGTGCGCGAGTCTCTCTCGGAGCGCAGAGGGTTCGTCGATCCCGAGCAGATGACCGAGCGCGGTGACCGGCAGCTCCTTGGTGGCGCCGAGTCCGAGCCAGAGTGCGTCGCGCGCCCGGGTGAGGGCGACATAGAGCTTGCGCAGGTCCTCGCCGAGGCGCTCGCCATCGGCCTGCTCGACCAGCGTCGGCGCGGCATGGAGATGGAGCCGCAGTCGGCCCTCGGCATCATGGGTCTTGAGCGGGAGGTCGTCGCTGCGTACCTGACGGGTGGTGGCGACGAAGGGGACGAACACCAACGGATACTCCAGCCCCTTGGATTTGTGGATGGTGATCACCTGCACCAGGTCGGCGTCGCTCTCCAGTCGCAGCTGCTGGGTCTCGGCATCTTCGCCGCTCTCGCCCTGGATACGCGCCTCAAGCGCGCGCACCAGGGCCTGCTCGCCGTCGAGTTGCTGGCTGGCGCGGGCGAGCAGCTCGCCGAGATGGAGCAGGTCGGTGAGCGCACGCTCACCATCGGCGCGGGCGAGCAGCCGGGGTGCGATGGCGAAGTCGGCGATGACGCGATAGAGCAGCGGCAACACCCCCTGGGTGCGCCACAGCTGGTGATAGCGCCTGAGCCGTTCGCCGCAGTCGTCCCAGTAGAGTTCGTCGTGGTTGAGCCGGTCGAGCTGGTCGAGCGGCAGGCCGATGAGGTCGCAGGCCAGCGCCTGACGCATCAGCCGCTCGTCGAAGGGATCGGCGACGGCGCGCAGCAGCAGGAGCAGGTCGTGGGCCTGGCGGCTCTGATAGACGCTGTTGCGCTCGGAGAGATAGACGCTCGCCACGCCGAGCTGGTGCAGTTCGGCACGGACCTGTGCGGCCTCCTGATGGCGATTGACCAGGACCGCGATGTCGCCGGCGCGCAACGGGCGGTGTCCGCCCCGTCCATCGGGGAGGGTGGCACGCCCGCTGGCACCCTGTTCGAGCAGCGAGACGATGGTACGCGCGGTGCAGGCGGCCATCCGCTGGGCATAGTCCCCCTTGCCGAGCGGTTTGCCCTCATCGCCGTCGAGCACCCAGGCCTGGAGCACCGGGGCGGGTTCGCCGTCGATCCTGAGGCGGTCGTCCTCGGCGCGGCTCGGATTGGGCGAGACGGCGAGGAAGGGGACCGGGTCGGCGGTCTGGTCGCGGAACAGGAAGGCGCCGCCGGGGCGTTGCTCGGCCTGGGCGAAGAGCGCGTTGATGCCCTCGATCAGCGCCGGGCAGGAGCGATAGTTGGTGTCGAGGCTGTAGTGCCGGGGCGCGGTGGCGGCGCGGGCGCGCAGATAGGTGTGGATGTCGGCGCCGCGGAAGGCATAGATCGACTGCTTGGGGTCGCCGATCATGAACAGTCCGGTCTCGGGGGCGTTCTCCTCGGGGCGGTAGACGGTGGCGAAGATGCGGTACTGCAGCGGGTCGGTGTCCTGGAACTCGTCGACCAGGGCGAAGGGGAACTGACGGCGGATGGTGGCCGCCAGGCGCGCGCCCTGCGGACCCTGCAGCGCTTGGTCGAGTCGTTCAAGCAGATCGTGCTGGGTGAGCAGGGCGCGCGCGCGCTTCTCCTCCTCGATGCGTTCGGCAACCCGGTGCAGGGCGTGGGCGAGCAGCGGCGGTTGGAGTTCCGGGAGGTCGGCGAGCTGCTCGAAGAGCGTCTCGAGCGCACGGCAGGCGGGATGATCGACGGGTGGGGCGTCATCCTTCCAGATCTCTGCGACGGCCCGTGATGACATGCGCTGCCAGGAGCGGCTGTCGGCCTTCAGTGCGGGGTGTTCGGCCTCGGGGTCGAGGATCCAGGCACGCAGTTGCGTGATGACATCGGCGCGATGCTTGCTGTTGAGCTGGCGCTGGTTGAATGCCTTGCGCGCGGCGGCCTCCTCGAAGAGGGTCTCGAGCTGGCCGCACCAATCCTGCTCCGACCACGCCCGCTTGAGCGCATCGATCCGTCGGCGACGCGTCTCGAGCACGTCGGCGATGATCGTCTCGGGTGGTTGTTCGGGCGCCCTCGGGGCGTGCTCGCGCAGCCCGAGCAGTCGGGCGAGTCGCTGTTCGAGCGCGAGCGGGGACGACCAGTGCACGTGGACCCGGGCGAGGGTGGCGCGATCGAGGTCGCCGTAGCAGCTGCGCCAATAGTCCTCGACGGCCTGACGCAGTAGCGGGGCGGCATCGTTCTCCAGTTCCAGCTCGAACATGTTGCCGCTGTCGAAGGCGTGCTCGCGCAGCATTCGGTGACACCAGGCGTGGATGGTCGAGATCGCCGCCTCGTCCATCCACTCGGCGGCCTGTTCGAGATGACGGGCGCAGAGGTTGGGGTCGGTGTGCGCGCTCATCTCCTCGCGCAGCCGGGCGAGCAACGGATCGCCGCTGTCAGTCTCCGGACAGCGGAAGGCGGCGGCGGCCTCGACCAGCCGGGCGCGGATGCGCCCGCGCAGCTCGTCGGTGGCGGCGTTGGTGAAGGTCACCACCAGGATCTCGGGTGGCTGCAGCCGGGTGCGCGCGCCGAGCGCGACACCGTGACCGAGCACCAGACGGAGATAGAGCATCGCCAGGGTGAAGGTCTTGCCGGTGCCGGCGCTGGCCTCGATCAGACGGGCGCCGCAGAGCGGGATGGCGAGTGGGTCGAGACGATTGGGTTCAGCTGTCATCCCAGGTGGCCTGGTCGGGGTTCTTGATGTCGGTGTGCAGGTCGGTATAGAGCCGCTCGGCCCAGTCGGTGAACTCGGGATGTCGCTGGAGGCTTGAGGCGTCGGGATAGCAGCGAGCGAGATAACCGCTGTGCTCCAGGGCCGCGGTGAAAGACGGTTCGAGGTCCGGGGCGTCGTCGCGGCGTCCGAGCCAGGCGATGCCGGTCTCCAGGGTCGCCGGCAGCGGCGCGCGCATCCCCGCCCACCAGGCCGCGAGCAGTCGTTGGAGACGGGTACGCGAGAGTTCGGGATCGAGCGGTCGCAGGTGCAGCCGACCCGCCGGGGTGAGCACCCAGGTGGCGACCGGCTCACCGGTGAGCTGGGCGGCGAGATGGTGCAACCAATGCTCGACGATCTGGTGCCAGCGGTAGTGCTTGTCCTTGACGATGCTGCTGGCGCTGAGCCGGAGCTGGATGCGTGTGTCCTGGTGCTCGGCGCCGAGCCGGGGGGCGAGCTGGTCCTCGAGACGCAGCGCCACATCGCCGTCGGTGCGGTGTTCGAGGCTGAGCGGTGAGGGGTGCCCGAGATCGCGTGGATACTCGCGACGCAGTGTCTGCCAGCGCTGGTGGAGCGGCAGCAGTCGCTCGCCGATGCCGGCGGCGAGCAACTCGCCCTGGGCGCCCGCGGGCAGTTCGCCACGGGCCTGCAGCCGTTCGAGCGCGGCCTCCAGCCGGGGGGCGAGTGCGAGTTCGACGTCGGCGGGATCGAACAGTTCGGTGATCAGCTGGTCGCTGAGCTGCCAGTTGAGCAGGCCGTCGAGGGCGAAGGTCTCGACATCGGATGGCCGCTCGCTGGCGCGCGGGCGGTCGACCTGGAGACGCTGACGGAACAGCGCATCGACCGGGGCGCGGAGGAACTGGGCGAGTCGACGCAGGTCGAGCGGTCCTTCCGGGCTCCAGGTGGGGAGATCGCTGTCGTCGTCGGTGCCGGGTGTGTCGTGGATTGCGCGCCACTCGCTGGCATAGGTGAACAGCCGGGGGTCGCGACCGGGGCGGAAGTAAGCGCGACTGAAGGGCTGCAGCGGGTGCTCGGTGGTGAGCGCGGCGAGCAGCGTCTGACCGTCGCCGTCGGGGTTGGCGCAGCGCCAACCGGCGGCGAGGTGGTCGCGCAGCTGACCGACCAGGACCGAGGGGGTCTTGGGGGTGTTGTCGCGGATGTCGCGCCCGATCCAGCTGATCGACAGCCGCTCGCGTGCCGAGAGCAGCGCCTCGAGGAAGAGATAGCGGTCGTCCTCGCGGCGCGAGCGATCGCCCGGGCGGTAGTCGTCGGCCATCAGGTCGAAGTCGGGGGGGCGATGGTTGCGCGGATAGTCGCCGTCGTTCATCCCCAGCAGCCAGATCTGGCGGAAGGGGATGGCGCGCATCGGCATCAGCGTGGCGAAGTTGATCGCGCCGCCGAGAAAGCGCTGGGTGAGGCTGGGTGCGTCGAGCCCGCGCAGCAGGGTGTCGCGCAGCACCTCCAGCGGCAGGGGCTCGGCGCCGGCGTCGGCCTGACGACAGTCCTCGTCCCACTGCTCGAGGCTCTCGCGTACGCGCGCCAGGGCCAGCTCGTCGCTCTCGCCGCAGGGGCTGAAACAATCCTCGAGCAGTTGCTCGATGGTCGTGACCCAGTCGCCCGGGGTGCGCGGCTGGTCGAGTCGTTCCCAGTAGCGCTCCAGGGTCTCCAGCAGGTCGATCAACGGGCCGAGCAGTGTCGCCTCCAGGCCGCCGACCTCGGCGTGCGGCTCGATCCCGCGCCAGGCGCAGGTCGCGCCGGCGGCGAAGCCGAGCAGCATCCGCCGCAGTCCGAAGCGCCAGGTGTTGCGCTCGGCCGCGGCGGGCAGTCCGAGGTGTTCGCGCTGGCGCCCGTCGAGTCCCCAGCGCACGTTGGCGCCGATGATCCAGCTGCGCAGCCGGGGCAGCTCGCCCTCGGTGAGACCGAAACGCGCGCGCAGCGCGGCGATGTCGAGCAGATCGAGCAACTCGGTGACGGTGAAGCGCGCTCGCGGCAGGTCGAGCAGCGTGGCGACCCCGATCAGCAGCGGATTGCGGTGGCGCTCGCCCTGGTCGGCGATGTGGAAGGGCAGATGACGCGGATCCCGGCGCGGGATGCGGCCGAACACCGCAGCGATGTGCGGCGCATAGAGGTCGATGTCGGGGACCATCACCAGGATCTCGCGCGGGGCGAGTGGGCGGCCCTCGGCCTCGGCGGTGACGAAGGCGGCGAGCAGCTGGTCGTGGAGGATCTCGACCTCACGCTGGGCGCTGTGGGCGATGGTGAAGCCCAGGCTGTGGTCGTCGGTGGGATCGATCGCCGTGTTCTGCTGCTGGCGCTCGCCGAGCGGTCGCAGGTCGAGGATGTCGTCCTGGAGCTGGGCGAGCAGATGGTGCTCGGTGGCGGACTCGAACAGGTCGATGTCGAGCGACTGCTGGCGGAACACGCCTTCGTAGTGCTCGCGCCGGTCGTGCTCGTCGAGCAGACGGATGTAGTCGCGCCCCTGCCGACCCCAGGCGGCGAGCAGCGGGTGACCGTGGAGATGGAGGGCGGTCTCGTCGACGTCCTCGGGGACCTTGCGCGCGTGGTTGCGCCCATAGGCGCGGGCGAAGAGTGCGCGACCCTCGATGATGTCGCCCCAGTAGTGTCGGCTGGGATTGTGGACGAAGAGCATCACCTGACTGTGGGCGGCGATGCCCTCGAGTACCTCGAGGGTCTGGCGCGGTAGCGAGGAGATGCCGAAGACGATCACCCGCCGCGGCAGCCGGGCCGGGGCGGCGTCCTCGACCGTGGCGAGGAAGCGACGGTGGATCTCGGCGCGGCTGGCCTGGGCGAGCGGGTCGTCGGTGGTCGTCCCGGCGAGGTCCTGGTGGAGCAGTCGCCACAGCAGCGGTTGCCAGCGCTGTTGCTCGGGCACGGGCTGTTGCGTGGCGTCGGCGCGGATCAGGATGTCCTTGCCGCGTCCCCAGGCCTCGAGCCAGTCGGCGCGATAGACCTGGTACTGGTCGAAGAGGTCGGCGAGTCGTTCGGCGAGTTGATGACGTCGGCGCGCGCTCTCCTCGCCGTGCATGAAGGCGTGTAGCGGCGCGAGCACCGGATCGGCGGGGCGTTGCAGCAGCTCGCCGAGCAGCCGGTGGATGCGCCAGGTGAGTGGCGCCTTGTCATAGGGGGAGCTTGGCGGCAATGCGCCGAGCACGCCGCGGTAGGCCTCCCAGACGAAGCGTCCCGGCAGCATTACCCGCAGCGCGGCGGAGATGCCGCAGCCGCCACCGAGTTCGCCCCCCGGCGGTTCGGCGAGGGCGAGTTTGATCCACTGGGCGATGCCGTTGCTCTGCACCAGCACCACCTCGTCCTCGAGCGGGTGGAGCGGGTAGCGTGCCACCCAGGTGGTCAGCAGGTCGCGCAGTGACTCCAGCCGGTTGCCCTGGATCAGCATGAACCCGGTGGGCCAGTCCCCAGATCTCGTCACCCCGTGCGACTCCTCTCGTGTATCCGCTCGCCCTCGTCGGGCTTCGATGTTCTTGTCCCATCCTGCATCAGGAGCCGGGGGCGATCAATCCGCGGCTGCCGAGTCGCCGTGATCGCGATGGGACGATGACCGCGGGATGTCGTGGCAATCACGAAAAACTTTTCACACGATCGTTTGACAAGCTAGTTTTTGGGGTGATAGCGTCATTGCCGAATCGCAATCAGGCAGGCGCAGGCTTCCGGCTGAAAATCAGGGAAGCGGTTCTCAACACCATCGGAGTTACAGGAACGTATGTCCGAGCCAGTCGTTGATCTCTACGAGCAGGACCTCGAGCCGAGAGCGGCCAACCACGAGCCGCTCAGTCCGCTGAACTTCATCGAGCGCACCGCGGCGATCCATCCTCGCAAACTGGCCATGGTGCATGGCACGATCAGGCGCGACTGGGCCGAGACCTATCGTCGCTGTCGCCAGCTCGCCAGCGCGCTCGAACGGCGCGGGATCGGCCGCGGCGACACCGTCTCCATCGTCGCCCCCAATATTCCGGCACACTTCGAGGCGCATTTCGGCGTGCCCATGGCCGGGGCAGTGCTCAACTCCATCAATACCCGACTCGATGCCCCGGCGATCGCCTTCATCCTCGAACACGCCGAGGCGAGGGCGGTACTGGTCGACTGCGAGTGCGCCGAGGTCGTCGGTCGGGCGCTGGCGCGCATCGAGCGCGAGATCCTGGTGATCGACATCGCCGACCCGGACTTCGCCGATGCCCAGGCGCCGATCGGCGAGATCGACTACGAGTCCTTCCTCGCCGAGGGCGATCCCGATCATCAGTGGTCGGTGCCCGACGACGAGTGGCGGGCGATCACCCTCAACTACACCTCGGGCACCACGGGTGATCCCAAGGGGGTGGTCTATCACCATCGCGGGGCCTATCTCGGCGCGATCAACAACGTGCTGAGCTGGGGACTGCCCAACCACGCGGTCTATCTCTGGACCCTGCCGATGTTCCACTGCAACGGCTGGTGCTTCCCCTGGACCATGGCGGCGATGGCCGGGGTCAATGTCTGTCTGCGTCATGTACGGGCACACACCATCGTCGAGACCATCGCCCGTGAGGGCGTGACCCATCTGTGCGGCGCGCCGATCGTGCTGAAGATGATCAACGAGGTGCCGGCCGAGGCGAAGGCCGCGATCACCCAGTCGGTGCGGGTGATGACCGCCGGTGCGCCGCCGCCCTCGTCGGTGATCGCCGGGATGGAGGCGATGGGCTTCGAGGTCACCCATGTCTACGGACTGACCGAGACCTATGGTCCCTGTGTGGCCTGTGCCTGGAACGACGAGTGGGACGGGCTGGCGCTGGAGGAGCGGGCACGGCTCAAGGCGCGCCAGGGGGTACGGATGCCGATGCAGGCGGCGATCATGGTCGCCGATCCCGCCACCCTGCAGCCGATCCGCCAGGACGGCGTGACCCTGGGCGAGATCATGATCCGCGGCAACCTGGTGATGAAGGGGTATCTGAAGAACCCGGACACCACCCGACGCGCCTTCGATCGCGGCTGGTTCCACAGTGGCGATCTCGCCGTCTGGCACCCGGACGGCTATGTCGAGATCAAGGACCGCTCCAAGGACATCATCATCTCGGGTGGCGAGAACATCTCCTCGATCGAGGTCGAGGAGGTGCTCTTCGGCCATCCGCTGGTGCAGGACGTCGCCGTGGTCGCCAAGCGCGACGAGAAGTGGGGCGAGGTGCCCTGTGCCTTCATCACCCTGGTCGCCGACGCCGAGCTTAGCGAGCAGGCGGTGATCGACTATTGCCGCGCCCGCATGGCCCATTTCAAGGCGCCCAAGCATGTGGTCTTCGCCACCCTGCCACGCACCCCCACCGGCAAGCTGCAGAAGTATCTCCTGCGCCAGTGGGCGAACGATGCCCAGAGCGAGGTCGCGACGGCCTGAACGCCGTATCGACCGAGATCGAGTGATGGAGAGAGACGAGGCGACGACCGTCGTCGTACCGGCCCCTGTCGATGACTGGGGCCCGAGGAGGAGCGTCATGAAGATACTGGTCCCGATCAAGCGGGTCATCGACTACAACGTCAGGGTCAGGGTCAAGTCCGATCACTCGGACGTCGACCTGGCCAACGTCAAGATGGCCATCAATCCCTTCTGCGAGATCGCCGTCGAGGCGGCCGTCCGGTTGCGCGAGGACGGCAAGGCCGATGAGGTGGTGGCCGTCTCGGTCGGTCCCAAGGCGGTGCAGGAACAGCTGCGGACCGCGTTGGCGATGGGGGCCGATCGCGCCATCTGGGTCGAGACGGCCGAGGATGCCGATCTCGGCCCGCTGGGGATCGCCCAGTTGCTCGCGGCGCTGGTGCGCGAGGAGCAGCCGGGGCTGGTGCTGCTCGGCAAGCAGTCGATCGACGGCGACAACAACCAGGTCGGGCAGATGCTCGCCGGTCTGCTCGGTTATCCCCAGGGCACCTTCGTCTCCGGACTCGAGGTGGTGGACGAGGGCATCGAGGTCGTCCGCGAGGTCGACGGTGGTCTGCAGACCCTGGCGTTGCGACTGCCGGCGGTGATCACCACCGACCTGCGACTCAACACCCCGCGTTTCATCCGTGCCCCCGACATCATGAAGTCCCGGCGCAAGCCGATCGCGCACACCGGAGCCGAGCAGCTCGGGGTCTCTCCGGCAGCGGGGCCGCGCCTGCTGGCGGTACATCCGCCCGAGCCGCGCGCCGGCGGGATCCGGGTCGAGTCGGTCGGCGAGCTGCTCGAGCGGCTGAGACAGGCACAGGTGATCTGAATGGAGGAGGGGATGATGCGCACTCTGGTGATCGCGGAACAGGACAGGGGCCGGCTGGCGCCGGCGACACTCAACGTCCTGGGCGCCGCCGGCGAACTCGATGGACCCTGCGACCTGCTGGTGGTCGGGCATGACTGTGCGGCGGCGATCGAGTCCGCCCGCGTGCTTCCTGGCGTCGAGCGCGTGCTGGTGGCCGATGCCCCGGTCTATGCCGATCGGCTCGCCGAGAATCTCGCCGAGCTGGTGGTGGCGGTCGCGCCCGGCTACAGCCATCTGCTGGCCGCGGCCAGCACCTCGGGCAAGGATCTGATGCCGCGGGCAGCGGCGCTGCTCGGGGTCAATCAGGTCTCCGAGGTGATTGCGGTCGAGTCCCCGGCGCGGTTTCGCCGACCGATCTATGCCGGTAACGCCATCGCCACGGTGGAGAGCGACGACCCGGTGAAGGTGCTGACGGTGCGTCAGACTGCCTTCGCCGCGGTCGAGCCCGCTGGCGGCACGGCCGAGGTGGTCGAGCTCGAGCAGGTGATCGAGGCGGTCGCGACCCGGCTGGTCGGCGAGCAGCTGGCCGAGTCCGAGCGCCCGGAGCTGACCAGCGCGCGGGTGGTGGTCAGCGGTGGTCGCGGACTCGGCAGTCGCGAGGGCTTCGAGCTGGTCTATCGGCTCGCCGATCGGCTCGACGCCGCCGTCGGCGCCTCGCGTGCGGCGGTGGACGCCGGCTTCGTCGCCAACGACCTGCAGGTCGGCCAGACCGGCAAGGTGGTCGCGCCCGAGCTCTATATCGCGCTCGGCGTCTCGGGGGCGATCCAGCACCTGGCGGGGATGAAGGATTCGAAGGTGGTGGTGGCGATCAACAAGGACCCGGATGCGCCGATCTTCGAGGTTGCCGACTACGGGCTGGTCGCCGATCTGTTCGAGGCCGTGCCCGAACTTATCGAAGCACTCTGACTCCCTTGGTATAACCATGAGCAGCTATCAGCATTGCTATCGCGAGAGTGATTTCGTCCTTCGCCATCTGATCGATTTCGACGGACTCTGTGTCGAGAACGGCTTCGAGGGCGTGGATCTGGACCTTGCCAACAGCCTGATCGACGAGGCCGCGCGCTTCGGCGCCGAGGTGTTGGCGCCACTCAATGTCGTCGGTGACCGTGAGGGTGCCCGGATGGGTGAAGGGGGCGTGGTGGAGACGCCCGGTTTCGCCGCTGCCTATCGGCAGTTCGCCGAGGGGGGCTGGCAGTCGCTCAAGGTCGACGAAGGCCATGGCGGACAGGGGTTGCCCGATGTGCTCAATGCCGCGGTCAGCGAGATCTGGCACGCGGCCAACCTGTCGCTGGCGCTCTGCCCGATGCTCACCGAAGGCGCGATCGAGGCCCTTGCCGAGCACGGCGACGAGACCCTGCGCGCGCGTTATCTGCCGCGTCTGAGCAGTGGCGAGTGGACCGGCACGATGAACCTCACCGAGCCCGACGCCGGCTCGGATCTGGCGGCGATCAAGACCCGCGCGGTGCCGAATGGAGAGGGTTACCGCATCAGCGGTCAGAAGATCTTCATCACCTGGGGCGATCACCGGATGACCGACAACATCGTCCACCTGGTGCTCGCGCGACTGCCCGATGCGCCGCCCGGGGTGAAGGGGATCTCGCTGTTCGTGGTCCCCAAGTATCGGCTGGACGCGCATGGCGACCCGGCCGAGGCCAATGGGGTGCGCTGTCTCTCACTCGAACACAAGCTCGGCATCCATGGCAGCCCGACCTGTGTGATGGCGTTCGACGACGCCTGGGGCGAGTTGGTCGGCGAGCCGCATCGCGGGCTCGCCTATATGTTCACCATGATGAACCGTGAGCGCCAGGTCGTCGGCCTGCAGGGCTTGGCGATTGCCGAGCGCGCCTATCAGCAGGCGCGTCTGTATGCGATGGAGCGGTTGCAGGGCACGCGTCGTGACGGCACGCGGGTGGCGATCATCGCGCACCCGGACGTGCGGCGGATGCTGATGACGATGAAGAGTGGCATCGAGGCGATGCGCGCCCTGGTGCTGGAGACCGCGGCCGAAGCCGACCGGGCGCGGGGCGCGAATGAGGGTGCGCGTCGGGCGCATCATCAGGCCAGGCTCGAACTCTTCACCCCGATCGTCAAGGGCTGGATCACCGAGTTCGCCCAGGAACTGACCTCGCTGGCGATCCAGGTCCACGGCGGCATGGGCTTCGTCGAGGAGACCGGGGTGGCGCAGCACTATCGCGACGCACGCATCCTCACCATCTACGAGGGGACGACCGGGATCCAGGCGCTCGATCTGATCTCGCGCAAGCTGCTCGCCGACGAGGGGCGGGCGATCGGGGCGTTGTTCGACGAGATGGAGGAAACGCTCGGCGTGCTCCGGCAGGCCGAGGAGGCGTCTCTGGTCGTACTCGCCGCCCCCTTCGCCGATGGGCTCGCCGCGGCACGACGGGCGTGCGACTGGGTGCTGCGCGAGGCGCCAGACGATCGCCAGTTGGCCGGTGCCGTCAGCGTCGAGTTGCTGATGCTGCTGGGCTATCTCTGTGGTGGCTGGATGCAGGTGCGCAGCGCACTGGCTGCGCATCGCGCGATCGAGGACGGGGAGGGCGATGCGCTCTTTTTCGATGCCAAGCTCAAGACGGCCCGTTTCTATTGCGAGCACGTGCTGGCACGGACCCAGGCGGCGCTGACCTCGGTGCTGGCCGGATCGACGAGCCTGATGGCGCTCGATGCAGGGCAATTCTGAGGAGTCGTCGATGAGCGAACGCGATCTGATGGAGTTCGACGTGGTGATCGTCGGCGCCGGACCGGCCGGGCTGGCGACCGCGATCCGGCTGGCGCAGGCCGACCCGGCGCCGAGCGTGTGCGTGGTGGAGAAGGGGGCCGAGGTCGGTGCTCATATCCTCTCGGGCGCGGTGATCGAGACCCGGGGTCTTGATGAGCTGATCCCGGACTGGCGTGAACGCGGCGCGCCGTTGGAGACCCCGGTCGAGCGCGAGGAGCTGTATCTGCTGCGCGATGCGCAACGCAGCTGGCGGATCCCCGAGGCGATCTCGCCACCGAGTTTACATAATTCAGGCAATTATCTGGTCAGTCTCGGCAACCTGTGTCGCTGGTTGGCCGCTGAGGCCGAGGGTCTGGGCGTCGAGATCTTCCCTGGGTTCGCCGCCACCGAGGTGCTGTTCGGCGAGCACGGTGAGGTGATCGGTGTCGCCACCGGCGACATGGGGATCGGCGCCGATGGCCGTCCCAAGGACAATCATGCCCCCGGGGTCGAGTTGAGGGCGCGCCAGACCGTCTTCGCCGAGGGGTGTCGGGGCCATCTCGGCAAGCAACTCTACCAGCGCTTCGGCCTGGATGCCGAGTCGACTCCTCAGCATCATGCCTTGGGCATCAAGGAGTTGTGGGAGATCGCGGCGGATCGGCACGAGCTCGGGCTGGTGCAGCACGGTACCGGCTGGCCCTTGCCAGAGGGAACCCATGGTGGCTTCTTCCTCTATCACCTGAGCAGGTGTCAGGTCGCCGTCGGGTTGATCGTCGATCTCGATTATCCCAATCCCTGGCTCAGTCCCTTCGACGAGTTCCAGCGGATGAAGCACCACCCGCTGTTCGCCGCCACCCTTGAGGGGGGAAGACGGATCGCCTATGGCGCACGCGCGCTGGCCAAGGGTGGTTTCGATGCCTTGCCCAGACAGTACTTCCCCGGGGGCTGTCTGGCCGGGTGCGAGGGCGGTACGCTCGACAACGCCAAGCTCAAGGGGGTTCATACCGCGCTCAAGAGCGGGATGTTGGTCGCCGAGGAGATCCTTGCGGCCTTCGCCGTCGGTGATCCCGGTGGGCGTGAGCTGACGGGCCTCGAGGCGCGGCTGCGTGCATCCTGGCTGTACGAGGACCTGCGTGTCGGTCGCAACTTCGGCCGATCGCTGCACCGTTTCGGGATCCTGCTCGGTGGGGCTGTCAACAGCCTGGATCAGCGCCTGCTCGGCGGCAGACGACCGATCCGGCGTCCGGGCGATGCGCCGGACCATACCTGGCTGGAACCTGCCGCACTGAGCGAGCCGCTCAGCTATCCCGGGCCCGATGGGGTGCTCAGCTTCGATCGGCTCTCCTCGGTCTATCTCGCCAATACGGCACACGAGGAGGATCAACCCTGTCATCTGCATCTGGCCGACCCGTCGATCCCGACCGGCTCGAATCTGGCCGAGTATGCCGAACCCGCGCAGCGCTACTGTCCGGCCGGGGTCTACGAGCTGGTGGGCGAGGGCGGTGATGACCCGCGTCTGCAGATCAATGCAGCCAACTGTGTGCACTGCAAGACCTGCGACATCAAGGACCCGGCGGCCAATATCACCTGGGTCGCCCCCGAGGGCGGTAGTGGCCCGAACTATCCGAACATGTGAATGAGGAACCAAGGATGCCGACCCTCGAAATCGGTCAGCGCGCAACCCTGACCCGGGCCTTCAGCGAGGCCGATGTGCGTTTCTTTGCCGAACTCTCGGGCGACTGTAATCCCGTGCATCTCGACCCCGTCTATGCGGCCGAGACTCGCTTCGGTGAGCGGATCGTTCACGGGATCCTGGTCTCGAGTCTGTTGTCGGCCTTGCTTGGCCATCATCTGCCGGGCGACGGTGCGATCTATCTCGGCCAGGAGCTCAATTTCAAGGCGCCGGTCTATCTCGACATGCCGGTCACCGCCTCGGTCGAGATCACCGCAATCCGTAGCGACAAGCCGATCGTCACCCTGGAGACGCGCTGCGTGGACGCCGAGACGGATCGGCTCCTGATCTCTGGTGAGGCGCGAATGTACGTACCCTGGTTGCAAGCCTGACCGCCCGATTGGAGCGATATCGAGTACGGGAGATGCCGGTCAGGTGTCTCCCGTGTTCGTTTGTGTCAGATGATGTGTCGACTGCACGCCTTGACGTACCATATCGAGCATGATGTCGGCGATCTCCTCGGGGGAGCGGATGCCGCGACGGTACCACAGGCATGCCCAGTTCATCCCGCCGAGCAGGAACAGGCGCAACAGCGAACGATCGGTGTCCGGGGCGACCGGAAGATCCTCGATCAACTCCCTGAACAGATTCTCGTAGGTCTTGCGAAAGGGCGTGATGCGCTTGAGCAGGTTGTGCTTTCCCACCAGCGCCAGGTTGCGTCCGGTGATCCTGTCCACCGGTGATCCCTCGACGATTCCGGCGACATGGACCTCGCAAGCGACGCGCAATCGCTCCCAGGGGTCGTCTAGATCCGCGATGGCGGCCTTGATCCTGGCCTCGACCCTGGTGATTCCGGTGCGATGTACGGCGAGATAGAGTTCCTCCTTCGAAGGGAAATAGTGATAGACGGAGCCTGGCAACAGGCCCACCTTTCCGGCGATATCGCGGATGGAGGTGCCGTCGTAGCCGAGGTCGAAGAAGAGCTCTGCGGCCGCATCGAGGATACGGGTCTTGCGATCTCGTGGCGGAGCGTCCTCGGCGGGTTCGTCCTCGGACAGCGCGCCACGAGCGAGCAGGGCGCGTTGACGTTGGTCGAGTGATTCCATTCCTTTTGGTGAACTGCGTACCAGCGCCCTGAGACGCTTTACCTGGGTCTCGAGTCCGTGGCGTTGGAGGACATAGCGGACGCCGGATGGTGAGATTCTGAGCCCTGAGGCGCAGAGCAGACGTGAGATCGACGCCTGTCCGAGCTCAGGACGCTCGCGTGCCAACCTTAGGATTGCTTCTTCTCGAGCTGGGTCTGTTGGTGGGTTTGGTCTCATTCTGGATCGCTGCCGTTATGGGATGTTGATCGAGAGTAGCATGTTGCTTTTTACTTATAAACTATCTAAACGAATATTTGACAAGTCCAACTTATATGATTGGTTTCCGTCCTTTAGGTAGGCTTTTGAGGAAAGTCCAAAAAGAAACCAATGGGAATATCTTGCCCAAGAGTTAACATAATATACATTATGCGTAATCAAGGGTGAGGGCCGTTCAGGCCCCGCTCCGCGTGGCAACTGGGCTGAACACGAACTCCTCGCCGAAGGGTTCGCGGTCAATCCGGCCACCTTGCGCGATCTCCAACGACGCTGCCGGTTCACGCATCAACAGGCCGCCCAAGCCTGCTGCGTCTCCGAGCGCACCTATCGG
Source organism: Marichromatium sp. PS1 (assembly GCF_041155115.1). NCBI lineage: Bacteria > Pseudomonadati > Pseudomonadota > Gammaproteobacteria > Chromatiales > Chromatiaceae > Marichromatium > Marichromatium sp. PS1. The sequence continues at coordinate 272,080 of NZ_BAAFHB010000004.1, forward strand.
CGCTGGCTCCAAACCGGACGCCCCAATCCCGCCGCACTCCGACTCCTTGCGGTCCTCGCAGGCTTCATGCCCTGGGATGACTGGCAAGGCTGGGAGATCCACCGCGGTTACCTGTTCCCGCCCGGCTATCGGCGCCACGGCATCCGGCCCGGACAGTTCTTCGCCATCGTCTTCTACCGCCAGCAGATCGACACGCTGCGCCGGACCAACGCCAAGCTCCAAACCCGCATCGACGCCCTTGAGGCCGCCTTGGCCGACGCCCGGCGCGGGAGTCCGTCCCGTGGATGAGGCGCTCCTGGCCTATCTGGATGGCGACATGCCGGGCGCGGCGAAGCCGCCCCGGCCTGGGCTTGTCCCTTTATCAACAAGTGCGACGCCCCCTGAGTCAGCCCCTCAGCGCGCGGCACAACCGGCCCCCGACGGGACCACGCAGTTCGTCATCGACCCCGCACAGGGACGCATCCGCCGCATGCGCTCCTCGATCCTCACCGGGGCGCGCCTGATCCAGGAACGCATGGCGAACAGCGGCCAGCGTTGGAAGCCCGCCTTCCTCCACCTCACCTATGCCGACCAGGACGCCTTCGACGCCCGCCAGATCAGCGGGCTGATCGATCGCATCCGCAAGTGGGCCAAGCGCCGCGACCTGCCGCCGCTGCCGTTCATCTGGGTGCTCGAGCGCGGCTCGCGCCACGGACGCCTGCACTACCACCTGATGATCTGGCTGCCCAAGGGGGTGACGCTCCCCAAGCCCGACAAGCAAGGCTGGTGGCCCTGGGGATCGACCCGCATCGAGTGGGCGCGCAGCGCCGTGCGCTACATGGCCAAGTACGCCTCCAAGGGCGGCAAGGACACCGATCAGCCGTTCCCCAAGGGGGCGCGGATTCATGGCAAGGGGGGTCTGACGGGCACTGAACGCTCACAGTGCGCGTGGTGGCGGGCCCCGACCTGGGTCAAGCACGTCTGGCCGGACTGGCAGGACGAACCACGCCCGGCGGTCGGGGGTGGCTGGATCTCCAGGGTCACTGGCGACTGGCTGCCCTCGCCTTGGATGCTGATCGGCTTCGAACTCGGTCGACCCGTCGTGCGCTGGATCGCCGACCGGCCCTGCCCGTTCGCGGCGGCCTGAACCCTCAACCCTCGACGAGCGCAGCCGAAGGCAAGCGGGATGCTGCAACGCCCCTCGCCTCGTGCCCAACCCCGGACAACACCACCCCCTGGCCAAACCCGAAGGCCAGAACATGCCCCATCGGCCATCAAGAAAGTCGAAGGGAACGCAGTGACCGAAGCTCAGGTGGGATACGCCGGCACGCCGTCAAGTGGTGCGTCCAACGCTTGTGCGTATCCGGGAAACCATGCGAGGCCCGATCGGGCAACGGCATCTGTCGCAGAACGCCTTGAACGCGGGCAACCTTGATAACTTCAGCGCCCCGCAACCCCGGCGTGTTCACGCCAGCCCTTGCACGACGCGCCCTGGGGCACGATGGAGCGGTTCCCCGGCTGAAATGATTTGCCCCTGAAAGCCCGGCGCGGTGCGCTCTTCGCCGAAGCGCACGCGGAGACGACGAGCGCACCGAGACGGGCGACCTGTGGCAGAGGGTGACAACCGATCACCGCCACCCATCAGTCGCCGCGAGGCGAGATCGGCGGGGACTGGTCCGTGACTCCGCCCTCGCCCGAGTCCGTCGGCAACGGCAACCGTTCCGGTGGATTGCGCCACAGCGACAGCCAGGTCCGGTTCTCCGGCGAGAACGCTTGCTCCATGCCGCACGCCCGGCAGTACCCATCGACCACCTCGATGATCGCCGCCTTGTTCACATCGGGAAGCCGCATCGCCCGTTCGAGCGTCTGCTTGAGCACCGCATCCCGAGGCATCCGTTCCACGTCCAGCATCAGCGAATCGGGTGAACACCCGAAAGCCTCCATCAGCTTGTAGAGCGTCGAGAGTTTCGGGTCGCCGTCCTGGCGTTCGAGCTTCGAGAGGTGGCCAACCTTGATGCCGGTCCGCTCCGAGAGCTGAAGCAGCGTCCAGCCCTTGTCCTGGCGCATTCGCCGGAGGTTCTTTCCCAAAGACACGTGCTCCCCCTTGAGGGCCCTGTGGGGCCTATTTGATCGTTAGAAGGGAAATTGTAACGCCCGATTTACCCCCTCGGGGTTGATAGCCCCCACAAGGGCATGTAGATTTGCCCTGAAAGGACATTGACAGGGTTTGCGGGGGCAGTGAGGCGACCGGACTATACATTATGCGCAATTAAGGGTGAGGGCGGCTCAGGCCCCGCTCCGCGTGGCAACTGGGCCGAATACGAAGCCATCGTCTTCTACCACCACACGCATCAGCGCCAGCTCATCCAAGTCCGTAACCAGCGCCACATAGCAACCGAAGCGTGTTGCGTCTCCGTTTGCCCCGACGTTTGACAATCCTCTCACCCATGAAGAAGCTATCGAACGTTACCCGGACCAACCGGCCCCATGCTCCGCCCGCTGCCGGTTCGATCACTCACTCAGTCCATTATCGACTGCATTCATGGACGTACCTCAATATGTCGATCATCGAAGTCGAGCATCTGACCAAGGAGTTCAAGCTCGGTCAGCTACATAGTCTGAAGAGCTCACTCGTCAATCAGGCGCGCCGCATTCTTGGCCAAGCACCGACCGAGACCCCGCCCTTCAAGGCACTCGACGATGTCGGTTTCAGCATCGAGGAAGGTGAAGTCGTCGGTATCATCGGACACAACGGCGCCGGCAAGAGTACCTTGCTGAAGCTGCTTGCGAACATCACCAGCCCGACCTCGGGAACGATCAGAGTGGATGGCCGGATTGCGCCGCTGATCGAGGTCGGCGCCGGTTTCGTCCCGGACCTGACCGGACGCGAGAACGTCTATCTCAACGGCGCCATTCTGGGCATGTCGCGTCAGCGGATCGAGGAAAAATTCGACGAAATCGTCGATTTCGCCGAGATGTCGGCCTTCATCGACACCCCGGTCAAGCGTTACAGCTCGGGGATGAAGGTCAAGCTCGCCTTCGCCGTCGCCACCAGCATCGACTCGGAGATCCTCATCGTCGACGAGGTCCTCGCCGTCGGTGATCTCGCCTTCCAGCGCAAGTGTTTCGATCGTATGGAAGACCTGATCCGGCGGCGCGGCAAGACCGTCCTGCTGGTCAGTCACAACATTCGTCAGGTCTCGCGCATCTGCTCGCGGGTGATGCTGTTCGAACGCGGGCGCGTGCTGATGGATGATGCCCCGCAACCAGTCGTTGACCTTTACTACCAGAAGAGCAACGAGAAGGTCCTGGCCGATCACTCGGAAGCGATCCTCAAGCACGCCCGTATCGACACCTCCGGCGAGGCGGAGGTCCTCAGCGTAACCCTGCTCGACGACCAGGACAGCCCGACCGATGCCGTCGAGTCCGGCGGGCCGCTCAAGGTCCGGGTGCGCTTCAAGCTCCATGTCGCGCTCGAACAACCCGAGATCGTGATCGGCACCCATACCACGGACTTCGTTTATCTCGACTCGGGTTCGACCGCCGGGATCGCCGAACGGCCCGACCTCGCAGCCGGCGAACACGAGGTCGAATACCGGATCGATACCTATCCCCTCGCCCCCGGGACCTACAACATCCGTTTTGCCCTGCTCGATCGCAACCGACGGATGGTCTACATCGGCGAGGCACTGAAGGTGTTCATGGTGAAGTCACAGGGTAACGAGGCCAATGAGGCCTCGGCGCGCATGCTCTCGTTGCCTGCTTCCTGGGTACTCGACGGTCGAGCCTATGCCGGCGCATAAGATGAGACGCATTATCAATTTCCATCGTGATGATCCGAATATCGGCGATCAGATGAGCGCGCCGACGCGCTATTTCGACTTCCCCGACCACGAGGTGGTGCGCGCGGATCTGATCGACGAGACGTCACTCGACCTCGACGAGGCCATCGTCATCCTCGGTGGCGGCGGTCTGCTCGACACCTTCTTCCTGCCCGCCATCGAGCGGATCAGGACCGCCAGCAGGACGGGGCGGCTCATCGCCTGGGGGGTCGGCCAGCAACTCGATACCGGCCCCTGGTGGCAACGTTATCCCGAGTTCCCCTACGCTCGCTTCCTCGAGGGGTTCGACCTCGTCGGAATCCGCGACGACGGCTTTGCCCACCCCTGGGTGCCTTGCGCCAGCTGCATGCACCCGATCTTCGACGCCCCGCCGGCGCCGCATCACGAATTCGTGGTCTTCTCTCACCGTTCACGCCCACTGCCGATCCTGGAGTGGCCCAACCTGCGCAACGATCAGGCCGATTTCGAGGAGACCATCGCCTTTCTCGCCTCGGGCGAGACCATCATCACCAGCTCCTACCACGGCCTGTACTGGGGCATGCTGCTCGGGCGGCGGGTGCTCGCCTTCCCGTTCAACTCCAAGTTTCTCACCCTGCGTCATCCCCCAACCCTGTACCCGGCGATCTGGGAGCGCCCGGGGCGACTGCAGCGACTGCTCGGGCGGCTGCGTGCACGCACCCCCTCTCCCTATGTCTGTCGCGATGTCGAGGGCTGGCGGCTACTTGCGGGCGCCAGCCGCGCCCAACCAGAGATGCTGGAGGCCTGTCGGGCAAGCAATCGCGCCTTCCATCAACGGGTTCTAGAGCTGATCGACCAGGGTGACTGACCCCCTGCTCAACCGCCTTGGTCCAGGGCATGGATGAAGATCCGCCGCCCCTCCGGATCGACCTCTCGCGCCAGCTCGAGCAGGTGTCGGTGATGGGTGAAGAGGATCACCTGGGTCTGTGCGGAGAAGACGGCCAGGGTCTCGAGGGTGGCGCGGGCACGGGCGTCATCGAATTGCACCAGGATGTCGTCGACCACGAAGGGCAAGGGCTCGGCCTGGCGCAGATGGTGCTCCAGCCCCGCCAGACGCAGTGCGAGATAGAGCTGATCGCGCGTCCCGGTGCTCATCGCCTCGACCCGCACGCGTTCACCGTTGGCGCGAACCCCCACCAGCACCGCTTGATCGTCCTCGCCGAAATCGCTCTCCACCCCGCTGAAGGCGCCACAGGTCAGCCGCGCGAAGGCCTCGGCGGTGCGCGCCAGGATCGGGTCGCGATGGCTGCGCCGAAAGCCCTCGATGGTCTCGCGCAGCACCATCGCCGCCAGTCGGTAGCGTAGATAGCGACCGCACTGATCGCGCAGCTGCGCATCGATGCGCTCGATCTCCTCGGCCTCGGTGGCAGCGGCATCGGCGCCATTCATGGTCGCCAGACGATGCTCGGCCTCGACCCGTACGGCAAGCAGACGTTCGCGCTCGGGATCGAGCGTCTCGTCGAGACGGCGCTCGAGTCGGGCGAGCGCCTCGAGCAGCGCCTCCCCGGCGATCTCGGCGGCACCGGCCTCGGTCTCGAGCTGCTCGAGCGCGAGACCGTCGCCCGTCTCCATCAATCTCCCCTCGACGGCGATCAGCTGCTGCTCGAGCTCGCGTTGCAGTCGCGCACGTTCCTCGATCCCGGCCAGGGCATCGAGGCCCTCACAGCCGGCCAGGCGACAGAGTTCGGCGATCCTGGTCTCTGCGCTACTCGAGGCGCTACCGGCCTCCTCGAGTTGACGCCGCGCCTCGTCACGCTGGCGCAACAGCTCGTCGCGCCGCTCCTGCCGGGCGCGCATCCCCTCGAGCCGAGCATCCAGGGTATGGAGCGCCAGCTCCGCTGGCTCCTCGGCGAGATCCGGGGCGATCCGCGCGATCCGCTCGCGCAGCTGCGCGAGAAAGCCCCGGGCATCGGCATCGATATCATCGATGCGGGTCTGAAAACCGGCCGCCTCGCGAGCATCCTGCAACGCCTCGGCCAGTTCGGCGAGATGCTCCTGGGCCTCGCTCGGCAGGCTGTGGACGGCGAGGCCGACCCGCGCCATCGCCTCACCCCAGTCGCGTTCCCAGGCCGACCAGTCACGTTCGGCCTGCTCACAGGCGCTCCCAGCCCCCTCACGGCGCTGCCGGGCCCGCTCCAGCTCGGCGAGCAGGGTCTCATGCGTCCGGGCATGTCGTTGCAAGGCATCGAGCACGGACGCCGCCTCACTCATCCAGACATCCATGCCCTCCCCATCCGGCCCCTGTCGATCGAGCGCCAGCAACGCCCTGCGCAAGGCATCGACACAGTGCATCTGACGCTGCTCGAGCAGCTGACGTTGCTCGCGCACCGCGGTGAGCCGCTCGCCCTGCTCGCGCAGCCGCCGCGCCTGTCCCAGCCAGCCGCGCATCTGTCGCGGCGAGCGCGGCTCCTGCACCGAGCAGGCTTGCCAGAGCGCGCGCCAGGCGGCGTCGAACTCGCACTCGGCGCTCTCCAGCTCACGCCAGGCCAGATCGCAGGCCGCGCGCTCGCGCTCGCACGCCTCGCGCCGTATGCACAACGACTGATAACGCTGTACCCGGTCACTCTCGCGCCTGAGCCGGTCGGCCAGGACATCGGCCTCGTGCAGCGCCGTCTCGAATCGTCGCGCCAGCGCCGCCCCGACCTCCAGTCGCAGTGATGCATCGTGCGCCTTGAGTGCTTGCCAGTGACGCTCACGCGTCTCACGCGCGGCGGTCAATGCCGTTTCGCTGGGAACCTCTCCAGCGATCCCGAGGGTGCGCGCCTCGGTGTCGATATCGACCATCTCCCGTTCGCAGCCTTGCCGCCGCTCGCGCAGACGTTGGCGCTCCAGCGCCAAGGCATCGGCGCGCAGCATCCAGTGCTCCAGGGCGTCGAACTCCGGTAGCGGCGCACACAGCAAGGACTCCAGCCCCTGACTCCAGCCACTCAAGCGAGAGAGTTCGGCCGCGCACTGTTGCCCGAGGGCACGTTCCTGCGCCTCGAGCTCGGCCAGATCGGCGTCCAGCGCGCCGGCGCCACGCGCCTGCTCGAGCGCCAGCTCCAGGGCCGCGACCGAACGTGGCGGTGTACGCGCGGCAAGTTGACGCTCGCAATCCTCCACCGCCCGTGTGGCCTCGTCGCGCGCCAGCCGGGCGCGTTGCAACTCGCTCCACAGCGCCTCGCGCCGCTCCCCCAGGGCGTTGATTCGACGACGCGCATCGAGCCAGTCACGCAATGCCTCGGTCGGTGCCTGCGCAGCCCCGGCATCGACTCGGGCGACCCGTTCGACGACCCGGGCGTGCAGGGCGTCGCGTCTGGCGATCAGCATGGGGCGATCCGCCGCGGCCTTGCGATGGCTGCCGAGTCGTTCACGCAGCTCGACCAGTTCGGCGCCAGCGGCAAGCAACCGGGGTTCGATGACGATACCCGCCAGCTCTTGTTCGAGCGCCGTGAGCCGCGTCGAGACCAGTTCGCCCAACTCGATGGCGCGGATACGCTGGGCCTCGGCCTGCTGGCGACGCGCGCCGAAGTCCTCCGGCAGATGCAACCGCTCGCCCAACCCGTCCAATCGCGCCAGCAACCCCCGGCGCACCTCCAAGTCGGCGCGGGTGCGACGGATGCGCTCGAGCCGGGCCCGCTCGCGCAATACCCGGTCACGTTCGGCATCGAGTTCGGCGAGCGCCCGGCAAGCCGTCTCATGGGCGGCACGCGCCCGTTCCCAGTCCACGGCGCCGAGTTCGAGGTCGCGCTGACGACGCTGTCGCTCGGCCCGCTCGGCGAGCGCCATGTTGATCTGCTGCTTGCGCCCGCGGGGACGAAACAGCGCATCGGCCGAGGCGTCCAACCCCTCGAGCACGCGATGGACCGCCACCCGGCCGAGCCCGGAGCCGAACAATGCCTCGGCCTCGCGCCCCCGTTCCTCGAGCAGGGTACGCCCCCCGCTGACCAGGGTCTCGTGATCGATCCCGAACAGCCGCTCGAACAACGCCGCATCGACCCCGCCGAGCAGATGTTGCAAGCGCTGTTCGTCGAGCGCTTCGCCAGCGGCATCGAGCAGGGTGTGCTTGCGTCCCTTGCGGCGGACACAGTGGAGTTGCTCACCCGTGGCGCCGAGCAACAGCGCACCGACCCTCAGCTCGCGCGCAGGATGGAGAAAATCGTCACTGGTGCGTTCGGGGATACCGTAGAAGAGTCCGTGCAACGCACGCAGCGCCGAACTCTTGCCCGCCTCGTTGGGACCATGGATCAGGTGCACGCCGGCATCACCCGCGCTGAGATCCAGCACCCGATCGGTGAAGGGACCGAATGCGCGCAACTCCAGTCTCAGCACCCTCATCGCGGATCGCTCTCGAGCAGGCGTGCGCGTAACAGTGCGCGCACATCATCGAGACAGGCGCGCAGCACCGCCGGGTCGGTGGGGTCGTCCTCGCCTCGCCGGAGACCGGCCGGGAGACGTGCGGCGAGCGGTTCGAAGCCCTCGGCCAGACGCGCCAGCGCCTCGGGGTCGAGTTCGAGCGTCTCGATCGCCGCGAGCAGACCACCGAGGGTCTCGTCGGCCTCGCCCCTCCTCACCTGCTGACGGGTCTGCAGACGGACCTGCTCGAGCCAGAGCCGGTCGCCGTGGACGCTGGCGAGCCCGCGACAATCGTTGACCAGCTGTTCGTGTTCGGCACGCAGCCAGGCATCGAGCGCAGTCGCACCACTCAGCGCCAGCCGCACGGCAAGCAGCCGTCCCTCGGCCTGGTCGATGACACGCTCCAGCGCACACCCGATGCGGGCATGGACGGCATCGAGATCGGTACAGCCCTCGATCTCGACAGCGAGCAGGTGCCAGCGCACCACGTCCAGCGCACGATGCTCCAGACAGACCCCTCCTGCGCGATCGATCTCCACCAGGGTCGCACCCTTGGCGCCGCACTCGCGGATATGGCGCCCCTGCAGATTGCCGGGAAAGACGATCCAGGGGGATTCGGCGAGGACCTCGCGAGCATGGACGTGTCCCAGGGCCCAGTAGTCATAGCCGTGACTGCGCAGCGCCTCGAGCCTGCAGGGCGCATAGGGGGCATGACCGGGACGCCCGTCGAGCGAGGTGTGCAGCAGACCGATGTTGAACAGACCGGAGACCGGCGGTGGATAGGCCCGACTGAGATCGGTGGTGACCGCCCGGGTGGCGAACCCCTGACCATGCACGGCCACGCCGAGCGTCTCGAAGAGCCGGGTCTCGGGGCGCTCGGTGGCGAAGACATGGACGTTGTCGGGCAGACGCAGGGTCCGGGTGATCTGGCTGGCGGCATCGTGATTGCCAGCGATCAGACAGACCGGAATGCCGGCGGCATGCAGGCGCTGTATCTGAGCGATGAAGAACAGCCCGGTGTTGTAGTCCTTCCAATCGCCGTCGTAGAGATCGCCGGCGAGCAGCAGCAGGTCAACCGACTCGGCAAGCGCCAGCTCCACCAGGTTGACGAAGGCGCGTCGGGTAGCGCCGCGCAGCGCCTCGAGCGGTGCGCCGGGATAACGCTCGAGCCCCTGTAACGGGCTGTCGAGATGAATATCGGCGGCGTGCAGGAATCTCACGCGTCCATCCCCTCCATGCGGGTACGAGTCCATCGATTTCGGGGCATTCTCGCCCTGCTCCGCGAGCAGTGTCCAACACCGTTGTCATGTTCCCCGCGATCGCGCCGTTATTCGAGGTCGGCGGATGCCCTCGAAACTTCGGCACGTTATCCTAACCATATTGAGAAAGCGCAACAGCACCGACACAACCACCCGGGGAATCCCATGATGAGCAATCCCACGCCCACCCTTCGCACCCTGGCACGCCCCCGGACCCTCTGGTTATGCGCCCTGGCCCTGACTACCCTGAGCGGTTGCACCGAATGGCCACGACTTGCCGCCAAGCCGGAACCACAGCCGGCCCCGCCTGAGCCGGCGGAGCAACAGCCGCCACAGCCACAGTCGACGCCCGTGATCCCCAAGGAACCCTCGCTCTACGAGTGGCGTGGCGAGGGACGACGGGTCTCGCACATCGTCGTCGACACCGACGACCAGAAGGCCAGGTTCTATGACGGCGACGTGGAGGTCGGCTGGGCGACCGTGGCCACCGGGGTGTCGCGTCACCCCACACCGACCGGCAGCTTCACGGTGATGGAGAAGGTCGAGAACAAGCGCTCCAACCTCTACGGTCGCTACTACGGCTCCGGGGGCAAGTTGATCCAGTCGAACGTCAAGGTCGGGCGCGACCCACTGCCCGACGGCGCCCGCTTCGTCGGCGCCAAGATGCCCTATTTCATGCGTCTGACCTATGACGGCATCGGCCTGCACGCCGGCCCCATCCCGCGTCCGGGCAGACCCGCCTCGCACGGCTGTATCCGCATGCCCGCCGAGGTTGCACCCTTGCTGTTCGCCAAGGTCGACCAGGGCACGGCGGTGACCATCGTCGGGCGAGGCCCCAGCTACGGCAACTATGCCAAGCGCCAGCGTCAACTCGCCGCAGAGCGCGCGGCCAGCGCACGGCGCGAACAGGCCGCCCGGGCGCAGAGCGCACCCGAGCCGTCGCCGCCGCAACCGGCACCGATCACCACGACGACGCCCAGGGTCACGGACACCACCGCGCCGACACCGCTCGTGCCCGCCCAGCAGCAACCGGACCAGCCGACCGCACCCGACGACGCCCCGGCGACGGTGGCGGACACGCCACAGACCGTCGCTCGTGACGAGCCTGCCCCCGCCACCGTGCAGGACATCCGTCAACCGCTCGGTAGCTCGGCGTTGCGTCTGCCCGAATCGGGCATGGTCCAGCGCCTCTCGCCCGAACCCACGACACCGACGCCGGAGGCCAACGAGGGATGAGCCTGCGCCAGCACCCACTCGCCGAGGAGTTCCCACTGGCCCCCGAGCTGTGTCACCTCAATCACGCCGCCGTCGGCCCCTGGCCGCGACGCAGCGTCGAGGTGGTGCGCCGCTTCGCCGAGGACAATGCCGCGCACGGCTCGCTGGCCTATCTCGACTGGCTGCAGGTCGAGACACGTCTGCGCGAGCGGCTCGCGCGACTCGTCGGCAGCGCCGACACGGGCAGCATCGCACTGCTCAAGAACACCTCCGAGGCGCTCTCGGTGATCGCCCACGGCCTGCCCTGGAGCGCCGGGGACAATATCGTCGGAATCGCTCAGGAGTTTCCCTCCAACCGGATCGTCTGGGAGTCACTGGCACCACGCGGGGTGGATTGGCGGGCGCTCGATCTGGAGCAGAGCAGCGATCCGGAGAGCGACCTCTGCGCCCTGTGCGACGAGCGCACCCGTCTGATCGCGGTGAGCTGGGTACAGTACGCCCGCGGCCTGCAGCTCGACCTGGCACGGATCGGCGCCTTCTGTCGCGAGCGTGACATCCTCTTCTGTGTCGATGCCATCCAGGGACTCGGCGCGCTGCCCTTCTCGCTCGCTGATAGTGGCGCCGATTTCGTCGTCGCCGACGGCCACAAGTGGATGCTCGGCCCGGAGGGGCTGGCGCTGCTCCATATCGCCCCGACCCAACTCGAGCGCCTCGCGCTGCACCAGTTCGGCTGGCACATGGTCGCCAACCCGGGGGACTTCGAACAGCGCGACTGGAGTCCGGCGCCCGACGCCAGACGCTTCGAATGCGGCAGCCCCAACCTGCTCGCCGCGCACGCGCTGGAGTCGAGTCTGTCGCTGCTCGAGGAGGTCGGCACGACAACGGTCGAGACCCTGATCAGACAGCGGACCGATTGGCTGATCGCGGCGATCGATCGTCACGGCCTCGAACTCTTGACCCCCCGCCCCCCCGAACGGCGCGCCGGGATCGTCACCTTCCGGGTCCCCGGCGTGGCGAGCGAGCATCTCTACCCGGCACTGATGCGCCATCAGGTGCTCTGTGCCCAGCGCGGCGGCGGGATCCGCTTCTCGCCACACTTCCACACCACCGAGGAGACGCTCGAGCGCGCCATCGACGCGGTCATACGGCTCTCGAGCACCCTGTAATCGCCATCGCCCTTGCCCGCTCCGGCGGGCTCGGCGCACAATGTCGCGCATTCGGTCCAACCCCGCTCAACCCCAGGAGTCGCAACGGCGTGAAGTGGTACGGAATCCTGCTGGGCGCCCTGCTCGGAACCCTCTTCGGGACCATCATCGGCTATCTGCTCGTGCCCGCCATGCTGCCCTGACTCGCCCCCGGCGTGCTGCCGTCCCCGGCGAGCGGCAACAAAGCGTGATCGACTTGCGCTTGCTCAAGGCGCAGGGTTCGGCTTTCGTGTTTATTTACCAGCCCTAAGCGGGCAATCCTCATCGGCTCGATCAGGTCCGCGAACGCCTTCCCCATCCAATCCGAGGTGCGAGATGTTCATCACCACCACACGACTGGTCGCCGTGGGCCTGATGCTGGTCGCCTGCTCGTCGTCGGCATCGCCCCACACGACGCCGCAGGAGACGACAGCGCAGGACACGCCGAGTCAGCAACGCCCCCAACGCTCCGGTCCACTCACCGGCGGCACTGCCGATCATGCCAAGTTCGAGGTGCTGCAGCAGGCCTTTGAGTCCGGCCCCGAGGTCACCGAAGCGTGTCTGAGCTGTCACACCGAGACCGGTGAGCACTTCATGCGCAACGTCCACTGGACCTGGGACTATGTCGACCCGGATACCGGTCAGCAGCTCGGCAAGCGTCACCTGATCAACAACTTCTGCACCAACGCCCGTGGCAACGAGGGGATGTGCGCCCAGTGTCACGCCGGCTACGGCTGGAAGGACGAGGATTTCGACTTCACCGACGAGACCAGGATCGACTGTCTGGTCTGTCACGACGGCACCGGTACCTATTACAAGACCCCGAACAACGAGGGCCACTCGGCCTGTTCGGTGATGTTCGAGGACATGGCCCCGCTCGATCTCGGCGAGATCGCGCGCAACGTCGCGCTACCGAGTCGGGAGAACTGCGGGACCTGTCACTTCAACGGCGGTGGCGGCGACAACGTCAAGCACGGCGATCTCTCCACCGCACTGATCGATCCTTCCCACGATCTCGACGTGCATATGGACGCTGCGGGACTCAACTTCTCCTGCACCGCCTGTCACATCACCAAGCAGCACGTCTGGGCGGGCAGCCGCTACAAGGTCGTCTCGCGCGACACCGAGGGCACCGGCCAGCCCGGCGAGCGCCGCGACGTCGCCACCTGCGAGTCCTGCCACGGCCTCTCGCCCCACCCGATCGACTCGATCCGCGCCTTCAAGCTCAACGACCATGTCTCGAGCGTGGCCTGTCAGACCTGCCACATCCCCGAGTTCGCCCGCGGCGGCGTGGCCACCATCACCGATTGGGACTGGCGCACCGCCGGCAGGACGCGCGACGGCGAGGGCTATCACGAGCACGGCTATACCCAGGGCAACGGCGAGCATCGCTACACCTACAAGTCGATCAAGGGCGATTTCGTCTATGACGAGGACATCGTGCCCGAGTACGCCTGGTTCGATGGCCAGATGCACTACACCACCATCGATACCAAGTTCGACGACAGCCAGCAGCCGATCGAGATCAACGGTTTCGACGGCTCGCGCGAGGACGCCGACTCACGCATCTGGCCGTTCAAGCGGATGCGCACCTGGATGCCCTACGACGCCGGCAACGCCACCCTGGTCTACACCCATCTCTGGGGCGTCGATGACGCCGCCTACTGGGGCAATTACGACATGGGACGGGCCATCGCCCGCGGCATGGCCGATTTCGGGCTCGACTACTCGGGCGAGTTCGGCTTCGTCGAGACCCTCTCCTGGTGGCCGATCACCCACATGGTCGCCCCCAAGGAAGATGCACTCGCCTGTCGCGACTGCCATGCCGCCGAGGGCCGTCTCGCCGGACTCGAAGGGGTCTATCTGCCCGGCCGCGACCACAGCCGCTGGCTCGACATCATCGGCATCATCGCCGTCGGCGCAACCCTGCTCGGCATCCTCATCCACGCCCTGATCCGGCTCTTCTCGAAGGGGGAACAACACTGATGGCCATGCGCAAGGTTCTGATCTTCGGACGCTTCGAGCGCTTCTGGCACTGGAGCCAGATGGCGCTGATCGTGATCCTGATGCTCACCGGCTTCGGTCTGCACGGTTTCCACGACCTGTTCGACTTCGAGGTCGCGGTGACCATCCACATGTATGCCGCGAGCGCCCTGCTGATCCTCTGGATGTTCAGCGTGTTCTGGCTCTTCACCACCGAGACCTGGCGCCACTTCCTGCCGACCGGACACGGGCTCTGGCAGGTGCTGCGCTTCTACAGCTTCGGCATCTTCAGGGGGGAGCGCCACCCCTACCGCAAGGCTTTCTGGCGCAAGCACAACCCCCTGCAGGCGCTGGCCTATCTGATGCTCAAGGTGGTGCTCTTCCCGCTGATCTGGGTCACCGGGCTGCTCTATATCTTCTACTTCCTGTGGCGCGACATCCCCCACGCCACCGGCTGGCTGGAGGCCGTGGCGATGATCCACACCGGCGCGGCCTTCGCGATCCTCGCCTTCGCCTTCATCCATGTCTACATGCTCACCACCGGACATTCCTTCCGCGAGCATGTCACCCCGATGATCACCGGCTTCGACCTGGTCGAACTCACCCCCGAGGAAGAGGCCTATCTGGAGAAGGATCAGCCGGCGATGATCCGCTGACCCGATGACGGCCAGGGATGGCCACCAATAACGCACTGATGAGGATCAGCACGACACCGCCCCACTGCGTCGGCGAGAACCGCTCGCCGAGACAGAGCACGGCACCGAGCACCGCCACCACCGGCTCGACGGTAGCCAACACCGCCGCGCGCGAGGCGTTGACCCGTCTCAGTCCACGGGTGAACAGGGCATAGGCGAGCAGGGTCCCGAGCAGGCCCATCGCCAGCAAGGCGCCCCAGATCGCCCACTCCCCCCGGTGAACAGCCACTCCTCCGAGCGCCTGCCAGGTCACGGGCAACAGGATCAGGATCAGGGCGCTGAGGATGAATCCACTGGCCATCACCGGATCCGGCCCGAGCCGTGCAATCAGGCCGCGTCCGAGCACCGGATAGAGCGCATAGCACAGGCCCGCGGCGAGCCCGAACAACACCCCGGAGAGCGCCCCCGTTCCGGTCGACAGGGTCTGGCCGAGCAACACCACCACCCCGCACAGGGCGCCGAGCGCGGCGGCGACCCCGCGTACCGTCACCGACTCGCCATCGAACAACACCGCAAAGACCAGCGCCCAGAGCGGTGCGGTATAGAGCAGCACCACCGCCACACCGACCCCGACCTTATCGATCGCCTGGAAGTAGCAGAGGTTGTAGCCGAGCACCCCGATCAGGCCATGGACCACCAACCGCGGGGACTGCGCCGCCAACACCCGCAGATCGACGCCACGCAGCAGCCAGCGCGCGCCGACGACGAGCAGCAGTGCGGCACAGAGGATCCTCAGGATGGCGACCTGCTGACCGTCGAACCCGGCGGCATTGAGGGTCACGGCGAACAGGCCGAGGAGGCCCCAGAGCGCCGCGGCGGCAAGGATCATCGACATCGCGAATCCTGGTCGTTGACGATAAAGCGCGACAGCCTAGTGCAGCAGCGCCTGCGGTGTCGTTCGGCAAACCGCGCAAAGGATTCGGAAATCGCTCACCCTGCTCCAGCCGCTGCGCGTCGGTAATCGCTCGGGGTCATCCCGAGATGCTCTTTGAACAGGCTGCAGAAGGAAGACGGATTGCGATAGCCGAGCAGGTGGGCGATGGTCGCGACCGAGTGATCGGTCTCGCGCAGCAGCCGAGTGGCGCGTGCGAGTCGCTCAGCGATCTGAGCCTGCTTGGGAGAGCGTCCATGACGGGCCCGATACAGCCGATTGAGCTGACTGACCGAGAGTCCGACGCTGGCTGCAATCTCGGCCACATTCGGCCCATCGGCACCCTCTCCGGCGAGCAGGCGTTCAGCACGCAGCAAGCGCGAGGGCGGCCTGATCTCGCCGTCGATGGCCTCGGCAGCAGGCTCGGCGAGCAATTCGCACGCCGTAGTGATCGCCGCGCGCGAGCAGAGGCGCCGTCCGCCCTGTTCCAGCTCACCGGCGAGCAGGGCGAGATAACGCGAAGCCGTGGAGCCCAGGGTTCGCACCGGCGCCGCATCATCGTCCAGACAGCGTTCGATCAACAGCGGATCGGCGAGGTCGAACACCAGGAATCGATTGCGTGCGCTGCCGCTGAAATCATGCCGGGTGCCGGGCGCGAGCACCGCGACCATACCGACGGCGAGCCGGGTCTCACGGCTGGCGATAGCGAGATCCATGGTGCCCTGCAACGGGATCACCACCTGGGCATGGGGATGGTGGTGGCGTGTCTGGCGGGGGGCGTAGTGACGCAGCTCGATCAGATAGGGTTGATCATCGCGCATGGTGTCGGGACACACCGGAGGGTCGATGAGAAACGGGCACCGTGAGGATCACGATGCCCGTCGAGCGGTCTCAGCTGGAGACTGCGACCTGCAGGGAGGGCGCGCTGGCATCGTCGTCATCGACAACGTCGGCCTGCGCGGCCCGGTCCCGCTGGAATGCCTGGTTGACGCGATCCCGGAGTTCCTTGCCTGGCTTGAAGTGCGGGACGTGCTTGCCGGCCAGGGCCACCGATTCCCCGGTCTTCGGGTTGCGACCGATACGGGGTGGACGGTAATGGAGCGAAAAGCTTCCGAAGCCACGAATCTCGATTCGTTCACCGGAGGCGAGCGCGCTGCTCATGCGCTCGAGGATCTTTCGAACCGCCTCTTCGACATCTTTGTAGGGAAGATGATCCTGCTCGGCGGCCAGAACGTCGATCAGCTCGGATTTCGTCATGGTATCGACTCCTGGAAAAGCATGCGGGGCCCGCCAGACGACGGGCCCCGGAGGGTCATGGAAGCGTCAAGCCGGCATTAGTTGCCGCGCTGGGCCTCTTCCATCTGCTCCTTGAGGATGTCGCCGAGGGTGGCGGTGCCACTGGAGGACTCGCGGGCATAACCCTTGATTGCCGCCTGCTCTTCTTCGACGTCCTTCGCCTTCATCGACAGCGACAGGGTGCGGTTCTTGCGATCGACACCGAGGAACTTGGCCTCGATCTCCTCGCCGGCCTTGAGCACGGTGCGCGCATCCTCGACGCGGTCACGCGAGATCTCGGAGGCGCGGAGGTAGCCCTCGACACCGTCGGCCAGCGCGATGGTCGCGCCCTTGGGATCGACCTCGGTGATCACGCCGGTGACGATGCTGCCCTTGTCGTGCAGCGCCACGAAGCTGGAGAAGGGATCCTTGTCGAGCTGCTTGACGCCGAGCGAGATGCGCTCGCGCTCGGGGTCGACCGAGAGCACCACGGTCTCGAGCTCGTCGCCCTTCTTGTAGCGACGCAGGGCCTGCTCGCCGGACTCGTCCCAGGAGATGTCGGAGAGGTGCACCAGACCGTCGATGCCGCCCTCGAGACCGATGAAGATACCGAAGTCGGTGATCGACTTGATCTTGCCGGTGACGTGGTCGCCCTTCTTGTGGGTCGCGGCGAACTCGTCCCAGGGGTTGAGCGCGCACTGCTTGATGCCGAGCGAGATGCGACGACGCTCCTCGTCGATGTCGAGCACCATGACCTCGACCTCGTCGCCGAGCGCGACGACCTTGCTCGGGTGGATGTTCTTGTTGGTCCAGTCCATCTCGGAGACGTGGACCAGACCCTCGACGCCCTCTTCGATCTCGACGAAGCAGCCGTAGTCGGCGATGTTGGTCACCTTACCGAAGACGCGGGTGCTCTCGGGGTAGCGACGCGAGATGTTGACCCACGGATCCTCGCCCATCTGCTTGAGGCCGAGGGAGACGCGCTGACGCTCACGATCGAACTTGAGCACCTTGACGCTGATCTCGTCACCGATCTCGACCACCTCGGAGGGGTGCTTGACGCGACGCCAGGCCATGTCGGTGATGTGCAGCAGGCCGTCGATACCGCCGAGATCCAGGAACGCACCGTAATCGGTGAGGTTCTTGACGATACCCTTGATCTCCATGCCCTCTTCGAGGTTCTTGAGCAGCGCCTCGCGCTCGGCGCTGTACTCTTCCTCGACCACCGCACGGCGCGACACCACGACGTTGTTGCGCTTGCGGTCGAGCTTGATGACCTTGAATTCCTGCTCCTTGCCTTCGAGGTAGGTGGTGTCACGCACCGGACGCACGTCGACCAGGGAGCCCGGCAGGAAGGCACGCACGGTACCGAGGTCGACGGTGAAGCCGCCCTTGACCTTGCCGTTGATCATGCCCTTGACGGTCTCGGCGGCCTCGAAGGCCTTCTCCAGGTGATCCCAGGCCGCGAAACGCTTGGCCTTCTCGCGCGACAGACGAGTGACGCCGAAACCGTCCTCGACCGCGTCCAGGGCGACCTCGACCTCGTCGCCGACGGCGACCTCGAGCTCGCCTTCGGCGCTGATGAACTGGCTGCGCGGGATCACGCCCTCGGACTTCAGCCCGGCGTTCACCATCACGTTGTCGGACGTGATTTCGATCACGGTACCAATGACGATGGTGCCCGGCTGGAGCTGGGTGGTGTTCAGACTCTGTTCAAAAAGTTCGGCAAAGCTTTCGGTCATGAGATCCAATTATCCTGAAGAACGGCGCGCGTTCCACTCCGTCCGGAGCGGTGGGTGATGAATTAAACGACAAGGCCGATGCAGCGCGCACCGACCCGACCAAGTGTCGACCCGTCCCGAGAGACGGGATCGACGTCAAGAGACCAGCTCCGGGAAGACGCGCCTTACCTCTTCCAAGACCCGATCGAGCACTTCCTGAATGGACATCGCGGTCGAATCCAGCGTCACGGCGTCCGTTGCCGGACGCAGCGGCGCGACCGCGCGGTTGCGGTCGCGCTGATCGCGCTCGCGAATATCCTTTATGAGGTCCGGGAGACTAGCATCCAACCCCTTTTCTTTCAACTGTTTATAACGCCGTTCGGCGCGCACCTCGGGGCTGGCATCGAGAAAGACTTTCAATGGAGCCTGAGGGAAGACCACGGTGCCCATGTCGCGACCATCGGCGATCAGCCCGGGCTCGCGCGCCATGCGTCGCTGCCATTCGAGCAACGCCTCACGCACCGGGGCGTGCGCGGCGGCGCGTGAGGCGGCCATGCCGGCCTGCTCGGTGCGGATCAGGTCACTGACGTCCTCGTCGGCGAGCAGCACCCGGCGCTCGACGAAGCGTAGCTCGAGTCCGGCGGCGAGCGCCGCCAGTCCATCGGCATCCTCGAGGTCCACCCCGGCGCGCCCGGCGGCGAGCCCGAGCACCCGGTAGAGTGCCCCGCTGTCGAGACAGTGCCAGCCGAGCCGTTCGCCGAGCAGCGCGGTCAGGGTCCCCTTGCCGGTCCCCGAGGGACCATCGACGGTAATTACCGGAATCATGCGCGTTGTTGCTCCTCGATCTGCAACCCGGCGCTCGCCGCCAGCCGTGGGAAGCCGGGGAAGGAGGTCTCGACGTTGGCGCAGTCGTGGATCTCCACCGGCCCGGCGGCGCGCAGTGCGGCGATGGCGAAGGACATGGCGATGCGGTGATCGCCGTGGGCCTGGATCGGCGCTCGCCCGAGGTTCGAGCCGAGCGCGCCGCCACGGATGCGGATGCCGTCGGGCAGCGGCTCGGCCTCGATGCCGAGCGTGGCCAGACCATCGGCCATCACCTGGATGCGATCGCTCTCCTTGACCCGCAGCTCCTCGGCGCCGCCGAGCCGGGTCTCGCCCTCGGCACAGGCGGCGGCGATGAACAGCGCCGGGAACTCGTCGATGGCCAGGGGGACCTGGTCGCGCGGGATCTCGATCCCGTGGAGCGGCGCATGACGCACGCGGATATCGGCCACCGGCTCGCCGCCGGCCATGCGCTCGTCGCGCAGCTCGATGTCACCGCCCATGGCGCGCAGGATGTTGATCACGCCGATCCGGGTGGGGTTGATACCGACCCCCTCGAGCAGCAGATCCGAGCCCGGCGCGATACTCGCACCGACGAGGAAGAAGGCCGCCGAGGAGATATCGGCCGGCACCACCAGCTCACAGCCCTGCAGCCGTCCGCCACCGCTCAGACAGACCCGAGCGCCGTCGCGACGCAGCCGATAGCCGAAGGCGCTGAGCATGCGCTCGGTGTGATCGCGCGTCGGCGCAGGCTCGGTCACACAGGTCTCGCCTGCGGCGAAGAGCCCGGCGAGCAGCAGGCTCGATTTGATCTGGGCGCTGGCCACCGGCAGTGCGTAATCGATCCCGGCGAGTGTCTCGACCGGGGTGATGCGCAACGGCGCGGTGCCGGTCTCCGAGGTCTCGATCCGCGCGCCCATCCGCACCAGCGGTTCGGTCACTCGGCGCATCGGACGCCGCGTCAGCGAGGCGTCGCCGACCAGGGTGGTGGCGAAACGCTGACCGGCGAGCAAACCGGCGAGCAACCGCATCGAGGTCCCTGAGTTGCCCATGTCGAGCACCGCGCCCGGGGCCTCGAGCCCATGCAGACCGACCCCGCGCACCCGGACCCTGCCCGCCTCCGGGCCTTCGATCTCGACGCCCATGCGGCGAAAGGCCGCGAGCGTGGCGAGGGCATCGGCGCCCTCGAGAAAACCGCTGATCCGGGTCTCGCCCTCGGCCAGGGCCGCGAGCATGATCGAGCGATGCGAGATCGACTTGTCGCCCGGTACGCGCAACCGCCCGGTGAGCGCCCCGCCGGGGCCGACCAGATAACGGATATCCTCAAGCTCTGCCAAGTGTCCCTCCGCGTCGTGTCGACCGGGTTTTTATGGATAAACGGTTAATTTTACGCGCCCGAGCGCAACCGGGTAAACCGCCATGTCGGGTTGAACGCGTCCCGAATCACCACTCTCAGTCGAGCAGGCGGTCGATCTCCTCGACCAGACGACGCATCTCGGCATCGGTACCGATCGAGATGCGCAGGTGCTCATGCAGACGTGGCCGATCGAAATAACGCACCAGCACCCCGACCTCGCGCAGCTGCTCGAAGAGCGCGCGGGCCCGGCCGTTCGGCACCCGCGCCAGCACGAAGTTGGTCTGCGAGGGCAGCACCGCAAAGCCGCGCCGGGTGAGTTCGGCGACCGTCCACTCGCGCGTGGCCATCACTCGCGCGATGCAGTCGCGGAAGTAGTCCTCGTCCTCCAGCGCAGCGAGCGCGCCGGCCTGCGCCAGCCGATCGAGCGGATAGGAGTTGAAGGAGTCCTTGACCCGCTCCAGACCCGCGATCAGCTCGGCCGATCCATAGGCGAAGCCGACCCGCAGCCCGGCCAGCGAGCGCGACTTGGAGAAGGTCTGCACCACCAAGAGCTGCGGGTGCTCGGCGAGCAGCGCCACCGCGCTCTCGGCGCCGAAGTCGACATAGGCCTCGTCGATCAGCACCACCCGCTCGCGGTTGGCCGCGAGCAGGCGCTCGAGCTGTTCGAGCGGCAGCGCCCGACCGGTCGGGGCATTGGGGTTGGGGAGCACGATCGGACCGCTCTCGGCGGCATAGTCGGCCGGATCGACCTCGAAGGCGGCATTGAGCGGGACGATCCGCGAGGCGATCCCAAAGAGCTTGCAATAGACCGGATAGAAACCGTAGGTCAGATCCGGGAAGCGTAGCGGCTCGGGCTGTTTGAAGAAGGCCATGAAGGCGAGCGCCAACACGTCATCCGAACCGTTGCCGATGAAGACGTTCTCCGGCGCCAGCCCCGCACGCGCGGCGAGCGCCGCCTTGAGCGCGCCACTGTCGGGGTCGGGATAGAGTCGGAGCGCGTCGACCGCCGCGTCATCGAGCACCGCACGCACCCGCGGCGAGGGCGGATAGGGGTTCTCGTTGGTGTTGAGCTTGGTCAGCTCGACATGCCTGGGCTGCTCACCGGGGACATAGGGCTGCAGGGTGTGGACCAGGTCGCTCCAGTATTGACTCATGTTCGGCGGATCGCGGGATTGGATGGACAATCGCTCAGTTTATCCGCTGGGCCGGCTCACTGTCAGGCTCACCCTGTCAATCACCGACCAACGCCCATAGCCTGGGGACCAGGGACGTCACGAGGACAAGACCATGCCGAGATCGAACATCCGGCGCGCGACGCTCGCCGCCCTGGCGCTCGCGCTGATCTTGGGCAGCATCGGAGGAGTGCTGATGGCCACCGAACAACCCGCCTATACCCTGATCGAACAACACCGCGGCTTCGAGCTGCGCCGCTATCCGCCATTGCTGGTCGCCGAGGTCGAGGTCGAGGGCACCTTCGATGCCGTCGGCGGTCGCGCCTTTCGCGTGCTCGCCGACTACATCTTCGGTAACAACCAGGGGTCACGGAAGATCGCCATGACCGCACCGGTCAACCAGCAACCGCTGGGGCGCGGCGAGCGCATCGCCATGACCGCACCGGTGACCCAGCAGCCGAGCGGTGAAGCACGCTATCGCATCAGCTTCATCATGCCCGCACACTTCACCCGCGACACCCTGCCCCGCCCCAACGACGGGCGCGTCCACATCCGCGAGATCCCGGCACGACTGCTCGCCGCGCACCGTTACTCCGGCGGCTGGGGCGAGGGACGCTATCGCGAGCATGAGTCGCAGCTGCTCGCCGCCGTGCAGGGCGCCGGCCTGAGCCCGGTCGGCACGCCGATCTATGCCCGCTACAACTCGCCCTTCTCGCTGCCGTTCCTGCGTCGCAACGAGGTGCTGGTCGAGGTCGAGCGCGCACCGACAGCGCTCGGGGACTGAGCCGATCCGAGGCGGCAGAGCGCCGCCGGGACTGCTATCATCGCCCCCCCATCGGGGCCGGTCCTGCACCGGCCCCGACCCGTTTCGCACAACACAGCCAAGGCCTTCATGAGCATCACCGAAAAACAGAAACGCTGGCTCAAGCAGCAAGCGCATCATCTCAAGCCCGTCGTCATCGTCGGTCAGCACGGCATCACCGATGGGGTGATCGCCGAGCTCGAGATCGCGCTCGATCATCACGAGCTGCTCAAGACCAAGATCAGCGCCGGCGATCGTGAGCTGCGCGACGCGGCCATCGCCGAGCTCATCGAGCGCACCGGGGCGATGCTGGTCAATCGCATCGGCAACATCGCCATCCTCTATCGCGCCAACCCGCGCAAGCGCGACCCGCTCGCCCTGCCCCGGATCTGATCAGCCGCGCCGGCGCTCGAGCAGCGCCAGCGCCGCGCGACCGACCGCGCGATCGGTCGCGCGCAGGATCGCCACCCGATCCGGGGTGTGCCGATCCTCGCTCACGCTGACCCCGAGCGCGGCCAGCGCCTCGCTCTCCTCCCCGCTCAGCGCTCGCCGACCGAACACCGAGATCACCATGCCACCGGGGACCGGCGGTGGCGGCACGAAGGGCGCGCCGTCGACCAGCGTCACCCAGGCGGGGACGAACCCCGGGCCATAGAGATCGAAGAAGCCGTTGGAGCCGCGCAGATGGATCTCCACCGGCCGCCCCCCGATCAGCTCGATGTTGCACAGCCCGGTGTAGTCGGCGAGATGGCGATCGACCAGTTGCGCCAGCTCCGGCTCGATCTCCGGAATCGCGACCCCGACCTCCCAGACGCAGGGTCGTCCCTGGTCACGCCACTGGCCGGCACGGGTGTGCGCCTGCCAGCGGATGCGTCCGGACTCGAGCAGCAGATCGCTGCTGGTCTGCTCGCCCTCCAGCCGCTCGCACCAGAAGCTCCCGGGACGCACCGGCACGGCATCGGCGCGAGACACCCCGGCCTCGAGCGCCATCCCCGCAAGGTTGACGATCGGCTTGACGAACACCGGCGTCTCCGGCGCGAGCCCGAGATCCATCGGCACGACCCCGCAGGGCGCGGCCAGCAGCCCCTCGGCCAGCGCCAGGGCGAGCTTATCGTAGACTCGACGGTGCGCCGGGTTGAGTCGCCAGGCGGCGGCATCACTCACCGCCACCGCCCGGCGCGGCTGGGGCCGGAACAGTGATTCGCGCTCGGGGAGAACACCGATAAAGGGCACGGCCTGACCTCAATCGAGCGGTCGGATCTCGCACAGCCCCGACTTGAACGGCGGGAAACCGCTGATCGGGTCGAGGTGCACATCATCGGTGAGCAGATTGACGTTGGCCTCGTTCCAGCCGTGCACACAGTGCACCACGCCCGGCTTGATGCGCTCGGTCACCTGGGCATAGAAGCGCACCTCGCCACGGGGCGAGCCGACCATCACCGCATCGCCATCGTCGATGCCGCGCACCATGGCATCCTCGGGGTGGATCTCGACCAGCGGACGGGGAATGGCCCGACGCATCCGCGCGCTGTGCTGGTGTTGCGAGTGGGTGTCGAACTTGGTGCGCGCGCCGCTGGTCAGCACCAGCGGGAAACGGCGGGCCAGCGCCGGGGTGGAGACCGGCCCCTCGGCCGGTTCGCGATAGACCGGGAGACCGTCGTGACCGGCAGCGCGCAACGCGTCCGAGTCGAACTCCACCTTGCCGCTGTCGGTGGGGAAGCCACGCAGCCGATAGAGCCGGTCGGCGTCCATGAAACCATGATCGACCAGGTCGTCGATCGCATCGGCATAGACGGTCACCCCCTCGGGGCTGGCATAGATCGCCTCGCGTACCGCCTCGGGCAGCCCCTCGGCGGCCTCCGCCCAGGAGGCCTCGAGGTCCCCGTCCCAGAACAGCGCCCCCATCCCCAGACGCACCCCGAGCTGGAGGAAGATCTCGCCGTCCGCACGGGCCTCGCCCCGCGGGGCGAGCAACGCGCGCCGATAGCGCACCTCGCCCTGATAGGCGCAGCCGGGATAGGCGATCAGCGCCGGGCGTTCCAGGTTGGTCGCCGCCGGCAACACGATATCGGCCTGACGGGTCGCAGGGTTGTGGAAGAAGTCGCTGGCGGCGAAGAAATCGAGCGCGCCGAGCGCCCGCTCCATCCGCGCCGAGTTCGGCCACATCGCGGTATTGATCCCCATCGCCAGCAGCGCGCGGATCGGCTGCGGATCGCCCTCGAGGATGCAATCGGGCAGCAGCATGCTCTGCGCCGCCGGCCAGTAGCGGGTCCAGATCGGGAAGCGCTCGCTGCCGACACGCGGCGGCAAGGCCGCCAGACAGTGATCGAAGCGCTCGATCGGCCGGGGCAGCGCCTTGTCGTTGAAGAAGCGGTTGCCGCCCTCGCGATCGAGGTTGCCGGTCACCGCGCTGAGCAGGATCAGCGCACGATGGTTCTGGAAGCCGTTGCTGTGCTGCACGGTCGCAGTCGGCGACAGGGTGATCTGCGCCGGGGCGGTGGTGGCGTAGCACTCGGCGGCGCGCTCGATGTCGGCGGCCGCCACCCCGCAGATCGCCGCCACCCGACGCGGGTCGAAGTCGCGGACATAGTCGCGGAAGGCATCCACGCCCTGCCCCCACTGATCGAGAAAGACCTGATCCTGCCAGCCGTTGGCGAAGATCAGATGATGGAAGCCGAGGGCAAGCGCCCCATCGGTGCCGGGGCGGATCTGCAGATGGACATTGGCGCGCTCGGCCAGCGGCGTGCGCCTGGGATCGACCACGATCAGCGCCCGCTCGGGGCGTGGACTGGCCAGCGGGTGCTGGTCGAAGGGCGGGATCGAGCCGCGCGGATTGGTCGACCAGATGAGATGACAGCGCGTCTTCGGCGAGACCACAGTCGAGGTGGTCTTGATCTTGTAGCCGAGGGTGAGCTTCTCGGCGACCATGGTGGCCGAGAAACAGCAGCCGCTCTCGGTCATGTAATTGGGTGAGCCGAAGCTGTGGGCGAGTCGCTGCAGCTGCGGTCGCGCCTCCTTGGTATAGCCGGCGAAGAAGCCCACCGCCGGCGCACCGTGACGTTCACGGGCACGCGTCAGCTCGGCGGCGATGGTGTCGAGCGCCTCGTCCCAGCCGATCCGCTCGAAGCGTCCACTGCCTCGTGGACCGATCCGGCGCAGCGGATGGAGCAGTCGTTCGGGGTGATCGCGCCGTTCGAGCTGGACATAACAGCGCGGGCAGTCGGGCCCGCGGACCTTTACCGGCTCGCCGGCGGTATCGAGCTCGACCTCGATCGGACAGTTGGCGTCACACTCGTAACAGGTCGTCTGCGCGCTCGGCATCTCCTTCGTCCCCGCTCGGGCTGGCATGATCCGGGGATGTGCGCCGGGCGCGGCGAATTCAACCCGAGGCCTCCTCCGGCGCGGCCAGCGCGCGCTCGATCCGCCCGCCCAGCCGGGGCGCGGCGCGCTCGATATAGCGCAGCGCCGAGCGCGCGTCACGCCAGCCGACATAGTCCATCAGCTCGCGCAGCTGCCACTGACTGGCGCTCGCCCAAGAGGCGAAGCCCCGTCTGAGCGAGTGGGCGCTGTAGCTCGCCGCATCCGCCACCCCGGCCTCCTCGAGCAATCGGCGCAGCAGCGGGATCAGGCTGTTGGGGTGCAGCCCCTGCTCGCGCACCCGCCCCCAGCGATCGATGCCACGAAACACTGCGCCGCGCTCGATCCCGGCGCAGCCGACCCAATCGGCATAGGCCGCGACCGGACACAGCCTGGAGAGCCGGGGCAGCGGATAGTCGCGGGTCTCGCCGCGCGAGGTCTTGGTGCGCGCGAGCCGGATCAACAACCCGCCGTCGTGTTCCCGGCGAACGTCCTCGACCGCAAGCCTCAGCAGCTCATCGCCACGGAAGGCCCGCCAGAAGCCGACCAGCAGCAGCGCCCGATCGCGCCGCGCGCGCAATGCCTCACTGATCCCAGCCTCGCGGATCCGCGCCTCCAGCATGGTGTCGACCCGCACCAGGTCCTCCAGCCGCAGCGCCCGCGCCTGACGCTCGCGTGCCGGGTGCAGCTCACTGATACCGCGCATCACCTGACGCACCACCGGCGCCTTGGTCGGGTCGGGGAAGCCCTGGTCACGATGCCAGCGCGCCAGTGCCGCCAGGTGCAGCCGCAGGGTATTGAGCGCGAGCTGCTCGGCGTGATCGGCCAGATAGCGGGCGACGGACTCGGCAGTCGCCGGCAACAACCCGCCCCAGGTCTCCTCGTAATGACGGATCGCCGCGCGATAGCCGCGTCTGGTGTTGTCGCGGGTGGCCGCCTCGATATAGCGCTCGATCCGCTGCATGCCCGATGTGCTCCTTCTCTTCATCGTCTCTGACGGCCCGTCTTCGATACCGGGTCCGTACCGCTTGTACCCAGCCTGCTCGGAGAGGGCCTGATTGCGGCCCTCATCTCGGTCTGACATGGGATAAGTCATATTATCCCGCCTTTTATTTTTCCTGAACACAAAAATTGACCCTCAAAAATAATACGTATATACATACTACGTAATACAGTACAAAATAAACCGGAGAACCACCCCATGGCACGCGGCGGCATCACCAAGGCACTGGTCAAACAGGCGCGCGACACCCTGCTCGCACAGGACCGACACCCCTCGATCGACGCCGTCCGCGTCGCCCTCGGCAACACCGGCTCAAAGAGCACGATTCATCGTTATCTCAAGGAGTTGGAAGAAGAAGAGGCACGCCGGATCGGCGACACCAAGGGCCTGAGCGAGCCGATCCAACAGCTCGTCGCCGAGCTCGCCCGCACCCTCGAGGGCGAGGCCGAAGAGATCGTCGCCGCCGCCGAACGCCGTCATCAGGCGCAGATACAGACTCAGCGTCAGCAGCTCGAAGAGATCGAGACAGCCCGCGATGGACTCGCGACAGAGGTCGAGGGATTGCGCCAGGGAATCGCCGCGCGCGAGACGACCCTCGCCGAGCAGGCCGCGCGCATCATTGAACTGGAGCAACGGGGTCAGGGACAGGCGATCGCCTTGGCGACCCTGGAGCAGGAAAAACTGGGACTACAGGAACGGCTCGAGGTCCAGGCGCAGCATCTCGCCTCGATCGAGGAGAAGCACCGTCATGCCCGCGAGGCGCTCGAACACTATCGCGAGGCCAGTCGCCTTCAGCGCGAACAGGATCAACGCCGCCACGACCAACAGGTTCAGCAATTACAGGCGGAACTACGCCAGCAGGCGCAGACCCTGATCGTCAAGCAGGACGAGATCACCCGGCTCAACCGTGACAACGCCACCCTCGCCGGCGAGCTGCGCGAGCGCGAACGGGACAATCAACAACAAGCGCAGGCGTTGGCGAAGCTGCACGAGACGCAGCAGAGAGGCGAACGGATACGTAATCAGCTGGAGACACAACTCGCACACAGCGAGGAGACGCGCGCAGCGCTCGACGCGCAGCACCGTCAGCTCACCGAGGCGCACGCCCAGCTCGAGGCACGACTAGGGCGCAGCGAACGGGGACGCGAACGACTCCAGACCCGACTGCTCGCCGAGCACGCGCGACGTCGCACCCTCGAACAGCAGCTCGAGCGCTTGGTTGCGCGCACGACGACCTCGGGCCAGGACGCTGAGACATCCGATCAACCCGTGTCGGACGCCGATTCACCGAGCAGGCAAAAAACGGATGAATGATGAAGGATGCGCCTGAATCAGCAGGCAGCGGGAGGAGTCGTCAGGGAGAGGGATCTTGCTGGACGAGACGACACCAGCGAGAGGGTCGATCGGCGGCGTCTCTTCGCACGGCGATCGGGGCCGGGGCCGAACGGCCCCGGCGCCCCCATGCTCAGCCCGAGAGCATCTCGACACGAATGCGGATGATCTCGCCCTGCACCGAGTCGAGCGCCTCGATCTGGGCGAGCGCGGCGTTCATCTGGCGTTCGAGCACCCGGTGGGTGAGCATCACCAGCGGCACATGGGTCTCGCCCTCGCCCGGCTCCTGCTGCTTGATCGCCTCGATGCTGATGCCGTGCTCGCCGAGGATGCTGGCGATGCGCGCCATCACCCCGGGCTGGTCGAGCGCCGAGAGACGCAGGTAGTAGGCGGTCTCGACCGCCTCCATCTCGAGCACCGGCGTATCGGCCAGCTCGTCGGGTTGGAAGGCGAGATGCGGCACCCGGTTGCTCGGGTCGGTGGTCAGCGTGCGCACCACGTCGACCAGATCGGCGACCACCGCCGAGGCCGTCGGCAGGGCGCCGGCGCCAGCACCGTAATAGAGCGTCGGGCCGACCGCATCGCCCTTGACCAGCACCGCGTTCATCACCCCGTCGACATTGGCCAGCAGGCGACGCTCGGGGATCAGCGTCGGGTGGACGCGCAGCTCGATGCCCTGCTCGCCGCGACGCGCGATCCCCAGGTGCTTGATGCGATAGCCGAGCTCGGCGGCATAGGCGACGTCGAGCGCGCCGATCTTCGAGATCCCCTCGGTGAAGCAGCGCTCGAACTGCAGCGGGATGCCGAAGGCGAGCGAGCCGAGGATGGTGAGCTTGTGCGCCGCATCGATCCCCTCGACATCGAAGGTCGGATCGGCCTCGGCATAGCCGAGCGCCTGTGCCTCCGCGAGCACGTCGGCGAAGTCGCGACCCTTGTCGCGCATCTCGGTGAGGATGAAGTTTCCGGTGCCGTTGATGATGCCGGCCACCCACTCGATGTGGTTCGCGGCCAGTCCCTCGCGCACCGCCTTGATGATCGGGATGCCGCCGGCCACCGCCGCCTCGAAACCGACCGTCACCCCGTGTTCGCGGGCGGCGGCGAAGATCTCGTTGCCGTGCAGTGCGATCAGCGCCTTGTTGGCGGTGACCACGTGCTTGCCGTTCTCGATCGCGCGCAGCACCAGCTCGCGGGCCGGCGAATAGCCGCCGATCAGCTCGATGACCACCTCGACCTCGGGGTCCTCGACCACCGCGAAGGCATCGTCGCCGATGCGTCCGACCCGCTCCAGCCCATCGATGGCATCGGCGTCATAGGCACGCGCTGCGGCATGCGCGATCTGGATCTCGCGACCGGCGCGGCGCGCAATCTCCGCGGCATTGTTGGCCAGCACGCTGACCGTGCCGCCACCGACGGTTCCCAAGCCCAAGAGTCCGATTTTCACCGGTTTCATCATAGTACCTCTTCGTCGCCCGCCCGCCGGACGGGGCGCTGTGTCCTGGTTGGAATCGGTCCGGACGCGCCCATCCATGATGGGCGCGTCACCGTGAACGGCTCAGGCGCCGGCCTGGGCGTCGTGGCGGAACATCTCCTTGATGCCACGGATCGCCTGACGAGTGCGATGCTCGTTCTCGATCAGGCCGAAGCGGACATGGGTGTCGCCGTACTCGCCGAAGCCGATACCGGGGGCCACGGCCACCTTGGCCTCGCGCAGGAGCTTTTTCGAGAACTCCAGCGACCCCATCTCGCGATAAGGCTCGGGGATCGGCGCCCACACGAACATCGTCGCCTTGGGCGGCTCGACCGCCCAGCCGGCGGCGTTGAGACCGCTGCAGAGCACGTCGCGCCGACTCTGATACATGTCGCTGATCTCGCGCACGCACTCCTGCGGCCCCTCCAGCGCGGCGATCGCCGCGACCTGGATCGGGGTGAAGGTGCCATAGTCGAGATAGGACTTGATCCGCGCCAGCGCGGAGACCAGAGTCGGGTTGCCGCACATGAAGCCGACGCGCCAGCCGGGCATGTTGTAGCTCTTGGACATCGAGAAGAACTCGACGGCGATGTCCTTGGCACCGGGTACCTGGAGGATCGAGGGGGCCTTGTAGCCGTCGAAGACGATGTCGGCATAGGCGATGTCGTGCACCACCCAGATGCCGTGCTCGCGGGCGATCTCGATGACCTTTTCGAAGAACTCGAGATCGACACACTGCCCGGTGGGGTTGCCGGGAAAGTTGAGCACCAGCATCTTGGGCTTGGGCCAGGACTCCTGGATACCGCGCCGCAGCTCCTCGAAGAAGTCCACGTCCGGGGTCAGGCGCACATGGCGCACGTCGGCACCGGCGATGATGAAGCCATAGGGATGGATCGGATAGGCCGGGTTGGGCACCAGCACCGTATCACCGGCATCCATGGTCGCCAGCGCGAGGTGGGCGAGCCCCTCCTTGGAACCGATGGTGACGATGGCCTCGGTCTCGGGATCGAGATGGACGTCGAAGCGATCGCGATACCAGTGACAGATGGCGCGACGCAGCCGCGGGATGCCGCGCGAGACCGAATAACGGTGGGTGTTGCCGCGCTCCGAGACCTCGATCAGCTTGTCGACGATGTGCTGCGGCGTCGGCTGATCGGGGTTGCCCATGCCGAAATCGATGATGTCCTCGCCCCGCGCTCGCGCCGCGGCCTTCAACTCGTTGACGATGTTGAAGACATAGGGCGGCAAGCGCTTGATGCGATGGAAATCTGACTCGGGGGCGACCACGGGGGGACCTCGTTGAAGATGAAGTTGGAAAAAGGTTCAGAGTGTACAGCCAGCGGGGAAAGAAGCAAGCCAAACGGCGCAGCCCCCCTCTGGACACCCGGCACATCGACACCGCCCTCCCCCTCGACCGACGGGCAGGATGCGGCGCTCGACAGTGCCAGCGCGATCTTCAAGGCCGTGGGTCTCGCCGCCGAGTACTTCGGTTGCGCGAACTGGGGGGAATACGTACCACGGATGCTCGAACACCTGGCGCGAGCGGCCCATGCCAGCCGCGCCTATGTCTTCGAGAACCATCTCGGTATCGACGGGATACTCTACACCAGTCAGCGTCACGAGTTCTCGGCACCCGGCGTCGCGAGCCAGATCAGCAACAGCCAACTGCAGAGCTTCCCCATCGAGACCGGCTTCGGCCGCTGGTGCCAGACCCTGCGTGGCGGCGGCGTGGTGCAGGGCTGTGTCGAGAGCCTCCCCGAGGGTGAGCGCGAGATCCTCCAGGCCCAGGGGATCAGCTCATTGGTCGTGGTGCCGGTCTTCGTCGCCAAGCACTGGTGGGGGTTCATCGGTTTCGACGACTGCACTCGCAGGCGCCACTGGAGCGAGGTCGAGATCCAGGCGCTGCGCGCGGCGGCCAACGTCCTCGGCGCCTCGGTCCAGAGCGAGCGGCTGAGTCGGCTCGAACAGCGCATGTTCCAGATGGCCACCCATGACGAACTCACCGGCCTGCCCAACCGACGCGCGCTCAACGGCTATCTGCGACTCGAGCAGGCGCGCAGCGAACGCTCGGGCAGCCCCTACTGTCTCGCGCTGTTCGACATCGACCGCTTCAAGCTGATCAACGACATCCACGGTCACAGCGCCGGCGACCACATCCTCAAGCAGGTCGCCATCGCGCTCAGACGCAGCATCCGTCAGGGCGACTGGGTGGGCCGCTGGGGCGGCGAGGAGTTCCTGGTGGTGCTGCCTGCCACCCGCATCGAGCAGGCCTACCAGGGTATCGAACGGATGCGCCAGGCCGTCGAGCGCGCGCGCCCCGAGTTCGCCGAGCGCCGCTTCGAGGTGACGGTGAGCGCCGGGGTGGCCGAGTGCACCGCCGGCCACGACAGCCTCGACGACGTCCTCGCCCGCGCCGACGCGGGTCTCTACGAAGCCAAGCTGCGCGGACGCAACCGCACCTGTGTCACCAACGCCGAGCAGGCCCACAACCTCTCCACCGCGGCCCTGGTGCAACGGGCCATCCGCGATGGCCAGCTCCACCCGGCCTATCAGAGCATCGTCGATCTCGCCAGTCGCACCCAGGTCGCCGAAGAAGCACTCGCCCGCATCGTTGCCGGCACCGAGCAGGTACTCTGCGCCCAGGAGTTCGTCGAGATCGCCGATCGACTCAACCTGCTCCACCGTATCGACGACATCCTCGGACGCCGCGCCATCGCCCGCTGCGCCGTCGAGGGCGGTCAGCGCCCCGCCATCAAGCGCTTCATCAACCTCTCCGGTGACCTGTTGCGCCGCCCCGAGCGGGTCGCCGCACTCGCCCAGCACGCCGCGGCACTGTGCCCCCGGCTCGGCCCCGGGCGACGCACCCGCGCGCTGGTCCTGCAGATCACCGAGCGCGAACCGCTCGGCCAAGCCCATCAGCTCCGCTCCACCCTCGCGCCCTTTCTCGACCAGGGCTTCCGGCTCGCCATCGACGACTTCGGCGGCGGCTATTCCTCGCTCGGCTATCTCGCCGAGCTGCCGATCTCCTTCATCAAGATCGATCGTGAACTGATCGCCCAGGTCCGCACCAGACCCAAGTCGCGCGCCCTGGTGGCCAGCATCCAGTACACCGCCGACTCGCTCGGCATCACCACCATCGCCGAATGCGTCGAGGACGAACCCACCGCCCAGGTCCTCGGCGAGCTCGGCGTGCACTGGGCGCAGGGGTATCTGTTCGCCGCACCGACGCTCGAACTGGAGCAGGCCGGATGAGTCGTCACCTCGGGATCATGGTGCTGGTCGCACTCGGTCTGCTCGGCGCCGGCTGCAGCCGGGTCTCGCTGGTCTACGACAATGCCCCCTTCCTCACCGGGGTCTATGTCGATCACCGCATCGACCTCGCGCCGCAACAGCTGCGCGGTTGGACGCGCGCACTGCAGGAGGTCCAGACACGCCATCGGCGCGAGGCGCTACCCCGGCTCATCGCCCTGCTCGACGGATTGATCCTGACGAGCGAGCGCGGCTTCGTCCGTGACGATCTCGCCTGTCTGATGCGCGCCGCCGAGCCGGTCTATCGCCAGCATGCCGAACTCTTCGTCGACGCGACAGCGCCGCTGCTCGTCACCCTCACTCCGACACAACGCCAGCGGCTCGAACGACTGTGGCGCGAGCGCGACGCCGAGCGCGCCGCACCCGCCGACCCCAAACGCGAGCGGCGCAAGCGCGCCCGGCGCTATATCCGCAACCTCGGCGACTGGACCGGACCGCTCAACGCGAGCCAGCAGCAGCTGGTACGCGAGCTGACCGCGGCGATGCCGCGCAGCCAGCCCGCACTCGACGCCTATCGCGCCAGCCAGCGCACCCGGCTGATGACACTGCTCGACGAGGGCGCCGGAGAGGCACGGATCGCCGCCTTCCTCCATGGCTGGCTGGTCGAGTTCGACGCCATGCCGGCGGCGCTGCGCCGCGACGGCGAGCGCCTGACCGAGCAGCTCGTCACCCTCGCCGCCCGGTTCGGCGCCAGCCTCGATGCGACCCAGCGCACGCGGCTGCTTGAGCGTCTCGGCGAGCTGCGCGAGACCCTGCAGCGACTGCAACGCGAACAGCGCGCGATCGTCCCCTTGCCCTGCGCCGGCTGAGCCGACGCCTCAGAACAGCTCGTCGAGCACCCGCGGCGAGCTGTCCTCGACCACCGGCGCGGGCGCCGCGCGGATCGGGTCCGGGCCGAGCAACATCAGGCGATACTCCTCGCGCACCAGCTCGGCGATACTGCCCGGCCCTCGCGACTCGATCCCGCGCGCCGGGTCGATCCGCACCCGCACCATCCCCGGCGGCGGCTTCAGCGTCGCCACCGGGCGCTCGGCGAGCGCCTGGCGCATGAACTCGACCCACATCCCCAACGCCGCCACGCCGCCGTACTCGCCGCGACCGAGCTCGGAGAAGTCGTCGAAGCCCATCCAGGCGATGGTGACGAAATCGGCCTGATAGCCGGCAAACCAGGAGTCGCGCAGGTCGTTGGTGGTGCCGGTCTTGCCGACCACGTCGGCGCGCCCGAGGGCGCGGGCACGCCGCCCGGTGCCGACCTCGATGACGTCGCGCAACATCGAGGTCATCTGATAGGCGATGCGCGGGTCGATCACCCGCTCGGCCGCGCCGCCGGTGGCGGCGAGCGCCCGGGTGCGGGTCTCGCCGCCACCACGCCGGTACCAGCAGTCGTCGCAGGCGCGCGGTGGCGCGGCGACGAAGACCTCCCGACCCTCGCCGTCCTCGATCCGGCTGATGAAGTGCGGGCGCACGTGATAGCCGCCATTGGCGAATACCGCATAGCCCTCGGCCAGACTCACCGGAGAGAGCTCCACGGTGCCGAGCGCCAGCGACAGTCCGACGGGGTTGTCGATCAGGGCGAAGCCGAAGCGCTCGAGATAGCGCTTGGCGTCCTCCAACCCGACGCTCTGCAGCAGATTGATGGTGGCGAGGTTGCGCGAGCGCGCCAGCGCCGGACGCAACCGGATCGGACCGAGCGCGCGGCGATCGGCGTTCTGCGGGTTCCAGCGCGAGCCGCGCGGCAGCTCCACCGGACCGTCGCGCACCAGGCTCGCCGGGGTCCAGCCCTCGGCGAGCGCGGCGGCATAGATGAAGGGCTTGAAGCTCGAACCGGGCTGGCGACGCATGTCGAGCGCGCGGTTGAATTTGCTCGCGGCGAAGTCGTAGCCCCCGACCAGCGCCAGCACCGCGCCGTCGCGCGGATCGATCGAGACCAACGCACCGGCGACCGCCGGGAGCTGATCGAGTCGCCAGTCGCCGTCCTCGGCGCGCGAGAGTCGCACCAGGTCGCCGACGGCGAGCACGTCGCTGACACGTCGAGGACGGCGCCCGCGCCGGTTCTCGTCGATCAGGGGCCGCGCCCAGGCGACCGCCCCGAGATCGAGCCGCGCACGCTCGCCCCGCCCGAGATAGAGTTCGGCCGCGCGCGCCGAGACCGCGGTGACCAGCGCCGCGCGCAACCCACCGAGCGGCGGGTGAGCGGCGAGCAGCGCATCGAGCGCCGACTCGGTGCGCCCGGCAAGCTCGATGCGCGCCTCGGCGCCGCGATAGCCGTGACGCCGGTCGTAGTCGTGCAGCGCCTCGCGCACCGCACCCTGCGCGGCGCGCTGCAACCGGGTGTCGATGGTGGTGAAGACCCGATAGCCGTGCCCGAGCGCGGCCTCGCCGTAGTGCTCGATGATCTCCTGGCGCGCCATCTCGGCGACGTGTCCGGCCTCCAGGTCGGGCAGGCGGCGATGCAACCGCGCCCGGTCGGGGGTGCGGATCGCCTGCTCGTAGCGCGGCGTGTCGATATAGCCGAGTGCGTGCATCCGCCCGAGCACATGGTTGCGCCGCTCGAGCGCCCGCGCCGGGTCGGTCACCGGGTTGTTGCTCGAGGGCGCCTGGGGGATGCCGGCGAGCATCGCCACCTCGGGCAGGGTCAGCGCATCGAGCGACTTGTCGTAATAGAGCGCCGCGGCCGCCGAGATGCCGTAGGCGCGATGACCGAAGAAGATCTTGTTGAGATAGAGCTCGAGGATCTGCTGCTTGGTCAGGGTACGCTCGACACGCAGGGTCAGCAGCACCTCGGCGAGCTTGCGCGCGAAGGTCTTCTCCGGCGAGAGGAAGAAGTTGCGGGTGAGCTGCATGCTGATGGTGCTGCCGCCCTGCGCCTTTTCGCCGGTCAGGGCATAGCTCAGCGAGGCGCGCGCCAGCCCCACCAGATCGACGCCACGGTGCTGGAAGAAACGGCTGTCCTCGGTGGCGAGCACCGCCTGCACCACCAGCGCCGGGACATCGCGATAGCGCACCGGACGGCGCCGCTGCACGCCGAACTCGCCGATCAGCGCGCCATCGGCGCTGTAGACCCGTAACGGCTCCTGGAGCTGGACGTCGCGCAGCTGCTCGACATCGGGCAGCTCGGGCAGGGTGAAGTGGACGAAGGCCGCGGCACCGAGCAGCCCCAGCAGCATGAGCTGCAACCCGGCGCCGAGCAGCGCGCTCGACAGGCGCAACACCCCCCCCCCTGGCGCAAGACGCCGGCGGGTGGGCGAGGCGGGTTGTTCCGGGTCGGGCTCGTTCCCGGCGGGCTGATCGGCTGCGTGTTCCAAGGGCGACTCCAGGGCGCGCGCGCCGGGCACGCCTCATCCCGATACCTCATCAGCGCGGCACCGGCGGCGACATCCTGCGCGATCGCATCGCGCCTCGCAAGGCCGCGCTCAGCGCAGCCGCTCGAGATAGGCGATACCGCCGAGCTGGCGCATCTGGGCGAGGATCCAGCCCACACGCCGCTCCCGCCGCTCGCTGGGGCGATCGAGCCGATAGCCGCGTGGATCGGGCAGCACCGCCGCGAGCCGGGCGGCGCGAGACCGCCCGAGGTTGGCCGCGGAACGGTCGAAATAGCGGCGGCTGGCGGCCTCGGCGCCATAGACCTCGGGGCCGAACTGGGCGATGTTGAGATAGACCTCGAGGATCCGCCGTTTCGGCCACAGCGTCTCGATCAACACCGTGAACCAGGCCTCGATGCCCTTGCGCAGATAGTCCCGCCCCGGCCACAGGAAGAGGTTCTTCGCCGTCTGCTGGGTCAGCGTGCTCGCACCCCGGCTGGGACCCCCCTCGCCCAGCTCGGCGAGCACCTGGCGCAGCTCGACCAGGTCGAAGCCGTGGTGCTCGGGGAAGCGCTGGTCCTCGGCGGCGATCACCGCCAGCGCCAGCTCCGGGTCGATGTCGTCGAGATCGACCCAGCGATACGCCAGTCGCGGCGCGCGGCCCTCGGTCCACAGCCCGGCGAGCCGGTGCTCGAGCATGAACGCCGAGCTCGGCGGATCGAGCCAGCGCAGCGCCCCGACCAGCACCACCGAGAGCGCCGCCAGCACCAGCGGCACCAGCACCAGCAGTCGCAACAGCCCCGAACTGCCGCGCCCTGTCGTCTTGCGGGCACTCCCCTTGCTCGTACGCCTGCGCGTTTTCCGTGCGCTCATGACCGGGCCAAGACCTCCATCATCGCGAAACCGCTGCCGATCGTCACCGACGCGCCCC
Source organism: Marichromatium sp. PS1 (assembly GCF_041155115.1). Lineage (NCBI taxonomy): Bacteria > Pseudomonadati > Pseudomonadota > Gammaproteobacteria > Chromatiales > Chromatiaceae > Marichromatium > Marichromatium sp. PS1. The sequence continues at coordinate 309,312 of NZ_BAAFHB010000004.1, forward strand.
TCGCGGAACCCGCCGCTGCTCCGGTCATCCATTCTGACACAGCACCAGCCTCCCGCGTATCGCACCGGCGGGGATCTCAACACCGGTTACGTCTGGACATCGACTACAGGTGCCCCGACCATGGGGACACAAGGGACAACCTGGTGCCAACGAGGAGAACAAGATGCCGACCCGAATCTATCTGGTGCGCCACGGCGCCACCGAACTCACCGCCGAGGACCGCTTCGCCGGCTCCACCGACGTGCCGCTCTCCGAGCAGGGCCGCAACCAGGTCCGGGCGCTCGCCGCACGACTGCGCTGCGACAGCCTCGATGCGGTCTTCGCCAGCCCGATGGGGCGCACCATGGAGACGGCGCGGATCATCGCCGAGTCACACGGTCTCGAACCCACCCCCGAGCCAGGGCTGCGCGAGATCGACTACGGCCACTGGGAGGGACTGACCCGCGAGCAGGTCGCCGCCGACTTCGCCGAGGAATACAGCGCCTGGCAGGAAGACCCGCTGACCAGCGCGCCCAAGGGCGGCGAGTCGGGGATCGACGTGCTCGCCCGCGCCCTGCCGGTGATGCGCCGCATCGTCCACGACCACCACGACCGCTCGGTGCTGGTGGTCGCGCACAAGGGCACCAACCGGCTGCTGGTGAGCAGTCTGCTCGGCTTCGATGCGCGAGGCTACCGCGACCGGCTCGACCAGAGCCCGGCGGGGCTGACCATCCTCGACTTCGCCAGCGAGGTGCGCGCCCGGTTGCGGCTGTTCAACGACATCTCCCACTACGAGGGGCTGCCGGCGCGGGAACTCGAACAGCGGCTCTCGCACTGGTGGAGCGACCCCTGCCACTGAGCGCGCTCAGCGCCAGCCCGTCAGCACGCGCCACCCCGCCTGGAGCGCGCTCGCGCCCCAGGCCAGCAACACCAGCACCGCCACCAGCACCGGGCCGAACGGCTGATCGAGCGCCAGCGCCAGCACGAAGGCGCCGAGATAACCAGCGACCCCGATCAGCCCCGCCACCACCCAGGTCGCGCGCCAGCCGCGCGCCACCCGGAAAGCGACCCAGGCCGGCACGAACACCAGCGCAAAGGCCCCCATCAACCCCAACGTGGCGGTGCCCACCGCCATGCCGAGCGCGGCGACGAGATCCATCCCCAGGTGGGTGCGCCAGGCCGCGCGACCATTGGCGCGGTCGAGCCGGGGCAGCAGGCGCGCGCGCAACAGCGGCCAGGCCAGCCGGGGCAACGACCACAGCAGCGCGAGCGCCAGCACCAGGGCCGCGATCAGCTCGGGCCAGCGGGCGAAGTAGAGCTGGCCGTCGATCAGCGCCTGCCCCAGCCCCTCGCCCACCGCGCTGTTGGCCGCAATCAGCAGCAGCAACGCCCAGCCGATCAGGATCATGAAGCCGTAGACACCGTTGCCACGCCGGCCCAGCGCGCCCTTGACCAGACCACCGCCGAGTGCACCGAACCCGGCGCCTGCAAGCCCCGGCGCGCCGAGCGCGAGCCCACCGAGGGCACCGGCGGCCGCCAGATGCGCCAGCCCCAGCGCCGCCAGCCACTCGTCGCGGAGCATCAACAACACCCCGATCGGCGCGAGCGCGAGGCTCGCCGCCAGCCCGGTGAGCAGCGGTACCCGGAACAACGGATCGACGAGCAGCGCGAGCCCCTCGTTCATGACCACCCCCCGGCATCGAGCGCCAGCACCCGGGTGCTCACCGCGTCGAGAAAGGCGCGCTCGTGACTGACCAGCAACACCGCCCGGTCTGCGCGCGCCGTCTCCAGCAGCGCGCGCAACGACCGCTCGGCGCCGGGATCGAGATTGTTGGTCGGCTCGTCGAGCAGCACCAGATCGACCTCGGCGCCGAGCGCGCACCACACGCAGAGCAGCTGGTACTGCCCCCCGCTGAGCCGATCGAGCCGCTGCCCGAGCAGCGCACCGAGGGGCGCCGGTGCACGGCGCGGGTCGAGCCCGGCGGCACGCAGCAGGTCGGCGCCGGTCATCGGCATGGGCTCGAGGCGCACCGGGCGCTGCTCCTGATAGCTCAGGCGCAACCCGGGCGCGCGCCGGATCGTCCCGGCGAACACCCGCGCGGCGCGGGCGATGGCGTTGAGCAGGGTCGACTTGCCGCTGCCGTTGCCGCCCCACAGCCCCAGCACCTCGCCACGCCCCAGGGCGAACGAGAGCGGACCGACCACGGGCGCGCGATGGCCCGCGACCAGTCCGTCGAGCCGCAACAGCGACTCGGTCATCGCCGCCCCGCCCCGGCGAGCGCCTCGACCCAGCGGTCGATGTGCGCCAGATAGGCCGCGCCGTCGGCCTCTCGCGCCGGCTCCAGCGCCAGCACCGCCACCGGCCAGTCGAGCGCGGCGGCGACCCGCTCGGCCGGGCGCGCCGGTTGATAGGGGGTGTGGATCACCACCCCGGCGCGGCCCCGCAACCGCTCGGTGAGCGCGCTCAGCTGCCGACCGCTCGGCGGCACCCCGGGCACCGGCTCGATGGTGCCGAGCAGCGGCACGCCGAAGCGATCGAGCAGATAGACGCCGTCGCGGTGGTGGAGCACCGCGCCCGGCGCGCCGTCGAGCCGCGCCGACCACGCCGGCAGCCGCCGCTCGACGGCGGCGGCAAAGCGCGCGGCGCCGGCGCGATAGCCGGGGCCACCGGCCGGATCGAGCCCGGCCATGCGCTCGGCCAGCGCCCGCGCCACCGTCGCCATGCGCAGCGGATCGAGGTTGAGGTGCGGGTTGCCGAGCGGGTGGACGTCACCGAGCGCGCGATCGGCCGGGGTGCCGACATCGAGCAGCGCGACCTGGGCGGCGGCCTCGAAATAGCCCGGGGTCTCGGGGCGGATCGCCGGGTTGGCGGCGCTGGCGATCGCCAGCGGCAACCAGCCGATCTCCAACTCGGCGCCGACCGCCACCACCAGGTCGGCGCGACGCAGCGCGCCGATCATGCTCGGGCGCGCCTGCAACCGGTGCAGGTCGCGCTCGGGCCCGGAGAGCACCGTCAGCGCGGTGTCCGCGCCGCCGACCGCGCGCACCAGCGCACCCATGCTCGGGCTGGTGGCCACCACCTCGAGCGCCTGCGCCGGCAGCGCGACCAGGGCCGCGAGCAGCACGCCCGCGCGGATCATCAGGGATCTGTTCATGGCGTTCCTCCGGGGCATCAGAAGGCGTGGGCGCCGTGGCTGCCCATGCTCATCAGGAACTGCAGATAGAAGGCGTCGAAGCGCTCGCGCGTGTCCTCGGCCACCAGGATGTCGTTGCGGGCGTACTGCGCGCGCAACTGGGAGAACTCCGTCAACCCCCAGGTCAGCCCCAGGGTCCAGCGCTCGGAGCTGCCATAGTCGGCATCGGCGTCGCCGCCGACGCTGTTGGTCAGGCCGAGCACGTCATAGCGCAGCCCCAGGGTCCAGCGCGGCGCGATCCCGTAGGTGAGCTGGGCGTAGAGCCCGTCGGTGGTGAAGGTGCGCCGATCGCCGAGCTGCTCGGGATGGGCGCTGGCGATGATGTCGAGGTCCTTGATCGAACGCAGATACTCGCTCTGCAGCCGCAGGTCGCCCTTGCCGCCGTAGCCGGGCGCGTCATAGGCGTAGACCAGATCGACACCCCAGAGATCGGCGTCGCCGTCGAGCGCGGTCTGGTGCACCTCGGCGTCGTGGTCGTGGGTATGGGCGTGCAGCTCCTGCTGACGGTCGCCATGGGCGAAGGAGACGCCGAACTGCAGCGCGTGCTGGTCGCCGAGGTCGGGGGCGATCTTGGCGAAGGCGGTCCACAGCCGCGGGCCGTCGCCGGCCTCGTCGAGCCCGAGCGATTCCAGGGTCTCGTCGCCGAAGGTGGCGCCGAAGCGCTCCTGATCGCCCTGCAGCGCCTCGACCCCGACCAGGGTGTAGACCGGCAGCGCCGGCAGCCAGGTCAGCTGCACCCCGGTGTCCTGCAGACCGTGCACCCCGAGCAGATTGAGATAGGGCAGGTTCTGGTCGACGAAGGCCCACTGGTGCGGGTGCTGGGCGTTGGCATAGCCGAAGCCGCTGAGGAAGCGTCCGGCCTTGACCCGCAGCCCGTGCGGCAGCGCGCGGGTCTGCAGATAGGCCTCCTCGAGTTCGACGTTGCCGTCGCTGTCGACGGCCATGTGCATGGCGGCATCGAAATAGGGGTCGATGGTCGCGGCGAAGCTCAGCTCGGCCTCACGCATGTTGAAGCCGTTGTCGAAGGTGCCGTGGCTGTGACCGGCGTGGTCGTGATCGTGATGATCACCACCGGAGGGCTGGAAGGCCTGGCCGACCAGGCCCGAACCCTCGCCGTCGAGGTCGTCGTGATAGTAGTTGCCGTCGAGGATCACCGAGATCTGCGGATTGAAGGCATTGGCCGCGCTCAGCGCGCCACGGGTCGGCGCGGGTGTCGGCGCCTGGTGCACCACGGGCGCGCGCATCGGACGCGAGCCGGTGTCACCGGGGGGGAGGGCCGCCCGTGGCGGCGTGCGCGACTCGGCCTCGGCGAGACGGCGTTCGAGCGACTGGATACGGGTCTCGTACTGGTCCTTCATCGCCTCGATCATCGCGCGCAGCTCGGCGATCTCGGCATCATCGGTCGTGGCTGTGGCACACAGCGGCAGCAGCAGCGCGAGCGCGCCCGCCCCGCCACGCAGCAGGTTCGGTGTGGACATGGCTTCGGTTCCTGATCATTGGGTGGAGCACAAGGACGCCAACGGTCACCAGCGGGTGATCGAAAACGTCACAGCGATCAACAGCGAACCGAACCGGGGGGCGCGCGAGCGCGCTGAGGCAGGAAGGAGCATGCGCCCGGCCAGACGAGTGGCGCCGAGCACAGCCGCCCGATCTCACGCGGGCGGACCTGATACAGCGACGGCGGCGCGGCCCCGAGCGGCGAGCCGATCCCGACACCCCCCAGACAGATCAGGCAGGGGCCATCGTGATCGTGGACCAGGTGCTCGAGCTGATGCGCCGCCAGCGCCGTCTGCGTCCACAGCAACACAACACCGAGCAGCAACGCAGCCAATGGGGCACGCGCACGACGGGGTTGTGGATGGACCGGAGACGGCATGGAAGAGGCGTTGACAAATCGCAAGACAGAACGCGGGACGTTATAGCATTACACTCACTGCGTGCAAGTCGGTGCGGAGATTCAAGCCGCCAGGAGATTGAACCGCAAAGCCGCAAAGGACGCGAAGAAAGCGACCAGCCTCCAGCAAGCAGCCTCCAGTGTCGGTGTGCGGTCGACCGCAACGCGACAAGACAACCCTGCCCCATCGCTGGCGGCTGGCGGCTGGAAGCCTTTCTCCATCTTCGCGCTCTTGGCGTCTTGGCAGTTCAATGAAGATAGAACCGCAAAGACTCAAAGGACACGAAGAGAGCGACCAGCCTCCAGCAAGCAGCCCCCAGTGTCGGTGTGCGGTCGACCGCAACGCGACAAGACAGCCCCGCCCCATCACTGGTGGCTGGCGGCTGGAAGCCTTTCTCCATCTTCGCGCTCTTGGCGGCTTTGCGGTTCAATCCCGCTGGTCGCTGGTCGCTGGTCGCTGGTCGCTGGTCGCTGGTCGACAGCTAGATACACGTTTCGCGACGATTGACAACCCGCAATCGAAGGGAAGATAATTAACTGTTTTTAAAGACGGTTTCCATGTCTTCCCAGCGTGCAACCGCTCAACGCGTCCGCGTCGAGTTCCTCGCCTTGATCGCCCTGGCCTGGCCGATCCTCATCACCCAGCTCTCGCACACCGCGATGGGTTTCGTCGACACCCTGATGGCCGGTCGGGTCGGGGCGCGCGATCTCGCCGCGGTGGCGCTCGGCAACTCGGTGTGGATCCCGGTCTTCCTGCTGATGAACGGGGTGCTGATGGCCACCACCCCCAAGGTCGCCCACCTCGTCGGCGCCGGGCGACTGGGCGCGACCGGGCCGCTGGTGCGCCAGGCGCTGTGGCTGGCGCTCGCGCTGGGAGCACTCGCCGCCGCGGTGCTGGCCTCGGCGCAACCTCTGCTGGAGGTGATGCGAATCGACCCCGAGCTGATCGCCCCGACCATGGGCTATCTGCAGGCGGTCGCGTTCGGCTTCCCGGCGGCGGCGCTGTTTCAGGTGCTGCGCGGCTTCTGCGACGGGCTCGGACAGCCGCGTCCCTACATGGTGCTCGGACTGCTCGGGCTGCTGCTCAACATCCCGGCCAACCATGTCTTCATCCACGGTGGCTGGTTCGGGCTGCCGGCGCTCGGCGGCGTCGGCTGCGGCTGGGCCACGGCGCTGGTGATGTGGTTCATGCTCGCCGGTTTGGCGCTCTGGATCGCGCTCGCGCCGCGCTATCATCGCTACGCCCCCTTCGCCCGGATCGAGCGCCCCGACCCCGCCACCCTCGGCGCGCTGCTCGCGCTCGGTGTGCCGATCGGCATCGCGGTATTCGCCGAGGCCAGCATCTTCGCCGTCATCGCCTTGCTCATCGGTGGTCTCGGACCGGTGGTGGTGGCCGGACACCAGGTCGCGCTCAACTTCTCCACCCTGATCTTCATGGTGCCCCTGTCGCTGTCGATGGCGACCACGGTGCGAGTCGGTCAGGCGCTCGGACGCGGCTCGATCCGGGAGGCGCGCTTCAGCACCCGGGTCGCGCTGGGCACGGCGCTGACCCTGGCCTGCTGCTCGGCCGTGCTGATCCTGCTCGGGCGCGACTGGGTCGCACGGCTCTACACCCCGGACCCGGCGGTGATCGCCGTGGCCACCCAGCTGATCGTCTATGCCGCGCTCTACCAGCTCTCCGACGCCGTCCAGGTGACCGCCGCCGGCGCCCTGCGCGGCTACCAGAACACCCGCACGCCGATGATCATCACCCTGATCGCCTACTGGGCCATCGGCCTGCCGATCGGCTACAGCCTCGCGCTCACCGATCTGTTCGGCCCGGCACGCGGACCGGCCGGTCTGTGGCTGGGACTACTCGCCGGCCTGACCGCCGCGGCGGTAATGCTCGGCATCACCCTGGTCGCCACCGCACGACGACGACAGCGGTTGGTCCCGGCCCTGCAGTAGCCGACAGCCGACAGCCGACAGCCGACAGCCGACAGCCGACAGCCGACAGGACATTGAACCGCAAAGCCGCAAAAGTGCACGAAGATGAAGAAAGGCTTTCAGTTGCCAGCCTCCAGTGAGGGGGTTGGGTTGTCTCGTCGCGTCGCGGTTGACCGTACGCCGACACTGGAGGCTGTTTGCTGGATGCTGGTCGCTTTCTTCGCGTCCTTTGCGGCTTAGCGGTTCAATCCCGCTGGTCGCTGGCCCCCCTTCTCGCCCATGCTTGTCCTGGATCACTGGTGAGTGTGATCTTTCTGGACTACGCTTAGAAATTAGCCTCTGGTGGACAGGATTCGACCAATCCGTCTCACGGGCTTGTATCTCAGTGACCTAGCGCAACTCGTCACAACTTATCCACAGGACGAACCACAGGGTCTGGGGACAAGCCCCGCGCCGCCCCCGCCCGCGCATCGAGGAGGCACCGCGCATGACCTGGAAGACGCGACACCGCTCCTTCTACTACGCCAAGGCGCCCGCACCGGAACTCCCGCCGCTCACCCCCGAGGAGACCGCGCTGCTCTGCATCGACGTGCAGAACTACGGCATGGTGCTCGCCGACGACCCCGAAGAACGCGCCCGCTGGGCCCCCTTCCAGCAACGCATGCGCGAGACCCTGATCCCCAACCTTCGCGCCCTCCAGCAACGCTTCCGCACCGCCGGGATCGACGTCATCCACGCCCGCATCGCCTGTCTGCTCGAGGACGGTCGCGATCGCTCGCTGAGCCAAAAGCTGCCGGGCTGGAACAACCTGCTGATGCCGCTCGACACCGAGGCCTCGCAGATCGTCCCCGAGCTGGCCCCGGAACCGGGCGAGATCGTCGTCACCAAGACCACCGACAGCGCCCTCACCGGGACCAACCTGCGTCTGGTGCTCAACAACATGGGCATCCGCAACGTCATCGTCACCGGCGTCTACACCGACCAGTGCGTCTCCTCGACGGTGCGCAGCCTCGCCGACGAGAGCTTCCACGTCATCCTCCTCGAGGACTGCTGCGCCGCCGGCACCGACAGCCTGCACCAGCACGAGCTGGAGATCCTCAACATGATCTACTGCCAGGTGATGCGCAGCGACGAGCTGCTCGAGGAGATGGGGCTCGGCTGAACCGCCGGCCGAAGAGATTGAACCGCAAAGGACGCGAAGGGATAAAGCGGTAAGCATCCAGTCGTCAGCTACCAGCGGGACGTCTTCTCTCGCCATCGCGGCAGTATGCACGCCACTGTCGCCAAATCATGACGTTGGCCCTCCCCACTGGAGGCTGTCAGCTGGCCGCTGGAGGCTGAAAAATGAGCGATCAGCTTTCAGCGGTCAGCCACGCTTCTCCACTGGAGGCTGTCGGCTGGCCGCTGGAGGCTGATCCAGGACGAGACGGTGCTGTCCTCAGTTACACACCATCGCCTTCTGCTCGACGGGGTCGCCGTCGTTGAAGCTGTACTTGAAGGTGCCGGGCGAGCCCCAGTTGGTCGCCACCAGCATGCCGTCCAGCCCCTCGCCGGAGAAGTCGAAGCGGATCGAGCAGGCGTCCATGGTGCACATGTAGTACCAAGGGCCGCTGATCTCGGTCTCGATCGGCGCGGAGCCCTGCACCGAGCCCCAGGTCACCTTGCCCGTGCCCATCGCCTTGTGCTCGGGCTGGGAGTCGACCACCACCTCGATGGTCAGCTCCGGCGCACCGGTCATCCCCGGCGGGATGTCGCTGCCATAGCAGGCGCGAAAGGCGTTCACCCCCTTCTCCATGTCCTCGGCGAGCGCCGCCCCCGAGGCGGTACAGACCAGGGCCATCGCCGCCACTGTGCTGAAGGTCTTCATCCCGGTTCCTCCATTGCGATCGTCGTGAGCGCCGGGACGATCCCGGACGCTGGTTGCACGGTGACAGGCCGATGGCCGTGCATCAACCCACGGGAACCGACCTGACCTGACCGGTTCTGACCAAGGCCTCAGGCCCGCATCAACGGGGTGGCGAAGGCATAGCCTACACCATGCTGGGTGAGGATGGGGCTCGGCCCAGGATGGTGGCCGGCGATCTTGCGACGGGTACGGCGCACCAGGGTCTCGAGCGCGCGCTCGGCGCTCTCGTCGCGCCGCGCATAGAGCCGGTCGAGCAGCTCACAGCGCCGCACCGCGGCACCCGCCCCGGGCGAGAGCAGGTCGAGCAGCTGACACTCGCGCGGACTGAGTTCCAGGGTGCCGGCACCGGGGATCGCCAGCGCCCGCCGATGCACCAGCAGACGCCAGCCGACGAGACGCTGCGCCGCGGCACGAAGCTGGGCATGACGCCGCGCCAGGCTGGAGACGGCGACGGCCAGCTCCTGTGCATCGACCGGCGTCTGCAGGAACAGATCGGCCCCGGCCTGATAGCAATCGACCCGGATATCGACCCCGCTGCGCGCGCCGATGGCAACGATGGCGCTGGTGGTCTGGCGTCTGGCGTAATCGATCAACACCTGTCCCGGCTGATCCGGCAACGCGAGGTCGACGACCACCACGGCGAAGCTCTGCTCGCTGAGTTGACGATAGAAGGACAGTCCGTCGGGCGCGGTTGCGACCGTACAGCCGGCGTCCCCGAGGGCATTGGCGAGGGAGGTCCGCAGCTCGGCGTCCCCCTCGACCAGGATCACGCAAGTCGGCTCAGTCATCTCGATCCTCCCTGTGTTCGATCCGTCCCGGGTACTGATACAGCTCACGGAGACTGATTGGTGATGAGGTGATCATTCATGGGGCCAGTCCCCTGATCCTCAAGCACTATCTGACCAATGACCAGACCCCGGCGCCGGCCCCGGCGAGTGGACGCAGACGCTGTCGCGCCGTCGGCGCGCTGTCGTGACGCATCAGCTCGAAGAGATCGTGCAGCAACGCCTCGGCCTGGGCGAAATAACCGTGACCGAGCAGGTCGAGGTCGAAGTCGGGCACGGCCACCGTGTCCACCCCGGGTACCACCGTATAGGGCTCGAAATAGCCCGCACGCGGCGCGCCGTGGAGTCGGGAGGAGAGGTGCACCGCACGATCGGCGGCGGAGGCATAGAGCGTGGTGCGCTCGCTGTGACGCGGATAGAGCCTGGCGAGATCGATGAAGAGATCGCGATCGACGTCGGGCGCGGCGAGGAACACCTGCGCGAAGCGCACCCCCGCCTCCCCGGCCTCTGCCGCGATCCGCTGCAACGCCCGCAACAGACCACGATTGCCCATGCTGTGCGCGACCAGATGCACCCGGTCGGTACCGCAGTCGCGGGCGAACGCGACGAGGAAGTCGGCGATCAGTCGCTCGCTCGCCTCGATCGCCGCCTCGTCGGCGGGATAGGCCGCGAGCGTACCCTGCGAGGGCCAGCTGAAGAAGGCGGTGGCCGGCACCTTGAGGTCATAGCCGATCTGCGCGGCGCGGATCGCCGCCTCCTCGAAGCTGGTGTTGTAGCCGTGCAGATAGACCATTGCCTGGGCCTGCTCGCCGGCCTCGCGCGCCGCCGCCACGGTCGCCGCGACCTCGGCGAGGCAGGCCGCGGGCGTGCGCGACTCGACGGCGCGCAGCCGCAGCCGGTCGTCGCGCAGGTCGAGACGCAGCAACCGCGTCCAGAAGCCACTACCGCTCTCGCCGAAGCGATGCGCCTCGGGGACCTGGACCAGCGCCCGACCGTAGTGGACCCGGGTGTCGCGCTCGCCGCCATAGCCGCCCGCCCCGTCCGGGCGGCGGTTGGTACCGAACCACACCGGATAGACCTCGCCGCTAGCCGGGGCGGCCGTGGTCATGGACCACGCCGGGATGCCGGCGCGCTGGGGCGCCTCCCCCCTGTCGACGACGAAGTGTCTGTCATCGGTCGCAAGCGGCCATGACGACGCGCCGAGATCACCCACCAGTCGCACGATGATGGGCGACTGTCGATCGAGGGCGGCCAGCAGCGCGCCGACCTGGCGCTCGGCCTCATCGAGCCACGCCGACTCGGCCATCAGCCGCTGACGGATCTCGAGCGCCAGGGCCTGCGCCCGCGCTCGATCGCCCCGACCGACGGCATCGGTCAGGGCCGCGAGCAATTCGGTGAGCGAGGGTTCGAGGGACGAGGGTTCCTGGTTCATGACGACCTCCTGATGCTGCCGATCCGCTGCGACACACCCCTGCACCAAGAAGCATAGTCGGACAGCGCCCGGCGACAGTCGTCAAGGCGTCGAGTCGCCACCCCGTGCTAGGGTCGCCCGTCCCTGCCAGCAACCGACGGAGCCGCCATGCATACCCATCTCGACTGTTATCCCTGCTTCCTGCGCCAGGCGCTGAGCGCGGCGCGGCGCGCCGGCGCCGATCAGGCGCTGCAGCACGCGATCCTGGTCGAGACCATGGCCGAGTTGCAGCGGCTGCCGCTCGACACCACACCGCCACGGATGGCCGAGACCATCCACCGTCTGGTGCGCACCCGCACCGGCGCCGTCGATCCCTATCTCGCGGCCAAGCAGGAGGCGACGCGCCGCGCCCTCGACCTCTACCCACGGCTGATCGCCGCCATCGCCGCCTCGGCCGATCCGCTGGAGACGGCGGTGCGCGGCGCGATCGCGGGCAACATCATCGACTTCGGGGTGTTCGAGCACTACGACCTCGAGGCCACCCTCGATCGGGTGCTGCGCCAGCCCTTCGCCATCGACGACCTGGCGGTGCTGCGCGCCGCGCTCGCGCGCGTCGACCGGGTGCTCTATCTCGGCGACAACGCCGGCGAGACGGTGTTCGACCGCGCCCTGATCGAGCAGCTCGACCAGCCGGTGACCTATGTCTGCAAGGGCGGCCCGGCGATCAACGACGCCACCCTGGAGGACGCGCGCGCTGCCGGGCTCGACGGCTGCGCCAGCCTCGTCGACAACGGCTCGGACGCCGTCGGCACCCTGCTCGATCGCTGCTCGGACGAATTCCGCGCACGCTTCGCCGCCGCGCCCCTGATCATCGCCAAGGGTCAGGCCAACTACGAGAGCCTGAGCGAGGTCGAGGCGCCCATCGTCTTCCTGCTCCAGGCCAAGTGCGGGGTGATCGCCGACGACATCGGGGTGCCGACCGGCGGGTTGATCGTCAAGGCCGCGCCCGGGCTCGCGCGCTAGGCGCCCCGGACGCGGCCCCGCTCAGCGCAGCCCGCGCCGGTACCAGAGGGCGTAGGCCGCCGGCAGCAACAGCAGGCTGAGCAGCGGCGCGGTGATCATGCCGCCGACCATGGGCGCGGCGATGCGGCGCATCACCTCCGAGCCGACCCCGGCGCCGAGCATGATCGGCAGCAACCCGGCGAAGATGGTCGCCACCGTCATCGCCTTGGGACGGATGCGCAGCACCGCGCCCTCGATCAGCCCGGCGTGGAGCGCCGCGCGGTCATCGAGCCGTCCCTCGGCGCGGCGACGCGCGAGCGCCGCGTCGAGATAGACCAGCATCACCACGCCGAACTCCGCCGCCACCCCGGCCAGGGCGATGAAGCCCACCGCGACCGCCACCGAGAGGTTGTAGTCGAGCAGATAGATCAGCCACAGCCCGCCGACCAGCGCCAGCGGCAGCGAGCCGAGCACCAGCAGCGCCCGCCCGAGCGAGCCGAAGGCAAGATAGAGCAGCACCAGGATGATCGCCAGGGTCAGCGGCAGCACCTGCGCCAGCCGCGCCTGGGCGCGCTCCATCGACTCGTACTGGCCCGACCAGTCGAGCGAATAGCCCGGCGGCAGCGCCAGCGCCTCCTGCACCCGCGCCCGCGCCTCGGCGACATAGCCGCCGAGATCACGGCCGCGGATGTCGACGAAGGTCCAGCCGGTGAGCCGCGCGTTCTCGCTCTTGAGCAGCGGCGGTCCGTCGACGATCACCACCTCGGCGACCTGCCCGAGCGCGACCTGCGCCCCGCTCGGGGTGACGATCGGAAGCTCCCGCAGCGCCTCGAGATCGGCGCGCCGATCGCGCGGGAAGCGCAGATTGACCGGATAGCGCTCCAGCCCCTCGACGGTGCGGGTGACCTCGATGCCGCCGATCCCGGCGGCCACCACCTGGTTGATGTCGTCGATGTTCAGCCCGAAGCGTGCTGCGGCCAGGCGGTCGGGGCGGATCTCGATATAGCGCCCCCCGGCGACGCGCTCGGAATAGGCCGAGACCGTGCCCTCGATCCCCATCAGGATCGGCTCCAGCGCCCGTCCCAGCCGCTCGATCTCGGCCAGATCCGGCCCCGAGATCTTCACCCCGATCGGGGTCTTGATGCCGGTGGCGAGCATGTCGATGCGGGTCTTGATCGGCATCACCCAGGCGTTGGTCACGCCGGGCACCTGGACGCGTTCGTCGAGTTCGTCGATCAGCCGCGCGAGCGTCATCCCCTCGCGCCACGCCTCGCGCGGCTTGAGATGGATGAAGGTCTCGATCATGGTCAGCGGCGCCGGGTCGGTGGCGGTCTCGGCGCGCCCGACCTTGCCGAACACCCGCTCGACCTCGGGCACCGAGGCGATCAGCCGATCGGTCTGCTGCAACAGCTCGCGCGCCTTGCCGATCGAGATCCCGGGCAGCGTGGTCGGCATGTACATCAGATCGCCCTCGTCGAGCTCGGGCATGAACTCCGAGCCCAGCCCGCGATCCCAGCCGCCGATCACCGGCAGCGCGCCGAGATGCGCGCGCCAGCCCTCGGCGAGCGCCTGTTGCCACTGCCCAACCCGGGCCTCGGCGCGTTCGGCGAGCGGGGTCTCGACCACCGCCGAGACGAGCTGGAAGGGCCATTTGAGCGGCGCGAGCAGCCCGCCCACCCCGCCGAGCGGGATCAGACAGCTGTAGAGCAGCACGCCGGCGGCCACCAGCGTCGAGCGCGGGCGGCGCAGCACCGCGCCGAGCACGGGCCGGTAGCCGGCGATCAGCGCGCGGTTGAGCGGATTGGCCTGCTCGCGCGGGATGCGGCCACGCACCAGATAGCCCATCAGCACCGGCACCAGGGTGACGGCGAGCCCCGCCGCGGCGGCCATCGCATAGGTCTTGGTATAGGCCAGGGGCGCGAACAGCCGTCCCTCCTGCGCCTCGAGCGCGAACACCGGCAGGAAGCTCAGGGTGATGATCAACAGCGAGAAGAACAGCGCCGGTCCGACCTCGGTGGCCGCCTCGCCGATCACCCGCCAGTGGGTGGCGCGGTCGATCCCGGGGCCGGCGCGTTCGAGGTGCTTGTGGGCGTTCTCCACCATCACGATGGCGGCATCGACCATGGCGCCGATGGCGATGGCGATGCCGCCGAGCGACATGATGTTGGCGTTGATCCCCTGCGCGTTCATCACCAGGAAGGCGGCCAGCACCCCCAGCGGCAGGCTGACGATGGCCACCAGCGCCGAGCGCAGATGGACGAGGAAGAGCACGCAGACCAGGGCGACGACGACGAACTCCTCAACGAGCTTGTCGCCGAGGTTGTCGACGGCGGCGCGGATCAGCCGCGAGCGGTCGTAGGTCTCGACGATCTCCACGCCCTCGGGGAGCCCGGCGGCGAGCGCATCGAGCCGCGCCTCGACGGCGGCGATGGTGGCCAGCGCGTTCTCGCCCGAGCGCATCACCACGATCCCCCCGGTGACCTCGCCCTCGCCGTCGAGATCGGCCACCGCGCGGCGCATCTGCGGCCCGATCCGCACCCGCGCCAGATCGCGCAGCAGGATCGGGGTGCCGCCCTCGGTGGCGCCCAACGGAATGGTCTCGATGTCCTCGACCCCGCGCAGATAGCCGCGGGTGCGGATCATGTACTCGGCCTCGGCCAGCTCCAGCACCGAGCCGCCGACCTCGGCATTGGCCGCGCGCAGCGCCTCGGCCACCCGCGACAGCGGGATGCCGTAGGCACGCAACCGATCGGGATCGACCACCACCTGGTACTGGCGCACCATGCCGCCGACCGTGGCCACCTCGGCCACCCCCGGGACCGCCTGCAGCTCGAACTTGAGGAACCAGTCCTGGAGGCTGCGCAGCTCGGCGATGTCGTGCCGTCCGCTGCGATCGACCAGGGCATAGCTGTAGATCCAGCCGACCCCGGAGGCATCCGGTCCGAGCCGGGGCTGGACGCCCTCGGGGAGGCTCGCGGCGGCCTGGTTGAGATACTCGAGCACCCGCGAGCGGGCCCAGTAGAGATCGGTGCCGTCCTCGAACAGCACATAGACATAGCTGTCGCCGAAGAAGCTGTAACCGCGCACCACCTTGGCGCCGGGGACGGCCAGCATGGTGGTGGTGAGCGGATAGGTGACCTGCTCCTCGACCACCCGCGGCGACTGGCCGGGGAAGCTGGTGCGCACGATCACCTGCACGTCGGAGAGGTCGGGGATGGCATCGAGCGGGATGGTACGCAGCGCCTGCGCGCCCCAGACGGCGAGCGCCAGCGCGCCGAGCAGCACCAGCATCCGCCGGCGGATCGACCAGAGGATCACGGCCTTCATCGCGACACCTCCGGGCGGTGACGGGGATCAGTGACCGGCATGATCGTGCCCTCCCTGCGTCTGGCCCGAGAGCCGGTCGAGTCCGGCGCGCAGGCTCGATTCGGAGTCGAGCAGGAACTGCCCCGAGGTCACCACGCGATCGCCCGCGTCGAGCCCGGAGAGGATCTCGACCTCGCCCTCGCGTCGCATCCCCGCCACCACCTCGACCGGGGCGAAGCGCCCGTCGTCGAGCGCGCGCACCACGCGGGTGGCGGTGCCGGTCTCGATCAGCGCCTCGGCGGGGATCTTCAGCACATCGCGCCTGGGACCGCCGTAGATCACCACCTCGGCGAACATGTTGGGGCGCAGCAGACCCTCGGGGTTGTCGAACACCAACCGCACCCGCAGGGTGCGCGTCTGCGGATCGAGCGCCGGGTAGAGATAGTCGACCTCGCCCTCCCAACTGCGTCCGGGATAGGCCGGGACCCGGATCTCGGCGCCCTGGCCGGGGGCGATCCAGTCGATCTGGTGCTCGAAGACGTCGACCAGCACCCACACCCGGCTGAGATCGGCGATGGTGTACATGGCATCGGCGGCGGTGACGTACATCCCCTCGCGCGCCTTCATCTCGGTGACCACGCCGTCGATCGGCGCCAGCACCGGCACCGTCTGGCGGGTCTCGCCGCTGCGCTCGATGGCGCGGATGTCGGCCTCGGGGACATCGAGCAGACGGAGGATGTTGCGCGCCTGATCGACCCGCACCCGGGCCACGCCCTCGGGCTGGGGCGCGAGCGCGAGCAGGAAGTCGACCTGCGCGGAGAGGATCTCCGGGGCATAGAGCTCGGCAAGCTCCTGCCCGGCGCTGACCGGCTCGCCGAGGGCGCGCACGCTCAACCCCTCGATCCAGCCCGGCGCGCGCGGGTGGAGATGCGCCAGCCGGGTCTCGTCATAGCTGATCCGGCCCGGGGTGCGGACGTACTTCCACAGGGTGCCGCGCTCGACCGTGGCGGTGCGGACCCCGAGCGTCTGCGCCAGCCCCGGGGCGAGCCGCACCTCGGGTCCGCGCCCGGCCAGGGGATCGAGCGCCTTCTCCACCAGATCCATGCCGCAGATCGGGCAGGTGCCGGGGGCATCGCGCACGATCTGCGGGTGCATCGGGCAGACATAGCGGGTTTCGAACGGTCGCGCGGCAGGCGCCTCCTCAGCGCCGTGGTCGTGCTCGGCTTGCGCCGGCGGCGGCGTGGTCGTGGGGGCGGCGTCGCAACCGGCAAGCACCACCACCAATAGCGAGATCCAGAGACCGCGCGTCGGCGCGCCGCCTCCGCGGGATGGATGACGTCGATACATGGGTCACACCTCGAGGGACACGCACCGGGCGTGCCCCGCAAACACAGAACTGAATCGGCACGGGGTCGACGGGACCCCGCGATGGATCGGGTCGGTGTCAGTCGGTCCGCGGTGGACGCAGCAGGTGTTCGGGGTCGTGCAGATAGAAATGCGCGGGGGGGCGCGGCCGATGTACCGCGCCACGGTCGGCGAGCAGCAGCGGCGGGGTCGCCGGTGGCGCCTGCAGTACGCCGAGGGTGAGCGCCAGCGCGCACTTGGCGCAGTCGAAGGGGGAGCCCCCGCCCCCGGGCGCTGCGGGTTGTCGGTCGATCCCGCCCGCAGGCTGGATGTGGCCGGGACAGGCGACCTCGGTGACGGACGCACCGAGATGGAGACAATCGAGCGCGCGCGCGGCCACCGTCTGCGCCTGGAAGGCGAGCAGACAGAGCACCAGCAGCAGGGGGAGCGCGCGTCTGGATCGGTTCATGTCGCCTAACGTATCGCTCAGGCTCGTCTTTTTCAATCTGTCCCTTTCGTATTGAGCGAACTTCGTCTGCAGGGTCTAGACTTCAAGACGCCGCCCCGATCAATCGGGACGGGTTGCGATGACCGCAGGATGCCGAACGAAAACGCAGGGAGATGGCGTTGGTGACCGGGCCCACACGCGCCGCGGTCGAAGTACACACAGACGGCCAGCAGCCGTCGCGCCGATGACGACCAGAAGGGGGCGAACAGCGGCGATCATGAGCAGGAGCCGTACCATGACGCGACAGAGATCTTCCGTGCAGCCCGGTGTCTGGGACAACACCGGCGCAACCCCTATGGAGGGCGGCGTCAACTTCTGCGTCTTCTCGCGCTACGCCGAGTCCATGGAGCTGCTGCTGTTCGAGCGCGCCGACGACACCGAGCCCGACGAGGTCATCGCGCTCGACCCCAGGGTCAACCGGACCTTCTTCTTCTGGCACGTCTTCGTCGAGGACCTGCCCGACGGCACCTATTACAACTGGCGGGTACGCGGACGCTGCGACACCCGCGAGACCGGCTGTCGGCTAGATGGCGACAAGGCGCTGCTCGACCCCTGGGCGACCACCGTCAGCGACCTGCTGTGGGATCGCACCACCGCCTGCCGACCGGGCGACAACACCGCCACCGCGATGCGCGCGCAGGTGGTGCGCGACGGCTATGACTGGGAGGGCGACCATCCGCTGCACATCCCGCTCAATGCCTCGGTGATCTACGAGATGCACGTCGGCGGCTTCACCCGTCACCCCAGCGCCGAGGTCGCGCACCCGGGCAGCTTCCTCGGTGTGATCGAGAAGATTCCCTATCTGCAGTCACTCGGCATTACCCACGTCGAGCTGATGCCGGTGATGGCCTTCGACACCCAGGATGTGCCTCCGGCGACCGCCGCGCGCGGGCTGGAGAACTTCTGGGGTTACAGCACCCACAGCTATTTCGCCCCCCACCCGGGCTTTGCCGTCGATGTCAGTCAGGCCCGCGACGAGTTCCGCAACCTGGTCAAGGCGCTGCATCGCGCCGGCATCGGGGTGATCATGGACGTGGTCTTCAACCACACCGCCGAGGGCGGCGAGGACGGCCCGGTCATCAGCTTCAAGGCGCTCGGCAACGAGATGTACTACCACCTCGACTTCATCGATCGGCGCCGCTATCGCGACTACACCGGTTGCGGCAACACCCTCAACTGCAACCACCCGATCGTCACCCGCTTTCTCATCGACTCGCTGCTCTACTGGAGTCGCGAGATGCACGTCGACGGCTTCCGCTTCGATCTCGCCAGCGCCCTGGCCCGGGGCGAGGACGGCAACCCGCAGTACCACGCGCCGGTACTCTGGGCCATCGAGCTCTCCCCGGCGCTCAATCGCGCGCACATCATCGCCGAGGCCTGGGACGCCGCCGGGCTCTATCAGGTCGGCGACTTCCCCGGCTACCGCTGGGCGGAATGGAACGGACGCTATCGCGACGTGATCCGCGGCTTCGTGCGCGGCGACCCCGGACTGGTGGCCGAGGTCGCCACCCGCATCGCCGGCTCCAGCGATCTCTACGAGAGCCGCGCCCGGCTGCCGACCAACAGCATCAACTTCGTCTCCTGTCACGACGGCTTCAGCCTCTACGACCTGGTCAGCTACGACCACAAGCACAACGAGGCCAACGGCGAGGACAACCGCGACGGCCATGACCACAACCTGAGCTGGAACTGCGGCGTCGAGGGCCCCACCGACGACCCCGCCATCCTCGCCCTGCGTCGGCGTCAGGCGCGCAACTTCATCGCCATCCTGATGCTCAGCCAGGGGGTGCCGATGCTCCACGCCGGCGACGAACTGCTGCGCACCAAGCAGGGCAACAACAACACCTACTGCCAGAACAACCCGCTCGGCTGGATCGACTGGCGCATGCACGACGACAGCGCCGCCATGCTCGACTTCGTGCGTGCCATGATCGCGCTGCGCCGCCGTCACCCGGCGCTGTGTCGCAACCGCTTCTTCACCGGCGAGCGCGCACCCGGACACGCCCTGCCCGACATCCGCTGGCATGGGGTCGGACTCGAACAGCCGAACTGGGACGCGCCCGGCAACCACGCCCTCGCCTTCACCCTCGACGGACTTGAAGAGGGCGAGTCGCCCCTGCATGTCATGCTCAACATGGGCAGTGAGCCGCTCGAGTTCGCGCTGCCGCCGATCGCCGGCATGACCTGGTACCTGGCGTTGGACACCGCCCGCGAACCCTGGGTGTTCGACCCCGGCGCACAACCGCCGATCGAACAACCGCGGCTGCGTGTGGAGGCGCACGCGGTGGTGGTGCTCGAAGGCTTCTTCCACTGATCACGACTGCCAACGGAGGCGCAACGATGCAACTCGGAATGATCGGACTCGGCCGCATGGGCGCGAACATGGTGCAGCGCCTGCTCGCCGCCGGCCACCAGTGCGTGGTCTACGATCGCGACCCGGCGGCGGTCGCCGCCCTGGTCGAGCACGGCGCGAGCGGCGCGGCGGACATCGCCGAGCTGTGCGCCCAACTCGCCGCCCCCCGCCATGTCTGGATCATGGTCCCGGCGAGCGTGGTCGACTCGGTGATCGACGTGCTCGAACCCCAGCTCGAGACGGGGGACGCGATCATCGACGGCGGCAACTCCAACTACCGCGACGACATCGCCCATGCCGCACGGCTCGCGCCTGCGGGCATCCACTTCATCGACTGCGGCACCAGCGGCGGGGTGTGGGGACGCGAGCGCGGCTACTGCCTGATGGTCGGCGGCGCCACCGAGGCCGTCGCCCGACTCGAACCCATCCTCGCCGATCTCGCCCCCGGCGTCGGCGACATCCCCCGCACCGCCGGGCGCGAGGGTCCGCCGCGCGGCGCCGAGCTGGGGTATCTCCACTGCGGACCGAGCGGCGCCGGACACTTCGTCAAGATGGTCCACAACGGTATCGAATACGCCCTCATGGCCGCCTATGCCGAGGGCTTCAACCTGCTGCGTCACGCCGGCGCCGGGCGCGCCGAGCGCGCCACCGACGCCGAGACCGCGCCCCTGGCCAACCCCGAGCACTACCAGTACGACATCGACCTGGCCGAGGTCGCCGAGCTGTGGCGGCGCGGCAGCGTGGTCTCCTCCTGGCTGCTCGATCTCACCGCCAACGCGCTCGCCGAGGACGCCGAACTCGGCAACTTCAGCGGACGGGTGTCGGACTCCGGCGAGGGACGCTGGACCAGCATCGCCGCGATCGAGACCGGCACCCCGACCCCGCTGCTCACCACCGCGCTCTACGAGCGCTTCAACTCCCAGGGCGAGGCCGAGTTCGCCAATCGCATCCTCTCGGCGATGCGCTACCAGTTCGGCGGTCACCACGAGAAGTCCGCCTGAGCGCCCGCCCATCAAGGAGCGATCCCCATGCAACAACGACTGACCTCCGACAACGCCCCGCCGGCGCCGCCGAACGTGATGATCATCTTCGGCGCCGGTGGCGACCTCACCCGGCGCAAGCTGGTCCCGGCGCTCTATCACCTCTCGCGCGGCGGGCTGCTGCCCGAGACCTTCGCGGTGCTCGGGGTCGACCGCCTCGAACTCGACGACGCGGCCTTCCGCGACCGCATGGCCGAGGCGGTGCGCAATCATGTCGGCGCGGCCTGGGACCAGGACGTCTGGGAGCGGCTGTGCGAGCGCATCCACTACATGCGCTGCAACATCACCGAGCGCGAAAGCTATGTCGCGCTCTGCGAGCGCCTCACCCGGATCGACGCCGAGCGCGGCACCGACGGCAACTATCTGTTCTATCTCGCGGTGCCGCCGGCGCTGTTCGGCGACATCACCCGGCTGCTCGGCGCCGTCGGCCTCACCACCGAGACCCCGGACGACTGGCGCCGGGTGATCATCGAGAAGCCCTTCGGCGACGACCTGGAGTCGGCCCGGGCGCTCAACCGGCTGCTCCACCAGAACCTCGACGAGGAGCAGATCTATCGCATCGATCACTACCTCGGCAAGGAAACCGTGCAGAACATCATGGTGTTCCGCTTCGCCAACGCCTTCATCGAGCCGCTGTGGAACCGCCAGCACATTGATCACGTGCAGATCACCGTCGCCGAGTCCGTCGGGGTCGAACACCGCGGCGAGTACTACGAAAAGGCCGGCGCGCTGCGCGACATGATCCCCAACCACCTGCTGGTGCTGCTCGGCTTCCTGGCGATGGAACCGCCCAACTCGTTCGACTCCGAGGCGGTACGCGACGAGATCAACAAGGTGCTCGACGCACTCCAGCCGCTCACCCCCGAGCAGGTCCTCACCCACGCCGTGCGCGGTCAGTACGGCGAGGGGCGGATGCCGAGCGGCGAACAAGTCCAGGCCTACCGCACCTCGCCCGGGGTGGCGCCCAACTCGCGCACCGAGACCTTCGCTGCGCTCAAGCTCAGCATGGACAACTGGCGCTGGGCCGGGGTGCCCTTCTATCTGCGCACCGGCAAGCGGCTCAACGCCCAGTACACCGAGGTCGTCATCCAGTTCAAGCGCGCCCCCAAGATCATGTTCAAGGACACCGATGTCGACCAGCTCGATCCCGACATGCTGGTGCTGCGCATCCAGCCCAACGAGGGCATCCAGATGAGCTTCGGCGCCAAGGTCCCCGGACCCAAGATGCGCGTCGGCACCGTCAACATGGACTTCTGCTACGCCGACTATTTCGGCAACGCCCCGGCCACCGGCTACGAGACCCTGATCTACGACTGCATGCACGGTGACGCTACCCTGTTCAAGCACGCCGACACCGTCGAGAAGGGCTGGGAGATCGTCGAGTCGGTACAGGACGTGTGGTCGGCGCTACCGGCGCGCGACTTCCCCAACTACGCCGCCGGCACCTGGGGCCCCGCCGCCGCCGGCGACCTGCTGCGCAACGACGGCCGACGCTGGCGCCGCATCCTCACGCCCGGGGCGGATCAAACGAGTTGAGCGCCAGCGCCGTAGGTTGGGCTGCCCACCGATACGCCGTTCCTGCGATGGCGCGATAGCCGTTGACCGGTGGGCAAACCAACACCCGTGCCGATCTTCTCAAGCATCGACGTCCGTCCTGAGCGCCGTAGGTTGGACTGCCCACCGATACGCCGTCCCTGCGATGGCGCGATGGCCGTTGACCGGTGGGCAACCCAACATCCGTGCCGATCTTCTCAAGCATCGACGTCCGTCCTGAGCGCCGTAGGTTGGGCTGCCCACCGATACGCCGTCCCTGCGATGGCGCGATAGCCATTGAGCGGTGGGCAACCCAACATCCGTGCCGATCTTCTCAGGCATCGACGCCCATCCTGAGCGCCGTAGGTTGGGTTGCCCACCGATACGCCGTTCCTGCGATGGCGCGATAGCCATTGAGCGGTGGGCAACCCAACACCCGTGCCGATCTTCTCAAGCATCGACGTCCGTCCTGAGCGCCGTAGGTTGGGCTGCCCACCGATACGCCGTCCCTGCGGTGGCGCGATGGCCGTTGACCGGTGGGCAACCCAACATCCGCGCCGATCTTCTCAGGCATCGACGTCCGTCCTGAGCGCCGTAGGTTGATCGGATTGGCGACGACGGTATCAGGCTCGGGCCAGGGCCTGTCACTATCGAGTGCGTGGAGCTGGACCGCCATGAGGATATGCGGCTGTAGTAAGAGGGAAATATTGCACCTGACACGGCGACCTCCGCTGTGCGTCTCGTTCGCGTCAAGAACGCAAGCAGAAGGGCCGCCTTAAAATATAAATTATTTAATATCAGTCACTTAAACACCAAACACAACGCCTTGCGGAGCAGCACACGGCACTCCTCACGCCCCACTGTTATCTCCCGGCATTGGCTCGGGTATCATCGCTTGTCAGGTCACAGAGCACACTCCAAGGAAACGCAGGATGCACCAGAGTCATCACCCCTTCGCCGCCATTGCCACCGCCGAAGCTGTCGCCGTCTGGCTCGACGGGCTCGAGCTCGGCGGGTACGCCAATGCATTCCGCGAACGCGAGTGGCACGGGGAGGCACTGCTCGATGCGTTGGACGAGCCAGGCCTCGCTGAGGTCATCGCCGATGCGGCCGACCGCGAGCGCCTGTCGGTGGCCGTCCGGCGCCTGTTACGCCAGGCCATGCGGTCTGAGCCGGCGATGAGTGCCGCACAGCTGAACGCCCCGGCCGCCGCTTGCCGCCAGCTCGGTGCCGACTGGTCGCGACAGCCTTGGCTGGCCACGCTCGTCGACACCTGGCCCGGCCCCATCGCGCACGAGGCCCACGCCCTCGGGCAGCTCCTCGCCACCGGCAATGCTGCCGCCGCACTATGGCAGTTGCGGGACCTTGCCGAGGTGCTGATCAAGCTGCCGACCGCCATCCTGGCCGCCGAGGCCGAGCGGCGAGATCCGGACGGCGCCCTCGCCGCCATCGTGCACGACACGCTGTACGGCCGCATGCCGGCCATGGGCACCTGGCGCACCCTGCTTTGCGACGAGTTGGCGCCAGGCTTGCTCGACGCCGCATACTCATCATCGGCACCGCCGGCACTGCGCCTGGTCCGGTTGGTCCTGGATGCCAAGGGCAAGCCCACACCCTTCGCCCAGGCACTGAGAGACCAGGTAGCGCTGCGCAACCGTGAGGGCCATGGCGCCTGGCGCCATGACCAGACCGAAATCGTCGCGGCCCTGCGCCACTGGCTCTTGGGTGACCTGCCCAGACAGGAGTGGGCCCGCATCGGCATGGACAAGCATCCCAAGCCGATGCCGCTGGCCGAGGGCCTGAGATTTGCCGTCGCCGAGGCTCCCTGGAGCGACCTGACCCTCGCCGTACGCATGCCGGACAGCGACAACGTTCCGCTGGTGGGCGCCCCGAGCATTCCAGACCACCGCGACGACGCGGCCGAGAACGGACTCGAGCCGGCACCGGTGCTGCTCCAACAGCGCGGCGCCGAGCCCCTGGACCTCGCGCCCCACCTTGCCGCGCGCATCTGTGCCCTGTGCGGGTATCGCGACATCTTCTTCGTCAACGGCCATGATCGCCGCGCCCACCGCTTCGACCTGCTCGACTACCGGCGCGGCCACCGCATGTCGCGCCACTGGCACCAGGTGCCGGACCTGCACCGCCACGCCGCTCGCCGCCCGCTACCACCGCTGCCCGCGGCCGACACCGGGCCACTCGCCCTCGGCCGCGCCAGCACCCTGGCCCTGTTCGACACCCTGGCCTTCGAGGCCCGCTACCTCTCCCCGGACTGGCTGCGCGCACCCCTGCGCGACTTCATCGCCGCTAACGACCGCGGCGTGCTCTGGCTGCAGGCCCCGGGCCATGTGGGCAAGAGCCTGTTCGTGCATGGTCTGCAGGCCAATCTGGACGACCAGCCATTGCTGCCCGGCGAGCCCCTGCGCGTCGCCGCCGTCTTCATCCGCCGCGAATACAGCTACGGCCCCGCTCGCCTGCTGCCGCTGCTCGAGGCGGAGCTCAAGCGCAGCCTGGATCTGGCCGACGACAACGAGAGACGCCTGCCGCGCATCGACGAGCAGGCCACAGACAAACCCGCCACCCTGGCCGCCGGGCTCGCCGCCTATCGCCAGCTCGCCCGGGCACGCACCGGCTTCGATGGGCCGCTGCTGATCTGCCTCGACGGCCTCGACGAACTGCGCCCGCCGGACGCCGATGGCAGCCTGCTGGACTTCATCCCCAGCTCGGACACCCTGCCAGAGCGCACCTACCTGCTGCTGACCTCCCGCCCCCTCGACGCGGAGGGCTGCCCGCGCTGGGTCCGCGAGCGCACCGACCAACTGCGCCGCAGTGGCCTCGAGTCGCGAGCCGCAGACCTGAACGACCCCGGCTATCGGGGGCTGCTGCGCGCCTACTTCGACCGCGAGTTCGCCACCGTCGCGGCGCACCTCGAAGCCGCGGCCCTGGCGACCGGCACCAACCCGACAGCGGCTCGCGCCACGGCCGCCGAGCGGCTCGACGCCCTCTACCAAGCCATCGTCGAGAAGGCGAACGGGCTGTTCCTCTATCTCGCCTTCCTGATCGATCGTATCCACGATCAGAGCATCCCCGCCGACCCCGCCGCAATCCACGCCCTGCCAGCACGCAGCGCG
Source organism: Marichromatium sp. PS1 (assembly GCF_041155115.1). Classification (NCBI taxonomy): domain Bacteria; kingdom Pseudomonadati; phylum Pseudomonadota; class Gammaproteobacteria; order Chromatiales; family Chromatiaceae; genus Marichromatium; species Marichromatium sp. PS1. The sequence continues at coordinate 334,621 of NZ_BAAFHB010000004.1, forward strand.
CTGTTTCACGGCTACCTCGAGCAGCTTCAGGACGAGCTCGGCCCCAAGCACGCCGACCTGGCCCTGACGCTACTGCTGACCCTCGCCGCGACCGAGCGCGCCCATGCCTGGCTCATCGCCCAGCCCGAGTGGCCGCCGGAGCTGGATCAGACCTGGCACGGCCTGGCGCTCGATGTCTTGGCGCGCCTCACCCACCAGACTGGCGCCGAGGCCGAACTACTCTACGTGGTGCTGCGCCTGCGCTCGGTGCTCGGCACCTGGCGCGCCGGGACCAGCGCCTCCGCCCACTATCGGCTCGGGGTACGGGGCTTGACCGAAGCGGTGAAGGAGCATCCGGAGTTCGGACCGCGGCTCATGGCGACGCATCGGCGCCTCGCCGACGAGGCGCTGGCGTTGGCGGCCGACGCGCCGGCGACCGTGAGCGGGGAGGCCCAGCAAGCCGTGCCAATCGAGCAATCAGAGGCCATGACCAAGGTCGAAGATGAGCCGGTCCGCACACTGCTGCTGCGACAGGCCCTCGCCCATGCCAGCCTCGGCGGCGATACGGATCAGGGCGATGCCGTGGCCGGAAACCGGCGGCTGATCGGGTTCATCCACGCCGAGGCCGAAACGAGGCACCGGGCCATGGAGCTGCCCGCCGCCATCGTCAGCAACACCTGCTGTCTGCTGCATGCACGCCACATGGCCCGTACGGGGGATGTCGTCTGGCGCAACGACCTCGCCAGCGCCTACAACAACCGCGGTAACGCCAAGCGGTCTGCCAGCGGCCACGGCCCCGCCGCCGCCATCGCCGACTATGACGCCGCCATCGCGATCGGTGAGGCCGTGCGCCAACTGCTCGAGCCCGCGGGGCACTGGGAAGTCAGTCTGCGCAACGCCCTCGCCACCGCCTACATGAACCGCGGCGTCGCCAAGCAGTCCGCCAGCGGCCACGGCCCCGCCGCCGCCATCGCCGACTATGACGCCGCCATTGCGATCATGGAGGCCGTGCGCCAACTGCTCGAGCCCGAGGGGCGCTGGGAAGTCGGTCTGCGCAACAACCTCGCCCGCGCCTACATGAACCGCGGCAACGCCAAGCAGTCCGCCAGCGGCCACGGCCCCGCCGCCGCCCTCGCCGACTATGACGCCGCCATCGCGATCGGTGAGGCCGTGCGCCAACTGCTCGAGCCCGAGGGGCGCTGGGAAGTCAATCTGCGCAACGACCTCGCCCACGCTTACAACAACCGCGGCAACGCCAAGCAGTCCGCCAGCGGCCACGGCCCCGCCGCCGCCCTCGCCGACTATGACGCCGCCATCGCGATCCGTGAGGCCGTGCGCCAACTGCTCGAGCCCGAGGGGCGCTGGGAAGTCGACCTGCGCAACGACCTCGCCAGCGCCTACATGAACCGCGGCAACGCCAAGCAGTCGGCCAGCGGCCACGGCCCCGCCGCCGCCATCGCCGACTATGACGCCGCCATCGCGATCGGTGAGGCCGTGCGCCAACTGCTCGAGCCCGAGGGGCGCTGGGAAGTCGACCTGCGCAACGACCTCGCTCGCGCCTACGTGAACCGCGGCAACGCCAAGCAGTCCGCCAGCGGCCACGGCCCCGCCGCCGCCATCGCCGACTATGACGCCGCCATCGCGATCATGGAGGCCGTGCGCCAACTGCTCGAGCCCGAGGGGCGCTGGGAAGTCGACCTGCGCAACGACCTCGCCAGCGCCTACAACAACCGCGGCACCGCCAAGCAGTCCGCCAGCGGCCACGGCCCCGCCGCCGCCATCGCCGACTATGACGCCGCCATCGCGATCGGTGAGGCCGTGCGCCAACTGCTCGAGCCCGAGGGGCGCTGGGAAGTCGACCTGCGCAACGACCTCGCTCGCGCCTACAACAACCGCGGCCTCGCCAAGCAGTCCGCCAGCGGCCACGGCCCCGCCGCCGCCCTCGCCGACTATGACGCCGCCATCGCGATCCGTGAGGCCGTGCGCCAACTGCTCGAGCCCGAGGGGCGCTGGGAAGTCGACCTGCGCAACGACCTCGCCGGCGCCTACAGCAACCGCGGCAACGCCAAGCAGTCCGCCAGCGGCCACGGCCCCGCCGCCGCCGCCCTCGCCGACTATGACGCCGCCATCGCGATCGGTGAGGCCGTGCGCCAACTGCTCGAGCCCGCGGGGCACTGGGAAGTCAGTCTGCGCAACGCCCTCGCCACCGCCTACATGAACCGCGGCGTCGCCAAGCGGTCCGCCAGCGGCCACGGCCCCGCCGCCGCCCTCGCCGACTATGACGCCGCCATCGCGATCGGTGAGGCCGTGCGCCAACTGCTCGAGCCCGAGGGGCGCTGGGAAGTCGACCTGCGCAACGACCTCGCTCGCGCCTACGTGAACCGCGGCAACGCCAAGCAGTCCGCCAGCGGCCACGGCCCCGCCGCCGCCATCGCCGACTATGACGCCGCCATCGCGATCGGTGAGGCCGTGCGCCAACTGCTCGAGCCCGAGGGGCGCTGGGAAGTCGACCTGCGCAACGACCTCGCCAGCGCCTACATGAACCGCGGCAACGCCAAGCAGTCGGCCAGCGGCCACGGCCCCGCCGCCGCCATCGCCGACTATGACGCCGCCATCGCAATCCGTGAGGCCGTGCGCCAACTGCTCGAGCCCGAGGGGCGCTGGGAAGTTGACCTGCGCAACGCCCTCGCCAACGCCTACATGAACCGCGGCATCGCCAAGCGGTCCGCCAGCGGCCACGGCCCCGCCGCCGCCCTCGCCGACTATGACGCCGCCATCGCGATCGGTGAGGCCGTGCGCCAACTGCTCGCGCCCGAGGGGCGCTGGGAAGTTGACCTGCGCAACGACCTCGCCAACGCCTACATGAGCCGCGGCATCGCCAAGCGGTCCGCCAGCGGCCACGGCCCCGCCGCCGCCATCGCCGACCATGACGCCGCCATCGCAATCGGTGAGGCCGTGCGCCAACTGCTCGAGCCCGAGGGGCGCTGGGAAGTCGGTCTGCGCAACGACCTCGCCAACGCCTACATGAGCCGCGGCAACGCCAAGCAGTCCGCCAGCGGCCACGGCCCCGCCGCCGCCATCGCCGACTATGACGCCGCCATCGCAATCGGTGAGGCCGTGCGCCAACTGCTCGAGCCCGAGGGGCGCTGGGAAGTCGAGCTGCGCAACGCCCTCGCCAACGCCTACATGAACCGCGGCACCGCCAAGCAGTCCGCCAGCGGCCACGGCCCCGCCGCCGCCATCGCCGACTATGACGCCGCCATTGCGATCATGGAGGCCGTGCGCCAACTGCTCGAGCCCGAGGGGCGCTGGGAAGTCGAGCTGCGCAACGCCCTCGCCAACGCCTACATGAACCGCGGCAACGCCAAGCAGTCGGCCAGCGGCCACGGCCCCGCCGCCGCCATCGCCGACCATGACGCCGCCATCGCAATCCGTGAGGCCGTGCGCCAACTGCTCGAGCCCGCGGGGCGCTGGGAAGTCGGTCTGCGTAACGACCTCGCCAACGCCTACATGAACCGCGGCAACGCCAAGCAGTCCGCCAGCGGCCACGGCCCCGCCGCCGCCATCGCCGACTATGACGCCGCCATCGCGATCGGTGAGGCCGTGCGCCAACTGCTCGAGCCCGCGGGGCACTGGGAAGTCAGTCTGCGCAACGCCCTCGCCACCGCCTACATGAACCGCGGCGTCGCCAAGCAGTCCGCCAGCGGCCACGGCCCCGCCGCCGCCATCGCCGACTATGACGCCGCCATTGCGATCATGGAGGCCGTGCGCCAACTGCTCGAGCCCGAGGGGCGCTGGGAAGTCGGTCTGCGCAACAACCTCGCCCGCGCCTACAGCAACCGCGGCGGCGCCAAGCAGTCCGCCAGCGGCCACGGCCCCGCCGCCGCCCTCGCCGACTATGACGCCGCCATCGCGATCGGTGAGGCCGTGCGCCAACTGCTCGAGCCCGAGGGGCGCTGGGAAGTCAATCTGCGCAACGACCTCGCTCGCGCCTACGTGAACCGCGGCAACGCCAAGCAGTCCGCCAGCGGCCACGGCCCCGCCGCCGCCATCGCCGACCATGACGCCGCCATCGCGATCATGGAGGCCGTGCGCCAACTGCTCGAGCCCGCGGGGCGCTGGGAAGTCGGTCTGCGTAACGACCTCGCTCGCGCCTACGTGAACCGCGGCAACGCCAAGCAGTCCGCCAGCGGCCACGGCCCCGCCGCCGCCATCGCCGACTATGACGCCGCCATCGCGATCGGTGAGGGCATTCGAGACCTGTTGCTGAGCCTTGGGGGCAAGCCGCCCCTCTGGTCCCCTTGGGCGCAAGTCGAGCTTGCACAATGGTATCTAGCCCGCATCCGGCTCAAGGGCGCGGGACACAGCATTCAGGATCAGGACGCGGTGCGATCCATCGCCGATGACTTGGCCGCAACCGGGCAGCAACCGCTCGCCACCGGGCTGATTTATAGGCTGGCCATGGCCAAGCTGCCGCGCCCGGTGCTGTGGGCAATCGAGCGACTGCTGCGGCCCTTCGCCGGACGGATATAGCGATGGCAGCAGCGATTGCAGTCCGAGGTCATATCGTGGAAGCGCCGAGGGTGCGGATCTGCTTCAGCGACTGCCGCCATCGATTCACCGGTCCAGCAGGCCAAACAGGTATACACGCTGGATTTCAAGCAGCAGGCGCTCAAGCGGGTGCAGTCGGGGCTCTCGCAGTATCGCCTCGGTGGCACGTGAGATGGGCCTGGTGGAGCAGACGGTACGTCACTAGGTGCGGCGCAGCCTGGTCATCGCCCCAACCGAGAGCTGGCTCAACAGCTTCAAGCACGAGTGCGTCTTCGGCGAGCGCTTCCCGACCCGCGAGGCAATGCGCGCGACGGCCTTCGAGTCCATCGAGGTCTTCTACAACCGCAAGCGATTGCACTCGACACTTGGCTATCGCTCCCCCCGTCGAGTTCATGCAACAGTGAGCGGCGAACCAGCGCCGCGACCAGACGGTCGCATGAGACCAACCCCTTGGGGGACGAAATACGTGGGAACCTCACGAATGGATTGGACCGACTTTCTGTCCGCGCTCGACACCGGCCTGAGCGTCCTGGAGCGGCGGCTTCAGGACCTGAGAGAGGGGGAGCCCGAGGCATCCCACCTCATTCCACCCGTGTGCTTCAAGACCCGTCAGGGGAGCGCGGGTGCCGATCGGTGCTATATCGGCTGCGGTGAACCGGCAGCGGGGGAAGACACGGGCCTCTATCTGAACAACAAGCTGTACGACCGCGATGCGGTGACCCGGCTGGTGCTGGATCCGGATCGCGAGCGACAGGATCGATGGCGCAGTCTGCTGGGCGCGGATGCGCCACCGGATCGTTTCTTCGACCGCTTCACCCTGGTAGTCGAGGACGCCTCGCCGGATAGCTGCCTGGGCTTGATCCTCTTTCTTGCCAGGCAAAATGGGGTGGCGGCCGACGACCTGCCCGGCGACTGGATCCGCTACACATTGCAATGGGAGCGTGGCGCCTCGCGCGTCTCCGACCCCTTGCGCGCCTGGGGGCCGCTGCTCTCGGCGCTCGCCCATGGTCATTGGTCGGTGGAATCGCTCCAGGCAGCGGCGCTCGAGGGGCGGCCAAAGAGCGTGCCGGAGGCCCTGGCTCCAGGGCAGGCGTGGCTCTCCTGTCTGCGCTTCACCCTCGCGCTCTTGCTCGCCGGTCAGGCCCCGGATCGCATCGACGAGCTGCCGAACTGCGAGGAGAGCGAGCGTGCCTATGCCTTCTTGCGCTACGAATGGCAGGTGTATCTGCAGGCCCTGGAGCACGCGGAGCGGCTCCAGCTGCTGCTGCCCATGCAGGGCGACGGCCGACGCTACAAGGTCGTGGATGCCTGTCTGCTCGACGAGATGGCCTTGTGCGGCGCCAAGAAGATCTTTCTGCGCAACGATCGCACCCACACCTATCTGGGCGACGGCTTCGGTCTGATGGCGCTCTACCGACCCGCCGAGACGGGGACGGGCAACGATATGACGATCTCGGTCGATCCGATCGCGGGTGTGCATCTGCGCGATCTCTGGGAGCGGCTGGAGCATCTGGAAGACGAGCGGTGGGAAGGCCAGCGGCCCAACGATGCCCCCAGGGCGCTCAAGAGCTATCCCGGTGGCCGCAGACCCGATGGCGCGCCGAGCCCGAATCAGCCCTGGTGGGATGATCATGGTCGCCATACCCTCATCGGCGCCCCTCGTCGCTTGGCCGACGGGCGTCTCGGGTCGCGTCTGGAGTGGTCTCCGCATGTTCTGGAGGCGCTCTGGGACTGCTACGAGCCGACTCGAAGCCAGCGCTTCATCGATGGGTCCGATGAGCTCAAGGCGCTGGCGGACTGCGTGGCCGAGCCGGTCGCCGATACCGGCAAGCGTAAGTTGAGCCTCAAATGGCCCCGCAGCGGACAGGACGGCCCCGAGGCGGGGCTCTCGCCCCAGGGATACGAACCCGCGCTCATCACCCCGACCTTCCAGCGCTGTCTCGCCGCCTGTCTCCAGCCGGGAGGGCGGGAGGCACGGCGCCTGGCGAATCTACCCTGCATCGACAGCTTCGATTTCCTTCAGGTCCCCGGTGGCTATGTGCTCATCCATGCCGAAGGGGTCCTGGTGCTGGACGATTGGCGCTCCATGCCCTTGTGCGGGGAGGCCGTCGATGCCGAGATCACCAAGGTCGCCGAGCGGCTGCACCTGCTGCGCGAGACCGGCAAGAGCGCGCGGGGTCTGTTCGAGCAGATCAACAGGCATCTGATCAAGCGGCGCTGGCGCAAGCTCGGGAGCATGACCACCCTGGACCGGCTCGTCGAGATCAAGCTGCGGATGCGCGCTGGGCTGAACCGTACCGCCCCGGTCACCGACGATGCCCACATCACCGCCTTTCGTCAGGCGCTTGAATGTCGCTGGGCGATCGCGAGCGAGATCGAGACCATCGACCGCACCATCGACGATCTGGAGCAGAGCCTGCGCAGCTACACCGAGCTACGCTCGGGCCGGCTGATCAACTTCCTGACCTTCATCGGCTTCCCGCTCGCCTTGTTCGCCAGTTTCTTCCCGTTCATCTTCGAGGGCATGCCGCGCGACTGGACGGCCCTGCTGAGCTGGATCGGGGTCGAGGACCAAGCGCCCGACACCAAGATCGTCAGCCCGCACTGGGTCGCGCTCTGGATCTATCTGGGGGTATCGATCGCCTCTATGCTGGTCATCGGCGCCGGCTGGAAGCTGTGGCGCTTATGGGAGCATCGGCAGGCCGATCGGCGTGGGTCCATGCCGTCATAAGCCCCTCCGGGACACAACAGCTATACGGCAGCCCAACCTACGGGTTCAGGTAGTTGAAGGCTGGCGGCTCGCGGACGCCGCGTGGACAATCGGGCGATCGTCCAGCCAAGGAGTTCGATACATGTCCGATCCCACCCGCCCCCGTCGCGCCCAGCGGCGTGTTCCCGCCGTGTGGATGCGCGGCGGCACCAGCAAAGGGGTGTTTTTCCACGCCGCCGACCTGCCCGCCGATCCTGCCGAGCGCGACGCCTTGCTGCTGCGCGCGCTCGGTAGCCCCGATCCCTACGGCCAGCAGATCGACGGGCTCGGCGGTGCCACCTCGAGCACCAGCAAGGTCGTGCTGATCGCCCCTTCCGAGCGCCCGGACTGCGATGTCGACTACCGCTTCGGCCATGTCTCGATCACCGACCCGGTGATCGACTACAGCGGCAACTGCGGCAACCTCACCGCCGCCGTCGGTCCCTTTGCGATCGAGGAGGGGCTGGTCCGCGCCCAGGAGGGGATGACCGAGGTGCGTATCTGGCAGGCCAATATCGGCAAGCGGATCATCGCCCGGGTGCCGGTGCGCGACGGCGAACCCGTGGTCGACGGCGACTTCCGGCTCGACGGCGTGCCCTGGCCGGGCGCGGCGGTGGAGCTGAGCTTTCTCGACCCCGGTGGCTCGGCCGAGGCACCGCTGTTGCCCACCGGTCAGGCGTGCGAGCAGATCGAGGTCCCCGGAGTCGGCGTCCTTGCGGTCAGTCTGATCAACGCCGGAAACCCCACGGTATTCGTGCGCGCGGCCGATCTCGGGCTCGACGGACGCGAGCAGCGCGCGACGATCGACGGCGACCCCGCGCTGCTCGACCGGCTCGAACGCATCCGCGCCCACTGCGCGGTACGCATGGGGTTGGGCGAGACACCCGAGGCGGTGAGCCGCGCGCGACCGGCCACCCCCAAGCTCGCCTGGGTCGCGCCCGCCGCCGATTATCGCGACTCGACCGGCGTCAGCGTTCCGGCCACGCGCTGCGACCTGCTCGCCCGCATCCTCTCGATGGGGCGGTTGCACCACGCCTTCACCGGCACCGGCGCGGTGGCGCTGGCGGTCGCCGCCGCCCTTCCCGGCACCCTGGTCAACGCCCTCACCCCCTGGGCCGGAGAGCACGGCGTGCGCCATGTGCGCATCGGGCACCCCGCCGGGGTGCTGGAGGTCGGTGCCGAGGTGGTGCCCGCGGACGCGGGTTGGACGGCGCGCCGCGCGATCATGCGACGCAGCGCGCGGCGGTTGATGGAGGGCCGGGTGCTGGTGCCCTGGTGATGGGCCAGGGCCAGTCGGGGGCTGCAGCGGCTTGGTTCGCCTCGACGGCGGGGCCGGATTCGATTGATTTGCCAGGCGCCGCTCACCGGCGCCAGCGACGGACCGAACTGCTTTCGATGGTTTCGCGCCCGATTGGTTCCGTTGCGTCCACGATCATGCGAGAACCCTTGCGGATACCGGGTCGATTGCGGTGAAATCCATGCCCTGCCGCCAGCGCGCGGCACCCATCTTCGCAACTCCATCACCGAGGTTTGACCATGATCGAGGTTCGCGAGCTCAGTCGCAATTACGGCGAGCTGCAAGCGGTCAGGGAGGTGTCGTTCTCCATCGACCGTGGCGAGATCGTCGGGCTGCTCGGCCACAACGGCGCGGGCAAGACCACCATCATGAAGATGCTGACCGGCTTCCTTGAGCCGAGCGCGGGACGGATCCGCGTCGACGGGCTCGACATCGCCGAGCAGCGTCGCGCGATCCAGCGGCGCATCGGCTATCTCCCCGAGAACTGTCCGCTGCCGCCCGAGCTGACGGTGATCGAGGCGCTCGACTACCAGGCCGCGCTGCGCGGCATCGCCACCGCCGAGCGCCCGCGGATGATTCGCCGCGCGATCGAGCGCACCGCGCTCGGCGCCAAGGCGGAGGCGACCATCGCCACCCTCTCGCGCGGCTATCGCCAGCGTCTCGGCGTCGCCCAGGCGATCCTCCACGAGCCGGGCATCCTCATCCTCGACGAGCCGACCAACGGGCTCGACCCGGCGCAGATCCAGCACATGCGCGATCTGGTGCGCGAACTCGCCCGCGAGGCGACGGTGATCCTCTCGACCCACATCCTCCAGGAGGTCGAGGCGGTCTGTCATCGGGTGCTGATCATGCACGGTGGCCGGCTCGCGCTCGACCGGCCGCTCGCCGGCATCGGCGGCGCGCCGCGTCTGATGGTCACCCTCGACCGGGGCCCCGACGAGGCGCGCCCGGCGCTCGTCGAGCTGGCCGGGGTCGAGGCGGTCGAGCACCTCGGCGGCGAGGGCGGACGCCATCGCTACGCCCTCACCACCGCCGATCCCGACGCCACCGCGCCGAGCGTCGCCGCCGCCATCACCGCGCGCGACTGGCCGCTCCACGCGCTCGCCCCCGAACGTCACGACCTCGAGGCGCTGTTCGGCGCCGTCACCCAGCGGCCCGTGGAGGTGCATCATGGCTGAGACCCTGCGCGTGGCCCGGCGCGAGCTGGCGGCCTTCTTCGGCTCGCCGGTGGCCTATCTCTTCATCGGCGGCTTCCTCGCCGTCTGTCTGTTCGTCTTCTTCTGGGTCGACGCCTTCTTCGCCCGCAACATCGCCGACGTGCGGCCGCTGTTCGAGTGGATGCCGATCCTGCTGATCTTCCTCAGCGCCGCGCTGACCATGCGGCTGTGGAGCGAGGAGCGCCGCGCCGGCACGCTCGAGACCCTGCTCACTCTGCCGGTGCCGCTCTACCGGCTGGTGCTCGGCAAGTTCCTCGCCGCGCTCGCGCTGGTCGCCGTGGCCCTGGCGCTGACCCTGCCGCTGCCGCTCACCGTCGCGCTGCTCGGCCCGCTCGACTGGGGCCCGGTGTTCGGCGCCTATCTCGCCACCCTGCTGCTGGCGGCGGCCTATCTCGCGATCGGGCTGTTCGTCTCGGCGCGCACCGACAACCCGATCGTCGCGCTGATCGGCGCGACCCTGATCTGCGCCCTCTTCTACCTGATCGGCGCCGAGACCCTGACCGGGTTGTTCGGCCACGGCGGCGGCGAGCTGCTGCGCCTGCTCGGCACCGGGGCGCGCTTCGACTCCATCACCCGCGGGGTGATCGATCTGCGCGATCTCGCCTACTACCTGAGCATCGTCGGCATCTTCCTCGCCCTCACCGTCCACAGCCTGGAGCGGCTGCGTTGGGCCGAGGACGAGGCCAACCCGCGTCATCACCGGCGCTGGCGACTCGTCACCCTGCTGGTGGTGGCCAACCTGGTGGCCGCCAACCTGTGGCTCAACGCCATCGGCAACGCCCGCGTCGACCTCACCGAGGGGCGGATCTACTCGATCTCCGAGCCCACCCGCAACTATCTCGCCCAGCTCCAGGAGCCGTTGCTGATCCGCGGCTACTTCAGCGCCGAGACCCATCCGCTGCTCGCCCCGCTGGTGCCGCAACTGCGCGACCTGCTGCGCGAGATCGAGATCGCCGGCGGCGATCGGGTGCGAGTCGAATTCGTCGATCCCAAGGACCACCCCGAACTCGAACGCGAGGCCGGCGAGCGCTACGGCATCCACCCGGTCGCCTTCCAGAGCGCCGATCGCTACCAGACCTCGGTGGTCAACTCCTACTTCGACCTGCTGGTACAGTACGGCGATCAGTACGAGACGCTCAGCTTCAAGGACCTGATCGAGGTGAAGGTGCGCGGCGAGTCCGACCTGGAGGTGCGGCTGCGCAACCCCGAGTACGACATCGCCCGCACCATCAAGAAGGTGCTCTACGGCTATCGCGGCGGCGCCGACGTGTTCGCCGGGCTGACCACGCCGGTGACGCTCGAGGCCTTCGTCTCCGCCCCAGAGCGCCTGCCCGAGCCGCTGCCGGCGCTGCGCGATGATCTGGAATCGGTGCTCGCCGAGTTCGCCGAGCGTGCCGACGGGCGCTTCGACTACCGCATCAGCGACCCGGACGCCGGCGACGGCGCCCTGGCCGAGCGCATCGCCAGCGAGTACGGCTTCGAGCCGCTGGTGGTCAGCCTGCTCGACCCGACGCCCTTCTACTTCTACATGATCGTGCGCGCCGGCGAGCAGGTGATCCCGGTGCCGCTGCCCGAGTCGCTCGACCGTGCCGGGCTCGACCGCACCATCACCGCCGCGGTCAAGCGCTTCGCCCCGGGGATGCTGCGCACCCTGGCGCTCTACACCCCGCAGCAGGGCCCCAACCGCTTCGGCATGCCCGGTGCCGGCGGCCCCGGTTACAGCCTGCTGCGCGAGCGGCTGCGCGAGGGCTTCAACCTGGTCGATACCGATCTCGGCAGCGGCCAGGTCCCCGACACCACCGATCTGCTGCTGGTGATCGCCCCCGAGTCGCTCGATGAGCGCCAGCGTTTCGCCATCGACCAGTTCCTGATGCAGGGCGGCACCGTGATCCTCGCCGCCTCGCGCTTCGACGTCGATCTCGGCGGCGGCTCGATCGGCGCCCGGCGCATCGACACCGGGCTGGAGGACTGGCTCGCCCATCACGGCATCACCCTGGAGCCGAGCCTGGTGCTCGACCCGCGCAACACCCCCTTCCCGATCCCGGTACAGCGCGATATCGGCGGCTTCCTGGTCGAGGAGATCCAGACCCTCGACTATCCCTACTTCCCCGACGTGCGCGACGACGGACTCGATGCCGACTCCGGCATCACCGCCAACCTCGGCTGGATCACCATGAACTGGACCTCGCCGATCACCCTCGATGCCGAGGCCGCGACCGGGCGGCGGGTGACGCGCCTGCTGGAGAGTTCGGACCGGGCCTGGAGCAGCGACTCGGAGGAGATGCAGCCCGACTTCGACGCCCACGGCGCGCTCGGCTTCGCCCGCGGCGAGGACCGCGGCCGCAAGCTCCTCGCCGTCGCCCTCGAGGGTCGCTTCGACTCGCCCTTCGCCGGTCGGCCCTCGCCGCTGCTCGAAGGCAGCGACGACGACACGGCGGCCGACGAGGCCGAGACCGAGGACGCCGCGCCGGTGATCTCGGGCGTGGTCGACAGCTCGCCGGCCTCGGCACGGCTGATCCTGATCGGCTCGTCGAGCTTCCTCACCGACACCGCCATCGGGCTCGCCACCGACGCCACCCAGACCCACTACCTCAAGCCGGTCGAGCTGATCCAGAACGCCGTCGAGTGGTCGCTGGAGGACCGGGGGCTGCTCGCGCTGCGCGGTCGCGGCCAGTTCAGCCGCACCCTGGCGCCGCTCGACCAGCAGGCACGGGTGTTCTGGGAGGCCATCAACTATCTCGCCGCCCTCGCCGGGTTGGCACTGGTCTATTGGCTGCATCGGATGGCCCGGCGGCGGCGCGCCCGCGCCGCGGCGGCCATCCTCGCCAGCGGAGGTGAAGCACGATGACAACGGCCATCGACATGCGTTGGCGCGCCGATCTGCGCGCGCCCGTGGTGATCGCGCTGGGCGCGTTCCTGGCGCTCCAACTGCTCCTCGCCCTGATCCTCGGGCTCGGCGGCGCCGGGGTCGGCACCCCCGCCCCGAGCGGCGCGGCGCTCTTCGACCTCGACCCCGAGACGGTCGCGCGGGTGACCATCGCAGGCCCCGACGACAGCGAGCCACTGGTGCTCGAACGCGGCGAGGACGGCTGGACCCTCGCCAGCCTCGGCGGCGTGCCGGTGCGCGAGGGTCAGGTCGCGCGCCTGCTCGACACCCTGGGCGCACTGCGCCGCACCCCGCCGATCGCCACCAGCGACGCGGCCCTGGCACGCTTCCGCGTCGCCGACGACGCCTTCGAGCGGCGGCTGGTGCTCGCCGACCAAGGCGGCGAGCCGCTCGCCACCCTCTATGCCGGCGACTCGCCCGGCTACCGTCGGCTGTTCGCCCGCCCCGCCGGGGAGACGGCGGTGCTCGACCTGCCGCTCGCCCTCGCCGATCTCTCCAACCGCGCCGAGGACTGGATCGACACCGGGCTGCTGCGTGTCGACCCGGAGCAGATCACCGCCATCGCCGGTGACGGCTGGCGGGTCGCGCGCGACGGCGAGGGCTGGCAACTGGAGGGCGCGACCGAGGGCCGCAGCGCCGACCAGCACGCCATCGACACCCTGGTGCGCAGCGTCGCCAACCTCGGCTACCGCACCCTGCTCGATGCCGGGACCGAGTCCGCGCACGGGCTCGACCAGCCGGTGCTCGAACTCGACATCAGTCTGGAGACGGGCACGCGCCACTACCGCATCGGCGCGCTCGACGACGGCGACTATGCGCTACAGAGCGACCACCTGCCCCATGTCTTCCGGCTCTCGCGCTACGACCTCGGCGAGCTGCTCGAGCTGGAGGCCGATGACCTGACGGTCGCGCCGGCAGCGCCGACACCGGCGGAGGAGCCCGCGAGCCCGGCAGCGCCGGACAGCGCGCCGCCAGAGACGCCCGCCGACCGGAGAGATTGAACCGCAAAGGCGCCAAGGGCGCTAAGAGGGCGAGACGTAGGATGGGATGAGTGACCGGGCGCGGACGCCGATCATCGGCATCGGGCCGGTCGGTCACTCACCCCATCGATCCACGCGAGAGCGCCATCCATCCTGCGGCACGCCGCACCTTGGCCAACCAGCGAGCTGGCCGATCGCTCTTTTTCCCTGCCCGAGTCAGGACCACAAGCGCCGGGGCACCATCCACCGCCCCCGCCCGTCACACCGGCATACCCTTCGGGTCGCTCACCCCGAACGAGCGACTTGCGAATGAGTCTTTTACACCCAAAGTGTAAAACCCAACAGCAACCGACCTCGACCGCCATTCCGCCGACCGACCCCGAAGGGCGACGCCCCAAGCCCCAGCGATGGCGACACCTCCCCGAGCGGGTTCGACGTCCGACTCGCTCACTCGACTGATGACGCGACATCGGGCACTGCCCCCGGGGTCGCTGACGGATCCCGGGCGGGCGTTCGTCCCTCGTCCGGCGCACGCGCGCGCAACGCAAGACCAACCAGAGGAGATTGCAGATGGCTCGATCGCAACATCCGAGGTCGTATCGCACGCATCCGAGGGGACGCCATCGGCGCGGCGCCCTGGGGCTGGGGCTGACGGCGCTGCTCGCGGTCTCGACTGCCGGTGCCGCCGAGCCGCCCAACATCCTGGTGATCTGGGGCGACGACATCGGTCAGTCGAACATCAGCGCCTACACCCACGGGCTGGTCGGCTACCAGACGCCCAACATCGACCGCATCGCCGACGAGGGCCTGACCTTCACCGACTACTACGGCGAGCAGTCCTGCACCGCCGGGCGCTCGTCGTTCATCACCGGCCAAAGCGTGTTCCGCACCGGGCTCTCGAAGGTCGGGCTGCCGGGGGCCGAGGAAGGCATGCACGAGGCCGACCCGACCATCGCCGGGCTGCTCAAGGCGCAGGGTTACGCCACCGGCCAGTTCGGCAAGAACCACCTCGGCGACCGCGACGAGCACCTGCCGACCAACCACGGCTTCGACGAGTTCCTCGGCAATCTCTACCACCTCAACGCCGAGGAGGAGCCGGAGAACCTCGACTATCCCAAGGACCCGGCCTTTCGCGAGCGCTTCGGGCCACGCGGCGTGATCCACGCCTGGGCCCTGCCCGACGGCACCCAGAAGATCGAGGACACCGGCCCGCTGACCAAGGCGCGGATGGAGACCATCGACGACGAGACCGTCGCCCGCGCGCTCGGCTTCATCGAGGAGCAGACCAAGGCGGGCAAGCCCTGGTTCGTGTGGTGGAACGGCACCCGCATGCACTTTCGCACCCACGTCAAGGACGAGCTGCGCGGCATCTCCGGGCAGGACGAGTACGCCGACGGCATGGTCGAGCACGACATGCACGTCGGCCAGCTGCTCGACAAGCTCGACGAACTGGGCATCGCCGACAACACCCTGGTGTTCTACTCCACCGACAACGGCCCGCACTACAACACCTGGCCGGACGCGGCGGCGACCCCCTTCCGCGGCGAGAAGAACACCAACTGGGAGGGCGGCTGGCGGGTGCCGGCGATGGTGCGCTGGCCGGGCCGGATCGAGCCCGGAACCTGGAGCAACGCCATCGTCCATCACATGGACTGGCTGCCGACGCTGCTCGCGATCGCCGGCGAGCCCGGCATCAAGGAGCAGCTGCTCGAGGGCTATCAGGCGATCGGGCGCGACTACCGGGTCCATCTCGACGGCTACGACATCCTGCCGCTGCTCACCGGCGAGACCGCGGACACGCCGCGCCACGAGATCTTCTACTTCTCCGACGACGGCGACCTGACCGCGCTGCGCTACGACGACTGGAAGATCCTCTTCATGGAGCAGAAGAGCCCGGGCACGCTGCGGGTGTGGATGGAGCCCTTCGTGCCGCTGCGGGTGCCGCTGATCGAGAACCTGCGGCGTGATCCGTACGAGCGCGCGACCATCACCTCCAACACCTATCACGACTGGCAGCTCGACCGCGCCTTCCTGCTGGTGCCGGCACAGGCCTATGTGGCGAACTTCCTGGAGACCTTCCAGGAGTTCCCGCCACGCCAGGAGGCGGCGAGCTTCAGTCTCGACAAGGTGATGGAGACCATGCTGACCCCGGGCGCACACTAGGCGTCGCACCGGCGCGCGGGGACCGAGGCGTCCCCGCGCGCCGATCCCTCTCGACCCGAGGAGCCACGGATGTCCCCAATTCGTCCCCGGATCACCACCGCCCTGCTGACCGGCTGCGTCCTCGCCAGCGCCTCCAGCACCGCCGAGGAGACCCACTACCGCGCCAGCCTCTATCTCTGGGGCGCCGGCATCGAGGGCGAGACCGCCCGCGGCGCCGAGCTCGACGTCGGCTTCGACACCCTGATCCGCAACCTCGATCTCGCCTTCATGGGCGCCCTGGAGGCCAGACGCGGACCCTGGACGCTGATCGGCGACGTCGTCTATCTCAACGTCAGCGCCGAGGGTGGCGCGACCCTGCCGATCGGCGGCGGTCCTCGGGTCGATGCCGAACTCGGCACCAAGGGCTGGATCCTCGACCTGAGCGGCGCATACCGTCTGGTCGAGCGCGAGCGCCTTCAGCTCGACTTGCTCGCCGGGGTGCGGCGGCTCGATCTGGAGATCGACTTCTCGAGCACGATTCCCGGAACCCGCGAGCGCCGGGCCTCGCAGGGCGCCTGGGACCTGATCGGCGGGTTGCGCGGACGGATCGTGCTCGATCAGCGCTGGTCACTGCCCTGGCGGGTCGATCTCGGCGCCGGCCAGTCGGACCTCGCCTGGCAGGCGCTCGGCGGGATCAGCTATCGCCGCGAGGCGCTCGCCGTCTCGCTGCTCTATCGCCATCTCGCCTGGTCGTTCGACGACGACGAGCGGCTCGACCACATCCGCTTCAGCGGTCCGATGCTCGCCGCGAGCTGGCACTTCTGACCCGACACCACACAGGAAGGATCCCCACCATGCGTCCGCGCCTGCTACTCGTCTGCCTGCTCCTGCCCACGCTCGCGCTCGCCGACCCGCTGCCCTCGTGGCGGGCGGGCGCGCTCAAGACCTCGATCATCGGGTTCGTCGATGCCGTCACCACCCCGGGAGCGGACTTCGTCCCGGCCGAGGCGCGCATCGCGGTCTTCGACAACGACGGCACCCTGTGGGTCGAGCAACCGGTCTACACCCAGCTGGTGTTCGCCGCCGACCGGGTGCGGGCACTCGCCCCGTCACACCCGCAGTGGTCGACCCAGCCGCCCTTCGACGCGGTCCTCGCGGACGATCTCGACGCACTCGCCGAGGCAGGGCACCACGCCATCCTCGAACTGGTCGCCGCCACCCACACCGGGCTGTCCAGCGCCGAGTTCTCCGCACTGGTGAGCGCCTGGATCGCCGAGGCGCACCACCCGCGCTTCGACCGGCGCTACACCGACCTCGTCTACCAACCGATGCTGGAGCTGCTCGCCTATCTGCGCGCCGAAGGCTTCAAGACCTTCATCGTCTCCGGCGGCGGCATCGACTTCATGCGCCCCTGGACCGAGGCCGTCTACGGCATCCCGCCCGAGCAGGTGATCGGCTCGCAGATCGAGCTGGTCTACGAGATCGGCGACGACGGCCAGCCCCGGTTGATGCGCCGACCCGAGATCGGCTTCGTCGACGACAAGGCCGGCAAGCCGGTCGGCATCGCCCGTCACATCGGTCGCCGCCCGATCCTCGCCGTCGGCAACTCCGACGGCGACTACCAGATGCTCGACTGGACCACCAGCGGCGACGGCCCCCGGCTCGGCCTGCTGATCCACCACGACGACCCCGAGCGCGAATACGCCTATGACCGCGACAGCGCCATCGGTCGGCTCGACCAGGCGCTCGACGACGCCGAGGGCAAGGGCTGGCGACTGGTGTCGATGCGTGAGGACTGGCTGCGGGTGTTCCCGGCGGCGCCGAGCACGCCGCGCTGATGTCGCCGACGCGCGCGCTCGCGCTGTTCGTCGTGCTGCTCGCGCCGACGGCGAGCGCGGCGCGCTCGCCCGGGCATGTCGGCGTCGCCGTCTGCGCCGAGTGCCACCCCGCCGAGACCGCGCGCTGGCGCGGCTCGCACCACGATCTGGCGATGACCGAGGCGAGCGAGCAGACGGTGCTCGGCGACTTCGCCGACGCCCGCATCGAGGTGCACGGCGTCACCAGCCGCTTCTTCCGTCGCGATGGCGGCTTCTACGTCGACACCGAGGGGCCGGACGGCGCGATCCACACCTACCGCATCGACTACACCTTCGGCTGGTGGCCGCTGCAGCAATACCTCATCGCCTTCCCCGGCGGTCGTCTCCAGCCCCTCGGCATCGCTTGGGACGCGCGCGCGCCAGAGGACGGCGGCCAGCGCTGGTTCCATCTCTACCCCGACACCCCGCTCACCCCCGAGCACCCGCTGCACTGGACCAGCCGCGACCAGACCTGGAACCATCAGTGCGCCGAGTGTCACTCGACCGGCCTGCGCAAGGGCTACGACCTCGCCGAGGACCGCTACCACACCACTTGGTCGGAGATCGACGTCGCCTGCGAGGCCTGTCACGGCGCGGGCGCGACACACGTCGCCGAGGCCCGCGCGGTCGCCGCCGGGCCCGGCCAGTGGAGCGCAACCAAGGGGCTGCGCGTCGACCTCCGCGACCGCGACGGCGGGCACTGGGTGATCGACCGCGAGCACGGTCTGCCCAGACGCACGGTGGCGCGCACCGCGCAGCGCGAACTCGACACCTGCGCCCGCTGTCACGCCCGGCGCGGGCTGATCCACGAGGACCCGACGCCCGGCCAGCCGCTCGGCCAGACCCACCGTCTCGCCCTGCTCGAACCCGGGCGCTACCACGCCGACGGCCAGATCCTCGACGAGGTCTTCGTCCACGGCTCCTTCATCCAGAGCCGCATGTACCGGCACGGCGTGACCTGCAGCGACTGTCACGACCCGCACGACCTCCAGCCACGCGCGCCGGGCAACGCGGTCTGCGCCCGCTGCCACACGGCGACGCGCTACGATGCCCCGGCGCACCATCATCACCCCGCAGGCTCCAGCGGCGCGGCCTGCGTCGCCTGTCACATGCCGCAGCGCCGCTACATGGTGATCGACGAGCGCGCCGACCACAGCCTGCGCATCCCCCGCCCCGACCTCAGCCACACCCTCGGCACCCCCAACGCCTGCAACCAGTGTCATCAGGACCGCGACCCGGCCTGGGCCGAGGCGGCGCTGGCGCGCTGGTACGGCACGCGGCCCGAGCGAGCGTCCCACTTCGGCGAGATCCTCCACGCCGGTCGCCACGACCCGCGCGCCGCCGAGCCGCGCCTGCTCCGGCTCGCCGCCAACCGCGACCAACCGGCGATCGCCCGGGCCAGCGCGCTCGACCTGCTGCGCGGCGCACCCGATCCAGGGCGCGAGCTGACCCTGCGCCGCCTGCTCGACGACCCCGAGCCCCTGGTGCGCGCAGCGGCACTGGACGCACTCGCCGGCGCCGATGCCACGACCCTGCGCGCCCTGGCGCTGCCCCGGCTCGACGACCCGGTGCGCGCGGTGCGCATGATCGCCGCGCGCCGCGTCGCGCCGCTCGCCGCCACGCCCCGCGACGCCGCCGAGGCACGACGGCTGGAACAGGCGCTCGACGACTATCGCGCCACCCAACTGGCCACCGCCGAGCGACCCGAGTCACACCTCAACATCGGCCTGCTCGAACTCGATGCGCGCCGCCCCGAGGCCGCCGAACGCGCCTATCGCACCGCGCTGCGGCTCGATCCCGGATTCGTCCCAGGTTATGTCAACTTGGCCGACCTCCAGCGCGCACTCGGTCGGGACGCAGAGGCCGAGCGCACCCTCCGCCAGGGGCTCGCCCAACGCCCCGAGGCCGCCACCCTGCACCACGCGCTCGGCCTCGCGCTGATCCGCCAACAGCGCTGGCCCGCCGCGGTCGAGGCACTCGGCCACGCCGCCCGCCTCGCCCCCGACAACGCACGCCATGCCTATGTCCTCGGGCTCGCCCAGGCCCGCGCCAGCGAGCCGGAGACCGCGCTCGCCACCCTGCGCGCCGCCCAGCGTCGTCACCCGGAGGATCGCGACCTGCTGGTCGCCATCGTCGACCTCGCCCGCCGTCACGGCGAGCAGCAACTGGCGCTCGACTATGCGACCAAGCTGCAGCGGCTCGGGCCGCCCTGAGCCGAGCCGTACACACAGGGCTTCCACTGCACCAAAAGGGTGGTATAGACTCGGGTGGAAGCCACCTCCAGGGCCCGCGAAGATCGCCGGACCGCGTCGGTCAGCAACCTGGGCGTGCAAGGACCGAAGCGCCGTGGACGCCGAGAACACCCACCAGGTCTTCGACTGGCTCTGGACCTCAGGCCAGCTCTCCGAGGCCGACATCGCCACCCTGCCCCGGCTGGGTGTCGACACCGTCATCAACCTCGCCCCACCCACCGCCCACAACGCCCTCCCCGGCGAGGCCGAACGCATCACCGCGCTCGGGCTGAGCTACATCCAGATCCCCGTCGACTGGGAACAACCGCAGGTCTCCGACTACCAGACCTTCTCCGTCTTGCTGCGCGCGTTGCAGCGAGAGGGCCGACGCGTCTGGGTGCACTGCGCGCGGAACATGCGGGTGAGTGCGTTTGTTTATCTGTATCGGCAGATTGAGTTGGGAGAGGCTGAGGAGGTGGCGAGGTTTCCGATGCGGGAGGTTTGGGTGGGTAATGGGGTTTGGGGGGAGTTTATTGCGGTCTGCATGGAAAGCGTTGACTGATCGCAGTCGTGTCGGCGTCATAGCCCTTTTCGGCGAGCAGTTGACGGCAGCGGTGCGTACTGGGCTAGCGGACTTGATCGAGAAGCGGTTGGGCATGGCGAGTGCCGCTGTGCTGGCCTGGGGAAAGCAGAAAGCTCAAGGGAACGCCCTTGGCATCGCAGAGCAGGTGGATCTTGGTCATCAGGCCGCCGCGACTGCGCCCGAGTGCATGGCTCATGCGATTCCTGCGCCTCTCCTTTTTACGCCGCTAGCAGCAGCGTAGACGCGCGTAGCACGGATCGAGATCGAGTCGATCATCAATCCGTCCTCGCGTAACCCGTGAGCACAGCACCCAGAAGGTGTCGTTGAACATCAGGCGGCCTTCCCGGCGCGGACGACCCGTGCGTTGCGGACGGGAAAACAGATCGGCGATCAGCTCCCAGGCATCTTCTGGGAGTTCGTAACGTCTCGACATCTGCCCTCTTATCCTGAAAGAACGAGGTCAGTATGACAAGCAGGGTTTTCGTACAAAATGTAGGCTGCTGTCAGCCTAGCACTGCATATGCGAACGCCAGCCAATTTAAATGTTAGGCTTCACACAATACAAACCAATGCATGGATAACGAATTATGCACATAGATGATTTAATCAATAAAATCCGGCCACTCATTCCGTTTGGCTCCGAACAAGCCGCTCAAGCATTTATTGACTCTTTAGGGGAAAACGACCCAATAGCTCTTATCTCAGCTATGTACATTGGGCGCAGCCATATAAACTCAAATGAAATTAACGATGACTATAAAGAACTTTTATTTTCGGGTAAAATTGATAGATTCTGGGATGAAGATACTGTTCCCGAAAATGAAATCGCTAGAGTTCTCCATGAAAAAAACAAAAACTTAAATATCTACTATGATGCATTTATGCGTTGCACCACAAATTCAAATTTTGATCGCAGTAATTTTTAATATCGCGAAAGCAACCTAAAAAATATGTCAACCGGACAGTTTTTTGCTGCGCGCTTTTGTGCATTTCGCTTCGCTGCATTTTTTGCACAAAAGCACTCCACAAAAACTGCCGGTTACATGGAAAGAGAGGGGAAGAGAGGAACACCCACTTACCGTTGAATGCCTGAATTCATTAATGCGCTTGCGCTCTGACAATAGGCGAGGTACCAGAGATTCTGGCGATTCAGAGAATAAAGGGGTACCGATGTGCCAGAGATGGTTGGTCCCAAACCGACGGGGGACTGACCTCGGTACGGGCTGGGGCATCTGATGTTATCGGCGTTTAGTGTCTGCGCATTGCGGTTGGCCAGTATTGCGCTAGGCCGCTGTCAGTCTGGCGTTTAATATGCTGACGTCAGCCTATTTCACTGTTATGCGCGGCAAAAGGAGCCGATAGTGTTAGGATTGCAAGAATATTTCGATCAACTTATTCAAGAGCAATTCGAGCCACATAGGCTTGGCGTCAAGATCCTTGAATGCGAACTTGAAAGAAACGGGGTGCACATAACCAGCGAACAACGTAAAGATCTCGAAGAACAATTTAAACGTATTGGTCAAAATGAGTTAAACTTCGATTTTAGTGACAGCCAATTAGAGAAAGCAGGCTTTTCATCTAAAGTAGAGTCAAAACAAAAACTACAAGAGATTATTGACAATTTCCCCAAATACATCGACGCTTTTTCAGGCAAGATCGATGGCATAATGGAAAGCTTGTTACCTAGCGTCGTCGATAAAATGGCGGAGTCTGTAAGCAAGACGCTACAAAGCCGCATGGAAGAAATGCTCGAAGACCAATATGCGATCCAAAGTGAGTTTGACGATAACTTGTATAACATTTGGGGAGAGGCACTCGAGCTGCTTCAGGGGCTAATAGTCATCTCTGATGAGGCGGCACAGGGTTATTTGCAACGCTCCGATAAATACTCAGAAAACGATATCACCCAGCACTTACTCGTTCGACTCCATGCAAAAGCGAATCAAATATCAAAAGAGATATTGCACTTAATAACTCACGGTTTTGCCGATGGCGCTCAAGCACGATGGCGGTCTCTACATGAATTGGCAGTTGTTTGTAGTTTTATTGCAGAGCACGGTGATTCAGTTGCAGAAAGATACGCTCAGCACGAGTCAGTAGAGATTTACAAGGCCGCAAAGCAATACAATCAATATTGCTCCAGATTGGGTGCAGAGAAGATTAACGATTCAGAAATGGCAGTTATTGAAAGAGAATATCTGGAGCTAATAGAAAGATATGGGAGAAGTTACGCATCTGATTACGGCTGGGCCGCAGCAACCCTTAATTTATCGAGACCTACTTTTAGATGCCTTGAGGTATCTGTAGAGTTAGATCACATACGCCCATATTATAAAGCTGCTAGCGCAAACATACATGCCAATCCAGCGGGTGTATTTAGAAGGCTTGGGCTTTTTCCAGAAGAAGATGCTCTATTAGCAGGACCGAGTAACATTGGCTTGTCGGATCCGGCACAATCAACTGCGATCTCTTTGACTCAAATAACCACATCTGTTTTAATATATGGTGCAAACATAGATTTTTTGGTTGTCTGCAAAGCCATGGCTGAATATAGCAAAAGCGTAGAGAGCAAGTTTATTGAAATCGAAAATGAAGTTCACAAGCAAAGAAACGCATAACAAATGGCTAAACAGGTAAAGGACACCCACTTATCAGTTTGAAGCCGCTCTTCCCCCTCCCGACCCTGGCTGCTAGAGTCCAGACGCGACCGGTCGCGAAGCCGACAGGTCGCGGGCCTTGCGGCCCACGGCTGTCGCCCCGTCGCTGCTTGCGCGCCCGATGCGCCCTCACGATCAAGGATCCCCCGCTTGATGAACGCACCTCGAAGCCAGACCATCGCCGCACGCGTTTTCGTGGACTCCGGAATGGGACTCCAGGCTCTGACTGACGTGCCGGGCTAGCGCGGCGATGGCGGCCCCCTGGACGGTTGAGCAGGTCAGCGGCATGGCGCCCGACACCGCGTCCATCGCCGCGGGTCGCAAGCTGGCGAGCGCCGCGAAGTGGCAGCGCCTCGGCCAGACGGATCGGCTGATCTGGGGCGAGATCAGGGGCAGCGGCAGCACGCCTTATCAGACCTGCATCGACACCGCAGGCCCGGCCTTCAAGTGCTCCTGCCCGAGCCGCAAGTTCCCCTGCAAGCACAGCCTTGGGCTCGCCCTGGCCCATGCCGCGTCCGCCTCGGCCTTCGCCACGGATGCCCCACCGCAGTGGGTCGCCGAATGGCTGGACAAGCGCGAGGCGCGCTCGGAGCGTGAGGCGCGAGGCAAGACCAAGACGGCCGAGCCGGTCGACCCGGCCACCGCGCAGCGCCGTGCCGCCGCACAGGCGAAGCGCCGCGATCAGCGCGAGGAGAAGATGCAGGCGGGTCTCGACGAGCTGCAGCGCTGGCTCGCCGATACCCTGCGCCAGGGCCTGGCTCGCGCCATGGAGCAGCAGTCCTGGGATCACATGGCGGCGCGTCTGGTCGACGCACAGATCCCGGGCCTGGCGCGCTGGCTCCGCCGCTGCCAGGAGGCGCGCTATGGCTCCGAGCAGTGGCAGGGCACCGCCCTGCAGGCCTTGTCGCGTCTCCAGTTGATTCTGGACGCCTATCAGCGCCGCGAGACGCTGCCGGAGCCGGTCCGGGCGGATCTCGATGAGCTGCTTGGCATCCCCCTGGCCAAGGAGACGGTCCTGACCCAGCCCGGCGTCGCCGATATCTGGCGGGTCATGGGCAAGTGGACCAGCGACACGGATCGTCTCCAGGTCCAGCGCACCTGGCTGCGCGGCGAGCGCACCCAACGCTGGGCGCTGCTGCTGGATTTCGCGGTTGCCGGCGCCGTGCTGCCGATCACCCCGGCGGAGGGCGTCGGTATCGAGGGTGAGCTGGCCTTTTATCCGGCGACCTGGCCGGTTCGCGCGCTCTTGAAGACACAGCAGGGGATCGAACCGGCGCAGCCGAACGCCATGATGGCCGCAGGCGACGGGATCGACGGACTCTACCGCACCTACGCTGAGCGTCTGGCCACGACCCCCTGGCTGGAGCGGATTCCGGCCGCGCTGCGCGACCTGACCCCGGTCAAGGTGGACGAGCACTGGCTGCTGATCGACGCGGAGCACAGACAGATCCCGCTCGCGCCCCACTTCCCCTTGCGCTGGGAGCTGCTGGCCATGGGCGGCGGCGCGCCCGTGCAACTGTTCGGCGAATGGGATGGAGAGGCCTTCTTCCCCCTGACCATCGCGGACGGGTCGCGTCTCCAGGGCTTTCACGCACTGCACATGGAGCTTTCGTGATCGAGCTCTGGAACGACCTCACGCGCACCGCGCTGCTCGGCACCGAGCGCGGCACCCGGACCTGGGATGCGCCCGAGGCACTCGGGACGCTCTTGTCCGGCCTGCAAGCCCAAGAGACGGACGCCCCGGTCCAGCTGCTGCGCTGCTCGGCGGTCGTGGGCAATTTCGTCCAAGCCGGGCGCTTGCCGGCTCGGCTCGCATCGGCTGCGCCATCGCCGGCCGCGCCGGACCCACGCCCCGCCCTCGGCAGCGCCCGGCATCTGCGTCTCCTGCTCCAGGACGATCGGCTCAAGTCGCTGTTTCCCGAATGGCTGGCGCTGCTCGCCGAGCACGGGCTGCGTGCCCCGGAGTCCAGCATTCCGACGCTCCTGGGCCTGGCCTCGCGGAGTCCCGATCTGCGGCGGGCGATCATCGCCGTCATCGGCGCGAAGGGCCTGTGGCTGGCGGGACAGAGCCCGGAGTGGGCGCCGCTGCTGAGCGTCGCGGATCTCGGGCGGCTCGACGCGGCGCTATGGGAGACCGGCACACCGGAGCAGCGACTGGCCTATCTGGTCCAGACGCGCCGCGAGGCTCCCGCACAGGCCGTCGAGTTGCTGGCCGCCGTCTGGTCACAGGAAGGTGCCCGTGAGCGACGCAAGTTGCTGGGGGTCTTGAGCGACGCATCGGGACCGGCGGATGTGGCCTTCCTGGAGTCCGCCCTCGCGGATCGCAGCAAGGACGTGCGCGGCGATGCGGCTGGACTCCTGGCCCGAATCCCCGGCTCGACGGTGCGGACACGGGCGGTGGAGCTGCTGGATGGCTGGCTCGGGGTCGAGTCCGGGACCGGGCTGATGGGGCGGCTCAAGGGCCGCAAGGGCGAGCTGAGCGTCACCCTGCCCGAGGACTGGGACAGCGCCTGGACGACAATCGGCATCCACGAGAAACCACCCAAGGGGATGGGACGCAAGGCCTGGTGGCTGGAGCAGTTGCTGGGGCTGGTCGATCCCGACCATTGGGTCGAACGCTGGCAGCTTTCCGCCCCCGAGATCCTCCGCATGGTCGAGGGGCACGCGTGGCAGGGCACGCTGCTGGCGGGCTGGCGGCGCGCCACCCGGCATTTCGGCAATGGCGCATGGGCGCGTGCGCTGATCGCGGGGACGGTCGACGCCGACGCCGATGCCGCGTTGTGGGCGATCCTGCCCCCCTCGGAGCAGGAGGACGCGCTGACCCCGTCGCTCGCCATGCCGAGCACGGACGAGCCGTTCAAGCGGGCCTTCGATCGGCTCGGTCATCTCGGGCACCGCTGGAGTCCGCCCTTTTCGTCGGTCGTGCGCCAGGCCTGTCTCACGCTGTTCCGCGAGCAGACGCCGGACGCCAACTATGCCCGCTACGCCATCCTCCGTCAGGTTGCGGCGCACCTCGATCCGGGCGGCTATCAGGCCATGGAACAGGGCCTTGGGCCGTACCTTCAGGCGTCCTCCCCCTGGCAGAGGATCGCCACCGAGATGCTCGACACCCTGAGGTTTCGCAACGATATGATCCAGGCCATCGAGTCTGCGCGCATCGAATCAGACCAACGAGGTACGCCTTGAGCACCCAAAGCCCCAACGAAGCCATCCTGCGCCAGCACGCCGAGCAGGAGTTCGCCCACGAGATCGAGGCGCTCAAGGCGGTCGACGAGCATCCCAGGCCGCCCAACTGGGCGCTCTCGCCCTGGGCCGTGCGCACCTACCTGATGGGCGGCACGCTGAGCAATGGGGTCGAGATCAGCCCCAAGTACATTGGTCAGGCCCGGCTGATGGAGATCGCCATCTCGACGCTGGCGACCGATCGTGCCCTCTTGCTCTATGGGCTCCCGGGGACCGCCAAGTCCTGGGTCTCCGAGCACCTGGCCGCGGCGATCTCAGGCGATTCCACCCTGGTGGTTCAGGGCACGGCGGGGATTGGCGAGGAGGCGCTGCGCTACGGCTGGAACTATGCGCGACTGATCGCGGACGGTCCGTCGCGGGCCGCGCTGGTGCCGAGCCCGGTCATGCACGCCCTCGAGCACGGCGCCCTGGTCCGGGTCGAGGAGCTGACCCGCGTCCCGGCGGACGTGCAGGACAGCCTGATCACCATCCTGTCCGAGAAGACGCTCCCCGTGCCGGAACTCAATACCGAGGTCCAGGCGCGCAAGGGCTTCAACGTCATCGCCACCGCCAACAACCGCGACAAGGGCGTCAACGAGCTGTCGAGCGCCCTGAAGCGCCGCTTCAATACCGTGGTGCTGCCGGTGCCGGCGACCCTGGAGGAAGAGACCGAGATCGTCGAGCAGCGCGTCGAGCGGCTCGGGCGCGCGCTCGAGCTGCCGGTCGAGAAGCCCGCGCTGCAGGAGATCCAGCGCATCGTCAGCGTCTTCCGCGAGCTGCGCCAGGGCATGACCGCCGACGGCAAGACCAAGCTCAAGACGCCCTCCGGCACCCTGAGCACGGCCGAGGCGATCTCGGTCGTCAACAGCGGCATGGCCCTGGCCGCGCACTTCGGCGACGGCCAGATGCGCGCGGGCGACGTGGCCTCCGGGCTGCTCGGCGCGATCGTCAAGGACCCGGTGCAGGACAAGGTCGTCTGGCAGGAGTACCTGGAGACCGTCGTCAAGGAACGCTCGGACTGGAAGGATCTCTATCGGGCCTGTCGCGAGGTGCTATGAGCACCCATGTCTTCGGGGTCCGACACCATGGTCCGGGCTCCGCGCGCAGTCTGCTCGACGCCCTTGAGCGTCTGGCGCCCGACATCGTCCTGATCGAGGGCCCGCCGGAAGGCGATGCGCTGGTCGCGCTGGCCAGTGACGCCCGGATGCGCCCGCCGGTCGCCATGCTCGTCTATGCGCCGGACGACCCGAGCGACGCCTCCTACTATCCCTTCGCCCGCTTCTCGCCCGAGTGGCAGGCGATCCACTACGCCCTGGGGCGCGACCTCCCGATCCGCTTCATGGACCTGCCGCTCGCCAATCGCATTGCGCTCCGGCGCCGGGAACGTGAGAAGGCTGCGGAGCGTGCCGTACCGGACGCGGCGCCCTCAGCGGATGACGGGGCCGAGCCCAGCGCCGAGCCAGCAGAGCCCTGGCGCGGCGATCCACTCGCGCTGATCGCGCAGGCCGCCGGTTACGAGGACAGCGAGCGCTGGTGGGAGCACATGGTCGAGGAGCGTCGCGACACCGAGTCGCTCTTCGACGGCATCCGCACCGTCATGACCGCGCTGCGCGAGCAGGTCGAGGGGGAGCTTGCGCAAGATCCGCCGATCCTGGAGCGCTATCGCGAGGCCGCCATGCGCAAGATCCTGCGCGCGACCGAGAAGGAGGGCTTTGCACGCATCGCCGTCGTCTGCGGCGCCTGGCACGTCCCGGCGCTGGAGCAGCGCCCCAAGCAGAGCGAGGACAACCGGCTCCTCAAGGGGTTGCCCAAGGTCAAGACGACCGCGACCTGGGTTCCCTGGACCTACGGGCGCCTGAGCTACCACAGCGGTTACGGTGCCGGGATCGGGTCGCCCGGCTGGTACGATCACCTCTGGTCCCGGTCCGGCGACGTCGCCACCCCCTGGCTGATCAAGGTCGCCCAGGCGTTCCGGGCCGAGGGGCTCGACATCTCCAGCGCCCATGTCATCGAGTCCGTGCGTCTCGCCGAGACGCTGGCGGCCATGCGTGCTCGTCCCCTGCCCTCGCTCGCCGAACTCAACGACGCGACCCAGACCGTCATGCTCTTCGGTGAATCGGCGCCGATGCAACTCATCCAGGCGCGTCTCATCGTCGGCGAGCGGTTGGGACAGGTGCCCGACTCGACGCCCGCGACGCCGCTGCAGGAGGATCTGCGCGCCCAGCAGCGGCGTCTGCGGCTCAAGCCGAGCGCGAGCGATCAGTCACTGGTGCTCGATCTGCGCAAGCCGAACGATCTGGCCCGCAGCCATCTCCTGCATCGGCTGCGGCTCCTCGATGTCCCCTGGGGCCGCAACGGCGGACGCGAAGCGGGCAAGGGCACCTTCAAGGAGTCCTGGCGGCTCAAGTGGGAGCCGGACTTCGAGGTGGCGCTGATCGAGGCCGGGCGCTGGGGCAACAGCATCGCGCAGGCGGCGACGACGGCGGTCGTTCAGGAGGCGCATCGGCGCGAGGACATCGGCCAGTTGGCGGCCTTGGCGCGGCAGGCGCTGCTCGCCGAGCTGGGCGAGGCCATCGAGCCCGTCATCGAACAGCTCCAGGCCCGAGCGGCGCTCGCCGCCGACGTGCTGGTGCTGATGCAGGCCGTCCCGGAGCTGGCCCGGCTGGCCCGCTACGGGGATGTCCGCAAGACGGCGCTCGAGCGCGTCGACACGCTCCTGGACGGCCTCCTGGCGCGCATCTTCATCGGCCTCCCCAATGCCTGCAGCGGCCTCAACGAGGAGGCGGCGGAGACCCTCTTCGAGCACATCCAGGGCGTCCACGAGGGGCTCCGGCTCCTCGACGACACGCGCCTCCAAGCCCAGTGGCAGCACACCCTGAACCAGCTTGCCGACACCCAGAGCCTGCAGGGCATCATTCGCGGGCGCTGTTGCCGACTGCTGCTCGACACCGGCGCGATGGACGAGGAAGACGCCGCCCGCCAGCTCGGTCTGGCCTTGTCGAGGGGGAGCGCGTCCGGCCAGTCCGCCGCCTGGCTGGACGGCTTTCTGCGCGACAGCGGTCAGCTCCTGATCCACGACCACGCCCTCTGGCAGCTCGTCGACCAATGGGTGTGCCAGCTCCCCGAGGAGACCTTCATGCAGGTCATCCCGCTGCTGCGGCGGACCTTTTCGAGCTTCGAGACCGCCGAGCGGCGGCAGATGGGCGAGCGCGTGAAACGCGGACCCGTAGCGCTCGGTTCGACGCACGACCATCCCGTCGAGTTCGATCGCGCGCGGGCAGAGGCGACGCTGCCGCTCTTGTCTCGGCTGCTCGGTCTGGAGGACGGCGAATGAGTCAAGACGCACGCGAGCGGCGCTGGCGCCTGATCCTGGGCGGTGAGCCATCCGACGGCATCGGGCTGGCCCTGCAAGGCGAGGATGTCCGCATCGATCAATGCCTCAACGCCGTCTACGGTCAGGCGGGGCGGCGCGGTAGCCTGGCGGGCTCCTCGCCGAACGTGGCCCGCTGGCTCGGCGACATCCGTCAGTATTTCCCGTCCTCGATCGTACAGGTCATGCAGAAGGACGCCATCGAGCGACTCGGGCTGGAACAGCTCCTGCTAGAGCCCGAGGTGCTGGAGGCGGTCGAGGCCGATGTCCATCTGATCGCAACCCTCATCACCCTCAAGCACGTCGTCCCCGCCCGCACCAAGGACACCGCGCGTCAGGTCGTCCGCCGCGTGGTCGAGGACCTGATGCGCCGACTCGAGCAGCCCATGCGTCAGGCCGTGACCGGCGCGCTCAACCGCGCCGTGCGCAACCGTCGGCCCAGGCTCAGGGAGATCGACTGGCACCGCACCATCAAGGCCAATCTCAAGCACTACCAGCCCGCGCAACGCACCATCGTCCCGGAGGTGCGCATCGGCTTCGGGCGCAAGCGCTCTTCACTGCGGGACGTGGTGCTCTGTGTCGACCAGAGCGGCTCCATGGCCACCTCGGTCGTCTACTCCAGCATCTTCGCGGCCGTCATGGCCTCGCTGCCGGCCTTGAGCACCCGACTGGTGGTGTTCGACACCGCCGTCGTCGACATGAGCGACGCCCTTCAGGACGACCCCGTCGACCTGCTCTTCGGCGTGCAACTCGGCGGCGGGACCGACATCAACCGGGCGCTCGCCTACAGCCAGGGCCTCATTCGACGCCCAAGCGACACAGTCTTCGTCCTCATCAGCGACCTCTACGAAGGCGGCGATCAGACCGAGATGCTCAAGCGCGCCGCCAGCATCAAGGCGTCCGGCGTCGAATTCATCACCCTGCTGGCCCTGAGCGACGAGGGGGCGCCCTTCTACGATCACCAGATAGCCGGCCAATACGCCGCCATGGGCATCCCGACCTTCGCCTGCACTCCGGATCAGTTTCCGGCGTTGATGGCTGCCGCGATTGGGCATGAGGATGTTAATGTTTGGGGGGCGCGGGAGGGGATTGTGGCTACGCGGGGAGGAGGTTGAACGGCGAGTAAAGGTTTGCTCAGGCTTCTGATGCCGAATTGCTCGGTGGGGTGGTATGAGGCGCCTAGCAGCAGTGCTGGCGAGGAATTTCTGGAGTATCGTCGGGCCGCTTGGGCGGACGGAGTTGGCATGGGGGCGGTGCTAGATAGAAGCTGTCTAGCACGGAAATTAGAGAATCCGTCTAGCGCCATATTTAGGGATTCTGTCTAATCAACTGTTATGCATAAAAGGGAGACCAATGGCCCGTGAAGTCTATAGGGAAGTACGGAGAATACCGAGTCCTCGCATGTCTACTCGAACGAGACATCGAGGCTTACCAAGCTATCAATATCAACCAGAATGATTTCGATCTAACTGTTGTATTGAGTCAAAGGCGCGTTGTCCGAGTGCAGGTTAAGTCTACTGATCTCAACAACAAGGCAACAAACAACGCAATTGATCGAATAGATAAGCGATATGACTATTTGATCATCGTGATTTTTGAGGGCCAAGGCCAAGCGCGTTTCTTCGTGATGTCAAAAGCTGAAGCGATGCAGCTGAAAAGTACTTCTAAGCAACTCGGAGTGACTCAGATTCGGAACAAAAAATCTGAAGTCAAGCCAGCTCTCTTACCCTTCGAAGATCAATGGGCCAAAATCCAGTAATGCATAATCGGGTAAGGGCGGGTATTTATACCGCTCTCATTTGAGTTTTTCGCCGACAAGCCTTTTGTGACACATCAACTAGATCTGTAGAATCTTCGCCATGTCTGACTACAGCCTCACTGACAAGCAACTCGCGGAGCTGCGTGCCGCCCACCGAGGCACGCGCGATAAGTAATGATTCAAAAATAAGCCGTACATCTCAATTGCAGAAGCCGTTGGCATCGACAACGTAATTCCATTGTCCGAGCCTTTCGTCATGGCAAATGAATCGATCCTTGATCTCGCGAAAGGTGTCAGAGCACCGACGCCCGATTTCATAGACTGTATCAAGGATGCAGGCAGTCACTCTCAGTCCTGTGTCGGTGCGCGTGCGCTCGACGGCTTTGAGAGCCGTTTCGGGCGCATCGAAGATCAGCCCCTGCCAGGTACGCTCGATGTGACAGAACAGCCGATGTTCGATTGGATTCCACTTCGATGTGTAGGGCGGATAATGGGCGATGCGCAGTCGCAACCCCAATCGTTGCGAGAGCGCGATCAGGTCTTCCTTGAAGCGCAGCGAGCGGGCCGCGTTGGCCCCACCGGCATCGAACAACACCAGGATCTCGCTCGCGCGGGGATAGCACTTGGCGAAGTGCCTCTCCCAGGCCAGGGCGATGGCATCGCAGACGAAGGCGCTCGTCTCGCGCGAGGTCCCCAAGGTGATAAATCCCTCGTTGCGATGGAGATCGTAGACGCCGTGCGGGATGAGTCGACCGGTGGCCAGGTGCGGGAAATCGTGATCATAGACCGGTTGCGGGGCGCTGCTGTAACAGCGACCGGGGCGATACAAGGACCCGAGAGGCTCCTTCTTTTTGGTGTCGACACTGAACACCGGCAAGCCCTGCGCGAGCGCCAGGCGCCGCCGGGTGTCGATGGAGCGAAATTGCTCATCGCGCTCGACCGAATCGACGACACCGGTGATCAACTCCTTGCGCAGCTTCCGGCGGCGAAAACCGGCCCCCTCAAGCAAAATCGCCGCGGTGTTGCGACCGCAAATAAAGGGACACCCATTTACTGCAGCAGCAAAGAAAAAGAAAGGGACACCCACTTACCGCATCTCCTGCGGCAACATCTCCCACGGGATCCCGCTCTTGAGCACGAACAGGATCCCGGTCAGCGCCCGGCGATTGTCGATCGGCTTGCGGCCAGGGTAGCGATATCGGCGCGGCTTGGGCGCCGGCAGCAAGGGTTCGATTTCGGCCCACAAGTCATCGGGCAGCAACGGCTTGGCCATGGCTATCCTCCGTCAATGTGTGCGTGATCTCGACGCCTCTGACAACGCGAACGGCTTTTTGATAGAGCCTTTTAGGGATTCTGTCTAATCACCTCTTAGGGATTCTGTCTAATCAACTGTTATGTAGAAAAGGAGTTCGACTAATGAGCAGTTGGGAGCTTTCAGAGTCATATGACTACGATGGGAGAAAAGTTCGTTTTGGGCGGCTGGGTGAAGGTCCACCAATGGTCCTGGTGCATGGCACCCCTTGGTCATCATTCAATCTGCGACATTTGATTCAGAAGCTGTCCGAAGAGTACACAGTCTACTTCTTTGACTTGCTGGGGTATGGCCAGTCGTGTGTGACGGAAGGCGATGTGTCGTTGGGTGTGCAAAATAAGGTTTTGGATGGCTTGCTTGCCCATTGGGAACTGGATGACCCGATTATTGTCGGTCATGACTTTGGCGGCGCAACTGCCCTCAGAGTTCACCTTCTCAATGAGCGGTCTTTTAAGAAGATCGTTCTGATTGATCCGGTTGCGGTCTCTCCTTGGGGCTCGCCGTTTTTCCGCCATGTGAACAGTTATGAAGCCGCTTTTTCAGGGCTGCCCGACTATATTCACGAAGCTGTGGTCCGGTCCTATGTGCAAACGGCTGCTTTTAAGCCACTTGATGAGGCAACACTAGAGGGAATCGTTTCGTCGTGGGCTGGCGAGCAAGGTAAGACTGCTTTCTATCGTCAGATGGCTCAAGCAGACTCCAAATATACCGACGAGGTCCAGCCTCTTTACCCTACGATTACTACACCCACCTTGATTTTGTGGGGGCGGGAGGATAGCTGGATACCGCTGGAGCGTGGAGAAGAGCTCCATGGCATGATCCCGGGATCGGTTCTGCGTGTGATAGATGATGCAGGCCACCTCGTCATTGAGGAGAGGCCTGATGAGTTGGTGAAGGAAATTTTGGATTTTGCTCAGGCCTAAAAACTACATAACCAGGCGCGTCGGAGAAGAAAAGAGAAAAGGGACACCCATTTACCGTTGACGCTCGCGAGACGCTCTCCTACGCTTCTCCCAACACCCCCAGCGGAGATGCCCCATGACTCGTCCCCGCGCCTCGCTCGTCTCCCTCTCCGATACGCCCTGGTATCACGTCGTCACGCGGTGCGTGCGCCGGGCGTATCTGTGTGGCTTCGATCGGTTGACCGGACGGAGCTTCGAGCATCGACGCGGCTGGGTGGAGTTGCGGCTGCGCCAGCTCGCGGGGGTGTTCGCGATCGATGTGGCGGCCTATGCGGTGATGAGCAATCACGTGCATCTGGTGGTGCGGCTCGATGCGGAGCGTGCTTCTCAGTGGTCGGATGAGGAGGTGTTACGGCGCTGGCGATGTCTGTTCCGGGGACCGGTGGTGGTGGAGCGGTTCTTGTCGCCGGCAACGCGAACGGAGATGACCGAGGCGGAGCTGGATCTGGTCGCGAGGCTGGTCGCAACCTACCGGGCGCGGTTGGCAGATCTCTCCTGGTTCATGCGGGTGCTCAACGAGTCGATCGCGCGGGCGGCGAATCGGGAGGACGGGGTACGCGGGCGGTTCTGGGAGGGGCGCTTTCGCTCGCAAGCGATCCTCGACGAGACGGCACTGTTGGCGGTGATGGCCTATGTCGACCTCAACCCGATCCGCGCCGGGATCGCGGAGACGCCGGAGGCGAGCGCACACACCGGGATCGCGGCACGGATTGCCGACTTGCAAGGGGATGGGGATGACGCAAAAGCGGTGCCACAGACCCGGCAAGGCTCATCGCATCTACCCTCCTCTCCAGCAGCAGCATCCACGGAACCCACGACAGACGTGCACGAGAAAAGGGACACCCACTTACCGTTGACGCTCCCGAGGCCCTCTCCTACGCTTCTCCCAACACATCCAGCGGAGATGCCCCATGACCCGTCCCCGCGCCTCGCTCGTCTCCTTGTCCGATACGCCCTGGTATCACGTCGTCACGCGGTGCGTGCGCCGGGCGTATCTCTGCGGCTTCGATCGGTTGACGGGGCGGAGTTTCGAGCATCGGCGCGGGTGGGTGGAGTTGCGGTTGCGCCAGCTCGCCGGAGTGTTCGCAATCGATGTCGCGGCCTACGCGGTGATGAGCAATCACGGGAGAGAAAAGGACACCCACTTACCGTTGACGCTCCCAAGGCCCTCTCCTACGCTTCTCCCAACACCCCCGGCGGAGATGCCCCATGACTCGTCCCCGCGCCGCGCTCGTCTCCTTGGTCGATACGCCCTGGTATCACGTCGTCACGCGGTGCGTGCGCCGGGCGTATCTGTGTGGCTTCGATCGGCTGACGGGGCGGAGTTTTGAGCATCGGCGCGGCTGGGTGGAGTTGCGGTTGCGTCAGCTCGCGGGGGTGTTCGCGATCGATGTCGCGGCCTATGCGGTGATGAGCAATCACGTGCATCTGGTGGTGCGGGTGGATGCGGATCGAGCGGCGGGGTGGTCGGATACCGAGGTGTTGCGGCGCTGGCGGTGTCTGTTCCGGGGGCCGGTGGTGGTGGAGCGGTTCCTGTCGCCTGCGACGCGGGCGGGGATGACCGCGGCGGAGCTGGATGGGGTCGCGGGGTTGGTTGCAACCTATCGGGCGCGGCTGGCGGATCTCTCGTGGTTCATGCGGGTGCTCAACGAGTCGATCGCGCGGGCGGCGAACCGGGAGGAGGGGGTGCAAGGTCGGTTCTGGGAGGGACGTTTTCGCTCGCAGGCGATCCTCGACGAGACGGCGCTGCTGGCGGTGATGGCCTATGTCGACCTCAACCCGATTCGGGCCGGGATCGCGGAGACGCCGGAGGAGAGCGCACATACCGGGATCGCAGCGCGGATTGCGGGCTTGCGGGCGGGCGACGAGGGCACGATGACCGGACAGCAGCTCGACATAGCGCACGGCTCAGCTGCTGAACAGCAACCACCACCACCAGACGTCCATCCCGACTTGCAACGACCGATTCCCCAGCTAAAGACGATCACGCCCCCCGAGGCTGACGGCGCCTCTCCAGCCAGTCACATATCCACATCGCCTGAGACCGCAGACAACGCCTCACCGAATCCAGACGCCCGCAGCGCTCACCTTTGGGAGACTGTCCTCAATCGCCTGCCCCCTGCCCCACTACTGCCCTTCGGCAACCCCGCCGAGGTCCCCGCGTCGATCCCCTTCACCTTCGACGACTATCTGACCCTCGTCGACTCGCTCGGTCGCGCCCTGCATCCACGCAAGCGCGGGTCGATCCCGGCAGATCTGCCCGAGATCCTCACCCGGCTCGGCATCGCCCCCGAGCGCTTCGTCGAGCACGCCGGTTTCCTGCTCAAGGGTTTCGGTGCCGCGATCGGCGCGCCGCAGCGGCTGACGGCGCTCGCGGCACGGCGCGAATGTCGCTATCTGCGTGGGGTCCGACGTGCTCGGGCGCTCTTCGCCGGCAACAGCGCACCATCCCTGACGGCTGCTTGAGGGCGCTCGTCCTCGCCCGCGGGAGCATCGGCCTGAACGACCGGCAACCGCGCGCGTCCGGGGGCGCCCCTTCGACACCAATCCAACGACGACGGCCAGGTTTCGATCCCGATGGCGTTCGGCTATCGCTCCACCGTCTCGGTCTCGACCGAGCGCGCCAGACGCAGTCCGAAGCCATAGTGGCGGATGGCCGGGCCGTAGCGGAAGCGGAAGGCGGAGCGGGCGCCGTTGGGATAGAGATACCAGGCCCCGCCGCGCGCGATGCGCATCGGCGTGCCGTCGCGCATGCGCTGACAGTCCTGGGTCCAGGCGCTGCCGTCGCTCGGGGCGCCGACATAGTCTGGGTGGGCGCAGTCGGCGACCCACTCCCAGACGTTTCCGTGCACCTCGTAGAGTCCCCAGGGGTTGGCCGGCTTGCTGGCCACCGGATGGGGCTGCTCGTGCGAGGAGAAGAGATGCCAGACGTGGCGGCTCAGCGCTCGCTCATCCTCGCCGTCGCCGAACCAGTAGTCGGTCTGGGTGCCGGCGCGGGTGGCGTATTCCCACTCGGCCTCGCTCGGCAGACGATAGCCGCCGCCCAGGTCCGGGCGCTGGTTGAGCGCGCGCACGAAGGCCTGGGCGTCCTCCCAGGAGATCTGCTCGACCGGGTTGTCCGGGTCCTTGAAGTGGGACGGGTTCTCGCCCATCACCGCCTGCCATTGCCGCTGGGTGACCTCGGTCTCGGCCAGATAGAAGGGTTGGGCAATGGTGACGCGGTGCACGGGCTGCTCGCCCTTGTCGCAGCGCTGGCGGGTCGTGTCGCAGCCCATCTGGAAGCTGCCGGCCGGGATCAGGCGAAAGGTCATGCCCAGCGCGTTGGTGTCGGTGGCCGGCGGCGCGGCGAGGCTCGCGCCGGTGAGCAACAGGCCGACGAGCAACACGCCGAGCGGGAGGACAGACGGGGGCATCCTGGGGGTCATGGGTGAGACTGCGCGGGTACGAGGTTGGTGAGGGGGCCGATGCGGATCGGGCAAGCGGACCCAAGCGGGTACGACTTCAAGCGCGACCTGCCTGCTGGCGCGCTCGACCATAGGGCGAGCAGCGGCCGCTTCGCGGAGCAATGATTCTTGTCGGGATTATCGGCGCTTCTCGGGCGGGCTTACGCTGAGGTTTCGCAATCGGGCGCTGCCCTGCCCCGCTCGATCTGGCGCCGCGATCAGCGGATCACGGCGCCAGCAGCGAATCTCACCGCGCGGCTCACCCGATCGAGGCCCGCGCCCCATCGGATGAACCGCGCGCTTGGTGACGGGATCGCGCGTCAGGCGGCGGCCCCCTGCTGCTTGATCCGTTCACGCGCGTGGTGAACCTCCGACTCCCGCATCCGCTCGGCGGCATTGGCGATGTCAAAGAGGAAGTAGGCCCCGCCCTCGTAGAGCACGTCATTCTTCAGGGCGCTGCCGATCTCCTCATAGTTGGGGAAGCCGCGCATCACCGCGCGCTTTCCCACCCGGTGCGCCAGGGCCTCGGTGTGGAAGTTGCCGATGATGATGTCGTAGTCGTCGCGCAGCTGCTCGGCATCCTCGAGGTCTCCGACGATCACCCGATCGGCCTCGATGGCGCCGAGGACCGGTGAGTCGACCGTGGCGATCGCCAGGGCGACCTTGCCGCCCACCTCGCGCAAGGAGGCTGCCATGGCCGCCAGGTGATCGGGCTCGGCGACCAGCAGGAAGCGGGTCTGTCCGATGGAGAAATGGCTGTCGAGCATGGCGTCCTGAAGGCGCTTGCGCCAGCGCTCCACCACCGCCGGAGGGGTGTCCCGAGCGCTCGTCTCGAGCAGCCAGGCGACCAGCTCGTCGGTCCCGACCAGACCGCTCACATGGTCGAAGTGTCGATGCCGGATGGCCGGATTCTTCTTCTGCAGGGTCGCGCCGACGGGCTTGACCGAGGCCCCGACGGTGACGACCGCACCCGCGTCCGCCAACCCCTCGAGTTCGGCGACCGTCACCCCGCCACCGCTCAGCGACGCCTGCTTCTCCCCCAGGTGATTGTCGAGGGAAGAGGACAGATCGGGCACGGCGACGACCTCGAAGCCGAATGCCTCGATGAACTCACGCAGCTTCTCCACCTCGATCGGCTGCATGCTGACGTGGGGGACCAGGACGACCTTGCGCGCGTCGGTGCGCTCGCACGGCTCGGTGAGCTGGTCGATCAGCGCCTGGACGGTCAGCGTCCAGCCGCTCTCCAGCCCGCCCTGGTAGTCGGGGGTATTCACATAGACCAGGGGCACCTCGATCTTGCTGGCGACGCCCCGGAGATCGTCCCCCTTGGTCTCGGTCAGCCCGGTGGTATGCACGCCGATCAACGCCGGGGAGACCTTGTCCCCGATGTTCTTGATCGACTCGGTGATGCTGTAGTCGCCGCCATCCAGCACCGCCGTCACATCGGTCACGGCGGTCGTCTGCAGAGCGATGGGCTCGCAGAAATGACGGGTGAACATCACCTTGGTGAAGCTCGCGCAGCCCTGGGCGCCGTGCATCAGCGGCATGCAGCGGTCGACCCCGAGGAACGCCAGGGTCGCGCCCATCGGCTGCGAGAGTTTATGCGGGTTGACCTGCAACGGTTTGCCCGTCTTGCGTCTTACTTCTGCCATGGTGCCTTCCTGTCGACCAGTTCGAAGACCGGATTCTGCAGTGAGTTCTTGAGATCCTCGGCGAGGACCAGGAGCCCGTCGTAACCGCCGTAGCTCTTCTTCTTCTCCTGATTGACGTCGGTGAAGGCGATCCGCTTCTTGATCGCGGTATAGAGCGAGCGACCGCCGGCCAGGAGCAGATGGGCCCCGGTGTCGTCGATCACCTGCGCCTGCTGACTCGCCGGGCTGGTCATCAGGATGGCGTCCTCGCCGAGGTATTGACGCGCCTTGGCCTTGTCGGCCTCGGTCGACTTGCGCACCGAGGTCGCCACCACCTCGATGCCCAGATCCTGCAACGCCGAGGCGATCGACCAGGACTTGTTGCCGCCGGTGTTGAGCACCGCCTTCTTGCCGGCGAAGACCGCCCGGTAGGGGATCAGCTTCTCCTCCAGTCGCGCCTCCTCGCGGGCGATCAGCGCGCGGGTGCGGGCGATCAGGTCGGCATCGCCCAGCGCCTCGGCGATGGCCAGGATGCTGTTCGAGGTATCGGTCATGCCGTAGAAGGAGCAGGAGATCCAGGGAATCCCATATTGTTCCTCCATCTTGCGGGTCATGGAGATCAGCGACTTGGCGCAGACGATCACATTGAGCTTGGCGCGATGGGCGGTGCGGATGCTGGCGATGCGACCGTCGCCGCTGAAGGTCGAGCGCACGCGGATGCCGAGCTCTTCGAGCAGATGACGGTAACGCCACAGCTCGCCGGTGTTGTTGTGCTCGCCGATCAGGTTGATGTCGAAGGGGGTGGTGTCCTCCGGCTCCTTGGTCCCGATCAGGTGGCGCAGCACCGCCTCCCCGGCGATGCGGCTGCCCAGATTCTTGGCACCGACGAAGCCGGGGGCATGCACCGGCACGCAGGGCGTGCCGTGTCTCTCGCTGCCCTGCCTGCAGACGGCGTCGATGTCATCCCCGGTCAGCGCGGTGACACAGGTCGAGTAGACGAAGACGGCCTCGGGCGCATAGTGCGTGATGACATGGTCGATCGCCTCGGCCAGCTTCTTCTCGCCGCTGAAGACGACATCGTTGGTGTTGATGTCGGTGGCGAAGCCGGTCTGGGTCAGGTCGCGACCGGGCCAGCTCGTCGGGGTCAGACGCGTCTCCCAGGCCCCGCCGACGCAGGACATGGGACCATGGATCAGGTGGGCGGCATCGGCGAAGGGAAACAGGGCGATCTGGGCGCCGTCGAGGGCGCAACCGCCGGTGGTGGCCCCGGGCGTGGGCGTGTTGCAAGGCCCTTTCTTGTGGCCCTTGTTGTGTTCGCAGGCGCTCTCGACGAGCAACTCTTTGATTTTCGGTTTTGACGACACGAGCAGGCCTTCCATTCAGAGGGTTCCGGATCGGCAGAATGGCCCTGACGGCGCTTCCCCCGCTTCTTCATCCATCGGTTCGAGAAAGTTGTGAGAAAAGGGACATTCTTCGATGAGAGAAAAGCGACAATCGATCATCAATTTCCCCAGTGACGGCATTGAACGGCCCCGCATGTGAGTCTGCGTGCACGATCAATGCCATTTTCAGCTCCTGCTCGATATCGATGGCCCTTGGGGACCGGCGCAGGGATCCCGCCCCGATCCGATCGGGACAGCCCCCACCGCACACCTAGCCGATCTCTGCCCGTTCACCGGGCGACGAAAGGTGTCGCCGCACGGTTTCATTTCTCCTCGTCACACGCACATCGACCGGCAGGCCGTCCGGCTCGTAACCCCCCGGGTTCGAGCAGACGACCTGGAGCGGCCGTTCTCCCCACCACAGATGACATTCAATGGATGGAAGACACCGATGAAACCGACCCCCATGTTGCGACGACTCTCCACTCCCGGCG
Organism: Marichromatium sp. PS1; assembly: GCF_041155115.1. Classification (NCBI taxonomy): domain Bacteria; kingdom Pseudomonadati; phylum Pseudomonadota; class Gammaproteobacteria; order Chromatiales; family Chromatiaceae; genus Marichromatium; species Marichromatium sp. PS1. The sequence continues at coordinate 375,325 of NZ_BAAFHB010000004.1, forward strand.
CCCTGGCGCTGATGCTCTCGGCGCCGCTGCAGGCGACCACCGAGCACGACAACGAGGTCTTCTTCGCCATCACCGGGGTGAAGAGCTTCGAGTTCACCGAGACCGGTCACTCGGTGAGCAAAGGTCAGCCCTACAGCGGCGTCACCTCCGGGGTGAGCAAGGACGGGGAAGAGGCGCGGATCGTGGTCAAGGCGGGACGCCACAAGACGAAGGCGGTGGCGCAATGGTTCAAGGACGCGGTGAACGCGGGACCGGGGCAGACCCTGGCGTGTGACAGCAAGGGCAACTTCCCCGACGAGCTGAACTTCGCCGTCGAGGGCACACTGGAGATGCAGATCGGCGACAAGCAGATCACCTGCAAGGACATCCTCATCGCCCAGGGCAGTTTCACCACAACCAACAACTGGTGGATGGGTGGACCGCAGATGCAGGGCGCTCACGTCTCGCTGAGCGGCGCCACGCTCCAGACCTGCTCGGCCAAGGGATCGCTGCTGCCGGTGGCGGTGCTCTTCAGCCCACAGACGCCCTGCGCCAATCACTTCAACATCAGCATCGGATCACTCTGAGGGGACGGACACGTCCCGCCTCGGCATCGAGGCGGGACGCGCTCATGCGTCCGGCTTGGCCGTACTGAGTAAAGGGGGAAGAAAAAAAGAAAGAAAAGGAGAAAAAAAGGACACCCAGTTACTAAGGGACACCCCGGGGGAAAAGAAAAGATTTAAGGGACAACCAGTTACCGAGTTATCGCGAGGAAGGGGGCAGGGCAAAGGGAGGGCAAAGGGGGAAAAGGGGAGAAAAGGACACCCAAGAAGAGCTAAGAGAGTTAAGGGACACCCAGTTACCGAGTTACCGCGAAGCCCCCCACCCTACGGCACCACCTCGGCCATGTTGTACCATCGGGGTCGGCCCGAGTCAGGACACCCGGTCAGCGCATGCCGTTACGCAAGCCCCCCGAGAAGGACACCATCTCCATGCAGCTGGTTCGCGAGGCGCTGCAACAGTGCTGCGAACCGGGCGCGCCCACCGATGCGCTGCTGGCCGCGGCCGGTATCGATCCCGCGCGCTGGACGTGCAACGACGCCCGCGTCTCGGCCGCCGCCTATGGCCGGCTGTGGCGGCTGCTCGCGCGTCGTCTCGACGACGAGTTCTTCAGCATGAACCCGCGTCGGTTGAAGTGCGGCAGCCTCGCCTTCCTCTGTCGCTCGTCGATGGCGCAGGAGACGCTCGAGGCGGCGCTGGCCTCGGCGCTGGCCTTCCTGTCGCTGATGCTCGATGCGATGTCGGCGCGGCTGGTGCGCCAGCAGGGGTTGGCGGAGATCGTGCTGCACGAGGGGGACGCCCCTCCCCGCCGGGCCTTCACTTATTTCACCTATTGGATGATCGTGCACGGCGCGGCCTGCTGGCTGTCGGGGCGACGGATCCCGATCCTGGCGATCGATCTGCGCTGCCCGGCGCCGGCGTTCTGCGACGACTACCGGGTGATGTTCTCGGAGAACCTGCGTTTCGACCAGCCGCGCACGCGGATGATCGTCTCGGCCGACTGTCTGGACCTGCCGGTCAGGCGCAGCGAGGCCGAACTCGCGCACTTCCTCGCCCAGGCCCCGGCCAACATCCTGGTCAAGTACCGCGACCCGCAGAGCCTGGCGAGCCGGATCCGCAACGATCTGCGCCAGCTGCCCGCCGAGCAGTGGCCGCGGGCCGAGGTCCTGGCGCAGCGGCTGCACATGTCGACCTCGACCCTGCGGCGGCGTCTCGCCGAGGAGGGACAGACCTATCAGGGGCTCAAGGACGGCGTGCGCAAGGAGCTGGCCATCGGCTGGCTGGCCGAGCCGCAGCTCGGTTTCGCCGAGATCGCCGAGCGGCTGGGCTTTGCCGATGTCAGCTCCTTCTACAAGGCCTTCCGCAAGTGGTGTGGCTCGAACCCGGGACACTATCGCAGCCTGATCCTCGACGCCACGGACTGATCCCGGCCACCAGCCCGCACCCAGCGCGCCCGACGCCCGCCCATCGACCCGAGCGCGCCCCAGCCCATCAGCATATTCGAATAATCGACAACTCCATCCCCTTTGTTCAAATCGCTCAGACAACTTGAGCCCTTCGACCATTGTCCGCCAACCCGCGCCACGCCAGTATCACGACGGCATGACCGCATGCTCCATGCGGATCGATCCCAATCACCAAAAGGACGCGGGGGACACCGGCGATGCGCGACTACCAAGCAGCGATCACGCAGTTCGATCATCGAGGGGCCGCCGAGGCGGCGCTCTCGGGCAGCCTCAGGGCGCTCAATGCCTGTATCGAGTGCTGCGACCGACATGCCGACTCCGACGACATCGCCCTGTTCTGGGAGGGCGAGGACGGCCGCAGCGCGACCCATACCTTCGCCGAACTCAGGGACCGCGCCGCACGGCTGGCCAACTTCCTGCGCGCGCAGGGCGTCGACCAGGGCGACACCGTCGCCGGGCTGCTGCCGCGCCGGGTCGAGCTGCTGATCACCGTGCTCGCCACCTGGCGTCTTGGCGCCGTCTACCAGCCGCTCTTTACCGCCTTCGGGCCCAAGGCGATCGACTACCGGTTGACCACCTCGGGGGCCAGGGTGGTGATCACCGACGGCCACAACCGCGCCAAGCTCGAGGGTATCGAGGCCACGCCCCAGGTCGTCACCATCGACACCCCCGCGAACCGACGGGATCACGACTTCTGGACCGTGCTCGAACAGCACTCGAGCGACTGCGCACCGGTGATGCTCGACGGCGAGGCCCCCTTCCTGCTGATGTTCACCTCCGGCACCACCGGACCGGCCAAGGCGCTGCACGTGCCGCTGAAGGCGATCGTCGCCTTCCAGGGCTATATGCGCGACGCAGTGGACCTGCGCCCCGACGACGCCTTCTGGAACATCGCCGATCCGGGCTGGGCCTATGGCGTCTACTTCGGCGTCACCGGTCCGCTGTCGCTGGGGCACGCGACGACCTTCTACGAGGGCCCCTTCACGGTCGAGAGCACCAGCCGGGTGATCGAGAAGTACGGCATCACCAACCTCGCCGGCTCCCCCACCGCCTATCGGCTGCTGATCGCCGGGGGCGAGACCTTCGCCGCGGCGGCGCACGGTCGGCTGCGCGTGGTCAGCAGCGCCGGCGAGCCGCTGAACCCGGAGGTGATCCGCTGGTTCGCGCGCCAGCTCGATGTGGTCATCCACGACCACTACGGCCAGACCGAACTCGGCATGGTGCTGTGCAACCACCACGCGCTGCGCCATCCGGTGCATCTCGGCTCGGCCGGGTTCGCCTCGCCGGGACATCGCATCGTCGTGCTCGACGAACAGCAACGCGAGCTGCCGCCGGGCCAGCCGGGCATCCTCGCGCTCGATCGCAGCCAGTCGCCGCTGTTCTGGTTCGGCGGCTATCTCAACGCGCCGACCAACGCCTTCATCGGCGACTACTACCTCAGCGGCGACACCGTGGAACTCAACCCGGACGGCAGCATCAGCTTCGTCGGGCGCAGCGACGACGTCATCACCACCTCGGGCTATCGCGTCGGGCCCTTCGACATCGAGAGCGCGCTGATCGAGCATCCGGCGGTGGTCGAGGCGGCGGTGGTCGGCAAACCCGACCCGGAGCGCACCGAGGTGGTCAAGGCCTTCGTGGTGCTCGGCCCGGACCATGAACCGGCGCCCGAGCTGAGCCTGGCAGAGGTCGAGGCCCAAACCGCGGCGCTGGCCGAGGAGCTGCGCCAACACGTGCGCGAGCGCCTGGCCGCGCACGCCTATCCGCGCGAGATCGAGTTCGTCGCCGAGCTGCCCAAGACCTCCAGCGGCAAGCTGCAGCGCTTCATCCTGCGCAACCAGGAGATCGCCAGGATGCGCGAGGCGACCACCGGGCACCCCGCCGAGGCGCACGCCGCCTCGGCCTGAAGGAAAGAAGGAGAGCAGGATGCAGATCGAAGACAAGGTCTTTCTCGTCAGCGGCGGGGCCTCCGGGCTGGGCGCGGCCACCGCCGAGATGCTGATCGGTGCCGGCGCGCGGGTGATGCTGGTCGACATCGACGCCGCGGCGCTGGCCGAGCAGGCCGAGCAACTCGGCTGTCGCGTCAGCCGCGCCGACATCCGTGACGAGGCCGCGGTCGAGGCCGCGCTCCAGGACACCCTCGCCGCCCACGGCGCCCTGCACGGGCTGATCAACTGCGCCGGGGTCGCGCACGGCGAGAAGATCCTCGGTCGCCGGGGCCCGCACGCCCTGGACGGGTTCCGTCGGGTGATCGACATCAACCTCATCGGCAGCTTCAACCTGATGCGCCTGGCCGCGCCGCTGATCGCCGAGAACGCGCCCGACGCCGACGGCGAGCGCGGGCTGATCGTCAACACCGGCTCGATCGCCGCCGCCGACGGCCAGATCGGCCAGGCCGCCTATGCCGCCTCCAAGGGCGCCGTCGCCAGCCTCACCCTGCCGGCGGCGCGCGAGCTGGCGCGCTTCGGCATCCGCGTGATGACCATCGCCCCGGGCATCTTCGAGACCCCGATGATGGCCGGGATGAGCGAGGAGGTGCGCGCCTCGCTCGCCGCCGGCGTGCCCTTCCCGCCCCGGCTCGGGCGCCCGGCCGAGTACGCCGCGCTGGTCCGCACGATCGTCACCAACCCTATGCTCAACGGCGAGGTGATCCGTCTCGACGGCGCCTTGCGCATGGCCGCCAGATAGAGGAGTCGTCATGATGGACCAGGACCCGATCGTCATCGTCAGCGCCGCCCGCACCCCGATGGGCGGCTTCCAGGGCGTGCTCGGCGGGCTCACCGCCCCGCAGCTCGGCAGCGCCGCGATCGGCGCCGCCGTCGAGCGCGCTGGCATCAGCGCCGACAGCATCGACGAGGTGCTGTTCGGCTGCGTGCTGCCCGCCGGGCTGGGCCAGGCACCGGCGCGTCAGGCCGCGCTCGGCGCCGGGCTGGATCAGTCGACGCGCTGCACCACCATCAACAAGATGTGCGGCTCGGGCATGGCGGCGGCCATCCACGGCCACGACATGCTGCTCGCCGGCAGCGCCGAGGTGGTGGTCGCCGGGGGCATGGAGAGCATGTCCAACGCCCCCTATCTGCTCGATCGCGCCCGCGGCGGCTATCGCATGGGGCATGGCCGGGTGCTCGACCACATGTTCCTCGACGGCTTGGAAGACGCCTACGACAAGGGCCGGCTGATGGGCACCTTCGCCGAGGACTGCGCCGCGGCCAACGGGCTCGACCGCGAGACCCAGGACGCCTTCGCCATCGAGTCGCTGACCCGCGCCCAGCGGGCGATCGACGACGGGCGCTTCGGCGACGAGATCACCCCGCTGCAGGTGCGCATCGGCAAGGAACAGCGGCTGATCGTCGACGACGAGCAACCGCCGCGCGCCCGGCTCGACAAGATCCCCGGGTTGCGACCGGCGTTTCGCGAGGGTGGCACCGTCACCGCCGCCAATTCGAGTTCGATCTCCGACGGCGCCGCCGCGCTGATCCTGATGCGCCGCGCCGAGGCCGAGCGCCGCGGGCTGGCGCCGCTGGCGGTGATCCACGGCCACGCCGCCTTCGCCGACGCCCCGGCGCGCTTCCCGGAGGCGCCGATCGGCGCGATCGAGCGGCTGATGCACAAGACCGGCTGGTCGCTCGACACGGTCGACCTGTTCGAGATCAACGAGGCCTTCGCGGTGGTCACCCTGGTGGCGATGCAGAAACTCGCCATCCCCCACGACAAGGTCAACGTCCACGGCGGCGCCTGCGCCCTCGGTCACCCGATCGGCGCCTCGGGCGCGCGCATCCTGGTCACCCTGCTCGCGGCACTGCGCCAGCGCGGTCTGAGGCGCGGCGTGGCGAGTCTGTGCATCGGCGGCGGCGAGGCCACCGCGATGGCCATCGAGTGTCTGTAGGAGGATCCGGCCCATGCTGCCCAACGAAGAACAACGCCTGCTCGGCGAGGCCGCGCGTCAGTTCGCGCAGAAGCGTCTCGCCCCCTTCGCCGCCGAGTGGGACCGCGAGCACCGCTTCCCCGAGGCGGCCATCGCCGAGATGGGAGCACTCGGCTTTCTCGGCATGCTGGTGCCCGAGCAGTGGGGCGGCAGCGACACCGGCTATCTCGCCTATGCCATGGCGCTCGAGGAGATCGCCGCCGGCGACGGCGCCTGCTCGACCATCATGAGCGTGCACAACTCGGTGAGCTGCATGCCGATCCTGCGCTTCGGCGACGCTGCCCAGAAAGACCGCTTCCTCACCCCCATGGCCAGCGGCGAGCTGCTCGGCGCCTTCGCCCTGAGCGAGCCCCAGGCCGGCTCCGACGCGCGCCAGCTCAAGACCCGGGCGCGTCGCGAGGGCGATCACTACGTGCTCGACGGCTGCAAGCAGTTCATCACCTCGGGGCGTAGCGCCGGGGTGGTGATCATCTTCGCCGTCACCGACGCGGCGGCCGGCAAGCGCGGCATCAGCGCCTTCATCGTGCCCACCGACAGCCCCGGCTACAGCGTCAGCCGGGTCGAGGACAAGCTCGGCCAGCGCGCCTCGGACACCTGTCAGATCCTGCTCGAGGGGGTGCGGGTCCCGGTCGAGAATCGGCTCGGCGCCGAGGGCGAGGGCTACCGCATCGCCCTGGCCAACCTCGAGGGCGGGCGCATCGGCATCGCCGCGCAGTCCGTCGGCATGGCGCGCGCCGCCTTCGAGGCCGCGCGCGACTACGCCCGCGAGCGCGAGAGCTTCGGCAAGCCGATCATCGAGCACCAGGCGGTGGCCTTCCGGCTCGCCGACATGGCCACCCAGATCGCCGTCGCCCGCCAGATGGTGCACCACGCCGCGGCCCTGCGCGATGCCGATCAACCGGCGCTGGTGGAGGCCTCGATGGCCAAGCTGTTCGCCTCGGAGATGGCCGAGCGGGTCTGCTCCTCGGCGCTGCAGACGCTCGGCGGCTACGGCTATCTCAGCGACTTCCCGATCGAGCGCATCTATCGCGACGTCCGTGTCTGTCAGATCTACGAGGGCACCAGCGACATCCAGCGTCTGGTGATCTCGCGCAATCTCTGAGCAGGAGCCGCCCCATGAGCGACCGTCCCATCCAGCTGCAGATCCACGACCGCGTCGGTCTGATCACCCTCGAGCGCCCGGAGGCGCTCAACGCACTCGACGCCCGCTTGATCCGCGAACTCAACCACGCGCTCGACGACCTGGAGGCCAACCCGCGGATCGGCTGTATCGTCATCACCGGCTCGGAGCGGGCCTTCGCTGCCGGCGCCGACGTCAAGGAGATCGCCGATCTCGGCTATCCCCAGACCTATGTCGACGACCTCTGCGGCGACAGCGACCGCATCGCCGCCCGGCGCAAGCCGATCATCGCCGCGGTCAACGGCTTCGCCCTCGGCGGCGGCTTCGAGCTGGCGCTGATGTGCGACATCATCCTCGCCGGCGAGGGCGCGCGGTTCGGCCTGCCGGAGACCAACCTGGGGGTGCTGCCGGGGATGGGCGGCACCCAGCGCCTGACCCGCGCCGTGGGCAAGTCCAGGGCGATGGAGATGTGTCTCACCGGACGGCTGATCGACGCCGCCGAGGCCGAGCGCTACGGTCTGGTCGCGCGCGTCGTGCCCGCCGCCCGGCTGCTCGACGAGGCGCTCGACACCGCGCGGCTGATCGCCGCCAAGTCGATCCCGATCAGCATGATGCTCAAGGAGAGCGTCAATCGCGCCTTCGAGGTCGGGCTCACCGAGGGCGTGCGCTTCGAGCGGCGGGTGTTTCACGCCGCCTTCGCCACCCACGACCGGCGCGAGGGCATGGCCGCCTTCATCGCCAAGCGCGAGGCGCGCTTCGAGGACCGCTGAGCCGCCACCACTGCCTGCTACGGGGGGGGCAGCGGTCCCGCCCCCCCCTCTCCCGCCGCAGCCCCGCCCGTGGCCAATCCGCGCCCGAGCGGCCCGCGCGATTCGCGCATCAACACAAATCACAAAGACCAACCTGATCGCTATTGCCGATGAATCGCATGCGGCCAAACGATTAGCGCCCGATCGCCCCGCCTCCTACGCTGATGCCATACCGCACCCGCCGCGACGGCGGTGCATTCCAATCGACGCATCCACGAACGGAGAGCCGCGATGAACCAGCAGACGACCCAGGGGACCGGCACGTGTCCGGTGATGCACGGCGCGAACACCACCGTGGGCGCCACCAACATGGACTGGTGGCCGAAGGCGCTCAATCTCGACATCCTCCACCAGCACGACCGCAAGAGCGACCCGATGGGCGCGGACTTCGACTATCGCAAGGCGCTCGAACAGCTCGACGTCGAGGGCCTCAAGCGCGACCTGCACGCGCTGATGACCGACAGCCAGGCGTGGTGGCCCGCCGACTGGGGACACTATGGCGGGCTGATGATCCGCATGGCCTGGCACGCCGCCGGCAGCTATCGCATCGCCGACGGGCGCGGCGGCGCCGGCACCGGCAACCAGCGCTTCGCCCCGCTCAACAGCTGGCCGGACAACGTCAACCTCGACAAGGCGCGCCGCCTGCTGTGGCCGATCAAGAAGAAGTACGGCAACCGCGTGAGCTGGGCCGACCTGATCGTGCTCGCCGGCACCATCGCCTATGAGTCGATGGGGCTCAAGACCTTCGGCTTCGCCTTCGGGCGCGAGGACATCTGGCACCCCGAGCAGGACATCTACTGGGGCTCGGAGAAGGACTGGCTGGCCCCCACGGACAACCCCGAGAGCCGCTACTCCGGCGAACGCGACCTGGAGAATCCGCTGGCGGCGGTGATGATGGGGCTGATCTACGTCAACCCCGAGGGGGTCGACGGCAACCCCGACCCGCTGCGCACCGCGCAGGACGTGCGCGAGACCTTCGCCCGCATGGCGATGGACGACGAGGAGACCGTCGCCCTCACCGCCGGCGGTCACACCGTCGGCAAGTGTCACGGCAACGGTGATGCCGCCCTGCTCGGCCCCGAGCCCGAGGCCGCCGCGCCCGAGGACCAGGGGCTCGGCTGGATCAACAAGACCACCCGGGGGATCGGTCGCGACGCGGTCACCAGCGGCATCGAGGGCGCCTGGACGACCCACCCGACGCGCTGGGACGAGGGCTACTTCGCCATGCTGCTGGGTCACGAGTGGGCGCTGGCGAAGAGCCCGGCCGGGGCCTGGCAGTGGCAGCCGGTCGAGATCGCCGAGGCCGACCGTCCGGTCGACGTCGAGGACCCGTCGATCCGACGCACCCCGATCATGACCGACGCCGACATGGCGATGAAGATGGACCCGGCCTATCGCAAGATCGCCGAGCGCTTCCACCAGGACCCGGCGTACTTCTCCGAGGTCTTCGCCCGCGCCTGGTTCAAGCTCACCCATCGCGACATGGGTCCCAAGGCGCGCTATATCGGCCCCGACGTCCCCGCCGAGGACCTGATCTGGCAGGACCCGATCCCCGCCGGCCCGACCGACTACGACGTCGAGGAGGTCAAGGCGCGGATCGCCGAGAGCGGCCTCGGGATCGGCGAGCTGGTTGCCACCGCCTGGGACAGCGCCCGCACCTTCCGCGGCTCCGACCTGCGCGGCGGCGCCAATGGCGCGCGCATCCGGCTCGCGCCGCAGAAGGACTGGCCGGGTAACGAGCCCGAGCGCCTGGGCCGGGTGCTCGGGGTGCTCGAGGGCATCGCCAAGGCGTCCGGCGCGAGCCTCGCCGACACCATCGTGCTCGCCGGCAACGTCGGGGTCGAGCAGGCGGCGCGCGCCGCCGGGTTCGAGATCCACGTGCCCTTCGCCCGCGGTCGCGGCGACGCCAGCGCGGAGATGACCGACGCCGACTCCTTCGCGCCACTCGAACCCGTCCACGACGGCTACCGCAACTGGCTCAAGCAGGACGACACCGTCAGCCCCGAGGAGCTGCTGCTCGACCGCACCCAGCTGATGGGCCTCACCGCCCCCGAGATGACGGTGCTGATCGGCGGCATGCGGGTGCTCGGCACCAACCACGGCGGCACCCGCCACGGGGTGTTCACCGATCGCGTCGGGGTGTTGAGCAACGACTTCTTCGTCAATCTCACCGACATGGCCTATCGCTGGGAGCCGGCGGGCGAGAACCGCTACGAGATCCGTGAGCGCGCCAGCGGCGAGCTGCGCTGGACCGCGACCCGGGTCGACCTGGTGTTCGGCTCCAACGCCATCCTGCGCGCCTATGCCGAGGTCTACGCCCAGGACGACAACCGCGAGAAGTTCGTCCACGACTTCGTCGCCGCCTGGACCAAGGTGATGAACGCCGATCGTTTCGATCTGGTCTGACACGCCCCCGCCGCGCCGCGCCGTCGCCGCGGCGCGGGGTGGCGCGTGATCTCAGAAGCGATAGCTCAGGGTCGCCTTGAGGTTGCGCCCCGGTCCCTCGAGCGCGGAGAGATAGGGCAGATAATCCTCGTCGAACAGGTTGTCGATGCCGAGATCGAGGGTGAGATCGCGGTGCGGGCGCCAGGTCAGCCACAGGTCGTGGAGCTGATAGGCGTCGGCGGGCGTGCCGTCGACCGGCACCCGGTCCTGCTCGGCGACGAAGCGCGCGCGCCAGCCCAGCTCGACCCGCTGCTCGGGCAGTCGCAGCCCGGTCTCGAACTGCCAGGTGTCGGGCTGCACGCTCGAGAGCGGCTCGCCACTGGTCTTGTCCTCGCCCCGGGTGCGGGCGAAGAAGGCGTTGGCGAACCAGCGCCCGGCGTCGTACCCGGCCTCCAGCTCGAAGCCCTCGAGCCTGGCCGAATCGACGTTGCGGAAGCTCGTCACCCCACCGCGCTGCGGGTTGCCCGGCACCGGATAGAAGACGAACTGCACGATCTGGTCGATGAAGTCGTCGACGTCGTTGCGGAAGGCGCGCGCCTGGAAGCGGGCATGATCGCCCGGTGCGAACAGGTCGTCGCGATGCAGCCGGATGCCGATCTCCTTGTTGTGCGCCTTCTCGGGTTCGAGATCGGGGTTGGGCACGAACAGGTTCTGGCAGCCGCGACCACAGCTGAAATGGGTCCCGGAGACATAGAGCTCGGAGACACCGGGGGCACGGAAGGCCTCGTTGTAGCTCGCCTGCAGCGACAGCCAGTCGGTGACGGCGATATCCACCCCGAGCTTGGCCGAGAAGGCGCTGTCGTCGTGATCCTCCAGCGTCGCATCGTCGCTCTCGCGGGTGTAGCGGTCCCAGCGCACCCCGGGGATCAGCGTCCAGCGCTCGCCGATCATGATCTCGTCCTGGAGAAAGAGCCCGAGCACCTCGCCCTCGCCGTCGGGGTAGCTGGTGCGCGGCGCGCCGTCGCGGCGGGCCTCGACGCTGTCGCGATGCCACTCGAGGCCGTAGCTCACCAGCTGCGCCAGGGCGCCCTCGCCGGAGAAGTGCATCTGGTTGCGCAGGTCGCCCCCCAGGGTCTCGATCTCGGTCTCGTCCTCGCGACCGTCGTGCAGCCGGGTCTCGTCGATGTCGGTGAGGTTGCGATAGAGGGTCAGCGACGGGTTGAACCAGGGCTGATCCGGCGAGGCGTGACGATAGCGCAGCGCCAGATTGGTCTGCTGGATGTCGCGATCGAGCAGATCCTCGGCGGTGGCGGCGATCTGGGCGTTCGACGGCACCTCGCCGGAGAGCGCGCCGCCCATCAGCGAGAGCCCGAAGTGGTTGACCCCATCCGGGGTCCAGTTGAGCTTGCCGAGCCCGGAGAGGCGTTCGTAGCCGGAGTGATCGAGATCCTCGCCGTTGCCGAGGGCAACGTCACCGGCCTCGCGGTAGGAGAGATTGAGCAGGTAGTCGAGCCCGTCGGTCGGCGCGCCATAGACCGCCGCCGCCCCCAGCCACTCGTCGTTGACGTCCTGATAGCCGGTCTTGACCAGTCCGCCGATGCGCTGCCCCGGGCGCAGCAGATCGGCCGCCTCCCGGGTCTGCAACGCCACCACCCCGCCGATCGCGCCGCTGCCCCAGAGCGCCGAGGCCGGGCCACGCAGCACCTCGACGCGTTCGAGCAGCTCGGGCTCGACGAAGATCCGCGCGCTGTGCGAGCGCGAGAAGTTCTGCCGCACCCCGTCGATCAGATAGAGCAGCCGGCTGTCGCCGATGCCGCGGATGGTCAGCTGCTGCCCGGCCGGGCGCGGACCGCCGCCGAGGGCGACGTTGGGCAGGGTCTCGAGCACCTCGCCGACGGTGCTCGGCTGGTTGCGCTCGAGCTGGTCGCGCTCGACCACGCTGACCGACTCGGGCAGGGTGTCGACGGCGCGCTCGGTGCCGGTGGCCACCACCGAGATGGTCGGCAGGCGGGGCTCGGCGGCCAGCGGCTGGGCGAGCGCGGCCAGCGCGCAGCAACCGACCAGCCGCGGGAGCGATGCGGATTGGGACATCATGGATCACCTCGAAGACAGGGCCGACATCGCTGGCGTGGAGGCTGGCGTCGGGATGGATCAGGATCTCTCGGACAGCGTCTGCGGCACGGGCGCGGCAACCCGCACCCCGGCGCCACGGCGCGACGGACGCACCGCGCGCGCGACCAGATCGAGCACCGCACCGGTCGGACAGAGCAGCCGACACCACAGCATCGGCACCCAGGCCGCGACCCGCAGCACCAGGAAGAGCGCGAGCAGGAACCACGGTGACGCGACATCGAGCGCGAACAGGTCGGGGAACAGCTCGAACCCGCTCCAGCGCTCGACACCGAGCACCACCCCGCCGATCAGCACCGCCGCCAGCACCAGCCGCAGCCAGTACATCGTGCGAGCGCCGAGCGGCCAGCGACGCCAGCGCGAGCGCCGGTCGAGACGCGCCACCAGCCGTTGTGCCTGACCGAAGGGACAGAGGTGACGACAATAGGTGTTGTCGTCCCAGATCGCGCCGAGCAGCACCAGCACGGCATAGCCACCGACCAGCGCCGAGACCGAGACACCGAGCAGCGGATGGAGCAGGTTGAGATAGGTGAAGCCGAGGTTGAACAGGAAGCCGAGCGTCACCAGGCTGATCAACCCGAGCAGGGTTCGCTCGGTCCGCTCCAGCCGCCAGCGCCGCTGCCAGACGAGCGCGAACAGCACCAGGAGCAGCGCCAGCTGCCAGACCCAGCGATCGGAGAGCGGCGCCTCCAGCGCGAAGCCCCGGGCCGGACGGTCGAGATGCTCGTCGAGCACCGGCGCGGCGCTGTCGATCAGCTCGTCGAGGGCGCGCGCCAGCGCCTGCGAGGTCAGGGTCGCGCCGCTCACCGCGTCGATCCGTTGCAACCCCGGGGCGATCTCGACGGCGCGGGCGCGATCGTAGAACCCGGCGCGCTCGACCCGGTGCAGATAGCTCGGGGTCTCGCGCGACTCCAGTAGCACCAGCTCGCGCACCCCGCCCTCGGCATCGAGATAGACGCCGATGTGCAGCGGCCCGGCGAAGCCGCGCACCCGGCTGTCGAGCCCGAGGTTGTCGAGATAGACCCCGCGATGGCGCCCGGCGCGATCGCGCCGCTCGGCGAGCGGCAGCCCCTCGGTGGCCTGCGCCAGCGCGCGATAGCCGTCCGGGTCGCCGGCCTCGGCGCGCGCGGCCAACGCGGCGGCGGCCTCGCCCGGAGCAACGCGTGCCGGATCATCGCCGCCGAGCAGGCCGAAGCCGCTCGGCGCCGACTCGGCGGCACCGAGCAGCGCATAGCCGTGTCCCCGGGTGGGGACCGCGCCGCTCATCAGCCCGAACCCCGTGCTCGCCGCCTCGCCCGTCCGGCCGATCAGCCGCGGCTGCGCGTGTGCCGGATCGACGGGGTCGATGCGGAAGGCCGGGCCGGTCTCGACCGGCTCGGCGCGCGCCCACAGCACGGCGATGAGCACAACGAGCAGCAGGGTCGCGGCGACCCGACGGCGGCCGAGCCGCTCAAGCGCCACCATCGAGGGTCTGCCTCACGATCTCGACCACCCAGTCGTTGAGACCGGCGTCGGGCAGGATGGCGTCGCCGGCATAGCGTATCCGGCTGCCCTCCGGACTCTGCGCCACCGCCTCGCCGATGATGTCGTCCTGGAAGGCGGGGTCGACGGCGACCAGCACCGGCAGCACCGCCGCCCGGTCCTCCAGCTCCAGCACCTGCTCGATCGCGCGCAGGGTCGGCTCGGGCGAGTAGTCGACCAGGTGCCCGCACCAGGCATAGGCGACGGTGTCGATGCCCGCCTTGAGCTTGAGATAACGCCCGATGTCGCCGACCAGGGCCTCCCACTGCTGGTTGTAACTGGCATCGCCGTAGGCCACCAGCACCACCCCGGTGTCCTCGGTCTCGCCGACGAGCGCCTGGGTGCGGCGCAGCAGGTTCTTCTTCAGCAGCGAGGAGAAGTCGAGCATCGGGGTCAGGGTGACACGCGCCCGGGGACGATAGAGTTCGATCTCCTCCTCGGCGAGCCTGGTCATGACCTTGGGGTCGGCCTTCATGCCGAGGATGGTGGGGATGTCGTCGAGCGAGTGCGAGCTGACGGTGAGAAACAGCGGCACCACGATCACCTCGTCGAACCCGGCCTCGTCGAAGGCGCGCATCTGGGTGCCGATCGAGGGTTCGTTGTACTCCATGAAGGCGGTACGCACCTCGGCGATCCGGCCATCGGCCATGATGCGATCGCGCACCGATTCCTCGACATCGACCAGCATGTCGCGCCAGTTCTTCGAGTGCGAGCCGTGGTTGACCAGCAGCACCCCGACCTTGGCCCCCTGCCCCTCCTCGGGGACCGGTTCGCCGCAGCCGCCCAGCAGCAGCGGCAACAGCACCAGGACGGCGAGGGCCCGTTTCAGCAATCGTCTGTTCATGGCGGTGGATCGACTCCTCAATCGCGCGAGTCCCCTGTACACGATTCTCGGGGACGATGATTCCGGCCAGGGATGATATTGGCTTCGAGAATCATTATCAATTGAGAACTGTCAATCCGCTGTCGGCAACTCCTCGCCCGCCCGCTCATCGGTCCCCTCCCCCGCCCCCGTCTCGAACAGCCAGCGACCCAGCGCGTCCTCGATCAGAGCGATACGTGTGCGCACCGTCGCCAGTCGCTGTTCGGCACCCTCGGTCAGCGCCCGCGCCTCGGTCAGCTCGACCTCCAGCGCATGTGCCCGTTCGCGCGCACGTCGGGCACGGCGCGAGCCCGGGCTCGTCGCCACCGCCGCAAGCTGCTCGCCGATCTCGTCGAGCGCGCGCTCGAGCCCCACCACCCGCGCCCGCGCTGCTGACAGGCGCTCGCGCTCGACCGCCTCGCGCTCACCGAGCCGGTCCAGTACCCCCTGTACCCGCGCCAGCCGTGCCTCGGCCTCCTCGCGTCGGGCCCGCCCGGCACGACTGAGCGCGGCCTCGTGTCCCTCGCGCTCCAGGGTGTGCATGCGCTGCTGGTGCAGCACCTCGATCTCGCGCTCGCGCAGTCGTTGCTCCTCGCCGAGCTGGCGCAACTCGTCGTCGAAACGCGCCCGACGCTGTCGCAAGGCCTCGCGCTCGCCCTCCTGGTGCAGCGCCCACTCGGCCTCGGCGCGTGCGCGCCGTTGCGCGCGTTCCTCGCGCAGCGCCTCCTCCAGCGAGGCGTTGCGCAGTTCGAGTTCACGCGCATGGGCCTCCAACTCGCGCGCGCGCCGCTCCCGCGCCAGCGCCTGCTCCTCGGCGAGCTCGGCGTGCCGGGCACGCTCCCGCGCCGCCTCCAGACGCTGCTCGCGCTCGGCGGACTCCACCGGCGCCGCGGCCTCGAGCAGTGCCAGTCGGGCCGACTGGAAGGTGCCGGGATCGCGCTCGTGCGCGCGCCAGGCGGTGGCGAACTCGTGCGGCGAGAGCCGCCGCGCCGGGTCCTCCCAGTGCTCGAAGCCGGGGATCGTGGCGAGACCGCCGCGCAGATACTTGCGGTACTGCCCTTGCAGACGATCGTCGAAATAGGCGCGCACCGCCCCCGGCTCGAACAGCTTGAGCGCGAGCAGCGCGCAGAAGAGGATGGCGAGCAGCGCCTGGGCGAAGCCCTCGACGGTCTCGAAGTGCGGTACGCCGCGCTCGTCGGGGCGCGCGCGCAGCGCCTCGAGCGCCTTGGAGCGGGCGGCGAAGGTCAGGCGCGGGGGCTCGGCCGGGGGCTGCTCGGCGGCGAGTTCGGCGCGGAGGCGTTCGCGCTCGGCCGCGCCCGAGGCACGCAGCGCGTCGAGCCGCGCAGCGAGCGCGCGCAGCCGCTGCTCGGTCTCCGCGATCTCGGTGCCGGTCCCGCCGAGCCGAGCGCCGAGCGCGGCCTCGGCACGCTCGACCTCGGTCTCCAGTTCGGCGGCCTGACGTTCCCAGCGTCTGGCCTCGGGACCATAGCCGGGCGGGCGCCCGGCGCGACCGTGCAACTCGTCGCCGAGCCGCAGACGGGCGGCGGCCAACTCCTCGCGCAGCAGTTCGAGTCCGGGGGCGGCGGCCGACTCGATCCGCGCGCGGCGCGCCCGCGCGGCCTCGAGCGTCTCGGTGAGGCGCGCGCGCTCGGCCTCCAGGGCCGCGATCCGTGCGCCGGTCTCGCGTGCCAGCGGCGCCAGACGCTCGGCGAGCCGGGCCTCCAGCCGCGCGGCACGCTCGGCCTGATAGCGCTCGACCTGGCGCTGGTGATGGAGGGCGATGTCGTCGGCGCGGATCAGCCGCGCCAGCAGGGGCGCGGTGACATAGAGCGAGAGCGCGACGATGAGCACGCGCACCAGCACCCCGACGAACCAGCGCGTGCGCGCGCCGAGACCGCCGCGCGGTCGCTCCGAGAGCATCAGCGAGGCATCGACCACCCAGATCACGGTGAACATCAGCAGGAAGAAGAAGATCCCCGCCGGCCAGCGCAGCCAGGGGCTCGCCTCGGGCACCAGCGAGGCGCCGACCAGCCCCCAGACGACGCCCTCGAGCAGCGCCATCAGCAGGATCAACAGGGTCGCGAAGCCGAGCCAGATGCGCACGGCCGGGGTGAGCAACGCGGCGCCGTAGGGACGCAGCCGCAAGCGGTCGAGCAGGAGACGCCCGGGGCCCGGGCGCGACCATCCATTCGCCATCTCGAGACCTCGACAGGAACGGCGGCACACAGACGCCGACCAGGGAGAGATGGGGATGGGAGATGACGGGCACAAAAAAACCGGCATCTTTCGATACCGGTTTTCTTGAGTGTTTGGAGCGGGAAACGAGACTCGAACTCGCGACCCCAACCTTGGCAAGGTTGTGCTCTACCAACTGAGCTATTCCCGCTTTATTTTTTGAATTTTAACGTCTTTCGTGACGATGTTCAAGTGCCTTCTTGAACCGGTCGGTGGCGCCGATGCAGCCTGCCGACCAAAAAGCCCGATCGCCTCAAACCCGCGAAGCGGTCGTTCTTTCGGAATTTGGAGCGGGAAACGAGACTCGAACTCGCGACCCCAACCTTGGCAAGGTTGTGCTCTACCAACTGAGCTATTCCCGCCGAAAGAGATGCCCATTATAGACGACATCTCCGGGGCGTCAACCCCTATCGTCATATTTTTTTTCAGTCGCCCTGCTTGGCGCCGCTCAGGCTCGGCCAGGCCGCGCGCAGATAGAGCACCATCGACCACAGGGTCAGGATGGCGGCGACATAGAGCAGCGCCACGCCGAGACCGTAGAGCCAGGGGCCGAAGATCGACTCGCGCAGGATGAGGATGGCGATCGAGATCATCTGCACCGTGGTCTTGATCTTGCCGAGCATGGAGACGGCCACCGCCGCGCGGTCGCCGATCTCGGCCATCCACTCACGCACCGCGGAGACGGCGATCTCGCGCCCGATGATCACCATCACCGGTAGCGCCATCAGCACCCGCGGGTCGGCCTGCACGGCGACCACCAGGGCCACGGCCACCATCAGCTTGTCGGCCACCGGGTCGAGGAAGGCGCCGAGCGGCGAGGTCTGGCTCCAGCGGCGCGCCAGATAACCATCGAGCCAGTCGGTCAGCGCCGCGGCACCGAACACGGCGGCGGCGGCATAGGCGGCCCAGGGGGCATCGACATAGAAGACGGCGACGAACACCGGGATCAGCAGGATCCGCAGCAACGTCAGCAGATTGGGGAGGTTCCACATAAGGTCAGGGTCCAGCGGCCTCGCGGTGGAGGGCATCGTAGATCTGTTGGGCCAGGTGCCGGCTGATCCCCTCGACCCCGGCGATGTCCTCGACACCGGCCCGGATCAGGCCGCGCATGCCGCCAAATTGCCTGAGGAGTCGCTGTCGGCGCTTGGGACCGATTCCGTCGATGCCTTCCAGCACCGAGGTGGTGCGGGCCTTGGCTCGCCGCTGGCGGTGGGCCGTGATCGCAAAACGATGGGCTTCGTCACGGATCTGCTCGATGAGATGCATGGCCGGCGAATCGCTCGGCAGTATAACGGGCGCCTCCCGCCCCAACAACCAGAGCTGTTCGGTGCCGGGGCGTCGGTCCGGCCCCTTGGAGACGCCGACCAGACAGTCGAGCCGCATCCCCAGCTCGGTCAGCGCGGCGGCCGCGGCGTTGAGCTGACCGCGCCCGCCGTCGATGAAGAGCACGTCGGGTTCGGGCGCCTCGCCGCGCTGCACCCGGGTGTAGCGACGGGTCAGCGCCTGGGCCATGGCGGCATAGTCGTCGCCCGGGGTGATACCCTCGATGTTGAAGCGACGGTAGTCGGACTTGCGCGGCCCCTCGCCGTCGAACACCACGCAGGAGGCCACCGTGCGCTCACCCCGGGTATGGCTGATGTCGAAGCACTCCATCCGGCGCGGCACGGCATCGAGCGCCAGCGCCTCGCGCAGCGACTCCAACCTCAGCCCGTAGCCGGCGCGACTGCCGAGCCGCGCGCGCAGCGCCACCTCGGCGTTGGCGCGCACCATCTCCAGCCAGCGCGCGCGCTCGGCGCGCACCCGCGACTTGATCCGCACCCGGTGACCGGCGTGCTCGCCGAGCGCCTGCTCGAGCAGCCCCTGCTCCTCGACCGACTCGCCGACGACCAGCTCCCCCGGGACCTCGTGCCCGGCATAGAACTGAGCGAGGAAGGCCGCGAGCACCCCGTCCGTCGCCGTCTCCTCGGGCACGCGCGGGAAGAACGCGCGGGTGCCGAGGCTGCGCCCGCCGCGCACGAACATCACCGCCACGCAGCTCTGCCCCCCGTCCTGCACGCAGGCGAGCAGATCGAGATCGCCGCCCTCGCCGCTGACGTACTGACGCTGCAGCACCTGACGCAGCTGCTCGATGCGGTCGCGCAGCTCGGCGGCGCGTTCGAACTCGAGCGCGGCGGCGGCGGCCTCCATCTCGGCGACCAGCTCGTCGATCAGCTCGGGCGCCCGCCCCTCCAGGAACTTGACGGTACGCGCCACGTCGGCGGCATAGCTCGCCTCGTCGACCAGCCCGACACAGGGACCGCTGCAGCGCTTGATCTGGTACTGCAGACAGGGGCGCGAGCGGTTGCGGAAGACGGCCTCCTCGCACTGGCGCAGGGGGAAGACCTTCTGCAGCAGCTGCAGCGTCTCGCGCACCGCCCAGACGTTCGGATAGGGGCCGAACAGCCGCCCCGCGCGCGGGCGCGCACCGCGGTGGAAGGTCAACCGGGGGAAACGGTCCTGGGTGGTGAGGAGGATGTGCGGATAGCCCTTGTCATCGCGCAACAGCACGTTGAAACGCGGCTGCAGCGACTTGATGAGATTGCTCTCGAGCAGCAGCGCCTCGCCCTCGGTCCGGGTGACGGTGATGGCGATGTCGGCGATCAGGCTCACCATCAACTGAATACGACGGTTGAGCTGACGGCTGCGACTGAAGTAGCTTGCCACCCGGCGTCGGAGATTCTTCGCCTTGCCGACGTAGAGCACCGTGCCCTCGGCGTCGAGCATGCGATAGACCCCGGGTGACTGGGGGATGCCCTGGAGCAGGCTCCGGGGATCGGATCGATTGGCGTCTGCTGCGACACTCATGCAAGGATTCGTCTCGTCGGCCCCGCCGAACGGGGCGGCATCGATTGATTGTGCGCGTCCTTGTCCCTGGGCCAGGCTCGACTCCAACATGGGGGCGATCCAGGCGATTGCGCGCCAGCGCGCGCCCCACCCCGCCCCCAGGCCCTGGACTCACTGCGCGAGGAGCGTTGGATGACAGAAGAGAATTCCACACCGCGCACCGCCGAGGCGGGCGCGAAGCAGGATCGGGACGCCGCCCTGATCGCCACCATCAGCCATCGTCTCGCCCGGGTCGCCGAACAGGACCCGGACGGCACCGAGACCCTGGTCAACAGTCTGGGGCGGGCGCTCGCCCAACTCGACCAGGGGCAGATCGGGATGCGCGAGCGCATCTATCTCGCCGAGATCCTCCAAGCCTTCGAGGACCTGGAGACCGACCCGCGCCAGCTGCGCACCCTCGAACGGCTCGCCGAGGACATGGTCGCCCCGATGCCGGAGCCGGGCGCCCAGGACAACACCCTGGAGTCGCTGTTCGAGGACCCGCTGCCGGGGCGCGTCCATCAGGCCCAGAAGAGATCCCCCGAGCCCGAGCCTCAACCCGAACCCGAGCCGCCACCGAGACCGCGGCCGACCCCGCCGCCCGAACCCGCACCGCCGCCCAGACCGGAGCCGGAGCCGGAACCCATAGCCGCCGTCCACGAACTCGACGACGACATTTGGGAGCGCACGCCCGCGCCCGCGCCGCCACCGCCGCGGCCCGAGCGACGCGCACCGCCACCACCGCCCGAGCCGGACCCCGAGCCCTTGGCACGCGCCAGCCGGGCACGTCCGCGGCCCGACGCCGACGGTCGCGCGTCTGGCACGGCCAGCGCGACGACACAGCGGCTCGATCCACGCGACCGTAAATGGTGGGAGAGACAGCTCGAGCGCGTCAAGCTCCAGGGCGCGGCCGCGCTCGGCGCGCTCGGCGGGGTATTGGTGCTGGTGATCGCGCTCGCCTGGTGGAACCTGGGGGGCGCGGTCGCCGGACTCGGCGCCGGGCTCAGCGACGAGCCGCTGCGCGCCATCCAGGGGCTCGAGACCCAGGTCTCGGGGCTCCAGGCCGAGGTCCGGGCGCTCACCGACGCGCTCGAGACCACCCGCGCCGAGCTGGCCGAGGCACGACGCGACGCGCCCGTCGACGACGGCGACGCCGACTTCCCCGACGCCCCCCTCGCAGCAACCCCGGCGCCGACCACCCCGACGCCGACCGCCGCGCCCGGACGGCGCGTCGCGCTCAAGGAGATCCGCTACACCCTGCAGCTCGGCGCCTTCCTCAGCGAGGAGCGCGCCGGGCGCTTCCAGCGCCAGCTCGCCGCCCAGGGGATCGACACCTGGCGCATCGACAGCGGCCCGGGCAGCGGCTGGATCGCCATCACCGAGGGCATCTACCCCGGCTGGACGCCCGCGGCCACCGCCCTGGCCAAGCTCCCCCGACCACTGCGCGACGCCGGCGCCTGGGTGCGCGAGCTGCCGGTCGGCACCGAGCTCTACACCGGGCGGCGCTGAGGCCGCCCGGCCCCTCACCCCCGGCGTGACCGGGGGTCGAAGGGACGCAGCCGCTCGAGCAGCACCGGGGTGACGAAGAAGTCGGTGAGCAGCGCCGCACCGATCCCCAGCGCCACCAGCGCGCCCATGTGGACGAACATGTTCACCGTCGAGGCGAGATAGACGGAGAAGTTCAGCACCAGCACCACCGAGGTCAGCACCAGGGCGACGCCGACGCTGGTGAAGGTACGCCGGATCGACTCGACGTAATCGCCACCGGTGCGCTGGTGCTCGAGCCGGGCATGGGCGATGAAGTGGATGCTGTCGTCGACCGCCAGCCCCAGCAGCATCGGCATGATGGTCACCGTCATGATGTCCATCGGGATCCCGCTCCAGCCCATGGCGCCACCGACGGCGAGCGCCGGGGCGACGTTCGGGATCATCGCGATCAGGCCGATGCGCACCCCGCCGAAGACCACCATCATCAACCCCCCGATGATCACCAGCGCCACCATGAAGGAGCCGAGCTGGCCCCAGGTGACCTGGTGCATCATGTAGGTGTACTGCGCGATCGAGCCGATCAGATACACCTTGGCGTCGGGGAACAACTCGGCGGCGCGGGCGCGGATACGCTCGAGCTCGCGCTCGGCCTCCTCCGAGTCGTAGTCGCTGACCTCGATCATCATCCGCAGTCGCTGGTAGTCGTAATCGACCCAGCGCGCCGCCTCGGTGCCGCCGGCGTTCTCGTAGAGCAACAGCAGCTGGGCGAGCAGCTGGCGATCCTCCGGCAGCCGGTAGTCGGCGTCGCCGCCGCCGAACACCGCCTGGTGCAGGTCCTTCACCACCAGGTTGAGCGAGGTCACCCGCTTGGTCAGCGGGAAGCCGAGGATCTCCTCGCGCAGCTGGTCGAGCTTGGCGAGGTTGGCCGGCTCGCGCGCCTTGTCCGGGGCGTCGAAGGCGATCGCCAGGTCATAGGCGTAGAGCGAGCCGACCTCGCTCTCGGCCACCGCGTTCATCCGCGCGATATAGGGCACCTGCAGCCCCATGGTCTCGCGATAGTCGAACGAGACGCGGAACTGACTGAGCCCGGCCACGCAGCCCAGGGTGAGCAGCAGGAAGACGGCGATCACCGCACGCGGACGACGCAACACCCAGCCGCCGAAGGCGCCGAGCAGCCGCTCCAGCGCACGCCCACGGGGGCGATCGCCCGGACCCGCGTCCGGCGCCGGGGCGCGATCCCGACCGAAGCTCAGCAGCACCGGCAACACCAGCACCACCAGCGCCCAGGTCACCAGCACCAGGCTCGCCGCGGTGTAGCCGATCCAGTGGATCGGCTGCAGCGGGATGAGCAGGAAGGAGAGCATCGCCGCGGCCGTGGTCAGCGCGGTGAACAGCAGCGGCCAGCCGGTCTCCTCCAGGGCGTGGAGGATCGCCGCGCGGCGCGCGCCGGTGACGAGGAAGCGACGGCGGAAGTGGTTGATGACATGGATCGAGTAGCCGATCGACACCGCCATGCCGAGAAACAGCGGCAGGAACACCAGCGAGGGGTCGATACCGACGCCGAGATGGCCCTGCACCCCGAGCACCATCGCCATCGCCGCCGCCGCGGTGAGCAGCGGGAAGAGCACGCCCCACACCGAGCGCAGCGTCACCGCCAGGATCAGCGCGCTGACCAGCAGCGAGATCCCCAGCAGGCGCGGCGCCTCGGCGTTGAAGAACCGCTTCTTCTCGTAGTTGACCGCCGGCAGCCCCGAGACCTGCGGGCGCATGAAGGCGTACTCGGGCTGGGCGGCGATCTCGCTGCAGCTGCGCCCGACCTGCAGGTCCGGGCCCTCGCTGCGCGCGACCTCGCCATAGCCGTGGAGACGCAGCATCACCCAGGTCTGGGTGCCGTCGGCCGAGACCAGCCGATCGCGGATCGACGGGCGCGACATCGCCAGGGCGCGGATCTCGGCGAGCGCCGCGGCCGACTCCGGCACCGGCTCGGGGACCAGCTCGGTGATCTCCAGCCCCTCCTCGCTCCCGAGCATGAACTCCAGGTCGGTCAGCGACAGCACCTCGTCGGCATGGGGGACGCGACGCTCCAGCTCGGTGCCGAGCGCGCGGATGCCGCGCAGCACCTCGGGGCTGAACACGTCCTCGTGCTCGATCAGCACCGCGCAATAGTCGCTGTTGCCGAAGATGCGCTCGAAATGGTCGTGGTCCTGACGCATGGCGTCGTCTTCGAGCAGCCAGTTGTCCGGGTCGACATCGCTGTGCAGGCCGCCGATCCCGGACACCGCCGCACCGAGACAGAGCCCGACGCCGAGCAGCACCCACAGTCGGCGACGCAGCAAGGTCTCGGTGAGCCGGCGAAAGCCGAGGTTGACGCGCTCGATCCTCAGCATGACGCGCTCCCCGTGGCGGCGCGGGTCAGAAGCTGTACTTGAGCTTGAGCCATAACTGATCGTTCTCCTTGTAGAAGGCGAAAGCCCCCTCCTCGCCGCCGAACAGGTCGAGCCCGAGACCGGCGTGGAAGCGATCGGTGACCGCGTAATCGAGGCTGAGGCGGTTGTAGTAGCCCTGCTCGTTGGGACGGACGAAGAGCAGGTTGCTGAATTCGAGGGTCTCGCGCAGCAGATCGGCGCTCAGCCCCAGGGTGAGCACCGGGGTATGGGCCTCGCTGGCCAGGCCCTGGCCATAGCCGGGGATCCAGGCGTCCGAGACCTGGGCGATCAGCGTCCAGTTGTTGCCCGGCGTCCAATCCAGCCCGAGCATCCAGTGCAGCAGGTCCTCGCGGCGCAGCGGGTCGCGCCAGTCGGCGGGCTCGAGGCGCTGCCCCTGGATGTAGACCGCCTCGCCACGGAACACGAAGCTCTGCCACGGACGGGCGAACTCCAGCCCCCAGAGGGTCAGACGATGGTGGCGCGGCACCAGGGTGAGGGCGCCGTCGGCGCCAGACTCGCGATCGAGGCTCGGCAGGTCCTCCCAGGTGTGGAGGACGGAGACGGCGAGATCGAGCCCGGCGCCGTAGTAGGACCAGCGCGCGGCGAACACCCCCTCGTCGAGGGCGCTGCCGGGACGCTCGACGCCCGCGCGCGCCACCCCCTCGGGGACCGGGTCGGGCAGCGCCCAGACCTCGCTCGGCGCGCGTCCGGGGCGAAAGCGCGGCGACCAGATCAGCGTGATCTGGCTGGAGTCGTCGAGCCGGCGCAGCCGTAGCGCGTCGACCCCGAGCCGCACCTCGTCGAGCTCGCGGGTGAGCGACTCGGAGCTGTCCAGGGTCGAGACCCGGTCGACGATACGCAGCCCGTCGGCACGCCCCCAGATCACCACCTGGCGCCCGAGTCGCGCGTCCCAGCCGCGCCCGACTAGATCGAGATAGCCCTCGTCGAGCTCGATCCGGTTGCCCTCGAAGGCGAGATCACGCTCGGCGGTGATGCGCGCGAACAGCTGACGATCGCCCTCGCCGGCGTAGAGCCGCAGCCGCGCCCGGGCGCGCGAGCCCTGGGTGTCCTGAGGGGCGGCAAGCTGCAGCGCCTGATAGGTCTCGACGAAACCGTCCCAGCTCAGGGTGTCGAGCAGCTCGCCCGAGGCCGCCGGCGACAGACAGCCACAGCACAGCAGGACGGCGACGAGACGGCGACACATCGACGGGAACGACACGGCGGGGTCAGCGCAGATGGCCGCGCTGGATCGCCGAGACCTCGAAGAGCGCGTCGCGCAGCCCGGTGTCGTGGGCGATCTCCTCGATGGTCATCAGCGTGCGGTGGTCCTGCTGGACGTTGTGCATCTCGGTGCGGAACTGCACCCAGAAGCCGTCCTGCTGGCGCGCCTCGAGCACCCGCAGCACCTTGAGCAGACCGCGGTGGTCGTAGAACTCGACCTTGATCGGCAGGTCGGCGTCCTTGCGCACCCACACCTGCTTGCGGGTATAGAACTCGTCGGCAGCCTTGGGCACCGACTCCACCACCCAGCAATCGTGCCCGTCGAGGCGTTCCTCACCGATCAGTTGATGGGTGTCCTCCTCGACGCTGCGGTCGCCCAAATCGTCATAGGTGAAGTCCGAGCCCATGAAGGCGTCGTTGCGCGACTCGCCCATGATCCGCCGCACCCGCTTGAGCGCGGGCAGATAGAGCCAGCGATCGTCGTCACGCGCGATGTCGTCGTACTCCCAGGTGAGGAAGGCGGTGCCCTTGACGTCGGGCGGCGACTGCAGCGCCATCACCTTGCGGGTGTCCGGCCCGTCGTCCTTGGACAGCACCAGCATCCGCCGCACCCGGGTGCTGCCGTTGCTGTTGATCAGCTCCATCACCATGGTCGAGCGGCGATCCTCACCGTCGGGACGCTGATCGACACGGGTCATGATCTCCTCGCCGGTGGGGGCGGCGAGGGTCGTGGCGGCGGTGAGCGCGAGCGCGCCGGCGAGCAGGCGGGATAACAGTTGGGCGCTGGGCATCGATGGGGTCCTCTGATCGGTTTCGGGGAGGCCCCCAGCCTATGAGTCGCCCCGCCCCGACGCTCCCCGCATAGGGTCGCACGCTGACCCGATCTGAAGTTTTCCCGTCCGCGCCACAGAGAATCCCGATTCGGGCAGAGGCCGTCCCGTTGCGGTGAGCGGCGTCCTGCAACGGGCCTTTAACCTCAAATAATAATGATTCTCGAATACATTCTTAAGTAGATCGCCGGCGCGTCCCCGGAGCCCGGATCACAGGAGCGGATTCACCACCATGCAAGCCACCGAGTTGATGACCGAACTGGAGACCCTCGGGGTCGCGCTCTGGGCCGAGGACGGCAAGCTGCGCTTTCGTGCCCCCAGCGGCGTGCTCACCGAGGAGCGCATGGCGCACCTGCGCGCGCACCGCGACGACCTCCTCGCCCTGCTTGCCGAGCCGGCCACGGTCGAGGTCGACGCCGACCCGGCGCAGGCCCACGCGCCCTTCGGCCTGACCGATGTGCAGACGGCCTATCTGCTCGGCCGTCACGACTCCTTCGGTTACGGCGGCGTGGCCTGTCACGGCTATCTCGAGGTGCTCTACCCCAGGGTCGAGGACCCGGCGTGCTTCGAGACGGCCTGGAACCAACTGATCGCACGTCACCCGATGCTGCGCGCGGTGATCGCCCCCGAGGGCACCCAGCGGGTACTCGAGACCGTGGCGCACTACGCGCTCCGGGTCGACGACCTGCGCGCGCTCGACACCGCCGCGCGCAAGCACGCCCTCGCCGAGACCCGCGCCGCGCTCGATCACCGTCTCTACGAGACCACCCGCTGGCCGCTGTTCGAGCTGCGCCTGAGCCGCACCGAGGCCGGCGAGATCCTCCACGTCTCGCTCGACTCGCTGATCGCCGACTGGGCCAGCGCCAGCATCCTCTTCGACGAGCTCGACCGCATCCTCGCCGGCGAGGGCGAGGCGCTGCCCGCGCTCGAGATCGGCTTCCGCGACTATCTCGTCGCCGAGCGACGGATGCGCGAGAGCGCCCGCTATCAACGCGACCGTCAGTACTGGATGGCGCGCGTCGACGCCCTGCCGCCGGCCCCCGAGCTGCCGCTCCGGCACGACAGCGGCGAGGGTCCGGCGCGCTTCGCCCGTCATCACGCCCGGCTCGATGCGACGACCTGGGAGCGGCTGCGCGCCCGCGCCGCCGAACACGGCACCACCGCCACCATCCCGGTGCTCGCCGCCTACGCCGCCGTGCTCCAGCGCTGGAGCCGACACCAGGCCTTCAGCCTCAATCTCACCCTGCTCAACCGGCTGCCGCTGCACCCGCAGGTCGAGCGGCTGATCGGCGACTTCACCTCGGTGAGCCTGCTCGAGATCGCACCGCTCGACGGACGCGCGTTCGACGACTGGGCCGCGGCGATCGGCGAGCGGCTGTTCGCCGATCTCGACCACCGGCTGTTCTCCGGCGTCGAGGTGCTGCGCGAGATCACCCGCCGACGCGGCCGCGAGGCGGCGCTGATGCCGGTGGTCTTCACCAGCGCCATCGGGCTCGGCCGGGGCGAGCCGCCGCGCAGCGGTCGGCGCACCCTGCGCGGGCTCACCCAGACCCCGCAGGTGCTGCTCGACTGCCAGGTGATGGACGATCACGACGGGCTGGAGATCAACTGGGACGTGCGCCAGGGCGTCTTCCCCGAGGGCATGGTCGAGGACATGTTCACCGCCTTCACCAGCCTGCTGCGCGCGCTCGCCACCGAGCCGGCGCGCTGGCGCGACCAGGACCCGGTGGCGCTGCCCGAATGGCAGCGCCAGGAGCGCCGCGCGGTCAACGACACCGCCGCCGCGCTGCCCGAGCGGCTGCTCCACCAGGCGGTGTTCGAGCGCGCCGCCGAGCACCCCGGGGCGAGGGCGCTGATCGACGCCCGCGGCACGCTCGACTACGCCACCCTGACGCGCGCCGCCGGCGCCGTCGCCGAGGCGCTGCGCGCGGCCGGTTGTCGACCGGGCGAGCGGGTCGCGGTGGTGATGGAGAAGGGGCGCGAGCAGGTCGTCGCGGTGCTCGGCGCCCTGCTCGCCGGCGCCGTCTATGTGCCGATCGACATCACCCAGCCGGCGCTGCGCCGGGCGCGGATCATCGAGCGCGCCGATGTCCGACTGGTGCTCACCCAGTCCTGGCTCGCGCTCGACAGCGGTTGCACGGAGATCGCCGTCGACACCCTGGCGCCCGCCGCCGAGGTGCCGGTGTGTCCCGCCGGCGACCCCGACGCGCTCGCCTACGTGATCCACACCTCCGGCTCGACCGGCGAGCCCAAGGGGGTGATGATCAGTCACCGCGCCGCCTGCAACACCATCGACGACATCAACCGCCGCTTCGGCGTCGACGCCGGTGCGCGGGTGCTCGGGCTCGCCCAGCTCGGCTTCGATCTCTCGGTCTACGACCTCTTCGGCACCCTCGGACTCGGCGCCACCCTGGTGTTGCCCGACCCGGCGCGCGGCGCCGACCCCTCGCACTGGGCCGAGCTGATCGCCCGCCACGCGCTGACCCTGTGGAACTCGGTCCCGGCCCAGCTGCAGATGCTCGCCGGCTACCTGGAGAGCGAGCCGCGCGCCCTGCCCTCGCTGCGTCTGGCGCTGCTCTCCGGCGACTGGATCCCGATCACCCTGCCCGAGCAGCTCGCCCGGCTGCTGCCCGATCTGGCGCTGGTCTCGCTCGGCGGCGCCACCGAGGCAGCGATCTGGTCGAACTATCACCGCATCACCCGGGTCGACCCCGACTGGACCAGCATCCCCTACGGCCGACCACTAGCCAACCAGGGGCTGCGGGTGCTCGACGCCGAGCTGCGCGACGTCCCGGTGTGGACCCGGGGTGAGCTCTATCTCGGCGGCGCCGGGCTCGCCCAGGGCTATCTCGGCGATGCCGAGCTGACCGCGGCGCGCTTCATCACCCACCCGCGCGACGGCCAGCGGCTCTATCGCACCGGGGACCTGGCGCGTTACCGCCCCGGCGGCGAGGTCGAGTTCCTCGGTCGCGAGGACGGTCAGGTGAAGCTGCGCGGTCATCGCATCGAACTCGGCGAGGTCGAGAGCGCGCTGCTCGCCCATCCCGATGTCGGCGCCGCCGCGGCGGTGATCAGCGCCCCCGGCGCGGGCGAGCGCGCGCTGCTCGGCTTCGTCGAGTGCGCCGCCGTCGAGCGTCCCCCCGAGGACGATCCCGAGCCGCTGCGCCGCGCCGTGGCCCGTTTCGCCGAGCGCCAGTGCGCCAACACCTCGCGACTCGACGAGGCCAGCGCCGAACTCGAGGCGGCGGCGCGTCAATCGATGCTCGCCGCCCTCGCCGCCCGGGGGCTGTTCGCCGACACCGAGAGCTGGCAAGCCTTCGACGAGATCCTCGAGCGCGCCGCCATCGCCCCGCGTCACCACTGGCTGACGCGCCGCTGGCTCGACCTGCTCGAACGCGGCGGCTGGCTCGAACGCGCTCAGGACGCCGAGCGCTACCGCCTCGCGCGCCCCTTCTGCGCCGCGGCCGCACCGGCGGCCTGGACACGACTGCGCGAACACCACGGCGCGGTCTTCTCATCGGCCTTCGTCGACTATCACCTCGCCCATGTCGAGCGGCTCCAGGCGCTGCTCGAGGACCGCGCCGATCCCTTCGCCCTGCTCTTCCCCGAGGGGCGACAGGAGACCGCGCTGGCGATCTATCGCGACGACCTCGCCGCGCGCTACAACAACCAGGCCGCCGCCGCACTGATCAACCGCGTCGTCACCGGGCACGGCGAGCGCCATCCGCTGCGCATCCTCGAACTCGGCGCCGGCACCGGCGCCACCACCGCCGAGGTGCTGGCGCTGCTCGAGGGCTACCCGGTCGACTATCTGTTCACCGACATCAGCCCCTTCTTCCTCGGCGAGGCCCGGCGGCGCTGGGGCGAGCGCGCGGGGATGCGCTTCGCCCGCTTCGACCTCGACGGTGATCTCCGCGCCCAGGGGCTGGCGCCCAACGGCGCCGACCTGATCCTCTGCGCCGGCATGCTCAACAGCGTCGCCGACCCCGAGCGCGCGCTCGATGCCATCGTCGAACTGCTCGCCCCGGGCGGCTGGCTGGTATTCACCGAGCCGACCGAGGAGCTGGCCCACGTGATGCTCACCCAGGGCTTCATGATGAGCCCGCGGGACGACGGCGCCGGACGCTTCCTCTCCCGCGAGCGCTGGCGCGCGCTGATCGAGTCGCGCGGCGGCGCACTCGCCGTGGAGCTGCCCGAGGCGGCCCACCCCCTCGCCTGCCGCGGCATGGCGGTGTTCGCCGCGCGCTTCAAGCGCGAGCGCCGCGCCCTCGACCTCGACGACCTCGCCGCCACCCTCGCCCAGCGACTGCCGGCGCCGATGCGCCCCGCGCACCTGCAGGTCCTCGACCGTCTGCCGCTCAGCGCCACCGGCAAGATCGACCGCAAGCGCCTCGCCGGACTGCGCCCGGCACCGCTGACCGACGGCGACGAGCACGCCGCGAGCGACGCGCGCGCGCCGGACCCGCTCGAGACCGAACTCTGCGCGATCTGGGCCGATGCCCTGGGGATCGAGCGGATCGCCCCCGAGGAGAACGTCTACGATCGCGGCGCCGACTCGCTGATCCTCGCCCGGGTCGCCGGACGGCTGCGCGAGGAGGTCGACGCCGCCGCGCCCTTCGCCTACGACACCCTGCTGCGTCAGATGCTCAACGAGCCGACGGTGGCCGCGCTCGCCGCCGCGCTGCGCGCCAGCCCCGAGGCCGAGCCGGCCGCGGCGCCGGTGGCGCAGCCGGACCGCGCGGCGGCGAGCGCCGAGAGCAACGCCCGGCTGGTGTCCTTCGGCGGTGGTGATACGGGTCCGCTGCGGGTGATGTTCCACGCCGCGCTCGGCACCCTCGACTACTTCCAGCATCTCGGGCGCGGGCTCGCCGCCCAGCGGCTCGGGCCGGTGGTCGGCATCGCCGTCGCCGACGTCGAGCGCTATCTGGCCATCGACACCCCGGCGCTGATCGAGACCGTCGCCGCCGATTACGCCGCGCGGCTGCGCGCCACCGGCCACACCCGCTTCCAGCTCGTCGGCTACTGCCTCGGCGGGCTGCTCGCCACCGAGACCGCGCGCCGGCTCTTCGAGCAGGGCCTGGAGGTGGTCGACCTCACCCTGGTCGACAGCATCCCGATGTTCATCGACACCGACGAGGAGCTGGCCTTCGAGGCGATCTTCGTCCCCAACCTCAACCTCGATCCGGTGGCGGCGGTGTTCGGCGAGCAGGTCGAGCCCGAGCAGCTCCATCGCGCCATCGCCCGGCTCACCGACAACCCCGAGCGCCGGGTCCCGGCCGGGGCGATGGCCGCGCTCTCCGGCGACCCCGGACTGGAGGCGGTGGCCGCGGCGGTGCGTGCCCGCGAGGCGATCGACCAGGAGACCCGGCTCGCCGGCTATGCCAGCGCCGCCGCCGCCCAGGCCGGGCTGCCGGTCGGTCCCGAGCTGGTCCCGGCGCTCTTCCGGGTGTGCCGCCACAGCATGCGCGCGGCGCGCTTCGACCCGCCGCCCTATGTCGGCGACATGACCTTCCTGCGCTGCCGCGAGCAGCAGTCGTTCGGCATCGCCGCCGGGGTCGGGCATCTCGCCGCGCCCTTCTGGCAGGAGGTCTGCCTCGGCGAGTTCCGGCTGATCGACGTCGCCGGCAACCACTTCAGCGTGATCGAGCCGCCGCACGTCGAGCAGGTGCTCGCCCATCTCGGCGCCGCGCTCGGAGCGCAACAGTGAGGGTCGGACTGCTCGGCGCCAGCGGCGAACTCGGCGGCGTCGCCGCGCGCGTCCTGCTCGATGGCGGACTCGACACCCTGCGTCTCGGCGCACGCGATCGGCGCCGCGTCGAGACGCTGGCCGCCGAGCTGCGCCGACGGGCGCCGGGGGCGCGCATCGAGACCCGCGCGGTCGATCTCACCGAACCGGCCTCGGCGCTGGCCTTCGCCGCCGACTGCGGGGTGCTGGTCAACTGCGCCGGTCCGGCCCGCGACACCAGCCGCCCTGCCGCGCTCGCCGCCATCGCCGCCGGGGTCGATCTGGTCGACGCCAGCGCCGAGCCGGGGATCGCCGCGCTGTTCGAGCGCGCCCCGGCGCGCACCGCGCTGCTCGGCGCCGGGCTCCAGCCGGGGTTGACCGGGCTGCTGCCACGCTGGCTGGCGGGGCGGGGGTTTGCGCGCGTCACCCGGTTGCGCAGCTATCTGCGGGTGTTCGACCGCTTCACCGCCACCGCCGCGACCGACTTCCTCCACGCCACCGACGCCGGCTGCCTGCCGCTGGCGGCCTGGCGCTCGGGACCGCGCGGCGGCGCGCTGGCGCGGCGCAGCGCGGTCGAGCTGCCCTTCTTCGACGCCCCGGCGACGCTGCTGCCCTATCTCGATCAGGAGGCGATGGCGCTCGCCGGGGCGCTCGGGCTGGAGCACGGCGACTGGTTCAGCGTGGTCAGCGCGCCCCAGGTGCTCGACGCCTTCGACCGCGCCCCCGCGCTGGATCCGGAGGCGGCACGCGCGGCGCTCGAACGCGCCAGCGCGCTCGACCTGCTCGGGCGTCGCCCGCGCATCCAGCTGCTGGTGGAACTCGCCGGACGCGACCCGGCGGGACGGGCGCTGACCCGCTGCGCCCTGGTCGACGGCGTCGGCAACGCGACCGTCAGCGGCACCCTGATCGCCCTCGCCGCCCAGGCGGTCGTTGCCGGAGCGCTCACCCCCGGCGCGGGCTTCGCCGCGCTCGCGCTCGACCCCGAGGCGATGCTCGCGGGGCTGCGTGCGCAGCGCGCGATCGAGCCGCCGCAATGGCTCGACGGCGGGGTCGAGGACCTCGCCGTTACCGAGGAGGGCGCGCTGTGATCCTGTTGCCGAGTCAGCAACGGCTGATCGCCGCCATGCCCCGTCCCGCCGCGCCCGAGGCCCTGGCCGCGGCGCTGGCACGGCTCGAGGCGATCAGCCTCGCGGCGATCCTGCGGGTGCTGATCGAGCAGCGCGCGCTCGTCGCCGAGACCGGGCGCGATGCCGCCGCGGTCGCCGCCGCGCTCGGCGCCGCGCCGCGTCACGTCTGGCTGATCGGTCGCTGGCTCGCCGTGCTCGCCGCGCGCGGCCTGATCGTGCGCGACGGAGCGGGCTATCGCCGCGCCGCCGAGACAGCGCCCGAGGTCGCCACCGAGGCGCTCGACGCGGCCTATGCCGCGCTCGGCTTCCCGCCGGGGATGGCCGGGCTGCACCGGCTCGCGCTCGGCCATCTCGTCGACCTCGCCCGCGACCGCACCGGCCTGCCCGAGCTGGTGTTTCGCAACGGCGGCGATCTCGCCGACCTCGGCGCCTATCAGCGCAACCACTTCACCGCCGCGCTCAACGCCGTCTGCGCCGAGCTGGTGGCGCTGCGACCACGCCGGGTGGTCGAACTCGGCGCCGGGCTGGGACACACCACCGAGGCGGTGCGCGCGCGCCTCGGCGCACTGCCGCCGGATTATCTGTTCACCGACGTCTCGCGCCTGTTCACGCTGGCCGCGGAGCGCCGTCACGGCGTCGACACCGCGCTGCTCGACATCGACCGCGACCCGCGCGAGCAGGGCCGCGCGCCCGGCTCGGCGGCGCTGGTGCTGGCCACCAACGTGCTCCACAACGCCGTCGACGCGGTACGCGCCCTCACCCACATCCGCACCCTGCTCGCCCCCGGCGGCTGGCTGGTGTTCAGCGAGTCGGTCGACGACAGCGCGGCGACGCTCGGCGCCATGCAGTTCCTGCTCTCGCCCGCACCCGGCGCGCCGCGCCCCGGCAGCGGCGACGAGCGTGCACGCGAGGGACGGGGGTTCCTCGACACCGCCGGCTGGCGCCGCGCGCTCGAAGGCGCCGGGCTGGCGATCCATTCCATCCTGCCCGAGGAGGACGACCCGCTGGCCCTGGCCGGTCAGCGGCTGTTCATCGCGCAGGCCCCCGAGGAGTCCGCATGATCCGCTCATCCACCCTGTTCGCGGCGCTCGAGGCCGCCGCCACCACGCCGCGCCTGATCGTCGACGGTCACGTCTGGAGCGGCGCCGCGCTGCTCGAACACGCCGAGCGGCTCGCCGCGCGGCTCGCCGCCGACGGACTCGGCGCCGGTCGGCATCTCCACTGGCGTCCCGACGACCCGGCGCTGACCCTGCAGGCAGGGCTCGCCTGTCTGCAGCTCGGCGCCGAGCTGCGACTCGACCCCCAGGCGCCGCCGCCCCCGGACCCGGCCGATCTCGCCGCGATCGAGCCGCTGCAGACAGCGCCGCCGGATACCGCGATCGCGCACCCCGGCCCCTGGTTCGGCGCGCCGCGCATGCTCGCGCTCCAGGAGACGCCCGCGGCGCTCGCCCTCACCGCCGCGCTCGCCTGCTGGCAGCAAGGCGGCTGCGTACTGTTGCTGCCGGCCGACTGTGCCCCGGCACGCGCGCTCGGACTGCTCGAGCGCGACCGGGTCGATCAGGCGCTGATCGCGCCGACCCGGCTCGACGCCCTGGCGGCCCACCCGGCCGCCGCGCTGGCCGATCTCGATGCCCTCGAACGGCTGTTCTGCCCGCTTCTCGACCCCGGCCAGCAAATGCCGTCACAGCAGCTCGGCGTCGACTGCATGTCACTGGTCGAGACCGGCGATGGCTGGACGATCGCCACCCCGACGGCGCGACTGGAGGCCGAGGCGCGCGCCCTGCCCGAGCTGGCCGAGGCGGTCGCACTCGAGCGCCCGGGGACGACACCGCGACTGGTCGCGGTCCCCGCCCCGGCGCGCACCGCCCTCCCGACCCTGCCCGAGGACCGGGCGATCGACATCGGCATGACCGCCGACGATCTCGATCACGCCGTCGCGCTCACCGAGCGGCTCGCCCGGATCGCCCTCGACTCGATGCTCAACGCACTCTGGCGCGGCGGTCTGTTCACCGATTCCGAGACGACCCACGCCCCCGACGAGGTGCTGCGCCGGGCCGGGGTCGCCCCCGCCCATCGCGCCCTGGTCGGGCGCTGGCTCGAGGTGTTGCGCGCAGAAGGGCTGCTGGCCGCCGAGGCCACAGGCGCGCTGCGCTCGACCCGCCCGCCGAGCGCCTACGACGACGCGGCGCTCGCCACCGCCTGGACGACGATCGAGGAGGCGTGGCGCGACTGTCTCGGCAGCGCCGAGACCATCGTCTACGCCCGCGACAACGCCGCGCGCCTGCCGGCGCTGCTGCGCGACGAGCACCGGGCGGTGCACCTGCTCTTCCCCGAGGGGCGCACCGAGCGCGCCGCCGCGCTCTATCGCGAGTCGGTCGTCGGTCGCTACCAGCACCGCGCCATGGCCGAGCTGGCAGCGTGCATCGCCGCCGCGCACCCGCGCGGGCGGGCGCTGCGGGTGCTCGAGGTCGGCGCCGGCACCGGCGCGACCACGGAGCAGGTGTTGCCGGCGCTCGCCGGGTACGCGGTCGACTATCGCTTCACCGATGTCTCCGCCTTCTTCCTCGATCGTGCCGCCCCCCTGCTCGCGCCCTATCCCTGGGTGCGGCGCGGCCTGCACGACATCGACCGCGACCCCGCCGAGCAGGGGCTGGCCGCGGCGCGCTTCGACCTGATCCTCGCCGGCGGGGTGCTCAACGCCGCGCGCGACACCGACGCCTCGGTGCGCTGGCTCGGCGAGCTGCTGGCCCCCGGCGGCTGGCTGCTGCTCTCCGAGCCGACCCGCGAGGAGTATTGGGTGATGGCCTCGCAGGCGCTGATGCTCAGCGAGGCGAGCGACGCGCGGGCCGACGCCCGCGCCACCTTCCTCGATCTGGCGCAGTGGCGCGCGGTGCTCGACGGCGCCGGTCTCGAGCGGGTGCGCGAGCTGCCCGGTCCCGATCACCCGCTCGATCGGCTCGGTCATCGGGTGTTCGCCACCCGCCGGCCAGCGGCACCAGCGAGCGCCGCGACCCTGGCCGCACGACTCTCCGCGCCCTGCGATCTGACGCTGGTCGCACACCTGCCGCGCACGCCCTCGGGCGCGATCGACCGCGCGCGGTTGGCGCGAGAGACCGCGATCGAGACGGAGGCCCACGCATGAGCACCAGCCACCCCGTCAAGGTCGTGGTCGCCGGCACCGGCTTCGGTCGTGTCTATCTCGATGCGGTGCGCTCGGCGCCCGAGCGCTACACCCTCGCCGGCATCCTCGCCCGCGGCAGCGACTACTCGCGGGCGCTCGCCGGCAAGCTCGGCGTGCCCTGCTACACCGATCCCGAGCAGATCCCCGGGGATGTCGCCATCGTCTGCGTGGTGGTGCCCTCGGGGGCGACCGGCGGGCCGGGCGCGGAGATCGCCCAGCGGCTGCTCGCCCGTGGCGTGCACGTCCTCCAGGAGCACCCGGTGCACGCCACCGAGATCACCGCCTGCCTGCGCGCCGCGCGCGCCGGCAACGCCGCCTATGCGGTCAACACCCTCTACCCCAACCTCGCGCCGGTGCGGCAGTTCATCGACACTGCCGCGCGGCTGCGCGCCCAGCAGCGCATCCTCTGTGTCGACGCTGCCTGCAACAGCCAGGTCAGCTACCCCTTGCTCGACCTCATCGGTCACGCCCTCGGCGGGCTGCGGCCCTGGTCGTTCACCGACTGCCCGCCGCCGCCCGGTCAGCCGTTCCGACAGCTCTATGCCGAACTCGCCGGGGTGCCGGTGACGCTGCGCGTGCACAACCAGGTCCACCCCGAGGACCCGGACAACCACGGGTTGCTGATGCACCGGGTGTCGCTGTTCTGCGAGGGCGGCGTGCTCACCCTCGCCGACACCCACGGCCCGGTGCTGTGGAACGCGCGGCTGCACGCGCCGCGCGATGCCAGCGGTCGGCTGCGCCTTGCCGGTCCCGGCACCGAGCGGCTCGACACCCCGAGCACCAGCCTGATCGACGGTCTGCCGACGCCGACCTTCCACCACATCTTCGCCCACACCTGGCCCGATGCCGTGGTGCATGCGCTCGATGCGCTGCGCGCCGACATCGCCGAGCCGGGCGGTCGCGCGCGTGCCGGACGCTGGGCGCTCGACGTCTCGCTCGCCTGGCGCGAGCTTGCCTCGCGGATCGGCGTCCCCGAGCTGATCCGCCCCGATCCACCCCGTCCCGTGGCGCTGGAGACGCTGCTGGGCGAGCCTTGCGAGGAGCCGCGATGAAGACCCGTTGCAGTCATGTCCTGGTGCGGGTGAACGACCTGCACCGCGCCGTCGACGACTACCGTCGGCTCGGTTTCCAGGTCGACTACGCCACCCCGCGCGAGCGCGCGCAGCACGCCCATGTGTGGTTCAGCGACGGCCCGGTGATCGAGTTGCTCACCACCCCGGCCAACGCCCGCTGGTTCAAGTGGCCGATCGACCTGATCGCCGGGCGTGGCGCGGGACGGCGGATGATCGGCTGGAGCGCGCGCGGCGAGGGCTTCTGCGACCTCGCCGTGGTCACCGACTCGGGGCTGTTCGACGCCACCCGCAAGACCCTGTGCGCCGCCGGCATCCCGATCGGTCGCGCGGTACGCTGGCGCCGACGTCGCGCCGACGGAAGCGAGACCCGCTTCAGCTTCGCCTATCCGCGCGACCCGGCGCTGCCCTTCATGGTCAGCCCCTACCAGCCGCGCCAGCACCCGGCGACGATCCGTCATGCCAACGGCGCCAGCCGTCTCAGTCGGGTACGGCTGGGCGCGCCCGTCGAGCGTCATGCCGAGATCCGCCGCATCATCGGCGATGATCCGACCATCGTGCTCGAGGATGCGCCGAGCAGCGGGGTCAGGACGATCGAACTCACCGGCCTGACCGAAACGCTCGACCCCGCGCTGCTGCACGGCGCGACAATCCGGGCGGCATCGGCCGAACAGGATTGCAAATAAGATTAATTCTTGTTTACGATACTCCCCCATCCCCAACAGGGTCGTGCCCGCGCCGTCCACCGCGATCGCGTGGGCGCTGCCCGTGTCGGCGACCCCATCACGACCGACGCCAGCGGTCATTGCGTTCAGGAGGGAGGAATGTCTTGTCTACAGGAATCATCGTCCGCGGCGGGGCACCGTCAGCCCAGACCCGCACCGCGGGTCCACGAGGCCCTGCCGGGCGTCCA
Organism: Marichromatium sp. PS1; assembly: GCF_041155115.1. NCBI lineage: Bacteria > Pseudomonadati > Pseudomonadota > Gammaproteobacteria > Chromatiales > Chromatiaceae > Marichromatium > Marichromatium sp. PS1. The sequence goes on from NZ_BAAFHB010000004.1 coordinate 413,158, forward strand.
GGGCTGGTCGATCGAGGTCTGTCCGGGGATGACCGCCGCGCTCTACAGCGGTAACGGACAGCGCGAGACCCAGGCGGTGGTGGTCAACACCAGCCACCAGGTGCACTTCACCTGTCTGTTGCGCGAGGCCTCGCAGGCGCGGGTGCGCGATCGGGTGTTCTGCCCCAAGGTCGGCGAGGGCTGCATCGGCTACGCCCCGGACGAACGCTTCGCGGTACGTTACGGCGCCCAGTACCAGCAGATCGATCTGGCGCTCAGCCCCGAGCTGCTCGGCGAACTCGTCGGCGAGGACTTCGGCCAGGTCAGCGAGGCGATCGCGCAGGGCTTCCTGATGCGCGCCAGCCGTCCCGGCAACCGCACCATCGCCGCCGCCACCCGCCTCGCCCAGCGTATCCAGCAACCCGAGCCGCTGCTGCTGCACGCCGCCGCGCTCGAGTATCTCGGCTGGCTGCTGCACGGGCTCACCCCCGACGAACGCGATCCGCGCACCCCGCTGCGCGAGCGCCGTTGTCTGCTCGCCGCGCGCGAGCGTCTGCTCAGCAACCTCAGCGAACCGCCGACCATCGCCGAGCTGGCCCAGGACACCGGGCTCAACCAGCTCAAGCTCAAGCAGGGCTTCAAGGCGCTGTTCGGCACCAGCATCTACGCCCTCTTCCAGCAACATCGCATGGACCGTGCCCGCCAACTGCTGCGCCAGCACAGCGTCACCGAGACCGCACTGATGCTCGGCTACAGCAACATCAGCCACTTCAGCGCCGCCTTCCGCAAGCAGTTCGGGGTGCTGCCGAGCGAGACCCGCAAGCACTATCTCGGCAACGCCGGCGCCGACTGAGCCGCGTCCCAGTTCAGTTGCCACCAATCCACCTGCGTCCAGGGACGCGCGCAGGCCAGCGCCAGATGCACGCCGCTGTCGAGACACCGGTGGCGCGCCTGCCAGCAACGCCCGCGCCAGCGACAGCGATAGCGCCCGTCGCCCTCGGGGCGAAGCGCCAGTGCGGCGAACTCGATCCCGAGCCCGAGGCCGATGCCCTTGGCGATCGCCTCCTTCAGCGTCCAGGCGATGTAGAAGCCCTGCTCGGCCGACACCGGCGCCGGCGCCAGCCGATCCTCCGGGTGGCCGATGGCGATCCCCGCGATACCGCCGCGGCGCACCGCCGGTTGCTCCAGATCGATCCCGACCGCCCCACTTGGGTCGCAGGCGAGCGCCACCCAGTCGCCGGCGTGCGACAGGTTGAAGGCGAGCGCGCCGCTCGCCAGCGCGGGCTTGCCGTGGGCCTCGCACACCAGCGCCAACGCCCCGGGTGACTCACCGAGCAGCGCCGCCAGCACCCGCCGCTTGAGCGCGTGCGCGCTCGCGCAACGCAGCCGGTCGGCGGGCCGGCGATAGCGCGCGCAACGCGACCGCTCCGCCGCCGACAGCCAGGGCGCGAGCGCCTCGCCGCGCGGCGCCAGGGGGGCAATCACCACCAGGGGCCGATCCAGCCCGCCGGCCAGCACCGACTCGACCCCGGACCAGGGGCACTCGCGCCAGTCACCATCCAACACTCACGTCATCCTCCATCCGACATCGCGCCTGGAGCGCCGATCCGATCTCCGCCGGGAAGAATCCCGATCGGGGTTCACGGCTGCCGATCCGGGGAGTCGGCCACCGATATAGCAAATGATAATTGATATCAAATAAGCCTTCAGCCATCCGTCCCTGCACGGTGCAGATGGCGCATCGTTCTCTCGCCCGACAACCCCGGAGACCCTCCATGGACCACACCCTCGCGTTCTGGCCGCCCGAGACGGCGCAAAGCTATCGGGACAAAGGCTACTGGGAACCGCTGACCCTGGGCGAGCAACTGCGCCGCTGGGCCGTGACCCAGGGCGAGCGCACCGCGCTGATCGCCGGCGACGCGCGCCTGAGCTACGCCGCGCTCGACGCCCGTGTCGACCGTCTCGCCGCGGCGCTGCACGGGCGCGGCATCGCGCTCGGCGACCGGGTGCTGGTACAGCTGCCCAACGACCTGCCGCTGGTGCTCACCACCCTGGCGCTGCTGCGCCTCGGCGCGGTGCCGATCATGGTGATGACCGCGCTGCGCGAGCGCGAGCTGGCCGCGCTCGGCGCGCTGGCCGAGCCGGTCGCCTGCGTCGTCCCGGACCGCTTCCACGGCTTCGATCATCGCGCCCTGGCCGAGCGCATCCAGGCCGGGCTGCCGAGCCTGCAGGAGATCGTCGTGGTCGGCGAGGCCGGGCCGCACACCGCCTTCGCCGCGCTCGACGCCGAGCCCCTCGACCTGCCCCGGCCCGACCCCGAGTCGATCGCGCTGCTGCTGCTCTCCGGCGGCACCACCGACGTGCCCAAGCTGATCCCGCGCACCCATGTCGACTACGCCTACAACGCCCGGCGCGCCGCCGAGATCAGCGGGCTCGACGCCGACAGCGTCTATCTCGCCGCGCTGCCGGTGGCCCACAACTTCCCGCTCGCCAGCCCCGGCATCCTCGGCACCTTCTGCACCGGCGGCCGGGTGGTGCTCGCCCGCACCCCGGGCTTCGACGAGACCTTCCCGCTGATCGCCCGCGAGCGCGTCACCCACACCGCGCTGGTCCCGGCGCTGGTGCCGCTGTGGCTGCAGGCGCGCGAGTGGGACGACACCGATCTGTCGAGCCTCCAGGTGCTCCAGGTCGGCGGCGCCCGGCTCGAGCCCGAGACCGCCGCGCGCATCCGTCCCGAACTCGGCTGCACGCTGCAACAGGTCTTCGGCATGGCCGAGGGGCTGCTCTGCTTCACCGGGCTCGACGATCCCGACAGCATCGTGCTGCACACCCAGGGGCGACCGATGTGCGCCGACGACGATGTCCGCATCGTCGACGCGAATGGTCACGAGGTCGCCCCCGGCGAGGCCGGCGAGCTGCTGGTGCGCGGCCCCTATACCATCCGTGGCTACTATCGCGCCGAGGCCCACAACCGCATCGCCTTCACCAGCGATGGCTATTACCGCTCCGGCGACAAGGTGCGACGCACCGCCGAGGGCGCGCTCGTCGTCGAGGGACGGATCAAGGACCAGATCAACCGCGCCGGGGAGAAGATCGCCGCCGCCGAGATCGAGGCCCTGCTCGTCGAGCACCCGGCGATCCGCGAGGCGGCGCTGGTGGCGCTGCCCGATCCACGACTCGGCGAGAGCGCCTGCGCCTGCGTGCTCGGCGACGACCCGACACTCGATCTCGCCGCGCTCCACCGCTTTCTCGCCGCGCGCGATCTGCCCCGTCACAAGTGGCCCGACCGTCTGGAGCACCTCGACGGCTGGCCGCTGACGGCGATCGGCAAGATCGACAAACAGGCGCTGCGCACGCGCTTGCAACCGGCGACCGAGCGCCCCGCGCCGCGCGCCTATCTCGAGCACCGGCTGCGCATCGTCGGCGAGCCGCTGCAACTGGCCACGCGTCTCGCCCAGGCCGGGCTCGACGACACCCTGACGCTCTACGAGCGCGACGGCGAGTGGTCGCTGGGCATCGGCGTCGCCGCACGCCTCGACCTCAACCTCGAACGGGTGCGTATCCGCTACGACGAGGAGACGCGGAGCTGGCCGCTCGAGGACTTCCCCAGCGCGGTCGAGGCGGCGCTCGCGGCACTGCCCTTCAGCGGCTGGCGCGCCTACGGCATGGCCCGCTTCGAGCTTGCGCGACGCTTCCACGGCCTGCCCGACGCGGACACTCGCACCGAGCTGCTGCAACTGGTGGTGCCCGCGCGCGAGATCCGGCTGCGCGAGGGCGAGGCCTTGCTGCGCGGGCTCTCGCAGCAGGACCTCGACGCCCTCGCCGAGACCCTCGGACGGCTCGACAGCGACCGACCCGAGACCCCCGACCTGCCGGTGCGCGCGGTCCAGGCCCCGGTCGCCCACGAGCACGGCGAGGCCTATCAGCAGATGGTCGCCGCGGCGGTGGCCGAGATCCAGGACGGCCAGTACCAGAAGGTGATCCTGTCGCGCCGGGTCGGCATCCCCGAGCCGATCGACCCGATCACCAGCTATCTCGCCGGGCGACGCAACAACACCCCGGCGCGCTCCTTCCTGTTGCTGTGGCCGGGCTTCCGCGCCGCCGGATTCAGCCCGGAGACGGTGCTCGAGGTCTCGGCCGAGGGCTGGGTGAGCACCCAGCCGCTGGCCGGTACCCGCGCGCTCGGCGAGACTCCGGAGGAGGAGTCGGCGCTGCGCGCCGAGCTGCTCACCGATCTCAAGGAGGTCGCCGAGCACGCCATCTCGGTCAAGCTCTCGTTCGAGGAGCTGGAGGCGGTCTGCGACCCGCGGACCATCCAGGTCTCGGAGCTGATGTCGGTGGCGCGACGCGGCTCGGTACAGCACCTCGGCTCGCGCGCCGGCGGTCGGCTCGCCCCCGGCGCCAACCCCTGGCACGCCTTCCAGTCGCTGTTCCCGGCGGTCACCGCCTCGGGCATCCCCAAGCGCGAGGCGATCGACGCCATCGGCCGTCACGAGACACAGCCACGCGGGCTCTACAGCGGCTCGGTGCTCACCGTCGACAGCGACGGCACCCTCGACGCGGCGCTGGTGCTGCGCGCCTTCTACGAGCAGGGCGGTCGGCAGTGGTTGCAGGCCGGCGCCGGGCTGATCGCACTCTCCACCCCGCAGCGCGAGCTGCAGGAGACCCGCGAGAAGCTCGCCGGGGTCTGCGCCACCCTGTTCGCCCCGGCGCTGGCCGCCAACGACCAGCCCGAGGAGGCCCGCGCGTCATGAGTACCTGCGCCGCCATCGCCCCCGAGACGGTGCGCGAGCAGGTCTGCGCGCTGCTGCCGCTGCCCGCCGCCGAGGTCGCCGCCGAGGACAACCTGATCGCGCTCGGGCTCGACTCGCTGCACGTGATGCGGCTGGTCAGCCAGTGGCGTCGCGCCGGCGCCGAGATCGGCTTTGCCGAGCTGATCGAGCGCCCCACGCTCGCCGCCTGGCAGGGGCTGCTCGGCGCCGCGCCGGCGCCGACAGCGCCGGCGCCGACAGCGCCCCGGCACGACCCCGCCGCGCCCTTCGCGCTGACCGACGTCCAGCACGCCTACTGGATCGGTCGGCAGGACGGCCAGCCGCTCGGCGGGGTCGGCTGTCACGCCTATCTCGAACTCGATGGCGACGCGCTCGACCCGGCGCGGCTCGACGCCGCCTGGCGCGCCCTGCTCGCCCATCACCCGATGCTGCGCGCGCGCTTCGACGACCAGGGACGCCAGCGGATCGCGGCGCAGAGCGGCTGCGCGCCGCTCGCCGTCCACGACCTGCGCACGCTCGACCCGGCGAGCCGCGCGCAACGCCTGGAGACGATCCGCGAGGCGCTCTCGCACCGCCGTCTCGCCGTCGAGCGCGGCGAGGTCGCGGGGCTTGCGCTGAGCCTGTTGCCCGAGGGTCGCGGTCGGGTCCATCTCGACCTCGACCTGCTGGTGGCCGATGTCGAGAGCCTGCGCATCCTGCTGCGCGATCTGGCCAGGCTCTACGCCGCGGACGCGCCCCCGGCGGCGCCCGCCGGGTGGAGCTTCGCGGACTATCTGGCGGCGGTCGAGACGCGCGCCGCGCCGCGCCTTGAGGCCGATCGTGACTACTGGCGGGCACGCGCCGCGACCCTCCCCGCCGGTCCGCAACTCCCGCTGCGCCAGGCCCCGGAGACGATCGACCGACCCCGCTTCCGCCGCCGCCGGCACTGGCTCGATGTCGCCGACTGGCGACGCCTCGGCGAGCGCGCCCAGGCCCGCGGCCTGACCCCGGCGCTGGTGCTCGCCACCGCCTATGCCGAGGTGCTCGCACGCTGGAGCACCGAGCCCAGGCTCTCGCTCAACCTGCCGCTGTTCGACCGCCACGACGACCTCCCCGGCGCGGCCGAGGCGGTGGCCGACTTCACCAGCCTGCTGCTGCTCGAGGTCGACTGCGCCACGCCGCGCGACTTCGCCGCGCGCGCCGCGACGGTCCAGCGCCAGTTCCATGCCGACATGGCCCACGCCGGCTATTGCGGCGTGCGGGTGCAGCGCGACCTCGCCCACCTGCGTGGCGGCGATGGTTTCGCCGCCCCGGTGGTGTTCGCCTGCAACCTCGGCGCGCCGCTGCTCGACGACGACACCCGCGCGACCCTCGGCGCGTTCGAGTACATGATCTCGCAGACCCCGCAGGTGTGGCTCGACCATCAGGTCTACGAACAGGACGGCGCCCTGCTGCTCGCCTGGGACGCGGTCGAGGCGCTGTTCCCCGAGGGCATGATCGACGCCATGTTCGCGGCCTACACCGAGCTGCTCACGCGTCTGGCGCGCGACGAACGGGCCTGGTCCGAGCCGGCGATGCTGCCGCTCCCCGAGGCGCAGCGTCGGGTCCGCAGCGAGGTCAACGCCACCGCGCTGGCGCTCCCCCCGCGTCTGCTCCACGCCGGACTCTTCGCCACCGCACGCCGCGAGCCCGCGCGCCCGGCGCTGGTCGACGGCGAGCGGGTGATCGACCACGGCGAACTCGCCGCCGCGGCGCTGCGCATCGCCGGCTGGCTGCGCGCCGCCGGACTCGCCCCGGGCGAGGCGGTGGCGGTGTCGCTGCCGCGCGGCGCGGCCCAGGTCGCGGCGGTGTTCGGGGTGCTCGCCGCCGGGGGCTGTTATGTCCCGATCGGGGTCGAGCAGCCGTCGGCGCGACGCGCACGCATCCTCGAGCGCGCCGGGGTCGGGCTGGTGCTCGATGCCGAGACGATCGCGCAGGCCCGGGCCCACGCGCCGTTGCCCGCGCCGATCGCGGTGGCGCCGAGCAGCCCGGCCTATGTGATCTTCACCTCCGGCTCGACCGGCGAGCCCAAGGGGGTGGAGGTCACCCATCTGGCCGCGGCCAACACCATCGATGCGATCAACCAGCGCTACGGCGTCGGGCCGGAGGATCGGGTGCTGGCGGTCTCGGCGCTCGACTTCGATCTCTCGGTCTACGACCTCTTCGGCCCCTCGCAGGTCGGCGGCGCGCTGGTCTGCGTGCCGGAGACGGCGCGGCGCGATGCCGCCGTCTGGCGCGCGCTGATCGCGCGCCACCGGGTGACGCTGTGGAACTCGGTGCCGGTGCTGCTGGAGATGCTGTTGAGCCTCGCCGGGACGGACGAGCACCCGCTCGGGCTGCGCCTGGCGCTGGTCTCGGGCGACTGGATCGCCCGCGACCTGCCGGCGCGGCTCGACGCCGCCACCGACGGCGGTTGCCGCATGGTGGCGATGGGCGGGGCGACGGAGGCGGCGATCTGGTCGAACGCTTTCGAGCCCGCGCCCGAGCCGCTCCCGGGCTGGAACTCGATCCCCTATGGCCGACCGCTGCCCAATCAGTGCTATCGCGTGGTCGACGCCCAGGGACGCGACTGCCCCGACTGGGTCCCCGGCGAGCTGTGGATCGGCGGGGCGGGACTGGCCAGCGGCTATCGCGGCGATGCCGAGCGCACCGCCGAGTGCTTCGTCACCCGCGCCGGGGCGCGCTGGTATCGCACCGGCGACATCGGCCGCTATCACCCCGACGGGCTCCTGGAGTTCCTCGGTCGCGCCGATCACCAGGTCAAGGTGCGCGGGCACCGTATCGAGCTCGGCGAGATCGAGACCGCGCTCACCGCCGCGCCCGCCGTCACCGAGGCCTGCGCCCTCACCCTCGGGCAGCCGCCCCGTCTCGGCGCGGCGGTGGTGCTCGCCCCCGGCGTACAGCCCGAGCAGGCCCTCGCGGCGCTGCGCGAGAGCCTCGCCCAGCGCCTGCCCGAGTACATGATCCCGACCTCGATCCTGCCGCTCGAACGGCTCGATCTCAGCGCCAACGGCAAGGTCGATCGCCGCGCGATCGCCGCCCGGCTCGACGCGCTCGACGCCGCAGGCGCGCGCACCCCGCCCCGGGGGCCGCTCGAACAGGCCCTCGCCGCGATCTGGGCCGAGGTCCTCGGGCGCGAGGACATCCACCGCGAGGACGACTTCTTCCTCCTCGGCGGCGACAGCCTCTCGGCCACCCGGGTGGTGGCGCAGCTCGAACCCCGGGGCATCGCCATCGAGCAGCCGCTGCGCCATCTCTTCGCCCACCCGCGGCTGGCGGACTTCGCCGCCGCGGCCAAGCAGGTCGAACAGATCGCCGCCCGTGCCCTGGTGGCCGATCGCGCGGCGCGTCACGCGCCCTTCCCGCTCACCGAGATCCAGCGCGCCTACTGGCGCGGTCGCACCCAGGGTCTGGCGCTGAGCACCGGCACCCGGTACCTGATCGTGCTCGACGGCGCCGGGGTCGACCTGGAGCGGCTGGAGGCGGCCTGGAACCTGTTGATCGAGCGTCACGAGATGCTGCGCGCCACGGTCGAGGCCGACGGCGAGCAGCGCATCCTGCCCTCGGTGCCGCGCGTGACGATCACCGTCGATCATCTCGACGAGGCCGGTCCGGCGACCGCCCAGGCGGTGCTCGACGCGGTCTGGGACGCCGCCCCCTCGCCGACCGTGCAACGCTGGCCGGGACACTGGCTGCACGCGGTGCGCTACGGCGAGCGGACGCGGATCGGGTTGTGCATCGACTACCTGCTGGTCGACGGCTTCAGCGTCAAGCTGCTGCTCGCCGAACTCGCCCGGCTCTATGCCGACCTCGACACCGAACTGCCGCCGATCGGGGTCTCGTTCCGCGACTATGTGCTCGGGGTCCGTCCCGCGCCCGAGGCCGAGGCGCGCGCCGAGACCTATTGGCGCGCGCGCCTCGACGATCTGCCGCCGGCCCCGGCGCTGCCCCTGGCGCGCGCGCCCGAGTCGCTGGAGCGGGTCGCGTTCGGCCGTCGCGAGGCGCGGCTCGAACCGGCCGTCTGGGCGCGGCTGGAGTCCGGCGCGCGTGCGATCGGCGTGACCCCGTCGGTACTGCTGCTCACCGTCTATGCCGAGGTGCTCTCGCGCTGGAGCGGCGGCGGGTCGCACACCCTCAATCTGACCCTGTTCGATCGCCAGCGCGTCCACCCCGACATCGACGCCGTGGTCGGCGACTTCACCAGTCTCGCGGCGCTGCCCTACCGGCCCGAGGCGGCGAGCGATCTGGCCACCCGGGCGCGGGCGGTGCGCGAGACCCTGGTCGAGGTGCTGGAGCACCGCGCGCGCTCCTCGATCTGGCTGCAGCGCGAGCGCACCGCCCGGCTCGGGCCGGACGGCGCGGCGCTGCCGGTGGTCTTCACCAGCACCCTGGGGCTGCCCGAGCGCCACGGTGTCGCACCGCCCCGCGACTTCCCGGCGCTGGTCGGCGGCGGGCGCTCGGAGACCCCGCAGGTGTGGCTCGACCACCAGCTCTACGAGCAGGACGGCGCCCTGGTGTTGCAGTGGGACGCGGTCGAGGCGCTGTTCCCCGAGGGGATGCTCGATGCCATGTTCGCGACCTATACCGCGACGCTCGCGCGGCTGGCCGAGGACCCGACGGGCTGGTCGCGCCCGCTCGTGCTCGACCTGCCCGAGCCGCAGCGGCGGATGCGCGAGGAGGTCGGCGCCACCGCGCAGGACATCGCCCCGCGCCTGCTCCATGCCGGGCTCTTCGCCACCGCGCACCGCGACCCCGGGCGCCCGGCGCTGTTCGACGGCGAGCGGGTGATCGACCACGGCGAACTCGCCGCCGCGGCGCTGCGCATCGCCGGCTGGCTGCGCGCCGCCGGGCTCGCCCCGGGCGAGGCGGTGGCGGTGTCGCTGCCGCGCGGCGCGGCCCAGGTCGCGGCGGTGTTCGGGGTGCTCGCCGCCGGGGGGTGCTATGTCCCGATCGGGGTCGAGCAGCCGTCGGCGCGACGCGCGCGCATCCTCGAGCGCGCCGGGGTCGGGCTGGTGCTCGATGCCGAGACGATCGCGCAGGCCCAAGCCCATGCGCCGCTGCCCGCGCCGGTCGCGGTGGCGCCGAGCGGTCCGGCCTATGTGATCTTCACCTCCGGCTCGACCGGCGAGCCCAAGGGGGTGGAGGTCACCCATCTGGCCGCGGCCAACACCATCGATGCGATCAACCAGCGCTACGGCGTCGGGCCGGAGGATCGGGTGCTGGCGGTCTCGGCGCTCGACTTCGATCTCTCGGTCTACGACCTCTTCGGCCCCTCGCAGGTCGGCGGCGCGCTGGTCTGCGTGCCGGAGACGGCGCGGCGCGATGCCGCCGTCTGGCGCGCGCTGATCGCGCGCCACCGGGTGACGCTGTGGAACTCGGTGCCGGTGCTGCTGGAGATGCTGTTGAGCCTCGCCGGGACGGACGAGCACCCGCTCGGGCTGCGCCTGGCGCTGGTCTCGGGCGACTGGATCGCCCGCGACCTGCCGGCGCGGCTCGACGCCGCCACCGACGGCGGTTGCCGCATGGTGGCGATGGGCGGGGCGACGGAGGCGGCGATCTGGTCGAACGCCTTCGAGCCCGCGCCCGAGCCGCTCCCGGGCTGGAACTCGATCCCCTATGGCCGACCGCTGCCCAATCAGTGCTATCGCGTGGTCGACGCCCAGGGGCGCGACTGCCCCGACTGGGTCCCCGGCGAGCTGTGGATCGGCGGGGCGGGACTGGCCAGCGGCTATCGCGGCGATGCCGAGCGCACCGCCGAGCGCTTCGTCACCCGCGCCGGGGCGCGCTGGTATCGCACCGGCGACATCGGCCGCTATCACCCCGACGGGCTCCTGGAGTTCCTCGGGCGCGCCGATCAGCAGGTCAAGGTGCGCGGGCACCGTATCGAGCTCGGCGAGATCGAGACCGCGCTCACCGCCGCGCCCGACGTCACCGAGGCCTGCGCCCTCACCCTCGGGCAGCCGCCCCGTCTCGGCGCGGCGGTGGTGCTCGCCCCCGGCGTGCAGCCCGAGCAGGCCCTCGCGGTACTGCGCGAGACCCTCGCCCAGCGCCTGCCCGAGTACATGATCCCGACCTCGATCCTGCCGCTCGAACGGCTCGATCTCAGCGCCAACGGCAAGGTCGATCGCCGCGCGATCGCCGCCCGGCTCGACGCGCTCGACGCCGCAGGCGCCCGCACCCCGCCCCAGGGGCCGCTCGAACAGGCCCTCGCCGCGATCTGGGCCGAGGTCCTCGGGCGCGCCGACATCCATCGCGAGGACGACTTCTTCCTCCTCGGCGGCGACAGCCTCGGCGCCACCCGCACCGTCGAGCGGCTCAGGCGCGAGGGCGTCACCCACACCCTGGTGCCGCTGCGGCTGCTGTTCGGCGCCTCCACCCTGGCGGCGTTCGCCGAGCGGATCGCCGAGTTCGGCGCCGTCTCGCCCGGCGACCCGGGGACGGAGCAGACGGTCTTCGAGGAGGGCGCGCTGTGAGACCACGCGGCACGCCAGGCGCCACACCGGACGATCCCGGCTGAGCCCGCCTCGCCCTCATGCACACCCGACCTTCCAGCCAGCCGATGACAGCCATCCCGCGGCTGTCGGCCAGCCACGCCCCGCGCCGCGCACCGCGGCGGGGGCGCTGCGCGATGCCGATGCGCCCAGCGCCGCGATGGAACGGCACAGGCACACCAGGCAACCGTCTCCCGCCAGCCGAGCGGCGGGCGACGACATCACGGAGCGACCCGCGCCCGTGTTCACCCGAGGCCCGCAAGGCCCATGCATCGCTAAGGAAAGAAGCACGCAGATGAACAAGAGAGAGCATTCCATGACGCCCCCACAGCAGATCCAGCCATTGATCCTGGCGCTGGTCGTCGGCGCGAGCGGACTGACCACCCTGCCCGTGGCCACGCACGCGGCGGGTGCGGAGACCGGGGAGGCCTCGGTCTCGCTGTCGACCATCACCGTCACCGCCCGACGCGGCGAGGAGCAGGCCAAGGAGATCCCCTTCGGGCTCAGCGTGCTCGGCGGCGAGCAGCTCGAGGAGCAGCGTCTCGACAACCTCGAGGAGGTGCTGGCGACGGTGCCCGGCGTCGACATCAGCGGCGACGGCGGTCCCAACAACTCCAACGTGCGCATCCGTGGCGTCGGCTCGCTCTACCAGCTCAACATGGACGACAACTCGGTGGTGCTGAACGTCGACGGGGTGTCGATGTCCACGCGCAACCTCGCGCTCGGCATGCTCGACATCGAGCGCATCGAGGTGCTCAAGGGGCCGCAGGGCACCCTGTTCGGACGCAACAGCGAGGCCGGCGCGATCAATGTCACCACGCGCAAGCCGACACGCTATTTCGAGGGCCATGTGCGCGGCGAGGTCGGTGAGCTCGGACGCAAGATGGGCGAAGCGGTGTTCAGCGGCCCGATCTCCGAGCAGGTGAGCGCCCGCGTGGCCTATCGCAACACCACCTCGGATCTCTGGGTGGAGAACAGCCGCGACGGCGAGCCGCTGATGCGCCCGCACGAGCAGACCCTGCGCGGCACCCTGCTGTGGGAGATCGGCGCGGGCACCGAGGCGACGCTGGTGGCCGAGCGCTACTCGATCGAGCACCAGGCCAACCTGATCGTCGCCCAACCCTATGGCGATCAGCCGGCCAACGACCTCACCCCGGGGCTGTTCGACGACAACGAGCGCAAGACCGAGCGCTACTCGCTGGAGATCAACCACGACCTCGCCGGCAGCCGGCTGAGTCTCATCACCTCGCTGGTCTCGACCGATATTGTCAAGTGGAAGGCCTATGACCGCACCATCACCGAGCAGGTCTTCGGTTTCCCCGGCGAGGTCGCCTTCCTCGACACCTCGGAGCAGGACGAGACCAGCCAGGAGCTGCGCTGGTCGTCGCTGCCCGATGCCCCGGTGTTCTGGGTGACCGGCCTGCACCTGTCGCAGTCCGACCGCACCTTCGACACCCTCGACACCATGACCGGCAACTTCTATGCGCGCGACTTCAGCAGCCAGAGCGCGGCGCTGTTCGGCGAGCTGACCTATCCGCTCGGCGATGCGCTGAAGCTCACCGGCGGCGTGCGTCACTCCTGGGACGAGAAGGACTACGAGGCGAGCTATCGGCGCGGCGCCACGGTGACCCGCGACGAGCGCGACCTCAGCGACGACTACACCACCGGGCGACTGGCGCTGAGCTATGCCCTCAGCGAGGAGACCAACCTCTACGGCCTGCTCGCCCGCGGCCACAAGTCCGGCGGCTTCAACGACTATGCCTCCAGCATCGAGGGCAGCACGCCCTACGACTCGGCGAGCGTCAACACCCTCGAACTCGGCTTCAAGCACGAATCGCTCGACGGGCGCTTCACCCTCAACGGCGCGCTCTTCTTCAACCGGGTGAAGGACGACCACCTGCTCGGCTACGACGCCCACACCTTCGCCGCCACCGCGATCAACGCCGACACCGAGAGCAAGGGCGCCGAGCTGGAGGGGCGCTATGCCTTCGACAACGGGCTCTCGCTCGCCGCCGCGCTCAGCTATACCGACGCCCAGATCACCAGCGACGCGGTCGGCGTCTCCGGCGGCGACGTCGACGACGGCAACCGCGTCCCCGAGGTGCCGCGCTGGGGCGCGAGCCTGAGCCTCGGCCACGTCAAACCGCTGCCGGCCGTCGGCGGGCTCGGTCCGCTCACCCTCAACACCCAGCTCAGCTATCGCTTCGTCGGCGAGCGCCCCGGCGACCCGCAGAACACCTTCGACCTCGACGCCTACCAGAAGCTCGACCTGCGCGTCGGCCTCGCCGCCGGCAACGCCGAGCTCTATCTGTGGGCCGACAACCTGCTCGACGAGGACTACGACCTCTACGCCTACCAGTACACCCCGACCCTGCGGATCGGCGCGCCGGCGCGCGGGCGTACCGTCGGACTCGGCGTCAATTACTTCTTCTGAGACCTGATCCGTGATGAATGATCCAACCCGGACCAAGACCCCGAGGTCCACCTGGTGGCTGCTCGCCAGCCTCTACACCACCCAGTACCTCGGGCTCGGCTTCTTCGTCATCGCCCTGGCCGCGCTGCTGCGCGAGCAGGGCGCGCCGCTCGACCAGATCAGCCTGGTCTATATGCTCGGGCTGCTGTGGGCGCTCAAGTTCCTCTGGGCGCCGCTGGTCGACCGCATCGGCGTGCGCCGCTGGGGGCACTATCGCGGCTGGCTGATGCTGATGCAGGCGGGGATGATGGCCTGCTTCCTGCTGATCGGCGCCTACGACCTGATCGACGACTTCTCCACCATCTATCTGCTCTGCGTGGTGGTCGCCCTGCTCTCGGCGACCCAGGACATCGCCGCCGACGGGCTCGCCTGCCGGCTGATCCCGGCCGAGGAGCGCGGCACCGGCAACGGCATCCAGGTCGCCGGCGGACTGCTCGGCAACATGCTCGGCGGCGGCGTGGTGCTGATGGCCTATCCCTATCTGGGGTGGGTCGGCAGCATGGTGGTGCTCGCGCTCGCCACCGGGGTGGCGCTGGTGCAGTTGCTCGTCTTCCGCGAGCCGCGCTGGCCGGTGGCGACGACCGCGCGGCCCCGGCTGCTGCCGCGCATCGGTGCCCTGCTGCGCGCCCGCCCCGGGCGCTACTGGCTGGCGATGCTGCTGCTCTACCCGCTCGGCTACAACCTGATGTTCATCCCGCTGACCCCGATCCTGGTCGATCTCGGCTGGTCGGTCGAGCGCATCGGCTTCACCGTCAACGTCTTCGGCTCGGTGGTCGGCATCATCGGCGCGCTGGCCGCGGGCTGGGTGTTCAACCGCGTGGCGCGACGCAACGCGCTGACCGGCGCGGCGCTGCTGCAGATCATCGGGGTGGGCGCCGTCGCACTGCCGCTGCTGGGGATGACCGACACCCTCACGGTGATGCTCGCCATCGGCGCCTTCTTCCTCTTCTGCAATCCGGCCACCACGGTGCTGGCGGCGGTGATGATGGACCACGCCTCGCACGACGCCCCGGCCACCGACTACAGCCTGCAGTTCAGCCTGAGCATGGGCTTTGCGATGGTCGCGGCGACGGTGAGCACCTCGCTGGCCGAGCAGCTCGGCTATCTCTCGGTGATCTGGACCGCACTGGCGGTGGCCGTCGTCGCCCTGCTGCTGGCGCTGCCCTACCGCTTCCAGCGGGTCTTTCCCGAGGGTGAGTCGACGGAGGACGCACCCGCGCTGGACCCCGCCGTGGTGACGGGCGATGCGCGCTGAACCCTCGCGCCACCTCGCCCCGGCCGCCGCCACGGCGGCGGCCGGGCGCTGGATCCGCCGCCCGCAACCGCACCCGGCGGCGCGGCTGCGGCTGTTCTGCCTGCCGCACGCCGGCGGCACCCCGGCGCTGTTCAAGCACTGGCCGCCGCTGCTGCCCGACTGGATCGAGCCGCTGATGGTCTGTCTGCCGGGGCGCGAGAACCGGCTCGACGAGCCGCTGCCCGAGGACATCCCCACCCTGGTCGGGCAGCTTGCCGGTGCCGTGCGCCCCTGGCTCGATCGTCCCTGGGCGCTGTTCGGCCACAGCATGGGCGGGGCGCTCGCCCACGAACTGACCCAGACGCTCATCGACCAGGGACTGCGCGCGCCCGAGCAGCTGGTGATCTCGGCGCGCGAGCCGCCGCAGTGCCACCACGGCGGCGACCTCCACCGGCACGACGACGACACCCTGTGCGCGGCGCTCACCGCGCTCGGCGGCACCCCGCCCGAGCTGCTCGCGCTACCCGAGATCCGCGCCATCGTGCTGCCGGCGGTGCGCCAGGACTACCGCCTGATCGAGACCTACCGCCCCGACCCCGAGCGCCCGCCGCTACCCTGCCCGCTCACCGTCTTCCGCGGCCGCGACGACCCCGACCTCGACGCCGAGGAGGCCGACGCCTGGTCGCGCTGGACCGACGCCGGGTTCCGCGTCGAGACCTTCCCCGGCGGACACTTCTATCTCAGCGACGCGCCGGGCCCGGTGGTCGCCCGGTTGAGCGCATTGCTCGCCCAGTAGCCCCGCAGGTCGGGTTGCCCGTCGCGCAGCGGTCACCGGGAGGCGATGGCGATCGGGGCGGGCAACCCGACATCCATGCCTGGAGACGGCGCGCGGCGGTGATGGGCACGCTGCGCGTTGCCCATCCGACCGGCGCGATCGGTGGGGCCGTCGGCCACGACATCGACGAATCGGCTTCTTGGACGGCTTGCCCGACATCGGCGCAAGGGATGAAAAACCGCCTCGGTGTCCCGAGGGCGCTTGATGCCGATCACCAGACGTCGGCGCAGATATCGGGTGACGTGGCGTCGGGCGATGACGGAGCGATGGGGCTTCCCTACAATGGGGACACCTGATGTGTAACCGGGATGGTGGCGGATGTCCAGGCGGTGGGATGGCAAGGAGAACCTCTGGGCGCTGGAGGAGCAGGACGTCCTCGCGAAGCTTGCGCTGTTACGGGCCTCCGCCGACGATGCGGCGCGACACGTCCGCAACCTCTATGTCACCTTCCTGCTGTTCAGTTTCTATATCGCGGTCATCGTCTTCTCCACGGACGACGAACAACTGCTGCGCGAGACCGGCGCCACCCTGCCGCTGCTCGACATCGAGTTGCCGTTGCTGGGGTTCTATAGTTTTATCCCCTGGCTGGTGCTCTTCTTCCACGCTCACCTGCTGCTGCAGTTCTTCCAACTCTCGCGCAAGCTTTTCAATCTCGACGCCCTGTTGCTGAAGCTTCCCGAGGCGGAAGAACGCACCTATCGAGAGCTACCCTTTCCGCTCGTCTTCAGCTATGCGCTCATCGGCCGACACCACCCGGGCCTGATCCGCTTGATGCTGCGAGTCGTGGTCAAAGTGACCATGATTCTCTTGCCGATCCTGCTGCTGGCCGCCATTCAATGGCAGTTTCTGCCCTATCACAGTTTCTGGATCACCCTCGACCATCAGCTCGTCATAACCCTGGATCTGCTGCTCATCGCGCTGCTCTGGCCGCGCCTGAGTTCGCGCTCTGGCCGCTGGCGAATTCGCTGGCCGACATCCAGATGGTTGCCGAGAAAGATCGGGAGGCTGATTCGTCCGAACCGGAGATGGCAGCGCAGGGGCGCGAGAGTACCTCCAGCCTTGGCACTAATCTTTTTATCCGTTATATGGGGGCTAATGGCTCCACCGGGAGGTGGAATCGAATGGATGATCGGTGAAAACCAACCGTGGATAAACTGGCTCTTTCAACGCAACCTGAATTTACGTGAGCGCGTATTAATGGGAAAGACCCCACCCGCCGAGGTGCTATACGCGGCCCATATCGACACGGATGAAGAGCGCGCCGAGATATGGAAAGACGTCGGTCAAGCACTGGACTTGCGACATCGGGTAGTGCCCTGACCGATAGGGTTTTGAATCTCTCGATGTGTTTGGCTTCCCACAATGAATCACACGCACATCTTGGCGTTGTAGTGATGAATGAAGTTCCAGAGTGCACCAAGATGGTTTTCCTGGTTCTTCGAGAACGCGAGCGACTTTCTCACCAAGCGGGAGATACGCTGCCGGAGTGTACCGTTAAACCGTTCGATATGGTTGGTTTCCCCTTGTGACTTCGCACTGGGATAATGTCGGTGTGCCGGGATGATCCGCGCATAGGCGCTCCAAAAATCTGTGTAGACGGGAGCGGAAGTCTGATATTGCGCTGGGATGGAATCCCACAGAGCCTGTGCGGAGCGCTCCGTACGATCGCCAACATGGACCCCGACGATACGCCGGGGCAGGCGATCCATAGCGAGCCAGATCCATTGTTTGTTCAGGCGTTTTCCGACAAAGGACCACAGTTCGTCGCACTCCAGGATTACTCCGTAGGATGTGGTGTTTTTTTTTAGCGCGACCTGACGAGGAACCTTCTTGTACTTCTCGTTCACGTAGTTCTGCAGCCAAGCCTCGGAGACCTTCACCGCACGGGCAATTCCGGCCAGGGAGATTTTTTCCAGCAGCAACCGATCGATCAGTTCGCGGGTTTCCTGAGAAACCTGCCCCTTGGCAGGATGGATAACGAACTGGCGACCGCAATCTTGACACTTGTATAACTGCTTTTTCAGCCGGTTGAATCCATTTTTGGTCACATGGTTGGAGTGACACTGCGGACATGTCAGATACATTTTCTTCAACCTTAAAGAAATGGATTCTGATCTTATCGAAACCTATCGGTCAGGGCACTACCCAATCTTGACACTTGTATAACTGCTTTTTCAGCCGGTTGAATCCATTTTTGGTCACATGGTTGGAGTGACACTGCGGACATGTCAGATACATTTTCTTCAACCTTAAAGAAATGGATTCTGATCTTATCGAAACCTATCGGTCAGGGCACTACCCGACATCGCGATTTGCGGTATGCGGATTTCTGGAGAGCGACGCTTTGGGATGTCGACCTCAGGGCGGCGCAACTGCAGGGGGCCGACCTCAGAGAGGCGCAACTGCAGGGGGCCAATCTCAGGAGTGCGCAACTGCAGGGGGCATATCTCAGCTGGGCGCAACTGCAGGGGGCCGATCTCATAGAGGCGCAACTGCAGGGGACCTATCTCTGGGGGGCGCAACTGCAGGGGGCCGATCTCAGGAGTGCGCAACTGCAGGAGGCCTATCTCTGGGGGGCGCAACTGCAGGGGGCCAATCTCAAAGAGGCGCAACTGCAGGGGGCCGATCTCTGGGGGGCGCAACTGCAGGGGGCCGATCTCTGGGGGGCGCAACTGCAGGGGGCCGATCTCAGCTGGGCGCAACTGCAGGGGGCATATCTCAGATGGGCGCAACTACAAGGGGCCGATCTCATAGGGGCACAACTACAGGGGGCATATCTCAGATGGGCGCAACTGCAGGGGGCCGAACTCAGGGGGGCGCAACTACAGGGGGCCAATCTCAAAGAGGCGCAACTGCAGGGGGCCGATCTCAAAGAGGCGCAACTGCAGGGGGCCGAACTCATAGAGGCGCAACTGCAGGGGGCTGATCTCGGGGAGGCGCAACTGCAGGGGGCTGATCTCGGGGAGGCGCAACTACAAGGGAGCAGTTTGCAAGGCGCGACATTTTATTCAACAGATTTCGAGAATACCAACCTAACACTTTCCTACCTCAAATCAGTAAAATTTCTTCCTATCATCCCCAAAAAGACGAGCCTAATCTCAACGGACTTTTTAGCCGAGCGCAGGATTTTCTTGCAAGCCATAAGACTTAGTGACACCATGGAATGGACGAGCGTCAATTCCATTGAAAAAACAGAATACGATCTTGAAATTTATTCTGATTTTATTTCTAAAGAAGCGAAAGAAAGAATTTCCACAAGCATCGAAACTTTCTGGTCGATTGCCTTCGATCTGCCGTTGACGCCAACGGTGATTTCACCGGAGCAAGCCCCACAGGCAATCTATGACCAATGCGGCCTCTTCGCCAATTGGCCTGACCCGCCTAGTGAGGAAGAATTCCTGCAGGAACAAGCGGGCTATCTCGCCAACCTTGCCTGTTCTGACCAATACATTGCGGCACGCATGATTGAAAGAGCTGAAGCCAATCCGATATTGGCTGAGGCGATTCAAAGAAGGGCGAGTGAAGAAGACTGCCCAATCCTCAACGAGGCGTTGACAGCCCCGTAGGTTGGGTTGCCCATCGCTCACCGGTCATCGAGGCAGCGATGGCGGTCGCGACGGGCAAACAAACGAGCCCGATCGACGCCAGAAGACGATCGAGGTCATCGTCAAGCGACGGCTCAGCCGTTGGGTTGCCAAGGATGGCCAACCCAACCGACCGGCTTCATGCGCCCGCTGGTTATACCGGCCCCAAAATGAAAAAACCCGCCGAGAGGCGGGTTTCCAGAATCAAGCGAACCGTGAGCAGATGGGCTGCAAGCGCTTGATTGATATGGCGGAGGGACAGGGATTCGAACCCTGGAAGGGCGTTAACCCTTGCTGGTTTTCAAGACCAGTGCATTCAACCGCTCTGCCATCCCTCCAATAACTTTTTCCGCCGTGACGGGCCGCGTTCAAGACCGTCGCTTGCGACCGCTCAGCTACCTTTCCGGGGCAGGCGCGGGACGACCTGTGGGGACGGCTTGAGTTGGCGCCGGTCGTCCGCATCTGGCGGGGATGGAAGGATACCGCAACTCGGGCGTTTTCCCAAGTCCGGTCGGGCTTGCGCGGGGCGGCGGGTCAGGTATCCTTCTGGAACTTGAGAGATCGCAATCAGTCTCACCCAGCGATCAACTCGGTTTCCCAACCTGTTCGACCATAAGGAGTGAATGCACGACATGGCCAACAACAACTTTTCCTTCGTTCAGAGTGCCCCGTCGGCCGTCTCGGCCAACAAGGTGCTCAAGAACACCTACCTGCTGCTGGCCGCGACCCTCGGTTTCAGCGCGCTGACGGCGATGCTGTCGATCGCGCTGGCGATGCCCTCCTGGACCTACCTGGCCTCGGTGATCGTGGCCATGGTGCTGGGGATGTTCGTGCTGCCGCGCACCGCCAACTCCTCGGCCGGCATCGGCGTGATCTTCCTGATCACCGGCCTGATGGGCTTCGGTCTGGGCTCGATCCTGAGCATGTATCTGGCGCTGCCCAACGGCCCGCAGACCGTGGGTCTGGCCTTCGGTGGCACCGCCGCGATCTTCCTCGGGCTGTCGGGTTACGCGCTCAGCAGCAAGCGTGACTTCAGCTTCATGGGCGGGTTCATCTTCGCCGGCATGATGGTGGTGATGATCGCGGTGATCGCGAACCTGTTCCTGCAGATGCCGGCGCTGTCGCTGGCGATCTCCTCGGCCATCATCCTGCTGATGAGCGGCTTCATCCTGTTCGATACCAGCCGGATCGCGCGGGGTGAGGAGACCAACTACATCATGGCCACCTACGGCATCTATCTGAGCATCTTCAACATCTTCATCAGCCTGTTGCAGATCCTCGGCATCATGGGCGGCGACGAGTAATCACCCTGCTCGCCCCGCAACAGCCCCGGCCCCGCGCCGGGGCTTTTGTTTGTCTCGCCGGAGGTCTCCACCATGGAACTGTTCCTGAAGATCATGGCCGCAGCCCTGCTCGGGCTGATGCTGTTCTATCTCTGGCCGGTCTACAAGCGCTGGCAGGAGCACGGCCCCAAGGCCGAGAAGGGTGACTGGGCGGCGGCGATCGTGCCGCTCGGCGCAGTCGCGGCGCTGGTGATCGTGCTGATCATGGCGGTGCGCTGAGGCGCGCCCCACCCTCCCCCGGCACGGGGCCGTCCGGCCCCGTGCCAACGCATTCGCTCAGGCGTCCGCCGCGACCTGACGCGCGGCCACCTGACGCAGTCGCTGCACCATCGCCTCGAGTCCGTTGCGCCGGTTCATGCTGAGATGCCCGTCGAGCCCGAGCCGGGCGAAGAAGGCGCGGGCGTCGAAGTCGAGGATGTCGCGCGCGCGCTGCCCGGAGTAGAGCTGCTGGAGCAGTGCGATCAGCCCGCGCACCAGCTCGGCGTCGCTGTCGGCGAGGAACTCGACGCGCTCGGGGTCGTCGGGCATGGCGCGGGCGGCGATATAGACCTGGCTCTGACACCCCTGTACATGCGTCGCGGCGTTCTGCATCGACGCGGGCAGGTGCGGCAGCCGACCGCCGAGGTCGATGATGTATTCGTGCCGGGTCGGCCAGTCGGGCAGCAGCTCGAAGTCGTCGGCGATCTGCGCGGCGGCGGCGGCGGGCGACTCGGCGCTCGGCCCCGGGTAGTCGAGCGCGGTCTCGGCGACGGGCGCGACCCGTGCCTGACGCGCGCGCATCTCGTCAGCGATCTCGGTCAGCGCATCGGCCAGGGTGTCGATCTCCTCCAGGGTGTTGTAGACCCCGAAGGAGGCGCGCACCGTGGCCGCCACGCCGAGCCGGTCCATCAGCGGCTGGCAGCAGTGGTGGCCGGTGCGCACGCAGATGCCGCGCAGGTCGAGCGCGGTGCCGAGGTCGAGGCTGGAGATCGCCGGCGCCTCCATCACCCAGGAGGTGACGCAGCTGCGCCGCTGCGCCCGGCCCTTGAGCGCGAGCCCGGGGATGGCCTCCAGACGCTCGGTGGCATGACGCAGCAGCCACTGCTCGTGGGCGCTGATGCGCTCGAAGCCGACCGACTCGATCCAGTCGATCGCCGCGCCCAGCCCCACCGCGCCGGAGATGTTGGGCGTGCCGGCCTCGAAGCGGGTCGGCGGCGCGGCATAGCGGGTGGCCTCGAAGCTGACCTGCTCGATCATGTCGCCGCCGCCCTGGTAGGGCGGCATCGCCTCGAGCAGCGCGCGCTTGGCATAGAGCACGCCGATCCCGGTCGGGCCGTAGAGCTTGTGGCCGGAGAAGGCGTAGAAGTCGACATCGAGCGCGCGCACGTCGGTGCGCCCGTGGGCGACCCACTGGGCGCCGTCGACCAGCACCAGGGCACCGTGCGCGTGGGCCAGCTCGATGATCTCGCGCACCGGGTTGACGGTACCGAGGGCGTTGGAGACCTGGTTGACCCCGACCAACCGGGTGCGCGGCGAGAGCAGCCGACGATAGGCGTCGAGGTCGATGTCGCCGGCATCGTCGATGGGGATGACGCGGATACGCGCCCCGGTCTGCTCGGCGACCATCTGCCAGGGGACGATGTTGGAGTGGTGTTCGAGGTTGGAGAGCAGGATCTCGTCGCCGGGGCCAAGGTTGGCGCGCCCCCAGGTGGCGGCGACCAGGTTGATCGCCTCGGTGGTGCCGCGGGTGAACACGCACTCGGCGGGTTCGGCGGCGTTGAGGAAGCGCGCCACCGCCGCGCGGGCGTGCTCGTAGAGCCGGGTGGCGTGCTGCGAGAGGCGGTAATTGCCGCGATGGATGTTGGCGTGGGCGCTACGGTGATAATCGCTGACCGCCGCGATCACCGCCTGCGGCTGCTGGGTCGAGGCGGCGCTGTCGAGATAGACCAGCGGGCGACCATCGACCTGGGTGGAGAGGATGGGGAACTGGGCGCGCAGCGCGGCGACGTCGAGGGTCGCGTCATCGCTGCGCGGAGCCGGTGCGGCTTGAGCGTTCATGGCTGAATTCATTGGTTTAAGGCGATGCACGATTCTATCGCGGCGGCGCCCGGTGCGGTCGGCCGGATGCGTCTGCGACAGTGCGGCAGGCACTCGGGTGGCACACGGCGCGCGTCCCTGGGCGGCGTGGTCGATTCGGTCGACGGGGCGCGCTCCGCGCGCCCCCATTGGGTAGGGAGATGGGTCCGCCGCGGGCGAGATGCCAGTGGCGCGGCTCAGTCGGCCTCGGGGATGCGCACCACGGTGCGACCGCGGACCCGTCCGGCGAGGATCTCCTCGGCGGCCTGGGGCAGTTGCGCGAAGTCGACCTCGCGGGTCATGGTCTCGAGCCGGTCGAGATCGAGATCGCGCGCCAGCCGCGACCAGGCGCGCTCGCGCAGCGCGTGCGGGGCCATCACCGAGTCGATGCCGTAGAGGGTGACGCCGCGCAGGATGAAGGGCGCGACCGTGGTCGGCAGCTCCATCGCATCGGCCAGCCCGCAGGCGGCCACCGCGCTGGCGCGCTGCATGCGACTGAGCACGTTGGCCAGGGTGAGCCCGCCGGCGACATCGATCGCCGCCGCCCAACGCTCGGATTCGAGCGGGCGCGGGGGCTGGGTGAACTCGGCGCGATCGAGGATCTCGGTGGCGCCGAGCTCGCGCAGATAGTCCGCCTCGTGCGGGCGCCCGGTGACCGCGGTGACCCGATGACCGAGCCGTCCCAGCAGCGCCACGGCGATGCTGCCGACACCGCCGGCGGCGCCGGTCACCAGCACCTCGCCGGCGCCCGGTTCGAGTCCGTGCGACTCCAGCGCCAGCACCGCGAGCATCGCGGTGTAGCCGGCGGTGCCGATGGCCATCGCCTGGCGGCTGGTCAGCCCCTCGGGCAACGCCACCAGCCAGTCGCCCGGCACCCGGGCGCGTCCGGCATAGCCGCCGGAGTGCTTCTCCCCCACCCCGTAGCCGTTGAGCACCACGCGATCGCCGGGGCGGAAGCGCGGATCGCCCGACTCCACCACCCGACCGGCGAAATCGATGCCGGGGATCAGCGGGAAGCGCCGCACGATCGGCGAGCGTCCGGTGAGCGCCAGCCCGTCCTTGTAGTTGAGCGTCGAGTACTCGACCGCGACGGTGACATTGCCCTCCATCAGGTCGGCCTCGGTCAGCCGGGTGAACTCGAGCTGCTGGGCGCCGTCGCGACGGTCGATCCGATAGGCGCTGAAGGTGGTCGTCATGTGGCGATCTCCTGTGCGTTGGGAGTGAGGGGTGGAGACGTCAGCCCGCCGTCGGGACCAGGGCGCGCTGGGGTGAGCGACGAGGACCTCGCGCACGCTGCTGGTCCTCGAGCATGCGCGTCAGGGTATTGGCCGAGACCGGGCGGCTGATCAGATAGCCCTGGATCAGGTCGCAGCCCTCGGCGGTGAGGATACGTTGTTGGCGAAGGTCCTCGACGCCCTCGGCGACGGTGCCGATATCGAGATTGCGCGCCATCGACAGGATGGCGCGTACGATCGCGCGGCTGCGTCCGTCGGTGGCGAGGTCGTTGATGAAGCTGCGATCGATCTTGATGAAGTCGACCGGGAAATGGGTGAGATAGCTGAGGCTGGAATAACCGGTGCCGAAGTCGTCGAGCGAGATGCCGATACCGAGGGCACGCAGTCGCTCCAGCTCGGCCAGGGCGCGCTCCGGGTCTTGCAGCAGCACCCGCTCGATCAGCTCGATATGGAGCAGGCGCGCGGGGATGTCGTAGCGTTCGAGCAGGTCGGCGATGGTCTCGGCCAGCCCGCCGGCGGTGATCTGCGGCTCGGAGACATTGACCGAGACGCGGATCTCGGGCAGCCCGGCGTCGCGCCACAGCCGCATCTGGCGCAGCACCGCCTCGATCACCCAGCGCCCCACCGGCACCACCAGATCGCTGCTCTCGATGATGTCGATGAAGACCCCGGGCATCACCAGCTGACCGCCACGCTGCCAGCGCAGCAGCGCCTCGGCGGCGTGGATGCCGTTCTGCTGCGGCTCGACCAGCGGCTGATAATGGACGACGAACTGCTCCTCGGCCAGGGCAATGCGCAGCGCCTCCTCGAGCGCCAGGCGCTCGACCGCCGCGGCGGTGATTTCGGGGCGGTAGAAGGCGATCGAGCGCCGCCCGCTGCGCTTGGCCGAGAGCAGCGCCGAGGCGGCATTGCGCAGCAGCTCGGCGGCATTCTCGCCGTCGCCGGGATAGAGCGCGCCGCCGGCCGAGGCGCTGAGGGTGAGCTGACCGTGACCGGCGATCTCGATCGGCTGACAGCAGATGGCGAGATAGTGCGCGGCGAACGCCGAGGCGGCGGAGATCTCGCCCTCGATCTCGGTGAGGATGACGAAGGTGTCGTCGCTCAGCCGCGCCACCAGATCGCCCGGCCCGGTCGACTCGCTCAGCCGCTCGCCGAGCACGCAGAGCACGGTGTCGGCGACGTTGTGACCGTAGCTGGCGATGACGTCGTTGTAGCGATCGATATCGACATAGAAGACCCCGAGGCGCTGACGATGGATGGTCGCCAGGTCGACGGCCTGGGCCAGGCGCTGCTTCAGCAGCCGGGCGTTGGGCAGGCCGGTGAGGGGGTCGTGGTTGCTGAGATACTCGATCTCCTCGGCCGAGCGGTAGCGCTCGGTGATGTCGCTGAAGATGGCGACATAGTTGACCACCTGACCGTGGTGGTTGCGGATGGCGTTGATACTCATCCACTGCGGATAGAGCTCGCCGTTGCTGCGCCGGTTCCACAGCTCGCCCTGCCAGCGCCCCTGCTCGAGCAGCGCGCGCCACAGCTGACGATAGAAGTCCTGACCCTGACGACCGGACTTGAGCAGTCGCGGGTTGCGACCACGCACCTGCTCCGGGGTGTAACCGGTGATCTCGGTGAAGGCGGGATTGACCGCGACGATCTCGCCGTCGGCATCGGTGACGATGATGCCCTCGGCGGTGTTCTCGAACACCGCGTTGGTCAGGCGCAGGATGTCCTCGCGCCGGCGCTGCTCGCTGAGATCGCGGATGATCGCCACGCGCAGCCGTCCGCTCTCGAGCTCGATGCGCCGGGTGCGCACCTCGGCCGGGAAGGTCGAGCCGTCGCGCCGCCGGTGCAGCCACTCGAAACGGGCGCTGCCGTGCTCGGCGAGAAACCCCAGCACCTCGGCGTTGCTGTCGGCCGAGCGACGCCCGTCGGCCTGGAACTCGGGCGAGAGCGCGCCGGGATGGACATCGGTCAGCTCGGCGGCGCTGTCATAGCCGAACAGCCGCGCCGCGGCCGGATTGGCCAGACAGCTCAGGTCGGCGCCGTCGATCACCCACATCGCCTCCTCGGCGCCCTCGAACAGGGCGCGGTAGCGCGCCTCGCTCTGGCGCAGCGCCTCCTGGGCGCGACGATCCTCGGTGATGTCGAGCACCGAGCCGAACACCCGCAACGGCTCGCCACGATCCCCCGGCACGATCCGGATGCGCTGGCGCACCCAGCGCACCCCGGCGTCCGGGCGCACCACGCGATGCTCGACGTCCTCGGTGGCAATACCGCACCGCGCCGCATCCAGTACCCGGGCGACGCGGCCACGGTCCTCGTCATGGACCCGTTCGAGCAGCCCCTGCTCGCTGGCGACGAAGGTCCCGGGATCGACCCCGAGGATGGCCAGCAGCTGCGCCGACCAGAACACCCGACCGGTGGCGAGGTCGAGTTCCCAGCTGCCCAGCGCAGTGATTGCCTGCGCCTCGCTCAGCAGCGTCTGGGTGCGATACAGGGCGCTGAGATCGCGCCCGCAGCCCATCACCCCGAGCAGCTCTCCGTCGGGACCGTGATAGGGGGTCTTGAGGACGTCGAAGAGCAGGCGCTGGCCGCGCGCGTCGCTGTACCAGAAGTCGAAGCGGCGCGCGCGCTTCTGTTCGAGCACCAGTCGATCATCGGCGCGCACCCGCGCGGCGACCTCGGGAGGGAAGAGCGCCTCATCATCCTGACCGATGATCTCCGCCGGCTCGCGACCGACCAGCGCGCCGAGCGCGCGGTTACAACCGAGATAACGCCCGTTCTCATCCTTGAAGAAGATCAGGTCGGGCGAGTTGTCGAGCACGCTGCCGAGCTGCCCCTGGGTGAGCGCCAGTGCCTGCTCGGTCAGCCGATATGCGGAGACATCGCGATGGGCGACCAGCACCTGCCGCTCGGCCTCCTCGCCATCGTTCAGCAGACGGGCGCCGAGACTCAGCCAGCGGGTCTCGCCCTCGAGCGGCAAGACGTATTCGAGCGAGAAGTCGGCGCGCCGCCCCTGGCAGACCTCACGGACCCCCTGGCGCGCCTGATCGAGCACCTGGCCAGGCCCCTCCGGCACCGCCCAGACACCGAGCGGCAGGGTCGCGCGCTGCTGACGGTTGCTGTAGAGCACCCGCCCCTCGGGATCGATCACCGCGATCGCACACTCGAGGGCATCGAGACATGCCCAGGCATCGATCGACTTCATGGACGGCTCGGGATGGCGGGACAACGGAGACTGGAACCTTTTCTCATCGTGCTCGGTTAGGGGGCGAGACAGACATGCGACGGGCGGAGGGAGGGGTCGCGACCGAGCATGCGCCACGGCTCCGTCTCCCTGACCCTTGGGCGATCAGCATAGAACAACATCCGTGCCCACGTGCCCCACCCCGGGGCGACTCATCGGAACCCGCATTCTGACGGGCGCAAGGGCATTGATCAAATGGGGCGTCCCCACCCGAGCAGTACATCATCGACGAACCTCGGGGACAGCCGGCGACGCCGCCGCTATGCTTGACGACACCTGCCGAACACGCGCCGGTCGCAACCGGCCGGAGCCCGTCATGCATCAGCACGCACGCGCCGTCTGCGGCGCCGGACCTGTCGTTCTCGTCCTGGTCGCAAGCCTCGTCGGCTGCGCCACCGCCACCCGCCATGTCACCGACTGGGGCAGCATCACCCTGGCGCCGGGCGACACCGGCACCTGTACCTCCAACCCCTGCGCGGTCTATCTGCAGCTGCCGCCCGGCGAGGGCCGCTACCGGGTCACCGCCAATCAGGTCGATCTCGGCGACTACCCGGCGGGCGCACTCGCCGCGCTCGGGCACTTCTACGACAGCAAGGCGCTGGAGATCGTCGGCGCCGGGGTGGCGCGCGCCTACGTCTATATCCCGCAGACGCGCTGAGGCGGCGCGCCCGGACTCAGCCGAGCACCTCGAGACCGCCCATGTAGGGGCGCAGCACCTCGGGCACGGTCACCCGACCGTCGGCGAGCTGGTAGTTCTCGAGCACCGCCACCAGGGTGCGACCGATCGCCAGCCCGGAGCCGTTGAGGGTGTGCAGCAGCTCGGGCTTGCCGGTCTCGGGGTTGCGCCAGCGTGCACGCAGTCGCCGCGCCTGGAAGTCGCCGAAGTTGCTGCACGAGGAGATCTCGCGATAGGCCTGCTGACCCGGCAGCCACACCTCCAGGTCGTAGGTCTTGCGCGAGGAGAAGCCGAGATCGCCGGTGCACAGGGTCACCACCCGATAGGCCAGCCCCAGCCGTTGCAGGATCGACTCGGCGTGCCCGGTGAGGGCCTCGAGCGCGGCGAAGGACTCGGCCTCGGGCACCGCCTGCACCAGCTCGACCTTCTCGAACTGGTGCTGACGGATCATCCCGCGGGTGTCCTTGCCGTAGGAACCGGCCTCGCTGCGGAAGCAGGGGGTGTGGGCGACCCAGCGGCGCGGCAGCTCATCGGCCTCGAAGATGCAGTCGCGCGCCAGATTGGTCACCGGCACCTCGGCGGTCGGGATCAGATAGAGATCGCGCTCGCCGGGAACCTTGAACAGATCCTCCTCGAACTTGGGCAGTTGACCGGTGCCGTAGAGGCTGTCGGCGTTGACCAGATAGGGGACATAGGTCTCGGTGTAGCCGTGCTCGGTGGTGTGCACGTCGAGCATGAACTGGATCAGCGCGCGATGCAGCCGCGCCATCGGCCCGGACAGGGTGACGAAGCGCGAGCCGGTCACCTTGGCGGCGAGATCGAAGTCCATCCAGCCGTTGCGCGCGCCCAGGTCGACGTGATCGAGCGGGGTGAAGTCGAAGCTCGGCACCTCGCCCCAGCGCCGCTCCTCGCGGTTGTCGGCCTCGTCGCGCCCGTCCGGCACGCTGTCGTCGGGCAGGTTCGGCAGCCCCAGCGCGATCGACTCGATCTCGCCCTGGCACTCGGTCAGCGCCTGCTCGGCGGCCTTGAGCCGATCACCCAGGTCGGCGACCTCGGCGAGCAGCGGCTGAATATCCTCACCCGCGGCCTTGGCCTTGCCGATCGACTTGGAGCGGGTGTTGCGCTCGGTCTGCAGCGTCTGGGCCTCGACCTGCAGCCGCTTGCGCTCTTGTTCGAGCTGCTCGAAACGGGCAGTGTCCAGGGTCACGCCGCGACGGGCGAGCAGCTCGGCGACGCGCGCGAGATCGTTGCGCAACAGTCGTGGGTCTAGCATGTAGTCTCCTTGGGTCTCAGGACTCGACGGTGACCGGCCAGGACACGATGTGCCCCGGTTTCACCTGATTACGGATTCGGGCGATCGCCGCACGGGCACGTTCGGGGGCATCGAAGAACTCCACCACCAGCGGCAGATCGAGCGACAGATCGATCAGCGAGGCGGCGTGGGCGCGCCCCGAGGGACCATAGCCCTCGATCGCGCGCAGCACCGTCACCCCGCGCACCCCCAGCTCGTCGCGCAGGGCGTGCACCAGGGGTTTGAGCTCATGATCGGACTCGGCGAGATAGACCCGCACCATGATCGCTTCGTTCTGACTCACAGTGACCTCCCCAGGGCGATGCCCGCCCAGCACAGCAACACGCAGACCCCGACGCTCGCGCCCACGTTCAGGGTGGCGCGCAACAGCGCCCCCTGCTCGATCAGGTTCAGGGTCTCGATCGAGAAGGTCGAGAAGGTCGTCAAGGCCCCCAGAAACCCGACCAGCACGGCGCC
The DNA here is from genome assembly GCF_041155115.1 of Marichromatium sp. PS1. Classification (NCBI taxonomy): domain Bacteria; kingdom Pseudomonadati; phylum Pseudomonadota; class Gammaproteobacteria; order Chromatiales; family Chromatiaceae; genus Marichromatium; species Marichromatium sp. PS1. The sequence continues at coordinate 442,862 of NZ_BAAFHB010000004.1, forward strand.
GCGCCACTCGGCCGCCACCGCCAGCCGCTCGGTGAGCAGCACGAACAGCAGCCCCATGAGGAAGGAGCCGATGACGTTCACCGCCAGGGTGCCCCAGGGGAAGTCACGCCCCAGCACCCGGTAGACGCCGGTCGAGATCCAGAAGCGCGACAACGCCCCGAGCGCGCCGCCCCCGGCGATCGCCACAAGTTGCAACACGGTATCTTCCCGCCAAAAGGGATAAGTCTACTATGGACGTCCGGGCCTTTGCCCGGGCGAACGCCCCGCCCACCCTGGCCACTGCCGCACATCCGAAGCGCACACACAGCGGACACCGATCGCACCGACTTGATATTATCGGGCCACGGCAATACCACTGCCCGCAGCGACCTCGACTCAGACTGCTGAGCAAAAAAATATCACCGACCCTCAACGCCGCTGACGCAACCTTCTGATAAAAAAGACATAAAAATCAAAAGCGTCAATGTCAGCCAGCGAGAAAACAGGGCATACATCGGTGCAAGGCATCTATTTTTCGCCACTCAAGAGCTTCGGCAGAAAAGACCAAGCGCTTGATTCAAAATGCTTTTTAGGGAATTTGCGGCCGCAATGCTCAATCCATTACAACAAGGATTGAAACGCAGGGATCGCTGCCGGGTAGAGATGGGCGAGCACGGCCGCAATGCTCAACCCATACAACAAGGATTGAAACCTTGGATGCGCCAAACGCTGTTTTGTTGCGATGAGAGGGTGAGGAACGGGCAACTCAACCTGCGAGATGACATAGCGATTTAGGTTGGGTTGCTGTTTTTCAGCAACCCAACATCGGTCGATGGCGTCAACAGCGATCAGATCGATCTCAATGCATCGAGTCAGCAGTGTTCGAGCAATACGCTGAAATCCCCCGCCAGATAACCCTCACGCACCCTCATGGTCGCATTCAAGGTATCAGCGAGCTGTTGGATCTCGGTGGGTCGGCGGCAATTGTAGATGAGCGAGGTGTCGCGGCCCTTGAGCAGGTTGAACACGAAACCGCGACGGCTGGCGGCGAGACAGTTGCGGATGAAGCTCTGGGTCTCATCCCAGGTGAGGATGTTCATGGCGCCGCTGCAGACGTAGTAATCGGCCTCGGGCAGCGGATCCTGGAGCACGTCGCACTGGCGGATCTCGCAGCCGGTGCGCGCGCGCGCCGTCTCGATCATCGGCGCCATCACGTCGAGACCGAGATAGCGCCCCGGCGTCTGGTCGCGCTCGCGCAGATAGACGAGGAAGTCGCCGAAACCACAGCCGGCATCGGCCAGCTCGACGCTGGAGAGGTCCTCGGGCAGCAACTCGCGCAGCACCCGGAAACGTACCCGCTGGGTCTCCTCGGAGATCCACTGCACCCCTTCGGCATTGGTGCCGTGGGTCTTGAGTGCGTCATCGTAGAAGGTGTGGTTATCGACTCGCGGCATGGTCTCGCAATCCTCGTCTCAGCTCACCTGGGTCGGTATCGATGACGGACAGCACGCCCGCAGCGCACACCCCGCACAGACCGGCCTGGTCCGGCAGGCATGCTTGGCGTGCGCCACGATCAGCGCATGATACTCCTGCAACAGCGCGACATCGTCCGGCAGCGCCCGCTCGAACCAGCGGCGGATGGTCTCGTAGTCCTCGTCACCGCCGAGCAACCCGAGCCGCGAGAACAGTCGCCGGGTATAGGCATCGACCACGAACACCGGGCGCGCGAAGGCATAGAGCAGGATGTCGTCGGCGGTCTCCGGGCCGATGCCGGGGGTCGCCAGCAGCCACTCGCGCAGCCTCGGGGTGGCGAGCGCGGCGAGCGGCTCGAGACCGCCAGCGGCATGATAGCGCTTGCAGAATCCCTGCAGGCGTCGGGTCTTGACCCTGTAGTAGCCGCTGGGCCGCAGCAGCTCGGCCAGCCGCGCCGGATCGAGCGCGAGCAGCGCCTCGGCGTTCAACGCCGTCTCGGCGCGGACCTGGTCGAGCGCGCGCTCGACGTTACGCCAGCTGGTGTTCTGGGTGAGGATGGCGCCGACCATGACCTCGAACGGGGTCTCGGCCGGCCACCATCCCTGGGGGCCATGGGCCGCGAGCAGGGTCCGATAGACCGTCTGCGGCGTGGCCGCCGCTACCACTCGACGTCCCTGGACACCACCACGATGCCCTCTTCCGAGACATCGAAACGCTCGCGATCGCGTTCGGGATCGATGCCGACCTGCTCGCCCGGCGGCACCACCACGCCCTTCTCGACGATGCAGTTGCGCAGATGGGCCTCGGCGCCGACCTCGACGCCGTCGAACAGGATCGCCTCCTCGACGATGGCGCTGTCACCGACGCGCACGCAGGGGAACAGCATCGAGTGATTGACCCCACCGCCGCTGATCACGGTGCCGGCGGCGAGCATCGAGTTGACGAACACCCCCTCGTTGCCGCTGCGCGCGCCGGGCACGGTACGCGCCGGCGGATACTGCCCCTGGGCGGTGCGGATGTTCCAGTTGTCCTGGTAGAGATCGAGCGGCGGCTGCGGGCGCAACAGCGCCATGTTGGCGCGATAGTAGGCATCGACCGAGGAGAGATCGCACCAGTAGCGATCCGGAGTGACGCGCCCGCGCTCCTGACCGAAGCGATAGGCGCGCACCCGGTGGCTCTGGGTGAGATGGGCGAGCACGTCCTTGGCGAGATGACGATCCGGGGGCAGCGGGCCGACCTCGGCATCGGCGCTCTCGCGGCGAGCGAAGGCATCGAACAGCCAGCCGCGATCGAAGACATAGACGCCCATGGTCTCGAAGGCACGCTCGCCGGTGATCTCACCGGCGCGCTCGGCCGGCAGGATGCGCACGATGCGGTCGTGCTCGTCGAGTTCGACGCGGGCCTGGGTCTGCGAGGGCGGCGCGCCGGGATCGACCTCGCGCACCGCCACCGTGACCTCGGCGCGGGCGTCGACATGGGCGTGCACCATCTCGCTGTAGTCCATGCGATAGACGGCGCTGCCATCGAGCGCGAGGACCTGGCGCGCGCGGTTGCGCTCGATCAGGTTGCGATTCTGGCGGATCGCGTCGAAGGGCCCGGCGTACCAGTGCTTGCCATCGCGCATCTGCGCCGGCACCGGGATGATGAACTCGCCGAGTTCGGGGTTGTAGATCGACCAGCCATCGCGCAGGTGTTTGTGCAATGAGTGACTCTTGTACTGCGTGATCACCAGGACCTGACGCAGCCCGGAGTGCAGACAGTTGGCCAGCGCGAAGTCGATCACCCGGAACTTGCCACCGAAGGGAACGGCCGCCTTCGGGCGATGACGGGTCAGAGGCGCGGGGCCCACCCCGCGATCGATGGCAAGCAAAAAGATCAGGGTATCTGCGGACATGGCTCTTGGCTTTGGCTGACGGGAGTATTTTCCCGCGGCACAGTCTAGCCCGCAGATCGAGGTCGGGGAACGACGTCGGGCATGTTCCGATCGAAAGGGTCATGTCGATCGGGCACGCCGAGCGCCCTCCCCCGACGGCGCATGCCTCTCAGCGACGGCTGCCCACGGCGATCTGTGCACGCATGTCGCGCACCGCGCGATCGAGTCCGGAGAAGAGCGCGCGGGCGATGATCGCATGACCGATGTTGAGCTCGGTGATGCCGGGGATGGCGGCGATCGGCTTGACGTTGTCGTAGTCGAGCCCGTGTCCGGCATTGACCTGCAGGCCCAGCGACAGACCGTGATCGACGGCGCGCTCGATGCGCGCCAGCGCCTCGGCGCGGGTCTCGCGCGTCTGCGCATCGGCATAGTGGCCGGTATGCAGCTCGACGACCGGGGCGCCGATGGCGCGCGCCGCGTCGAGCTGTGCCGGCTCGGGGTCGACGAACAGCGACACCCGCACCCCGGCCTCGGCCAGACGGGCGCAGAAATCGGTGAGATGGGCCTGATTGGCGATCAGGTCGAGTCCGCCCTCGGTGGTCAGCTCCTCGCGTCGCTCGGGGACCAGACAGCAATCGTGCGGGCGCAGCCGGGCGGCGATCTCGCCCATCTCGGCGGTGGCGGCCATCTCCAGGTTCATCCGCGTCTGCAGGATGCCGCGCAGCAGCTCGACGTCGCGGTCCTGGATGTGACGACGGTCCTCGCGCAGGTGCAGGGTGATGGCGTCGGCCCCGGCCTGCTCGGCGACCAGCGCCGCCTGGATCGGCTCGGGGTAGCGGGTGCCGCGCGCCTGGCGCACGGTGGCGACGTGATCGATGTTGACGCCCAGCAGCACCTCGTTGGCATGCGTGCTCAAGGGATTTCTCCTCGCTTCGTACGGTCGGGAAGGCGGCGCCATGACCGGCGTCGCCACTCAATCTAGTGTGGGGATGAACGCTCGCGCCCGCCATACCACTGCTGGAACAGCGCGCGGGTGCGCAACGGACGTTCGCCGAGATGCGGGGCGAGCATGGCGCGCAGCAGCGCCCGCGCCTCGCGCGCGCGTTCGGCGTCGGCCGGCGCGGCGTCGGCGGCGAGCGCCTGCAGGGTGGCGCCACGGCAGCACAGTCGCGGGTCATCGGTGGCGGTGGCCGCGCGCAGCCCCTGCTCGGGCTCGAAGACATAGTCGGCGGTGGCGCGCACCGGCCGACCGGTGGCGGTCTCGACATCGAGCGCGAGGCCATACCCCAGGGCATCGAGCAGGCGCAGCTCGAAGCGGCGCAGCACCGGCTCGAGGTCGTCCCCCGCGGCCAGTGCCGCGAGCGCGACCTGGTAGTCGTCGAGCAGCGCATCGTGCGGGTCCTCGCGACCGAGCAGACGCAACAGCAGCTCGTTGACATAGAAACCGCAGAGCAGCGCCCGACCGGCGAGCGCATAGGGTCGGCCCACGGCCTCGACCCGGGTCAGGGTGCGCACCTCGCCGCGCCCGCCGAGTTCCAGCCACAGCGGCTGGAAGGGCTGGAGCAGCGCGGCGCGTCCGCCCGAGCGCGCGCGCCGCGCGCCGCGGGCGACCGCGGGCAGCCGCCCGCGACCGACACAGAACAGCTCGACCAGCAGGCTGGTGTCGCGATAGTCGTGCCGGTGCAGGACGAAGCCGTGACAGGCGCTGGCGCTCACCGCCGCCGATCAGTCCTCGCTGTAACCGAGCCGCGCGAGCGCGGCCTCGTCGCTCGACCAGCTCTTCTTGATCTTCACCCAGACCTCGAGATGGACCGGGCAGTCGAAGAGCTTCTGCATCTCCAGACGCGCCTGGGTGGCGGTGGCCTTGAGCGACTCGCCCTGCTTGCCGATGATGATCGCCTTCTGTCCCGGGCGCTCGACCCAGATCAGGGCGTTGATCATATAGCGCCCGTCGACCGCCTCGAAGCGCTCGATCTCGACCGTGGTGCGATACGGCAGCTCCTCGCCATAGCGCTGGGTGAGCTGTTCGCGCAGCAGCTCGGCGGCGAAGAAGCGCTCCGAGCGGTCGGTGAGCTGGTCCTCGGGGAAGATCGGCTCGCCCTCGGGGAGCGCGGCGAGCACCGCCTGCTCCAGCGCCTCGACCTGACTGCCGCGCGCCGCCGAGACCGGGAACAGCTCGCGGAAGGCGTGACGCTCGCCCAGGGTCTGGAGGAAGGGCAGCAGCGCCTCCTTGTCCTCGACCCGGTCGACCTTGTTGATCACCGCGATGCACTCGACCCCGGCGCGGGCGACGGCGGCGAGCGCCTGCTCGTCCTCCTCGGTCCAGCGCAGCGCCTCGACCACGAACAGGATCAGGTCGGTGTCGGCGAGCGCGGCGCGCGCGGTACGGTTGAGATAGCGGTTGAGCGCACTCTCGCCGCGACGATGGATGCCCGGGGTGTCGACGAACAGGATCTGTCCCTCGGCGCGGGTCTTGACCCCGAGGATGGAGTGGCGCGTGGTCTGCGCCTTGTGCGAGGTGATCGCGAGCTTCTGACCGAGGATGCGGTTGAGCAGCGTCGACTTGCCGACGTTGGGGCGCCCGACGATGGCGACGGTGCCGCAGCGACCGGTGATGGCGTCATTCATGTTCGAGGATCTCCAGCATGGCCTCGGCGGCCGCCTGTTCGGCACGGCGCCGGCTGGTGCCGGTGCCTCGGGTGGTCAGATCGGCATCGCCGAGCGCACAGACCACGGTGAAGGATTGTGCATGCTGATCACCCTCGATGGTGATCACCGTATAGCCCGGCAACGGCCGCTTGTGGGCCTGGAGGAACTCCTGCAGCCGGGTCTTGGGGTCCTTGCCGGAACGGTCGATGCTGGTCTGCTCGAGACGCTCGGCGAACAGCTTGGCCACCACGGTATTGGCCACGGCGAAGCCACCGTCGAGATAGACGGCGCCGAGCACCGCCTCCAGGGCATCGGCGAGGATCGAGTCGCGGGCGTGACCGCCGGTGCGCAGCTCCCCCGCCCCCAGGCGCATGTAGTCGCCCAGCTCGATGCCGCGGGCGAGCTTGGCCAGCGACTCGCGCTTGACCAGGCTCGCGCGCAGACGGCTGAGCGTGCCTTCGGCGGCCTCGGGGAAGCGATGGCCGAGCGCCTCGGCGATCAGCAGCCCGATCAGGGCATCGCCGAGGAACTCGAGACGTTCGTTGTTGTTCGGGCCGACGCTGCGGTGCGTCAGGGCCTGTTCGAGCAGTTCGGGGCGGGCGAACTCGTGCCCGAGCACACGGGCCAGCCGTCTGGGGTCTGCATTCACTGAGTGCTGATTTCCACCTGATTGTGGAACGTGAGCACGACATCGACGTTGAAGAACAGATGCGTGCGACGTTCATACTCGAGGACCACGCTGAATCGATCGGCATCGGTCCGCTTGATGACGAACTCCTGCGCCGAGACCGAGGTGATCCCGTTGATGTCGAGATTGCGCATGAGATAGTCGGTGATCTTGCGCGGATTCCTGCCCACCGGCTCGACCGGATCCTCGAGCCCGTCCATCACCGACTGGATGGTCAGGTTCTGCATGTAGATCGGCCCGAGCTTGAGCAGCAGGGTGATGAAGAAGGCCGCCAGCCCGACCAGGATCGTGAAGGAGAGGATCCCGGCCCCAGCTTGCCGGCGGGCGGGCGTCGTGCATCTGCGTGTCGGCATCGCTCGCACCTCAGTCGATTCCGTCGCCGAGTCGCGACCAGGCGATCGGCAGGCCGTCGCGGGCACCGTCCCAGTGCATCCAGATGCCGAACGCCTTGCCGACCAGATTCTCCTCCGGGACGAAGCCCCAGCAGCGACTGTCGTTGCTGTTGTCGCGATTGTCACCCATCACGAAGTACTGCCCCTCCGGCACCTTGACCGAACCGAAGGCGAGCACCCGGCAGCCGGGCGGCAGATCGGGGGCGCGCGAACGGGTGAGGATGCTGTGCTCGACCCCGCCGAGGCTCTCGAGGGCCTCGCGCGCGCCGGTCATCTCTCGCCCGGAGCCGACACCAGTGTAGCGCCCGATCGGCAGCTGGGCCACCGGCTCGCCGTTGAGATAGACGGTCTTGCCGCGATAGCCGATGACGTCGCCGGGCAGCCCGATCACCCGCTTGATGTAGTCGGTCGAGGGGTCGAGCGGGAAGCGGAACACCACCACGTCGCCACGCTCGGGCTCGCCGATGTCGACGAACTTGGCGTTGAGCACCGGCAGACGCAGCCCGTAGGCGTACTTGTTGACCAGGATGAAGTCACCGGTGAGCAGGGTCGGCATCATCGAGTTCGAGGGGATGCGGAAGGGCTCGACCACGAACGAGCGCAGGATCAGCACCGCGAAGATCACCGGGAAGAAGGCGCGCGCATACTCCACCACCACCGGCTCCTTGACCGGGGCGCCACCGGCGGCGGCACGGCGACGCGGGGCAAGCCAGCGCGCGTCGAGCAGCCAGATCGCGCCGGTCACCACGGAGGCCAGCACCAGGAAGGCGGGAAAGTCGAAGTTGGTCATTGCGTCTGCAGGGTCTCTTGGTCCTTAGGGGATGGTCCGTGCCCCGGGGGGCGACAGGCGACGGCGGGCGCGTCCACCCGAACGGGCGAGCGGCGAGTGACGGGCGCCGGGGCCGCGCGCACCGGGCGCGCGGCCGGCGGGCTCAATTATCCTTGCCGACCTGGAGCACGGCAAGGAAGGCCTCCTGCGGGATCTCGACCTTGCCGACCTGCTTCATGCGCCGCTTGCCGGCCTTCTGCTTCTCGAGCAGCTTGCGCTTGCGGGTGGCGTCACCGCCGTAGCACTTGGCGGTGACGTTCTTGCGCAGCGCCTTGACCGTGGTGCGAGCGATGATCTTGGTGCCGATAGCCGCCTGGATGGCGACCTCGAACATCTGCCGCGGAATCAGCTCCTTCATCCGCTCGGTGACCTCGCGCCCACGCGACTGCGACTGCGCGCGATGGACGATCGAGGACAGCGAGTCGACCTTGTCGCCGTTGATCAACACGTCGAGCTTGATCAGGTCGGCGGCCTCGAAGCGCTTGAACTCGTACTCGAAGGAGGCAAAGCCACGGCTGACCGACTTCAGCCGGTCGAAGAAGTCGAGCACCACCTCGCTCAGCGGCAGGTCGTAGGTGACCTGCACTTGGCCGCCGAGATACTGCAGGTTCTTCTGTACCCCGCGCTTCTCGATACAGAGGGTGATGACCGCGCCGAGATAGTCCTGCGGGACGAGGATGTGGGCCTCGATGATCGGCTCGCGGACCTCGGCGATCTGGTTCGGCTCGGGCAGATTGGCGGGGTTGTCGACCTTGATCAGCTCGCCGTCGTTGCGCAGCACCTCGTAGACCACGGTGGGCGCGGTGGTGATGAGGTCGAGGTCGTATTCGCGCTCGAGCCGCTCCTGGATGATCTCCATGTGGAGCATGCCGAGGAAGCCGCAGCGGAAGCCGAAGCCGAGCGCCTGGGAGACCTCGGGCTCGTAGTAGAGCGCGGCGTCGTTGAGGCGCAGCTTGCCGAGCGCCTCGCGCAGGTCCTCGTAGTCGTCGGTGACCACGGTATAGAGCCCGGCGAAGACGCGCGGGCGCATCTCCTTGAAGCCCGGCAGCTTGGCACCGGGGTTGTCGGGATGGGTGATGGTGTCGCCCACCGGCGCGCCGTCGATCTCCTTGATGCCGGCGATGAGGAAGCCGACCTCGCCGGTGGAGAGACACTCGCGGTCGGTCTTCTTCGGGGTGAAGACGCCGACCGCATCGACCTGATGGGTGCGCCCGGTGGACAGCATCTGGATCTTGTCGCGACGACGGATCTCGCCGTTGACCACCCGCACCAGCGAGACCACGCCGACGTAAGGGTCGAACCAGGAGTCGATGATCAGCGCCTGCAGCGGTGCCTCGCGGTCGCCTTCGGGCGGCGGGATGCGCTCGACCAGCGCCTCGAGGAGATCGGGGATGCCGAGACCGGTCTTGGCGCTCACCCGCAGCGCGTCGGTCGCCTCCAGGCCGATGATCTCCTCGATCTCGCCGATCACCCGCTCGGGCTCGGCCGAGGGCAGGTCGATCTTGTTGAGCACCGGCAGCACCTCGAGCCCCTGGTCGATCGCGGTGTAGCAGTTGGCCACGCTCTGCGCCTCGACGCCCTGGGCGGCATCGACCACCAGCAGCGCGCCCTCGCAGGCGGCGAGCGAACGCGACACCTCGTAGGAGAAGTCGACGTGACCGGGGGTATCGATGAAGTTGAGCTGGTAGGTCTCGCCGTCGCGCGCCTGATAGTTCAGGGTGACGCTCTGCGCCTTGATGGTGATGCCGCGCTCGCGCTCGAGGTCCATGGAGTCGAGCACCTGGCTCGACATCTCGCGATCGGTCAGGGCTCCGCTGACCTGGATGAAGCGGTCGGCGATGGTCGACTTGCCGTGATCGATATGGGCGATGATCGAGAAGTTACGGATGTGGGAGAGATCGGTCATCGGGATTGCGTGTGCGCCCAGCGGCTGATGAATGCGAGTGATCGCGATGCCGCCCGGTTGAGGGCGCGGCATCGCGACAGATAGCCGCTCATCTTACCAGAGGCGCGGGGGACGGCGCATCAGGCAGCGGCCAGCCAGCGGCCAGCGGCCAGCGGCCAGCGGCCAGCGGCCAGCGGCCAGCGAAGAGGATAGCCGCGCTGGCCGGGCCGATGCCCGGATCATTCGGGGTCGGGCATGCGGATGGCGAAGAACATCCGCCCGTCGCTGCGTTGCACCAGCACCGCCACCGAGCGCCCCGGCTCGATCCCGGCGAGGATCTGCTCGAAATCGGCGGGGTCGGCGACCGGCTGGCCGTCGAGCATCAGGATGAGGTCGCCGGCGCGCAGCCCGGCGCGCTCGGCCGGGCCGGGTTCGAGGGCCTCGACCATCACCCCGCCCTGCTCGACGCCGAAGTGCTCGCGCTGCTCCGGGGCGATGGCGCGCACCACCAGGCCGATACGGTTGGCCGGGGTCTCATCGAGCGCCGGCGGCGCGGCGAAGGCGTCCTCCTCGGGCAGCTCGGCGATGGTGACCGAGAGGCTGATCCGCTCGCCACGACGCAGCACCCTGAGTTCGGCCTGCTCACCGATCGGCGTCACCCCGACCAGCGGCGGCAAGGCGCTGGAGGTGAGCACGTCCTTGCCGTCGAAGGCGAGGATCACGTCGCCCGGGCGCAACCCGGCCGCCGCCGCCGGGCTGTCGGCCAACACCTCGGCGACCAGCGCGCCGCGCGGCTGCTTGAGGCCGAAGCTCGCGGCCAGTTCGCGGGTGACGTCCTGGATCATCACCCCGAGCCAGCCACGGGTCACGCGCCCCTTGGTCTTGAGCTGTTCGATCACATCCATGGCGACATCGATCGGGATCGCGAACGACAACCCCATGAAACCGCCGGTGCGGCTGTAGATCTGGCTGTTGATGCCGACCACGCGGCCATCGAGATCGAACAGCGGCCCCCCTGAGTTACCGGGATTGATGGCGACATCGGTCTGGATGAAGGGGACATAGTTCTCCGAGGGCAGGTTACGCCCCTTGGCGCTGACGATACCGGCGGTGGCCGAGGACTCGAAGCCGAAGGGCGAGCCGATCGCCAGCACCCATTCACCGACCTGGAGATCCTTGGAGGAACCGATGCGCACCGCCGGCAGGCCCTCGGCGTCGACCTTGAGCAGCGCGATATCGCTGCGCTTGTCGGTGCCGACCAGATCGGCGACGAACTCGCGCCGATCGCTGGTACGCACCACGATCTCGTCGGCGCCCTCGACGACATGCGAGTTGGTCATCACGAAGCCGTCGGAGGAGACGATGAAGCCGGAGCCGAGCGAGCGCGACTCGATGTCGTCGGGCAGCTCGCCCTCCTCGCCGAAGAAGCGATCGAAGAAGTCGCGCAGCGGCCCCTCGTCGGGCAGGTCGGGGATGGTGAAGCCGTGCATCTCGGAGACCGAGGACGTGTGCTGCTTGGTGCTGATGTTGACCACCGAGGGGCCGTTCTCGGCAACCAGGCTGGCGAAGTCCGGCAGGGTACGCCCGACGGCCATCCCCGGCGCCAGGGCGCAGCAGAGCAAGGTGGTCAGAGCGAGCGAGAGACGGGGTTTCGAGCGCATGGTTGCTCCTCAATGATTCATCGGCGCGGCCGGGGCCGCTTGGCTGGCGGGTTCGCGGGCGCCTGGAGCGACGGGCGCAATCAGCCGTCAGGGCTCGAGCAAGGTCACCCGCAGCGGCTCGGCGCCGAGACGACGGATCACCTCCGGCTGGCGTGATGGATCCCGGGCCAGGGCACGACTGTAGCCGCGAAGCCACACCAGTGCGAGAGTAAGACCCAAACCGGCCCCGAGCAACCCCAGCGGATCGGACGCGGCGCCACCGAGTGCGTTTCCCGCCACGGCACCGAGCACCAGCCCCAGGGTCGGCGCCAGATAGGCCGCGAGCGAGAGCCGAAGCACGCCCTGAGCCGAGATCGCCAGGACCACCTCGTCGCCGACCTCGACCCCGATCCGATCACGTGCGCGGACCTCGGCGGCGCGCCGCGAGAACAGCCGCTCGAGCAACGATGTGCCACAGGCGCCACGCGCGGCACAACCGCCACAGACGCTGCGCCGCTGGGTCCGGACGCGAACGTGATCACCGTCGCGGGCGATCACCCGCCCCTGTTCTTCGATCATGGTTCAGTCCTCGGCGTGGCGGCGCACGCCCGCCACCGCCGCTTCCACGGTCGCGACCGGCACCTCGCCGACCGCGGTGATCTGATAACCGGCGCGCCAGGCCCCGGCGGCATGCACGGCACCGATGTTGGTCGCCCCCTCGAGCCCGGGGGTGGCCGTCCGTTCGACATAGATCGAGTAGGCCGAGAGCCGGTCGGTGAACAGGAAGTGCTCGAGCTCGCCGCCGTCGTCCTGTGGGATTCGGTGATGGGTCACCAGCTCGAACCCGGTGGGCTGATCGACGAACCGCCATTGCGGCGGCGGTTCGGTCACCGGCGCCTCGCGCACGCCCTGGGGCGCGGCCTCGGGCTCGGTGCCGTCGTCGGGGTGGAAGGTGACGGTGGCGAACATCAGCTGCTCGAGCGCCTGCTCGGAGCGGTCGATCAGATCGGATTTGAGCGGCAGCGCGGTCGCACGGTCGATATGGAAGCGATAGCCGTATCTCAGCGCATCGCGCGGGATGATGCCGATCACCTCGGTATCGCGTCCGGCCACCCGCCCCCGCCCCAACCGTTCGACACGATAGTGTTCGCCGAGGCGCTCGGGGTCGATGCCGTTGGTGTCGATCAGGCCGCCACCGCCGCCGGCGCTCCGCACCGAGATGCCGTAGCCGTCACGCATGGTGCAGTTGACCCGCCGGGAGTCGCGCGAGAGCGCCCGCACCGGGCCGCTGAGCGCGACCAGACGCTCCTGGGTGTGACCGGCGGCGACACGATGGATCAGGTGCAGGGTCTCGAGCTGGTTGTCATGGAGATAGACCAGGGTGCCCTCGTAGCTGAGCGCGCGCAGCGCCTCGGACATCCGGTCGAGCAACTCGGCGACCGGCGCATCGGAGCGCATGCGCGCCTGCTCTCCCGACGCCCCGGCCAGGGGCGTGCTCAGACACAGCAGGAGCAGGCAGACCCGACCGGTCGACCGGGGACTAGCGAGGCGATTCATAACCGACGAAGGTCGCATAAGGCAGCATGCCCTTGGCCCCGCTGGCGGAGGCCGTGTCTTGATGAGTGACCAGGAACAGATCGAGCTTGTTGGCGAGATCCGGGCGATCGATGCCCCAGCGCCCGTCGCCGACGGTGACCACCGCAGGCGGCGGTGCCTGATGCTGCGCCGTGGCCGGGAAGCCGCCCTCGAGCCGGTCGCCGCCCTGGAGAAACAGCGGCGGCACCGCGAACACCGCGACGAAGGCCGCGGCGGCGGCCAGCGCCATCCCCGCTGCCGGCGCCAGCGCGCGGCGCGGCTGGAAGCGATGGCGCTGATGGAACACCAGGGCGTCGGCCACCACCTGCTCACGCACCGCATCGGCCACCCCGGCGCACGACGGATCGAGTCGCTCGCCGCGGATGGCGTGACCGATCATCTGGTAGCGCGCCCAGGTCTGGCGCAACGCGTCATCGTGCGCCAGCGTGTCGAGCAGGCGCCCGGCGCTGGCGGAGTCGAGTTCGCCGTCTTGGAGTTCGGAAAGTCGTTGTCTTAGCTCGGTCATTGGTTCACGCCTGCGCTGGGTTCTGTCGCTGTCTCGGCCTTGCACCCGAGGTTCACGCGTCATCGCGCGAGCCGAGCGCTGGGCCACCCAAGGCCCGAACGGACATGCCGCACGGGCGGTTGACGCCCATATTCAGGGCTTGAGCAACGGACGCAATCGCTTGTCGATCGCGTCACGCGCCCGAAAGATGCGCGAGCGCACGGTGCCGATCGGGCACTCCATGGCATTGGCGATCTCCTCATAGCTCATGCCCTCGAACTCCCGCAGCATGATCGCCGTGCGCAGGTCATCGGGCAGGTCGTCGAGCGCGGCCTGGACCGTGCGCGCGATCTCGTCGCCGAGCAGCTCACGCTCGGGCGTGGCGCCATCGCGCAACCGCCCGCCGCCCTCCATCTGCTCGGCCACCTCGGCCTCGACATCGCCACCCGGCGGGCGCCGCCCCTGGGCGACGAGATGATTCTTGACGGTGTTGACGGCGATCCGGTAGAGCCAGGTGTAGAAGGCGCTCTCTCCGCGAAACCCCGGCAAGGCGCGATAGGCCTTGAGGAAGGACTCCTGGGCGACATCCATCACCTCCGCTGGGTCGCGCAGATAGCGCGAGATCAGGTTGGAGATCTTCTGCTGGTACTTCAGCACCAAGAGGTCGAAGGCGCGTTTGTCACCGGCCTGGGCGCGCTCGACCAGCTCCTGATCGGCCTGACGCTCAGACATGGGTCACGACCGCCGGTCCCCCGACCATCGGCTCCGTTGGCATGGACAGCTCCCCGGTTAGGAAGTTCTTCGGACAGGGCCGCAAAAATCCGACCCCGACCGTGCGAATCAAAGCATGCAATCCTGACCGGAATCGCTCGAAGCGGCAAGTCCGTGCAACGCTCACGGCCCCATCGATCGGTCGCCGCCATCGTCACGACACGGCAGTGGCACGGCGTGCGGACTGGATTTCCCGACCCCGGCGGCATAAAAATGAAGGCTGCCCCGCGCCGCGGCGTGGAGACGACTCCGGCCCCGAGCACCTCCCGAGACCGGCGTTGAACCATCCCTGTTCCCTATTGCAGCGAGTCCCGACCATGCCAGCAACCGTTCATCGTCATGACGTCCTCATCCTCGGCAGTGGTGCCGCGGGGCTCAGTCTCGCGCTGCGACTCGATCCCGATCTCTCGGTCGCGGTGGTCTCCAAGCGCGAGCTGGTCGAGGGCAGCACCCTCTACGCCCAGGGCGGCATCTCGGCGGTGCTCGACGAGCACGATTCGATCGAGTCGCACGTCCAGGACACCCTCAAGGCCGGCGCCCATCTGTGCGATCGCGAGATGGTGCGAATGGTCGTCGAGCGCGGCCCCGACAACATCCGCTGGCTGCTCGACCAGGGTGTCGAGTTCACCCGCGACGAGGCCTATCAGAGCACCGGCGGCTACCACCTCACCCGCGAGGGCGGGCACTCGCACCGGCGCGTGGTCCACGCCGCCGACGCCACCGGGCGCGCGGTGGCGACCACGCTCGAGGCGCAGGTGCGCGAGCGCGCCAACGTCTCGCTCTACGAGCAGCACATCGCCGTCGACCTGATCACCACCAAACACCTGCCGGGCAGCCGCGATCATCGCTGTCTCGGCGCCTACATCCTCGATCTCGGCAACGGCCAGGTCGAGACCTTCATGGCCCGTTTCGTGGTGCTCGCCACCGGCGGGGCCAACAAGGTCTATCTCTACACCAGCAACCCCGACGTCTCCACCGGCGACGGCATCGCCATGGCCTGGCGCGCCGGGTGTCGGGTGGCGAACATGGAGTTCATGCAGTTCCACCCGACCTGTCTCTATCACCCCGAGGCGCGTTCCTACCTGATCACCGAGGCGCTGCGTGGCGAGGGCGCACGGCTGCTGCTGCCCGACGGCGAGCGCTTCATGCCGCGCTTCGACGAGCGCGCCGAACTCGCCCCGCGCGATATCGTCGCGCGCGCCATCGACCACGAGATGAAGCGTCTCGGCGCGCCCTGCGTCTATCTCGACATCTCCCACCGCCCGGCCGAGTTCATCATCGAGCACTTCCCGACCATCCACGCCCGCTGTCTCGAACTGGGGATCGACATCACCCGCGAGCCCATCCCGGTGGTGCCGGCGGCGCACTACACCTGCGGCGGGGTGATGGTCGACAGTCACGCCCGCACCGATCTGCCCGGGCTCTATGCCAGCGGCGAGACCGCCTACACCGGGCTGCACGGGGCCAACCGCATGGCCAGCAACTCGCTGCTCGAATGCCTGGTCTACTCCGAGCGCGCTGCCGAGGACATCGCCCGCCTGGCACCCAAGGTCGAGTTCGCTCCCGACGCGCCGGAGTGGGACGAGAGCCGGGTGACCGAGCCCGACGAGGAGGTGGTGGTCACCCACAACTGGGAGGAGCTGCGCCGCTTCATGTGGGACTATGTCGGCATCGTGCGCACCACCAAGCGGCTGCGTCGCGCCAAGCGCCGCGCCGACCTGCTCGCCCACGAGGTGATCGAGTACTATGCCAACTTCCGGGTGAGCAACGACCTCATCGAGCTGCGCAACCTGCTCGAGGTCTCCGACCTGATCATCCAGTCGGCGCTGCGCCGGCGCGAGAGCCGCGGGCTGCACTACACCCTCGACTTCCCGCGCCGCGACGCCTCGCAGCGCACCCCCACCATCCTCATCCCCGACCGCTACGTGCCGCGCGCCCGTCACTGAAGGATCCGGCGGGCAACACGCCGACCACGGCCGCAAGGGGTCGACCCGAATGCGCCTCGAATCACAGCGAGGCGCACCCATCGCCCCATATAATTAGGGAGTTAAGCCCACCACCCAGCACCAGGTCGGCACCCTCGCACGCGGTATGCCGACCGCGGCGCATCCTGCCCACCGCCCGGAGTCCAGCGCGCATGTCATCCCCGCACTCAGCCGCTCCCCGCCATCGCATCCGCGCGCCGCGCGGCATGACCGATGGCGAGCGTGGCGATCGAGCAGCAAGCACGCACCGCCTCGGGTGGCGAGCGCGATGAGCTGGACGCCGCGCCCGGCCTCATCGCTGCGTCATCTGCTGCCGCTGTTCGCACTGATCCTGGTGTTGCTGATCGGCGCCTTCTCGGTGCTGCTGTGGTGGATCCAGGAACAACGACTGCGCGAGATCGTCGCCGCCGACATCGACGAGATCGCGACCGTCTTCAACGCCGTCCTCGACGACCAGAGCGACTGGCTCGACGCCCTCGCCACCTCGGTGGCGATGGACACGACCACCCGCGAGGCGCTCGCCGCGCGTGATCCCGAGCGTCTCGATCGGCGCTGGCGTGCCCTGTTCGAGCGTCTGCGCATACGCAATGGACTCACCCACTTCTACTTCATCGGCGTCGATCGGCGCACCCTGCTGCGATTGCACGCCCCCGAACGGGTCGGCGACCGGATCGACCGCTTCACCGCGCGCCAGGCCGAACGCGACGACAGCGACGCTCAAGGGCTCGAACTCGGCCCGCTCGGCACCTTCACCCTGAGGGCGATCACGCCGATCCACGATCGCGGACGCCGCATCGGCTATGTCGAGGTCGGCAAGGAGATCGAGGACATCCTCGCGGCACTGCACACCCCCACCGAGACCCGGCTGGCGGTGATCATCCGCAAGCAGCTGCTCGATCGCGCGCCCTGGGAGCAGGGCATGCGGCTGCTCGGACGCGAGGGCGACTGGGAGCGCCTGACCAACAGCGTCATCACCTACAGCTCACCGGGTGGCATCCCCGCCGGCCTGGATCACGCCATCGAGCAGATCGACCGCCCCGGTCACACGCAGCACGACCCCGGTCGCGAGCTGATGGTCGACGACACCCGCTGGCGGCTGTCGCTGCTGCCGCTGGACGATGTCGCCGGCCGACACGTCGGCGACCTGCTGCTGGCCCACGACCTCACCAGCGAGGCCAGCGCCTTCAGCCATCACATCCGTACCTGGGGACTGGTCACCATGTTGCTGCTGAGCGCGGCACTGAGCGCCAGCGGGCTGCTGGTGCGGGGGGCCAGGCGGCTGATCCGCCGCCAGCAGGCCGAACTGGTCGAGCACCAGGGACTGCTCGCCGCCACCCTGCGCTCACTCGGCGAGGGGGTGATCAGTACCGATGCCGACAAGCGCATCATCGACATCAATCAGACCGGCGAGCAGCTCACCGGCTGGATGGCCACCGAGGCACGCGGACGCCCGCTCGGCGACGTGCTGCTGCTGGTCGACCCCGAGACCCGCGACCCCATCCCGCTGCCCAGCACCGCCACGGTCGAGCGCGCCACCGAGCAGGCGCTGCTGATCACGCGCAGCGGCAACGGTCGTCCGGTGGTCACCAGCAGCGCTCCCATCCGCAACGATCAGGGCCACACCCTGGGCGCGGTGATCGTGTTCCGTGACATGAGCGAGGCACAACGCATCCGGCACGAGCTCGAACTCAGTCGCGAACGCTACATGCTGGCGATCGACTGCAGCAGCGACGGCATCTGGGACTGGGACCTGCGCAACAATCAGGTCTTCATCTCCCCGCGCTGGAAGGAGCAGATCGGCTTTGCCGATGACGAGCTCGACAACGCATTCGAGAGCTTCGAGACACGACTCCACCCCGAAGACAGGCGCCGGATCCTCAATCAGCTCGCCAACTATCTGCAGCAGCCGCAGGACTCTTACGCCCTCGAGTTCCGGCTCAGACACAAGAACGGCAGCTATCGCTGGATCCTCTCGCGCGGACGGGCGCTGTGCAACGCCCAGGGCGAGCCGTATCGAATGAGCGGCTCGCACACCGACATCAGCGCCCGCAAGGAGGCCGAGCGGACCATGGCGATGCTCTCGGCCGCGGTCGAGCACAGCGACGACCTGGTCGCCATTCGCGACCCGGAGCTGCGCGTGATCGCCGCCAACCCGGCCTTCGCCCAGGCCGTCGGCGTGGACTCCACCGGGCATCTGGTCGGGCGCACCGATGCCGAGCTGCTCGGCATCGCCCCCGACGAGGAACCGGCGCGCTCACTCATGGCCGACGAGCGCCGCGCCCAGTTCCTCCCCGCGGGCGAGCACATCGTGCGCGAGCACGACGCCCGGCTCGCCAGCGGCGAGACCCGTACCCTGCTGACCAAGAAGTACCCGATCTACGACCACGACCAGCGACTGATCGGCACCGGCACGCTGTCGATCGATATCAGCGCCCGCAAGCGCACCGAGGATGCATTGCGCGAGACCAACGCGGCGCTCAAGGCAGCGATCGAACGCGCCAACGCCATGGCCAACCGCGCCAAGATGGCCAGCCGCGCCAAGAGCCGCTTCCTGTCGAACATGAGCCACGAGATCCGCACCCCGATGAACGGGGTCATCGGCATGCTCGGACTGCTGCGCGAGAGCCCGCTCAACGCCGATCAGCAGCGCTATCTCGAGATCGCCCAGCACAGCGGCGAGGGGCTGCTCAAGATCATCAACGACATCCTCGACTTCTCCAAGGTCGAGGCCGGCAAGCTCGAGCTCGAACGCATCGACTTCGACTTCGGCGAACTGCTCGACGACTTTGTCGCGACCATGGCGCTGCACGCCCACGAGAAGGCGTTGGAGCTGACCTGCACGGCGGCGCCGGATATCCCCACGGCGCTGCGCGGCGACCCCGGGCGTGTGTTGCAGATCCTCACCAACCTGGTCGGCAACGCGATCAAGTTCACCGAGCATGGCGAGGTCGCGGTACGCGCCACGCTGCTCGGATGCGATGCGCACCAGGTCAGAGTGCGCCTGGCGGTCCGTGACACCGGTATCGGCATCCCGCACGACAAGCGCAAGCGGCTGTTCCACGGCTTCTCCCAGGTCGATCCGTCGAACACCCGCCGCTACGGCGGCACCGGACTGGGGCTGGCGATCACCAAGCAACTGGTCGAGCTGATGGGCGGCGAGCTCGGCCTCGAGAGCACCTTCGGGCAGGGCTCGATCTTCTGGTGTGACCTGCCCCTGGCGCGCCAGCAGGGGCCGGAGGCGGAGCGCCACCCACCGCAGCCCTCGGCGCGGCTGCGCGACACACGGGTGCTGGTGGTCGACGACAACCGCCACACCCGTGAGTTGATCGCCGCACAGCTCGGCGACTGGGGGCTGGCCAGCGCCGCGGCCGGCGACGGCGACCAGGCGCTGACACAACTCCACCGGGGTGTCGCTCAGGAGCGCCCCTTCGCCATTGCACTCATCGACGTGAACATGCCGGACATGGACGGTATCGCCCTGGGCGAGGCGATCAGGGCCGAGCCGGCGCTGGCCGGAACCGCACTGGTGATGATGACCGCGCTCGGCATCGCCCGCGAGACCGAGCGCTGTACCCGTCATGCCCTCGGCCTTCAGCTGACCAAGCCGGTGCGCCAGCGCGAGTTGCTCGACACGCTGGAGCAGACGCTGAGCCGCCCCGCAGATCAGCCACGCCCAGCCGCATCGCCCGCTCGCCGCGAGCGCCATCCGGCGCGACTGCTGCTTGCCGACGACAATCTCACCAACCAGCAGGTGGCACTCGGCATCCTCGGTCACCTCGGCTTCGACGCCGACTGCGTGAGCGACGGTCGCCAGGTCCTCGAGGCGCTCGCCGCGCGTCACTACGACCTGCTGCTGCTCGATGTACAGATGCCGCTGCTCGACGGACTCGAGACCACCAGGCACATTCGCGACCCGGCGCAGGGCTTGCTCAACCGCGACATCCCGATCATCGCCATGACTGCGCATGCGCTCGAAGAGGATCGGGAGCGCTGCCTGCAAGCCGGCATGAACGACTACCTGGCCAAGCCGATCGACCGCAAGGCGCTGGCCGCAGCACTCGAGCGCTGGCTGCCGCGGCAGGCGCTCGCCCCCCCCGGGGCCCCTCCGGTCCTCGACACACCGGCGCTGATGGAGGGGCTGATGGCCGACCGCGCGCTCATCCATCAGGTGATCGAGACCTTCCTCGACGACATCCCCAGACAGCTCGCCTCGCTCGGCCGGCAGCAGCAACGGCGCGATCTCGCCGCCTGCGCCCATCACGCCCAGCACATCGAGAGCGCAGCCGCCAGCCTCGGCGCCAGACAGCTGGCCGAGGCGGCCGCCGAACTCGAGACGGCCTGTCGCTGCGCCAGCGACCCCGCAACGTTCGCCGCATCGCTCGGCGCCGTCGAGACGGCCTTCACCGATCTCCGCGCAGCCCTGACCCGACTCCAAGACACCCTGCTCCAGGAGCATCATCATGTCAGTTGACCCACTTGCGCCTCGCCGTCAGGAGGTCGCGCTGCCACAGGGCCTCGACCAGGCCAGCCGGGACCCGATGCCGCCCTGGAGTCGCGAGCTCTGGACACGAACCTTCGACGCCCTGCCCGACATGATCGCGCTGATCGACCATCAGCGACGTATCCTGCGCGTCAACCGCGCCATGGCCGAACAGCTCGGCTGTACCCCCGAGTCGCTGATCGGTCGCCCCTGCTACGCGGTGGTCCACGACACCGACGCCCCGCCACACGCCTGCCCGCTCAGCCGCACCGAGCAAAGCGGCGAGAGCGCCACCGCCGAACTCTACGAGCCGCGGCTGGGCGGTCATCTCAGCATCACCACCACGCCGCTACACGACGCCGACGGCGAGCTGGTCGGCTATGTCCATGTCGCCCACAACGTCACCGATCGTCAGCTGGTGCGCGAGCAGCTCTATCTCCGCCTCGAGTGGCAGCGGCTGATCATGGACCTGTCGATGCGCTTTCTCACCACCCCGAGCGAGCAGCTCGAGGGGGCGATCCACGACGCCCTGGCCAAGGTCGGCACCTTCATCGGTGCCGATCGCGCCTGTCTCCATGAGCGCGCCCCGGGGGGCGACGAGCCAAGGCGCATCGCCGCCTGGTGCAACCTCGAAGAACGCTCCGCGACACCGACCATGCGCTGGCTCTCCTGGTCGATGATCGAGCCGCTGCTCTGCCAGCGTCACGACGGACCGCGCTTCCTGTTCACCACCCGCGAGGGCCTCGCCGCCGACGACCCGTTGCGCGCACAGCTCCAGGGCCACGGCATCCACACCCTGTTGCTGCTGCCGCTGCGCGACACCCGGGGCTGTCATGGGTTCATCGCCTTCTGCACGGCGCAACCCGACAAGCACTGGGCCGAGGCCGAGATCGACCTGCTGATCCTGCTCACCGAGCTGTTGCTCAACGCGCTGCGGCGCAAGAAACGCGAGGATGACCTGCGTCAGGCCCGCCTCCAGGCCGAGCAGGCCGCTCGCGTCAAGAGCGCCTTCCTGGCCAACATGAGCCACGAGATCCGCACCCCGCTCAACGGCATCATGGGCATGAGCGACCTGCTGCTCGACACCCCGCTGACCTTCGAGCAGAAGCGCTATACCGAGATCCTGCGCGCCAGCGGCGAGAGCCTGCTGTCGCTGATCAACGGCGTGCTCGACCTGTCGAAGATCGAGGCCGGCAAGCTCGCGTTGCAGCACGAGCGCTTCGAACCGCGCCCCCTGATCGAGGACATCGCCGAGATGCTCGCCTTCCGCGCGCAGGAGAAGGGGCTGGAGCTGACCTATCACCTCGCCGAGCTCGAGCGGCACGCCTTCCGCGGCGACGCCGACCGGCTGCGCCAGGTGCTCATCAATCTCGTCGGCAACGCCATCAAGTTCACCGACCGCGGCGAGGTACGGATCCACGCCCGTCAGCTCGATGCCGCTGGCGCGATCCGCTTCGAGGTCGCAGACACCGGCATCGGCATCGCCGCCGAGGACCAGCAGGTCCTGTTCGAGGCCTTCACCCAGCGCGACACCTCGCACAGTCGACGTTATGGAGGTACCGGACTGGGACTGGCGATCTCGAAGCAGCTGGTGGAGCTGATGGGCGGGCGCATCGGCGTCGACAGCACCCTCGGCGAGGGCGCCTGCTTCTGGTTCGAGCTACCGCTGGAGATCGACGACAGCGCACCGTCTCCGCCGTGCCCCGCGATCGGCGCGCGCCTGCTGATCGTCGACGATCATGCACCCAGTCGCCAGCTCGCCGGCGAGCTGCTCACCCGCTGCGGCTGCCGCCACAGCGCCGCCCATACTGCCGCACAGGCACTCGGTCTGCTGCGCCAGGCGCTACGCGCCGGCGACCCCTACCAGGCGGTGCTGATCGACCTCTCGCTGGCCGCCGAGAGCGACGGCTGCACGCTCGACGAACAGATCGGCGCCGACCCCCTGCTTGCCGATACCGCGCGCGCACTGATGGTGCCGCTCAGTCTTCACGACATCCCGAGCCGTCCCGACTGCCGCTTCGATCACTACTTCACCAAGCCCTTGCGCGCCGAGCACCTGCGCCAGGGACTCGAGCGGATGCTGCACGCCGACGAGACATCGCCGCCGATCCAGCCTCGCGCAGCCGTGCCGCCACGCCCGACGTCGCGCCGGATCCTGCTGGTCGAGGACAACCCCACCAATCAGGTCGTGGCCCGCGGCCTGCTCGCCAGGCTCGGTCATCCCGAGGTCGACCTCGCCCGTGACGGCCATGGCGCGCTCACGGCACTCGCCGGCGCGCACTACGACCTGGTGATCATGGACTGTCAGATGCCGGAGATGGACGGCTTCGAGACCGCCCGACGGATCCGCGACGGCGAGGCCGGGGCCGAGACCGCGCAGATCCCCATCGTGGCGATGACCGCGCTCGCCCAGGAGGGCGATCAGGCGCGCTGTCTGGCCGCCGGGATGAACGCCCATCTGCCCAAGCCGATCCAGCCGCAGACGCTCGCCGCAGTGCTCGAGGCGCAGTTCGCCGAGGCCCCGTCACCGCCCCCCGCAGCAGCCGCCGAGGACGAGACGGAGGTGTTCGTCGCCGCCGAGCTGCTCGAACGGATGATGCACGATCGCGAGATCCTGCTGGAGGTCATCCCCCAGTTCCTCAGCGACCTGCCCGAACGCATCACCGAACTCGGCGCCGCACTCGATGCCGGCGACCTCAGTGAGGCGGCGTTCAAGGCGCACAGCATCAAGGGCATGGCCAGCAATCTGTCCGCCCCGGCGCTCGAGCAACAGGCGTTGAGACTCGAGCAACACGCGCGCGGCGATGCGCTGGAGCAGGCACGCGGGGCGTTCGCCGCGCTCGGCGAGGCCTTCGGCGTGCTCGCACAGACGCTCGAGACCTGGATGCAGGGACTCTAGCCCGTCGTCGAACGGGCGGCGAGCGCGGCCAGATAGCGCTCGCACTCGAGCGCAGACAGCGGTCTGGAGAAGAAGAAGCCCTGCGCCAGCCGACACCCGTTCACGCGCAGGAAGTCACGCTGGCGCGCCGTCTCCACCCCCTCGGCGAGGACATCGAGCGAGAGGCTCTCGGCCAGCGCGATGATCGCCTTGGTGATGGCCACGTCGCTGGCGTCCTCGGGCAGCTCGGAGACGAAGGAGCGGTCGATCTTGAGCTTGGTGAAGGGCAGGCGCTTGAGATAGCTCAGCGAGGAGTAGCCGGTGCCGAAGTCATCGAGCGCCACCTTGATACCGAGTGCGCGCAGCCGCTCGAGCTGGGGGATGACCTGATCGGAGGCGCGCATCATCACCGACTCGGTGACTTCGAGTTCGAGCTGCCCGGCGGCGAGTCCGCTCTCGCGCAGACTGCGCTGGATCAACTCGAGCAGCTCATGGTCGGCGAACTGCTTGGTCGAGAGATTGACGCACATCATCGTCTCCGCCGACAACAACCCGGCATCACGCCACTCGGCCATCTGCCGGCATGCCTCGGCCAGCACCCAGCGCCCGAGCGGCACGATCAATCCCGACTCCTCGGCCAGCGGGATGAACTTGCCCGGCGCCACCAGACCGAGTTCCGGGTGCTGCCAGCGCACCAGCGCCTCGAGCCCGTGCAGTCGCTCGCCATTGAGCTCGAGCTGCGGCTGGTAGTGCAGCACGAAGGACTCCTCGGCCAGCGCCTGGCGCAGACTGCCCTCGAGCAGCACCTGCTCGAAGGCGTGCGCGGTCAGCTCCTCGGTATAGAAGTCGAAGGTGCCGCCGCCCCCGGCCTTGGCGCGATAGAGCGCGGCATCGGCGTTGCGGATCAGGTCGTCGCCGCTGGCACCGTGTTCGGGGTAGCGACTGATGCCGATGCTCGCGCCGAGCACCAGATTGTGTCCCTGCAGTTCGAACGGCGTGGAGAAGGCGCCGATGATCCGCTGGGCGACGCCGATGACCTGATCGCTCCCCCGCAACCCGCGCAGGATCACGCCGAACTCGTCGCCGCCCATCCGCGCCAGGGTGTCGCCCGGCGCGAACAGCCCCCGCAACCGGTTGGCGACACGCTTGAGGATACGGTCGCCATCGCTGTGGTCGAAGCTGTCGTTGATGTGCTTGAAGCGATCGAGATCGACGATCAGCACCGCCAGCTCGTCGCCCTGCACCCGGGACTGCTCGATGGCAAAGGTCAGACGCTCGGAGAACAGCGCGCGATTGGGCAGCCCGGTGAGCAGGTCATAACGGGTGAGCTGGGTATTGGCCTGATCGCTCGCCTCGAGCCTGGCGAGCAGGTGCAGTCGCTCGGTGATCTCGCGCGAGGCCTCGATGATGCCGACGATATGGCCGTCATCGTCGTAGAGCGGGCTGGCGGCGACCTCGAAGCTGCGCTCCCTGCCGTCCTTGTCGGTGCGGTGATGCACCACCTTGCACGGCGCCCTGGTGTCGAGGATGCGCTGCAGCGGACAGGGGTTGCGGGCATCGCCGCAGGGTTCATCCCTGCCCTGCCACAGCTGGTGGCACCTGAAGGCGTTCGGCGCCAACCCGATGGTGCGCATCAGCTCACGCGCGCACTGATTCATCCGCAACACCTGGTAGTCGAGCCCGATCACCAGGATCGGTTCGTCGATCCCGTCGATCACATGCTGGAGGAAGGTCCGCTCCTCGCGCAACGCCCGGGCACGGGCCAGGGTCTGTACCGACATCCGATTGAACGCCCGCGCCAGCTCGTCGAGTTCGTCGTGCCCGTCGCAGGGCAGCGGTGCCACCTCGCGCTCCACGGCCAGGGCGTGAGCGGCATGCTCCAGCCGTGTCACCTTGTCGACCACGAAGCGCTGCAGCAGGATGCCACCGGCGAGCAGCATCAACGGGAAGATCAGCAAGTGGTCGAGTACCGAGCTGAGCCAGGCCGCATCGGTCCGGCGCTCGACCGAGGCGCCCGGGATGCGCACGCTGAGGATGCCGCGCAGCTCGCCCGCGCGATAGCCGAATCCGCCCTGGTAGTGCTCGGCGATGGCGGGCGGGGCGGCGGCACGGTCACCGTGACAGCCGAGACAGGCCGGCTCGACCCAGATCGGCCGCGCATAGTGATAGATGCGCTGGCCATCGGCATCGTTGAGCGCGACCAGACGATCGGCGACCTCGGGCGAGCGCTCGAAGAAGCGGATCGCCTCGATCTCGTCGGCATCGGCCTGATGGGCCGGATTGCGCGCGCGCAGGCTCACGGTGCTGAAACGCAGCGCGCTCGGGACCTGTTCCTGAACCGCCTCGGCCAGACGGTCGATCGCCGGCGTGGGCAGGAAACCGGCTTGCCACGAGGGGTCGCCCGACGGGGTGAGGTAGTGGACCCGGTGGGCCGCCAGCAGCACCGTATGCAGGGTACGGGCATCGTCGCGCACCTGATCGAGCATGAACTGACGCAGCGTACGGTGGTGGTCGAACTGCAGGGCGAGAAAACCGATCAGGACCACGATACCGACCCCCAGCCACAGCTTGAACTGCAGTCGTGACAGGTGAATTCGGCTCATCTCGGTCTCTCAAGCATGGTCTTCTCGTTCTCGACACGGGACACCTTCCGCACTCGCCGCTGCGGGCGCCGAGCCGCGCCCGGCACCAAGACGCCGAGCGGCGCCGACCCCGAATGAATGGGGAACGAGTCATGCAAAGGTATGTCACATCCGGTGAGCGCGACAACCCGCCTGGGTCAGCTGAGCGGTGATTCTGCGACATCCGTCCGTCACCGCCGCCGACAGCACATCGGTGAGCGACCACGACAGGGAGGGAATGGGGCGCTACCAGCGATAGTGTGCCTCGACCCGCGAGCCGCTGGCATCGATGCTGACCGACTCGCACAGTCCGCGCACCAGGGTCAGGCCGCGTCCCCAGGGACAAGCGGCATCCGGAGCGGTGAAGTGCTCGGTATCGAGGGCGAAGCCGGTGCCGCTGTCGGCAACCGAGACCACCACCTCACCACCGCCCTCGACCGGAGTGAAACCGACCTCGACCCGCACCCAGCCGTGACAGC
Source organism: Marichromatium sp. PS1 (assembly GCF_041155115.1). Classification (NCBI taxonomy): domain Bacteria; kingdom Pseudomonadati; phylum Pseudomonadota; class Gammaproteobacteria; order Chromatiales; family Chromatiaceae; genus Marichromatium; species Marichromatium sp. PS1. The sequence goes on from NZ_BAAFHB010000004.1 coordinate 469,564, forward strand.
CCTCGGCCAGCCGCGTGGCTCGCTCGCGGTAATACTGCTCGAAGCCATCGGCGGTCCGTTTCATCCGCGACGAGAGTCCCAGCACGCCGTGCTCGAGGGCGTTGGCATAGAGTTCGGCGAACACCGTCTCGAGCGCGCCCTCCTGGGCCTCGAGCCCGTCGAGCAGCCCGAGCGGACCGAGCGCGGCGCGCAACGAGGGCGGATTGCCGATCTGGCCGTCGCGCAGCTCCAGCGACCAGCGCCAGCTGCCACTGCTGCCACGTACCAGCTGGCCGTTGGAGACCGGCACGGTGGCGGCATCGAGCGGACACTCGAGCAGGGCGATGTCGTCGAGCTGTTCGGTCTGCTCGCAGTGACGATCGAGCGCCTCGATCAACGCCGGCAGCAGCGACACCCCGGGTTGCCAGCCGTGCAGCAGCTCCATCAGGCCACGCTCGATGAACATCCGCCCCTCGCGATCGAGCGCCTCGAGCAACCCGTCGCTCATCAGCAGCAGACGATCGCCGGGTGAGAGCGCCACCCGGTGGTGCTGCTCGCGCATCGGGAACTCGGCCTGGATCCCCAGCGGCAAGGCGTGCGAGGGAAGTTCGACCAGTGCCTCGTGGGTGCGCAACCAGCCGCTCGGCATGCCGCCGTTCCACCAGAACAGGGTATCGCCTGTGGCCGAGATCGAGATCAGCACCGCGGCCATGAAGCGATCGGCCGGCAACACCTGGTGGAGCTTGCGGTTGATCGCGGCGAGCACCCGGGCGTCATCGGCGCCGCGGCGGGTCATGGTATGGAAGATATCGGCCACCGGCAGGGCGCCGAAGGCGGCGGCCAGACCGTGACCGGTGAAGTCGCCGAGCAGGATGCGCAGCCCGCCGTCGGGCAGGCGCTGGGTGAGCACCAGGTCGCCGTTGAACAGTGCCGCCGGGCGTTGCAGCAGCGCCAGGCGTTCGACCTCGACGTTGCGGTTGCCGACGGCATAGCTCAGCACCCGCTCGGCGAGCGCCTGCTCCTCGTGCTCGCGCTCGAGCAGCTCGGCGAGCGCGAGCTTCTGCGCCGCCAGACGCCGGTGCAGATCACGCACCCGCTCCATCGCCCGGATCCGCGACTTGAGCACCCCGAGACTGAAGGGCTTGGAGAGGAAGTCGTCGCCGCCAGCGGCGATGCAGCTGGTCATCGACTCCTCGTCGCTCAAGGCGGTGAGGAAGATCACCGGCACGAAGTCCATCCCCGAGAGCTGCTTGATTCGCGTCGTCGTCTCCAGGCCGCTGAGCCTCGGCATCATCACGTCCATGAAGACGATGTCGGGACGCTCGTCGACGAACAGCTCGAGCGCCACCTCGCCACTGAGCGCCTCGAGCGTCCTGAAGCCCTCGCGCTGCAGCATCCGCGACAACAGACGGCAGTTGGCAAGCTCGTCATCGACGATCAGCGCGGTACCGCGCTGCTCTCGTGGGCTGTCACCGACCGCGCCGGTGGTGGATACATCCATCGCTGCTGCCCCCGGCCCCTCAGTCGAAGGCGAACAGACGATCGAAGTTGGCGATCTTGAGCACTCGCATCACATCGCGCTGGGCGTTGATGATGCGGACCTGGGCACGCTCGCCGCCGGCGTGCTCGCGCAGCAGCAGCAACATCCCCAGTGCCGAGCTGTCGAGATAGCTCGCATCACCCAGATCGACCACGAAGCGCATGGTGGTCGGCGAGAGATCGCGATAGGCATCGCGAAAGATCTTGTGCAGCGAGAAGTCGAAACGACCCTCGATGCTGATGGTGACCTCGGAGTGGGTTTCATCGACTTGGCGTTTGACAGACATGAGCTTTAGAGCACCTGGGTTGACCGCTGGCGCGCACCGGGCGGTGCCTCCAGCATGAGTGGGAAGGCGGCGCAACGACGGTCAATGTGAGCGCTCCCCCGGCGCCCTCCCCCGTGCGGCCTTGAGCAGCGCGTCGGCGATCGCATGCAGCGGCAGCACCGCGCTCGCCGCGCCACGCTTGACCGCCTCGCCGGGCATGCCCCAGACCACGCTGGAGGCCTCATCCTGCGCGACAGTATAGACACCGAGCTCGTGCAACCGCTTGAGACCGGCGGCGCCATCGGCGCCCATGCCGGTGAGCAGCGCGGCGCAGGCATTGGTGCCGGCGGCGCGGGCGACCGAGTCGAACAGCACATCGACACTCGGGCGATGGAGGTTGACCGGCGGCTGATCGTTGATCCGGCAGACATAGCGCGCGCCATCGCGGGCGAGCTGCAGGTGGCGATCGCCAGGGGCGATATAGACGTGTCCCGGCATCATCCGATCGCCCTCGGCGGCCTCCTTGACCACCAACCCGGTCTGGCGATTCATCCGCTCGGCGAAGGCGGCGCTGAATCCGGGCGGAATGTGCTGGACGATGGCAATCCCCGGCGCATCCGGGGGCAACCGCATCAGCACCTCGTGGATCGCCTCGGTGCCGCCGGTCGAGGCGCCGATCGCGATGATCCGGTCGGTGGTGCGGTAATGGCGCAGCACCGGCGGCCGCGGCGACGCGGCCGCCCCCGTCGCGCCCGGCCCGGGCCGGGCGCGCACGCGCACCCGGGCGGCCACCCGGATCTTGGCGATCAACTCGTCGGCATAGTTCTGCAGCCGCCCGCTCAGATCGAGCGCGGGCTTGCACACGAAGTCGACGGCGCCGAGCTCGAGCGCCTGGAGGGTGACCTCGGCGCCGCGCTCGGTCAGCGACGAGACCATCACCACCGGCATCGGATGCAACCGCATGAGATTGCGCAGGAAGGTCAGGCCGTCCATGCGCGGCATCTCGACATCGAGCGTCAGCACATCGGGATCGAGCGCCTTGATGCGCTCGCGCGCGACATAGGGGTCCTGCGCGGTCCCCACCACATCGATGTCGGGGGCGGCCTCGAGCAGCTCGGAGAGCAGCTTGCGCACCAGCGCCGAATCATCGATTACCAGGACACGAATCGGTCTACCCACGAAGAAGCTCCCGTCTCAGCGTTCAGAACAGCTCGATCTCGCCTTCATCCATCGACTGCTGGGTGACCGAGCGATGCGCGGTCTGCTCGAGCTCGCCACGCAGCTGCTCGAGCCGCACGCGCGCCGCGGCCAGCTCGTCCCCGGAACTCGAGGGTTCGATCAGCGGCAACTGGCGCAGCTCGGCGGCGAAACGCTCCATGAAGTCGATGCGCACTTGGGCGCGCATCATCACCTGATGAGCGATGTCCTGGAACTGCAGCAGTCGCACCGCATCGGCGACACTGACCTGGATGCGATCGACGATCGCGGTGAGCTGCTCGAGCCCGGAAGAAACGTTCTGGTTCAGCAGCTGCACCTGCTCGATCATGTCGTCCATCGCGCCCTTGGCGGTGATCGAGGCGTTCATGTCCTGCGAGGCCATGCGCGCGACGATGGCATGGGTATCGGCGAAGAACCCCTGGGTCTGCTCGACCTGACCACGGATCTGCTCGGTGAAGGCCGCCGAATCCATCGACAGCTTGCGCACCTCCTGCGCCACCACCGAGAAGCCGCGCCCGGACTCGCCGGCGCGGGCCGCCTCGATCGCCGCGTTGAGCGCCAGCAGATTGGTCTGACGGGCGATCTTGGTGGCGCCGTCGAGTCCGGTGAAGATGCCGTCGATCTGCGCCGAGAGATCCTCGATCTGGTGGACCACCTGGACGCTGTGCTTGCCCATGTCGATCAGCCGGGCGACGTTCTCCTCGAGCAGCCTGCTGTTCTCCTCGAGAAAGACGTTCATGTCGATGTGCGCCGCCTCGCCGGCGGCATCGTCCTCGCCGCCGGACATCCCCTGCACCAGACGCATCACCAGATCCTGCTGGGTCTTGGAGGTATCCGAGAGCCCCTGGAAACTCGCCTGCAGATCGCTCGACGCCTGCTCGACCAGCCCATCGACCTGACCGATGAGCTCGCGCAGCTCGGCCATCTCGGGGACGATCAGCGCATCGATCTCGCGCACCAGCTCCCACAGCTCGCGATCGGCCCGGGCATACTCCGGCGTCGACTCCTGCCGCGCGGGCGGCTGCCCGGGACGCAGCGTCCACCACAGCGTACCGGCCCACCCCAGCGCCAGGAGCAGCGTGCCCAGCCAGGGCGGGATCAATCCCGGCAGCAGCACCTGTTGCAGCAGCACGACCAGGCCGAGCGCGAGCGGTGGCCAATACGGCTTCAACTTCGACATATCTCCTCCATGCTTGGCCGATGCCCGCTGTCGACGTCTCACGGCGGCCGGATCGAGGGCGCGACGACAGGCGTCGTCGCGCCGGGTTTCAGGAAAACAGCTCCACTTCACCCTCCACCTTGGATTGACGCAGCCGCTGCCGGTAGGTCAGTTCGCGCTCGATGATGGTGTCGTTGTGCAGGCTGCGCAGCCGCTTGACCAAAACCTTGCCGGAGGAGGGAAAGAAATAGATCTTGCGTGGATAGTTGCCGAGCAGGTCGCGTGCGACCAAGGGTATCCCTTCGGTATCGAGATAGTCGATCACGAAGTCCGCGTTGCGCTCCCCGACCATATTGCTCTTGAACCCCGGCAACACGTTGCCCCCCCCGAAGACCTTGGCCTCGAGGTTGTGGCGCCGCGCGCCGAGCTTCAGCAGTTGGTTGATGAGCATCTCCATCGCATAGTCCCCGTAGCGCATCGAGCGCCCGAAACGCTCATCCTCCTCGCGCTTGTCATCGGGCAGCATGAAGTGATTGATCCCGCCGATCCCGCTGGCCCGGTCGCGCACGCAGGCGCCGACACAGGAGCCGAGCACGGTCACCATCAACAGGTCACGATTGGAGACATAGTACTCGCCCGGCAGAATCTTGACGGCATCCATGTCGAAATGCCGGTCGTAGTAGAGATTGGGGGCGAGGACCTCCTCGAAACCGCCATTCATGCTCACCTCGTACGTCCTGATGGTCGCGCAACGGGGATGCACACGGTCTGCCCCCGGGGGCGAAACAGATCAGCCGCGTGCAGCAAGCTCTCCGAGTGACCGACGAACAGCAACCCCTGCGGGTAGAGCAGCGGGTGGAGTCGCTGCATCAGTCGATATTGGGTCGGCTTGTCGAAATAAATCAGCACATTTCGACAGAACACCGCCGCGAAGGGGCCCTGCATCGGCCATTGGGTCTGGAGCAGATTGAACGGCCTGAAGCGCACCAGCGCGCGAACCGCCGGATTCACCCGCACCATCCCGGCGTTGGTGCCGCGCCCGCGCAGGAAGAAGCGTCTCACCAGATCGCGCGGCAGTCGCTCGACCCGCTCGGCCGAGTAAACCCCGGCCTGCGCCTGCTCGAGCACATTGGTGTCGAGATCGGTGGCGAGGATGCGCACCGGGGGCGACCAGCTGCCGAAGGTGTCGATCATGGTCATCGCCATCGAGTAGGGCTCCTCGCCGGTGGAGCAGGCCGCCGACCACAGCTTCAGCGGGCGACGCGTCTGCGCGTGCAGCGTCTGGACATGCTCGGCGAGGATCGGGAAGTGATGCGACTCGCGAAAGAACGAGGTGAGATTGGTGGTCAGCGAATTGACGAAGTGTTGCCACTCCTCGGCATCGCTCACCAGGCGCTCGAGATAGTCCTCGAACGAGCGCAGCCCGGTGGCCCGCAGGCGCCGGGTAATCCGGCTGTAGACCATGTCGGCCTTGCCGGCGTGCAGCGAGATGCCGGCATAGGTGTAGATCAGCTTCCGAATCCGCTCGAAATCATGACTGGTGAAGGGGAACTCGCGCTCGTGCATCGTCTGCGCTCACCGGCAGGCCGCGCCACGGCGCGGTCCCGTCCTTAGGACCACTCGTACCGCCAGCGCGGATGCGCCGGCGGCCCCGGGCGAACGACCCGGTCGCCGGGCGCGGCAAATGCCGCGCGACGACCTCGGGACGGACTCAGAACTCCTCCCAGTCGCCGTCGTCACCGGCAGGCGGCGCGACCATCTTCTTCTGCTTGGTCGGCGCAAGCGGGCGCTTGGCCGCCGGCCGCGCGCTCGGGACGGTGGCGACAGTACGCGGCGCCATGCCCTGCGCGACCAGCCCCTGATCGACCTTGAACACCGAGACCACCTTGGCCAGGGCACGGGCCTGCTCCTCGAGCGACTCGGCCGCGGCCGCGGCCTCCTCGACCAGCGCGGCGTTCTGCTGGGTGACGTCGTCCATCTGGGTGACCGCCTGATTGATCTGCTCGATGCCGGTCGACTGCTCGTCGGAGGCGGCGGAGATCTCGGCCATGATGTCGGTGACGCGCTTGATCGAGGTGACGATCTCATCCATGCGCTCGCCGGCCTCGTTGACCTGGGCGGTACCCGAGTCGACCTTCTCGACGCTGTCGGTGATCAGGGTCTTGATCTCCTTGGCGGCGTTGGCCGAGCGCTGGGCGAGGTTGCGCACCTCGGCGGCGACCACCGCGAAGCCGCGGCCCTGCTCGCCGGCGCGGGCGGCCTCGACCGCGGCATTGAGCGCGAGGATATTGGTCTGGAAGGCGATGCCGTCGATCACCCCGATGATGTCGGCGATCTTCTTGCTGGCCTCGGAGATCGCCGCCATGGTCTCGACCGAGGCCTGCACCACGGCGCCGCCCTTGACCGCGACCTCGGAGGAGGTCACCGAGAGCTGGTTGGCCTGACGGGCGTTGTCGGCATTCTGCTTGACCGTGCTGGTGAGCTCCTCCATCGAGCTGGCGGTCTCCTCCAGCGAGCTGGCCTGCTCCTCGGTGCGCTGGCTGAGGTCCTGGTTGCCGGTGGCGATCTCGTTGGAGGCGGTGCTGATGGTGTCGACCGACTCCTTGATGCGCAGCACCAGCTGCTGCAGATTGGCCACCGTGGTGTTGACCCCGTCCTTGGTCTCGCCGAACAGCCCGGGATAGTCCTTGTTGATGCTCTGGGTCAGATCACCCTCGGCGAGCGCCTTGGAGACCCGCATCACGTCCTTGAGCCCGACCTCGGTGGTGTCGGAGAGCTGATTGAGCATCTGCCCGATCTCACGCGCGAAGCCCTGCTTGGAGGAGAGGTCGAGGCGCACGCTGAAGTCGCCCTGGGTGGCCGCATCGACGATGCTGCGGATCTCGTTGACGACATTGGTCATCGAGGTCACCGAGCCGTTGACCCCGGCCTTGGTGCGACCGAACAGTCCCGGATAGTCGCGGGTGATCGACTGCGACAGATCGCCGGCGGCAAGCGCATCGGCCACTCGGGTAATGTCGTTGAGACCGGTCTCGGTGGTATCGGAGAGCTGGTTGATGTTGACGCCGACGTCCTTGCCGAAGCCCTGCTTGTCGGTGAGATCGATCCGCTTGGAGAAGTCACCTATGGCGGCCGCCTCGACCACCTGGGCGATCTCGCCGACCAGGCTCTTCAGCGTCTCCTGCATACGCTGCAGCGAGTACAGCAAGCTGCTGTTGTCATCGGGCTTGGTATGGATGGTCTGGGAGAGATCGCCGGCGGCGATCACCCGAACCATGGAGGCGGCGTAGTCGGGCTCGCCGCCGAGCTGGCGCATCAGCCCGCGCACGATCCAGAAGCCGACGGCAATGCCCACCACCAGCGCGATCACGCACAGCAGCAGCACCTGGGTGGTGGCCGAGTCGACGTTCTGCTGCGCATCCTCGCCGGCCGCGCGCATCAGATCGGTCTGGAAGGTGATCAGCGCCGCGATCGCGTGCAGATAGTCCTCCTGGGCGTCCTCGACCTCGGTCTCGAGCAGCGCCTTGGCCGCCTCGCGCTGACCGTCGCGCAGCAGCCCCATCAGTCGCGACTGGGCGTCGAGATAGGCCGCGCGGGTCTCGCGAGTCGCCTCCAGGCGACGCACCCCTTCCTGTGACGTGATCGTCGACTCGAGCTGATCGAGGTTCTTGGTGATCTCGCGCCCGCGCTGCTCGATCGCATCCATCTCGCGCTGCATCTTCAGCCGATCGTTGTCGATCAGGATGTTGCGTACCGAGCGGGCCACCGCATTGACACTATCGATGACGTTGTTGGCATAGACCGTTTTCGGGAACAGGTCCTGGGTGATGGTGTCGATGTTGCGATTGATGCCGTAGATCTTGCTGATGCCAATGAACCCGACCACACCCAGCAGCACCAGCACGATGCCGAAACCCAAGCCCAAGCGTGTCGCGACCTTCAAATTCCCCATGTCGGCTCTCCCGTCATGCTCTCGATTACCGACGCCACCGCGCACGCGGCGACGCGCTCACTCGGCACTCGCGCGTGCCTGATCGACCAGCCCCATCTCCTCGCTGTTCATCAGCCGCTCGATGTTGACCATGATCACCATGCGCTCCTCGAGCGTGGCCAGACCATCGATATAGGCGGTATCGAGCACGGCCCCGAACTCGGGCGCCGAACGGATCTGCTCGTGGTGCAGCGCGATGACGTCGGAGACGCCGTCAACCACCATGCCGACCACGCGCCCGGTGATGTTGAGGATGATCACCACGGTGAACTGGTTGTACTCGACCTCGCCGAGTTCGAACTTCAGGCGCATGTCGATGATCGGCACGATCACCCCGCGCATGTTGATCACGCCCTTGATGAAGTGCGGCGAGTTGGCGATCTTGGTGACGGTGTCGTAGCCGCGGATCTCCTGCACGTTGAGGATATCGATGCCATATTCCTCGTCGCCCAGGGTAAAGGTGAGATACTCGCGCGAGTCCTCGCTGTTGACGGTCGTCGAATCCTGAGAGTCTTCGTTCATCGGTTCCTCCACGGGACCCTACTCCTCCGATGCGGTGTGGATGATGGTCAGGGCGTCTTGCGACTGAGCCGGACCAGGGCGTCGACGTCGAGAATCATGGCGACCCGCCCATCGCCCATGATGGTCGCCCCGGAGATCCCCTCGACCTTGCGATAGTTGGTCTCCAGGCTTTTGATCACGACCTGGTGCTGGGCGAGCAGCTCGTCGACCTGCAGCGCGGCGCGCCCCTCGTTGGACTCGATGATCACCAGGATGGTCTCCTCGGCGGCGACCTGCTGACGGCTCAGTCCGAAGATCTGGTGCAGGGCGACGAGCGGTAGATATTCCTCGCCGACGTGCACCACCTTGCCCTTTCCGGCCAGGGTCTTGCATTGTCCCGCCTGCGGCCGGATCGACTCGCGGATCACCGTCAGCGGGAGGATGAAGGTCTCGTTGCAGACCCGCACCGACATGCCATCGAGGATCGCCAGGGTCAGCGGCAGGCGGATGGTGATGCGCGTGCCGCGCCCCGGCTCGGAGTCGATCTCGACGCGACCGTTCATCGCCTCGATGTTACGGCGCACCACATCCATCCCGACACCGCGCCCGGAGATGTCGGTGACCGCCTTCGCCGTCGAGAACCCGGGGGCGAAGATCAGCTGCCAGACCTCCTTGTCGGTGGGGTTGTCGGGGAGCGCCACGCCACGTTCGGCGGCCTTGGCGAGCAGTCGCTCGCGATCGAGCCCGGCGCCGTCGTCGCTGACCTCGACGACCACATTGCCGCCGCGATGACTGGCCGCGAGCACGATCTCGCCGGTCTCGGGCTTGCCCTGCTCGATGCGCTGCTGGGCGGTCTCGATGCCGTGATCGATGCTGTTGCGAACCAGGTGGTTGAGGGGGTCGGCAAGACGCTCGATCAGCCCCTTGTCGAGCTCGGTGTCCTCGCCGATGAGCTTCAGCGTGACCTTCTTCCCGAGTGCCGAGGCGGTGTCGCGCACCACCCGGGGGAAGCGATTGAAGACGAAGCTGATCGGCATCATGCGGATCGACATCACCGCCTGCTGCAGGTCGCGCGAGTTGCGCTCGAGGTTGGCCAGACCGTCGAAGATCCGTTCCTGGGCGACCGGATCGAGCGCGGAGGCCGACTCGGCGAGCATCGCGTGGGTGATGACCAGCTCGCCGACCAGGTTGATCAGCTGGTCGACCTTCTCGACGCTGACCCGGATCGAGGACTCGCCCTGGGGCTGACGGCCCGGGGCCGGTTGCGGCTGGCGACGGCCACCCGCCGGTGGCCTGCTCCCCGCCCCACCCTCGGCCGCGGGCGGTGAGCGCGGCGTGGCGGGTTCCTCGACGGGGGGGGCGGCCTCGGGGGCGCCGGGCGCGGTCTCGAAGAAGCCGAACCCCTGTTGCTGCTCGTCGCGCTCGCGCTCGGCGGTCTCGGCGACCTGATCCATGCCCGGGCTGCCGCCGAACAGACCGAAACCGTCGAGCTCCTGATCGGCGCCGCGATCGCTGCCCGGCGCCCCCTCGAAGAACCCGAAGCCATCCTCCTCCTCGCCCCCGCCGGTCTGCTCCTCGCGGGTGATCTCGACCTCCTCGGGATCGCAGAGAAAATCGAAGATCTCGACGATGGCCTCACGCTCGACCTCGGTGCACAATCGCCAGGCTAGGCGATCGACCGGGACGTCGGCGGGGACATTGCGCTCGAGTTCGCCGAGTTCGGCGAGCGCCGCGGCCAGCCCGGCCTCGCGCTCGTCTCCACTCGCGCCGAGCAGGTCGGCGGCGAACACCAGGCGCCAGCAGGCGCACGGATCAGCGGGGCCAGCGGGCGGCTCGGGGACGGTCTCGAGCGCGCCGCCCTGGGACAGCTGCTCGAGCCGGGCGCAGACCTCGGCGATCTGCGGATCCTCGAATTCCTCGCCACGCTGATGGGCGGCGAGCTGGGCCTTGAGCAGGTCCCCGGCCTGGAGGGTGGCGTCGATCATCTCCACCGTCGGCGCCAGCTCGTGCTTGCGCAGACGGTCGAGCAGGGTCTCGAGGATGTGCGTCACCCGGGCGACGTCGTGAAAGCCGAAGGTGCCCGCCCCGCCCTTGATCGAGTGGGCGGCCCGGAAGATGGCATTGAGCACCTCCGGATCGGGGGCCTCGATATCCAGCTCCAGCAGCAAGGTCTCCATCTCGGCCAGATGCTCGCCGGCCTCGTCGAAGAAGACCTGATAGAAACGGGTCATATCGATGGTCATGTCCGCCCCTTAATCCTTGTCGCCCGGGAGACGTGTCAGCCGATCACCTTGCGCACGACCTCCAGAAGCTTCTTCGGGTCGAAGGGCTTGACCAGCCAGCCGGTCGCACCAGCGGCCCGCCCCTGGCTCTTCATCGCATCGCCCGATTCGGTGGTCAGCATCAGGATCGGGACCGATCGATAGTTCGGCAAGGCACGCAGCTGCTTGATCAGTGTCACCCCGTCCATCCGCGGCATGTTCTGATCGGTGAAGATCAGGTCGAAGCGACTCGCGCGCGCCTTGTCGAGACCGTCTTGGCCATCGACCGCCTCGGTCACACTGTAGCCGGCCTCCTTGAGGGTGAAGGAGACCATCTGGCGGATGGAGGCGGAATCGTCCACGGTGAGAATCGTCTTAGCCATCGAGAGAATATTCCAATTCGATTGTCTCTGTGTCCCCCATCTGGGGACACGTCATACGTACAAAAGCACGCAACAACCTCTCGTCGGAATCCCGTCGCGCACGCGACGCGCCCGAGCTCAAGCCGGAACCTTGCGATGTGCTGGGTCGGCGTCCGGCGTCATCTCGTGGATGCCGGACGGATGGACACCTCCGTGTGTCGAGGACAGGATCAAAGGGGACGTTCCTGCCAAGAGCCAAGGGACTGCGGGATACGCCGACGCCGGCGGCGAGCAGCGGATAGGATGAAACGAAAGGGACCCTTGAGTCGGGCCTGAGGGCGACATGGCACATGATGAAGGACGGTCTGTTCGTCAGGGCTCCTTGTTTCGCGGCACGTGCGCCAGTGCGGCGCTAACGGCCAATCCGCCTCTTTTGAAAAGAGGACCGGATCGAACACGGCGACTCGACTCAGGTCGTTCCCGTGTCCGGCGACGAATGACCGCATCCACATTCGCGCCTCCATAGTATAGTCATCACGGACGCAAGACCACCGTTCAGCCGTACCCTCTCGAACCATGACCCACAGTACCCGGCTCCTCCCTCTCGTCACGACCCTGGCCCTGACCTCGCCACTCCTGGCCCAACCGCCGCAACCCGCCGAGATCCCCGACGCCGCCGGGATCTGCCTGCCCAACCGGGCGCAGACCACGCCATCGGCCGATTTCACCCCGATCGAGGACGGCCAGGCGGTGCGCCATCAGCCCACCGGGCTCGACTGGCAGCGCTGCGCGCTCGGCCAGCGCTGGGACGGGCGCGACTGCGTCGGTCGGCCCGGCAGCTGGTCGTGGCGCGCGGCCGAGGCGCTGGCCGCCCGACGCGACGACGGCTGGCGCCTGCCGCGCGCCGATGAGCTCACCACCATCGTCGAGCGCTGTCACCCCGGACCGGCGGTCAACCCGCAGGTCTTCCCCAACACCCCGGGGATCATCTTCTGGACCAGTTCGGGGGACACCGGCGGGCTCGACCGCGCCTGGGCGGTGAGCTTCTTCGCCGGCAGCCGTTATCGCATGAGCAAGGAGCAGGAAGGCGCGATCCGGCTGGTGCGCGAGACCCCGGACGGGGCCGCCGCGCCCTGAGCCGGATCGGTGACTACAGACTGAAGCGCTTGACCAGCGCCTCCAGGCGCTGAGCACGCTCGACCAGGGTGGCGTTGACCTGCTGACCGTGCTCCATCGCCTGGGTACTCTCCTCGGCGAGTTGGTGGATCCGCGCCATGCTCGCGCTGATGCTCTCGGTCACCTCGCGCTGCTCACGCGTGGCCGCGGCGATCTGCAGCCCCATCTCGTTGACCCCACCGACACCGGAGCGGATCTCCTCGAGCGCCACGCCGGCGCGGCCGGCCAGGGTGGCGCAGTCCTGGGCCTGGCCATTGCTGTGCTGGATCGCCTCGGCGACCTGGTGGGCGGCGCGCTGCAGCTCCTCGACGATGGCCGCGATCTCGCGGGTCGACTCCTGGGTGCGGTTGGAGAGGTTGCGGACCTCGTCGGCGACCACCGCAAAACCGCGCCCGGCCTCGCCGGCACGCGCCGCCTCGATCGCGGCGTTGAGCGCGAGCAGATTGGTCTGCTCGGCGATCGCCGCGATCGCCTCGATCACCTGCCCGATCCCGGCGCTACCGCGCTCGAGACGTTCGACCACCGGCTGCATCTCATGCATCTGCGTGGCCAGTTGGTCGATCGCGGCGGTGGTGCGGCGCACCTCCTCGCCGCCCTCGGCGGTATGGCGTTCGGCGGCCTCGGCCGCGGCGCGGGTATCATCGGCATGCTGCGAGACCGAGCGCGCCGAGGCGGCCATCTCGGTGCTCGCCGAGGCGACATGATCGGTCTCCTGCTGCTGCTCGCGCGCCAGCGCGATGGTCTGATCACCGGCGGCGAGCAACTGCTGCGCCGATTCGTCGAGCTCGGTGGCGGTCCCTGCCACCTCCTGAATGATCCGGTGCAGCGTCTCGGTGTGGCGGTTGAGCGCGCCGAACAGGGTACCGATCTCGTCATCGCTGGTGATGTCGAGACGCAACGTCAGGTCTGCCTCCATCAGCGCGAGCTGATCGACGGCGCCCTTGATCGGACGCGCGACATAGCGCTGCACCGCCCAGGTGATGGCCCCGGCCAGCCCGAGCAGCAGCACCAGCAACATACCGTTGAGCAACCAGGCCAAGAGGGTGGTGCTCGCCACCCGCTGCTCGAGTCGCGTCCGCGGCTCGCCGATCAGGTGCACCCCGATACGGGTGCCGTTGGCATCGAGCACCGGCGTGGCGACCACGAACCAGTCAGGGGTGACCCATTTGGACTGTTGCGGCAGGGCGCCATCGGCATCGATCAGGCTGCGCGCAAAGGCCACTGCCTCGGCATTGAACCAGCGATCGTTGGCCAGCACCCAGTCGCCCACCGCGGTATTGCTGCGCAGCGCGGGCAAGGCGCGGGCGCGATCGGCATCGATCAGCAGGACATACTGCAGCGCATCGGCCTGGAAGTTGCGGCTGACGCTGCCGACACCCTGGATCATCTCCAGGCTGCCCAGATAGCGCTCGTCGTCGAACACCGGTGCGAAGGCATGGATGTTGACGCCGAGCTCACCGACCTCAAACTCGGCGTGCGGCTTGCGCTCGACGAGCGGCCGTTGGGGCGCTGAGGCAGGGTCCATGCCGTGGGGATTCCAGCTGCGCACGATCAGTCGCCCCTGGGGATCACGCAACTGGAAGCGCAGACCACGATAGTTGGTGGTGGCGCGATAGAGCGCCGAGATCCGCGTCAACTCATCACCTCCAGCGGTCGAATCAGTGAAGATGGAGATGATGCTCGGACTCTGCGCCAGGGCCACCGTAGTCCCGATCCCAAAGTTGTCCTTGGCGTGTAGCCGCTCGTCGAGCACCAGCCGCAGGGTTTCGGCGCGCTCGGCCACCACGCCCTCGGTCAAGCGCTGCTTGACCCACTGCAGCGAGCCGAAGCCGATGACCAGGAACAGGGTGCCGGACAGGGCGATGATCAGGAGTAGACGTTTCTTCAGCGAGAGGGATCGGAACATCAGAGGGACCTAGGAAGGGGATGGAGACTCTCGAAGACGGGTGGTTACGAGGCAACAGTGCACCACGCCGCCATACCGGACAGCGGATGCCATCTGATCGACGACATGGATGTCCACGACACACAGCAACAGCACGGCTGTGCCATGGGCACAGTGTCCGCAACATGGGAAAGGCTGTAGAGCCTGGACCTGACTGGGGATATCTGGAGGAATCCGGAGGGGACGCGATCTGTATGAGCGATGAGATACGACACAACGCGATGCCACATGCTTGCCGGATGCACAGGCAAGCAGATCACGGCGGTCACGAGCAGATCGAGTCTGCCGCTACCCTCGACTCTCCAACGGCGCATCGTCCTTGTCGAGCAGGGGTGACGGCCTCAGTCCGGGCTATCTTAGCGACCACCGGACAGGGGCGGCAAGCGCGGTCCCACCATGGGCGCCGACGTCGCCCGCCGCGTGTGGCGGGCGATGTCGCGCCGGATGATGCACCCTGTTCACCAGGGGCGGTACTCGAGCCCCGGAATGGCCGCGCGGTCGAAAACCTGCGGCAGGCACTGCATCAGCTCCTCGAGCTCCTCGAGCGCCATGTGGCGGCCGTAGGAGGCCTTGGCGGCATCGATCGGCAGCTCGACCCAGTAACGCGATGCGGCGGGCTCGAAGAGGATCTGCAGCACGTTCTCGTCGGTATCGATGATCCCCAGATAGTCGTCCTCACTCTGCAGTCGCGGTAGCAGCTGCTCGCGAATCGCCCGCGCGCTCATCTCCACCGCGCTGGCCGAGGAGACGGCCTCACCCGCCCGTTCGAACAGATAAAAGACTCGGTAGTGCATGGTCGACAGTCATCGCTCCAGTGTGAACGCCGCGGATGACATATCCATCCCGCGGCCAGATGTTTCCATACGGCACCGCCACGGCCGGGACCATTGACGAAGCCATGCTATGATCCCGCACGCAGACGATCTCCCCCGGTGGCGGCCAACGGCGATCCACTGGCCATCACCGGGATGCTGATCGATTCCCGAGACGGAATCAATCGGACGCTCGCCGCCGCGTACCCGCTCGCTGGGCGCGCTCCAGGGAGCGGCTCCGCCGCGGACTCGGGCGTCCAACCCCCGAACATACCGCGACTCGCACCGTCAGTGCGCGATCGATTGTTGGGACGATGATCGACGCGCCACCGCACGGGGACTGCGAAACGACCCACCCGTCCCCTCGGGACCGCTCGCGCGCGACCGCCCGAAACGCAAGAAAAACAACGCCTGACCAAGGACCTAATCACTAGAACAGCGATCGGGATGCGGTGCCCCGCAGGTGACGCACCGGCAGGCAACCCGATCGACGCCGGAGGCATCGATGGCCTTTTTCAAACTCAAGCTCCACTGGCAGATCCTCATCGCCCTCGTCCTGGCCATCGCGGCCGGCCTGCTGGCCGGTCGCGAGGCCACCCTGCTCGGGGTCAGCGTCTATTCGATCTTCGACTTCATCGGGCAATTGTTCCTAAATGCCCTGAAGATGCTGATTGTACCCCTGGTGGTCTCCTCCATCATCGTCGGCGTCTCGGGCATCGGCGGCTCGCGCAATCTCGGGCGTCTGGGGGCCAAGACCATCGGCTACTACGTGCTCACCACCCTGCTGGCGGTGCTTGCCGGGTTGTTCGTGGTCAACCTGCTGCAACCCGGGGTGGTCGAGGGCTCGGCCCAGGAGGTCTTCGGCTTGAGCGCCGAGCGCGCCGGGTTCGAGGCGCAGTTCGCCGACAAGGACGCCGGCGACATCGTCGAGGTCTTCCTGCGCATGATCCCGACCAACGTGGTCGCCGCCGCCAGTGCCGGCCAGATGCTCGGGCTGATCTTCTTCAGCCTGCTCTACGGCTACTATCTCACCCGCATCGAAGGCGATCACGCCAAGGTCCAATCCGACTTCTGGAGCGGCATGTTCGCGATCATGATGCGGATCACCGACCTCATCATGCGCTTCGCCCCGCTCGGGGTCTTCGCCCTGGTGGCCAAGACCGTCGCCGACTCGGGGATCGAGGTCTTCGGCCCGCTGGCGCTGTTCTTCCTCACCGTGGTCGCCGCACTCGGCATCCACTTCTTCATCACCCTGCCGCTGTTGCTGCTGCTCGCCGGCTTCAACCCGTTGCGTCACTATCAGGCGATGAGCGCCGCGCTGCTCACCGCCTTCTCCACCGCCTCTTCCTCGGCCACCCTGCCGCTGACCATGGAGTCGCTGGAGAAGAACGCCGGGGTGTCCAACCGCACCACCAGCTTCGTGCTGCCGCTCGGCGCCACCGTCAACATGGACGGCACCGCGCTCTACGAGTGCGTGGCGGTCATCTTCATCGCCCAGGCCTACGGCATCGAACTCGGGCTCGCCACCCAGATCACCGTGGTGCTGCTGGCGCTGACCACCTCGATCGGGGTGGCCGGGATCCCGGCGGCGAGCCTGGTGGCGATCTCGATCATCCTCGCCGCCGTCGGCCTGCCGCTCGAGGGCATCGGTCTGATCCTCGCCGTCGACCGCATCCTCGACATGATGCGCACCTCGGTGAACGTCTTCGGCGACTCCTGCGGCGCGGTGCTGATCGCCAAGAGCGAGGGCGAACAGGGCATTCTCCAGGGACCGGTGCGAGGCTGATCGGCGTCCCGGCGCGAACCATCGGAACGGCGGCCGGTCGAATCCGGCGCCGTTCCCGTCAACATTCCACCCCGAGCGCATGACCTCAACCGTGTCGCAACCCACCGACGACGACGGCACCGCCCGCGCCTTCCGCTCCCGCGTCCTCCGCCCCACCGAAGGCGTGTTCCTCTTCCACCCCCGCGCCATCGAGCGGCTGGTGGCCAAGCAGCTCGGTCCCCATGGCTACGAAGGCTCCATCCCCGAGCCGATCTATGCGCTGATGCCCTGCGCCGACTTCCTCCACGGGCTCGAGACCGAGAACCCCGAGGCGCTGGCGGTGATCGAGGGCCTCGACCTGCCCGCCGAGGTGATCCTGCTGCCGATCCCGCCCGAGCAGCGATTCGACCGTGCCGGGTTCGTGCGGCTGCTGCGCGACTACTGGGGCCGGCGCTTCGAGGCCGAGGTGGCGCGCGCCTGGCAGCTCGCCGGCGAGCAGGTGCCGACCCGCGCCACCGCCACGCTCATCGAGCTGATCGGCGCCGGCGCCTTCGCCGAGATCCGCGAGGTGCTGGGGCGCGACGGGCTGATCCCCCAGGGCATCGCCGACCCGCTCGTCTGCCGCGCCTTCGTCGCCCTGCTCGTCCGGCTCCACCGCTTCGCCCCGGGGACGCGCGGCTTCCTGTTCCCGGCGATCGCCGACTGGGCGGCGCTCGATGCCTGGCTCGCGACCCTCGATCTCGACCCCGACGGCGACCGGCTCACGGCGCTGCTCGCGCGCACCCGCCCCGATCGCGCCTGTGGCGAGGCGCCGCGCCAACTGCCACTGCCCACCGCCCTGCCCTATGGCACCGGCGACCCGGGGCTGAGGGTATGCGCCCCGCTGCCACCGCCCGCGCCGCGGACCCCGGCGACACCGGCCAGCGCGCCGCCCGCGCGCACCGCCACCTTGCACTCGGCCTGCCTGGCCGCGCTCCATCAGGGCTCGCAGCTGCCCCGACAGCGCTGGAACCAGCGCCTGCGCGACTGGCTGCTCAACGCCCTGGGTCCACTGCTCGCCGCGCTGCTCGCCCTCGGGCTGCGTCTCGAGCGGCGCACCCGCGGGCTGCCGGCGGTGCTGATGGCGCCCTACCTGATGCTGTTCCGGCATGCCATCCGCATGGCCCAGCGCGCCGAACTCAACGACCGCTATGCGCTGACCCTGTGGCAACTGGTCAACGCCGAGCGGCTGTTCCAGCGCATGGGCCAGCCCTGCGCGCCCGATGCCGAGCAGATCGCCCGGATCATCGCGCGCCGCATCGATCGCGCCCGCCAGGCACTCGGTGACCTCATCGCGGTGCGCTGGAAGCTGCCGCCGGGCGAGGCCCAGGCGCTGCGCGCGCTGATCGCCCGGCTGATCGAGGAGGACCGCCACGGTGCCAGCTGCCGCGCCGCCCGGGCACAGCTGCGGATGCTCGAGCAGGTGCTGCACGAGGGCCGCGCCACCTACTATCGACTGCGGCCCTTGCGCTGGATATTGAGCGGCGGACGCCAGCCCTTGCGCCAGATCCTCCCCTTCCAGTCGACGCTGAAGGCGTTGCACGCGCTCGACACCGGGCTGGCGAGACTCGACGGCATCGGCTGGACGGTGGCCGAGGTCGAGCGCTGCGCCGCGCCGCTGCGCACCCTCTCGGCGCGTCACAGCGAGCGATTGCAGACCCAGTTGCGCCCCCATCTCGTGCGGATCCTCGACGAGGCCGGCTTCACCCCCGACGACCACCGTCAGCGGGTCGCCGCGCACAAGCTCCTCTGCGAGCTGCTCGATGTCATCGAGCACCGCCGCCACCTGCGTTTCACCGATGTGCGCGACATCGTCGCGCGCAACACCCTGCGCCTGCCCGACCCCGGTCCTCGCGAGTTGCTCGGCGGCGATCGTCTGGCGCGCTTCGACCGCGCCGCCGCCCGCGCCCTGCCCGGCCTCTACAAGCCCGGCGAACTCTATATCAAGGGCCTGCAACAGCTCAGTGCGCCGCTCTTCGGCACCCCCGGCGGACGCCTGGCGATGCGCCACCTGCTGCTGCCCTTCGGGCTGGCCTTCCTCGGTCTCAAGACCCTCGACCTGCTCGTCGGCCTGCTCGTCCCGCCCGAGAGCCACCCCGAGCTGGCACCGCTGTGGCTGGTCGCCCTGGTGGCACTGATGGTCAACCTCGGCGTCTACACCCGCATTGGCCGGCGGTTCTTCATCGCCCTCTGGCAGGGGCTCGGCACCCTGCTGCGACTGTTGCTGTTCGACGGGGTGCGACGGCTGCTGCGCTGGCGCCCGATGGCCAACCTGCTCGCCACCCGCGCCATCCGCGCGCTCGACCACAACCTGCTGCGCCCGCTGCTCACCGGCACCCTGGCGCTGCTGCCGCTGATCGGGCTGGCCGGCCTGGTCGAGGGGCTTGCCATCGAGCCCGGTGCACCCTTGTTCGGGCTGGCCTTCACCCTCGGCATCCTGATCAACAACACCCCGCTCGGGCGGCGGCTGGTCGATCAGACGGTGAGCGCGCTCGGCGGCTTTCTGCGCCGCGTCAACCAGACCCTGGTGATCGGGCTGGTCAAGGCCCTGCTCGACTTCTTCAAGGAGTTCACCCGGCGCTTCCAGCAGGGGCTGCATCGCATCGAGGAACTGCTCAGCCACCATCTCGCCGAGTCGCTGCCCGAGCTGCTGCTCAAGTCGCTGCTGGCGCCGCTGTGGAACCTGATGCAGTCACTGATCCAGTTCTACGTCACCGTGCTGGTCGAGCCTCAGGTCAACCCGATCAAGCACTTCCCGCTGGTCACCATCGCCCACAAGCTGCTGCTACCCTTCCTGCCGGCGATCACCGGGGTGCTGGTGGCGCTCACCGAGTCGGTGTTGCCGAAGCTCATCGCCTACCCCTTCGCCACCCTCACCGTGCTGCTGCTGCCGGGGCTGGCCGGCTTCCTGGTCTGGGAGCTGAAGGAGAACTGGAAGATCTATGCCGCCAACCACCCGCGCTCGGGGCCGGCCCTGCGCCCGGGGATCGAGCCGGCGGTGATCGGCGAGCACGGCGAGAACATGCGCGCGATGCTGCGTCGGGGGATCCACAGCGGCACCCAGCCCAAGGCCTTCGACCGGCTGCGTCGGGTGCTGCGCGAGCAACTCCGCGACGAGCGCGCGGCACCCTGGCGGGTACACGAGGCCCAGCGTCGGGTGCACGGGATCGAGCGGGCGATGCAGCGTTTCTGCGAGCGCGAACTCGCCCACGCGCTACGCCTGCGCAGCGCCGAGCCCGGCTGCCGCCTGGCACAGGTCGAGACCCTGGCGCCACGGCTGGCGACCAATGCCTGCGCGCTCAGACTCGCGCTCAGACCGGCGAGGGCCCCCGCCGCCGCGGTGCAGCTCGGCATCGACATCACGCTGCGCGACGGGCGGTTGCACTACCGCGCCACCGCCACCGGCCCGCTCGCGCGGATCGAGCCGGAGTGCTGGCGTGCCATCGCCGAGGACATTGAGTTCTTCGCCGGGCGGGCCGGGGCCGAGCGGTTGGAGATCCTGCTGCCGCCGGGCTGAGGCCGGCTCAGTCGCGCCCGCCACCCGGCCAGCGCAACAGGATACGCCCGGCGTTGGCGAGCTGGCGGCGCAGCAGGCGCCAATCCTCCCCGCCCTGGCGCGCGCCGCGCACCCGCAGCAGCCGCGCGCGGCTGGCGCGATCGAGCCGCCCGAGCAGGGCCGACCACAGTGCGTCATCGACGTTGTAGGCCGTCTCGGGCAGCAGCGCCACCGGGACGGCATCGGGCAGCGGCACGGCGAGATCGGTGCTCGCGTGCTCGAGCGCGGCGCGGATGTTGGCCGCCTTGGGACGAGCGGCGCTGTTGAGATCATAAGGCGGCGCCCACTCGCGCACCGGGCGCAACCGATCGATGTGCGAGAGCACCAGCAGCAGCGGCGGCGCCGGACGCTCGGGACGCGCGGCGAGATGGGCGCGCAGGGCATCGAGTCGCGCGCGTTCGGTGGCGCGATCGGGGCGGTGCGCCGGGCTCACCCACAGCAGCATGTCGGCGGTGTCGGCCGCGGCGTGCAGCGCCGCGTCGTCGAGCTGCTCCAGCCCCGGGGTGTCGAGCACCAACCCCAGCGCCAGACCGTCGCGTTCGAGACGCAGCGGGGTCGGCTCCCGGGTGGTGCCGGGCAAGGCGTCGGTGGCCAGACGCAGGCTGCCGAAGAGCGCATTGATCAGACTCGACTTGCCGGCGTTGGCGCGCCCGAGCACCAGGATGCGCAGCGGCTCGTCGGCCTCGGACTCGCGCTCGGACCGGTCGAGGTCGCGCGCCGATTCATCGAGGCGCGGCGGCGCCGCACCCGGCGTCTCGTCGAGCGAGAGCCGACCGCTGTAGAGGGCGATGGCGTAATAACCGACCTTGCGCACGTACTCGCGCAGCACCCAGGCATAGAGCTCGTCGCGCGCCAGCGCATAGCCGCGGCTGCGTAGCCGCGACAGCGCCTCGGCGAGCAACGCGCTGGTCGGACTGGCCACCCAGCGCCCGGCGCGATAGAGCCCGTAGAGACGCTCGGCGAAGCCCTTCCAGCGATAGAGCCGCGCCAGCATGCCGAGGGTGAGGGTGTGGCTGAAGGGGATCTGCTCGGTCACGCTGAGACGCAGGTCGTGGCTGGCGCGCTCGATCACCAACAGGGCATGCGGCAGGGTCAGCTCGAGCAGCGGCTGCTCGACCTCGGGGTGGAAGTGACGGGCGACCCGCTCCAGGGTCTGCTGGCCGAGCAGCCCCAGACGCATCCCCTCGCCCAGCGGCCAGTCCTCCGGGCGCAGCTCGGCGAGCTGCTGCTCGACCACCGCCCAGGCGTCGACTCCGCCCGGGGTCCAGTCGGGGTCGGGCCCGGTGTGGGCCGCGTCCAGACAGGCGCGCTCGCGCCGCGCCGCGAGCAGCATCAGCCCGTGCCCGAGCAGCACGCAGAGCGCCCCGCCGAGCAGCCAGTAGAACACCATGCCCTGCTGATAGAGCCACCAGCCACCGGCGAGCAGCAACGCCAGCGGCGGCAGCGCCCAGAACGCCAGCGCCAGCGCGCGCCAGCGCCCCACCCAGCGCAACAGCGGATTCATCGCCGCCCCCGACCGACCAGCGCCCGTCCGCGCTCGAGCTCGGCGGCGAAGCGCGCGCGCAGCGCCCGCGCCTGGGTCTCGACGCCGTGACGACGATCGTTGAAATAGGCCCCGGCGGCCTTGCCCAGGGCATAGGTGGTGGCGCCGCTCGCGCTCGCCCCCCACAGCGCGCCGAGCGTCTGGCCGAGCCCGGGCACCAGCTTGACCAGGGCGCGCCCGGCGGCATGAGTGGCATAGGCCGCGCCCACGCCGATGCCGAGCAGGCCGAGGAATTCGCTGATCTCGCGCCGCGACCAGGGCTGGCCGTAGAGCGCAGCGAGGCTCTGCAACAGCTTGGCCTGGATCGCCGGCACCCCGACCAGGTCGACCGCCGGCAGCGCACCGACCCCGGCCGCGGTCAGGGCATAGCCGACGATGTGCGGATGGGCGCTGCGCGCGAACAGGTCGCGCACCTCGGGATCGGCCCGCAGCAGCTCGGTCAGACGCAGACTGGAGACCCCGTCGAGTGCCGACCACAGCGCCTCGATACCGTAGTCCGGTGGCGCGAAGCCGTCCTCCGGCAGGGTCAGATCGATCGCCACCCAACGCACCTCGGCCGTCCCCGGCAGCTCGCCGAGCGCGTCGCGCTGGGCGCGCAGCGCCCGGACCAGATCGTTCGGCAGGTCCATCGGCCAGGGGTCGTGGTCGAACCGATAGGGTGTCGGGTGCGGATCGGTGACCCGCGCATAGAGTTCGTGCAACCCGGTCTGGGCGACCACCACCGGCCACTCGGGGTGGCGCCGACGGACCTCGCGCAACACCGCGTGCACCGCCTGCTGATCGGGATCGGCGACCTTCATCACCGCCAGCAGCAGGTGCGACTGCGACTCGCAGAAGCGGATGTCCTCGGCCGGGTCGTAGTCGATCTCGCCGAGCCCGCGGGTGTCGAGGAAGCGCACCAGCGGCAGCTCGGCGGGGAAGTCGTAGAGCCGCGCGGTCCTGGTGCAGGGACGGAAGCCGTCGCCGACCTCGGCGGCGCTGCTCGCGGTGAGCGTGCGCACGATCGAACTCTTGCCCGACTGGGTCTTGCCCACCAGCCACACCACCGGCGGCGGATGGCGCTCGCGCGCCGCGGCCAGGGTGCGCTCGAGCGCCGCCTCGTCGACCCGGGGGTCGAGCAACACCTCGCGAACACGCCGCCAGCGCGCGCGCCAGCCCTCGCCGTCCTGTTGATCCGATGACTCGGTCATGACCACCTCGTTACCGCTACCAGCTACCAGCTACCAGCTACCAGCTACCAGCTACCAGCTACCAGCTACCAGCTACCAGCTACCAGCTACCAGCTACCAGCTACCAGCTACCAGGGGGATTGAACCGCGAAGGCGCGAAGGACGCAAAGGGATTCGATGTTGCGCGGCGTCGAAGAACGCCCAACGGAAGCTGGTGGCGCTCAGCGTCCAGCCACCAGCCGACAGCCGCCAGTGGGGAGGGTTGGCGCGGATGATGGCGGCAGCGGCTGGTGTCCTGCGGCGACGGCGGGAAGAAGAACGCCCACTGGTGGCTGGGGACTAGCCACTGCTGGGGCTCTTTCAGCGTCCAGCCACCAGCCGACAGCCACCAGTGGGGAGGGTCGGCGTCGATGATGGCGGCGCGGTTGATGTCCAGCGGCGACGGCGGGAGGAAGAACGTCCACTGGGAGCTGGGAGCTGGGAGCTGGGAGCTGGGAGCTGGCCACTGCTGGGGCCCTCTCCGCGTCCAGTCGCCAGTGGGGGGGAATGACATCCATGATGGCGGCAGCGGCTGGTGTCCTGCGGCGACGGCGGGAAGAAGAACGCCCACTGGTGGCTGGCGGCTGGACGCTGTTAGCTTTCCCTTCGCGTCCTTCGCGGCTTCGCGGTTCAATCCCTCCCGGCTGGCGGCTGGCGGCTGGCGGCTGGCGGCTGGTAGCTAACCGCTGGCGGCTGCCCGCACGGTCTGGCATCCGCGGCCGGCTGTGTAATAATGCAGTCGCACTCAGCCACTCCCTCCTCGGCCCGTCACACTCCACGTCCAGGCGCGGCCGCGGGGGTGGTGTCGAACCATGTCTCATCGCAACGACCACGCATCTCGCGAGGTCATCAGCGCCACAGTTAAGGGTGAATCGTGTACGCAGGAGAACGCTTCAACAGCATCACACATCTGGTGGGCGCGGTGCTCGCCCTGATCGGGGTCACCGTGATGATCACCCTCGCCAGCACCGAGGGCGGCGCGGTACGGATCTCGAGCCTGACCATCTATGGGGTCACGCTGTTCCTGCTCTATCTGTTCTCGACCCTCTACCACAGCCTGCGCGGACGCGCCAAGCAGATCTTCCGCATGCTCGATCATCATGCGATCTATCTGCTGATCGCGGGGACCTATACGCCCTTCACCCTGCTCGCACTGCAGGGCAGCGTCGGTTGGTGGCTGTTCAGCGCGGTCTGGGGGCTGGCGGTGATCGGCATGATCCTCGAATCGCTGCCGCGCAAGGGCGCACGGGTGCTGCCGATCCTGATCTATCTGGCGATGGGCTGGCTGGTGGTGTTCGCGCTCGACCCGCTGATCGCGGCGCTACCGGCGGCCGGTTTCTGGTGGCTGCTCGCCGGGGGGCTCTTCTATACCGTGGGCGTGATCTTCTACGTCCTCGACGATCGCTTCCCCTGGTGCCACGGCATCTGGCACCTGTTCGTGCTCGCCGGCAGCATCAGTCACTACTTCACCATCCTGCTCTACCTATGACCGAGATCACACCCCAGGACGAAGCCATCACCGAGCTGCAGCTGCGCCTGACCTACCAGGAAGACGACCTCAAGCAGCTCAACGCGGTGGTCACCCGTCAGCAGACCGAGATCGACGCGTTGCGCGAGGAACTCGCCAAGGTCCGCGCCTGGATCAGCTCCGCGCTCAGCGCGCGCGATGATCAGACGGGCGGCGCACCCTCCGACGAGCCGCCACCGCCGCACTACTGAGCGGCGCGTTCAGCCCCGACGCCGTGGTCCGCCACCCGGACCGCGGCGCGGCGGGCGCGACGGCGCCATGCCGACGAGGGTCAGCAGACCGTTGAGTTCCTGCTCGTCGAGCGGTCGCCAGTTCCCCGGGAACAGCCGCCGACCGAGTTCGATGTTGCCGTAGCGCACCCGGATCAACCGGCTGACGGTCAACCCCGCCGCCTCCCACAGCCGCCGCACCTCGCGGTTGCGCCCCTCGTGCAACACCACGTGATACCAGCGGTTGGCGCCGCTGCCGCCGCGCGACTCGATATGGTCGAAGCGCGCCGGACCGTCCTCGAGCTCGATGCCCTGGGTGAGCTGGGCCAGCGTCTCCGGGCTCGGCTCGCCGAGGATACGCGTCGCGTACTCGCGCTCGAGCTCACGCGAGGGGTGCATCAGCCGGTTGGCCAGCTCGCCATCGGTGGTGAACAGGATCAGCCCGGAGGTGTTGATGTCGAGCCGCCCGACGGCGATCCAGCGCCCCTGCTTGGGACGTGGCAGCCGACGGAACACCGTGGCGCGCTCCTCGGGGTCGCGCCGGGTGACCACCTCGCCCTCGGGCTTGTGGTAGACGATCACCTGGCGCTCGATGTCGCGCTGACGCTGCAGCCGCACGTCGCGCCCGTCGACGCGGATACGGTCGGCGCGGGTGGCGCGATCGCCGAGCGTGGCCAGCTCGCCGTTGACGCGCACCCGCCCGGCAGTGATCCAGCCCTCGATCTCGCGGCGCGAACCGAGACCGGCCTCGGCGAGCAGCTTCTGCAGCCGCACCGGCTCTTCCTGTGGCACCCGAGGACCCGGGCGTCGGTCATTCTTCATCGTTGTGTTGCTCCGGGACCGCACGCGCGGTCTCCTGGGACGTGGAATGGGGTTGGGGCGGCGCCTCGAGCGCCAACTCCTCGTTGAACAATAGCTCCGGTTCGCGGATCTCGGCCAAGGGCGGCAGCTCGTTGAGCGAGCGCAGCCCGAAGTAGTCGAGAAAGCGTCGGGTGGTGGCATAGAGCGCCGGCCGGCCGGGGACGTCGCGATGCCCCACCACCCGCACCCACTCGCGCTCGAGCAGGGTGCGGATGATGTTGGTGCTGACCGAGACGCCGCGGATCTCCTCGATCTCGCCCCGGGTGATCGGCTGACGATAGACGATCAGCGCCAGGGTCTCGAGCAGCGCGCGCGAGTAACGCGGCGCACGCTCCTCCCACAGCCGCCCGACCCAGGGGGCGAGTTCGGCGCGCACCTGCACGCGCCAGCCGCTGGCGACCTCGACCAGGGCGATGCCGCGCTCGGCATAGTCCTCGGCAAGCTCGACCAGGACGCGATCGAGCACCCCGCGCGCGGGGCGCTCGTGGTCCTCGAACAGCTGCAGCAGCCGCTCGCTGCTCACCGGGGCGTCGGCGGCGAACAGCGCCGCCTCGACGATCTGTTTAAGCCGCTGTGGCGTCATCGTGTTCCTGGCTCTCGTCGGCGCCGCTGTCGCGCAGCCGGACGTGGATCGGGGCGAAGGGTTCGGGCTGAACCAGCTCCAGGGTCGCGCTCTTGACCAGCTCGAGCACCGCGAGGAAGGTCACCACCGCGCCGGCGCGGCCCTCGGTGAGGTCGAACAGCTCGGTGAAGCGGCGGAAACCGCCGCCACCGAGCCGCTCGAGCACCATCGACATGCGCTCGCGCAGCGACAGCGACTCGCGCTCGACCCGGTGACTGACATAGAGATCGGCCCGCGCCAGCACCGCGCGCAGCGCGCCGATCAGCTCGTCGAGCTCGACCGGCGGCGGCAGCCGACGGATCTCGGTCGGCGGCAGCTCGGCGGCGACCGGGAAGAGGTCGCGTTCGAGTCGCGGCAGGGCGTCGATCGTCTGCGCGGCGCGCTTGAAGCGCTCGTACTCGAGCAACCGGCGCACCAGTTCGGCGCGCGGGTCGAGATCGCTCTCCTCGTCCTCGGCAGCTACCGGGCGCGGCAGCAGCATGCGCGACTTGATCTCGGCGAGCATCGCGGCCATCAGCAGATACTCGGCGGCGAGCTCGAGGCGCAGCTCGCTCATCAGCTCGACATACTCCATGTACTGCGCGGTGATGTCGGCGATGGGGATGTCGAGGATGTCGAGGTTCTGACGCTTGATCAGATAGAGCAGCAGGTCGAGCGGTCCCTCGAAGGTCTCGAGAAAGACCTCCAGCGCATCGGGCGGGATGTAGAGATCCTGCGGCAGCGTCAAGACCGGCGTCCCCCGGATCAGGGCGAGAGGCGCGCCCGCCTCCCCGCCACCCTCAGCGGGCAGCGGGGCGGACGCGTCGCCCGTACGCACACGGGCCTCCCCGGCTCGATCCATGGACATCCGATCGACGTGCGCGCCGGCGCGTGACCGGGGGCGGCTCAGACCATCACCAGCGACATCGCGTGACGGACCTCTTCGAGGGTCTCGCGGGCGACGTCACGGGCCTTCTCGCAGCCCTCGTTGAGGATGCTGCGCACCAGCTCGGGCTGGGCGGCGAACTCCTCGGCACGGGCCTGGATCGGCTTCAATTCGGCACAGACGGCATCGATGACCGGCTGCTTGCACTCGAGGCAACCGATCCCGGCCGAACGGCAGCCCTGTTGCACCCAGTCGCACACCGCCGGGTCGGAATAGACCTGGTGGAACTGCCACACCGGGCACTTCTCCGGGTCGCCCGGATCGGTACGGCGCACCCGCGCCGGGTCGGTGGGCATGGTGCGCATCGCCTTCTCGACCTCTTCGGGACGGTCGCGCAGCGAGATGGTGTTGCCATAGGACTTGGACATCTTCTGGCCATCCAGCCCGGGCATCCGCGAGGCCTTGGTCAGCAGCGGCTGGGGCTCGGGGAGGATCTCGCGACCACCGCCCTCGAGATAGCCGAACAGCCGCTCGCGATCGGCCATGGTGATGTTGGCCTGGCCCTCGAGCAGCGCGCGCGCCACCTCCAGCGCCTCCTGATCACCCTGCTCCTGATAGGCGCGGCGGAGCTTGTCGAACAGCTTGCCGTTCTTCTTGCCCATCTTGCGCCGCGCCGCCTCGGCCTTCTCCTCGAAGTCGGGCTCGCGACCATAGATGTGGTTGAAGCGGCGTGCCACCTCACGGGTGAGTTCGACGTGGGCGATCTGGTCCTCACCGACCGGGATCTGGCCGGCCTTGTAGATGAGGATGTCGGCGCTCTGCAGCAGCGGGTAGCCGAGGAAACCGTAGGTGGCCAGGTCGAGTTCCTTGAGCCGCTCCTGCTGGTCTTTGTAGGTCGGCACCCGCTCGAGCCAGCCCAGCGGGGTGATCATCGACAGCAGCAGGTGCAGCTCGGCGTGCTCGGGCACCCGTGACTGCACGAACAGGGTCGCGGCGCCGGGATTGACACCGGCGGCCAGCCAGTCGATCGCCATCTCCCAGATGTTGGCCGGGATCGCGGTGGGATCCTCGTAGGCCGTGGTCAGCGCGTGCCAGTCGGCGATGAAGAAGTAGCAATCGTACTCGTGCTGGAGTTCGACCCAGTTCTTGAGCACGCCGTGATAATGACCGAGATGGAGTCGGCCGGTCGGGCGCATCCCGGAGAGGACGCGCGAGTGTTGTGCGGAGACGGAATTCAAGGATTAACGGCCTCGCGTCAGACGAAAAACAGTTCCATGACGACCCTCGCGCCCGGTAGCAGGGCGACGGTGTCGGCGACCAGTGGCAGCAGGATCGCGCCGAGCACGCCGGTGACCAGGAGGACCAGCAGGATGATCAGACCAAAGGGTTCGAGTCGAGCAAACCACTGCGCCAGGGACGGCGGCAGCAGCGCATTCAGTACACGCCCACCGTCCAAGGGTAACAGCGGGAACAGGTTGAGCACCATGAGGAAGACATTGATCAGCACCCCGGCCGCGCCCATGTAGACCAGCGGCAACGCCGCCCAGGCCGTCTCTGGCCCCAGCCACAGCCCGAACTCGATCACCAGCCCCCAGCCCAGCGCCATCAACAGGTTGGCGCCGGGGCCGGCGAGCGCGACCAGGGCCATGTCGCGACGCGGCCGGCGCAGGTTGCGATAGACCACCGGCACCGGCTTGGCCCAGCCGAAGAGGAAGCCGACCAGCACGAAGGTGAGCGCCGGCACCAGCAGGGTGCCGATGGGGTCGATGTGGCGCAGCGGGTTGAAGGTCACCCGCCCCAGCATCCACGCCGTGCGATCCCCGAGCCGGCTGGCCATCCAGCCGTGGGCGGCCTCGTGCACGGTGATCGCGAACAGCACCGGAAGGGCCAGCACCGCCAGCCACTGGAAATGATTGAGCGTTTCCATGATCGCGGACTCAGTTCAGCGGCGCGGCTTCGCCCTTGCCCTGGCGCACGACCTCGGGGGGCTCGGCGGTCATGTCGATCACCGTGGTCGGCTCGAGGCCGCAGAAATCGCCGTCGATGACCAGGTCGACATGCTTGTCGAGCAGCTCGCGCATGTCGTAGGGGTCGGTCAGCGGGTGCTCGTCATCGGGCATGATCAGCGTCGAGCTGAGGATCGGCTGATCGAGCTCGCCGAGCAGCGCGCGACAGATCTCGTTGTCCGGTACGCGGATGCCGATCGTCTTGCGTTTGGGATGGAGCAGTCGGCGCGGCACCTGTTTGGTGGCGTGGTGGATGAAGGTATAGGGTCCGGGGGTCAGCGACTTGAGCAGACGGAAGGCCTGGTTGTCGATCTTGGCATAGGTGGTGATCTCGGAGAGATCGCGACAGACCAGGGTGAAGTTGTGCTTGTCGTCGAGTCGGCGGATGCGCCGGATGCGCTCCATCGCCGACTTCTCGCCGAGCTGGCAGCCGAGCGCGTAGGAGGAGTCGGTGGGATAGACGATCACCCCGCCCTCGAGCAGGATCTCCACCGCGCGACGGATCAGCCGCGGTTGCGGGTTGACCGGATGAATCTGGAAGAACTGCGCCATCTCTGTGTCCTTAACAGGTCGCGCGCGCGGCGCCGGCGGGGACGGCGCACGACGACCAATCACGCCAGATCGGGATGCACCCGTCGGGCAGCGGCGGCAACCGCCCGAGCATCAGCCAGGGCTGCTCGGGACCGTGATAATCCGAACCCGCCGAGGCCAGCAGGCGTTGCTCGCGGGCATGACGGGCGAAGGTGAAGATCTCGTCGCGGCTGTGACTGCTGGTCACCACCTCGATACCGCAACCGCCGTGCTCGCGGAACTCGCCGATCAGCTGCAGCAGCTTGGTGCGGGTGAGCCGGTAGCGCGCGGGGTGGGCGATCACCGCCTGACCGCCGGCGGCGCGGATCCATCCCACCGCAGCCTCCAGGCTCGCCCAGTCGCCGGCGACGTGCCCCGGCTTGCCGGTGGTGAGAAAGCGCTTGAACACGTCTCCGGTGTCGGCGGCCAGACGCTGCTCGACGAGAAAACGGGCGAAGTGGGTGCGCCCGATCAGGTTGCCCCCGGCGTACGCCCGCGCGCCCTCGTAGGCGCCCTGGATGCCGTGCCTGGCCAGCCGCCGGCCGATCTCCTCGGCGCGCCAGTCACGAAACGCGCGCAATCGCGCCAGCCCCTCTGCAAGCTCGGGGTTGACAGGGTCGACGTTGAGCCCTACCACATGGATGGTACGGGCGTTCCAAGTGACCGAGACCTCGACCCCGGGGACCAGCGTCAACCCGTGGCCGGCGGCCGCGGCGGCGGCCTCCCCGACCCCGGCGGTGGTATCGTGATCGGTCAGCGCCAAGGTCGTCAGGCCGGCGCGTACCGCGCGCTCGACCAACGCGCCTGGGGTCAGGGTTCCATCGGAGGCGGTCGAATGGGTGTGCAGATCGGGAATCGGGGTCATCATGCTAGTCTACCGCAAGGCGGGCGCGGAGGTGGCGTCGGCTTGGCGACACCATCATCCCGACTCATCCGCGCGAGGATCATCCCAGCATGCTAGCCCCGGTCGACCTGTCCCGCATCGCCCAGTGCCTCACCGAGATCGGCGACGAGATCCGTGACGCCTTCGAGCGCGCGACCAACCCGCCCGAGAACGATCCCGACGTGCCGCTCGAGGCGCTCGACCGGCTGCTCGTCACCCTCGAGACCTCCGCGCTGGAGCCGGCGCGAGACGGCGAATTCGGTCTCTGCGCCCGCGAGCGCGCGCTCACCCAGCGACTCGTTCACGGGCTCGACCTGCTCGCCGAGCTCGCCGCAATCGCCCGCGCACTGCAACTGCCGACGCTGGCCCGTCGCGTCAGCACCCTGGCGCTGCCACTGAGTTGCTGGGTGCTGCGCCACGGCGGCGAACTGCTGCGCCCCGCACCACTGGTCGACGCCGCCGCCGGACTGGCCAACACCACCGCCGACCCCGATGAACTGGTGGCCCTGCACCGGCTGATCTCCGAGATCCTCGACGGCATCGGCACCGAGCGCCTCCAGGACCCGGCCGGCCCCGAGGCCGCGCGCGCCTGGCGGGTGCTGCTCTACAACCGCGCCATCGTCGCCACCCGCACCCAGCAGCCGCCCCTGATGCACGAGGCCTTCGAGGCGCTCATCGAGCTGGCCCCGGAGCTCGCGCCGGGGTTCTTCCGCGAGGGCATGGAGCAGATGGAGACGCACGACTACCCCGAGCCGGTCAGGGCGCTGATGCAGGCCTACTACAGTCGCTGGGCCCAGGAGACCCGCTTGCACTAGCGTCCTGCCCTGCCGACCGTCGCGAGCCGATCGCGCGCACTCGCCTATAGTGATGTCTCGGGACCCAAGGAATCATTCGATCACGAGGACAGGCGCATGGCATCACCCGATCTCGACCATCTCCGTCCGCTGCGCCAGCAGCTCGAGCAGCACCCCGTCTATGCCGCCATCGATGACCTCGGGCGGCTGCGCACCTTCATGCAGCACCACGTGTACTCGGTGTGGGACTTCATGTCGCTGATCAAGTACCTGCAGCGCCAGCTCGCCCCGACCGACCTGCCGTGGCGGCCACAGGGCGACCCGGCGCTGCGCTACTTCATCAACCAGCTGGTCCTCGAGGAGGAGTCCGACGTCCTCGAATCCACCACCGCCGCCGCGCCCCTCTATGCCAGCCACTTCGAACTCTATTGCCGCGCCATGACCGAGGTCGGCGCCGACCCCGAGCCCGCCCGCCGCTTCGTCGCGCGACTCGCCCGCGAGCCGCTCGACGCGCTGCTCTACGACCCCGAGCTGGTGCCGCTGCCGGCGCGCTACTTCACCGAGACCACCTTCGGCTTCATCCGCGAGGGCAAGCCGCACCTGGCCGCCGCCGCCCTCGCCCACGGCCGCGAGACGCTGATCCCGATGCTGTTCCGCCGATTGCTCGAGGACATGGCGATCACCCCGGAACAGGCACCGATCTTCCACGCCTATCTGCAACGCCACATCGAACTCGACAGCGACTTCCACGGCCCGCTGTCGATACGCCTGCTCGAGGTGCTGTGCGATGACGACCCGCGCCGCATCGAGGAGGCCGAGACCGCCGCCGAGGAGGCGCTGTGCGCCCGTATCCGTCTCTGGGACGGGGTCTACGAGGCGCTCGGCGCGACACCGCCGCTCAGACCTCGCCGCGATTGTAGTCAGGCTGCGCGGTGATGCGGTGGATGCTGAGGTCGGCGCCGAGATACTCCTCCTCGTCGCTCAGCCGGATGCCGAACAGCCCCTTGGCCATGCCGTAGACCAGCGCGCCGCCGACGAAGGCGAACAGCGCCCCGGCGAGACTGCCGATGGCCTGTGAGGCGAGGCTCACCCCGCCCAGGCCACCGAGCAGCGGCAGACCGAAGATCCCCGCCGCGAGTCCGCCCCAGAGGCCGCAGAGCCCGTGCAGCGGCCACACCCCGAGCACATCGTCGATGCGCCAGCGGTTCTGCGCCAGGGTGAAGGTGTAGACGAAGATCGCCCCGGCCACGGCGCCGGTTGCCAGGGCGCCGAGCGGGTGCATCAGGTCGGAGCCCGCGCACACCGCCACCAGCCCGGCGAGCGGCCCGTTGTGGAGAAAGCCCGGATCCTTGCGCCCGGCCAGCAGCGCCGCGAGGATGCCGCCGACCATCGCCATCAGCGAGTTGACCGCCACCAGCCCGCTCACCGCCTCGACGCTCTGCGCCGACATCACGTTGAAGCCGAACCAGCCGACGGTGAGGGTCCAGGCGCCGAGCGAAAGGAAGGGGATCGAGGACGGCGGGTGCGCCAGCATGGTGCCGTCGCGACGATAGCGCCCCTGACGCGCCCCGAGCAGCAACACCGCAGCCAGGGCGAGCCAGCCGCCGAAACCGTGCACCACCACGGAGCCGGCGAAGTCGTGGAAGGGCGCGCCGAGGTGCGTCTCGAGCCACGCCTGCACCCCGAACGCACCATTCCAGACCACGCCCTCGAAGCTCGGATAGAGCAAGCCGACGACGAGAAAGGAGGCGAGCAGCTGCGGATAGAAGCGGGCGCGCTCGGCGATGCCGCCGGAGACGATCGCCGGGATCGCCGCAGCGAAGGTCAACAGGAAGAAGAAGCGCATCAGCTCGTAGCCGTTCTTCTCCTGCAACGCCTCGGCGCCGCTGAAGAAGTCGATGCCATAGGCGAGGCTGTAGCCGATGAAGAAATAGGCGATGGTCGAGACCGCGAAATCGGCCATGATCTTGGCCAGCGCATTGACCTGGTTCTTGGCACGGACGGTCCCGACCTCGAGAAAGGCGAAGCCGGCGTGCATGGCCAGCACCATCACGGCGCCGACGAGTAGAAAGAGCACATCCGTGCCCGCCTGGGAAGGCTGCATCATGTCGAGGAAACCCCTTGGATCAATTCAGCGGGGGGCCATTAAGCACGATCCAGACCAGCACCCTTTCGACCTCCCGCGGAGAGGACGCCAAACTGCTGATGCACCAATCCATTACAGCCCGCATCCTCGCGGTGCGGCAGTCCCATCAACCGCCAGCGCACCAACCGACACCGCACCATGATGGAGCAATGCGACCAACCTCGCACTCTAAGTGGGCATTCGTGTTTAAGCGACGACAGGGGTACACGAAGCATCCACGGATACCGCTAGAATGACCGCCTGAGAAGGACGTCAAGGCAGGAGCGGCGTCTACGCCACCACAACGAAAGACCGCGTACCAAGCGCGGCAGCATGAGACCACTCGATATGCGATTCTGGATGATCGGCATGACCCTGGGCGTCCTGTCCGGGCTTGGTGGATGCGCGCTCGCGCTGGCGAGCGGCGCCCTATCGATGACCGTCCTCGGTGGACAACTGGTGCTCGCGCTCCTGCTCGGCGCGACCGCCTGGCTGATCCTCGAACGCACCCTCGGCGCCGAACTCAGGGGCTTTGCCGATCTGCT
This sequence comes from Marichromatium sp. PS1, assembly GCF_041155115.1. Lineage (NCBI taxonomy): Bacteria > Pseudomonadati > Pseudomonadota > Gammaproteobacteria > Chromatiales > Chromatiaceae > Marichromatium > Marichromatium sp. PS1. The sequence goes on from NZ_BAAFHB010000004.1 coordinate 503,892, forward strand.
CGCGCGCACCCGCGCCGACGGCGATCTCGCCCGTCGCGCCACGGTCTCGAGCAGCCCCGCCGGTCACTGCGCCCGCCACTACAACGCCCTGATCGAGAGCTTCCAGGGGATCATCGGCAAGGTTCTCTACGACGCCCAGCGTCTCGCCGAGGCGGCCGACACCCTCGCCGCCAACGCCCGCGCTCTGGCCGACGACTCGGCCGCGCAGGGCGAGGCCTCGGCGCGCATGGCCCAGGCCATCGGCGAGATGAGCGCCGGGGTCGAGGTGGTGGCCGAGCACGCCCGCGACTCGGCCAGCGACGCCGAGGAGGCGCGCGCGCTGTCGCAACACGGCAGCCGCATCGTCTCCGATGCCGCCGCCGAGATCGCCCGCATCGCCGACTCGGTCGGGCGCTCGGCGCAACTGATCGCTGCGCTCGGCGAGCGCTCCGAAGAGATCGGCGGGATCGTGCGCACCATCCGCGAGATTGCCGACCAGACCAACCTGCTCGCGCTCAACGCCGCGATCGAGGCGGCGCGCGCCGGCGAGGCCGGGCGCGGCTTCGCGGTGGTCGCCGACGAGGTGCGCAAGCTCGCCGAGCGCACCGCCACCGCCACCACCGAGATCGGCGAGGTGATCACCACCATCCAGACCGAGACCCGCGAGGCGGTCGCAGCGATCGGCGCCGGCAGCGACCAGGCCCAGGCCGGGACCGATCTTGCCACCCAGGCGGCCAGCGCCCTGACCGGGATCGACCAGGGCGCGGCGCGCAGCCTCGAGCGCATCGCCGGCATCGCCGCCGAGATCGCCCAGCAGGGCAACGAGGCCCAGCGTGTCAGCAGTCATGTGCAGGAGATCAGCGAGATGGCCGAGCGCAACGCCCAGGGCGCCGCGACGACGTTGCAGGAGGTCCAGGCGCTCGAGGGGCTGGCCACCAACCTGCACGAGATCAGCAAGGTCTTCCAGCTCGGCGCCGCCGGCGAGCAGGCCACCCGGACCCATCAGCAGATGCCCGAGCTGGTGCAGCGACTCGCGCGCGCGATCGGCGACCAGCTCGAACGCGCGCTGGAGAACGGCGAGGTCAGCGAGCGCAACCTGTTCGAGAGCGACTACCAGCCGATCCCGGACACCGAGCCGAAGAAATTCACCACCGGCTTCGACCGGCTCACCGACCGGCTCTTCCCGCCACTGCAGGAGCCGGTGCTCAAGAGCAACGCCCATGTCGCCTATGCCATCGGCTGTGACCGCAACGGCTATGTGCCGACCCACAACCAGTGCTTCTCCCAGCCGCTGACCGGCGATCGCGACCACGATCTGCTGCACAACCGCACCAAGCGCATCTTCGAGGACCCGGTCGGGCGCCAGTGCGGCGCCCACGAGCTGCCCTTCCTGATCCAGACCTATCGCCGCGACACCGGCGAGATCATGCACGACATCTCCGCGCCGGTGTACGTGCGCGGACGCCACTGGGGCGGTTTTCGTATCGGCTACCGCGCCTGAGCGGCGGTCTCGGGCGGGGTCGGCGGCAGCGCGGCGAGCGCGCCGGCGACCTCGGCACTGAAGCGCGCGAGCAACTCATCGAGAGCGGCGACCAGGGCGCGGCTGTCGCCGGGCGCGGACAGCGGCTGACGATCGTCGCTCTCGCGCACCAGCAGGGTGCGTCGGCCGGTGCCGTCGCGCACCGCCCAGCGCACCTTGAGCCGGGCGCTGCCGTCATCGTTCCCCTCGAAGGCGAGCAGCTCGGCGCCGACCCGCAGATCGACCCCATAGCGCAGCTCGCCCTCGAGCAGCCGCACCCGCTCGCTACCGAGCGCGCGCGCCAGGTTCTCGCTCCACACCCGCAGGAAGTCGTCGCGCAGCGAGCCGCCCCAGCGCTCGAACTCGTCGATCCGCAGCCGGTTGCCCGACTCGCGGGTGACGAGCTGGGGGCGATCGAGATACTCCGGCAGCACCAGCGGGCCGACCCCGACGGCGAGCCCCGGGGCGCGCGCCTCGGGGGGTGCCACCCCCACCGCGCTCAGCGCATAGAACCGTGCCGGCGGCGAGCTGGCGCACCCCGCACTCACCGCCGCCACCAGCGCGACCGCCGCCAATCGCCATCGGCGCTCCGTCATCGTAGACCTCCCTTGCCCTGGATCAGGGCCTCCGGATGCCGCTCCAGATAATCGGCCAGGTCGCGCACCGCGCGCGCCGCCTCGGCCGTCTCCCGCAGCATGGTTCTGAACTCGCGTGTCGTCGCCGCCTCGGGGTCGAGCATCGCCCCGGCATGAGCGAAGGTCGCACGCGCCTCCTCCAGGGTAGCGCGCAGCGCCGGGGCGACCTCGCCGTCGAGCTGCTCGGCGAGCCCGCGCAGACTCGCCAGGGTGTCCTCCAGGTCTTCGCCGAGCTGGCTCAGCACCCCGCTGTCGACCACCTCGCGCACCCGCCCCAGGGTCTGGCCGAGATCGGCGCCGATCTGCTCGAAAGGCACCTGCTCGAGCCGCGAGAGGATGCGCTCGAGCTTGCCGGTGAGCGCCTCGAGCGGCGTCGGCCGGCTGGGGATGACGACATAGTCGCCATAGCGTCCGAGGCCCGCGGCGGGCGCCTCGGGGTCGATGTCGAGCTCGACGTAGAGCTGACCGGTGATCAGGCTGGCGAGCTTGAGCTGGGCGCGCAGACCGAGTTCGACCAGGCGCTCGAGCATGTGCGCATGATCCGGCGCGTGCGCGGCGTTGCGCAAGGCGATGCGCTCGGGTTCGACCTCGATCAGCACCGGGATGCGGAAGATCTCGGCCTCGGGATCGAACTGCAACTGGATGTCGAGCACCTGACCGATCTCGATACCGCGCAGCATCACCGGCGCGCCGATGCTCAACCCGCGCACCGAGCCCTCGAACAGCAGCAGATAGTGCGACTTGGCGGCATAGGTCCTGGCGTGCGCCGCCTCGCGGTTGGGATAGAGCGGGAAGACCTCGAGCGGCTGAGCGGGGGCGCCGCTGCCGGCAATGGTGTCGGGGGTGTCGAAGGCGACCCCGCCGAGCAACACCGAGACCAGCGACTGGGTGTCGAGGCTGATCCCCGCGCCGCTGAGCGAGATGTCGACGCCGCTGGCGTTCCAGAAGCGGGTCTCGGCACTGACCAGGGCATCGTGCGGGGCGGGGATGAAGAGCTCGATGCGCACCGCGCTGGCGTCGTCCTCGAGCCCGAACCCGACCACCTGCCCGACCTGGATCTGGCGATAGTAGACCGGCGAGCCGATATTGAGCGAGCCCAGGGTCGCGGCACGCAGCACGAAGCGGGTGCCGGGGGCGTCGGTGGTGAACAGCGGCGGCTCATCGAGGCCGACGAAGTCGCGCTGCGAGGCGCCGCTGCTGCCCGGATCGAGGGCGATGAAGGCCCCCGAGAGCAGCGTCTCGAGCCCCGAGACCCGGCTCGCGCTCACCCGTGGGCGCTCGACCCAGAAGCGGGTCTCGGCGTTGAGCAGATGGGCGCTGCCGTGCTTGAGCTCGGCGGTGACGATCACCGAGTCGAGGTCCTGGCTGACGTCGATCGCCGTCACCTGGCCGACCTCGACGTCCTTGAACTTGACCTTGGTCTTGCCCGCCTGCAGCCCGGCGGCGCTGGGGAAGCGGACGGTGATGGTCGGTCCCTGCTCGCTGAGCGTCTTCAGCGCCAGCCAGGCGCCGATGGCCAGCGCCAGCAGCGGGATCAGCCACACCAGCGAGGGCGCACCACGTACCCGCACCTCGGCCTCCGGCAGGGCGGGCGCGCCGTCACGGCGCTCGGCGGTCTCTGACATGCTGCTGCTCCAAGCGGTCCCAGATCAACCTGGGGTCGAATGACATCGCCGCGATCATGGTCAGCACCACCACCGCGCAGAAGAAGATGGCGCCGGCCTCGGCCTCGACGCTGGCGAGATTGCCCAGGCGCACCAGCGCCACCAGGATGGTCACCACATAGACATCGACCATCGACCAGCGCCCGATCGCCTCGGTCAGGCGGTAGAGCCGGGTACGCTCGCGCGGTCGCCAGCGCGTTCGCGTGTGCACCGAGAGCAGCAACCCGACGAGGATCAACAGCTTGAGCAGCGGCACGAATACGCTGGCGACGAACACCACCAGCCCAAGCGGCCACATGCCGTGACCGAAGAGGAAGACCACGCCGCTGAAGATGGTATCCGATTGGCTGCGCCCGAGCGACGTGACGGTCATGATCGGCAACAGATTCGCCGGCACGTAGCAGATCAGCGCCGCCAGCACCAGCGCCCAGGTGCGCTGCAGGCTCTCGGGCTTGCGTCGGTGCAACGCCGCGCCGCAGCGCGGGCAGCGCCCGTCGCGCGCCCCACCCGGCGCCGTCACCAGCGCACACACCTCGCAGGTGCGGTGCGCGTCACCGGGACGCGGGGCTGGCGCCGGCGCCAGCGCCACCCGCGACCACACCAGGTCGGGGTCGAGGCTCGCCTGGGCGGCGGCGAGCACCAGGATCAGCGCCGCGAAGGCGAACAGCGAGGTGCCGGGGACGATGGTGGCCATATCGGCGAGCTTGACCACCGCCACCAGGATGCCGAGCATGAACACATCCATCATCCCCCAGGGCGCAAGGGTCCGCATCCAGCGAAACAGCCGCGGCAACCAGCGCGGCACGCGCGCCAGACGCAAGGGCGCGAGCACCGCGAGCAGCAACAAGAGCTGCAGCCCCGGCGCCAGCACGCTGGTGAAGAGCACCACCAGGGCGATCTCCCACTGCCCGCCGCGATAGAGTTCGGCCACCCCGGTCAGCAGCGTGGTCTCGGTGACCTGCCCCTGCATGCGAAAGGCGAGGAAGGGGAAGGCGTTGGCGATCACGAACAGCACCAGCCCGGCGAGGGTGAGCGCCAGGGTGCGCTCGAGGCTGTCGGGGCGGTGACGGCGCAGCACGCTGCCACAGCGCACGCAGCGCGCGGCGCCACCGCGCGGCAACGGCGGGCAGCGCTGCAGCAGACCGCACTCGAGACACTCACTCTGGGTTGGTTGCGACATCGTTGCAGATTCGGCAGCGGGAGACCTCGCCCCTGGCCAAGCGCGGCCGGAGGCATGACAATGCGCCGCGCGATCGCGCCATCCCCGATCCCGGGCGCGACACCATTGTTCCACCGCCCCGGCGTCGATGCACCCCCGGGGCTCAGCCGTCGCCACCGCTCGCATGTCACAGCACACGCCCAACCCCGCTCCACTACCGATCGAGACCAGCCTGCCGGCGCTGATCGAGGCCCTGCGCCACGGCCACGCCCTGCTCCAGGCCCCCACCGGCTCGGGCAAGTCGACCCGCGCGCCGCTCGCCCTGCTCGAGGCCGAGGGGCTGATCGGCGGGCGCATCCTGATGCTCGAACCGCGCCGCCCGGCGGCGCGCATGACCGCCGCGCGGATGGCCGCACTGTGCAACGAAGCGCTCGGCGAGACGGTCGGCTACCAGGTGCGCTTCGAGCGCCGGATCGGCCCGACGACCCGCATCGAGGTGCTCACCGAGGGCATCCTCACCCGCCGGTTGCAGCACGACCCCGAGCTCAGCGGGGTCGATCTGGTGATCTTCGACGAGTTCCACGAGCGCAGCCTGCACGCCGACCTGGGACTGGCGCTGGTGCTCGACGTGGTCGCCAACCTGCGCCCCGAGCTGCGGGTGCTGGTGATGTCGGCGACCATCGAGGCCGAGCCGGTGGCCAGACTGCTCGGCGGCGCGGAGACGATCAGTGCCGCCGGGCGCACCTATCCGGTCACGGTGCACCATGCCGAGCGCCCGGTCGAGCAGCCGGCGGGCCTGGTCGGCGCGGTGGTGCACGCGCTCGCCGCGCACGACGACGACATCCTCGCCTTCCTCCCCGGGGTGCGCGAGATCGAGCGCTGTCGCGCAGCACTCGCCCCCCGGCTCGGCCCCGAGACCGACCTGCTCGCCCTCCACGGCAGTCTGCCCACCGCCGAGCAGGCGCGCGCCCTCGCCCCGCCCTCGCCCGGGCGGCGGCGGGTGATCCTCGCTACCGACATCGCCGAGACCAGCCTCACCATCGAGGGCGTCGGCGTGGTGATCGACGGCGGGCTCACCCGCAAGCCGCGCTTCGACCCCAACACCGGGCTCACCCGCTTGGTCACCGAGCCGGTCTCGCTCGCCTCGGCCGAGCAGCGTGCCGGACGCGCCGGACGGCTCGGGCCCGGTCACTGCTACCGGCTGTGGACCCGCGAGCAGGCGCGCGGGCGCGCCGCACAGCGCGACCCCGAGATCCTCCAGGCCGACCTCGCGCCGCTGGCCCTCGAACTCGCGCTCTGGGGGGTGAACGACCCCGCCGAGCTGGCCTGGCTCGACCCGCCGCCGCAACCGGCCTGGGCACAGGGCCGCGCCCTCCTCCAGACGCTCGGCGCGCTCGATGCGCGCGGCGCCATCACCGCGCTCGGGCGCGCGCTCGCCCAGCTGCCGCTCCACCCCCGGCTCGGGGTGATGCTGCTCGGCGCCGCACCCGAGGCGCGCGCGCTCGCCGCCGATCTCGGCGCCCTGCTCAGCGAGCGCGACCCGGCGCTCGACCCGCGCGCACTCAGCTCACCGGCCGACCTCGGCGCCCGGCTGCAGGCACTGGCGCAACGGCGGGCGCGCCGTCCGACGCCCGGCTTCGATCCGCGCCGACTCGACGCCGTGGCACGCGCCGCGCGTCAGCTCGGCGAGCGGGTCGCGCGCGCCAGCCACCCGCCGGGCACGGCCCGTACCCCGGGCGCGCTGCTCGCCCTCGCCTACCCCGAGCGCATCGCCCAGCGGCGCGACGCCCGCGGCGAGCGCTATCTGCTCGCCGCCGGCAACGGCGCGCGGCTCGACCCGGCCGATGCGCTCACCGCCAGCCCCTATCTGGTCGTCGCCGAGCTCGACGCCCAGGGTCGCGACGGGCGCATCCGTCACGCCCTGGCGATCGACGCCGACACCCTGCACGCGGTCTGCGCGCAGCGCATCCACACCGAGACCCGCTGCGACTGGGACGCCGAGCACGAGGCGGTGCGCGCGCGCGCGCTCACCCGGCTCGATGCCCTCACCCTCGAGGCGCGCCCGCTGCCGCTGCCCGACGACCCGGCGGTGCTCGAACTGCTGCGCGAACAGGTGCTCGCCGACCCCGAGCGGGCGCTGCGCTGGGACGATGGCGCCACGCAGTTGCGCGCCCGCATCGCCCTGCTGCGCGCCCACGACCCCCAGGGCGGCTGGCCCGATCCCGGCCCCGAGGGACTGCACGCGCGCGCCGCCGACTGGCTCGATCCCTGGCTGATCGGCAAGTCGCGACTGAGCGAGACCCGGCGCCTGGAGGCGGCCGAGCTGCTGCTCGGCCTGCTCGACTGGGACCAACGCCAGCGGCTCGACCGGGCCGCACCGACCCATCTGCGCACCCCGGCGGGCAACCAGCGCCGTCTCGACTACGCCAGCGACGGACCACCGGTGCTCGCCGTGCCGCTGCAGGAGCTGTTCGGGCTGTGCGAGACCCCGCGGGTGTGCGACGGCCGGGTGGCGGTGCTGCTCCATCTGCTCTCCCCGGCGCGACGCCCGATCCAGGTCACCCAGGACCTCGCGAGCTTCTGGGCCCAGGGCTATACGGACGTGCGCAAGGAGTTGCGCGGGCGCTACCCCAAGCACCACTGGCCCGAGGACCCCACCGCCGCCGACGCCGTCACCGGCGGACTGCAGCGCCGGCGGCGGTAGCGGGCACGGCGGACCAGCGAGCAGCCCTCGGGCACCAGCGTCGTAGGTTGGGTAGCTGCCGCCCACGCGGACCTTCCTCGGGGATCGGCGTCAATCCCGAGACCTTGGCGCAGCTGTCGGGTTGCCGCGCAGCGGCAGCCCAACCGACGGGGCTGGAAGCGCGTTATCCCTTTGGGTCTTTGCACTCCGACAATCCCCGGCGATCATCTCGCTGGAGGCTGGAGGCTGGAGGCTGGAGGCTGGAGGCTGGAGGCTGGAGGCTGGAGGCTGGAGGCTGGAGGCTGGAGGCTGGAGGCTGGAGGCTGGAGGCTGGAGGCTGGTTCAAACCGCAAAGACGCCAAGCACGCAAAGTTGATCGAGGGTTCTCGGTCGCCAGCCCCAGAGCGGTCGAAGACAACGGCTGACTGACCGCTGAGGACCGAAACCGAAATCCTTTTTCCTTCGCGTCCTTCGCGTCTTGGCGGTTCACCCTCCTCCCGCGGAACCCCGCTCGGCGAGGCGCTCGAAGGCGAGCACGGAGAGGACGCCGAGGAGACAGGCGACGAGGGTGCCGATCAGCAGCGGGTCGCCGTGGTAGGCGCCGGGGAGGACGTTGCTCTCGGCGATGATCTTGTGCGGGGTGAGACCGTCGGCGCTCAACACCACCTGGCCGTCGGCGCCGCGCAGCCAGTCGACCGGGTTGCGCCAGGGGTAGATCTTGTTGAGCGAGCCGACGAGAAAGCCGGTGAGCAGCGCCAGGGTCTGGGCGTGGAAACGATGGAAGGTCCAGGAGAGCAGTCGAGAGAGGGTCATCAGCCCGACCGCGCAGCCGAGCGCGAACACCCCGAGCACCAGCAGCCGCTCGGGACTGTAGTCGACCAGCAGCCCCTTGAGGGTGTCGTGAATGATGAACTGGTACATGCCGAGCAGGAGCAGCATGAAGCTCCCCGAGATCCCCGGCAGGATCAGCGCCGAGATGGCGATGACGCCGCAGCAGAAGACGAACCACAGCGCCTCCGAGCCCTGCGCCGGGGTGAGCACGGTGAGCGCGTAGGCGAACGCCGCGCCGAGCACGAGCAACCCCAGCCCGGTGGCATCCCAGCGCTCGATGCGTCGGGCCATGTGCAGGATGGAGGCGAGGATCAAGCCGAAGAAGAATCCCCACACCAGCGGCGGATGGTGCTCGAGCAGCCAGGAGACGGTGAACAGCCCGGTGAGCAGGCCGACGACCATGCCGGCGAGCAGGAGCGTCAAGAAGTTGCCGTCGATCGCCCGCCATACACCCGCCACCCCTTCGCGGCGAGCAACCCCGATCAGTCCCGGACCGACGGCCCGGATCGCCTCGATCAACCGTTCGTAGATCCCGCTGACGAAGGCGATGGTGCCGCCAGAGACCCCGGGGATGATCTCGGCCACCCCCATCGCCGCGCCACGCAGCACCACCCCGGCGCGCCCGATGTCGGTCGCCGGCGGATTGCGCATCGCCCCGCTCACAGCTTGAAGCGCTCCAGCCGTTCCTGGAGCTGCGCGGCGAGTCGCGCCAGCTCGGTGCTTGCCGCCGCGACCTGCGTCGATCCGGTGGCGCTCTCCTCGACCACGTCGGAGATGGTGTGGACGTTGCGGTTGATCTCCTCGGCCACGGTCGCCTGTTGCTCGGCGGCGCTGGCGATCTGGGTGTTCATGTCGTTGATGGTGGTGATCGAGCCGTTGATGGTGCGCAGCGACTCACCGGCGCGGCGTGCCTGCTCGACGGTCTGCTGGGCCATCGCGCGCCCCTTGTCCATCACCTCGACGGCGCCGTTGGCGCCGCTCTGCACCCGCTCGATCTTCTGCTGGATGTCCTCGGTGGAGCGCTGGGTGCGGTTGGCGAGGGTGCGCACCTCGTCGGCGACCACCGCGAAGCCGCGCCCGGCCTCGCCGGCACGCGCCGCCTCGATCGCGGCGTTGAGCGCAAGCAGGTTGGTCTGCTCGGCGACGCCGCGAATGACATCGAGGACATCGCCGATCTCGCGACTGTCCTGGGAGAGTCGACCGACCACCTGGGCCGAGGATTCGAGCTCCTGGGCCATGGCCTCGACCGCGGCGATCGCCTGCTCGACCACCTCGCCGCCGGTATCGGCCTCGCGGTTGGTCGCGCGCGCTGCATCGGCGGCCTCGCCGGCATGACGCGCGACCTGCTCGACGGTGGTGGTCATCTGGTTGATCGCCGCGGCCACCTGCCCGGTCTCGGTCTGCTGGCGGGCGATCTGCTCGCGCGCCTGGGCGCTGGCGGCCGACAGCTCCTCGGCGGAGGTCGCCACCTGATTGCCCACCGAGGCGACCTCGCGCAGCAGGCGACGCATGTTCTCGACCATCACCGAGAAGGCGGCGAGGAGGCTGGTGGTATCGCCCTTGCGCAGGGTGATGCGGGCACCGAGATCGCCCTCGGCGACCTGGTTGACGACGGCGAGCGCATAGGCCGGCTCACCACCGAGACGGCGCAACACGTCGCGGGTGATGAACAGCCCGAGAGCGATCGACAGCACCAGCCCGATGCTCATCAGGATAGAGCTCACCATCACGGTATGCTCCGAGGCATCGATCGCCTCGGTGACGGCATCGTTGGCGAAGCGGTTGTTGATCATCACCATGGACTCGACCATGGCACCGAGCCGGTCGGAGATCGGGATCATCTCCTGGACCTGATGCATGTACGCGTCGCGCACCTCGTCATAGACCGCCTGCGCGTCGACACCTTGACGCTGTGGCGCCTCGAGCATCCGCCGCATCAGCGTGTCGAGCTTGCGGTAGATCGCCCGCCAGGCATCGTACTCGGCGTTGAAGGCGGCAAAGATGGCAACCTCGTCCTCGGTCTTCTCGAGCGCGGCGTAGCGCTCGAGGACCGTCTCGACCTCACGCCAGGAGGCCTCGCGCTGGCGCAGCACCTGCTCGAGCAGCTTGCGCGTGCCCTCTGTCCAGTCGGCGTGCATCTGCGCCTCCAGCGACTGGCCACGGATCTGCACCCGCTGATAGTTGAGATGATTGAGCGCGATGATCGCTGGCAGTCGCACCTGACCGATGCGCACCACATCGGTCCGCATGGTGTGCTCACCCTGGATGGCCCTGAGTCCGATGGTCAGGACGATTGCTGCCACCAGCAGGAAGCCGACGAGTAGCTTGGTCTTGAGTGAGATCTTGTCCAGCATGCACGCTCCGGGTCGGGAAGACTGGCCGCTTATTGTGACACATCTCAGGTGTGTGTCATTCAGCCAATTTACAGCACAAAACGCTGATCCCTTTCGCTATTTCCCCGCACGGTCAACGCAACCGCGCCCCGAAGCGGCGAATCAACACAGCGGCAGCTGCTGCTGAGTGGTCTCACGCACCATCGCGCAACCGCACCCCGCCCCCGCCAGGGTGCGATTGCGACCGGCACGTTTGGCGGCATAGAGGGCCTCGTCGGCCTGGGTGTAGAGTTGGTCGAGATCCATCCCCGGGCGGTGGGTCGCCACACCGATACTGGCACAGACCCCGACACGCACCCCCTCGGCGGTCTCGGACGAGCAGTGCTCGATGGCCAGGCGGACGCGCTCGGCACACTCCATGGCATGCGTCAGGTCGGTCCCCGGGAGCAGGATCACGAACTCGTCGCCCCCCATGCGCACGCACAGGTCGGAGGCACGTGTCGCCGAACGCAGCCCCTTGGCCACGGCCTGGAGCAGCCGATCCCCCTCGGGATGACCGAACTGGTCATTGATACGCTTGAAGCCGTCGAGATCGAGCACCAGCATCGACAGCGGTCGCGACTGGCGCACCGCATCGGCCAACCAATGCGCCCCTTCACGAAACAGTGCGATCCGGTTGCCCAGCCCGGTGAGCGGGTCGGACTCGAGCTGGGTGAGCACGGTCTGATAGGCCAGGGCATTCTTCAACGCCGGGGCGGCGAGCCCGAGCAGCGCCTCGATCCGCTCCTGCTCGAGCTCCGAGAACCGTCGTCCGCGCATCAGCACCAGCCGGCCCATCTCGCCCCCCCCCAGGGAGAGGTCATATTCCAGGCGGTGACGGTCCGGCTGTCCACCCTCGAAGGCCAGCCCCTCGGCGGCATTGAGATACTCCCAGCCGCTGTGACAGACCAGATCGAAGAGGAAGCGGTTGAGTATCGTCAGCACCCGATCGAGATCGAGCGAGGCGGTGATCGCCTGCAGGAATGCAACCGGATCGACACTCTTCGGCTCCGGCTGGGTGACCGTCTCGGACGAGGAGACAAGGGTGAGATGCGGCGTATCGGCTTGACTGATCGAACTCACGGTGGCGCGCCCCTGTAATCGTTGTTTGTCTAGTAGCTAGCGAAAATCACGCCACAAAATAATCGCCTTGAAAAACAACAACTAAAGCAAACCACCTAATAGACCTCAAGCAGCAAGACAAAATCTTGACGCCCATTGACCGCAGCGCATCCGGATGCCCTGACGCGGATTCGTCGAAAAATCGACACCCGTTCTCGGCGGCGCGCATGGACACCGCAAGCGTGTCTTCTATCGATATGGGGAAGGTCCGGAAAGGACGCCCGCCGCACCGGGGAAGCGAACGAGCGTCCTGAAATCCGGCAAGGCGTTATTACTGGCCGAGACGCTCGGGGATTTCGTCCCAACCCGACTTGATGGTGCGGAGCAGCCCCGAAACCTCGTCGAGCGCCTCGGGTTCGTTGCGCGCGTTGCCCTCGAGCAGGCGACGCGACATGTAGCTGTAGAGGGCATCGAGGTTCTCGGCCAGCTCGCCGCCCTTGTCTTGATCGAGAGCGGCGCGCAACGACTCGATGATGTTGATCGCCTTGCTCAGCTGTTCGCCCTTGGTCTGCAGATTGCCGTGCGTCATCGCGCCGCGGGCCACGGCGATCCGCTCGATCGCGCCCTCGAACAGCATCTGGATCAGACGATGCGGACTGGCAACCGCAACCTCTGCCAAAGGTCCAGCCTGACGGTACTGGTTGAGTTCCTTACGCATCGCATACATGGTATCGGCCACTCCCGACGAATAGTTGCAATTTTTAGAGAGTGATCAGCGAATCGGGTCAGGCCTCTTCGGTCAACCCGATGCCGCTGATGCCGGTGCCATCGCGCATCTGCGCCATCAGCTTCAAGGCATGTTCCGGCGGTATCTGGCGAATCACTTCGTTGCGCTCGGCATCCTTCACCGTGACCACGACCTGACCGGAGCCATCGTCGAGGCTGAATTCCAGCGCACGCTGGTTCGCCTGCAGGTAGTCGTTGATCGACTCGACCACCTGCTCGAGCATCAGGGTCGAACTCTTTTCCTCCCCCTCTGCCGGTTGGCGTTGCGCCTCGGCCTGGCCGGTCCGCTGCTGTTCCTCCAGCGGGTTGCCGCCCGTCACGGTCTCCACACCACCCGACGACGCCTTCTGCTCACTGGCCTTTGCCGCCTGTTGACGGTCACCGCGAGCCGCCGTCCCGACCTCATCCTGCGGATGCGTCGGCTGTGAGCGGATCATCACGCCTGCTGGAGCTTGGGTCGATTCAATCATCACTGTCTCCCCGGTTCCCTGCAGCAGGACGCAGCAATCGTAGATGCCTGCCCGGTACGGCTTCCCCTGCCTTCCGGTCGCGTCGCGGGTGCCACCCTAAAGGGTCTGACTCCCGTTGCAGACCTTCGCCAAAGGTCTGCTTAGCTGACACCATGGATAACGGCACCCCTGCTGTTTTCTTTAACCTGACCATGCAATCTTTTCTCACCGTCAGTTCTGCGCCGTATTGGGCAAGCGGTCGACAAGCCCCTCGAGCTGGCTGCCAGTGGACTGGAAGGTACTGACGATGGACTCCATTGCGATGAACTGCGACAGCAGCCTGGCCTCGACACCCTCCATGCGTCGATCGAGTGTCTCGCGCTCTTCCCCGAGCTCGGTCAGTTGATCCTGGATGTTCTCCTTGCGCATCTCGATCGTCCCGGAGCTGCTGAGGAACCCATCGACCAGCCGGCTCAGTTCGCCGGCGAAACCGCGCGAGAAGGAGATATCGAAGGCGCCCTGGCTGCTCGCACCGGCGGCCACGCTGAAGTTCAGACCGTAGGCGGGCGAATCGAGCGCGGGCAGCAACTGATTGCCGGCACCGAAGCCCTCCACGCCATTGATGGTGCCGGCGACATCGATCCCGGCGGTCCCGGTCAAGCCGGTGTGCACACCGAGATCGGCCATCGACGCACTGGCCTCGGTGAAGGCCACCGTGGAGACCGAGCCGTACTCGCGGGAGACGAAGCTGAAGCTGTCGGTGGCGTCGTCGTAGAGCACATCGACCTTGGTGCCGGTCGCCTTGAGTCTCTCGTCGCTGTTGATCAGCGACTGCAGATCGCTGCGCAGCTGCTCGGTGGAGTCGTAGGTGCCGCTGAGGGCGATCGTTCCGGACTCGATACCGTCGACCGCCACCTTGAAGCTGTAGCCGCCGCCGGAGGTGTCGAGCGCGGTGGTGAAGGTCTCGGTGGCGCCGTCGAAATCGGCCTGGGTGATGGCATCGGCGAGCAGCTCGCCGCGGGTCGGGTCCTGGGTGATCTCGACCTCGAAGCTGCCGGCATCGACCCGCCCGGCGAAGGAACCCAGGTTGACCGAGACGGCGCTGTTCATCGAGGCCGTCTTCAGCGCGAAGAGGTCCTCCACCAGCTGGAAGTTGTTGCTGAAGGCTGCGCTGAACTCGGCTTCCTTGCCGAACTCGTCTTTCGCGATCGACAGCGACCCATCGCGTTCGGTGCGGATCCCCAGGTTGGTCAGCGCGGTGAAGCCGCCCTCGAGTCCCTGTACCTCGCCGCCGACGAGTTTGCGCAGACGATCAATCATGGCGCGCGCCGTGCCGTCGCTGGCAAGGTCGCCACGCGACAGCGCGCCGTTCTCGTCGCGCACCAGCTCGCCGGCGTCGTCACGGGCATAGCCGATCAGGCCCTGGGCGGTCGTCTGGAAGTTGTTGTAGGCATCGACGAAGTCGCGCACGGCCTGCTCGGCGAGGCTCTTGTCCTCGCTGATCGAGAAGGTCAGCGACTCGCCGGGACTCGCCTTGTTGAGGGTGAAGTTGAAGCCCTCGATGACATCATCGATGTCGTTGCTCTCGCGCGAGACCTGCAAGCCGTTGATGCGCAGCAGCGCATCACTGCCCTGCTGGACCTCGGTGACATTGGCATGGTTGGCGGCGTTGAAGGCGAAGTCGTCGAGGCTGGCGTCATCGCCGCTGATCTCCAGCGCGTTGGCCGCGCCCGAGGGGGCGGTCAGCATCAGCTGGTACTGGTCGTCGACCTTGAGTACCGAGGCCTGGATGCCGCTGTTCTGCTCGTTGATCTTGGCGGCGATGGCGTCGAGCGAGTCGCTCGCATCGATACTGACGGTCAGCGCCTCGCGCTCGTCGTTGGCGGTGAAGCCCGAGGGCGCGTCGCTGCCGTCATAGGTCCATTCACCGAAGCGGATGGTCAGCTCGCCCGACTTGCCGAGCGCGCTGTCGCGCTCGCTCTGGGCGCCCATGGTCAACGACTGGGCGCGGGCGATGTCCTCGACCTCGATCTGGTAGCTACCGGTCTGGGCACCGACGGCAACGCTGTTGGCGGTGATGACATTGGTGTCGGGGATGGCGACCGAGCGGGCGTTGAACAGGTCGTTGCCCGCCAGCGAGCCGAGGCTGTCCTGCAATTCGCTGAGCGCGCTGCTGAGCTTGCCATAGCCCGAGATCTCGGCCTGCAGCCGCTCCTCGCGCGAGGAGATGCGCTGCTCGACCGGGGCGCGCTCGACCTCGACGAGCTGTGAGACCAGGCTGGTGATATCGATCCCCGAACCGGCCCCCAGACTGGAAATGATGTTGTCGGCCATGTTCGTCGCTCCTCACACGCTCACGCCTGGTCGTTGAAGATCAGCCCCGCCAACCCCTCGACATACTGCGCGAACTTCAGGGTCTCCTCGCTGGGGATCTGCCGGATCAACTCCTCGGTCTCGGCATCCACGACTCGGATCACGGTGCGATCGGCCTCTTTGTCGAGTTCGAAGTTGAGCATCCGGCGCGAGCCGCCAAACATCTCGTTGAGTCGCTCGACGGCCTGATCGAGCTGCTCCCTGGAGGCCTCCTCACGCTCGGCAGAGGTCTCTGCGCCGGCGGGGTCCTGGGCTCGCGTCCGCGTCTGCTGTTCGGTCGCGAGCGCGCCGGGGGCGCGCTCGAGCCGTTCGTTGGATTGCCGCTCCGCGGCGCTCGTCCCGGTGTCGCGCTCGGAGCGCGATGGCGCCGGTGAGGGCTGCTGGATCGGAGTGATATTGCTTAGAGTATAGGATTCACTGGCCATCGGTCTTGCCTCCCTCGGCTCGACCGGGTCGCCCCCCGGTCAGGGGGCGACCCGTTTCCTAGCGGCCGGGACCGGCGGTTACTGCAGCAGCGAGAGGACCTGCTGCGGCGCCGAGTTGGCCTGGGCCAGCATCGCCGTACCTGCCTGCTGCAGCACCTGGGCCCGGGACAGTGCCGCGGTCTCCGCCGCGAAGTCGGCATCCTGGATTCGCGACCGCGAGGCCGAGGCGTTCTGCGAGATGCTGCTCAGGTTGCTGATGGTGAAGTCCAGCCGGTTGTTCACCGCACCGAGGTCAGAGCGCACGTCGTCGACCCGCTCGAGGGCGTTGTCGATCGCCGTCAGCGCCTTGTTGGCCCCCTCGACCGTCGAGATGTCGATGTTCGAGAGCGCCTGACCGTCCTCGCCACCACCGAACTCGCCGACACTCAGACCGGAGAAGCTCAGGTTGGTGTTGGTCCCGCGAGTGATCTCGATCTCCTTGTCCGAGTTCAGAGTGAACTCACCGACATAGGTGCTGGCACCCGTGTTGAAGCCGGCGTTGGCGCCATTTGCAATGTTGGCGACGATGTTCCGCCCATCCGCGGCGACCAGTTGCACACCACCACCGTTGGCGGTCCCGTCCTCACCGGTGTCGACCGCGGTCACGCCGGTCTGATCGGAGATGGCGTTGATCGCATTCACCAGGGACTGGCGGTTGGCGCTGGTGTTATCGGCGCCGGCCACGGTGGTGAAGCCGGTGATGCTGACGCCATTGATCGTCCCAGCGACCGCGGCGGAGGCCGTCAGCTGAGCCGTGCTGTTGTCGGCCCGGTTCTGGTTCACCGTCGCGGTCACGCCGGTCTGGTCGGAGACCAGGTTGACGGCCGCGGCCTTGGAGATGGCGCTGTAGGCATTGCCTGCCGAGGAGGCGGTGTCGTCGTTCGCGTAGGACGGACCCACGGAGACGCCGTTGATGAACACGTTACCCGCGGTCATCGCATCGGTACTGTTGTTCAAGTTCGAGGATAACTGAGTCTGGGTCCCGGTGTAGTCGCCCTCCATGAAGCCAGCATCAGCAGCCGAACCGGTCGCGCCCGACTCGATCTTGATCGGATCGCTCCCATCGGAGACCAGAGTCACGGTCCCCGTGGTGATCGACCCGGTATCCGAAGCGCCGGACAGGCCCAGACCGGTGTTGGCCGCGGTCAGGGCGCCGCCAGTATTGTGCAGCGCGATGTTGCGACCGTCCTCGGCCACCAGGGTGATGCCACCGTTGTCGGTCCCGGTGTCGAGCGCGGTGACCCCCGTCTGCTCGGCCTTGAGGTTGATGGCCTCGACGATCGAGGAGCGCGTGGTGGCCGCGTCTGCGGTCGTGTTCAGGTCGATAGACACGCCGTTGAGGGTAATGGTGCCACTGGTCGCACCGGCGGTCATCGAAGTACCACCGAGCTGGGTCTCACCAACGATGGCGGTCACACCCGTCTGATCGCTCTTTTCGTTGATGGCCGCAGCCGTCGCGAGCGCGCTCGCGCTCTTGGCGTGCGACGAGGCGGTATCGGCAGCGGCGGTCGCGCCGCCGATCGAGATGCCGTTGATCACCAGGTCTCCAGTACCGAGCGCCTTGACGGCGGTCGTCGCAAGCGGGAAGGCGTCGGTAGCAGCACCAGCGCCAGTCCCCGTGCGACTAAAGGAACCGACGCCAGCCGACTCGGCCACGCCGAGCGAGTCGGCGTCGATCTGACCGATGTTGACACTGATCGTCTGACCACCCTCGGAGCCAATCTGCAGATTGACCTCGCCGAGCGACCCGTCCATCAGGTTCAGGCCGTTGAAGTTGGTGCTGGTGGAGATACGGTCGAGCTCCTGGACGAGCTGCTGGACTTCGTTGTTGAGCGTCGAGCGGTTGCCGCTGGTGTAGGTGCCGTTGGCCGACTGTACCGACAGCTCGCGCATACGCTGGAGGATGTTGCTGCTCTCGTTGAGCGCGCCCTCGGCGGTCTGCACCAGGGAGATACCGTCGTTGGCGTTACGCACGGCTTGGTCGAGACCACGCACCTGCGAGGTCAGACGGCTGACGATTGCCGAACCGGCGGCGTCGTCCTTGGCGGAGTTGATGCGCAGACCGCTGCTCAGTCGCTCCATCGCCTGGCTCTGTTCGGCCTGGGACTTCGACAGATTCTGCTGTGCGTTCAGCGACATGATGTTGGAATTGATGACCATTGCCATGGCTGCTCTCCTGTTGGTCTCGAACCGGCGGGCTGTTCAGCAACAGCGGTCTGCCGTCAATGTTAACTGTGCTTCGTTGAGGTTAACGGCCGGGCATGGCGATCGCTTTAATCCTATTTCGACAATCCTCGGGCCCCGGCCCGCACGCAGGTCCCTGAATCCCCGACATGCCTGCGACACCATGGATAACGGTGGGCTGCCGGAAAATTGAAATCCCCAGCGAGCCGAAGCGAGAACCCCATCACACAATCTCTCGCGCAGGAAGACATCTGGACACGCCCCCCTCGCACCAGCGCCGCCACATCGCCCGGTAGGCGTCCTCGATCCGTGCCACCTGCCCCTGCTCGTCACGCCAGGGGCTGGCCTCCATCTGCGCACGCAACCCGGCGCGGGTCGTCGCCAGGGCCTCGGGATCCGCGGCCAGCGCGACCACGCGCTCGACGTAGTCGGCCTCGTCCGTGGCGATCCATTCCTCCCGACCCAGCCCCGAGAGGATCATCGCCCCGATCCGGCCCACACTCGGCCGGTCGGCCAGAGTCACGAAGGGCACCCCCATGTAGAGCGATTCGAGCAGCGTCGTCCCCGAGTTGTGCGGGAAGCAGTCGAGTCCGATGTCCATGCCCCGCAACACGTCCCACGGCGGGGAGTGATAGCCGATCTCCAGGCGCTCGCCGCCGATCCCGTGCGCGGCAAAGCGCTCGGCCAGCGCCTCCTGCTCGGCCTCGGTGGAGAAGTCCCTGCTGTTGACCACCAGCCGCGAACCCGGCACCCGCTCGAGGATCTCGGACCACACCCGGATGGTGCGGTGGTTGACACGCACCCCGCGGGTCAGCGTACCGAAGGTGATGTATCCCCGCTCCAGCGCCGGCAACACGTTCACCGCCCCCATCCCCTCGCTCGGGCGATACATGCCGGCGGGCGCGGCAATCCGCCAGGGCCGCTCGCTGAACAACTCCTCCGCACCCTCCGGCACCAGGACCTCGTCACACAGGAAGTAGTCGATCGCGCTCAACCCCGAGGTGTAGCCATAACCGACCCAGAGACTCACCGACACCGGCACCGGCTTGCGCGCAAACGCCCCCAGCCGATTGCCCGCCGTATGACCGGCCAGGTCGACCAGGATGTCGATGCCGTCGGCACGGATACGTTCGGCAAGTTGGGCGTCGCTCAGCCCCCGGGTCGGCACCCAATGATCGACCAGTGAGCGATAACGTGCGGTCTGGGTATCCTCGCACGTCAACTCGGCATAGGCGTACAGCTCGAATTGCGCATGGTCATGGCATTCGAGCAGTGGTTCGAGCATGTAGCGGATCGCGTGGGAGCGGAAGTCTGGTGAGAGATAGCCGAGGCGTAACCGCCGCTCTGGCACACGCGTGTTATCGGACGGACGCCAATACGCGCTCGCCGGCTCACCGTAGCGACGGTCGTAATCCCGGTAGACGGTGAAGATCTCCTGCGCCGTACGGTCCGGGTGATAGTTCAGGGTGAACAGCAGGTTGGACCGGGCCTGTGTCAACCCGGGATCGAGCATGCATGCGTGCTCGAATGCATCGATCGCCTCCTCCAATCGCCCCTGATCCTTGAGCACATTGGCGCGGTTGGTATGAGCGTTCACATCCTCCTCGTCAAGCGTCAGCGCTTGATCCAGACACTGCAGGGCCTCGCCCCGCCGTCCGAGTTCATGAAGCAGGATTCCCAGATTGTTGAGTGCTTCGATGCTGCACGGATTCAAGGCCAGGGCACGGCGATAGCTGATCTCAGCGGCCTCCGGCATCCCCAACGCATGCAAGACCAACCCTCGATTGCCGTGCGCCTCGACCTTCCCCGGCACCCGTTCCAATGCCCGATCGAAGCAACGTAACGCCTCGCGCTGATGACCAAGGTCGTTGAGGGTAGCGCCGAGGTTCAGCAACAGATCGGCATCATCAGGCCGCAGCCGCACCGCCTCGCGCTGGCTCACCAACGCCGCATCGACCCGTCCCAGCGCCTTGAGCGCCAGCCCTTGATTGCTCAACGCCTCGACGAAGCCTGGTTGGAGTTCGAGGGCGCGTTCATGGGCGCGCAAGGCTGCCTCGGGACGTCCAAGTTCACGCAGCAGCAGACCGCGGTTATCGTGAGCCCGGGCATAGTCCGGGGTGAGCGCGACTGCCCGGTCACAGCACTCCAGGGCCGCATCCAAGGCCCCTTGCTCACGTAGGCTCATCGCCAGATTGTTCCAGACCTCGGCACGATCCGGGGCGATCCCGAGGGCCAGTCGGTAGTGCGCGACGGCGTCCTCGATCAATCCAAGCCGCTGACAGACATGCCCCAGATTATTCAATAGCTCCGGATCATCTGGCGTGAGTCGCCGTGCGCGCTCGAGTACCGCGCGCGCCTCGTGCACCTCACCGCGGCGGGCCAACAAGGCGCCCAACACCTTCAACCCGAAGGCATCGTCACCGCTCAGCGCGCGCGCGTACCCCTCGGCCTCTTCCAAGCGCCCGGCCTGCAATGCAGCCAGCACAGGGGCATGCCCGCCGGTCGTGGCGGCAGGCGCCGCCGCACGACAGGTCTCGGCCTGTCCCGAAGACCGCTGCCGCCCCTCTCTCCCCCGTGCTTCATGCAAGCGACCGAGCGCCTCCTGCGCCTCGGCGGCGGCGGGATCGAGCGCAAGCACGGCGCGATAGACGGACTCGGCCACGTCCAGACGACCGGCACGGTGATGTGCTGCGGCCGCTTGGAGCAGCAATCGCTTATCCTCGTTCTGGCTCACACCAATGCTCCCACATCGCCCGGTAGGCGGCCTCGATCCGTGCCACCTGCCCCTGCTCGTCACGCCAGGGGCTGGCCTCCATCTGTGCGCGCAACCCGGCGCGGGTCGTCGCCAGCGCCTCGGGATCCGCGGCCAGCGCGACCACGCGCTCGACGTAGTCGGCCTCGTCCGTGGCGATCCATTCCTCCCGACCCAGCCCCGAGAGGATCATCGCCCCGATCCGGCCCACACTCGGCCGGTCGGCCAGGGTCACGAAGGGCACCCCCATGTAGAGCGATTCGAGCAGCGTCGTCCCCGAGTTGTGCGGGAAGCAGTCGAGTCCGATGTCCATGCCCCGCAACACGTCCCACGGCGGGGAGTGATAGCCGATCTCCAGGCGCTCGCCGCCGATCCCGTGCGCGGCGAAGCGCTCGGCCAGCGCCTCCTGCTCGGCCTCGGTGGAGAAGTCCCTGCTGTTGACCACCAGCCGCGCGCCCGGCACCCGCTCGAGGATCTCGGACCACACCCGGATGGTACGGTGGTTGACACGCACCCCGCGGGTCAGCGTACCGAAGGTGATGTATCCCCGCTCCAGCGCCGGCAACACGTTCACCGCCCCCATCCCCTCGCTCGGGCGATACATGCCGGCGGGCGCGGCAATCCGCCAGGGCCGCTCGCTGAACAACTCCTCCGCACCCTCCGGCACCAGGACCTCGTCACACAGGAAGTAGTCGATCGCGCTCAACCCCGAGGTGTAGCCGTAACCGACCCAGAGACTCACCGACACCGGCGCCGGCTTGCGCGCAAACGCCCCCAGCCGATTGCCCGCCGTATGACCGGCCAGATCGACCAGGATGTCGATGCCGTCGGCACGGATACGTTCGGCGAGCTGGGCATCGCTCAGCCCCCGGGTCGGCACCCAGTGATCGATCAATCCCTGGTAGCGCGCCGTCTGGGCGTCCTCGCACGTCAGCTCGGCATAGGCGAAAAGCTCGAAGTCGAGCCGATTGCGATGCATCAGCAAGGGTTCGAGCATATGACGGGTCGAGTGGTGGCGAAAATCCGGCGAGACATACCCGAGGCGCAAGCGACGCCCGGGGTCGCGATCATTGTCGTGCGCAGACCAGTGCGCACGCGCGGATTCACCGTGACGGCGATCGAACTCACGATAATCGGTGAAGATGGCCTTGGCCGAAAGCTCGGGGTGATAATTGAGCGTGAACAAGAGCTTGCTGTGGACCCGGGCATCCGTCGGGTGTTTCGACAGCGCCTGGCGATAGGTCGTGACTGCCTCGTCAACTCGCCCCATCAGCTGCAGGATGTTCCCCAGGTTGGAGAGCATTTCCGCCTGCCCCGGCCGGACTCGAACCGCATGCTGCTGCAACGCCAGCGCCTCGTCGAAACGCCCTTGCTCAGCCAGCGCATTGCCAAGATTGGTCAGGGTCTCGGGATGATCGGGATCGACATCCAGGGCCTGCTGATAGTCGGCCAGCGCCTCATCCGTACGCCCGAGTCGGCGTAGCGCGGAGCCACGGTTGTTATAGCTCTTCAAATGCCGGGGATTGATCGCCAGCACCGCATCGAAATAGCCGATGGCCTCCTCAGCTCGTCCGATCGTCAGCAACAGACTGGCAAGATTGTAGAGTGCGGCGACGAAATCAGGCGAAAGCTTGGCCGCCTGGGCATAGGCGAGACCCGCCTCTTCGAGCCTCCCGACCTGTTCGAGTGCAACCCCAAGGGTATTGAGGATCTGGGGATCCTGATCATCACGCCGCAGCGCCTCTTCGAGCACCGGCACGGCAGCCTCGCCACATGAGCACTGTGCCAGCACCGTGCCCAACATCTTCCAGCCGAAGGCATCCCAGGGTCGGCGCTCGGTCCAGTCACGGGCAAGCTGCTCGACCTCGTCGAACCGATGACGCTCGAACAGCGTGATCAGTGCGTCTTCGTCGCTCGGAGTCGGGGTCGCGAGCATGCGCTGGAGCATTTCTCTGAGGGCATGTGCCTCGGCGCTATCGAGGCCGCAGTCGATCGCCCGCTCGATCACCGCCAACCCCTCCTGCGGGCGATAGGCCAGCATCAGCCCCTGCGCATAAGACTCCCAGTGACGCCCATTCTCGGGATCGAGCTCCAGCGCTCGCAGTAACAAGCCGAGGCCGGAATCGAGATGTCCACGCTCGACCTCGAGTACCCCGAGACCATGATGGGCCGTAGCCTCGTCTGGCTCGGCAGTGAGGCGGGCGCGATACAGTGACTCCGCCTCGTCCAGCCTGCCCGCGGCATGATGGGCGCGTGCCAGTTCAAGCGATTCATCGTTGGAGACCATGGATAGTCGACCCCTTTGTCCTGATCATTGCGATTAGTCGAGGAACGGCCGCCAGCGCTCAACATTCATCCGACACGCAAGTCGCCAATAAATTGACGCGCCCTTCAGCATGCCCCTCACTCGCATGGCAGCAACGATGCAGTGTGGTCATCGGCCGCGAGTCCAGTAACGCGTTCCCCTATCGATGGGGCTGGAAGCAAATAGTAAGCCAGCGTTTGCGAAGCAGGCTGAGTAGGATCTGCGTGGACGCCACTCCGAGCTCTCGCTCCCTGACGCAAACAGCTCGGGGCTGCTGCACGCGCCCCTTTACCAAAGACACAACTTCAGGCAGGGGCGGACGTCGAGTCGCACCAGCGCCGCCACATCGCCCGGTAGGCGGCCTCGATCCGTGCCACCTGCCCCTGCTCGTCACGCCAGGGGCTGGCCTCCATCTGCGCGCGCAACCCGGCGCGGGTCGTCGCCAGCGCCTCGGGATCCGCGGCCAGCGCGACCACGCGCTCGACGTAGTCGGCCTCGTCCGTGGCGATCCATTCCTCCCGCCCCAGCCCCGAGAGGATCATCGCCCCGATCCGGCCCACACTCGGCCGGTCGGCCAGGGTCACGAAGGGCACCCCCATGTAGAGCGATTCGAGCAGCGTCGTCCCCGAGTTGTGCGGGAAGCAGTCGAGTCCGATGTCCATGCCCCGCAACACGTCCCACGGCGGGGAGTGATAGCCGATCTCCAGGCGCTCGCCGCCGATCCCGTGCGCGGCAAAGCGCTCGGCCAGCGCCTCCTGCTCGGCCTCGGTGGAGAAGTCCCTGCTGTTGACCACCAGCCGCGCGCCCGGCACCCGCTCGAGGATCTCGGACCACACCCGAATGGTGCGGTGGTTGACACGCACCCCACGGGTCAGCGTACCGAAGGTGATGTATCCCCGCTCCAGCGCCGGCAACACGTTCACCGCCCCCATCCCCTCGCTCGGGCGATACATGCCGGCGGGCGCGGCAATCCGCCAGGGCCGCTCGCTGAACAACTCCTCAGCACCCTCCGGCACCAGGACCTCGTCACACAGGAAGTAGTCGATCGCGCTCAACCCCGAGGTGTAGCCATAACCGACCCAGAGACTCACCGACACCGGCGCCGGCTTGCGCGCGAACGCCCCCAGCCGGTTATTTGCTGTATGTCCGGCCAGGTCGACCAGGATGTCGATGCCGTCGGCACGGATACGTTCGGCGAGCTGGACGTCGCTCAGCCCTCGGGTCGGCACCCAGTGATCGACCAGTGAGCGATAACGTGCGGTCTGGGCATCCTCGCGCACCAACTGAGCATAGGCAAAAACCTCAAACCGCTCATGATCATGGCATTCGAGCAACGGTTCGAGCATGTAGCGAATTGCGTGGGAGAAAAAGTCCGGAGAGACATAGCCCAGGCGCAAGCGTCGCTCTGGCTCACGCCCGTTACTGTGCGATCGCCAATTCACCCTGAGCGATTGCCAATAGCGGATATCGTAATCCCGGTAGGCGGCAAAAATGTCCTGACCGGACCAGTCAGGATGGTAGTTGATCGTAAACAGCTGATTGGATTCAGCGACAGCAAATTGAGGCTTATCTTTTAGCGCCAGCGAGTAGTAACGAAGCGATTCATCGTGGCGACCAAGATCCTGAAAGATACCGGCAATATTGTTTTTGGCATTGCAGTTACCGGGATCTTTGGCCAAGGCATTCTGATAGTAAGCCAAGGCTTGATGGAGGTGTCCGCGCTCCTTGCAGACAACCCCGATATTCGAGTAAGCCTCGGAAAGACCTGGCTTCAGCGAAAGCGCCTGCTTACAACAGACAATCGACTCATCAAGCTTCCCAAGCGATTTCAAAACAACCCCAAGGCTGTTGTATGCCTCGGCATAATATGGCGAAATCTCTATGGCGCGACGAAAACAACGTTCAGCCTGCGAGTATCTTCCTAGCTCAACAAGGATGTTGCCCAAGGTGTTTAGCAGCTCTGAATCTACAGAATCTATTGCCAGAGCTTGCTGCATGACTGTCAGTGCGGCTTGATATTTTCCAGAATGGAAAAGGGCGGTGCCCATGGCCTTCCACAAAAAGGGATCTCGAGGAAATCTATCACATAGATCACGCGCCTTTGCCAAGGCTTCATCAAAGCGTTTTACCTCTATCAAACCTTTGATCTCAGAGGCATCCGCAGTCGAAATCCGAGGCGTTTCAGTTGTCGCCAACGCCTCCTTCACCTCCACGCCACGATTGACATCAGAAAAGCTTTCTTGATCAATCCCCAAGCGCTTGCAGAGCTGGGCAAAAACGCCCGCACCATCCTCCATGGCGCGCACTTCGCTCAACACGAGACCAGCATCCTTGTGGTGGCCTTTGGCCAGTAGCACGTCGATCAGCAAAGCCAACGCGTTTAGATCCAGTGGCTTGAGCCTCAGGGCTTTCCTGATCAGCTCGGCACTGGCATCGAGATTCCCTTTGAGCTTCGCAATCGAGGCCAGATCAAAAAGCGCAGAGAAGTGGTCAGGATCGACCTCAAGCACGGCACGATAAATCGGCTCAGCCACCTCAATACGCCCGTCACGATAATGACCCAGGGCTATCTCGTAAAGATTGTCATCACCATTCAAAACCGCACCTTTTTAGTAGTGGAGCCGCTGCTGGGCGCCAGCGCCGGGACGACAGCCTGATGCTCAACGGCATCTCTCTGGATTCTGTTCCGAGCTGGAATCACAGCATCAATGCTGAACAACTATCGCACTAAAGGGCTGCAAGCACCTCTTCCGATGTGCCCGAGACGCACCACCGTCGCCACATCGCCCGGTAGGCGGCCTCGATCCGCGCCACCTGCCCCTGCTCGTCACGCCAGGGGCTGGCCTCCATCTGCGCGCGCAACCCGGCGCGGATCGTCGCCAGCGCCTCGGGATCCGCGGCCAGCGCGACCACGCGCTCGACGTAGTCGGCCTCGTCCGTGGCGATCCATTCCTCCCGACCCAGCCCCGAGAGGATCATCGCCCCGATCCGGCCCACACTCGGCCGGTCGGCCAGGGTCACGAAGGGCACCCCCATGTAGAGCGACTCGAGCAGCGTCGTCCCCGAGTTGTGCGGGAAGCAGTCGAGTCCGATGTCCATGCCCCGCAACACGTCCCACGGCGGGGAGTGATAGCCGATCTCCAGGCGCTCGCCGCCGATCCCGTGCGCGGCAAAGCGCTCGGCCAGGCTCTCGACACTCAATGGATCGGCATAGGTTCGGCTGTCGACGACCAGGCGCGAACCCGGCACCCGCTCGAGGATCTCGGACCACACCCGGATGGTGCGGTGGTTGACACGCACCCCACGGGTCAGCGTACCGAAGGTGATGTATCCCCGCTCCAGCGCCGGCAACACGTTCACCGCCCCCATCCCCTCGCTCGGGCGATACATGCCGGCGGGCGCGGCAATCCGCCAGGGCCGCTCGCTGAACAATTCCTCCGCACCCTCGGGCACCAGGACCTCGTCGCACAGGAAGTAGTCGATCGCGCTCAATCCCGAGGTGTAGCCATAACCGACCCAGAGACTCACCGACACCGGCGCCGGCTTGCGCGTGAAGACCCTCAGCCGATTGCCCGCCGTATGTCCGGCTAGGTCCACCAGGATATCGATACCATCGGCACGGATGCGCGTATCGAGTTCGGCATCGCTCAGACCACGGGTCGGCACCCAATGATCGACCAACCCCTGGTAGCGCGCCGTCTGCGCGTCCTGACGCGTCAACTCGGCATAGGCGTACAGCTCGAATTGCGTCTGGTCATGGCATTCGAGCAGTGGCTCGAGCATGTAGCGGATCGCATGTGATCGAAAGTCCGGGGAGACATAGCCCACACGTAAACGACGTTCGGGGTCAGGAGGGTTGGCATATGCACGCCGATGCACACGTGCAGGAGCGGCATGACGGTATTCGAAGTCCTGATAGGCCGCACGGATCGCCTCGACCGACCGATCCGGATGATAGTTCAGGGTGAAGAGCAGACTACTGTCAGCCCCGAAGGGATCCTCGGCCAGTTCCCGGGCCCGAAGGCGCACGGCGATCGAGGCATCGAGATCGCCTAGATCCTGGAGCACACACCCCAGATTGTGCAGGGCGCCGGGGTAGTCTGGCTGAAGCTCAAGGGCCCGCTCGTAGCAGGCGCGCGCCTCACCGAGACGATCGAGATCACGCAAGCTGTTACCCAGATTCAGATGGGCCTCGATCAGGTCGGGCTTGAGGACGAGCGCCTGCCGATAACAGTCGATCGCCTGCTGGGGCTTGCGCTCCAGTTCAAAGGTGTTGCCCAGGTTGCAATAGGCCTCGGCATAATCCGGACGGATCCGAATCGCGGCAAGATAGCTCTGCTGCGCGGCGCCGAGTCGATCCAAGGCCGCAAACGCGTTGCCGCGATTGTTCAACGCCTCGACGTGATCCGGATCGAGCGCCAGGACACGCTCCAGGGTTTCCAGCGCGGTCTCGAACAGGCGGGCGCGGAGCTGGACGCTGGCGAGGTTGTTGAGACTCTGTACGTTGCAAGGGTCTCGTGCCAGCACCCGATTGAACCAATCGGTGGCCTGCGGCAACCGACCGAGCTGGAGACAGGCATTGCCGGCGTTGTTACACGCCAGGAGGAGCCCGGGGTCGATCGCATGGGCGCGGGCATAACACGCCAGAGCCTCGTCGAGCTGGCCAAGCTCGTGCAATGCGAGCCCGAGGTTGTAATGAATCTTGGCTTGGTCCGGGGCGATCTCCAGGGCACGTCGGTAGTGTCTCAGCGCATCCTCGACCCGCCCCAGACGCAACAATGCTGTCGCAATACCGTCATGGATCTCGGGATCGGCGGCATCGAATACCAACGCCCGTTCGAGTACGGCGAGCGCCTCGGCATGGTGCCGACGCCGCACCAGAATCAGGCCCAGCGCCTTGTGGGCGAAGACATCGCCCGGGTAGCAGACGACGAACCGCCGCGCCTCGCGCTCCGCTCCCTCGAGGTCGGCACCAGCCGCCCGCGCGACCCATGCTTCGCGCAAGGACGGTGGTACCCGTTCGTCAAGACGGGGACCAGTCTCGCCCAACTGGCGCAAGATCGCCCGGGCCTCGGTCTGATCGGGGTCGATCGCAAGCACGGCGCGACAGAGCGCCACGGCCACATCGTGCCGTCCGGCGACGAGGTGTTCGTGAGCTTGAGTGAGCAGACTTTCGTTCATACCGAGGTCAGGGTCCCCACATCGTCATCGAGCACCCCGGCGACAGACCGGGTCGTACAGGGTCGCATCACTCAAGCAACGCGCTTGAGAAAACCTCCCCGCGCAACCGTCAGCAACAGCTTGTCGGAGATCGATGCGTCGATCTCGAAACGTGAGTCCCTTGCAAGGAAATCGCGAACGGCCGTCATCGGGTTGTTCCCCTGACTCCAGGGCCGCCCGGGAAAGACCGCGGTCTCGAATTCCTCGATCACCGTATCGAAGACGGCGCAGTAACACCCCGGGGTCACCAAGGGCGCATACAGATCCAACTCCTTCACGACATGGTCATGGGTGTGGCTCGAATCCAGACAGACCATCACCCGCTGCTCGCTGCGGATGGAACGGCGGACCTCGTCGAGGACGGCCGGATCCGTACTGTCGCCCTCGACCATCTCGATCCGCCCGGCCAGCGGATGGCTCTCGACGGCCTGGCGATTGTGCGCGCGGATATCGAGATCGATGCCGACGACCCGTCGCCGATCGGCGACCGGGACGCCCGCACGCTCGGCATCGGTCAGATCGAGCAGCGCCAGCATGGAGGCGCTGAAGATCAGTGAGCCGCCGCGCGCGATCCCGGTCTCGATGATGACATCCGGCCGCGTCGTCCAGATGATCTCCTGCAGCGCGAAGACGTCCTGGGGATACTGGATGATCGGCAGACCGAGCCAGTCGAATTGATACGAGTAACGCGCCCGCAGACTCTCGCGCATGAACCCCTCGGCGGCCTCCTGCAGGGGGCCATCGTCACGATAGTCCTCGACCCGGGCGGTACGTTCGGCAATGAAACTCTCGCGGTCATCTTTCATAGTGAAGTGGCCATAGCAGCAAAACTCCGTGGATTTTGGTGAGAACGGGCGCGAACCCTGCTCACGTCTCGTCCAGCACCCCGATGATGCACGGCGGATCCTGCGGATTATCGGGCCGCGACCCGAAGCGCAAGAGATCGCGACGACCATAACCGTCGGCGACCCGCTCGGCGATCTGGCGTACGCTCTGGCCCCTGCCGGAGCAGATGTTGAACGCACCGCATCGCCCGCCCAGCGCGACCTCGGCGATCATCTCGCCGGCCCGCTCGACATCGAGATAGTCGCGGACCTGCTCGCCACTGCCGAGATCGACAGGCTCTCCGGCGGCAAGCCGGGTATGGAGGTGGGCCACCAGTCGACGTGGATCCTCCCCCTCGCCATACAGATAGAAGGGACGGCACCAGGCGAACTCGACGCCCGCCACTCGCAGCAACTGCTCGAGGACCTGATAGGTCGATGCCTTGCATGCGCCATAGAGTGTCTGCGGCCTCAGTGGCGTGTGGATATCGAGAGACCCCGGCGTCGGGTCGTACTCGGCACAGCTGCCGACACCGACGAAGCGCCGACCGCCAGCGGCGACGAACGCCTCGGCCAGATGCAATGATCCGGTCAGACAGACAAGATTGCGCGTGGAGTCCAGATACCGACCAGGTTCGGCATACCAGGCCGCATGCACCAACATCTCCCCCCCGGCCAGCACGGTCTGCAGCGTTTCCACCGAAGCGGTGAAGAGATCCTCGATCTCGACCAGCTCGACACCGCGGGCCGGGAACAAGACCGCGGCACGCGCAGGATCACGCACCAGCAGGCGCACCCCGATACCTCGGTCGAGCAACGCCTGGACGATGCGGCGTCCGACAAACCCGCTCGCCCCCGTCACGATGACCCGTTCATTCATGGTGTGTCGCCTCAACACTCGCAGAGTCGGGGCACCGCGACGACGAAGCGCGCGCCCCACTCGCGGACATAGCCGAGCTGCGCGGTGAGTTCATCGCGCAGGTTCCAGGGCAGCAGCAGCACCCGGTCGGGGCGGGTCTCACGCAGACGCGACTCGGCGACGATGGGGATGCGGCTGCCGGGGAGATGGCGCCCCAGCTTGCCGGGGCTGCGGTCGACCACATAGTGCAGCAGATCGGGCCGCACCCCGGCGAAGTTGAGCAGGGTGTTGCCCTTGGCCGCGGCGCCGTAGCCGACCACCTGGAGCCCCTGGCGCCGCGCCTGGATGAGATAGTCGATCAGCTCGAGACGCAACCGCTCGGCGCGCGCCTGCAGCCCCCGGTAGGTCGCCGCCCGCTCCAGCCCGGCGGCCAGCTCCTCGGCGCGCAGCGCCGCCACCCGGGGCGTGGTCGGACGCGCGCCGTGGTCGGCACGCTGGGCGAACACCCGCAGGCTGCCGCCGTGGGTCGGCAGGGTCTCGACATCGAACACCGCCAGGCCGTTGGCTGCGCACACCCGCCCCACCGCGCCCAGCGACAGATAGGAGTAGTGCTCGTGATAGAGGGTATCGAACTGGTTGCCCGCGATCAGCCGCAGCAGGTGCGGGAACTCGAAGGTCGCCACCCCGTCCGGGCGCAGCAGCAGGGCGATGCCGGCGACGAAATCGTTGATCGCCGGGACATGGGCGAGGACGTTGTTGGCGACCACCAGATCCGCACCCCAGCCCTCGGCGAGCAGCCGCGCGGCGAGCGCGCGGTCGAAGAAGGCCTCGACGATCTCCAGCCCGCGCTCGCGCGCCGCGGCGGCGACCGCCGCGGTCGGCTCGACCCCCAGACAGGGGATGGCGCGCGCCTGCAGGTGCTGGAGCAGATAGCCGTCGTTGGCCGCCAGCTCCACCACCCGCGAGTCGCCGTCGAGCCCGAGACGCTCGACCATGGTCGCGACATAGCGCTTGGCATGGGCCACCCAACTCGTCGAGACGCTGCTGAAATAGGCGTAGTCGGCGTCGAACAGGGTCTCGGGGCGGGCGAAGTCCTCGGTCTGCACCAACCAGCAGCGCTCGCACACCAGCACCCGCAGCGGGTACCAGGACTCGGGGCGGTGCAGCGCCGCGGCGCTCAGATAGGCGTTGGAGGGCGGCGCGCTGCCGAGGTCGACGAAGGGCAGGCGCAGCGGCGCGCCGCAGTGACGGCAGTTCACGGCGCAATCCCCCGAAACTCGTCGTCGAGCAACGCCAAGGCGCGATCGCGCGCCGAGCGCTCGCCGAGCGGCAGCGGCCAGGGGATGGCCAGACGCGGATCGTCGACGCGCACCCCGCCCTCGGCCTCGGGGACATGGGGCGCGGTGTGCAGATAGAGCAGCTCGCAGTCCTCCGTCAGCGTCTGAAAGCCGTGGGCGCAACCCTCGGGGATCACCAGCGTGGTCGGGCGCTCGGCCTCCAGCCGCTCGGCGTGCCACTGCAGGAAGGTCGGCGAGCCGGCGCGCAGATCGAGCGCCAGGTCCCAGACCGCGCCGCGCAGACAGGTGACGAACTTGGTCTCGGCGTGCGGCGGGCGCTGGTAGTGGAGCCCGCGCACCGTGCCGCGCGCGCGGGTCAGCGAGCGGTTGATCTGGACGATCGGACGCCCGCCGCCGAGCGCTGCCAGATCCATCGCGCAATAGAGCCGCTCGAAGACGCCGCGCGCATCGGCGAGCGGCGTCCGCGCGATCACCTCGACCCCGGCGATCGCGGTCGGGTGACGCACCAGGCGCGCGCTCATCGCGGTGGCTCCGTGGCCATGTAGTCGGCGATCTGCGCCAGGGTGCGCACCTGCATGTCCTCCCCGGCGCGCCAGGCGCGGTGCCAGTCGAGGGTGCGCGCCAGCGCCTGCTCCAGCGGCCAGCGCGGACGCCAACCGAGCGCGGCGCGCGCCTTGCTGCTGTCGAGTCGCAGCACCGATGCCTCGCGCGGCTGAGGACTGTCATCGAGCCGCCACTGCGCCCCCGGCACGGCGGCACACAGCCACTCGACCAGCCAGCGCACCGGGCGCGCGTCCGCAGCCTCGGGACCGAAGTTCCAGGCGCCGATGTACTCGCCATCGTCCGCGCACAGCCGCTCGGCGAGATCGAGATAACCGGCGAGCGGTTCGAGCACGTGCTGCCAGGGCCGGATCGCCCCGGGCGCGCGCAGCACCACCGGCTCGCCGGCGTCGATCGCGCGCAACACGTCGGGGACCAGCCGTTCGGCGGCCCAGTCGCCGCCACCGATGACGTTGCCCGCACGCACGGTGGCGAGCGCCGTCCCGGCCTCCTCGAGGAAGGCGCGACGATAGCTCGCGCTGACCAGCTCGGCGCAGGCCTTGCTGCTCGAATAGGGGTCGTGACCGCCGAGGGCGTCGTCCTCGCGATAGGGCCAGATCCAGTCGTGGTTCTCGTAGCACTTGTCGCTGGTCACCACCACCACGGCGCGCACCCCGGGGTGCTGACGCACGGTCTCGAGCAGGTCGACGGTGCCCATCAGGTTGACCGCGTAGGTCTCGACCGGGTCGCGATAGGCCGCGCGCACCAGCGGCTGGGCGGCGAGATGGAACACCACCTCGGGCGCGGCGGCATCGAAGGCGGCGGCGAGCGCGGCGCGATCGCGCAGGTCGGCGATGTGCTCGCCGGCGAGGCGCTCGCCGACCCGCACCGCCCGGTACAGGCTCGGCGTGGTCGGCGGCGCCAGCGCATAGCCGTGCACCCGGGCGCCGAGCCGTGCCAGCCAGAGCGCGAGCCAGCCGCCCTTGAATCCGGTGTGGCCGGTGATGAATACCCGCCGTTCTCTCCAGAACTGCTGTTCCATCGTCGTCACCAGGTCTTCCAGGGCGCCGCCCCGGAGCGCCACAGCGCCTCGAGCTGGGTGCGGTCGCGCAGCGTGTCCATCGGCCGCCAGAAGCCCTGGTGCTCGAAGGCCATCAGCTCGCCCATGGCGCTGAGCCGCGCCAGCGGCTCGCCCTCCCAGCCGGTCTCGTCACCGGCGATCAACTCCAGACAGGCCGGCGAGAGCACGAAGAAGCCGCCGTTGATCAGCCCGCCGTCGCCGCGCGGCTTCTCGGTGAAGGCGGCCACCCGCGCGCCCTCGCGCTTGATCGCGCCATAGCGCCCGGGGGCCTGCACCGCGGTGACCGTGGCGAGATGGCCGTGGTCGCGATGGAAGGCGACCAGCGCGCCGATGTCGACATCACTCAGGCCGTCGCCATAGGTGAAGCAGAAGGGCGCCTCGGCGTCGAGATAGTCGGCCACGCGCTTGAGTCGGCCGCCGGTCTGGGTGTGCAGCCCGGTGTCGACCAGGGTCACGCGCCAGGGCTCGGCCTTGCGCTCGTGGACCTCCATGCGGTTGTTGGCGATGTCGAAGGTGACGTCGGACATGTGCAGGAAGTAGTTGGCGAAGTACTCCTTGATGACATAGCCCTTGTAGCCGCAGCAGATCACGAAGTCGTTGATGCCGTGAACGGAGTAGTGCTTCATGATGTGCCAGATGATCGGCATGCCGCCGATCTCGATCATCGGCTTGGGGCGCAGGTGCGACTCCTCCGAGATCCGCGTCCCGAAACCGCCTGCCAGAATGACCGCCTTCATCAGTGCTCCTCAATCAGGGTGTCGACCGCAACCGACGCATGCTGCGAATAACGGCACGACCGGCGACGAGATGAGCGATCGCCTCGGACGCCCGCCTCTATCTGGCCCCCATGATAACCAGCACGACGGGGATCGCACAGCATCGCGCGCGCGATACATCACTCCAGCCGCAGCAGTTGCTCGCGGTAATAGCGCAGCTCCTCGATCGACTCGCGAATGTCGTCGAGGGCGAGATGGCGCGAGGCCTTGCGCACCCCGGCGGCGACCTCCGGGGCCCAGCGCTGGGCGAGGATCTTGAGGGTGCTGACATCGAGATTGCGATAGTGACAGAACCCCTCGAGCCGGGGCATCCAGCGGGCGAGGAAGCGACGGTCCTGACAGATGCTGTTGCCGCACAGCGGCGAGGCACCGGCCGGCACCAGGTCGGCGAGGAACTCGAGGGTGGCGCGCTCGGCGGCGGCCTCGTCCTGTGCGCTCAGCCGCACCCGCTCGATCAGCCCGGAGGCGCCGTGGTGTTCGCGATTCCATTCATCCATGCCGGCGAGCTGCGCCTCGGACTGGTGGATCGCGATCACCGGCCCCTCGGCCAGCACCTTGAGCTGGGTGTCGGTGACGATGGTGGCGATCTCGAGGATGCGATCGGTGTCGGGGTCGAGTCCGGTCATCTCCAGGTCGATCCAGATCAGGTTCTGCGGGCTCTTGGTCATGAGCGTTCCTTGAGCAATGGGGCCTGTCGCAAGGCCGGGTGACGGAATCAAGCCGCAGTGTACTGCAAGGAGCGGCATCGTGCGGAGCGCCGGCGCTTTCCCTAGAATAGCCCCACCCCAGCCAGGAGCCCGAGCATGCACACCGACCACCCGCAGCCTCCCCGCCCCACCCCGCGCCAGCCGCGCCGGGTCGCCCGATGACACGGCGGCGGCTGTCGAAGCGACAGATCGAGCGCATCCGCGCGATCCAGGAACGGCGCCGCGAGCGCCTTGCCAACCGTCCCGAGCAGGCGCTCGCCGACTGCGAGGCCGAGATCCCGCCCGAGGAGGGGCTGGTGGTGGTGCGCCACGGCGCGAGCCTGGTGGTCGAGGACCATGCGGGCGAGCTGCACCTCTGTGTCGCGCGCCAGCACCTCGGCCACCCGGTGTGCGGCGATCGGGTGGTGTGGCAGCGCGGCGAGCCCGGTCGTGGGCTGGTCAGTGCCATCCTCGAGCGCCAGACGGTGCTCAGCCGCCCCGACTACAGTGGTCGCGACAAGCCGATCGCGGCCAACCTCACCCGACTGGCGGTACTGATCGCCCCCGAGCCCGAACCGAGCGGCTATCTGGTCGACCAGTACCTGGTCGCCGCCGAGGGCATCGGCGTCGAGCCGATGCTGGTGGCCACCAAGATGGACCTGCTCGACGCCCCGGCGCGCGCGGCCTTCGAGCAGCGCTATGCCCATTATTGCGCGATCGGCTACCGCACCCTGTGGATCAGCCTGGAGCAGCCCGAAACGCTGGCCCCGCTGGTCGAGGCGCTGCGCGACCAGACCAGCATCCTCGTCGGTCAGTCCGGGGTGGGCAAGTCCTCGCTGGTCAAGGCGCTGCTGCCCGATCGCGACATCCAGGTCGGGCGCCTCTCGGCGGCCACCGGGCTGGGGCGTCACACCACCTCGGCGGCGAGCTGCTACCGCCTGCCCGGCGGCGGCGTGCTGATCGACTCGCCCGGGGTGCGCAGCTTCCGCCTCGGCGCCATCGGTCTGGCCGAGCTGCAGTGGGGCTTTCGCGAGTTCCGCCCGCACCTCGGCGGCTGTCGCTTCGCCAACTGTCGTCACGATCAGGAGCCGGGCTGCGCCATCCGCGCCGCGGTCGAGCGCGGCGAGATCGCAGCCGCGCGGCTGGACAACTTCCATCATCTGGCGCGGGGGGTGAGCGCATGACCCACTGGCTGTTCAAGTCCGAGCCCGGGGTCTTCGGCATCGACGACTTGGCCGCGCGCGGGGTCGAGCCCTGGGACGGGGTACGCAACTATCAGGCGCGCAACCTGCTGCGCGATCGCACCGCCGTCGGCGATCCGGTGTTCTTCTATCACTCCAACTGTGCCCACCCGGCGATCGTCGGACTGGCCGAGGTCGCCAGCAGCCCGCGCCCCGACCCTACCGCCTTCGATCCCGCCTCGCCCCATCACGACCCCAAGGGCGACCCGGCGACACCGCGCTGGTATCTGGTCGACGTACGCTATCGCCGTCATCTCGCCCGCCCGATCACGCTGGCCGAACTCAAGACCCACGCCGAGGGCGCACTCGCCGGGCTGGCGCTGGTGCACCGCGGCAACCGCCTCTCGGTGATGCCGTTGAGCCCGGCGCAGTTCGACTTCATCCTCGCGCTCGAACACCGCCCGGCGCCCTGAGCCCGGGCGCCGGGGGCGGCGGCTCAGATCACCCCGCGCGCGGCGAGCAGCTCGACGACCTGCTCGGCCAGGGTCTCGGGGTCGGAGCCGTTGGCATCGAGGCGCAGCTCCGGGGCCTCGGGCGGCTCGTAGGGGCTGCCGATCCCGGTGAAGTTGGGGATCTCGCCGGCGCGCGCCTTCTTGTAGAGGCCCTTGGGGTCGCGCGCCTCGCAGGTGTCGAGATCGGCATCGACGAAGACCTCCAGGAACTCGCCGTCATCGAGTCGCTCGCGCGCCAGCCGCCGCTCGCTGCGAAACGGCGAGATGAAGCTGACACAGACGATCAGCCCGGCCTCGACCATCAGCCGCGCCACCTCGGCCACCCGACGGATGTTCTCCACCCGGTCCTCGGCGGTGAAGCCGAGATCGCGGTTGAGCCCGTGGCGGACGTTGTCGCCGTCGAGCGTCATGGTGTGACGGCC
This sequence comes from Marichromatium sp. PS1, assembly GCF_041155115.1. Lineage (NCBI taxonomy): Bacteria > Pseudomonadati > Pseudomonadota > Gammaproteobacteria > Chromatiales > Chromatiaceae > Marichromatium > Marichromatium sp. PS1. Next base: position 540,508 of record NZ_BAAFHB010000004.1, read on the forward strand.
CATGGCGTGGAGGCGCTGCTCGACGAGATCGGCCACGGTCGACTTGCCCGCGCCCGACAGCCCGGTGAACCAGAGCACGCAGGGCTTCTGTCCCTTGGCCGCGGCGCGCGCGCTCTTGTCGATCTCCATCGCATGGTGGTGGATGTTGGCCGCGCGGCGCAGCGCGAAGTCGATCATGCCGCAGCCGACGGTGGCGTTGCTGATGCGATCGACGAGGACGAAGGCGCCGGTCTCGCGGTTGTCGACATAGGGGTCGAAGGGCACCGCGCGATCGAGCGCGAGGTTGCACACCGCAACATCGTTGAGCGCGAGGTGCTTGGCCGCGGTCTGCTCCAGGGTGTTGACGTTGACCTTGTGCTTGATCTCGGTGACCTGGGCGTTGAGCGCGGCGGTGGCGGTGCGCAGCAGATAGGGCCGACCGGGCAGCAGCGGCTGCTCGTCCATCCACACCAGGTGGGCGGCGAACTGGTCGGCGACCTCGGGGCGCGCCTCGGCGCCGGCGATCAGGTCGCCGCGCGAGACGTCGATCTCGTCGTCGAGCACCAGGGTCACCGCCTCGCCGGCACCGGCCCGCTCGCGCTCCCCGTCCATGGTGACGATGCGCGCGAGCGTCGAGCGCTTGCCCGCCGGCAGCACCACCAACGGCTCGCCGACGCGCACCTCGCCGCCGGCGACGGTGCCGCTGAAGCCGCGGAAGTCGAGGTTCGGCCGGTTGACCCACTGTACCGGCATGCGGAAGGGCCCGGCGCGCAGGTCGCGCTCGACATCGACCCCTTCCAGATAACCGAGCAGGGTCGGCCCGTCGTACCAGGGCATGCGTTCGGAGGCGGCGGTGACATTGTCGCCGGTGAGCGCCGAGACCGGGATGCAGGTGACCGCATCGATCCCGAGCCGCGCGGCGAAGGCGCGATAATCGGCGCTGATGCGCTCGAAGGTCTCGCGGTCCCAGTCGACCAGATCCATCTTGTTGACCGCCAGCACCAGATGGCGGATGCCGAGCAGCGAGACGATATAGCTGTGGCGCCGGGTCTGGGTGAGCACCCCCTTGCGCGCGTCGGCGAGCAGCACCGCGGCCTCGGCGGTGGAGGCGCCGGTGGCCATGTTGCGGGTGTACTGCTCGTGCCCGGGGGTGTCGGCGACGATGAACTTGCGCCGATCGGTGGTGAAGAAGCGGTAGGCGACATCGATGGTGATGCCCTGCTCGCGCTCGGCGGCCAGACCGTCGACGAGCAGCGCCAGATCGAGGTTGCCGCTGCCGGTGGTGCCGAAGCGCGCCGAGTCGTTCTCGAGACTGGCGAGCTGGTCCTCGAACAACAGCTGGCAGTCGTAGAGCAGCCGTCCGAGCAGGGTCGACTTGCCGTCGTCGACCGAGCCGCAGGTGATGAAGCGCAGCAGCGTCTTGTCTTCCTGGGCGCGCAGATAGGCCTCGACCTCGGCGGTGGCGCCGGCGTGTTCGGGTGTCTGGGTCATCAGAAGTAGCCCTCCTGCTTCTTGGCTTCCATGGAGGCGCCGGCGTCCTGGTCGATGACCCGGCCCTGTCGCTCGCTGGTGCGCGCCAGCAGCATCTCGCGGATGATCTCGGGGAGCGTCTGCGCGCTGCTCTCCACCGCGCCGGTGAGCGGGTAGCAGCCGAGGGTACGAAAGCGCACCATGCGCGCCTCGGGCCTCTCGCCCGGGGCCAGCGGCATGCGCTCATCGTCGACCATGATCAGGGCGCCGTCGCGCTCGACCACCGGGCGCGGCGCGGCGAAATAGAGCGGCACCACCGGGATCTCCTCCTGATAGATGTACTGCCAGATGTCGAGCTCGGTCCAGTTCGACAGCGGGAAGACGCGGATGCTCTCGCCCTTGTTGATGCGGCCGTTGTAGAGGTTCCACAGCTCCGGGCGCTGGTTCTTGGGGTCCCAGCGGTGGCTGCGGGTACGGAAGGAGAACACCCGCTCCTTGGCCCGGCTCTTCTCCTCGTCGCGCCGCGCGCCGCCGAAGGCGGCATCGAAGCCGTAGAGATCGAGCGCCTGCTTGAGCGACTGGGTCTTCATCACGTCGGTGTGCACCGCCGAGCCGTGGGTGAAGGGGCCGATGCCCTGCGCCACCCCCTCCTGGTTGATGTGCACCAGCAGGTCGAGCCCGAGTTCGGCGGCACGCCGGTCGCGGAAGGCGACCATCTCGCGGAACTTCCAGGTGGTGTCGACATGCAGCAGCGGAAACGGCGGCTTGGAGGGATAGAAGGCCTTGAGGGCCAGGTGCAGCATCACGCTGCTGTCCTTCCCGATGGAGTAGAGCATCACCGGGTTGCGGAACTGGGCCGCGACCTCGCGCATGATGTGGATGCTCTCGGCTTCGAGGCGTTGCAGATGCGTCTGATATGACATGGCTTCCCTGATCTCGTGCACGGATCGTGAGCGCCGACGGCGCACACAGGGCCCAATGGTAACGGTTCGGTGTGAACTGGAGAAAACCGTGACCGATTTCAAATCCCGCAAGGCACCGCTAGAGCAGCCGCTGCGCCGCGCCGCCGCGCAGCCCGAGCACCTGGCGCCCGAGCGTCAGCGCCTGCTCGGCGAAGGCGTCCGGGCCGTCCCAGGCCAGCCCCTCGGCCATCACCTCGTCGAGCAGCGCGCTGACCACCCGCAGCCGGTCGCCCTCACCACCGCGCTCGGCGCAGACATAGAGGCTCGGCTCGCCCTCACCGGCGGGGACGAAGGCGAGGATGAAGCGATAGGGACGCGGATCGGCGCTATCGATCTCGCCGAGCAGGGTCGCCTCGCAGCCGTCGAGGCGGTAGCGACGCTTGGGAATCGCGGTACGGATATGGGGTCGGTGCTCCATCGCCGGTGCTCCTCTCTTGGGTGACGGGGCTCAGCGCCCCCGGTAGAAGCGATTGGGGCGGACCATCACGGTTTCGATCCGGCGGCTGATATCGCGCAGGCTCAACCGACGCACCGGCTGGCGACTGGCGGTACGCGCCGCCTCGGCGGTGTCGAGACGCGCCTTGACCACCCCGGCGAGGCGCTCGGCCAGCTCCGGGCGCGCAGCGACGATACGACGCACGCAGTCGAGATCGACACGGATCAGACTGACATCGCTCTTGGCGGTGAATTCGAGGAAGGAGGGGTCGTTGGTCAACATCGAGGTGATGCCGAAGTGCTTGCCCGGCCCCAGCGTCTCGGTGACCTTGCGGCTGCGGTCCGGGAGGGTGACCACCGCCTCCACCAGACCACCGGCGACGACGTAGAAGGCATCGCTCTGGGCGCCGTCGGCGAGGATCACGTGACCGCTGTCGTAGTGACAGTAGACCCCGCGCGCGGCGACCTCCTCGAGTTCGTCGGCGGTGAGCAGACCACTCACATCCAGCCCCTTGAGCGCGAGCAGGATGCTCGGCGGCTCGGCGTGACTGACATGGGCGCGACGGGTGCGCATCTCGCGCACCTCCGGGGCCATCTCGATGCCCGCGTCCTGGAGGCTGCGATGGATCTCGCGAAACAGCTCCTCGCGGGCGCGGAACATCGCCGGATAGTTCTTCAGATGCACCCAGACCATGTAGACGTAGGGCACCGTGGTGGCCTCGCTCAAGCGCACCACCGGATAGGGGAACTTGAGCACGCTCTCGCAGCGCATCGCCGCCTCGAGCATCAGCGCGGTGGCAAAGCGCGGATCGATCTCGGCGGGCAGCTTGACGAAGTACCAGGGGGCGTAGAGGTGCTGGTCGTCGTGCAGGTTCTTGATCGGCTGCCCGGCCATCTGCGAGTTGGGGATGATGTGGGTGGAGTTGTCCCAGCCGCGCAGCCGGGTCGAGCGCCAGTTGAGATCGATCACCTGACCGACGATGCCGTTGTTGAGCTCGACCCAGTCGCCGAGCCGGAAGGGCCGCTCGACGCCGAGGGCGATGCCCGAGAACAGGTCGCCCAGGGTCTTCTGCAGCGCCAGACCGAGCACCGCCGCGGCAACGCCGGTCGAGACCCAGATGCCGGTGAAGGAATAGCCGCGCTGCCACAGATAGATCGCCAGCCCGAAGAGCATCATCGCCACATAGATCAGACCGACCACCAGCTTGGGTACGCGCTCGGAGAGATCGTCGTCGGCGCGCACCAGCAGCACCACCTCGATCAGCCGCGCCACCGCCCAGCCGGCGGCCAGATGTGCTACCAGCAGGGTCAGCGAGCGGATGCCGGCATCGACGTCGGGCACCTCGAGCACCGCCGCGCCGAGCCTCAGCAGGGTACCGGCGACGATCACCATCCCCGGCAGCACCAGCAGGTCGAGCAGCGCCACCAGCGCGGGGAAGCGGCTGGCCACCGGGCGGTTGTCGACCCGCCAGGTGACGAAGCGGATCACCAGGAAGGCGAGCAGCACGCCGAGGAAGAGGTGCCAGTTGTCCTGCGCCAGGGAGTCGAACAGTGCGGTCATGTCGTGGGTCAGCCTGGATCTTGCGTGGGCTCGGGTCGGTCCGCCCGCCGCCGGGCGAGCCCGGCAACCGACGGCGCATCCGACCGGCGGGATCGTGCATGCGCACGGCGCCGCCGCCCGAGGGCGGCGCCGTCGCGAGCGCCCCGGAGCGGGCGCTCGCCTGGGCCGTTCAGCCCTTGCGCGCCTTGGCGAAGGCCTCGGCCATGGCGCCGCCGAGCGCGGCAGCGCCCTGCCCGGCGCCGCGCTGACGCCGCTCGCCGCCCTGGCGGCGCTCTCCACCCTGACGCGGCTTGTCCGGCTTCGCCTTGGGCCGGGCCGGGCGCTGGCCCGACCTGGCCGCCTCGCCCGCGGCACGCGCCGGCGCCTTGCCGCGCCCGCTCGCCCCGCCCTTGGTGCCATCCTCGTCGCCGAGGCGCCGGGTGAGGGCGATGCGCTTGCGCTCGAGATCGACCTCGAGCACCTTGACCTTGACCAGATCGCCCGACTTGACCACCGCATGCGGGTCCTTGACGAAGCGATCGGCGAGCGCCGAGATGTGCACCAGACCGTCCTGGTGCACGCCGATGTCGACGAAGGCACCGAAGTTGGTGACATTGGTCACCGTGCCCTCGAGCACCATCCCCGGCTTGAGATCGGCCAGGGTCTCGACGCCCTCCTTGAACTGCGCGGTCTTGAACTCCGGGCGCGGGTCGCGACCGGGCTTCTCCAGCTCGGCGAGGATGTCGCGCACCGTCGGCAGGCCGAAACGCTCGTCGGTGAACGCGGCCGGGTCGAGCGCGCGCAGCGTTGCGGTGTCGCCGATCAGCGCGCCGATCTCCTTGCCGGTGTGCGCGACGATGCGCCGCACCACCGGATAGGCCTCGGGATGCACCGCCGAGGCATCGAGCGGCTCGTCGCCGTCGGGCACCCGGAGGAAGCCGGCGCTCTGCTGGAAGGTCTTGTCGCCGAAGCGCGACACCGCCATCAGCGCCTTGCGGTTGGCGAAGGCGCCGTGGTCCTCGCGGAACTGGACGATGTTCTCGGCCAGCCCGCGGTTGAGCCCCGAGACCTGGGCGAGCAGCGGCACCGAGGCGGTGTTGAGATCGACGCCGACGGCGTTGACGCAGTCCTCCACCACCGCGTCCAGGGTGCGCGCGAGCTGACCCTGGTTGACGTCGTGCTGGTACTGGCCGACGCCGATCGCCTTGGGCTCGATCTTGACCAGCTCGGCGAGCGGGTCCTGCAGCCGCCGCGCGATCGACACCGCGCCGCGCAGCGAGACGTCGAGGAGCGGCAGCTCCTTGGAGGCGAACTCCGAGGCCGAGTAGACCGAGGCGCCGGCCTCGCTGACCACCAGCGAGCGCAGCCCCAGCTCGGGGTGACGCTCGATCAGCTCGCGCACCAGCCGGTCGGTCTCGCGCGAGGCGGTACCGTTGCCGATGCTCACCAGCTTGACCGCGTTCTGTCGCGCCAGCTCGGCGAGCCGGGCGATGGCGTCGTCCCACTGCTTGCGCGGCGCGTGCGGATAGATGGTGTCGGTGTCGACCACTCGCCCGGTGGCGTCGACCACCGCCACCTTGACCCCGGTGCGCAGCCCCGGGTCGAGCCCGAGGGTCGGCAGCCGCCCGGCCGGCGCGGCCAACAGCAGCGCCTTGAGGTTGAGACCGAAGACGCGGATCGCCTCGCCCTCGGCGGCCTCCAGCAGCCGCCCCTTGAGCTCCAGATCGAGTCGGGTGAGGAGCTTGACGCGCCAGCACTTGCGCACCGTCTCGACCAGCCAGTCGTCGGCGGCGCGGCCCTGCTGGGCGATGCCGAAGCGCGCGGCGATGCGCGCGCGGCAGGGGGCGTCGGGGTCCTCGCCGGGACCCGACAGCAGCTCCAGCGCGAGCACCCCCTGGTTGCGACCGCGAAACAGCGCCAGGGCGCGGTGCGAGGGGATCTTGGCGATCGCCTCGCGATAGTCGAAGTAGTCGGCGAACTTGTTGCCCTCCTGCTCCTTGCCCTCGAGCACCCGCGAGACCAGGATGCCCTGCTCCCACAACCGGTCGCGCAGCTCGCCGGCGAGTTCGGCGTCCTCGGCGAAGCGCTCCATGAGGATCTGGCGCGCGCCCTCGAGTGCGGCCTCGGCATCGGCCACCCCGCGCTCGGCCTCGACATAGGCCGCGGCGCACTGCTCGGGCACCTGGGTGGGATCGGCGAGCAGCGCCTCGGCCAGCGGCTCGAGCCCGGCCTCGCGGGCGATCTGCGCCTTGGTGCGACGCTTCGGCTTGTGCGGCAGATAGAGGTCCTCGAGCCGCTGCTTGGTCTCGGCCGCGACGATCTCGGCGTGCAGCTCGGCGGTGAGCTTGCCCTGCTCCTCGATGCTCTTGAGCACGGTGACGCGGCGCTCGTCGAGCTCGCGCAGATAGACCAGCCGCTCCTGCAGATGACGCAGCTGGACGTCATCGAGACCGCCGGTGACCTCCTTGCGATAGCGCGCGATGAAGGGCACGGTGGCGCCCTCGTCGAGCAGCCGCACGGCCGCCTCCACCTGCTCCGGTCGGACCGCGAGTTCCTGGCTGATGGTCTCGGTGATGCTGATCATTGACTCTCGTTCATCGTTGCGAAAAGGGAAAACCGGGCGCGGCGTCACGACCACGCCGGCGTCGCGCCCGTGGCATCATACCCGAGCACAGCGGCGGCGATCTCCCGGCGCCGCGCGACAGGACCCGAACGATGACCGACGAAGACCTCCACTGGCAACCGGCGAGCACCGCGCCCGCACTCGGCGACGACGAGATCCATCTGTGGCGGATCGATACCGGCGAGCACCACGGCCAGGCGCTCGAGACGGCGCGCGCCGTGCTCGAGACGGCGCAGCTGGCGCGGCTCGCGCGCATCCGCGACCCGGCCCAGCACGCCCGCGCCGTTCGCGCCCAGGCCGGGCTGAGACGGGTGCTCGGGCACTATCTGGGCGAGCCGCCGCAACTGGTCAAGGGCGCCAACGGCAAGCCCTATCTCGACGCGAGGCAGGCGGCGCTCGCCTTCAATCTCACCACCAGCGGCGAGCTGGCGCTGCTCGGGGTGCGCCGCGGCAGCGGGCCACGGGCCGAGCTCGGCGTCGACTGCGAGTGGATCCGCCCGCGCGCGCGGCTCGCGGCGGTGGCGCGGCGGATGTTCGACCCCGCCACCTGCGCGGCGGTGCTCGCCCACCCCGAGGAGGCGCGGCTGGTGCCCTTCTGTCGCGCCTGGACCGCGCTCGAGGCCGATGCCAAGTGCGACGGGCGCGGGCTGATGCGCCCGCGCGCGGCGGCAAGCCCACTGCCGCGCATCGCCCACTGCCGCCCCGCCCCCGGCTACATCGCCGCGCTGGCCAGCCCGACCTTGCCGCCGCGCGCGCGCTGGCGCGCGCTGGCGCTCGTCGATGACTGATCGGCAGTATACTGCCGCCCCCGTATCCAGGAGTTACCCTTGGTGGACACCCTAGAGATCATCCTCCTCGCCCTGGTCCAGGGCATCACCGAATTTCTCCCCATCTCCAGCTCCGGGCACCTGATCCTCACCCCGCTGCTGTTCGGCTTCGAGCTGCAGGAGCTGGCCTTCGACGTCGCCCTGCACCTCGGCACCCTCGGCGCCGTGACCCTCTACTTCCGCCGCGAGATCGCGCGCATGACGGTCGCCGTGCTCGGCTCGCTGCGTCACCGTCGGTTCGATGATCCCGACGCCCGGCTCGGCTGGATGATCGTGCTCGCCACCGTGCCGGTGGTGGTGCTCGGGCTGCCGCTCAAGCTGGTGCTGGAGTTCCTCCGCGACGACCCGACGCTGATCGCCACGGTGATCGCCGCCACCAGCATCGGCTTCGGCCTGCTGCTGTGGTGGAGCGACTGGCGCGGCGCGCGGCGGCGCGACGAATACAGCCTGGGCTGGCGCGGGGCGCTGGTGGTGGGGGTGATGCAGGCGCTGGCGATCATCCCCGGCACCTCGCGCTCGGGCATCACCATCACCGCCGGGCTGCTGCTCGGGCTGACCCGGCGCGCCGCCTCGCGCTTCTCCTTCCTGCTGGCGATCCCCACCATCCTCATGGCGGGCACGGTCGAGGGTATCGAGCTGGCCGGACAGGGCGCGGCGGTCGACTGGATGGGGTTGGCGCTCGGCGCGGTGTGGTCGATGCTCTTTGCCTATCTCACCATCCATCTGTTCCTGCGCTTCATCGAGCGCGTCAGCATGCTGCCCTTCGTGCTCTACCGCGTGGCGCTCGGCGGGCTCATCCTGCTGCTGGTGTGGTAGCGTCGGGGAGCGGGCCACCATCCGGTGACCACGCGCCAACCGCCCCGAGGAGAAGGCATGACCCGACCCGAGCCCCGCTCGCTGCTCGAGCATCACCGTCCCGACTACGCCGGCGGCGGCATCGTCAACCTGATGAGCACGCTGATCGCTGCGCGCGGCGGCCAGCCGGAGACGCCGACGCTCACCGCCCTGCCCCCGGCGCGACTGGCCGACACCCGCAACCTGGTGCTGCTGGTGATCGACGGGCTGGGCGCCGACTGGCTGCGGCGCCACGCCCCCGAGGGGCTGCTCGCGCGTCATCACATCGCCACCCTGAGCACGGTGTTCCCGGCGACCACCGCCGCGGCCATCACCACCTATCTCACCGGCGACGCGCCGCTGCGTCACGGGCTGACCGGCTGGCACACCTATCTGCGCGAACTCGGCTGCGTGATGGCGGTGCTGCCCGGCACCCCGCGCTACGGCGGGGTCTCCTACGCGCGCGCCGGGATCGACCCGGCGCGGCTGTTCGGCACCCGCCCGGTGTTCGACCGCATCGCCACCCGTTCGAGCGTGATCGCGCCGCAGTTCATCATCGACTCCGACTTCAACCGCGCCCACAGCGGGCAGGCCGAGCGGCTCGGCTTCCAGGGGCTCGACGACATGTTCGGCCAGGCCGCGCGGGTGATCCGCGCCGCCCCCTGGCGTCCCGGTCGGCGCCGTCACGACACCGCCCCGCGCTATCTCTATCTCTACTGGCCGAGGCTCGACACCATCGGTCACCAGCAGGGTATCGAGAGCGCGGCGGCGGTCGGTCATCTGGCGCAGATCGAGGCCGCGCTCGCGCGCTTTCTCGAACAGATCACGGGGACCGACACCCAGGTGCTGGTGTGCGCCGACCACGGCCAGGTCGACAGCACCCCCGAGACCCGGGTCGATCTCGACGACCACCCGGAGCTGGCCGAGTGTCTGGCGCTGCCGCTGTGCGGCGAGCCGCGCGCGGCCTTCTGCTATCTGCGCCCGGGGCGCGAGCGCCAGTTCCTCGACTACTGCGAGGCGCATCTGGCCGAGCGGGTGGAGGTGGTGCCGAGCAACCGGCTGATCGAGCTGGGGATGTTCGGCAGCGGCGAGCGCAACCCGCGACTGGCCGAGCGGATCGGCGACTACTGTCTGCTCGCGCGCGACAACGCGATCGTCGTCGATCGCCTGCCGAACGAGCGCCCCCACCCGGTGGTCGGGGTGCACGGCGGGCTGAGTCGCGCCGAGCTGGAGGTGCCGCTGGCGCTGCTGCGCCCGGACTGAGCGCCGGGCGCGGGCGGGATCACATCAGCCCGAGCTGGAGCCGGGCCTCGTCGCTCATCCGCTCCTGGGTCCAGGGCGGATCCCACACCAGCGCGACATCGACCTCGCCGACGCCCTCGACCCGCGCCACCGCCTGTTTGACCATCAAGGGCATCATCCCGGCGACCGGACAACCGGGGGCGGTGAGGGTCATCTCCACGGCCACCGCGCCGTCGGCGGCGATGTCGATGGTGTAGATCAGGCCGAGGTCATAGATGTTGACCGGGATCTCCGGGTCGTGGACGCCGCGCAGGGCGGTGACGATCGACTCGCGCAGGGCCTCGGCGTCGACGACCGCCGGCGGTGCGTCCTCGACCTCGGTGGCGTCACGCCCGGCGTCGGCGGCGAGCGCCGCCACCTCGTCCTCGTGGTCCTGCTCGCGTTTGCCGAATCCGGCGAGGCGGGCCAGTCTGTTCATGGATGCGAACCTCTTCGACTGCAGATGATGCCGACGGGCCGGCGCCCGCGCGGGCGCCGACACCGCTCAGTCCAGGGGCGCGGCCTCGAGCCGGTCGCCGACCAGGGCCGCGATCTCGGCGCGCAGCGCCTCGTCGCCGAGCCGCCCGATGATCTCCTCGGCGAAACCGAGACAGAGCATGCGCCGGGCGCTGGCCTCGGGGATGCCGCGGGCGCGCAGATAGAACAGCATCTGCGGGTCGATCTGACCGACCGTGGTGCCGTGGCTGCACTTGACGTCGTCGGCGTTGATCTCGAGCTGCGGCTTGGTGTCGATCTCGGCGCGCTCGGAGAGCATCAGGTTGCGGTTGGACATCGCCGCGTCGGTGCGCTGGGCGTCCTGGGCGACGAACACCCGACCGTCGAACACCGCGCGTCCCTGACCGTAGAGGATGCCCTTGAACAGCTCGACGCTGGTGCAGTCGGGCACCGCGTGGTCGACATCGAGGTGATAGTCGATGAGCTGACCGTCGCCCGAGAGATAGAGCCCGTGGAGCACGCACTCGGCCCCCGGCCCGGCGAAACGGGTGTTGATGTCGGTGCGCGCCCAGCGCCCGCCGAGACCGATGTTGAGCCCCTGATAGCGGCTGCGCGCCTGCTGGTGCAGATAGAGCGTGCTGAGATGGAACGACTCGGCCGAGTCGTGCTGGATGCGCTCATGATCGAGCCGCGCCTCGGCCGCGAGGTCGATCTCGAGCACGGCGTTGGTGGCGTGCGCGATGCTCGGCTCGGCCCCGACATAGCGCTCGACGAGCCGTGCCTCGGCGCCCTCGCCGAGCACGATCAGGTGGCGCGGCTGGGCCAGCGTCGGGCGCTCGCCGGTGGTGACGTGGAGCAGTTCGAGCGGGCGCTCGAGCCGCGCGCCGGGCGCAAGCAGCACCACCAGCCCGTCGGCGCCGCCGGCGGCGTTGAGTGCCGGGAAGAGCGCGGCGGGATCGTCGGCGAGCGCACCGAGATGGGGGCGCACGGCCTCCGGATCCTCGGCGATCAAGCGCGCCAGCGAGTCGATCCGCACGCCCTCGGGGAGCGCGCCGAGCCGGCCGTGCTCGGGGGCATACCGGCCATTGACCAGCACCACCCGATCGGCCTCGAGGCCCTCGACCAGCAGCGGCGCCAGCGCCTCGGCGGCGAGCACCGCCGCGCCCTCGTCGAACGCCTGCTCGAACAGTCGGCGCGGGTTGGTGTAGCGCCACGCCTCCTGCTTGCTCCCCGGAACACCGAGCGCCGTCGCCCGCTCGCGCGCACTCGTGCGCCAGGCCTCGAGCCACGCCGGGCCGCCGCTCGGGGTGGCGGCCCCGAGCCAGGTCGCCAGCTCGCCACTCATGCCGCCGCGCCCTCGTCGGTGATCCAGCCGTAGCCGTGCTGCTCGAGTTCGAGCGCCAGCTCCTTGCCGCCGGAGCGGATGATCCGGCCCTTGTAGAGGACGTGGACGAAATCGGGCTCGATGTAGTCGAGCAGACGCTGGTAGTGGGTGACCACGATCATCGAGCGCTCGGGGCTGCGCAGCGCGTTGACGCCCTCCGAGACCACCCGCAGGGCGTCGATGTCGAGTCCGGAGTCGGTCTCGTCGAGGATCGCCAGCTTGGGCTCGAGCAGCGCCATCTGGAAGATCTCGTTGCGCTTCTTCTCGCCGCCGGAGAAGCCGGCGTTGACCGCGCGCTTGAGCAGCGAGTCGTCGAGGTGCAGCACCTTCAGCTTCTCCTTGATCAGGCGCATGAAGGAGACCGCATCGAGCTCGTCCTCGCCACGCGCCTTGCGGATGCTGTTGAGCGCGGACTTGAGGAAGTAGGTGTTGTTCACCCCCGGCAGCTCGACCGGGTACTGGAAGGCGAGAAACAGCCCGAGCTGGGCGCGCTCCTCGGGCTCGAGCGCGAGCAGGTCGCGCCCCTCGAAGCTCGCCGTGCCGCCGGTGACGGCATAGCCCTCGCGGCCCGAGAGCACATGCGCGAGCGTGCTCTTGCCCGAGCCGTTGGGGCCCATGATGGCGTGCACCTCGCCGGGGCCGATGCGCAGGTCCAGCCCGCGCAGGATCTCTTTGTCGCCGACGTTGGCCCGCAGGCCAGTGACAGATAGCATCGTCCTCTCCCAATCGTCCGGAACCCGCGCGGGTTCCCTGTCCGAATCTTGCGTGTTGTTTCGCCGAGCCCGCGCGGCGCTAGCCGACCGCACCTTCCAGGCTGATGCTGAGCAGCTTCTGCGCCTCGACCGCGAACTCCATCGGGAGCTCGTTGAAGACTTCCTTGCAGAACCCGTTGACGATCATCGACACCGCATCCTCCTCGCTGAGCCCGCGGGCGCGGCAGTAGAAGAGCTGGTCGTCGCTGATCTTGGAGGTGGTCGCCTCGTGCTCCATGTTCGCCGAGGGGTGTTTGACCTCGATGTAGGGCACGGTGTTGGCGGTGCAACGATCGCCGATCAGCAGCGAGTCGCACTGGGTGTGGTTGCGCGCGTTGGCCGCGCGCTGACCGATCCGCACCAGCCCGCGATAGGTCTGGCGCCCCTCGCCCGCCGAGATGCCCTTGGAGACGATGGTCGAGCGGGTGTTGGGACCGATGTGGATCATCTTGGTGCCGGTGTCGGCCTGCTGGCGACCCTTGGTCACCGCCACCGAGTAGAACTCGCCGACCGCGTCGGCGCCGCGCAGCAGGCAGCTCGGATACTTCCAGGTGATCGCCGAACCGGTCTCGACCTGGGTCCAGGAGATCTTCGAGCGCGCGCCGCGGCAGTCGCCGCGCTTGGTGACGAAGTTGTAGATACCGCCGCGTCCCTGGGCGTCGCCCGGATACCAGTTCTGCACCGTCGAGTACTTGATCTCGGCGTCATCGAGCGCGATCAGCTCGACGACGGCGGCGTGGAGCTGGTTCTCGTCGCGCTGCGGTGCGGTACAGCCCTCCAGATAGCTGACGTAGCTGCCCGCCTCGGCGACGATCAGGGTGCGCTCGAACTGCCCGGTGTTGCGGGCGTTGATGCGGAAGTAGGTGCTCAGCTCCATCGGGCAGCGCACCCCCTCGGGGATGTAGACGAAGGTGCCGTCGCTGAACACCGCCGCGTTGAGACAGGCGAAGTAGTTGTCGGTGTGCGGCACCACCGAGCCGAGGTACTGCTTGACCAGCTCGGGGTAGGCGTGCACCGCCTCGGAGATCGAGCAGAAGATCACTCCGGCCTCGGCCAGGGTCTCGCGGAAGGTGGTGGCCACCGAGACGCTGTCGAACACCGCATCGACCGCCACCCCGGCGAGCGCCTTCTGCTCCTCGATGGGGATGCCGAGCTTCTCGTAGGTCTCGAGCAGCGCGGGATCGACCTCGTCGAGGCTCTTGGGGCCGTCCTCGGGGCGCTTGGGCGCGGAGTAGTAGGAGATCGCCTGGAAGTCGATCGGCGGGTGATCGACATCGGCCCAGTTCGGCGGCGTCATGGTCAGCCAGTGGCGATAGGCCTTGAGCCGCCACTCGGTCATGAACTCGGGCTCGCCCTTGCGTGCCGAGATCGCGCGCACCACGTCCTCGTCCAGCCCCGGCGGCAGGGTATCGGACTCGATCTCGGTGGTGAAACCGTGCTCGTACTCGGATCCGACGATGTCTTCGACGGCTGGGGTTGAGGTCATCGCTCCAGGCTCCGCTTATTCTCAGTAATTTGCTCAGTTATTAATATACGCCGCCAAGGGCACGAATCAACACCCCGCGCAACGCGGCAGTTCGTCTCGTCGACCTCGGGGGGCTGGACGGTGCCGGACATCGGCCCGCGTGCGGTGATGTCCACCGGATATTGCAGATAAACGGCGATTATATTCCAACTCGACGGCTGCTTTCACATCGAACTTGCAAATGCGAGGCGTTCACGTGGCAGCGGCTTCCCCGGCGGGGGTGCTCGAACCGGGTCGGGGACCCAACCATACAGCGACGCGCACCGGCCTGTCTCGTCCGCCATGCACCGGCATCGACCAGGCTCCGCCCGATCCGTGGGCAAGGACGCCTCCCCCGAGCGCACCGCAGCGCGCACGGTGCGTTCGCACTGTTATCCGAAGCAAGCGACGGGCCAGCGCCGGAGACGAGGGTCAGTCGGTGCCGAGCAGCCGCTCCAGGTGGGCGACGATGCGCTCGCCGGCGCGCCCGTCCCAGCGCTCGGGAATCTCGCCGCGCGGCCAGCGACCATCGAACAGTCGCGCCAGCGCCGGGCCGAGACGCTCGGGATCGGTGCCGACGAGCAGGTTGGTGCCGATCTCCACCGTCTCCGGGCGCTCGGTGGTGTCGCGCAGGGTCAGGCAGGGCACCCCGAGCACCGTGGTCTCCTCGGTGATGCCGCCGGAGTCGGTGATCACCGCGCGGGCGTGACGCACCAGATGGTTGAACTCCAGATAGGGCTGGGGCTCGATCAGGTGCAGGGTCTCGGGCACCGCGTCGAGCCGCTCCAGGGTGCGCGCGGTGCGCGGATGCACCGGGAAGACCACCGGCTGCCCGCGGGTGTGCTCGGCCACCGCGCGGAGCATGCGCGCGAAGGCGCCGTCGGCGTCGACGTTGGCCGGGCGGTGCAGGGTGAGCACGAAATACTCGCCCGGCCTCAGCCCCAGGTCGTCCCAACACGGCGGCGGACGCAGCCGGTCGAGATTGGCCAGCAGGGTGTCGATCATGGTGTTGCCGACGAAGAAGATCCGCTCCTCGCCCACCCCGGCGGCGCGCAGATTGGCGTTGGCGTGCGCGCTGGTGGTGAAGAACCAGTTGGTGATCGCATCGGTCACCATGCGGTTGATCTCCTCGGGCATCCCCCAGTCGCCGGAGCGGATGCCGCCCTCGACGTGCGCCACCCGCACCCCGAGCTTCTGCGCGGCGATGGCGCAGGCCATGGTCGAGGTGACGTCCCCCACCACCAGACAGAGCGCGGCGGGGTGCTCGAGCAGCAGCCGCTCGTAGCGGGTCATGATCGCCGCGGTCTGCTCGGCCTGGGTACCGGAGCCGACCTCGAGATTGATATCCGGCGCGGGGATCCCGAGTTGTTCGAAGAAGTCGCCCGACATCCGCCGGTCGTAATGCTGTCCGGTGTGCACCAGACGATACTCGAGCCCGCCGCCGTCCGCGCGCCGCTGCTCCAGGGCGCGGATGATGGGCGCGATCTTCATGAAGTTCGGGCGTGCACCGGCGATGATGTCGATCAGGGGCATGGATCCGGTCCCTCGTTGGCGATGAGGCGCGACAGTACGGGCCGCGCGCACAGAGCCTAACGCGCCGCTCGCGGCCCGTCACCCGCCGCCGCCCGCGCCTCTCGCCACGCGCTACCGGGCAAAGCTTGTCCACTCCAAAAAGACTTCAACATCGGCGGACACTTAAGCGCGTCGCGCACAGGTTATCCACAGATGGAACCACAGCAACTGTGGATAACCGAATCGTCATCCACACCCGGCCCCCGACCGTGACAGGAGCGAGCCATGCGCCCAGACCCATCCACCGCCCTGCTGATCGACATGGACGGCGTGCTCTACCAGGGCGAGCAGGCCATCGCCGGCGCCGCCGAGACCCTCGACTGGCTGCGCGCCAACGCGGTGGCCCACCGCTTCGTCACCAACGCCAGCTCGCGCCCGCGCGCGCAGCTTGTCGCGCGCCTCGCCGGTCACGGCATCACGGTCGAGGAGACGCACATCCTCACCCCGCTGGTGGCCGCCGCCGACTGGCTGCGCGAGCAGGTCGACGGCCCGGTCGCGGCCTTCGTCCCCAAGCCGACCCTGGCCGACCTCGACGGGCTCGCCCTCGCCCGCGACCCCGAGCACGACCGCGCCGGCGCCGTGGTCGTCGGCGATCTCGGCGCCGCCTGGGACTTCGCCACCCTCAACCGCGCCTTCCGCTTCCTCATGCAGCCCGACGCCCCGCCCCTGCTCGCCCTCGGCATGACCCGCTACTGGCGCGCCGAGGACGGGCTGCGACTCGACACCGCGCCCTTCGTGATGGCGCTGGCGCATGCCAGCGGGCGCGAGCCCCAGGTCTTCGGCAAGCCCGCCGCGGCCTTCTTCGAACGCGCCCTCGCGGCGCTCGGCGCCAGCCCCGCGACCACCTGGATGATCGGCGACGACCTGCGCGGCGACGTCGGCGGCGCCCAGGCCGCCGGGATGCGCGGCCTGCTGGTGCGCACTGGCAAGTTCCGCGCCGCCGAACTGGAGACGAGCGACATCCGCCCCGAGGCGGTGCTCGACTCCATCGCCGAGCTGCCGCGCTGGTGGAGCGGCGGCGACTGAAGCGGTTTGCCCGGGGACGATTTTGTGCGATGGTCGGGGTAACAGCGGGCTCCGGCCCCATCGTCAGATCATCGAGTCAGACCCCATGAAACCGGCTCCATCGCCACAGGTCCTGGCCAACCCGCGCTTCCGTCGGCTGTTCACCGCCCAGGTGATCGCCCTGGTCGGCACCGGGATGAGCACGGTGGCGCTCAGCCTGCTCGCCTTCGCCCTCGGCGGCGCCCAGGCCGCGGTCATCCTCGGCGCCGCGCTGGCGTTGAAGATGGTCGCCTATGTCTTCTTCGCCCCGGTGTTCGGGGGGCTGGCGCACCGCCTGCCGCGCCGCCCCTTGCTGGTGACCATGGACCTGATCCGCGCCGCGGTGCTGCTCGCCCTGCCCTGGGTCGACGCGTTGTGGCAGGTGCTCGCGCTGATCTTCCTGCTCAACCTCTGCGCCGCGGGCTTCAAGCCGGTGTTCTCCGCGACCATCGCCGACCTGCTCCCCGACGAGGCCGAGTACACCCGCGCCCTGGCGCTCTCGCGTCTGGCCTACGATCTCGAGGCGCTGCTCAGCCCGCTGCTCGCCGGTGCGGCGCTGCTGTTGATCAGCGACGACGGGCTGTTCGCGCTCAACGCCCTCGCCTTCCTCGTCTCGGCGGTGCTGGTCGCGCGCACCCTGCTGCCCGCGGCCAGAGCGCCGGAGCGCACCGGCACGCTCGGCGCCGAGATCCTCTTCGGCGTGCGCGCCTATCTCGCCACCCCACGGCTGCGCGGACTGCTCGCGCTCTATCTCGCGGTGGCCGGTGCCAGCGCCATGGTGATCGTCAACACCGTGGTCTATGTGCGCGACACCCTCGGTGCCGGCGAGTCGATGGTGGCCATCGCCCTGGGCGCGACCGGCGCCGGCTCGATGCTCACCGCGCTGGCGGTGCCGCGACTGCTCGAGCACATCAGTGAGCGGCGGTTGATGCTCGGCGGCGCGGCGCTGCTCGGCGCCGGGCTGCTGCTCGTCGCCAGCGGCCCCGGCCTCGGCGGGCTGCTCGCCATCTGGGTGCTGGTCGGCGCAGGTCTCTCACTGGTGCAGACCCCCGCCGGTCGGGTGATCAACCGCTCGGCCGCCGCCGGTGATCGCGCCGCCTACTTCTCGGCGCACTTCTCGCTCTCGCACGCCTGCTGGCTGGTGTTCTATCTGCTTGCCGGCGCGCTCGGCGCCGCGCTCGGCACGCCCGCCACCGCGCTCCTGCTGGGACTGGCCGCGCTCGCCTGCACCGTGCTCGCCGCCCGGCTGTGGCCGCGCGACGATCGCGCGGTGCTCGAACACCACCACCGGGCGCTCGACCACGACCACCTCCATACCCACGACAGCCACCACGACCACCCGCACGCGGGCTGGGAGGGGCCGGAGCCGCACCGCCACCGGCACCACCACCGGGCGCTGCGCCACGCCCACGACTTCGTCATCGACACCCATCACCCGGTCTGGCCCGACGCGCGCCCGGCCTGACCCACACCGGAGAGACCATCATGCTTCACCCTCACACCATCGGCATCGTCGGCACCGGCCAGGTCGGCATGGCCGCCGCCTTCTCGCTGTTCCAGCAACGCATCGCCAACGAGCTGATCCTGGTCGACCGCGACCAGGCGCGCGCCGAGGGCGAGGCGATGGACCTGATGCACGCCCAGGGCTATGTCGGACGGCGCCGGGTGCGCGCCGGCGACTATGCCGATCTGGCGCGGGCGCAGATCGTCATCGTCACCGCCGGGGTCGCCCAGCGCCCCGGCGAGAGCCGACTGGAGCTGCTGCAACGCAATGTCGCGGTGTTCCGCGAGATCGCCGAGCAGCTCGACCGCCACGCCCCGGAGGCGCTGCTGCTGATCGCCTCCAACCCGGTCGACCTGCTCACCTACGCCATGGAGCAGCTCTCCAGCCGTCCGCGTCACCGTGTCATCGGCACCGGCACCATGCTCGACACCACCCGGCTGCGCACCCTGCTCGCCGAGCACTTCCAGGTCGACCCCCGCTCGGTCCACGCGCTGATCCTCGGCGAACACGGCGATTCCGAGTTCGCGGTGTGGAGCCAGGCCAACATCGGCGGCACCCCGATCCGCGGTCACGACATCCTCGGCAAGCGCTGCGACCGCTCCTGCCGCGACGCCCTGCTCGCCAAGGTGCGCGGCGCCGCCGGCTCAATCATCGAGCGCAAGGGCTACACCAACTGGGCCATCGGCCTGGTCATCGCCCACCTGGTGCGCACCATCCAGGAGGACCAGGGCAGCGTGCTCCCGGTCACCACCCGACTCGACGGCGCCTACGGTCTCCACGACATCTGTCTGAGCATCCCGGTGCGGGTCGGCATCGAGGGCGCCGGCGCGCCCCTGCCGCTCCCGCTCGACGACGAAGAACGGGCGGCGCTGGCGCATTCGGCGGAGGTGTTGCGGGGGTTCATTGATGGGCTGGGGTTGGGGTGAGATCGCTCCAGCCCTCCGCCGACGCGCACCCAGTCGTGAGGCCGAGAGGCAGGCGTTCCAGGGCTCACCCGAACACCTCCGGCAACTCGCCCAGATCCGCCACCACCCGATCAGGCTTGTCGCCCCAGGGATCGAAGGGCTGCTCGGGGTCGCGCCGGACCCAGGCCGCGCGCATGCCCGTCGCGCGGGCGCCGATGATGTCGAAGGGGTTGCTCGAGACCAGCCAGGCGTGCTCGGGCCGCGCCCCGGTGGTGGCGAGGAAGTGGGCGTAGACGGCGGGATCGGGCTTGAACGCGCGCACCGCGTCGACACTGACCACGCCGCTGAACCGGCCCCTGATCCCGGCATGATCGAGCAGCGTCTCGACCGCCTCGGCGGTGCCGTTGGAGAAGGCGTAGAGCCGGTGTCCGGCGCGCGCCAGCGCGGCCAGCCCGGGGGCGACGTCGGCGAAGGCCGGCAACCGCCGGTAGCCCTCGATCAGGGCATCGAGCAGCGCCGCGTCGGGGGCGATCCCGTAGACCCGGCAGGTCTGCTCCAGGGCGTCGCGGGTGCAGCGCTCGAAGGTGTCGTATCGTCGCATCAGCCCGCGCCGGAAGGCGTATTCGAGCTGGCGGGCACGCCAGTCGCGGGAGAAGGCCGGGGCGGCCTCGCCCACCAGCGGGGTCAGCGCCGGGATCAGCCCGTGGGTGTCGATCAGGGTGCCGTAGACGTCGAAGGCGAGGGTCTGGGTCATGGTCGTCTCCTGCTGGTGTGGTTCAGCGCGCGCCGGCCTCCAGGTCGATCAACGCCTGCTTGATGCGCAAGCCGTGGGCGAAACCGGCGAGCCCGCCGTCGGCGCCGATCACCCGGTGACAGGGGATGATCAACGGGATCGGGTTGCGGCCGATGGCCGCGCCCACCGCGCGGGCCGCGCCCGCCCGTCCGATCGCGCGCGCGATCTCGCCATAGGTGGTCAGCGTGCCGTAGGGGATCTCGCCGAGCCGGGCCCAGACCCGACGCTGGAAGTCCGTGCCGGTGGGGTGGATGGGCACCGTGAACGCCTTTCTATCGCCGTCGAGATAGGCCCTCACCTCGGCCCGGGCGGCGGCGAAGCGCTCGGGGCGATGATGCCTGTCGGGCTCGATGCTGAACGCGCGCGCGCCGCGCGCGCCGCTGTCGAGGTGCAGCTGTGTCAGTCCGCGCGCGTCGCCGACGAGGACGACGGCGCAGAGTCGGGTGTCGAATCGGGTGTAGTCCATGGTTCGGCTCCAGGGTGAGCGGGTGCGCGCGGGCGCGGCGCCGGGTCAAGGCTCGGCGGGCGCGGCACGCACCGCGTTGGTGTTCCACAGGCAGAGCGCGGCATAGGCCCGGTAGGGCCGCCAGCGCTCGGCGTGACGCAGCGCCTCGGCGCGTGTCATCGGGCGCTCGCGCGTCAGCGCCTTGACGATCCCCAGATCGGTGACCGGAAAGCTGTCGACCAGCCCCAGACCGCGCATCGCCACATAGTCGGCGGTCCACTCGCCGATGCCCTTGACCGACAGGATGTCGCGCTTGAAGGAGTCGGCCGGCTGGTGGGGCGAGAGCGAGAACACCCCCGCCTCCAGCGCCCGACAGAGCGCGTGGACGGCGGCCTGACGCGCCCTGGCGAGCCCGATCGTGGAGAGATCCAACCCCGCCAGCCGGGCGCGATCGGGGAAGAACCAGTCGAGCCCCTCGGGATAGTCCGCCGGGGTCGGCTGCGCGGCGCACGCCGCCAACCGCGCGGCCAGCTCCCCGGCGAAGCGCACCGAGACCTGCTGACCGAGGATCGCCCGCACCGCGAACTCGAACGGATCGAAGGCGACCGACAGCCGGGGCACGGCGCCGTCCTCCAGTCCCGGGCGCAGCAGGTCGTCGGCGGCGAAGCGCGCCTGGATCTCGGCGAAACGGGTCTCGAGATCGAACATCCGCCTGACCCGCGCGGCGATCTCCATCGCGCAGGCGATGTGTGCGGAGTGGATACGCAGCGCCAGCGCCGAGCGCGCCGGGTCGTCGGTGACCACGAAATAGCCCTCGGCGACCTCCGCGCGCCCGAGCAGGGCGACGCGGAAGGTGCGCGCGTACTGTGTCGCGGTGACGACCTCGACGCCGCGGATGGCGCGGCGGCGGAGGAAATCGAGGACGCGACCGAAGTCGAATCCGGGGTCGTAGTCGAGGGCATAGGACAGACAGCCGTCCTCGAGCCCCTGATGGCGTCTCATCTCGCGTAATGCTCCTGGTGTCTGACCGAAGACCTTCCTGAACACCTCGTTGAACTGCCGCACCGAGCCGAACCCCGAAGCGAAGGCGATGTCGGTGATCGGAAAGGTCGAGTCGAGCAGCAGCCCCTTGGCCAGCACCGCCTTCTGCAAGGCCCCGACCTTGACCGGCGGGACGCCGAGAAAACGCACGAACAGGGCACGGAGCTGGCGGGCCGAGAGCAGCAGCTCGGCGGCCAGGTCGTCGACGCCGTGGTGGTGCAGATAGCCGCGCTGGATCAGGTCCAGCGCCATGGCGACGAGCTGTCCGCCCTCGACGTGGGCGTGGCGCGTCCACGAACGCATGTCCGGGCGGCAGCGCAGACAGGGCCGGAAGCCCTGCTCGACGGCCTCGAACAGGGTCGCGAAATAGGCCACGTTCTCCTCCCGCGCCCGCGGCGCGGGACAGGAGGGGCGACAGAAGACGCCGGTGGTCCTGACCCCGAAGTAGAAGCGACCGTCGAAATCGGCATCCCGGCGCAACCGCGCGCTGCGGTAGAGTGCGAGATCATCGGGGGCAATGGTCGAGGTCATGTTCGCTCCGAGCGCGGATGTGCTGGTGCTCGGCGAGAATTCTCCGACCGGGCGGCGACGACGGACAAGCGATTTTCGGAACTCGCTCTCTCCCCCGCGCCCGCGACGGCGCGACACGACAACCACCCGGCAACCCACGGCGATGAATCATCAGACCACCCCCCACGGCGCCTTCATCATGGTGCTGCTCGCCAACGCCGGCTTCGCCTTCAAGGGCATCTTCGCCAAGCTCGCGCTGGCCAGCGGGATCACCCTCGGCGGGATGCTGATGCTGCGCATCGCGCTGGCCATGCCGCTCTACTGGATCGCCGCGCGCACGCTCTCGCCCGTCGCCGCCCCGCTCACCGGGCGCGACTGGCGCGACGGGCTGCTCATCGGGCTGCTGTTCACCCTGGCGACGGTGGCCGACTTCGTCGCCATCGACCGACTCGGCGCGGGCCCCTCGCGGATGCTGCTGTTCACCTATCCGCTGATGGTGCAACTGCTCGTCGCCTGGCGCGCGCGGCGCTGGCCCACCCGGCGCGAGCTGGCGGTGTTCGTGGTCTGCTACGGCGGACTGGCGCTGCTGTTCGCCCCCCGGGGCCTCGCCGGCGATCTCGGCCCGGCCGGGTGGATCGGCATCGCCTGCGGGCTCGTCTCGGCGGCGAGCTATGCCTGCTTCCTGGTGTGGGTCCAGGACACCGCCCGACGCATCGGCTCGGCGCGCTGCACCGCGCTCACCAACACCAGCACCTTCCTGGTGTTCTGCGGCTATGCGCTGCTCGGCGCCTCGCCCGCGGACTTCGCCATCCCGGCCGAGGGCCTCGGCTGGGTGGCGCTGATGGTGGTGATCGCCACCGTGCTCCCCTTCCTGCTGCTGTTCGAGGGCATCCGCCACACCGGCGCGGCGCGCGCCAGCCTGATCGCGCTGAGCGGCCCGGTGATCACCCTGGTCGCCGCCTGGGCGATCCTCGACGAACGCCTGCTGCCGCTCCAGGGTCTCGGTCTGGTACTGATCATCGGCGCCATCGGCTCTCTCCAGCTCGGCGGCGACGCGCTCGCGTGGCTCGTCCGTCGCCTGCGACCGTCGTCGCGCCCTGACGGCGGGCGAGCGATACGATAGGGACGCACCCGATCAGCCGGACCACACCGAGGACGACAGCCATGAAGGCGCTCGCGACACCCATCAGACAGGCAGCGGCCAGCGACCGCGAGGACCTCGCAAGGCTGCACATCGCATCCATCCAGGGTCTGTGCGCCGGGCACTACGAGGCCGAGGCGCTGCGCGCCTGGACCGCCCTGCTCACCCCGTCCGTCTATGATCAAGCGCTGGCGGAAAAACTGGTGCTGGTCGCCGAGCAGCCCGGACACGGAGCGGTCGGGCTGGCGATCCTCGATCCCGAGGCGGCGGAGATCAGTGCCCTCTACGTCCACCCCGAGGCCGTCGGCAAGGGGGTCGGCACGGCACTGCTCGACGCGATGGAGCAGCGCGCCGGGGCGGCCGGCATCCTCACCCTGACGACCCGTGCGACGCTGAACGCACGGGGCTTCTACGCCGCGCGCGGCTATCTCGACGTCGGCCCCGGCCACCATCGACTACCGGGCGGCGTGCGACTCCCCTGTGTCGCCATGACCAAGACGCTCGGCTGAAACCGGACCGTGCCCGGGCGGCGAGGCCGGACGCATCTGCTAAGGTTCAGGGGCGTGCCCCTGCATTCCATACCCATTGAACCGGCACGCGCGTCCATCGCCCGCCAATTCAGGAGCAGGAATCCAGCCATGATGAGCCAGATGAAGATGCTTGCCGTTGCACTCACCCTGTCGCTGAGCGCGCCGACGCTGGTCGCGGCCGACGATCAGGCGCTGCGCGTCAAGGCGCAGACGGCGAGGTTGCAGCCCATCCCCGAGGTCATCGAGGATCCGGTGGACAACCCGGTGACGCCGGAGAAGGTCGCGCTGGGCAAGCTGCTGTTCTTCGATCCGCGGCTCTCGGCGAGCGGGCTGATCAGCTGCAACACCTGTCACAACCTGGGGATGGGCGGCGACGACAACCTGCCGACCTCGGTCGGTCACGGCTGGCAGCGCGGGCCGCGCAACGCGCCGACGGTGTTCAACGCCATCTTCAACGTCGCGCAGTTCTGGGACGGACGCGCCGCCGACCTCAAGGCCCAGGCCAAGGGACCGATCCAGGCCGCCGTCGAGATGGCCAACGAACCCGCACAGGTGGTCGCCACGCTGCAGAGCATGCCCGAGTACGTCGAGCACTTCGCCGCCGCCTTCCCGGACGCGCCCGAGCCGGTCACCTTCGACAACACCGCCAAGGCGATCGAGGCGTTCGAGACCACGCTGGTGACGCCCAACGCCCCCTTCGACCGCTTCATGCGCGGCGAGGACGACGCGCTGAGCGCCGAGCAGAAGGAGGGGCTGGCGCTCTTCATCAACCGCGGCTGCACCGCCTGTCACGGCGGCGTCAACCTCGGCGGTCAGGGCTACTTCCCGTTCGGTCTGCTCAAGCGCCCGGGGGCCGACATCCTGCCGCCGACGGACAAGGGACGCTTCGAGGTCACCCGCTCGGCGACCGATGAATACGTCTTCCGCGCCGCGCCGCTGCGCAACATCGCGCTCACCGCGCCCTACTTCCACTCCGGCGCGATCTGGGACCTGAAACAGGCCGTCGCGGTGATGGGCACGGCGCAGCTCGGCAGCGAGATCGGCGAGGGCGAGGCGACCAAGATCGCCGCCTTCCTCGAGGCCCTGACCGGCGAGGTCCCCACGATCACCTATCCGATCCTGCCGGCCGAGACCGAGACCACGCCCAAGCCCCAGCCCTGAGCACCACCCAGCGCCGCGCCCCTCCGCTGCGAGGGGCACGCGCCGACCCACCCCGCCCGGCGGCGGCCGATTTGACCCGCATCAAGGCCGCCGCCGCGCCGTCCTCGCTAGCCTGATCGACGCTGCCTGCGGCCCCGCGCCGCGCCCAGCCGACAACCGCCGCCGCGCGGCGGCTCATCCAGCGATCGAGATCCCCCATGCCCACACCCGCCGTCCTCGGACAGGGCTTCCGCCCCTTCTTCCTCGCCGCCACCCTCGCGGCGATCGCCGACATCGTGCTCTGGCTGGCGATGCTCCACGGGTACTGGCCCTGGCCGCACCACCTCGGCGGGGTCGGCTGGCACGCCCACGAGATGCTCTTCGGCTATTTCGCCGCGGTGATGGCCGGCTTCCTGCTCACCGCCGCGCGCAACTGGACCGGGGTCGCCACCCCCACCGGGGCCACGCTCGCCGCGCTGCTCGCGCTCTGGCTCGCCGGACGGGTCGCGCCCTGGCTGGGCGGGCCGCCGCTGCTCGCCGCCGCGCTCGATCTGGCCTTCCTGCCGGCGCTCGCCGTGGCGCTGCGCGACGCGCTGTGGCACGGGCCCAACCGCGCCAACCGTGCCTTCATGGCGCTGCTCGCGGCGATGTCCCTGGCCGGGGCGATGGCGCACCTCGGCGCGCTGGGCTGGCTCGCCGGGGGCGAGACGCGCGGTCACCGGCTGATGCTCGATCTGGTGGTGATCCTGCTGGTGCTGATCTCCGCGCGGGTGATGCCCTTCTTCATCGAGCGCGGGCTCGCCGGGGCGCGACCGCGCACCTGGCCCGCGCTCGAGCGCGCGCTCCCGGCGCTCGGCCTCGCCCTGGCGCTGACCGACCTGATCGCGCCGCTCGGCGTGCTCGCCGGGGCGCTCGCCATCGCCCTCGGCGGCGCGCTGCTGGTGCGTCTCGCCGGCTGGCACGACCGACGCCTCTGGCGTACGCCGATGCTCGCGGTGCTCTATGTCGGGCTGCTGTGGCTGGCGCTGGGGCTGGTGCTCGACGGACTCTCGGCGCTTAGCGCACTCGCCCCGCGCGGCGCGCTGCACGCGCTGACCGTCGGCGCGATCGGGGTGGTGACGCTGGGGATGATGGCGCGGGTCACGCTCGGGCACAGTGGTCGGCCGATGCGCGCCGGGCGGACGACGCGCGTCGCCTTCGCGCTGATCAACCTCGCGGCGCTCGCGCGCGGGCTGGGGCCGGTGGTGGTGCCGGAGGGCTACAGGCTCTGGCTGGTCGTCGGCGGCGCGTGCTGGATCGGCGCCTTCGCGCTCTTTCTGTGGATCTACGCGCCGATGCTGGTCAGACCGCGGGCCGATGGTCTCATCGGCTGTCGCGCCGGCGCGAAGGACGCCCCGAGGCAGCCATCGGCCGGCGCGCGCGCACCCCTCACACCCGGAACTTCTGCATGATCCGCGTCATCGCGCCGTGAGAGGACTCCAGATCGGCGATCAGCGAGCGCAGATCGGCCATGGCGCTGGCGATCTCGCCCGACTCGCCCTTGACCGTCGCGACCTCGGCGGCGATCTCCTCGGCGGCGGCGTGCTGACGCTGCGCGGCCTCGGCGACCAGCTCGATCTGCTCGCGGATGCCCTCGATCTGGGCATGAAGGTTGTCGATGTTGCCGAGCGAGCGCGCGCTGCGCTCCGAGGTGCGCTGGCTGGTGTCGCGGATCTCTTCCATGATCTGGCGCAGCGCCTCGGCCTCGCTCCTGATCGCGGCGAGCACCCCGCCGATCTCACCGGTGGCGGTCTGGCTGCGGATGGCCAGTTGCCGCACCTCGTCGGCGACCACCGCGAAACCGCGCCCGCTCTCGCCGGCGCGCGCGGCCTCGATCGCGGCGTTGAGCGCGAGCAGGTTGGTCTGCTCGGAGATGGCGTTGACGCTGTCGAGGATCCGCGCGATCGACTGGCTCTTGTCGTTGAGGCTCGCCGTCGAACCGAAGGCGCGCTCGTTCATCCCCGCCAGCGCCTCGATCGCCTGCTGGGTGCCCTGGGTCATCTCTCGCGCCTCCCGCGACAGCTCGGTGAACCGCACCGTGCTGTCGAGCGCGCCCTCGGCGGCCTCGGTGATCCGCCCGGAGGTCTCGTTGAGCGACTGCGTCACCCCGGAGATGCCATGCACCGCGCCATCGGCACTGGCCACCTGGGCCACCACCTGGTCGGAGACGCTCTCGACCTTGTGGATGCTCGCGCTGGTGGAACGGTCGCTGACCACCAGCTGCTCGACCACCTCGCGCAGGTTGGCCACCATGCGATCGACCGCGCGCAGGATCAGCCCCAGCTCGTCGCGCGAGTCGTCGGCCAGACGCAGCGACAGATCGCCGGTCGAGGTGATGCGATCGAGCGCCTGTCTGACACGATCGATCTTGCCGGTGAGCTTGCGCGCCACCGCCACCGAGACCAGCGCGACCAGCGCCAGCAGCACGCCGAAGACGACGAAGGAGACCGCCACGGTCAGCTGCGCCCGCGACTGGCGCTGCTCCATGGCGGCGAGGATGCCTGTCCTGACCGCGTCCATCAGCGCCTTGACCTCGCCGATATAGCGCGTCGCCGCAGCAAACCAGTCCCCCGGCGACGGGTACTCGCCGGTGAGCGTGCCCGACTCGGCGAGCAGGCGATTCTGCACCCGATCCATCATCTGCGCGGTGTCGGAGTCGACCACGACGTTGAACTGGCGCTGCAACCCAGGGTCGGTCTCCGTGCTGAACTGCCCCACCGCGCGGCGCAGATCGGCGACATAGAAGCGCAGCGCCTGCTGCGCGGCCGGGGTGATCTCGCCGACCGAGAGCACGCCGTTGACCTTGCCGCGGAGCTGACCGAGCTTCTCCTTGACCCAGGCGAGGTGCCAGGACATCAACAGCTGGCGACGGGCCAGATCGTCACCGATATGACCGATGCACTTGACGAAGAGATCGAGGGCGTTGGCGTTGATATCGGAGTAGAAGCCGAAGGCCTCGGCGCCGCTGCGCGCGTCGACCTGGGTGCGGATACGCGAGCGCCCGGCGGCAAGCTCCACCAGCCGGCGCAGGCCATCGACCAGATCGCCGTAGCCGAGCCGCGCGGGGTCGATCAGCGCCTCGACCCGGGCGAGCGCCGCGTCGGCACGCTCGCGCTGGGCGAGGATCTTCCGGTGCAGCGCGGCGTCGCCCGAGCCGATATAGCCGGCCGAGAGTCCACGCTCGACGGCGAGGTTATGGGCGACCGCCTCCACCGCATAGGCGACGTCGACGAGATGACGGTTGTGCCGGGCCTGCGCCACCTGATCGAACTGACGCGAGATCACCAGCCCGGAGAGCGACAGCAACGACAACAGCGCGATGGCGAGGATGACGGCGAGCGCGACCTTCAGGCTCAGATGCTTGAACATGGAGCGATTCATCCCTTGACTGATGAGGCAGGCGCGCGCGCCACACCAGTGACCCCGGAGGCGGAGACGGCGGCCAATTCATCATCGGCGGGAGGGGCCTGGCACGCGACTCGGTGAGACCTATCTGTGTACGGATGCTCGCAGTCACAAGGTCGTGCCGGACGGCGGCGGACGACTGACCTTCGCCCTCCCGATCATTGATCAAGGGGGGGGGCAAAGGCGGGACGACGGTCTCGGCCCCGCGCCTGGGCGGCGCGGCGAACCACACGAAAAGGACACGAAAAGTCAATCCATCGCGCGTCTGTCCGTGCGGACGGCGCCGCACGGACAGCGCGGGCGAGGTCAGTCGGGCCTAGTCGGTCGCGGCCAGCTCCAGCATGACCTCGTTGCGACGCAGGAAACCCGGGGTGAGGGGGTCGTTGTAGTAGGCATAGGTCGGCGCGCCGGTGACGGCGAGGCCGCGCGTCTCGAGCCAGGCGCGCAGCCTCGACTCCTGCTCGGCGATCAACGTATCGGTGGCGCGACCGGAGAAGCGGATCGCGGCCACGCGGCGCGGTTCCAGCGCGCGCAGCCGCACCGCCTCGCCCGCCGGCGCCGGCAGGCTGTCGAGGTCGTAGCGCGCCGGCATGATGAAGCGCACCGCCCACTGACCCGCCGCGTCGGTCGGGGTCTGGGTGACCGGAACCGTCATCGCGATCGGCTCGTCGGCGGGCGTCTGGGTCACCGGGGCGGTCATCGACACCGACTCGCCCTCGCGCTCCTTAGCGAAGATATAGCCGGCCAGCGGCCCGAAACCCGCGCTCAGCGCCGCGCGCCGGTCGCCGTCGCGGCGCACCTCGGCGACGATCAGCGCCGGGTAGTCACGGATCTCGATCGTCTCGTCGCGCTCGACCACCCGGTAATCCGGGGTCTCGACGTTCTGCACCACGAACACGAACACCGCCATGGCGACCACGCCGAGCACGGCCATGGCGCCGATCAGGATCAGCACGAACTTCATTGATCAAACCTCCGGGGTCGGAAACAGGGGGGATTCAACGCTCGCCGGACTCGGGACCCAGCCCGCCGATGCGCAACAACTGGCTGACCAGCTCGCCGGTGTCGTCGTCCGCACCGAGCTGCTCGGCGGGGGTCCAGGAATAGTCGGTCTCGAGCCGGTAGGAGCCGACGAACGCGTGCGGCACCGCGCCGCCCCAGTCCTCCGGCGAGAGCATCGAGAAGAAGGTGCGACCATCGGCGCGACGATAGAGGTGATAGGTCTTGCCGGGGATACGCTTGAAGGCGCACTGGGCCTGGTTGAGCGCCTGCTCGACCTGGGCGTCGGCCAGCACCTTGCGCGCCTCCTGCTGGAGCAGCTTGATCTGATCGGCAATGACGCGCAGCTTGGCCCCGGTGCGGGCACCGAGCATCGCCTCGGCCCGCTCGACCTCGGCGGTGAGCTCGCGGGTATCGAAGGCCGGGGCCAGCCGGCTGACCGGATAGGGGGCGCTGCGCTCGTCTCCGGTGTGCAGCACCGGCTTGTGGTCGTCGCTCATGCAATCTCCTGAATCACTGATCTCACCGGCAACAGATGGCGCTGGCGGACGAAGAACTCCAGCCACATCCGAGGCCCGGTGGTGCACATCGAGGGTCGATGCCGGGTATTCTACCCACCAATCCAGCCCCATCGCTTCGAGCCGGCCATACCATGCACGCCCCTGAAGAGACCCGCCACGCCCAACGCATCAGCACCGCGCTCAGCGCGCGCATCGACGCGGAGATCGCCGCCAGCGCCGACGCCCTGCTGCCCTTCGACCGCTTCATGGAGCTGGCGCTCTACGCCCCCGGGCTCGGCTACTATGTCGCCGGCGCGCCCAAGTTCGGCCGCGGCGGCGACTTCATCACCGCCCCCGAGTACTCGCCGCTGTTCGGCCAGTGTCTTGCCGCGCAGTGCGCCGAGGCGCTGGCGCGGCTCGGCGGCGGCGACGTGCTGGAGTTCGGCGCCGGCAGCGGCGCGCTCGCCAGCCAGGTCATCACACAACTCGCCGCGCTCGACCGGCTGCCCGAACGCTATCTCATCCTCGAGCCCAGCCCCGATCTGCAGGCCGCCCAGCGCGAGCGCCTCGCCACCCTGCCCGCGCCGCTGGCCGCGCGCTGCCACTGGCTCGAACGGCTGCCCGAGGGGTTCAACGGGGTGGTCATCGGCAACGAGGTGCTCGACGCCATGCCGGTGCACCGCTTCGCCATCGGCGCCGCGGGCGAGGTGCTCGAGGTCTTCGTCACCGGCGAGGACGGGCAGTTCCGCGAGGTCCAGGCCGCGGCGCGATCGCCGGGGCTGGTCGAGGCGGTCGAGGCGCTGCAGGCGGCGGGGCTGGCCCGCGCCCCCGGCTACGGCTCCGAGATCAACCTCCGGCTCGGTCCCTGGTTCGCCGCGCTCGACGGCGCGCTCGAACACGCCCTGGTGCTGCTCGCCGACTACGGCTATCCGCGTCCGCTCTACTACCACCCCGAGCGCGACATGGGCACGCTGATGTGTCACCACCGCCATCGCGCCCATGACGACCCCTACCGTCACCCCGGGCTGCAGGACATCACCGCCCATGTCGACTTCAGCGCCGTGGCCGAGGCCGCGACGCGCGCCGGCTTCGGGCTGGCCGGGTTCACCACCCAGGCGCATTTTCTCATCGGTTGCGGCATCGACACCCTGCTCGCCGCCGCCCCCGACCCGCTCGATCTCGCCCAGCAGGCCAAGCAATTATTGCTGCCCGACGCCATGGGCGAACGCTTCAAGGTGATCGGGCTGACGCGCGGACTCGACGGTCCGTGGCGCGGCTTCGGCGAGCGCGATCTCGGCGATCGACTCTGACCGGTGCGGCCACGGCGGGCTATGATGGCGGCTTTGTCGCCGTCACAGGACCCGCACCATGCCGCTCGTCGAAGTCATCGCGCTGATCGCCCTCGGTCTCTGCTCCGGCCTGCTCGCCGGGCTCTTCGGGGTCGGCGGCGGGGCGGTGATCGTCCCCGCGCTGATGCTGCTCTTCCCGCTGTTCGACCTCGGCGGCCCCTGGCTCGCGCACCTGGCCGTCGGCACCTCGCTGGCGACCATCATCGGCACCGGGATCGCCTCCACCCTCGCCCACCACGGTCGCGGCGGGGTGCGCTGGGAGCTGGTCGCGCGTCTGGCCCCGGGGATCGTGCTCGGCGCCTGGATCGGCGCGGCGCTCGCCGGGGTGCTGCCCGAGGTCTGGCTGCGGCGGCTGTTCGCCGTCTTCCTCGCGGTGATGGGGCTGCGCATGGTGCTGCGCGCACGCGCCCCGGCGGGCGATCGCCCGCTGCCGGGCTGGCGCGGCATGCTCGGCGCCGGCGGCGGCATCGGCGGGCTCTCGGCGCTGGTCGGGATCGGCGGCGGCACCCTCACCGTGCCCTTTCTCGGCGCCCACGGGGTGGAGATGCGCCAGGCCGTGGGCACCTCGGCCGCCTGCGGACTGCCGATCGCCATCGCCGGGATGATCGGCTTCGTGGTGGTGGGCTGGGGACGCGAGGGCCTGCCGGTCGGCAGCACCGGCTTCGTCTACTGGCCGGCGGTGCTCGCCATCCTGCTGGCGAGCATCCCCAGCGCCCCGCTCGGTGCGCGGCTCGCCCACACGCTGCCGGTGGCGCTGCTCAAGCGGCTGTTCGGCGCGCTGCTGCTGTTGATCGCCACCCGGCTCGCGCTCGGCGGCTGAGTCCCGCTCAGCGCTCGGCGCCGAGCACCAGACGACGGTAGAGAAAGATCTGGCCGCTGGCGTCGCGCAGCGCCAGCCGGCCACGGTCGAGCGCGAACTCGAAGCGATGATCGAACTGGGCGCGCGGGTTGGTCAGCTCCAGCCAGCGCTCGGCGATGCGCAGCTCGCCGTCGATATAGCCGCCGTGGGCCGAGTAGAGCCGGTAACGATCGCCCTGCACGATCAACAGACTGCCGTCGCTGCCCTCCCACTCGCCATCGAGCGAGGTCACCCCGGCCGCCTCCCCGAGCGAGCGCGCAAACCGCTCCATGCCTCCGGCGCCGGGCATCCCCAAGGTATCGAAGGCCGAGGGCCAGCCCGGCACACCGGCCTGCCCCGACCAGCCGCCGCGCTGCGGCGCGAACAACCCCATCGCCTCCATCATCTGCGCCATGGCATCGGCCATCGCCTCGCGCGAGATCCCCCCCGAGGCCAGCGCCAGCGGCGCGACGGCCAACGACGCGCACAGCGCGCAGACCCACGAGGAACGACGGAGGGACAGCATGGACATGGACAGGGAACGACAACGGTGACCACGGAAGGCGCGCTAGTGTAGCAGACGGGACCGGCGCGGCGGACGCCAGGAGATTGAACCGCAAAGGCCCAAAGGACGCGAAGAAAGCGACCAGCCTTCAGCAAACAGCCTCCGGTATCGGTGTGCAGTCAACCGCGACGCGACGAGACAACCCAGCCCCCTCACTGGAGGCTGACAGCTGGAAGCCTTTCTTATCTTCGCGCTCTTGGCGGCTTGTATCTTGCCACCCCGTGGTGGTTAGCTCCCACCGCGCGAGATTGAGGCAGCTCGATTGCGACTGAAGGCCTGGACCTTGCCGCAAAGATTCAGCCCTCGATCTCTCTTCTCATGCCAGTCTCGACACTGAACGGTATCCAAGGGGCGAACCCTGCATGGACAAGGCGAGTGGGTATGAGGACTGGCCCAGGATCAAGGAGTGGACGACGATGATGTCTCTCGGAATCGATGTCTCGAAGGCGAAGCTGCACACCGCGCTGGAGCTGAGCGAGCAGGAGCGGGTTAAGCTCAAGACCAAGACGGTGCCCAATACCGCCGCGGGGGTGGAGGCGCTGATCGACTGGCTGGGGCGTCAGGGGGCGAGGCCGGAGGCGGTCCATGTGGTGTTGGAGGCCACCGGCCCTTACCACGAGACGGCCGCCGAGCTGCTCCACGGGCGTGGCCTGACGGTCTCGATCGTCAACCCGGCCCAGGCCCGGGACTTTGCGCGCGGCCTGGCGGTGCGCACCAAGACCGACGCGGTCGATGCCAAGGTGCTGGCGCGCTTCGGCGCGCTCCTCAAGCCCGCGCCCTGGACGCCGCCCTCGCCCGAGGTGCGCTTCCTGCGGGCGCTGCTGGCCCGTCAGCGCGCCCTCATCGAGGACCTGCGACGCGAGCGCAACCGCCTGGAGAAGGTCGAGGCGACCCACACCCCGGCGCTGGTGCGCGACTCGGTGCGCGAGAGCATCGCCTTCCTCGAAGAAGCCCTCGCCAAGCTCCAGCAACAGATCGACGACCACCTCGACGGCCATCCTCAGCTACGCGAGGACGTCGACCTCCTCACCTCGATCCCCGCCGTCGGCCTCAAGGTCGCTCAGCGCTTCGTGGCGTTGCTGCAAAGCCGCCCCTTCACCTCGGCCCAACAGTTCGCCGCCTACCTCGGGCTCGTGCCCGTCGAGCGACAGTCGGGCACCTCCGTGCAGGGGCGCGCCAGACTCTCCAAGGCCGGGCCTGCCCATGCACGCGCCACCCTCTACATGGCCGCCGTCACCGCCATTCGCTACAACCCTCACGTCAAGGACCTCTACGAACGCCTCCTGGCGCGCGGCAAGCCCAAGATGGTCGCCCTCGGCGCCGCCATGCGGAAACTCGCCCACATCTGCTTCGGCGTGTTCAAGAACCGTCGTCCCTACCAGCCCGATTACGCTTCTGCGGCTTGACGGGAAAGACGGTATCTTAGCGGTTCAAGCTTTTCAGCTGGCGGCTGGTCGCTGACGCCCCGCCTCACTCCCCCGCCGGCGCGACCCGGGGTGCCAGCCAGTCGCGGACCCGGGGGCGGTCGCTGTCGAGTCGGGCGGCGTAGATGGCGCGGTAGGTGAGCACCCGCTCGACATAGCCGCGGGTCTCGACGAAGGGGATGGTGGCGATCCAGCGGTCGGTGGCGAGCGCGCGCGTCGGGCGCCACCGCGCGACCCGCGCGGGGCCGGCGTTGTAGGCGGCGGTGGCCAGGGCGACATGCTCGAAACGCCCCTGCATCCGCGCCAGATAGGCGCTGCCGAGACCGATGTTGCGCCCCGGGTCGAGCAGCGCCCAGCGCGACTCGAGCGGCGTGCCGAGCGCTTCGGCCATGTCGCGCGCGGTGCTCGGCAACAGCTGCATCAGCCCGACGGCGCCGGCGTGCGAGGCGAGCGTGCGCGCGAACACGCTCTCCTGGCGGATCACCGCGAACACCCACGCCGGGGCGAGCCCCTGGGCGCGCGCGGCGGCCTCGACCTCGGCGCGATGGGCGAGCGGGAAGCGCAGCGCCAGATCGTCCCAGTAATCGGTGCGCGCCAGGGTGCGGATCGCCTGATCGTGCCAGCCGAAGACGTCGGCGACATAGGCCGCGGCGAGCAGGTCGGCGCGGTCGAGGTCGCGGGTCAGCGCGCGCCACTCGCGGCGCATCTCGGTGTCGCGCCCGAGGGCGTCGAGTTCGCGCATCCGCCGCACCGGCGCCAGCGCGGTGAGGCGGGCGATGCGCGCGGGCTCGGCCGGGGTCACCCGGTGGTGCATGCGATAGGGCAGGTCGAGTCGGTCGGCGGCCATGAAACCCCACAGGCTGCGCGCGCGGGCGGCGCGCGCGAACAGCGCCCGCGCCGCCTCCGGGTGCCCCAGCTCGGCCTCGGCGCGGGCCTGCCAGTAGAGCCAGCGATCGGTCTTGACCTCGCCCTCGGGCATGCGCTCGACCCAGCGCGCCACCCAGTCCCACTCGCCTCGCGCGAGCGCCGCGCGCAGCCGTCTCTCCTGCGCATCGAGCGTCTCGGGCAGGGCGCGCAGCCCGTCCCACAGGGCGAACCCGCCGGCGGCATCGCCGCGCTCCACCAGCGCCTCGCCGAGCGCGGCGCGGACCCGGTCGGCGGCCTCGGCGTCGAGGTCGAGCGCCGCGCGCCACCGCGCGAAGGCAGTACGCGCGCGCTCGGCATCGCGCGCGGCAAGCCGTGTCAGCACGTCGGCGAGGAGCACCGCGCGCAGCGGCTGCGGGGGCAGCGCGGCGCCGGTGTCAGGCAGCCGCTCGGGGGCGGCGCGCAGCGCCAGCCAGCGTTCGAGCCAGGGGCGCTCGCGCGCCGGCAGATCGGCGCCGAGATGACGCGCGAGTCCGTCCTGGCCGGCCTCGAGCGCAAGCCGGATGCGCGCCCACACCCGCTCGGGGGTCAGTCCCCCGGCGGCGCGCCAGGCATCGAACACCGGGTCGCAGGCATCCGGCTGAGAACGCCCGCTGCGCCACAGCGGCTCGACCTCGGCGAGGGCGCGCGCGCTCGCGCCGGTCTCGATCAGCGCGCGCAGATAGAGACAACGCCGCTCGACATCCTCCTCGGGCCGATAGAGCCTGCGGTAATCGGCCCAGCGCCCGGCCGCGGCGAGGCGTTCGAGATAGGCGCGGCGCAACCGCCAGGCGAGCTGGCTCTCGGGCTCGACGGCGAGGAAACGCTCGATGGCCGCGTCCGGCGTGTTGTCGAGGTCGGCGGTGAGCTCGGCGAAGCGCAGATAGGGATGGAGCGGATAGTCGCGCAATGCGCGCTCGAGCCGGGCGAAGGTCTCGCCATCGCCCCGCGCGAGCGCGCGCTCGGCGGCGAGGAAATCGGCGCGTGCCTGGAGCGTGTCGAGACCACGCGCCTGCGCCGCGCCCACCGCCAGCATCAGCACCAGCAAGGGCGCGCGCCAGAGACGACGAGGCCAGCGACGGGCAAACGGCGCCACCACGCTCACCCGCGCATCCGGGAGGGCGCGACGGCGCGGGCGTTGCCCTCTCGCCGACAACGACGATAATGGAACAGGGGATGCGGTCGCGCATCACGATCGATTCGCACGGTAACGGACTCCCGCGCCAGCGCATCAGTCAACGGGCATGGTCCCGGGCGACGGCGCCCGGAGTCGCTAGCATAACCAAGCCCGACCAGCAGCGTCGATGGGTCCCGATCGGGAGAAACCGACATGCCACAGACTCGACCACCCGCCGTTGCCGGGCGCTTCTACCCGGCCAGCCCCGAGGCGCTCGGCGCCGAGATCGACGGCTATCTCGCCGTCGCCGCCACCGGCCCGACGCCCAAGGCGATCGTCGTCCCCCACGCCGGCTATCGCTACAGCGGCGCGATCGCCGGACACGCCTATGCGGCGCTCGGCGAGGCGCGCGCGCGCATCCGCCGGGTGGTGCTGCTCGGCCCGGCGCACCGGGTGGCGGTGCGCGGCATCGCCACCAGCGCGGCGACGGCCTTCGCCACCCCGCTCGGCGAGGTCGCGCTCGATCAGGTCGCCATCGCCCAGGCGCTGGCCTTCGACTGGGTGCACACCCTCGAGGCCGCGCATGCCGAGGAGCACAGCCTGGAGGTCCAGCTGCCCTTCCTGCAGCGCGCGCTCGACGACTTCTCGCTGGTCCCGCTGGTCGTCGGCGAGACCCCGACGGCCGAACTCGTCGCCCTGCTCGAGGCGCTGTGGGGCGGCGCGGAGACGCTGATCGTGGTCAGCTCCGATCTCAGCCACTACCAGCTGCGCGCCGAGGCCCAGGCACTCGATCGCGCCACCTCGACGGCGATCGAGCGGCTCGACGCCGCGGCCATCACCCCGGATCACGCCTGCGGCTGCTATCCGCTGCGCGGCCTGCTGGCGCTCGCCCGACGCCACGGGCTGGCCGCGCACACCCTGGCGCTCGGCGACTCGGGCGCGGTCTCGGGGACCCCGCAACAGGTCGTCGGCTATGGCGCCTATGCCTTCCACTGAACGCGCACTCGACGCCGAGGCCCGCGCCCTGCTGCTGCGCGTGGCGCTGCAGGCCATCGACCACGGGCTCGCGGGCGGCGCGCGGCTCGACCCCGACCCCGCGCGCTACCCGCCGCCGCTGCGCGCCGAGGGCGCCTGCTTCGTCACCCTCGAGCACGCCGGTGCGCTGCGCGGCTGTGTCGGCAGCCTCGAACCGCGACGGGCGCTGGTGCGTGATGTCGCCGCCAACGCCCACGCCGCCGCCTTCGCCGACCCGCGCTTCGCGCCGCTGGACGGCGCCGAGCTGGACGGGCTGCACCTGGAGATCTCGGTGCTCTCCCTGCCGGTCGCGATCGACTGCACCGACGAGGCCGGGTGCCGCGCCGCGCTGCGCCCCGGTGTCGACGGCGTGGTGCTGCGCGCGGGACGGCGCCGCGCGACCTTCCTGCCCGCGGTCTGGGCGCAACTGCCCGAGCCCGCCGCCTTCCTCGCCGCGCTGCGTCTCAAGGCCGGGCTCGGCGCCGATGACTGGCCGCCCGAGCTGCGTCTGGAGCGCTACACCACCGAGCACTTCGGTGCCACCGTCGCAGCACTGCGCGAGACCCCGGCCCCACCGTCCTAGCCCGTCTCAGTGCCCGGCGGTGCGCGAGAACAGGTTGATCACCAGTACCCCGGCGAGGATCAGCCCCATGCCGAGGATCGCCGGCCAGTCCGGGACCTGACCGAACACCAGGGCGCCGATCACCGCGATCAGCACGATCCCCATCCCCGCCCAGATCGCATAGGCGACACCGATGGGGATGGTACGCAGCACCAGCGCCAGACAGTAGAAGGCGGCGGCATAGCCGATCACCACCACCAGACTCGGCACCAGCCGGGTGAAGCCGTCGGAGAACTTCAGCGCCGAGGTCGCGATCACCTCGGCAATGATCGCCAGCCCGAGATACACATAACCCATACGTAGACTCAAGCATCACAGTGCCGCGCCGGCCCCGCCGTGCGGCGGCCCGGTCGAGCATCGGTTCAATGGATCGGGGTCCGGTCGAGGACCCCGGAGAGCATGCCCGTGCGAGCGCGCGCTCAGCCCGGCAGCAGCGTCTGCAGCCGCATGCGGTCTTCGAGCAGGATCGGACGCGCGGCGCCATCGGGGCCGAGCAGCGCATCGATGCGCGCCACCGCCGTCGGGTCCTCGGGCAGCGCATAATGATCGAACACCGAGCCGATCAGCTCGCTGCGATCCTCGAAGCGCCAGCAGCCACTGAACCCGGCGTCGTAGGCGAGGCGCAACGGACAGCGCGCCACCGCGCGCTGCGCCGCGGCGACCTCGGCACCCTCGTCGACGAGTTGGGCGAACACCCGCTCGAGCCGCCCGCTCTCGTCGGGCTCGATCACCAGCACCCGCCCGCCCGGGGCCAGCACCCGCGCCGCCTCGGCGAGCGCCCGCGCGGGATCGCGATGATGGTGCAGCGACAGGGTGAAGACCACCAGATCGAAGCGCGCCGGGGCGAACGGCAGGCGCTCGCCGCTCGCCGCCACCAGCGCCTGAGCGGGCAGGCGCGCGCGCGCCGCATGCAGCGCCGACTGTACCGGATCGAGCGCCACCAGCGCACCGGCACGCGCGGCCAGGCGCGCGCTGACCCGGCCACTGCCGCAACCGATCTCCAGTACCCGCGCAGTCGCGAGATCGGCCTGCTGTTCGATCTGCTCGAGCATCCGTCGGTCGGTATCTCTCTGCATCACCCCTCCACGCTCGAAGTCGTTCAACCGCCCGCCACCCGCGTCTCGATCCACTGTCGCGCCTGCTCGCGCAACGCCACCGCGGCGCCCCAACCGGCGCCCTCGGGGACCAGCGGCGGCCCAATATACACCCTCACCCGCCCGCGTCGCGGTGAGAAAAGGCGGGCGCCGGCGAGCAGCTCGCGGGTGCCGTCGAGCGCCACCGGCACCAGCGGCGCCGCCGTCTCGGCGGCCAGCGCGAAGGCGCCCATGCGGAAGGGCAGCAGGCCGGGGCGAACGCGGAAGGTCGCCTCGGGAAAGAGCGCCAGCGGACACCCGGCGGCGAGCCGCGCGTGCAGCGCAGCGAGCGCCGCGCCGCCGGCGCGGACATCGAAGCGATCGACCAGCACGCAGTCGAGCCGCTGCAGGAAGTAGGCGGCGAGCCGGTTGCGTCCCAGCTCGCGTTTGGCGACGAAGCACAAC
The DNA here is from genome assembly GCF_041155115.1 of Marichromatium sp. PS1. Classification (NCBI taxonomy): domain Bacteria; kingdom Pseudomonadati; phylum Pseudomonadota; class Gammaproteobacteria; order Chromatiales; family Chromatiaceae; genus Marichromatium; species Marichromatium sp. PS1. Next base: position 579,493 of record NZ_BAAFHB010000004.1, read on the forward strand.
GGCCGACCGATCGCCTCGGCCAGCACCAGGGCATCGACATAGCTCTGGTGGTTGGCCACCAGCACCCAGGGCGCGCCCGGCGGCGGCAGCCGCTCGCGCCCCGCGACCTCCAGGCGCACGCCGACGAGCCGGCGCAGCAACCCGGCGGCACGCCGCGCCACCGCCCAGCGCAGCCCCCGCCCCGGCAGCAGCGCCACCGCCAGCCAGCACGGCGGCGCGATCAGCGCCAGCATCAGCCAGACATGGACGGCGTAGAGCCGCTGCGGCAGCGTGCCGAGGTCGGCCAGCATGCGCACCCGCAGCCCGGCGAGGGTGACCCGCGCGAGCTGCCACCAGGGCGAGGCCGGCGTCGTCTGGATGCGCCCGGCGAGATAGCGCGCGCGGGTGTCGCCGCGCCGCAGCTTGCCGCTGGAGGTCTTGAGCACCGCGCGCGGCGGCGCGAGCACGATCTCGTCCGGCGGCGCGCCGAGCACCTCGCCGGCGCGCGCGAGGATGCGCTGGCGCAGCAGCGCGCGCCGCCCGGGGTCGCGCTCCTTGGTCTCGGCGACCACCACCAGGCGCTCGCTGCCCTGCCCCGAATCGCGCGCGGCGAAGGCCACCACGCAGCCCTGGCGCACCCCGCGCAGGGCGCCGATGGCCTGCTCCAGCTCGTAGGGGTAGAGGTTGCGCCCGCCGCGGATGATCAGATCCTTGACCCGGCCGGTGAGATGGATCTCGCCGTCGGCGAGATAGCCGCGATCGCCGGTCTCGTGCCAGCCGTCATGAATCAGCGCGGCGCTCGCCTCGGGGTTGCGGTAATAGCCCCGGGTCGCCGAGGGCCCCTGGAACTGCACCAGCCCCTCGTGACGCTCGGGCAAGGGCACGCGCCGGGCGTCGACCACCCGCAGCCGATACCCCGGCAGCGGCCGACCGCAGCCGACCACGCGCTGCGCGCCGGGGTCGTCACAGTCGACGCGCAGCGCATAGCCGCTCTCGGCGAGGCGCTCGCGATCGATGCAGTCAATCCTCGGCCCCCGGGTCGGCGGCGGGAAGCACAGCCCCACCGCCGCCTCGGCCAGCCCATAGACCGGGGCGAGCGTCTCGGCGCGCAGCCCGCAGCGGGCGAAGCGCGCGGCGAAGCGCTCCAGGGTCTCGGCGCTCACCGGCTCGGCGCCGTTGAAGGCGCGGCGCCAGCTGCCGAGGTCGAGTCCGGCGAGCTGCTGCTCGCCGATGCGACTGAGACAGAGCTCGTAGGCGAAGTTGGGCGCCGCCGAGAGGGTGGCGCGATGATCGGCGATCGCCTGCAGCCAGCGCCGGGGCCGGGCGAGAAAGGCCAGCGGCGAGAGCGAGACCAGCGGGATGGCGAAATAGAGGCTGCCGAGCCAGGCGCCGATCAGCCCCATGTCGTGATAGAGCGGCAGCCAGCTGACGAAGCGGTCCTCGGGGGTGATCGCCACCGCCTCACCCATGGCGCGGATGTTGGCGAGCAGCTCGGCGTGGCTGAGCATCACCCCCTTGGGCGCGCCGGTGCTGCCCGAGGTGTATTGCAGGAAGGCGAGGTCGTCGGCCGTCGCCGCCGGCGCCTCGATCACGCTCGGCTCGCGCTCGAGTCCGTCGAGGGTGAGCACCGCGCCGAGCGCCGGCAGCTGCAGCCGCAGCACCGCCGCGACCCGCGCCGCCGCGCCCTCGGTGAGCATCGCCACGCAGCCGGCGTTGGCGAGGATGCGGGCATGCCGGCGCAGATGATCCTCGATGAGCTGGGGACGCGCCGGCGGGTAGATCGGCACCGGCACGGCACCGGCGCGCAGCACGCCGAAGAAGCTGAAGAAGTAATCCGGCCCGCTCGGCAGCATCAGCGCCACCGTCTCACCAGGACGCACCCCGGCGCCGCGCAGCCGGTTGGCCACCCGTGCCGCGCCCTCGGCAAGCTCGCGATAGCGGATCGGGTGGACGCGGTCCTCGGCGTCGTACCAGTGGATGTGCACCCGCTCGCCCTGACGCGCGCAGTGCCAGTCGAGCACCTCGAGCAGGGTTTCGGCCTCCGCCGGGGTGCCGGCGTGGGCGTCGGGGTCGGGCACCAGGCGCAGGGTCGGCCCCGGCCCCACCGCGCCGCGCGCGCGCGCCAGCGCCTGCAGTTCGGCGACGGTGGCGGCGAGCAGCGCGCGCTCGGGCAGCTCGATCCCGAGTCCCTGCTCGATGCGGGCGTTGAGCTCGGCGCGGCTGAGGCTGTCGAGCCCGAGATCGGTCTCGAGCCGGGTGTCGGGCCCGATGGTCTCGGGGGCGATGGCCAGGCGCGAATCGCGGGCGAAGGCGCGCACCAGCGCCAGCAGCGGGTCGGCGGGGTCGGACATGAGGCTTTTCGCTCCTGGCGCCGCGCGCGGCGCCCGGCATCAGTCGTGGATGGGCTCGGCGGGCGCCGCCAGCAGTCCCTCGCGCACCAGCACCGCGTGCACCCGGCGGGCGCTGCGCGCGAGCGCCGAGAGCTCGGCAAGCCCCGGGCGGGCACCGGCGGCCAGGCGCCACTCCCAGTCGTCGAGCTGTTGCTCGATGAACTCCAGCAGCTTGGGCGCGCAGCCACCGGCGCAGGCGCCGTGACAGACCCGGGCTGCGGGGTCGTCGAGCGGCAGCTCGCGGCGGATGCGCGCGATCAGCGCGCGCATCGCCGTGGGGCTATCGGGTGGCATCGGCGCGGCGGCGCCAACCGGCGCCCTTGAGCCACTCGCGCAGGGACTGCATGACGAAATAGGTCACCGGGATCAGCAGGATACCGACCACGGTGGCGGCGAGCATGCCGCCGAACACCGCCGTGCCCAGCGCCACCCGCGAGCCCGCCCCGGCCCCCGAGGCGAACACCAGCGGGAGGATGCCGAGGAGGAAGGAGAGCGCGGTCATCATCACCGCGCGAAAGCGCAGCCGCGCGGCCTTGACCGCAGCATCGTAGATCGACAGCCCCTCGACCTCGCGCTGTTCCTTGGCGAACTCGACGATGAGGATGGCGTTCTTCGCCGCCAGCCCGATCAGCATCACCAGCCCGATCTGGGTGTAGAGGTTGACGTCGAGCCCGGCGGCGCCGACCGTGGCGAGGGCGCCGAACACCGCCACCGGTACCGCCAGCAGCACCGCCAGCGGGATCGCCCAGCTCTCGTACTGGGCGACGAGGAAGAGATAGACGAACAGCAGCGCCAGACCGAAGATCAGCGGCGCCTGCCCGGCGGCCTCGATCTCCTGGTAGGACATGCTCGTCCACTCGTAGCCGAAGCCGCTCGGCAGGGTCTCGTCGGCGGTGCGCTCCATCGCCGCGATCGCCTGCCCCGAGCTGTAGCCGGGGGCGGCCGCGCCGGAGATATCGGCCGAGCGGAAGAGGTTGTAGCGGGCCATGATCTGCGGCCCGGTGATGGTCTCGACCTCGGCCAGGGTGGCCACCGGCACCATCTCGCCGTCGCTGCTGCGCACGAACAGACGGAGGATGTCGCTCGGGGTGTCGCGGAACTCCCCTTCGGCCTGGGCCATCACCCGCCAGGTGCGGCCGAACTTGTTGAAGTCGTTGATGTAGACCGAGCCGAGCTGGGCCTGGAGGGTGGCGAACAGCTCGTTGAGCGGCACCTGCAGGGTCTCGACCTTGTCGCGATTGACCTGGAGGAAGAGCATCGGCACGTCGGCGCGGAAGGTACTGAAGGCACTGCCGATCTCGGGCTGGCTGTTGGCTGCGACGATGAAGCCGCGCATCGCCGCGGCGAACGTCTGCAGGTCGCCGCCGCTGTAGTCCTGGAGCACGAAGGAGAAGCCGCCGGAGTTGCCAAGGCCGGGGATCGCCGGCGGCACGAAGGGGATGACGTTGGCATCGATGGTGCGCGCGGCCACGCCCTGGGCGGCGGCGACGATCGCCGGCAGGCGCAGCCCGGTGTCCTGGCGCTCGTCCCAGGGCGCGAGCACCGGGATCACCAGCGCGCTGTTGGAACCGAAGGCGCCGTTGAGCATCGAGTAGCCGGACACCGAGATGACGTTGGTCACCCCGGGGATCTCCAGCAGTTGCTGCTCGACACGCCCGAGCACGGTCTCGGTACGGGTGAGCGAGGCGGCGTCGGGGAGCTGCACCTCGATGAAGAAGTAGCCCTGATCCTCCTCGGGCAGGAAGCCGCTGGGCAGGTGGGTGAACAGCCAGCCGGTGGCGGCGATCAGCCCGACATAGAGCAACGAGATCAGCGCGGCGCGGCGCACCGTCATCTTCACCGCGGCGGTATAGCCCGCGGTGAGCCGGCCGAACAGCCGCTCGAACCAGTTGAGCCAGCGCAGCGGCTTGCGCCCCGGGCGCAGCAGCACCGAGCACAGCGCCGGGCTCAGGGTCAGGGCGTTGATCGAGGAGATCGACACCGCCACCGCGATGGTCACCGCGAACTGCTGGTAGAGCTGGCCGGTGATCCCGGGCATGAAGCCGACCGGCACGAACACCGCGAGCAGCACCAGGGTGGTGGCGATCACCGCGCCGCCGACCTGATCCATCGCCTTGGCCGTCGCCGCCTTCTGGTCGAGCCCCTCCTCGGCCATCAGCCGCTGCACGTTCTCGACCACGATGATGGCATCATCGACGACGATGCCGATGGCCAGGATCAGCGCGAACAGCACGATGGTGTTGAGGGTGAAGCCCAGGACGGCGAGCACCGCGAAGGTGCCGATCAGCGACACCGGGATGGCGATGCCGGGGATCAGCGTGGTGCGCCAGTCGCCGAGGAACAGGAACACCACCAGCACCACCAGGCCGACGGCCTGATAGAGCGTCACCTTGACCTCGTCGATCGAGGCCGAGATGAAGTTGGTGGTGTCGTAGAGGATGGCCTGCTCCATGCCATCGGGGAAGCGCTCGGCGAGTTCGGCAAGCTGCGCGCGCACCGCCGCGGCGGTGGCCAGGGCGTTGGCGTCCGGGGTCTGGTAGACGGCGAGCACCACCGAGGGGCGCCCGTCGAGCCGCCCCGAGGCCGAATAGGCCTGGGCGCCGAGCTCCACCCGGGCGACGTCGCCGACGCGGATCGCCGAGCCGTCGGGATTCATGCGGATGATGATGTCGGCGAACTCCTCGGGCTCGGTCAGCCGCCCCTTGGTGGTCACCGTGTACTGGAACTGCTGATCGACCGGCGCCGGCGGCGCGCCGATCTGACCGGCCGGCACCTGCACGTTCTGCGTCGCCACCGCGTTCTGGAGATCGGCGACGCTCACCCCCAGCGCGGTCATGCGATCGGGCTTGAGCCAGAAGCGCATGCCGTAATCCATCACCCCGAGGATCTCGGCCTTGCCGACCCCGTTGACGCGCCCGAGCGCATCCTTGATGTTGATGGTGGCGTAGTTGTTGAGATAGAGCGCGTCGAGGCTCAGATCGGGCGAGTAGAGGTTGACGATCAGCAGCATGTTGGTCGACTGCTTCTCGGTCTTCACCCCCTGGCGGCGCACCTCCTCGGGCAGCTTGGGCTCGGCCTGGGCGACGCGGTTCTGCACCTTGACCTGGGCCATGTCGGCGTCGGTGCCGATCTCGAAGGTGACGGTGAGGCTGTAGCGCCCGTCGTTGTCGGACTTCGAGGACATGTAGATCATGCCCTCGATGCCGTTGACCTCCTGCTCGATGGGGGCGGCAACCGTCTCCTCGACGACCTCGGCGCTGGCCCCGGCGTACTGGGTGCTGACGCTCACCGTCGGCGGGGTGATCTCGGGGAACTGCGCCACCGGCAGCCCGAGCAGCGCCAGCACCCCGGCCAGCGAGATCACGATGGAGATGACGAAGGCGAACTTCGGCCGGTTGATGAAGAACTTGGACAGCGTCATCGCAATGCTCCGGTCGGTTCGCCCATGGGCTCAGTCGCGCGCGGCGGGCGCGGCGTCGTCACCATCGCCGCCACCGTTCTCGCCGCTCGAACCCGGCCCGGTCGCGGCGAGCGGGTCGCCGGGCGGCGTGGTGGTCTCCGGGCGCACCTGGATACCCGGGCGCACCTTCTGGATGCCGTAGAGCACGATGCGCTCGCCGGACTCGAGCCCCTCCTCGATCACCTGACGGGTACCGAAGCGCTGCCCGGTCTTGACCCGGCGGCGCTCGACCTTGTCGTCGTCGCCGACCACCAGCACATAACTGCCGCCCTGGTCGGTGAGCAGCGCCGCCTGCGGCACCACCACCGCCGAGACCGCCTCGCGCCGTTCGATCACCACGGTGACGAACTGCCCGGGCAGCAGCAGCTGGTCGGGGTTGGGGAACTGGGCGCGGATCAGCACCGTGCCGGTGGTCTCGTCGACCTTGTTGTCGAAGAAGTCGAACCAGCCGTCGTGGGGATAGAGCGAGCCGTCGGGCAGGCGGATCTGCGGCACGAAATGCTGCTTGCCGGGGGCGGCCAGCTCATCCGGGTCCTGTCCCTGACGTGCCCGCGCCCCGGCCTGCGCCAGCTCCAGGTACCAGGTCTCGGCGATCGAGAAGGCGACCTTGATCGGGTCCATGCGGTTGATGGTGGCCAGCACCCCGGAGGCGGGTTCGACCAGGTTGCCGACATCGAAGGCGGCCAGGTCGATGCGCCCGGCGATCGGCGCGCGGATCTCGGTGTAGTCGACGTTGAGCTGGGCCTTCTGGATGTCGGCCTGGGCGGTCTCGACCGCCGCCTCCTGCACCAACACCTCGGCCTGGGCCTCGTCGACCTTCTGCTGGCTGACGTTCTTGGCCTTGGCCAGCTCCTGATAGCGCGCGAGATCGACCTGGGCGCGGTTGAGCGAGGCCTCGGCGGCACTCAGTTGCGCCTCGGCCTGGGCGAGGCTTGCCTGATACTGCTCGGGCTCGATGCGAAAGAGCAGATCATCGGTCTCGACCTGGCCGCCCTCCTGGAAGGCGCGCTCGAGCAGGAAGCCGGTCACCCGCGCGCGCAACGCCACGGTATCGGCCGCGCGGGTCTTGCCGACGAACTCGAAATAGGGATTGACCCGCTCCTCGGTGACGGCGATCACCCCGACCGAGGGCGGCTCGGCGGCGGGCGGCGCATCACCGCCGGGGACACAGCCAAGGATCAGCAGCGAACACAACGACAACACCGCCCCCGAGCGACGGGCAGACCGGAGCGGCACGGCGCCGCGCGGCATCGAAACCATGGAACATCCTCCGCGCGAGGTGGCATGGGGGCGCCGGGCAAGGCGCCGGGTGCAACCGACCGAGCCAGACCGGACCGGGGAAGTCGCACACTCACTGGGGACAAGGTTAGCCCGCCACCGCAGCAACGCAATAACCTTTATTTTCGCGCATGACGCGATCGCACATCGCGCCCTTATGAAAACAACCGCTTAGCCTCATGACGGCATGCGCCGGGCTCGGACGAACGCGCTCAGCCCGTCTCGGCAGCGCCGAGAGCGCTAACCACTCGCCCCATGCAACCCACAAGATCGGGGCGGTTTTGCTAGACTGACGCGACCCAAAATCCAACCTGCCCAGACCACCGAGACCATGCGCCTGCTGACCCTGCTGCTCGTCGCCCTGTTCGCGCTCTCGACCACTGCCTGCGGTGGCGCCGCGCGGGCCCAGAAACGCGCCTACAAGGCGCAGGAGACCGTCGCCAAGGAACGCCTGCGACTGATCGATGAGTATCAGCGCTGTGTCGACAAGGCCGGCACCGACGCGCTCAAGCGCGAGGGCTGCGAGAGCCATCTCAAGGCCGCCCAGGCGCTCGACTGAGCGCGACGTCGAGACCGACCGCGGACACCCGGCGGCGGCGCCCCGGCGCGGCGGTGTTTGCCGTCCGACAACTTCGGTTGTAGGCTTGTACGGATGCGTTGGCGCAACCGGCTTGGCCAGCGGCGCTGCGCGCAGTCGCCGACCCGGCGCGAGCCGGTCGCACGCGGCGGCACATCGCGGCAGATGACCTCGCGGCCCGTGCCGACACCGCCCGGGCGCTAGCCCTTGGTGGCGCATCACTGCCGAGCGGCGAAGAGCCGGCAGGCCCCGCAGCGACCACGCCGCCCTCCCCGTCGTCGTCCACCGCCGACGCGCCGCCCAGGCACCACCGGGCGCGCGCCGCGTCCGTGCGCAGTGCGACGGTGCTCGACGGCGGGCGGTCGGGCGCGGCCGATCTCGAACTACTGAACCAGATTGCGGACCCCCTGGCCCGCAAGGAGTGAGCCCCCTCATGCAGGGACGCCTGTGGCCCTTGGAAATCGTGCGTCTCGACCCCGTCGATCTGGGCGAGAACGACCTGCGCGCGATCGGCGTCGGCATCGACGGCCTGACCTACGCCATCAAGCGCAGCAGCGACGCCGCGCTGCTCCCCGCCACCGAGCTGATCTGCACCCGCCTGGCGCTGGCCTGCGACCTGCCGGTGCTCGGCGGCGAGATCGCGCAACTGCCCGACGGCACCATGGCCTTCGCCTCGCCCTGGGAGGGCGGCACCCTCGCCACCCAGGAGGCGCGGGTGTTGCTGATGACCAAGGGCGGGGTGTCGAGCCAGGTGCTCTCGGCGATCCTCGCCTTCGACCTCTTCGTCGGCAACCAGAACCGCCATCTCGGCAACTTCCTGGTGCGGCGCGACCCCAACCACAGCGTCGCCGCGGTGGTCGCCACCGACTTCAGCCGCGCCCTGCTGATGGCCGGCTGGCCGGTACCGATGCTCTCGCCGACCTGCAACACCCTGGTGGTGGCGCACGCCCTGATGCGCCTGCACGGCTTCGATCGCGACGCCGCGCTGCGCGTCACCGGCCGGCTCTACTCACTCCCCAACGATACCCTCGAACGCTGCTGTCGCGACCTGCCGCCGCACTGGCTGCCGCACGGCATCGCGGTCAAGCTCGACGACTGGTGGCGCAACCAGCGCATCGCCCGGCTCGAGCAGGTCGCCACGGTGATCGATCATGCCTTCTGAACGTCTCAAGTACGCCGTCATCCGCGTCGTCCCCGACACCCGCCGCGGCGAGACCGTCAACATCGGCGTGGTGGTGTTCCGCCCCGCGGGACTCGACGTGCGCCTGCTGCCCTCGCTGCACAAGGTGCGCGCGCTCGACCCCAGGTTCGACGAGCAGATGCTGCGCGACTACCCGCCCTACTTCTCTGCCCTGATCGAGGGCATCGAGCGCCCCGAGCAACAGCACCAGGTGCTCGCCAACCTCGGCAGCATCCGTCTCTCGGCGCTCGGCGAGTTCCATCTCGAACAGGGCCAGGACTACGAGCAGCAGGTGCAGTCGATCCTCTCCGACCTGGTCAAGCCGCCGCTCAAGCACAAGCGCGTCGAGCCCGTCACCCGGCTCGAGACCGTCATCCGCCAGCAGTTCGAGGTGCTGCAGCTGCTCGCCAAGCAGGAGGACGACATCGACCGCGGCATGGTGGTGCCCAAGTACCCGATCGAGGGCCACGGCAACCTCTATGTCGACTTCGCGCTGCGCAAGGAGCGCTGGATCGTCACCGAGACGATCGACTTCAGCGGCTCGCCGAGCACCCTGCGCGGGGCCAAGTTCAAGGCCTCGGCGCTCAAGGCGCTGACCCTCGACGCCGCCGCGCGCAAGCTCAAGGGCGAGACCGTGCCGCTGGTCGTCTACCAGGCGGCCACCGACGAGATCCTCGAGGCGGTGCAGCCGAGCATCGACCTGCTCTCGGACTACGCCCAGCAGCTCTACAACTACGCCGACGCCGACGAGCGCGCCGCCTACTTCGACCGCATCGCCTACGCCGCCGGCCAGATCAAGGCCCCGCCCTACTGAGCGCGGCGCTAGTCCGCCCCGCCGACCTCGGCCCGCGCCCGCTGCTGCTCGCGCAGCAGATGGGCCAGCTCGTCGTCGATCGCCGCCTTGCGCCGCGCCTGCTGCACCGCACCCTCGCGCCGCACCGACTGCTCCAGCGCCACCGCCATCTCCATCGGCGAGCGATGGTCCAGCGCGCGCGACTGCGCGATCAAGCGATCGAGCGACAGATCCCCGGTCTCCGGCACCCGCAACAGGATGCAGGCCAGCTCGTGCCGGGTGAAAAGCTCATTCATACCTCTACCTCGTTAGCAACCGCGCCGTCCCATGCGCCACCGTCGATGGGCATCGAACGACACCCGAGCGGGGCATTCTAACCGCTGGCGCCGGGGGGGGAATGCAATCGGCTTCCAGCCACCAGCCATCAGCGACCAGCGACCAGCGACCAGCGACCAGGCGGCAGGCGGCAGGCGGCAGGCGGCAGGCGGCAGGCGGCAGGCGGCAGGGATTGAACCGCAAGGGACCGTCTTGCCCGTCAACCACCGGTCATGTGCGTCAGCCCTCCCTACTGGCGGCTGATCGCTGGCGGCTGACTCGAACCGCAAAGACCCAAAGGGCACAAAGGGTGATGACCGATCAGCGGTCAGCCGGAGGGCGGGCTCGGCGCTCATCACTGGAGGCCGGTAGCTGATCGCTGGTGGCTGATTCGAACCGCAACAGAGGGTCTTGCCCGTCAACCGCCGGTCATGTGCGTCGGCCCTCCCTACTGGCGGCTGGAGGCTGATCGCTGGCAGCTGACTTGAACCGCAAAGACCCAAAGGACACGAAGGGTGATGGCCGATCAGCGATCAGCCGGAGGGCAGGCTCGGCGCTCATCACTGGAGGCCGGTGGCTGATCGCTGGTGGCTGATTCGAACCGCAACAGAGGGACCTTGCCCGTCAACCGCCCGTCCGTCATATGCGTCAGCCCTCCTTATATGCGTCAGCCCTCCTTACTGGCCGCTGGCGGCTCTGACCGCTGGAAGCTGGTCGCTCGTCCGCTCCGCGGATGCCGGATCGCGGTGCCCGGTACTTTACCCCGGCAGGGGTAAGCTGCGATCCTTGATCGCCGGTTCCCGTGGAACAGCCCCAGCCTCATGGACGACCCGACCGCGCTGATCGAACACTTCTCGCAACTCGCCCCGCTGCTGCGTCATCCGCTGGTACTGGCCGGGTTCGCGCTGCTCCTGTTCTTCGGGCTGGGTCACGCGCTGCTCAAGCGCGGGATCATTCCGCCATTACCCGCCAACACGGCCGGGACCATCCTGCAACGGCTGCTGCAATACGGCTTCGTGCTCGCGCTGGTGACGATCGTCTTCGGCCTCGCACTGCAACTCGTCCGCCCCGACCAACAGCCCTGGGTCTATGGCTTCTTTCTCGCAACCCTGGTGATCGTGCTCGGCTTCGTCCTGCTGCTGCACAAGGACCGTCGCACCACCGCCCCTGTCCCCTTCCCCAAAAATAGGTCCAGCGAAAAGTAGAGACCGACGGCATGATGGTGGCCGAGCAGAGGAGAGCCCACATGCGCAAGAGCAAGTACAGCGAGCAGCAGATCGTTGACGCACTGCGTCGTGCTGAGTCTGGAGTAGCCGTCAAGGACGTGTGCCGGGAGCTGGGGGTCAGCGCGGCGACCTTCTATCAATGGCGCTCGAAGTACGGGGGATGGAGGCTTCGGACCTGAAGCGGCTGCGCGCGCTGGAGGAGGAGAATCGCCGGCTCAAGCACATGTACGCGGATCTGAGCCTGGATCACAAGATCCTGAAGGAGATCGTCGAAAAAAGCGCTGAGCGCCAGGGCGCGGCGCGCCCTGGCGGGTGAGTCCATGGCCGAGGGCGTGAGCAAGCGGCGCGTCTGTCGACTGCTCGGGCTGAGTCGCTCGGTGTTCGACGATCACGCCCGCCCGCGTGACGACGGGCCGCTAATCAAGGCGCTGAGCGCGCTGGCCGAGCGCCATCCATACGCCGGTTTCCGCAAGCTCCATGCGCGGCTGCGCCGCGCCGGACATCCCTGGAACCACAAGCGGGTCTGGCGGGTGTATTGCGCGCTCAAGCTCAATCTGCGGCGTCGGCGCAAGCGACTCCGGGCGCTCCGCCCGCCGCAACCGCTGGTGCAACCGATCCGTCCCAACCTGCAATGGTCGGCCGATTTCATGAGCGATGCGCTGAGCAGCGGCATGAGTTATCGCACCTTCAACCTCATCGACGACTTCAACCGCGAGGCGCTGCGTATCGAGGTCGACGTCTCGCTGACCTCGGCGCGCGTCATCCGCGTGCTCGAACAGGTCATCAGCGTCCGGGGGCGCCCCGAGCGTCTGCGTCTCGACAACGGACCGGAGTTCACCAGCACCGCCTTCCAACGTTGGGCCGCCGAACGTGGCATCGCCCTCGACTTCATCAGCCCCGGGAAACCGACCCAGAACGGCTTCATCGAGCGCTTCAACGGCAGCTTCCGCCGCGAGGTCCTCGATGCCTGGCTCTTCAACACCCTCGAGGAGGTTCGCCAACAGGCAGAAGACTGGCTCGACGAATACAACCTGCGCCGATCGCACGAATCGCTCGGCGATCTTTCACCCATCGAGTTTCTTACTACTACAGCCGCACATTTTTTGTGTTGTGATATGTGGACTCAACGGCTTTGTTTTCAAACAACATGAAGTACAGCGAGGTCTCTGGCTGGGAGACGGAACTGGACGCGGTCCATCAGCGCCTGGCGGACTGCTTTCGTCGTCCTGAGCCGCGCGCCCGGGCGCGGGGTTATCTGCAAGGGCTGCTGACGACGGTACCGCGCAAGAACGGTTGGCAGCTGGCCGAGACCTTGGGCGAGCGGCGCCCGGACGGGGTGCAGCGGTTGCTCAACACGGCGCGCTGGGACGCCGAGGCGGCGCGTGAAGTGCTGCGTGCCTATGTCGTCGAGGCGCTGGGCGACGACGAGGCGGTGCTGATCGTCGATGAGACCGGTTTCTTGAAGAAGGGCACGCACTCGGTGGGGGTGCAGCGCCAGTACAGCGGCACGGCGGGCCGGGTCGAGAACAGTCAAGTCGGGGTGTTCCTGTGTTACGCCAGCCGGCACGGCGCGGCCTTCATCGATCGGGCGCTGTACCTGCCCAAATGTTGGGCGAATGACCCCGCACGCTGCGCCGAGGCCAGTGTCCCGGAGCAGGCTCGCCGCTTCCAGACCAAACCAGCCCTGGCGCGTACGATGCTCGAGCGCGCGCTCGATGCGGGGGTGCCTTGTGGCTGGGTGACGGGCGATGCCGTCTACGGCAAGGATCGCAAGCTGCGCCTGTGGCTCGAGGCGCGCCAACAGCCCTTCGTGCTCGCTGTGGCGGGCAATGAGCCGGTGTGGTTCGATGGTCCGCAGACCCATCGCGTCGCGGCACTGGCCAAGGCGCTGCCAGAGACGGCCTGGCAACGCCACGCCGTCGGCGCCGGCAGCAAGGGCGCGCGCACCTTCGAGTGGGCCTAGGTGCCGCTGTGGCGCCTGCAGCTCAGCGCCGAGGAGCGCGCCTGGGGGCATTGGCTGGTGGTACGGCGCAACTGCAACCGCCCCGAGGAGCGGGCCTACTACATCGCCTTCGCGCCCCGCGCCGAGGCCACGCTTGAGCGCCTGGCCAAGGTCGCCGGGCAGCGCTGGGCGATCGAGGTCGGCTTCGAGCTGGCCAAGCAGCAGTGCGGGCTCGACGAGTATGAGATGCGCCGCTGGCCGGCTTGGCATCGCCATATCACCCTTGCGCTGCTGGCCCATGCCTGCCTCGTCGTGCTGCAACGACGGGCGAAAAAGGGGGCGCTGTCGCCGGGCGGATCGCACTGACTGCCCCTGAGATCCGGCATCTGCTCGAGGCGCTGTTGTGGCGCGAACGCGCCCCGCCGGATGCCGTCATCGCCTGGTCGGATTGGCGACGACGACATCAGGCGCGGGCCAGGGTCTGTCATTATCGAGCGCAAGGGGCTGGGCCGCCGTGAAGATGTGCGGCTGTAGTAGTAACCGCCGCGGAATGGCGTAGCGGCGCAAGCGTTGCTGGATGGCGTGGCTGGCGTACTGGTTGCCCCAGTCGGAGTGGTGCAGCAGCCCCGGTGGCGGACGGCGCCGGGCATGCATGGGCCATGTCGAGGGCGCTGATGACCAGCTCGGCGTCCATGCGGGCGTGCATCGACCAACCAACGACCTCGCGGTTGAACAGGTCGAAGACGACGGCCAGATAGAGCCAGCCCTCGTCGGTCCAGAGGTAGGTGATATCGGCGCTCCATACCTGATTCGGAGCGCTGGGCCGGAAGTCCCGGGCGAGCAGGTTCTCGGCGACGGCGAGGCGGTGGCTCGAGTCGGTCGTGACGCGATAGCGGCGCCGGTGACGGCCGCAGGCCGTGCGCACGCATCAGCCGCTCCACGCGCGCTTTGCCGGCGCTCAGGCCACGGGCGCGCAGCGCTCGCACCATCCGCGGACTGCCGTAGGCGCCACCGGTCTCGGCGTGGAGGGTCTGTAGCAGCAGCGTTAACTGCGCGTCACTCAGCCCCTGGCGCTGGCCGTCGCGCTGCCAGGCCCGATAGCCGCTGGCACTTACGCCCAGCAGCGCGCACAGCCGACGCAGGCCGTGCGCGCCGCGATGCGCATCGATCCAGGCGTACTTCACAGCGCATCCTTCGCGAAGTACGCCGTCGCTTTTCGCAGGATCGTGTTCTCCTCGCGAAGCTCGGCAACCTCGGCGCGCAACCGCGATAGCTCCATCTCCTCGGGCGTCACTGCCTTACCCGCGCTCGACTCCAACTTCCCCACCTCGCTGCGCCGCACCCAGTTGCGTACCGTCTGCTCCACCAAGCCCATCTCGCGCGCCACCGAGGCGATACTGCGCCCCGACTGCACCCGCTTGACCGCCTGCCCCTTGAACTCCAGCGTGTATACCCGCTTCGGGATCTTCTGCATCGCGCCCTCCAAGATTTGATCGTCAGTCTACGTCAATCCTTGGGGGACGAAATTCGGGGGGGAACCTCACGCGACGGGGAACCCGGCGCCAAGACCCTCTGGGTCGACCTCCAACAGGTCAGAGAGTTCTGCGAGGCGATGCAGTTCGTTCAAGCGCTTGAAGGCTTGGAGTGAGTTGTGTGTAAGGAGATGGTTTGAGGCGGAAAACAGAAAACCGCCCCAAAGGGCGGTTTTTTGAATTAAAGCTAGGACTTATAGGCCACCAAGGACAGTTTGGCGGCAGTTCGCGGGGAAATATTTGTATGCGGTGGCTGCTGCATCTGTGCCACAAGACCAGCCTTGAATCGCGTCAGTGGCTGCTGCCATGGCGGCTGTGCGAGCGGCATCGGTCGTCGGCTGGAGGATCAGGTTGTTTCCATCAGCTCCGGTCGCAATACCCTGAACACCAACCGAAATAGCCCCTGTCGTATTGTTGACGGTCAAGCCGGAAACGTACTTTGTTGCCCCGGTGCTGCAGCCCGCAGCATTCGCGTCAGTAGGGAACGAGCCATTCGCTTGAATGAATTCACTCACACCACTTTTGCACGCGCTCGCAGCCATCATGACTTCGCTCATTTTAGCTCGGGCCGTATAGTCCTGATACGCTGGCAACGCGATCGCCGCCAGGATGCCGATGATGGCCACCACGATCATGAGTTCGATCAGGGTGAAGCCGGCCTGTAGTTGCTTCTTCATGGAGTGGTTCTCCGGTTTTGGGATGAACTGAGCCTGTCTCGTCGGGAGACGGGGCCGACATGGCGGTGCCGGTCCTGGTGCCCCTGTTATCAAGTTCCGGGCCAACCATGCGAGGTCTGTGCAAGCCCTTGTTTTTGCGATCAGGGGATGAGCGCGGCAGTGGCTGTCACCCGAACCCCCGCGACAATCCACAGGCCCGTGTCCAGCCAGTAGGGGTGACAGTCCACAGACTGACATGCCAAGGGGGTGACAGTCGCGTCACCAGCCATCAGCCGCCAGTGGGTGCGGGCCGGGGGCGGTGGCGCGGGACCGATCGGAGGGCGTGGGCGGTGACGGGGGACAGGGTCGAACCACAAAGGCGCGAAGCACACCGCCAAGCGTCGGCCGGGCAAAACGCAGCGTGCCCGGCGATCAGTCGCCAGCCACCCGTGAGGAGACCGGTTGACTGGCTCCCGCGCCACAGCTGGTCGCAACCGTCCGCTGCGGGGAGGCTGACCGCCGACGGCTGCTCCGCTCGCCTCTTGGCATGCTGCGCGACCTTGCGGTCCAATCCCCTGGCGACCGGCGACCGGCGACCGGCGACCGGCGACCGGCGACCGGCGACCGGCGACTGACAGCTGGCAGCTGGCGGCTTTTCCGCCTTGTCTCTTCGCGTCCTTCGCGGCGTTGCGGTTCTCCCCCCTGGCAACTGATCGCCGAAGGGGTCTCATCCTCGCCCTCGCGCCTTTGCGCGCCTTGACGCTTTGCGGTTCAATCCGGTCGGGGGGACGAGGAGGCGTCGCAGCGAGCGATGGCTCGGGCAGGGAGTGCCGACCACCACACGCAAACAACCCAACCTTGCCAATCAAACAGTGACCACTCGCCGGCGCGATGGTCGGCGACGCGTTGGGCGGTGTCGCGCCAACCCCAACCTTTAGGACCACGACCACGGACGGGCCAGCGTCGAGCAACCGGGAGAACACTGGAGATGCCATCGATCTGTCTGAACACCGCGAGCGCCGTCACCGGACTGAGCCGACGCACGCTGCAGCGCTACATCCAGGAGAGACGGCTGATGGCGATCCGTGACGGTGACGATGGCAAGACCCGGGTGGAGTTGAGCGCGCTGCTGACGCTGACCGGCACCAGGCTCACCGAGCCGGAGCGGACGCTGGCGCTCGCCGCCGACCAGGGCGACCCCGGCGCGCAGTACGAGTTCGGCGTGTGGCTGCTCGAACGCGCGCGCCCGCCCCAGGCGCGCGACTGGTTCCAGCAGGCCGCGCGCGCCGGACACGCCGATGCGATGTGTTGGCTGGGGCGCGATCTGGTGCTCGGTGAAGGCGGCACGCGCGACGAGGCGGCGGGCAGCGCCTGGCTGGGGCGCGCGGCGGCGCGCGGCTCGGCGCTGGCGCAGGCGCTGACTGCGGAGTTGGGCAGCCCGAGCGGGCTGCAGGCGCGTGCGCGCGAGGACCTGGGCGCACTCGAACAGCTGCTCGACGCCGCCGAGCGACGGGTGCTGCTCGAGGCGCTGCAGGCGACCGCCGGGTAGCTCTCTCGCGCGGACCGAAGTCAGGCCGCCGGCTGACGCCGCACCGGGTCGCGGCTCAGCGCACGTGATGCTCGATGATGGCCTCGATGTCCGCCGGCGCCCAGCGCGCGCGCCGATCGGCGGGGTGCATGCCCTTGCGGTTCATCTCCTCGGCGATCGCCGCCGGCGCGCGCGACGCCGCATAGCGATCGGCGATCAGCGCGACCTGTGAGCGGGCCGGTTCCTGGAGGTAGGGATAGCGCGTGCCGCAGTGCTTGCAGCGCCTGGCGTCGAAGGCGATCGGCTCACGGCACTGGCTGCAGGCGATCGACCTTGGCGCGAGCGCGCCCCGCGCGGGCCGGGGCGCGAGCGACGGCAACAACCCGACGACCAGACCGAAGGGCCCGAACAGCAGCCCGACCAACCCCCAGCCCAACACGTCCCGCCCGCGGGCACTCGCGATCACGCCGCTGAAGACCGGGAACAGGACCCACAGCATCAGCAGTGCCATTGTTCAGCCCCTCGCCGTCGAGGCCGGATCGTTCACCCCGGCTTCGGTCGCCCGATCGCGATTGTCCTCGGTGAAGGCCCAGACCAGCGCCCCGACCCAACCGAGGAAGGTCCAGCCGAGGAACAGATCGAGCACGAAGATGGCCACGGCCTTGGTGTGACGTCGCTCTTGCGCGACCAGAGCGGGGAGGAAGTACAGGACGAGCGCGAACACCATGACGCCCAGGTTGAGCAGCGCGGCCCAGGAGACGGATTCCACGGCCGTCAGCCCGATCAGCGTGACGACGAGCAGACCGACCAGAAGGATCAGCACCCCTCGGACGGCCATGTCAAAGACCTTGCCGACGGACAGCGTGCCGCCCCCGCCGCCCCTGGCGCGACGCCCCCGTCGCGCCTCGTCCGCACGCGACGAGGGCTCTGCCCGGAACGGGCGGGCGCCTGGGGGCGGTGGCCCGGATGCCCGCCGTTCTCCGCCCCACAGTTGCGACAGACCCAGGTCGACGCGTCTCTCGCGACCATCGTCTGACACTGGCACGCGCGGCAACGCCGCCATTCGCTATCGTCGAGTGTATCGCCCATGCCCGCGCTCCTTTGCAAATCATCGGTTGAGCCACCCGAGAGACCCGCCCGGCAACGCGAACAGCACGGTCATCGGCCAAGCAAGGCATCCACTCGGCAATATATAGCGCACGGTTCCATGCGGGGCGGGCGCGTCCGTCGCCGCAGCGCCGACGGATCGACGCCCGAGCGTGTCGCGGCACGCTCGCGCCGAGCAGCAAAGAGGGTGGATGCCGAGACGGCATTGGGTGTCCAGCAGACGCCTGGTAGTGGATCGCCGAGCGGTGTTCCCGGTCGTTGCGCGCCTTGCAGCGGCAAACCCTGCAGACACTGACCTTTCGTACAAACGGCAAGGCCGTTGCGCGGCACGATCAGACGATCGTGCCGCAGCGGCCGCTACCGCGCGACGACCATGAACACCTGATTGCTTGCGCGACTGAGGTAGCAGTCGTACCAGGTCGCACCGCCGTATCCACCGTAGCCGTTGCGCGCGTTCACCTTGATCGGCAGCCGTTGCGCAACGATCTCGCGATTGGCGGTAGTGCCCTGACCGATAGGGTTTTGAATCTCTCGATGTGTTTGGCTTCCCACAATGAATCACACGCACATCTTGGCGTTGTAGTGATGAATGAAGTTCCAGAGTGCACCAAGATGGTTTTCCTGGTTCTTCGAGAACGCGAGCGACTTTCTCACCAAGCGGGAGATACGCTGCCGGAGTGTACCGTTAAACCGTTCGATATGGTTGGTTTCCCCTTGTGACTTCGCACTGGGATAATGTCGGTGTGCCGGGATGATCCGCGCATAGGCGCTCCAAAAATCTGTGTAGACGGGAGCGGAAGTCTGATATTGCGCTGGGATGGAATCCCACAGAGCCTGTGCGGAGCGCTCCGTACGATCGCCAACATGGACCCCGACGATACGCCGGGGCAGGCGATCCATAGCGAGCCAGATCCATTGTTTGTTCAGGCGTTTTCCGACAAAGGACCACAGTTCGTCGCACTCCAGGATTACTCCGTAGGATGTGGTGTTTTTTTTTAGCGCGACCTGACGAGGAACCTTCTTGTACTTCTCGTTCACGTAGTTCTGCAGCCAAGCCTCGGAGACCTTCACCGCACGGGCAATTCCGGCCAGGGAGATTTTTTCCAGCAGCAACCGATCGATCAGTTCGCGGGTTTCCTGAGAAACCTGCCCCTTGGCAGGATGGATAACGAACTGGCGACCGCAATCTTGACACTTGTATAACTGCTTTTTCAGCCGGTTGAATCCATTTTTGGTCACATGGTTGGAGTGACACTGCGGACATGTCAGATACATTTTCTTCAACCTTAAAGAAATGGATTCTGATCTTATCGAAACCTATCGGTCAGGGCACTACCCGATTGGCATAGGTGATGATCTTTGAGCCCATATCACCGATCTCGACGATTTCGGCGCTCGCAGGATCCTTGAAACGGGCCTCTTTGACGCAGTGCTCGGCAAGCGCCTCCATGCTCGGGCGAGACGTGTCGCGGGCCGAAGCGGCCCAGACCTTGACGCGCTCGGACTCGCCAGCACATGGCACCTGCGAAAACGTCACCGCCCCGGTGTCGGGGTCCGTGCACGTGTAGACGCCCGCCCACACCGCCGCTCACCAGAGCGTGGCGACGACGGCCAAGGTCATTGCTGTCCCGTGCATGATTCACCTCCCTTGCGATTGACCTGAGAGGCGTGTGGATCTACACCACCAGCAGCATCAAGGTCATCCGCCAATACGGCGTCTGATCCGCGGCATAGAGCACGGGTTCGGCGAGGATGGCGCGACCGTCGCCGTCGTAGCGCCAGCGGACCTGATGGCTGTGGCCGTGGCGTTCGAGGGTCATCGCCAGCTCGGGGAGCGCGGCCCAGGCGCTGAGGGTGTCGAGCCGGTCGCGGTCGATCCAGGCGGCGTCCTCGGCCCAGGGGCGGAGGGTGAGGGCGCGATACTGCAGGGTGGCGACCTGCACCAGGGCCGCGCCGCCGAGGCTGGGGGTGATGCTCTGGCGCACGCCGGTGCGGGCGTGCTCGTCCTCCCAGTAGAGATCGTCCGGGAGGTCGACCCAGGCACCGCTGTCGAGCCGGGTGAGGCGCATCAGACCATCTGCACGCGGAAGTACCTGGAGCGGCCCGCGCCGGTCTTGGTCGGGTCGAGCAGCACCTTGCCGATGACCTCAAGCGCGGCGAACTCGGCACCGAGCATCGACTGGAGGGCTCTCGGCTGGTCGATGCGTGCACGCATGAACGCCGAGCTGGTCATCCGTGCCCTCGACATGGCCCATGCCCCGCGCCGTCCGCTGCACCATTCCGAGCAAGGTCGGCCAAGCGGCTGGCGGCTGGAAATCGCAAGCAATAAAAAAGGCCCTCCGCGAACGGAGGGCCTTTTTTCGTATTTGGTGGGCCGTCTAGGATTCGAACCTAGGACCAATGGATTAAGAGTCCACTGCTCTACCAGCTGAGCTAACGGCCCGTTTTTCTAGAGTCGTTAAGCTTAAAGGACTTTTGCTGCCTTGTCAACTTACGTACTCTTTAATTTGGGGTGGACGATGGGGATCGAACCCACGACCACAGGAATCACAATCCTGCGCTCTACCAACTGAGCTACGTCCACCATAGCTACTTCGCATTCGTCGATATCGCCGATGCGATGAGCTGTGCATTATACCCAATCCTTGGAGAGATGCAAGCTCTTTTTTCGCCAAGCCCGATCTTCGTTGCCGTGGCTTGCGATTGGCACGCCCGGCAGGATTCGAACCTGCGACCCACGGCTTAGAAGGCCGTTGCTCTATCCGACTGAGCTACGGGCGCTCGTGGCGGCGCAGCGGCGGGCAGGACATCTGTCCGTGCTCGCGACCTGGCGGCTGACCTTGGTCGGGGTAGAGGGATTCGAACCCCCGACATCCTGCTCCCAAAGCAGGCGCGCTACCAGACTGCGCTATACCCCGGTTTCGATCGAATCAGTTCGACCCGAAATCGAAGAGCGCTTAATTTACGCAGCCGCCTCCCCGCTGTCAAGCACCAATGATCGTCCGATTCGCCGACGACGGATTCCATCGCCACCGTCGCGCACGATATCATGCGCCATTGACCCCGTATCATTAGGAAGACCATGACCGCACAACTCCTCGACGGCAAGTCGATCGCCGCAGACATCCGCCAGCAGATCAAGACCCGGGTCGACGCCCTGCTCGCCGCCGGCCAGCGCGCCCCCGGCCTGGCGGTGGTGCTGGTCGGCGAGAACCCCGCCTCTCAGGTCTATGTCCGCAACAAGCGCAAGGCCTGCGCCGAGGTCGGCTTCCGCTCCGAGCTGCACGAGCTGCCGGCCTCGACCACCCAGGACGAGTTGCTGGCGCTGATCGACCGGCTCAACGCCGATGCGTCCATCGACGGCATCCTGGTGCAGCTGCCGCTGCCCGAGCAGATCGACGAGGCGCTGGTGACCGAGCGCATCCTGCCGACCAAGGACGTCGACGGCTTCCATCCCTATAACGTCGGTCGCCTGGTGCTGCGCATGCCGCTGCTGCGCCCGTGCACGCCCAAGGGGGTGATGACCATGCTCGCGCGCACCGGCCAGTCGCTCGCCGGGCTCGACGCGGTGGTGATCGGCCAGTCGAACATCGTCGGTCGGCCGATGGCCCTGGAGCTGCTCGCCGCGCGCTGCACCGTGACCATCTGTCACAGCCGCACCAAGGACCTCGCCGAGAAGGTGCGCGGGGCCGATATCCTGGTCGCCGCCGTCGGTCGGCCGGGCTTCGTGCCGGGGGAGTGGATCAAGGCGGGGGCGACGGTGATCGATGTCGGCATCAACCGCACCGATGAGGGCAAGCTGGTCGGCGACGTCGACTTCGCCGGTTGCGCCGAGCGCGCCGCCTGGATCACCCCGGTGCCCGGCGGGGTCGGTCCGATGACCATCGCCAGCCTGCTCGAGAACACCCTCCAGGCCGCCGAGCTGCACGCCGCCGGCTGAGGCCGCGCGCCGGGCGCCGTCGCGCCCGGCGCCCGTTCAGGATCCCCGTCACCATGATCGAAACCGCACTGCACTGGGTGGAGGTCCACCAGGCGCTGAGCGCCTGGATCGCCGGCCTGTCCGTCGCCGTGTTCCTGCTCTCGCTGCTCTCGCTGCCCTTCCTGGTGGCGCTGATCCCGGTCGATTACTTCGCCGCCCCGGCGCACCGCCCCGACCGGCTGCGCCGTCATCACCCGCTGGTCCACGCCGTGCTGCGCCTGGTCAAGAACCTCAGCGGCGCGTTGCTGCTGCTCTGCGGCTTGCTGATGCTGGTGCTGCCGGGCCAGGGGTTGCTGACCATGCTGATGGGGCTGATCCTCCTCGACTTCCCCGGCAAGTATCGGCTCGAGCGCCGGCTCGCGGCCAACCCCCAGCTGCTCGGCGCGATCAACTGGCTGCGCCGCAGCCGGGGTCTGGCGCCGGTGCTGCCACCGGCCCCGGACGAACACGCCGGGCGCTGAGCCGCCCCGCCCGGCACGGTCCCCGTTCCCGTCCGGGCACCCCCGATCCGCGCCCCATTCCGGGGCATGCCGCACGCGCGACGCCCCTCAGCGTGCGGCGCGTTGTATACAAAACGACATAACGCTCCCTCGTCGAGCGCCGCGACGCCGCCTGTCGCTCACCCAAAAACTCCTACCAGACAATGCGATAGCACCTCATCGACCGCCGATGCCCGATGGTTGGCACCGATCCTGCCTCAAGCCCCTCGCACGACGACCGCAGCCGAGGGGTGGCCACGTCTAGCGTTATATAACAACGAATATAGCGACCCTCCCCGGCCCTGATCCCCGGGCGCCCCGGCGCCCCGACCGGAGGAACGACAGTGAACGCGTGGACGCAACGCCTCTCCCTGGGCGGACTGCTGGGCCTCGGCCTCGGCGTCCAGGCCACCCCCGCCGAGCAGGTCTACACCCTGGGCACCATCACGGTGAGCGCACCGACACCGGCGCTCGGCGCGCTCGACAGCGGCCAGGTCGCCTCGGTGCTGACCAGCGAGACCCTGCGCCGCTTCGACCGCGACACCCTCGGCGAGGCCCTCGACCTGCTCTCGGGGGTGAGCGTCACCACCAACAGCCGCAACGAGCAGACCCTCGACCTGCGCGGCTTCGACGCCCGTCAGGTGCCGATCTTCATCGACGGCATCCCGGTCTCCGTCCCCTATGACGGCTATCTCGATCTCGGCCGTTTCACCACCACCGATCTCTCGGCGATCCAGGTCGCCAAGGGCTTCAGCGCCATGGCCTATGGCGCCAACACCCTCGGCGGCGCCATCAACCTGGTCTCGCGCCGCCCCGAGCGGGCGCTCGAGGGCGATCTCTCCGTCGGTCTCGCCGCCGACCACACCCGTACCGGCACGCTCAACCTCGGCACCAACCAGGGCCAGTGGTACCTGCAGTTCGGCGCGAGTTGGCGCGACAGCGACGGCTTCCCGCTCTCCGACGACTTCCAGCCGACCGCCACCGAGGACGGCGGACGACGCGACAACTCGGATCAGCGCGACGCGCACCTCTCGCTCAAGCTCGGCTGGACACCCCGGGGCGACGACGAGTACGCCATCAGCTACTACCGCCAGCACGCCACCAAGGGACAACCGCCGTCGACCGACGCGCGCTCGGCGCGCTACTGGCGCTGGCCCTATTGGGACAAGGAGGGGGCCTACTTCCTCTCGCGCACCGCGCTCGGCGAGCACGAACGGCTGCGCCTGCGCCTCTATCTCGACGACTACGACAACGCCGTCGACGCCTACACCGACGCCAGCTACACCACCCGCAAGACCTCCGGGCGCGGCAGCCTCGGCCCGAGCGGGCGCAGCATCTACGACGACCGGGTGTTCGGCGGCAGCATCACCCTCGAGAGCACCCGTCTCGACCACCACCAACTGCAACTGGCGCTGCACCACAAGCACCAGCGCCACCACGCCGACGACACCATCGAGCGCACCGAGGCCTTCGAGGACGCGCTGAACTCGATCAGCCTCGAGGACAGCATCACCCTCGGCCCACGGCTGCGTCTCGCCCTCGGCCTCGCCCACCACCGCATGCGCCCGCTGCGCGTCGACAAGATCAGCGACCCGGTCGCGCTGCCCGACGCGCAATCGGCCACCGACGCCCAGGCCGGGCTGTTCTGGTCGCTCGACGCCGACGGCGACGACCTGCTCTATGCCACCGTGGCGCGCAAAAGCCGCTTCCCCACGCTCAAGGACCGCTATTCGCTGCGCCTCGACACCGCCATCCCCAACCCCGACCTGCGCACCGAGCACGCCCTCAACTACGAACTCGGCTATCGCGGCAGCCCGCGCCCGGGGCTCGAACTCGAGGCGGCGCTGTTCGCCAGCAGCATCACCGACCTGATCCAGCGCGTCGACGACGTCGAGCCCGACCGCTACCAGATGCAGAACGTCGGCGAGGTCCAGGTGTTCGGGATGGAGTTCGGCGCCAACGCCGACCTCGGCGCGCGCTGGCAGCTCGGCGCCCACCTCACCCTGATCGACCGCGACAACCGCAGCGACCCCGACCGGCGCCTCACCGGGGTGCCCTCGCACAAGCTCACCGCCCACGCCCGCTTCATCCCCGCCGAGCGCTGGGAGACGCTGCTCTATCTGCGTCACGAAGGCGCGCGCTGGAGCTCCGACAGCGAGCGCCTCGACGCCTTCACCACCCTCGACCTCAAGCTCGCCGTACACCCCGCCAGCGCGGTGACGCTCGCCGCCGGGGTGCGCAACCTCGCCGACAGCAACTACGCGCCGAGCGCCGGCTACCCCGCCGCCGGGCGCACCTGGTTCGTCGAGGCCAACTACCGATTCTGACCCCAACGCCCACGGAGGACTCCCCCATGCGCCCATCACCCCGTCTCATCGCCCTGCTGCTCGCCCTCGCCGCCGCCCCGGCGCAGGCCGTCAACCCCTTCGTCTCGCACCGTCTGGCGATCAACGGCGCGGTCGAGCAGCCACAGCAGCTCACCGTCGCCGACCTCGCCAAGCTGCCGCTGCACCGCATCGAGCGGGTGCCGGTGATCTGCCACACCGGCGCGCACATCGCCGACAAGCACCACCTCGAGGGGGTGCTGCTGCGCGACCTGGTCGCGCGCGCCCACCCCAAGGTCGACACCCCGCGCGGGCTGCGCACCCTCGCCGTCACCGCCGGGGCCAGCGACGGCTATCAGGTGGTGTTCTCCTGGGGCGAGCTGTTCAACACCCCGATCGGCGAGCAGGTGCTGGTGTACTTCCGACACGACGGCCAACCGCTCGACGACACCGAGGGGCGCATCGCGCTGATCTCCAGCGCCGACCAGCAGACCGGCGCACGCCACGTGCGCTGGCTCGACCACATCGAGGTGCGCCAGTTGGCGCGCTGAGGCGACGGAGACCGACCATGCCATCGCTCGATACCCTCGCGCGCCTCGCCGCGCACACCGGCGGCCTGCTCTACCCGCTGGCGCTGCTGCTCACCCTCACCCTGGCGGTGAGCCTGGAGCGCGGCTGGGCGTTGCGCAGCCTCGATCGGCGCGGCGAGCGCCTCGCCCGCGCCCTCGCCGGGCTCGACGCGGCCGATCGCGGCGGGCTCGCCGGGCTGCTCGAGGCCCGCCCCCACGCCGTCCACGCCGCGCTGCTGCGCTGCGCGCTGACGCCGCCGGAGACGGCGGCGCCAGCCGGCGCCCTCGCCGCCCGGCTCGACGAGCACATCCTCGCCATCCAGCCACAGCTCGATCGGCGCCTGTGGGTGCTCGACACAGCCGTCACCCTGGCCCCCCTGCTCGGCCTGCTCGGCACCATCGTCGGCATGTTCCACGCCTTCGCCGCGCTCGGCGGCGAGGCCAGCGGGCGCGCCCAGGCGGTCACCGGCGGGGTCGCCGAGGCGCTGGTCGCCACCGCCGCCGGGCTGCTGATCGCGGTGCTCGGGCTGGTCGCCTTCAACGCCCTCGGCGAGCGCGCGCGCCGCGCCGGGCACCAGCTCGAGGTCATCAAGGTGATGCTGGTCAACCGCTTCGCCGGCGCCGCATGCGGCGCGGGGGCGGGCTGATGGCCTATCCCCCCCGCCGGCGCGCGCGCATCGAGGTGGTGGCGATGATCGACATCATCTTCTTCCTGCTCGCCTTCTTCATCCTCGCCACCCTCGAGACCCTCCCCGCGCGCGGGCTCGACGGCCAGCTCCCGGCGAGCGCCACGGCCTCCCGCCTCGACCCCGCCGACGTGGTGATCGTGCTCGCCCGCAACGGCGCGATCAGCGTCGCCGGCGCGCCGCTCGACCACCAGCGGCTCACCGCGCTGCTCCGCGACAAGGGCCCGCGGACCCAGGTGACCATCACCGGCGCCGGCGCCGCCGCGCTCGCCGACCTGGTGGCGGTGATGGACGCCTGTCGCGCCGCCGGGATCACCGCCATCGCCCTGGCCACCCGCGAGGTCGGGGCATGACTCCCCCCGCGCCGCGCTTGCCCGAGATGCCCTGGTGGCTCGCCGGCACCCTCGCCCTGGTCCTCCAGGGCGCGCTGCTCGCGCTCGCCGCCGGGCGGGTACCGATGGCCGAGGGCGGCGAACGCGCCGCGGACACCCCGCTACGCCTGCGGCTCGCCGCCGCCGCGCCCGCCCCGGAGAGCGCGCCAGCCGCGCCCGCGCCGACGGCGGACGCGACGCCCGAACCGCCCCCGGCCGCAGCGCCGCAACCGCAATCCGAGCCCGAATCCGAACTCGAACCGGAAGCGCCGACATCGACTACCGCCCCCGCGCCGAGGCCGAACCCGAGGCCGACGCCGGAACCGGAACCGGAACCACAGCCCACCCCGAAACCGCCGCCGAGGCCCGCGTCGCAGCCGACGCCGCCCAAACCCCAAGCCAAGCCGGCCCCGAGCCCCCAGGCGCCCGCCCAGGCCCCCGCGCCGACACCGTCACGGCCACGCCACGCCGCGCCCCCGGCGACGCGCGACGCCGCGCCGGCGCGCGAGACGGGCGCCGGGCGCGCCGCGGGTGGCCGGGCGACACAGACCACCCCGGATCAGCCGGTGGCCTATCTGCACACCCCCAGACCGGCCTACCCGGCGCGCGCGCGAAGGCTCGGCCAGCACGGCGAGGTGACGCTGGAGGTCCTGGTCGGGCGCGACGGGCGCGCCGAGGAGATCCGCCTCGCCCACTCCTCCGGGGTCGAGAGCCTCGACCGCGCCGCCCGCGAGACGGTCGCGCACTGGCGCTTCCGCCCGGCGCGGGTCGACGGCGCCGCGCGGGCGAGCTGGGTGCGCATCCCGGTCCGCTTCACCCTGAACCACTGAGAGGCGAGGAGATCCCGATGCACCGCATGCCACGCTTCACCCTGTTGCTGGTCGCCCTGATCACCACCCAGACGCACGCCGCGCCCGCACCGACGGTGCCGGTCGCCGTGGTCGGCGGGCTGGTGATGTGCGGGGTGTGGCCGGCGCTGGCCGAACGGGCCGAGCGGGCCACCGGGCTGGCGATCGCCACCGTCGCCGCCGCACCCAAGGACCAGGTGGTGCCGCGCTTTGCCGGCGGCGAGGCCGACCTGCTGCTGATCCACGGCGGCGAGGCGGCCTTCGACCTGGTCGCGCGCGGGCTGGCCGCGCCGCTCACCACCTGGGCGCACAACCGCTACGTCATCCTCGGCCCCGAGGCCGATCCGGCGGGGGTGCGCGAGGCGCCCGACGGCATCGAGGCGCTGCGCCGCATCGCCCGCGCCGACGCGCCGATGATCGGCTACCGCGACCCCGGCAGCTATCTCGTCGCCGCGCGGCTGTGGCGCGCCGGCGGACTGCGCCCCGGGGTGCGCCAGCAACTCCCGAGCGGCGCCGAGGTACGCCACGGCGCGCTGATCGACGCCGGCGCGCGCGGCGCCTATGTGATCGCCGGCGAGATCCCGGTGGCCTTCGGCCGTCTCCCCCACCCCGGGCTCGCCGTGCTGCTCGACGACGATCCGCAGATGCGCCGGCACTTCGTCCTCGCCCTCCCCGGCCCGGCCCACCCCGCCGATGACGCGCGGCGCGCGCGCGCCCGCCGGCTCGCCGACTACCTGCTCGGCGCCGAGGGCCAGGCGGCGCTGCGCGCGGCCAACCGCGACGGCCCCTGGATCCACCCCAACCCGACATCGCCCCACTGAGGCGCGCACACCATGGACGAGACCCCAAGAATGCGAACCCTCGGATGCTGCCTCGCCCCGCTGTGCTGGCCGCTCGCCGCCGGCGCCGAGCCCGCCCAACCGCTACCCGCGATCGAGATCAGCGCGACCCGGATCGCATCGGACGCGGGCGACTACGCCACCACCGAGCTCGACGGCGCCACCCTGGAGGCGCGCGGCGGCGCCGCCCAGGTCAATCCCTACCGCGCGCTCGACCTCACCCCCTCGGTCAACCGCGCCGAGGCCGACCCCAACGCGCTCAGCACCGAGCAACAAACGCTGCGACTGCGCGCCATCGCCGCCTCCACCGCCACCGGGCTGGCGGTGACGATCGAGGGCACCCCCTCCTCGACCAGCGCCGGGCGCGGCGGCGTCGGCAACCTCTACGACCTGGAGAACCTCGAACGACTCACCCTGTGGCGCGGCCCGCAACCGGCCGGGGTCGGCCTCGGGGTCGGCAACCTCGCCGGCAGCCTGGCGCTGGGGCTGCGCGCGCCGCGCCAGCAGCCGGGGGTGATGGCGCGGGTGGCACGCGCCGATCACGACTTCCACCGACTGTTCGCGCGGCTCGACAGCGGCACCATCGGCGCCGCCGCGAGCCGGCTGTTCCTCTCCGCCTCCAGCGCCGCCGGCGAGCAGTGGCGCGGCCCCGGCGGGCAGAGCCGCGACACCCTCAACCTCGGCTGGGCGCAACCGCTCGGCGCCGACCTGTCGCTCAGCCTCTACGGCGCCCACAACCGCTTCCACAGCAACGCCTATCGCCCGCTGACCCATGCCGAGAGCCAGGACCTCGAGCGCTACGGCACGCTCGGCTACCACGCCACGCTCACCGGCTCGGCGCGCGAGGACGCCAACTATTACGCCTACAACACCCAGCACTACACCGAGGACAACCTGCTCGCCACCCTGAGCTGGCAGCTCGGACCACGCGCCCGCCTGCAACTGCGCCCCTACTGGCTGGAGACCCGGGGCGAGCGGCTCACCGGCAAGCGCACCGGCATCACTCGCGTCGAGGTCAACCAGCGCCAGTATGGCGCCGTCGCCGAGCTGCAGCTCGAACTCGACGCCGCCACCCTGACCCTCGGTCACTGGAGCCAGCGCCTCAGCTCGATGCCGCCGCCGCTGAGCCAGCGCCTCTACACCGTCGATGCCGAGGGCGCGCTGCGCTTCTCGCGCTGGGGCATCCTCGCCGAGCAGGGCGAGCGCGCCTACGAGAGCCCCTTTGCCATGATCGAGGGCGAGCGGCGCGGCTGGCGCTACACCCTGGGGACGCGCTATCTGCGCCTGCGCCTGCCGGCGATCACCGGTTACGACGCCAGCGCCCTGCCCGATCTCGACCACGGCGCGGCGCTCGACCTCGACCCGCCGGTCGACCCGGCGCTCGGCACCGCGCCCGTCACCCTCGCGGCCTGGCTGCCGAGCCTCAGTCTGAGCCGTGAACTCACCCCGGGGCTGGAGGCCCGGCTCGCCCTCGGACGCACCATCGGCAACCCCTGGCTCGGCCCGCTCTACAGCGGCTACATGAACGCGCGCGAGCGGTTCGAGGCCGCCGGGATCGACCTCCAGTCGCTGTGGCAGCGGCTGCGCTTCGAGCGCGCCGAGACCATCGAGGCCGGGCTGCGCTGGCGCCACGGCAACCTCACCCTGGCGCCGACGCTCTACTGGGGTCGGCTGCGCGACAAGCAGGTGATGGCCTACGACCCGGCGCTCGATCTCAGCTATCTCCAGGGCGGGGTGCGCGCCCACACCCAGGGCGCCGAGCTCGAGGCGCGCTGGCGCGCCGACGCGCACTGGAACCTGGTGGCCAGCCTGTCGTGGAACCGCAGCCGTCTCGACACCGACATCCGCACCGCCGCCGACAGCCTGCTCGCCACCCGGGGCAACCAGGTCCCGGACGCCCCCGAGTGGCTCGCCAGCCTCGCCCTGGAGTACCGCCACGGTCCCTGGACCCTGACCCCGGTGGTGCGTCACGTCGGACGACGCTACGGCGACGCGGCCAATACCGAGCCGGTCGACGCCCACACCCTGTTCGATCTCGGCCTCGGCTACCGCCACCGCGCCATGAGCCTCTCGCTGGCCGTCGACAACCTCTTCGACACCCGCTATGTCGCCGTCATCGACGCCGGGCGCGACGACGCCCAGCCCGGCACCATCGGCTACTACCCGGGTGCGCCGCGCACCCTCTCGCTCACCCTGACGATGCAACTCTGACCCCGTGGACAAGGAGACTCCATCATGCCCCTGCTCATCGCCCTGCTGATGCTCTGCTGCGCCCTGCCGGCGCACGCGGCCACCGACGACGACGGTCTGCTGATCGCCGCCGGGGCCGGCTACAAGCGCCCGCTGCTCGCGCTCTACCAGGCCTTCGAGCGCGACAGCGGCATCGGCGTCGAGGCCGCCTTCGGCAACATGCGCCAGGTGCTCGCCCAGACCCGCGCCAGCGCGCGCGTGGCGCTGGTCGTCGGCGAGCGGCGCTTCCTCGCCGAGAGCGGGCTGTTCGCCCGCACCCAGCCCTTCGGTCGCGGCCGGCTGGTGCTGGTGCGCACCGCCGCGCTGGCCGGTCGACCGCTCACCGACCCGGCCTTTCGCCGCATCGCCCTGCCCGATCCGGCGCGGGCGATCTATGGCCGCGCCGCGCTCCAGTCACTCGAACACGACGGGCTGCGCAAGCCGCTCGCCGAGCGCCTGACCGTGCTCGCCACCGTCCCCCAGGTCGCCGCGCACCTGCGCGCCGGCAGCGTCGAGGCCGGCTTCATCAATGCCACCGAGGCGCGCGCGCTCGACCCCGAGCGGCTGGTGGTCGAGACCATCGACCCGAGCCACTACGCGCCGCTCGAGATCGTCATCGGCGTGCCCACGCACCGCGCCCCCGGAGCGGCGGCAGAGCGCTTCCTCGACTTCGTCGCCACCCCCGCCGCCCGCGACCTGCTCGCCGGATACGGGCTGTGAGGCCCGGTCACCACCGGGGCGCGCGCCTCGCCCCAAGGATCTTTGCCATGACCGACTCGACCAGGATGCGCGCGCTCGCGCTGGGCGCCGCGCTGCTCGCCCCCGGACTCGCCCCCGGACTCGCCCAGGCGGCCAACTGGCTGCTTCTCCAGGGCAGCGAACCCGAGCAGGGGACGCGCGCGCTGCGCCCCTGGGGCTTCGCCCAGCTCGCCTATCAACAGGGCGAGGACACCCCGATCCCGGTCGGCGGCTGGGCCGGCCAGGGGATGGCGGCCAACCGCCTGGGGCCGGACAAGCGCGCCGCCGAACGCTGGCAGTTGCGCCGGCTACGCCTCGGCGTGCGCGGGCGGGTGCCGGGCGGCGCGCCGCTCGATTATCTGGTCGCGGTGGAGGCCGGCGACAACGGCGCGACCCGCGAGGGCGACGAACTGCAGCTGATCGACGCCAGCCTCAGCTATCGCATCGACCCGGCGCTGCGTCTGCGTCTCGGCCAGTTCAAGCCGCCGGGCAGCGAGGAGGCGCTGCGCCCGGCCCCGCGCCAGCCCTATTTCGCCGTCTCGACCGCGGTCGATCAGTTGCTCAACGAGACCTTTCTCGACCACGACGGCAGCGACCCGCTCGATGCCAACACGCCGCGCGGCCCGCGCTCGCTCTATCACGACATCGGCGCGCAGCTCTTCGGCGTGCTCCCCGGCGGCGGGCCCTGGGCGCACAGCTACGCGCTGATGCTCGGCAACGGCAACGGCGTCGCGCGACTCGACAACGACAGCCACAAGGATCTCTATCTCTACTGGTCGAGCGAGTACGTCGAGGGCGGGCGCGGCGCCGCGCGCCAGGGCACCAAGCTGTTCGGCTGGTGGCAGCAGGGACGGCGCGAGCTCGACGGCGCCGACCCCGGCAGCCACCTGCGCACCCGCGCCGGCGCCGGGGTCATCCACCAGGCGGCGCGCTGGCGGCTGAGCGGCGAGTACCTCGTCGGGCGCGGCATGATCCTCGCCGGCAGCGACGGCGGCGCGGTGCCCGGCAGTTGGAACAACGCCGCCACCCGCATCGCCGGGCGCAACCTGTTGCCCGAGGGCGAGGCCGACGGCTGGTACCTCGAGGGCGGCTGGCGGCTGGCCCCGCGCACCTGGCTCGATCTGCGCTACGACCGTTACGACCGCGGCACCGAGTCGGCCGCCGACCATCGTCGCTTCACCACCTGGACGCTGGGATTGCGCTACCGCATCGACCGTCACTGGCAGGTAATGGCCAACTATCAGTGGCGCGAGGCCGAGGCCCCGGGGCTCGATGCGCGGGCCGACGCCAACCGGCTGCTCGCCGCGCTCGACGACCGGCTCGCGCTGCAGCTCCAGTTCGTCTACTGACGGGATCGGGGGATCATCGATGTCCGCGCTGCTCGCCTGCTCGCCCGACGCCCTGCTGCTGAGCCTGCGGGTGGTGGCGGTGACCCTGGCGCTGTTGCTCGTCGCCGGGGTCGGGCTGGGCTATCTGCTCAGCCTGTCGTTCCCGCTGCGCTGGCTGCTCGATGCGCTGGTGTCGCTGCCGCTGGTGTTCCCGCCGATCGCCATCGGCTTCTTCCTGCTGATGCTGTTCGGGCGCCACGGCGTGCTCGGCGCACCGCTCCACGCGCAGCTCGGCTGGGAGCTGGTGTTCTCCTTCCCGGCGCTGGTGCTCGCCGCCTTCATCGCCGGGCTGCCGCTGGTGGTCAAGCCGGTGCAGTCGGCGATCGAGGGCAGCGCGCGGGTGCTGGTCGAGGCCTCCTACACCCTCGGCAAGGGGCGACTGGAGACGCTGTGGCGGGTGGTGATCCCGGCGGTGCGCCCGAGCCTCGCGGCGGGGCTGACGCTCGGCGCCGGGCGCGCCTTCGGCGAGGTCGGCATCACCCTGATGCTCGGCGGCAACCTCATCGGCTCGACCGAGACGCTGTCGCTGGCGATCTACAACCATGTGCTCGACGGCGACTTCACCTGCGCCACCCGGCTCTCGCTGCTGCTCGGGGGGATCTCGCTGGTGTTGTTCCTGCTCCTGCGCCGACTCGGACGACTGTGATGACCGAACTCTCCGCCCACCTCGCCTTCCGTCGCCCCGGCTTCGACCTGCGCCTGCGTCTGGCGCTGCCCGGCGCCGGGATCACCGCGCTGCTCGGTCCCTCGGGCGGCGGCAAGAGCACCCTGCTGCGGCTGCTCGCCGGGCTCGAGCGCCCGCGCGCCGGGCACATCCGTCACCGCCAGCGGCTGTGGTACGCGCGCGCCGCCGGCATCGACCTGGCGCCGCGCCGGCGCGACCTCGGCTTCATGTTCCAGGACCACGCCCTGTTCCCCCACCTCAGCGTCGCCGAGAACATCGGCTACGGGCTCGCGCGCGCGCCCGATCGCGCCGCGCGGGTGGCGCGCTGGATCGAGCGGGTCGGACTCGGCGGGCTGGCGCAGCGACGCCCCGGGCAACTCTCCGGCGGTCAGCGCCAGCGCGTCGCCCTGGCGCGCGCGCTCGCCCCGGCGCCGGCGCTGCTGCTGCTCGACGAGCCCTTCTCGGCGCTCGACGCCAGTCTGCGCCAGTCGCTGCGGCTGCTGTTGCAGGAGCTGATCGCCGAGACCGCCACCTGCGCCCTGCTGGTCAGCCACGACCTGGAGGACGCGCGCCAGTGCGCCGACCGGGTCGGGGTGATGATCGACGGGCGGCTGCGCCGGCTCGACGAGGCCGAGGCGGTGTTCGCCGCACCGGGCGATGCCGAGGTCGCGCGGGTGCTCGGCTGGCCCAACACCCTGGCGGTGACGCGCTGGGAGGAGCGCGCGGCCTGCGGCCCCTGGGGCCGGGTCGAGTTGGCGCGCGCACCCCGGCGCGAGGACAGCGTGGTCGCGCTGCTGCCCGACGGCCCGCGCCCCGGCGCCCGCGCCGGGCTCGCCGTCGAGATCGCGCGGGTGATCGACATGGGCCCCTATCGCGCGCTGAGCTGTCGCCTGCCCGACCGCACGGCGCTGCGCATCCACCTGCCGCGCGCCCTGCCCTGTCCGGCGCGCGGCGAGCGCACCCTGCTCGACGTCCCCCCGGGCTGCGCCATCGCGCTCCCGGCGGGGACGGCTAAAACCATCCAATCCACGAGGTATTGACCATGATCCGACCCCAACCCCTGGCGCTCGACGACCACCGCCTGCAGCAGCTGCTCGCCGAGGACGTGCCCTACGGCGACCTCACCACCGAGGCGCTGGAGATCGACGCCCGCCCCGGCCAGATCCGCCTGTTCGCCCGCGACCCCATGGTGGTGTGCGGGATCGAGGAGGCGGCGCGGATGTTCGAGCTGTGCGGCGCGCGCGCCACCCTCCACGCCGCCTCCGGCCAACAGGCCGCGCCCGAGACCCTGCTGCTCGAGGCCAGCGCCGAGGCAGGCATCCTGCACCGCGCGTGGAAGAGCGCGCAGACCCTGGTCGAGTGGTGCTCGGGGGTGGCCAGCCGCGCCGCCGAGATCCAGGAGGCGGCGCGCCGCGGCCGCCCCGAGGCGCTGGTCGCACTCACCCGCAAGAACGTCCCCGGCACCCGGCGTCTGGCGGTCAAGGCGGCGCGCGCCGCCGGCGCGGCGATGCACCGCACCGGGCTCTCCGAGACCCTGCTGGTGTTCGCCGAGCACCGTCTGTTCCTCGACGAGGAGCCCGCCGCGGCGATCGCGCGACTGCGCCGCCGCTGTCCGGAGAAGCGGGTGGTGGTCGAGGTCGAGGACGGCGCCGAGGCGCTCGTCTGGGCCGCGGCCGACGTCATCCAGCTGGAGAAGTTCAGCCCCGCGGCGGTCGCCGAGACGGTCGCCGCGCTCGCCGCCGCAGGCTCGACGGCACTGGTCGCCGCCGCCGGCGGGGTCAACGCCGCCAACGCCGAGGACTATGCGCGCGCCGGGGCGCGGCTGCTGGTGACCAGCGCGCCGCATCTGGCGCCGCCGCGCGACGTTCAGGTCCGCTTCGCGCGCGGGGTCTGACCCCCGGGGCGCGCATCGCTCAACACCAGCGGGAGGACTCGCCATGCGGGCATCATCCACCATCGAGCTCGACCACCCCGATCACCCCTGTCTCGCGCCCTGGCGGGCGCTGCTCGGGCACCACTGGCGCGCGCGCCTGATCGCGCCGCGCCGGTTGCGGATCTATCGCGAGTACGAGGTGACGGCGCGGCGCATCATCGGCAACGATGCCGCCGGCGCGCCCTGTCTCTGCGTCTGCGACTACCGCCGCTTCGAGCCGCGCTCGGACGACGGCGAGACCTTCTACGCCGTGCTGGTCCACGCCGAGTCGCACCTGGCCTGGCGGCTCGACGACGGGCGCTGGCTGTCGCTGCGGCGGATCGCGCCCCAGGGCGAGGACGGCGCGCTGCTCGAACAGCGCGCGCTGCGCGCCGAGATGCCGCGCTGAACACACCCGCGGCGGCGCTGGCAAGGACATCGGTCGTTGCGTCCAAGGCCCCGTTCTGGGCGCTCCCGGCGCCCGCCGAGACGGCTGGTCAGGGCCCGACGCGGGTTGGTATAACTAGCCCGGAGCCGACCGGCGCAACCGGCTCAGGGACACGTATGCGCCCGCGTCGCGCACCGCCGTCGGGCGGCGACGCGCGCCCCCGAGCCCCGGCCAGCTCCCGACCCTGTCGTCACCACGACAGACCCAGCATCCCGATCGCGAGGTAACAACCCTTGGCCCAACCGCGTTACACCTTCACCCAACGCCTGCTGCACTGGCTGGTCGCCCTGCTGGTGCTCGGCCTGCTCTGCTCCGGCACCCTGTTCTGGGCGCTCGGCTACGAGGGCATCGCCAATCTCTTCGGCGAGGACTTCGCCGCCACCCTGGTGACCATCCACAAGAGCGTCGGCGCCACCGTGCTGCTGCTGACCCTGCTGCGTCTGGTGCTGCGTCGCCGCTCGCCGGCCCCGGCCTACGAGCCGCCGCTCGGCAAGGGTGAGCAGTTCGTCGGCGGCGCGCTGCACGTGCTGCTCTATCTCGGTCTGCTCGCCATCACCATCGGCGGCGCCGTCGCCGTGGTCAGCGCCGGCTACCCGCTGGAGTTCTTCGGTCTCAGCATCGAGCTGCCGCTGGCCGAGAACCCGGAGCTTGCCAAGACGCTGTTCTTCTATCACGGGCTGGGCGCGCTGGCGATCTTCGTGCTGGTGCTGATCCACACCGCCGCCGGGCTCAAGCACTGGCGGTTGAAGGACGGGGTGATGACCCGCATCAGCCTGCCCTGAGGCAACGGGCGCCCGGGGCAGCCCGGGCGCGCGGCGGGGCGCAACGCCCCGCCCTCACCCCTCACCCCTCACCCGCCCCCGACGATGATCCTGCTCACCCTGCTGCTGCTGCCCGCGACCCTGCTCGGCCTGCTCGCGCTCGCCGTGCAGCTCGGTTTCCGCGCCCCGCGTCGACGCGCCCGCCACGACCCGGCGGCGCTCGGGCTCGACTTCGAGACCTGCGTCATCCCCACCCGGCGCGGTCGCCGGCTGTTCGCCTGGCTGCTGCCCGCGCCCGACGCCGAGGCGACCCTGGTGGTGCTCCACGGCTGGGGCAGCAGCGCCGAGTTGATGCTGCCGCTGGCCGCGCCCTTCCGCCGCGCCGGGCTCAACGTGCTGTTGTTCGACGCGCGCAGCCACGGCAACAGCGATGGCGACACCTTCTCCTCGCTGCCGCGCTTCGCCGAGGACCTGGAGGCGGCGGTCGACTGGTTGCGCCGCGTCCATCCCACGCGCTGTCGCCGTCTCGCCCTGCTCGGGCACTCGGTGGGGGCCGGCGCGACCCTGTTCTACGCCGCCGACAACCCGCTGCCCGACGCGGTGATCAGCATCGCCGCCTTCGCCGACCCGGCCGAGGTCACCGAGGGCTATCTGCGCACGCTGCGCCTGCCGCGCTGGCTGGCGCGGCTGGCCACCCGGCACGTCGAGTGGCGCATCGGCCACCGCTTCGCCGAGATCGCCCCGCTGCACACCGCCGCGCGCATCGGCTGTCCGCTGCTGCTGGTCCACGGCACCGCCGACACCAGCGTGTCGCCGCGCGACGCCCGACGCATCCTCGAACGTGCCCCCACCGGTCGGGCGCGGCTGTACGAGGTGCCCGGCGCCGGGCATGATTCGGTCGAGCACATCGAGCGTCATGTCGGTGCCCTGATCGACTTCCTCGCCGAGCACGGGGTCGGGGGGACCTCCCATCCTGGTGCAGGGGCGACCGAGGATGCCTCGATGCGGTGCACCGCCACCCGCCGTTCGCCACCCGTCGCTTCCTAAGCATCCGGATCACGGGGACTTCCTTTTTTGGCATCGGTATTGCTTGGCTAGGCCCGTCGTTATATCGCCCTCGATATAACCCTTGTCACCGAGTCAACAGAGGCCGCGATCATGCCCCATGCCGCAGAGACCCACGCCCGACTCAAGACCTCGGGCGCCCTACGGCTCGATCTCGACACCAGCCGCTTCGCCGGGCACGAGCGCATCGCACTGCTGCGCCGCATCGACGAGACCGGCTCGATCTCGCAGGCGGCGCGCGCCCTGGGCATCTCCTACAAACAGGCCTGGGACGCGGTCGATGCGATGAACAACCTCTCGGCCGCGCCCCTGGTGCAACGTCGCACCGGCGGACGCCACGGCGGCGGCACCGAGCTCACCGCCGAGGGGCGACGGCTGATCACGGTGTTCGAGACCGCCGAGCGCGAGCATCGGCGCTTTCTCGAACGACTCGGCGAGGGCGTGCGCGACTTCGACCATTTCCATCGTCTGTTAGGAGTCATCAACATGAAGGTCAGCGCAAGGAATCATCTGCACGGCGTGGTCACCGCGGTGCGTCGCGGGGCGGTCAACGCCGAGGTGGTGCTCGACCTCAAGGGCACGCCGCTGGTGGCGATCGTCACCAACGAGAGCGTCGAGGCGCTCGGCCTCGAACCCGGGCGCGAGGCCTACGCCCTGGTCAAGGCCTCCTTCGTGCTCATCACCACCGAGGACGGCGGGCTGCGCACCTCGGCGCGCAACCGTCTGTGCGGCACCGTCGAGCGGATGATCGAGGGGCCGGTGAACACCGAGGTGGTGCTCGCGCTCGACGGCGGCGCACGCGTCACCGCGATGATCACCGCCGAGAGCGCGCATCAACTCGAACTGGCCGAGGGCAAGCGCGCCTGCGCGCTGATCAAGGCCCCGCACATCATCCTCGCGGTCAGCGACTGAGCCACCACGCCACCCATCCCCGTCAGCGACAAGGAGTATCGAAGGATGTCGACCCCATTGCGCTCACTCACCGCCGCCGTGCTGCTGCTCGGCTCCACCACCCTAGTCCAGGCCGAGGAGGTCCGGGTCGCGGTCGCGGCCAACTTCACCGCGGCGATGAAGGAGATCGCCACCGCATTCGAGCAAGCCACCGGACACAGCACCCGGATCAGCTACGGCTCGACCGGCAAGCTCTATACCCAGATCGTCAACGGCGCGCCCTTCGACGTCTTCCTCGCCGCCGACCAGCGCCGCCCGGCGCTGCTCGTCGAGGAGGGCCGCGCCAACGCACCCTTCACCTACGCCATCGGCGAGCTGGCGCTGTGGAGCGCCGACCCCGCGCTGATCACGGACGGCGCGGCACTGCTCGAATCGGGCGCGTTCGACCGCCTGGCGATCGCCAACCCCAAGACCGCGCCCTATGGCGCCGCGGCGATGGAGGTGCTGGAGTCGCTGGGGCTGGCCGAGACCCTCGCGCCCAAGCTGGTGCGCGGCGACAACATCGCCCAGACCTACCAGTTCGTCGCCACCGGCAACGCCGAACTCGGCTTCGTCGCCCTGGCGCAGATCGCCCTCGACCCCAGCGGCTCGCGCTGGGAGGTGGAGCAGTCGCACTACAGCCCGATCCGTCAGGACGCGGTGCTGCTCGAGGGCGCCGAGGCCAACCCCGCCGCCCAGGCGCTGCTCGACTACCTCCAGGGTGAGGCGGCGCGCGCGGTGATCACCCGCTACGGCTACGCCACCGACTGAGCGTGACGAGGCCCGGCAAGCGCCGGGCCTCACCGCCTCCGCCCCATCCCCGCCCGGAGCACCGCCGTGTCACTCGATCTCACCCCGGTCTGGCTGACCCTCAAGCTCGCCACCCTCACCACCGCCGTGCTGCTGGTGGTGGGCACGCCGCTGGCCTGGTGGCTGTCGCAGACGCGCTCACGCTTCAAGCAGATCGTCGCTACCCTGGTGGCGCTGCCGCTGGTGCTGCCGCCGACGGTGCTCGGCTTCTATCTGTTGCTGCTGCTCGGCCCGCACGGCCCGATCGGCACACTCACCGAGCGGCTCGGGCTCGGCACCCTGCCCTTCACCTTCGCCGGGCTGGTGGTCGGCTCGGTGCTCTACTCGCTGCCCTTCATGGTGCAGCCGGTACACAATGCCTTCGAGGCGATCGGCCGGCGCCCGCTGGAGGTCGCCGCCACCCTGCGCGCCTCGCCGCTGGCGCGCTTTTTCGACGTCGCCCTGCCGCTGGCGCTGCCCGGGCTGCTCACCGGCGCGGTGCTCGCCTTCGCCCACACCGTCGGCGAGTTCGGGGTGATCCTGATGATCGGCGGCAACATCCCCGGCGAGACCAAGGTGCTCTCGGTGGCGATCTACGACCACGTCGAGTCGCTGGAGTGGGCCCAGGCGCACTGGCTCGCCGGCGGCATGGTGCTGTTCTCCTTCCTGGTGGTGCTGACGATGAACCTGCTCGGCCAACGCATGCGGCGGATCGGTCATGGCTGACGTGCTCGACCTCGCCTTCCGTCTCGATCGCGGCGACTTCAGCCTCGATCTTGCCTGTCGCGTCCCGGCGCGCGGCGTCAGCGCCCTGTTCGGGCGCTCCGGCTGCGGCAAGACCACGGTGCTGCGCTGCGTCGCCGGGCTGGAGCGCGCCGCCGGTCACTGCCGACTCGCCGAGGCCTGCTGGCAGGACGACGCCAGCGAGCGCTTCCTGCCCACCCATCGCCGCCCGATCGGCTACGTCTTCCAGGAGCCGAGCCTGTTCCCGCACCGCTCGGTGCGCGCCAACCTCGACTACGGACGCCGCCGCATCCCGGCGCGCGAGCGGCGCGTCGACCTCGACGAGGTAGTCGAGCTGCTCGGCATCGCCCCGCTGTTCGGGCGCGACCCGGCGGGGCTCTCCGGCGGCGAGCGTCAACGCGTGGCGATCGCCCGCGCCCTGCTCACCAGCCCCCGGCTATTGCTGATGGACGAGCCGCTGGCCGCGCTCGACCACACCAGCAAGCGCGACATCCTGCCCTATCTCGAACGTCTCCACGATCACCTGCAGATCCCCGTGCTCTACGTCAGCCACGACCCCGACGAGGTCGCGCGGCTGGCCGATCACATCCTGCTGATCGAGGCCGGACGGCTGCGCGCCGCCGGTCCGGCGCAGCAGATGCTCACCCGTCTCGACCTGCCGCTGGCGCGCGAGGAGACCGCCAGCGCCCTGCTCAGCGGGCGGGTGCGCGCCCA
Organism: Marichromatium sp. PS1; assembly: GCF_041155115.1. Classification (NCBI taxonomy): domain Bacteria; kingdom Pseudomonadati; phylum Pseudomonadota; class Gammaproteobacteria; order Chromatiales; family Chromatiaceae; genus Marichromatium; species Marichromatium sp. PS1. The sequence continues at coordinate 619,933 of NZ_BAAFHB010000004.1, forward strand.
TGATGCGCGCTACGGCCTCACCCGCGTCGCCATCCCCGGCGCCTCGCTGATGCTCGAACGGCTCGACCGCGCGGTGGACGAGACCGTGCGCGTACGCATCCACGCCCGCGACGTCAGCATCGCCCTCGACGACCCCGGCACCTCCAGCATCCTCAACGTCCTGCCCGCGCACATCGTCGAGATGCACCCGCTCAGCGAGTCCCAGGTCCTCGTCGGCCTCGCCGTCGGCGACACCCCCGAGAGCCGCCTGCTCGCGCGCATCACCCGCCACTCCTGGGAACGCCTCCGCCTCCATCCCGGTCAGCAGGTGCATGCGCAGGTCAAGGCGGTGGCGGTGATGGATTGAGCCCCGCCGCTCGACTCGTCACACTGTTGTCGCCGTCTTACCAGCGACCTCGATGGGTGAAAACGGGAGGCACGCATGCAACGCGTCAAGATCTGCTGCATCAGCTCCAGCGAAGAGGCCGCACTGGCGATCCGCTGCGGCGCATCGGCGCTCGGGCTGGTTTCGGAGATGCCCAGCGGGCCCGGCGTCATCTCCGAGGCGGAGATCGCCGAGATCGCCGCGCGAATCCCGCCGCCGATCGCCACCGTCCTCCTCACCAGCCGCACCGATCCGGCCGAGATCATCGCCCAGCAGAGGCGTTGCGGCGTCAATACGCTGCAGTTGTGCGACCGGCTGCCACGCGGCGCGCACCAGACGATCCGCCGGGCGCTCCCCGGCGTGTCGCTGATCCAGGTCGTCCACGTCAAGGGCGCGGCGTCGGTCGAAGAGGCCGAGGCCCTCAGCCGCGAGGTCGATGCCATCCTGCTCGACTCCGGGAACCCATCGCTGCGGGTCAAGGAACTCGGCGGAACAGGCCGCACCCATGACTGGTCGCTGAGCGCCGAGATCGTCAAGAGATCCCACGCCCCCGTGTTCCTGGCGGGCGGCCTGAACGCCGAGAACGTGCGTCGGGCAATCGCCCAGGTTCGGCCCTTCGGCCTCGACATCTGCACCGGTGTGCGCACCGCCGGCGCATTGGACGAGGCGCGGCTTGTTGCGTTTATGGAGGCTGTCGGGGGATAGGCCCGCTGGGCGCGGGCGTATCCCATTAGACGCGCGGGGCGCTCGACAATGTCCCCGTTGACACGACGACGGTGCGCTCTCTCCGCCTACATCGTCGAGAAGCACCCACACGGAGTGTCCCAGGCACTCGTCGGCCTCGACGCCGGCGCCATCCCCGAGCCCCCCGTCCCTTGAACTCCAGCATGTCTGCCCGCTCCGGGAGCTTCTGCATTGTGCTCTCCAAGATTTGATCGTCAGTCTACGTCAATCCTTGGGGGCGAAATTCGGGCGGGACCCCCACCTCGGATTGCGTAGCATTGTTGAACGCACAATGCCAATATACGCGCGATAGTTGGCGACCCGGACGTCAGCGCAAGCAATAACCAACATACAAGGTGGTCGCGAGATGATCCTGGCCGACAATGAGACCAAGGTCGACCTCCTCAACAACGAGGCGATCGCTACGACGATCATCAAGCTTCTTCGCGACCGGCCGGATCAGCCAGTGACAGTCGGTGTCCATGGCGATTGGGGCGCCGGCAAATCAAGCGTGCTGGAGATGATCGAGGCCGGTTTCGAAGGCGAAGAGAAAGTCCTGTGCCTCAAATTCAACGGGTGGCGTTTCCAAGGTTTCGAAGACGCGAAGATCGCGCTTATCGAGGGCATTGTCACTGGCTTGATCGAGAAGCGTCCCGCGCTGACCAACGCGGGCGAAGCGGTGAAGGATGTCTTCCGTCGGATCGATTGGCTCAAAGTGGCGAAAAAGGCAGGCGGTTTGGCGCTCACCGCGTTCACCGGCATCCCGACACCTGAGCAGATCCAAGTCATCGTCGGCAAGCTCGAAGGGTTTCTCACCGATCCGGCAGAGCTTGCGAACAAAGACTATGTCGAGGCCGCCATCGACGACGTTAAGGGGCTGTTGAACCCAGCGAGTGAAAGCGCCTCGACCAACGTGCCGGAGGAGATCAACGCCTTCCGCAAGGCTTTTGACGATCTTTTGGAAAAGGCTGGCGTGGAACAGTTGGTCGTCCTCATCGACGACCTCGACCGTTGCCTTCCCGACACGGCGATCGAGACACTCGAAGCCATCCGTCTCTTCGTATTCACGTCGCGCACCGCGTTCGTCGTCGCTGCCGACGAAGCGATGATCGAGTATGCGGTGCGTAAGCATTTTCCCGATCTGCCGGACACAACCGGACCCCAGACTTATGCCCGAAACTACCTGGAAAAACTGATCCAGGTGCCCTTCCGTATCCCGGCCCTCGGCGACACAGAAACGCGTATCTATGTTGCGCTCCTTCTCGTTGGCGCAGATCTTGGCGACAACGATCCAGCGTTCAACAACTTGATCAATGTTGCCCGCCTGCGGCTGAAGCGACCATGGACTTCTGGCGCGCTCGATGCGGCGACAGTGAGAGACGCACTCGGAGACAAGGCATCAAAAGCTAATAATGCGCTGACGCTCAGCGATCAGATTGGGCCGATCCTTGCCAGCGGAACCAGAGGAAACCCTCGCCAAATCAAGAGATTCCTCAACACGCTCGTTCTGCGGCAACAAACAGCCGAAGCACGCGGCTTCGGAGATGATGTCAAGCTGCCCGTTCTCGCTAAGCTGATGCTCGCCGAGCGATTCATCCCGCGCCTGTTTGAGCAGATCGCAGCTGCAGCCGCCGCCGCGCCGGATGGGAAGTGTCTCGATCTGTCCGCGCTCGAGGCCGCCGCGACCGTGCAGGAAGCCGACAATGCCGCACCCGAGACTGCCCTGTTAGAAGAGTGGCTCTCGTCGCCCACCACAAAGGCTTGGGCCGCAGTACCGACCAAGATAGGCGACGACGATCTTCGCCCCTATCTGTTCGTCGCCAAGGACCGGAAAGACTATTTCGGGGTGGCTTCGGTGCTCGGGCATCTGGCCACCGTCGTCGAGCAGCTCTTTGGCGGGAAGCTCTCGGTCCAGGGTCTCGAAAGCGATCTGAAGCGTCTCGCTCCGCCTGAAGCTGCCCAGGTCTTCGAAGCGGTGCGTGGCCGTATCGTCGGTAGCGACAGCTTCGGCAGCGAGCCGCCCGGTGCGGCTGGCTTGACGGTCCTGGTCAAGGCGCATCCCGCCCTTCAGGGAAATCTCCTCGACTTCCTCGAAGCCCTCCCTCGAGACCGCTTGGGTCCATGGGTGTGCGGTGGCTGGGAAGGCGTCCTCAAGGATGCTGACCTGGAGCGGCGGTTTGACCGCCTCCTCGAGCAATGGGGAAAAGACGGTGACACCATGCTGAAGGCTGCTGCGAAAAGTGTGTTGCGCACGCGCCAAGTGGCACGCTGATGGGTACGTCCAGCGCATTCGGTGGCCAAGGAGGCGACACACCGCTCGTGCCAAGTTGGTTGGGTAAGGAAGGCTCGCCGCCGGCTGCGCCGGACGGAGCGGTGTCTCCCGACGGAGCACCGCCGGCTGGACCGCCAGAACCTCCGGCAAGGTCACCCATTCCCCCAACGGCGGATCCGACACGTTTCTCAGCGGCCCGCAACAACTTCTCCCGCTTCGCTGGCTCGGGCGGAGACGATCGCCGAGCCCTCGGCCGAGCCGTGTCGAACTACGTGGGCTCGTCGTCAGGCGGCGCGAGCACGGCGGCGGCCAGGATGGGGTCGGCGCGCGGAGCGGGCAGCCGTCTCCTCGGTTTTTTATCGGACGCGGCGACGCGTGGTGCGACCGAAGCGCTACGCGCGCTCAATCTCGGTGCTTTCGCTGGCCGACCGATCGAGGAGATCTTCCTGGGATTGGCAGATTATGTTTGCCCGGACGGTGGCAGTATCGACGAAGGCATCGCTCGGGATGCCTTTATCGAGACGATTGCCGACCTGGCCGCCGCGGGTATAACCGACCTCGACGGGCTCACCTCCGACCAGATGCAGACGGTCTTCGAACTTTATGCGACGAACGCGATCGAGGCCCGGCTCTGCAATGACATCGGCGCAAAAATCGTGGTCCTCCCCTCCGACAGCCGGCAAGCCGCACGAGTTCAGGCGCAGCTGAACGATTTCATCCGGCGCGGCGTCGCCGATGCCTTGACAGCGGCAAGCGTGGTGGCAGCCGCGCTGACACCCGATCACGTGCTCGCTTTCGTCGAAAGCGTCTACGAACAGGCGTTCGGCATCCTGCAGATCATGGGCGACGCCGCAGCGGAGGAAGCATGAGACGACACGTGATCGTTGGCCGTTACGGCCGCGAGGATCTCGACCGGTTGCCACTCGGCGACAGCGAATTTGAAACTCGCCTCGATCTTGTCGCCGGCGACAGAGCGCTCGATCACGGGATCGGTCGCGCTCTTGGCGATCTGGCTCACCTAGGCATATCTCCCTCCGAGATGGGGGTGGATGTCTTGGTCTTGGCCGCGCACGTCCATGCCGCCGACACCCGAGTGTCGCGTAAGAGCGAATCACAGGACGGCTGGACACGGGAGCTTCGTCTAGTGGTGCCAGTCTCGGATCCTGAGCGTTGGACAGCGGCGACGCCGATCTTCGTCTCGATGCTGAATTTCCTGACCGGAGATCGCTGGTCGCTCGGGTTCCGCGCACGGCCGCAGCGCTTTGAGCGGGTCGCACCGATGCCGCCCGGCAGACTCATCGATCCACCCTTCGATGATTTGGCGCTATTCTCCGGCGGTCTCGACAGCTTGATCGGTGCCATTGATGTGCTCGAAGCCGGCCGCACGCCTCTCCTCATCAGCCACGCTGGCGAGGGTGCGACAAGCGATGCCCAGACCACTATTTTCGACGCGTTGAAGGCTCATTATCCCGCCAGTCCGTTCCAGCGTTTGCGCCTCTGGATGGCCTTCCAGCGCGGCTTCGTCCGAGGATCGGCCGGCGAAAACACCACTCGCGGACGATCCTTCCTCTTCTTCGCGCTGGGCATCTTCGCCGGCACCGGCTTCGATGGCCGATTCACGCTGAACGTGCCGGAAAATGGCTTGATTGCGGTCAATGTGCCGCTCGATCCCCTTCGTCTCGGAGCCCTGAGCACACGCACCACCCACCCGTTCTACATCGCACGTTGGAACGATGCGCTCACAACTTTGGATATCAAAGGCCACATCGAGAATCCCTATTGGGACAAGACGAAGGGCGAGATGGTAGCCGCATGCGCGAACGGTGCCCTGTTGAGAAACCTTACGTCCCTATCCTTGTCCTGTGCGGCTCCCACGAAGGGACGTTGGCAGGGCCTGGGTACACAACACTGCGGATACTGTGTACCCTGCCTGATCCGACGCGCTGCGCTCGCCAAAGGATTTGGTCTTGGCGCCGACCCAACCGTCTATACAATAGATGACCTGAGCGCTCGCGCGCTCGACACGCGCCAGTCCGAAGGTGTGCAGGTCCGCTCCTTCCAACTGGCGATCGAACGACTTCGCGCCAAGCCCGCCTTGGCGCCCATCCTCATCCATAAACCCGGCCCGCTCCTCGATGAGTCGCCAGCCCGCCAAGCCTCGCTCGCCGGCGTGTATCGCCGTGGCCTCGAGGAAGTGGGCGCACTGTTGGCTGGCGTGAATACACAACCACTATGAGCGAAGGTATTCCATCCTGTGGTGTCGATTTCCACTGCCACCTCGATCTCTATCCAGATTTCGAGGCCGTGATTGCGAAAGCGGAGGCGGCACGGATTCATACACTAACCGTTACAACTACGCCGAAGGCTTGGCCGCGCAATCTTGAATTGACGCGCGGAACTCGTTACGTGCGGGCTGCACTCGGCATCCATCCGCAGCTCGTTGCGGAACGAGCCCACGAATTGGCATTATGGGAACACTATTTGCCGGAGGCGCGCTACGTCGGCGAAGTCGGCCTCGACGCAGGCCCTCGGTTTTACAAATCTTTCGATGCTCAAAAACAGGTGTTTCGCACAATCCTTGAACGATGTGCGGATGCCGGTGACAAGGTACTTACCGTGCATAGTGTCCGGAGCGTACCGACGGTGCTCGACATGATCGAACGCCATCTTCCGCAAAAAAGGGGCGTTGTTGTATTGCACTGGTTCACCGGAACCAAGGCCGAGGCACGACGCGCCACAGCGCTCGGTTGCTACTTCTCTGTCAATACTGAGATGATCCGCTCCGAACGCGCAAGAATGCTTGTCTCGGATCTACCGTTGAGTCGCATCCTCACTGAGACGGACGGCCCATTCACGAAGATTGACGGCCAGCCCGCAGAACCGGCCAACGTTCAAACAACGGTTGATGCTATTGCCCGAGCGCGCAATTCATCTAAAGACTCGGTAGCGGATGCTATCCAAAATAACTTTTGGTCACTTATCAATGTGCATTAGGTTATGAGGTTCCCCCGAATTTCGGTAGCGCCCTGACCGATAGGGTTTTAAATCGCTCGACGTGTTTGGCTCGCCCGCAATGTGAGGTTCCCCTGTTTTTTCGTCCCCCAAGGGGTTGGTCTCATGCGACCGTCTGGTCGCGGCGCTGGTTCGCCTGCCACTGTTGCATGAACTCGACGGGTGAGCGATAGCCGAGCGTCGAGTGCAGTCGCTTACGGTTGTAGAAGACCTCAATGTACTCGAAAGCCGTTGCGCGCATCGCCTCGCGGGTCGGGAAGCGCTCGCCGAAGACGCGCTCGTGCTTGAAGCTGTTGAACCAGCTCTCGGTCGGGGCGTTGTCCCAGCAGTTGCCGCGCCGGCTCATCGAGCAACGCATGGCGTAGCGACGCAGGCGTTGCTGGAAGGCGTGGCTGGCGTATTGGCTGCCCCGATCGGAGTGGTGCAGCAGCCCCGGTGGCGGCCGGTGCCGGGCATGGGCCATGTCGAGGGCGCTGATGACCAGCTCGGCGTCGATGCGTGCACGCATCGACCAGCCGACGACATCGCGGTTGAACAGGTCGAGGACGACGGCCAGATAGAGCCAGCCCTCGTCAGTCCAGAGATAGGTGATATCGGCGCTCCATACTTTGGTTCGGGGCGCTGGGCCGGAAGTCACGGGCGAGCAGGTTCTCGGCGACGGGAAGACGGTGGCTCGAGTCGGTCGTGACGCGATCGCGACGCCGATGACGGCCGCGTAGGCCGTGCGCACGCATCAGCCGCTCCACGCGCGCCTTACTCGCGCTCAGGCCACGAGCGCGCAGCGCCCGGACCATCCGTGGACTGCTGTAGGCGCCACTGGTCTCGGCGTGAAGGGTCTGCAGCAGCAGCGTTAACTGCGCGTCACTCAGCCATTGGCGCTGGCCGCCGCGCTGCCAGGCCCGATAGCCGCTCACGCTCACGCCCAGCAGCGCACACAGCCGACGCAAGCCGCACCCAGTTGCGTACCGTCTGCTCCACCAGGTCCATAGCGCCACCGAGGCGATGCTGCGCCCCGACTGCAATCGTTTGACCGCCTGCTCCTTGAACTCCAGCGTGTATACCCGCTTCGGGATCTTCTGCATCGTGCTTTCCAAGCATTGATCGTCAGTCTACGTCAATCCTTGGGGGACGAAGTTCGGGAGGGGGGAACTCACTTTCGTGTAAACGCAAGTTTTGATGACTCTTGTGCGCAAGACAGAAACCAACTCTTCTATCTGAAAATCCCGTTCCCGTACGGAAGCGTTCTCTGAGCGATCGACGGATCCAAAGGGTTCGGACGACTACCCCTCCCCACTCTGCCAAGCCTGCCGCTTCCGATACAGCGTCGAGGGGTTGACTTCGAGGAGGGCGGCGGCGCGGGGGATGTTGCCGTCGCAGTGGGCGATGGCGCGTTCGATGGCCTCGCGTTCGACGCGCCACAGGGGTTGGATGCCGGGGTCGGGTGTGGTGGTGGTGGCTGCGGCGGCGGGCGCCGGTTGGGCGGGTTCGGTGGGGGTGGCGCGTGATGGGGTGATGAGGTGTTCGGAGAGCGGCGGCGGCAACATCTCGGGATCGACGGTCTCGCCCTGGTGGAGCACGACGACGTTGCGGATGACGTTCTGCAGCTGGCGGACGTTGCCCGGCCAGTGGTAGTCGCGCAGCAGCGCCGCGGTGGCCGGGGCGAAGCGTTGGAACGCCTTGCCCTCCTCGGCGGCGAAGCCCTGGAGGAAGTGTTCGGCGAGCAGCAGGATGTCGTCCTGGCGGGCGCGCAGCGGCGGCAGTTCGATGGGGATGACGTGGAGACGGTAGTAGAGGTCCTCGCGGAAGCGCCCGGCGGCGACCTCCTTGAGCGGGTCGCGGTTGGTGGCGCAAACGAAGCGCACGTCGACCGCCTCCTGGCGGGTGGAGCCGACGCGCTGGAAGCTGCCGGTCTGGACGAAGCGCAGCAGCTTGGTCTGCAGGTCGAGGTCCATCTCGCCGATCTCGTCGAGAAACAGGGTACCGCCGTCGGCCTGTCCGGCGGCGCCGACGCGGTCGCGCGCCGCGCCGGTGAAGGCGCCGCGCAGGTGACCGAAGATCTCCGACTCCATCAGGTCGTGCGGGATGGCGCCGCAGTTGAGGGCGACGAAGGGCGCCTCGCGGCGCGGTCCCTGGCGATGGATGGCCTCGGCGCAGACCTCCTTGCCGGTGCCGCTCTCGCCGGTGATGAAGATGGTGGCCTTGCTCGCCGCGGCGCTGTCGATCACCCGGTAGACGGCCTGCATCGCCAGCGAGGCGCCGATGAAGCCGTGGTAGCGGTCGCGGTCGAAGGTCTCCTGGATGGAGTCGAGCAGGCTGGAGAGACGCTGGCGCTCGAGCGCGTTGCGCAGGGTGACGCGCAGACGCCGGGCGTTGAAAGGCTTCTCGATGAAGTCGAAGGCGCCCTCGCGCATGGCGTCGACGGCAAGGTCGACCGAGCCGTGCCCGGTGATGATCACCACCGCCGTCGGCAGCCGCTGCGCGCCGACGTGACGGAGGATCTCCATGCCGTCCATGTCGGGCAGGCGCAGGTCGAGCAGCATCGCGTGCGGCGGGTGCCGGGCCAGCGCGGCGAGCGCCTCGGCGCCGGTCTCGACGGCCGCGACGCGGTAGGGTTCGGTGGCGAGGTAGCCGCTGTAGACCTCGCGCAGGACCTGACTGTCCTCGACGATCAGGATGCTGGGGGGTGTCTGCTCCATGGCGGGCGTCCTGGTCCGTTGGCGCGTCGGCGACCGCCCCGCGCGGGAGCGGTCGCCACTCCGATGGTCGAGCCTCAGATATAGGGATCGTGCGCGGCGGCTTCATCCGCCGCGCCGTCCGACGGTTCGCGCGGCGCCTGGGCGCGAGCGCGACGCCGGTGCGGGCGGCACGCGCCGTCGAGGCCGAGGGCGAGCTCAGTCCCGAGCAGGACCGCGCGGGCCGTCCTCGCCCTTCGTGAAGCATTGCACGAGCGCCTCCAGCGCCTGCTCGGCACAGCCGCGCAGCCGCGCGATCAACGGCGCCAGACGGTCGCGGTCGGCGGCGCGGGCGGCCTGCTCGCAGTCGAAGGCGAGCGCCTGCAGCGCGCGCGCGCCGAAGGTGCCGGAGGCGCCCTTGAGGGTGTGGGCCTCGTGTTCGAGCTGGGCGATCTCGCCGGCCTCCCAGGCCTGTTCGATGCACGCCACCCGTCGCCGGGTCTCGATCTCGAAGGTCTGCAGCATGCCGACGAGGAAGTCCTCGCCCATCTCCTCGGCGAGTTCGTCGATCACCCCGAGATCGAGCACCCCGACCGCCTGCGCCGGCGCCGCGCGCTCCCCGGCCGATGCGCCGACCGGCGCATCCTCGGGGCGCGCGCCACCGAGCCAGCGCGCGAGGGCGGCGAACAGCTCGGCGCGCACCACCGGCTTGCTCAGATAGTCGTCCATGCCGGCGGCCAGACAGCGCTCGCGATCCTCGCTGAAGGCGTTGGCGGTCATCGCCACGATCGGCACGCGGGCGCGCTCGCCGGGCAGCGCGCGGATCGCCCGGGTCGCCTCCAGCCCGTCCATCCCCGGCATCGAGACGTCCATCAGCACCAGCGCATAGGGGCGCGCGCGCAGCGCGGCGAGCGCCTGATGACCGTCGGCGGCGGTCTCGACCCGGTAGCCGGCGCGCTCGAGGATCGCCAGCGCCACCAGACGGTTGGCCTCGCTGTCCTCGACCAGCAGGATCGGGCCGGTGGCGGCCGTTGCCGTCGGCGTCGGCGCCGCCGGCTCGGGGCGGGGCGAGTCGGGCGCGGGGAAGAGTTCGGGGGCGCCGAGCGCCATGCCGAGCTGCCAACACAGTGCGCGCGGCATCAACGGCAGGGTGGCGGCCTCGGGCGTCGGCGCGCTCGTCCGGTCGCGATGGATCGGGATCTCGCGCGCCGCCCTCCCCGCGCCCGGCGGGGCCACCAGCCACAGCCGCGCGGGCACGGCGGCGGCCTCGGCGAACCAGCGCTCCTCGCCGACGATCACCGTCTCCAGGCCGAGCAGCCGGAGCTGGCGCGCCAGCCCCTCGGCGAGCGGCGCGCTGGCGGCCCACACCTGCACCCGCCAGCCCGCGGCCCGGCGCGCCAGACGCGCCCGCCGATCGTCGGCCGGGGCGCGCGCGCGCAGCGGGAGGCGCACCCAGAAGCGGGAGCCGACGCCGGGCTCGCTCGCGCAGCCGATCTCGCCGCCCATGATCCGCGCCAGCCCGCGACAGATCGCCAGCCCCAGCCCGGTGCCGCCAAAGCGTCGGCGGCGCGAGTCGTCGACCTGGACGAACTCGTTGAACAGCTCCGACAGACGCTCGCGGGCGATGCCGATACCGGTGTCGCGCACCTCGATCGAGAGTCGCTGCTCGGCGCCCTCGCCCACCACCCCGGCGCACAGCTCGATGGCGCCGTGCTCGGTGAACTTGAGCGCGTTGCCGAGCAGGTTGAGCAGGATCTGGCGCAACTGGCCGGGGTCGAGTTCGACCCGCACCGGCAGTTGCGGGTCGAGGGTCAGCAGCAGCTCCACGCCCTTGGCGAAGGCGCGCGCGGCGAACAGCCCGAGCACCCCTTCGAGCAGGGGTTCGAGGGCGCAGGGCTCGGGCCGGGTCTCCATCCGTCCGGCCTCGATCTTGGAGAAGTCGAGGATGCTGTCGACCACCGACAGCAGGCTGTGCCCGGCCTCGCCGGCCACCCGCGCATGGGCCGCCTGCTCGGGGTCGAGACCGCTCTCGAGCAGCAGCTCGTTCATGTTGAGGATGGCGTTGAGCGGGGTGCGGATCTCGTGGCTCATGGTGGCGAGAAAGCGCGACTTGGCCTCGCTGGCCTGTTCGGCGCGGGCGCGCTCCTCGATCAGCGCCGCCTCGGTGCGCTTGCGCTCGCTGATGTCGATGAAGTTGGCGACATAGTTGGTCACCCGGCCGTCCGGGTCGCGCACCGTGGTGATGCTCAGCCACTCGGGGAAGATCTCGCCGTTGCGGCGGCGGTTCTCGATCTCGCCCTCCCAGTGACCGTCGCGCTGCAACCGCGCCCACATCTCCCGATAGAAGCGCTGCGACTGGCGCCCGGACTTGAGCAGTCGCGGCGTCTCGCCGATGGCCTCGTGCGGGGCATAGCCGGTGATCGCGGTGAAGGCGCGGTTGACGCGCAGGATGCGACTCTCGGCGTCGGTGATGAAGATCGCCTCCTGGGCCTCGAAGGCCTGGGCGGCGAGACGCAGCTCCTCCTCGGCGCGGCGCCGCGCGCTGATGTCGCGGATGAAGGCGGTGAAATAGACCGTCTCATCGGCCTCGACCTCGGTGATGGCGATCTCGATCGGGAACTCGTGACCGTCGCGGTGCAGCGCCTCCATCTCCAGACGCTGGCCGACCACCCGCCCCTTGCCCTCGGCGCGAAACCGCGCCATGCCGCGACGGTGGGCGGCGCGATAGCGCTCGGGGACGATCAACTGTTCGAGCAACTGGCCACCGACGTCCTCGCGCAGATAGCCGAAGATCTGCTCGGCCGAGGCGTTGAAGTCGACCACCCGGCCATCGAGGTCGATGGTGACGATGGCGTCGAGCGCGGCGTCGAGCAGCGCGCTCTTCTGCGCCTCGCTGCGACGGATGCGCTCGGCGAGCTGACGGGCGGCGGCGAGCGCCTCGTTGAGATCGGCATAGCTGTCGGCCAGGCGCGCCGACATCAGGTTGAAGGCGCGGATCGCCTCGCCGATCTCGTCGTTGCCGTGCTGGGGGATGCGCACCCCCGGACCCTCGCGGGCGATGCGGTTGGAGGCATCGCGCAGGCGCAGCAGCTGACGGCTGAGATAGGTGCCGAGCAGCAGCGAGAACAGCGCCACCAGCGCCATCTCGAGCAGCGCGATCCCGATCGCCCCGGAGCGTGCCGAGCTGAGCAGCGCGAGGAAGGGCTCGACCGAGACGCCCAGCTCGACACGACCGAAATAGGCCCCGCCGGCATGGATCTCGGCGCGGGTGTCGAACACCCCGTCGGCGGCGTGCGAGGGGTCCTGGTCGGCGACGAAGCGGCGCGCCAGCGCGCGCGCCGCACCGGCCTCGGCGAGGATCAGGCCATCGCGGTCGCGCACCCGCGCATAGACGATGTCGGCGTTGGTCAGCACCTCGTCGAGCAGGCTCTCGAGCCGGGCCAGATCGGTGGCCAGCACCGCGTCGGTGGCATTGGTCGCCACCAGGCTGGCGGCGGTGGTCGCGCGCTGGACCAGCTGCGCCTCGTTCGACTCGCGCAGCCAGCTCAGCGCGCTGAACACCAGCAGCGCCAGCAGCGCCGCCTCGATCAGCGCGATGCCGAGGATGGTCTTGAGACGGAAGCTCACGGGGCCTCGGCGCGCAGGTCGTCGAGCAGGTCGATACCGAGGGCGCGCACGTCGTCCCAGTCACCGTCCTCGGCGGCCACCAGCCGGGGCATCCCCAGCGTCTCGATCAGCGCCCGCCCCTCGGCGTCGGCGGCGAGCCCGAGCATCGCCTCGCGCACCCGCGCGACCACCTCGGGTGCGACCCGCGGATGGCTGGCGAAGGCGTGGCGGGTATAGCCCTGGGTGGTCATCAGCACGCGCAGCTCGGCGCGGCGCGGCGGGTCGAGCGCCTCGAGCGTGCGTACCACCCCGCCGCCGGCGGGATAGAGCCCGACGCTCACGGTACGGTAGACCGAATCGTGCGAGGCGACATAGCGCGGGGTGAAGGCGATGCCGCGCTGGGCCAGCTCGGCGCGGATCAGCACGCTGGCGGCAAAGGCCGCCGGGGCCGGGAAGGCCAGGGTCGCGCCCTGCAGCGACCCGACCTCGCGCAGCGGGCTGTCGGCGCGTACCACCAGCACCCCGCGCAGCCGTCCCTCGGCGCGGGCGAGTGCGCGATAGCCGGGGTCGCGGGCGAAGACCGTGTAGTGATAGGGGTTCATGTAGGCGAGATCGTACTCGCCCTGCGCCAGACGGCGCTCGAAGGTGGGGATGTCGGCGGCGGTCTCGAAGCGCAGCGCCACCCCGGCGCGCGCGCCGAGCGCCTCGAGCAGCGGCACCCAGGCGCGCGCCAGGGTGCTTGCCGATTGCTGCGGCACGATGCCGAAGCTCAGCTCCGTGGCCGATGCGGCCAGCGGCGCCACGAACAGGGTCAGCAACAGCAGCGCCGCGCGGCCACGGCGCCGGGTGCGCTCAGAAGCGGTAACCGAAGAGTTCGATGTCGCGCCGGAAGCGGCGCGCGATCCAGTCGCGGCTGTGTGTGTCATAGAACTCCCGATAGTCGAGCCGGCCATGCCGGGAACGGTTGAAGTGCTCGGGCGCCGGGGGCGCGAGACCGAGATGGTCGCACAGTGCGGTCAGATCCTCCTGGTAGTGCTCGAAGCGGGCGAGGAAGTCGATCTGCAACCGCCCTGCTCGATCGGTCAGATAGTCGCTCTGGGAGCGACCGATCATGAAGCGATGAACGGGCGCCTGGCTGGCCCAGGCGAGCCAGTCTCCGGGCGCGCGCGGGCGCAGCGCGCGACGCAGGAACTGCTTGAAGCCGGGGCCGGAGAGGTGCGTCGAACCCAGGGTCTCGTCGGGGGAGGCGCGGGCCAGCGCGGTGTACCACGACAGCGCCAGATCCCAGGGGTTGCGCACGAAGGCGAAGCGGAAGTAGTCGGGATATCTGGCCAGCAGCCGGGCGTTGTCGCGATAGGTGCTGTGCTGGCGACCGTCGAAGTGACAACGGTCCTGCCAGCCCGGGGCGCGCGCATCGAGCCCGGCGAGCGAGGCCCGAGTGTCGAGGTCGTCGCGAAACACCGAGGTCAGTGAACTGCCGCCGGTCTTGGGGATGTGGAAATAGACGAAGCGACGGTGGTGGGAGAGCAGCATGGTGTTCTGGCTCCGGGGGCAGACGTTCAGGGTGAGCAGATGGCATTTCCAGATCGCCTTGCGCAGGCGTCTGCTCAACCTTGGCAACCACCGTGCCAGGCGATCGGTCTCGCGCACCGGCCCCGCGGCCAGCGACGGGTTGCAGCGGTCACCGAGCACGCCGCCGAGCCACCGCGCCCCGGCCCCGCGCAGCCGCTCCAGCGTCGCGGCCACACCGGCGGCGAAGTGGGCCGGTGCGCGCCGCACCGCTGCAGGCCGCGGTGCAGGATGCGACTCGATCCGCAATGGCCGCGCCCGGCCAACCCCGAGACCGTCGAGAGCGTCCCCGATGACCACCACCGCCTCGTCCTCGACACCATCGCCCATCGGCGCCCCTCCTCTTCGTCCAGGGCGGTCGGGGCGCGCGAGACCCCCGTCAGAACATCTGTAGGCACCCGCGCCGGCGCACAAGCCGGCTCCGGCGCTCGGCCACGCGCCCCGAGGCGGCGCGCGTGACCGCGCCGATAGCACAGGACGCCCGCCACCCCGGTGCACCACGCCGACGGCGCCGCGGAATACACAGGGTGCGAGGAACAGTACCAAAAACAGCGCCGCTCCGACCATCGACGCCAGACGACCGATCCAGCCCGGCAGCGAAGGGGGTCTCGGCAGTCAGGATGAGCAGCGCGAGCGGGCTGGTCCGCATCGGGACTCAGCTCGCAACGGGGTGACGGAGGGCGGCATAGGCGGCGGCCATCGCCCGCACCTCGGCGCGGGCGAGGACATAGGGGCGTGGGTCGAACGGCACGGCGCGCGCGATGGCGGCGAGCTGCACCGCCAGCGCCACGCTGAGGATCGCGACATCCCCGGCCGGCACCACCCGGGCGGTGTCGGGACAGGCGGTCTCGGGGACGCCGCCAACGGCGCTCACCACCACCGGGATGCCGCAGGCCTGCGCCTCAAGCGGCGCCAGCGGCAACCCCTCGGCGAGCGCGGGCAGGCAGAACAGGTCGAGCGCCTGATAGAAGGTCGGCATGGCGTCCAGCCGCCCGATGAAATGCACGCGTTTCGCCAACCCCTGCCGGGCGACCAGGCGGCGCAACGCGCCCTCCTCCGGGCCGCTGCCGGCGAGCGCCAGATGGGTGTCGGCGTCGAGCCCGAGCAGCGCCTCGATCAGCAACCGCTGGCCGTTGACCGGGTGCAGCGGCGCGGCGCAGCCGATCAACCGCACCTCGCGCGGCAGGTCGAGCTGCGCGCGCGCCACGGCGCGATCGCCGGGGATGAAGTGATCGGTATCGACGCCGTTGAGGATCACCCGTGGCCGCCACCCCGGCAGTCGCGCGCGGATGCGCGTGGCGACGTGCTCGGCATCGGCGACCAGCCGGGGTCGGGTCAGCGCCAGCGTCGTCCACTGCAGCCAACGCCGCGGCAACGACTCCAGGTGCCGGGCCTCGTGCTCGGTGTGCACCAGATGGCGCACCCCGGCCAGGCGCGCGGCCAGACCGCCGTAGATCAGCGGGCCGCGATGATAGGTGTGCACCGCCACCGCGCCCTCGGCGCGCAACAGCCGCGCCAGACGCGGGACCAGCCCCGGCGTCCAGCCCGGCGGCTTGGCGAGAAAGCGCAGCCGATCGACATCGGTCTGCAGCCGTGGCCAGGCGGCGACCGCCGCCACGCCCTCGCCCTCCAGGCTCATCACCAGATGGCGCTCGGTGGCGGCGCCGTGACGCGCCAGCTCCAGCACCACGCTCTCCACCCCACCGGGACGCAGGTGCTGCACGACATGAACGATGGTGGTCATCGGGATTTCTCCACGGGCAGATGATCGACCGCGCGGTCCGTCGAGCGGCACTCGATTCGGTACGGCTTGAGTGGTGGGATGCGGCTGAGCACCGTCAGCGCGCGCGGGCGCCAGTCGCCGGCGGGCAGGTCGTATGCGGTCGAGCAACTCGATGGGCATGGTCGGGACCGATGAGCAGAGGATGACCGACCGTGAGCAGATCGCGTGCCATCCCGCATCCGCACGCGCCGGCGCGATCCCGCGCCGCTCGCCCGCCCCGGCGTTGCAGCGTGCAACGCAGCGGGCGCTGCATCCTGCAACACGCCTCAGGACGGCGTCGCGGCCAGCGCGAGCCCGTAGAGCGGCGCCCGGAGGCCGGGGCGCGCGCGGCGACCCTCTCACACCTCCTCGACCAGCGCCGAGAGCGCCCGGGCCTGACGCTCGGCGGTGAACAGCTCCAGCAACCGTCGGCGCCCCACCTGCCCCATCGCCGCCAGACGCAGCGGCGCCGTGGTCGCCACCGTCTCGATGGCGCGGGCGAGCGCGGCGCGATCGCCCGGCGCCACGCGCCAGCCGCTCTCCTCGGTCACCATCTCCTTGCAGCCCATCAGCGTGGTGGTGATCACCGGCAGCGCCATCGCCATCGCCTCCTTGACCACCACCGGGTCGGTGTCGCGGGCGCCGTTGGCGGCGATGCGGAAGGGTGCGACCAGCGCCCGGTAGCCGGGGCCGTGACGCGCCAGCCACTCGGCTGGACGCGCGCCGAGGAACTCCACCCAGTCGTCCAGCCCGAGCCGGGTACAACGCGCCCGCAGCGACGCGCGCAGCGGGCCGTCGCCGACCAGATCGAGCCGGGGGCGGTGCGCCGCCGGGACCAGCGCCAGCGCCTCGAGCAGATCCGCCCCCCCCTTGGTCTCGCACAACCGACCGATGAACAGCAGCCGATCGGCCTCCGCGGCGCCGCTCACCACCGGCGCGAAGGTGCGCGCATCGACCCCGCAATAGACCACCCCGACGCGCGCACGCGGCGCCAGCGCGGTGAAGTCGCGGCGCATGTCCTCGCACACGGCCACCGCGAAGTCCGCCCGATCGAGCTTGAGCGCGAGGTCGGCGGGGGTGGCGTAGACGTCGGAGCCGTGCCCCACGAAGGACACCCCGATGCCGAGCCAGCGGGCGGCGACGATCGCCGTGGCGGTGGTGGCCTGGGCGAAATGGGCATGGATGTGGGTACAGCCCTCGTAGCGCATCACCGCCGCCACCCGCGCGGCGCCATAGAGCAGCGCGGCGCGCGGCAGCCCGCGCTGGCGCAACGCGAAGCCGAGCCCGCGCAACAGGCTCGGGCGGATGCCGCCAAGCGCCTCGGCGGCATCGGCCGGACCGAGATCGGAGAGATACCAGGTGCGCACCGCCAGACGCTGATCGCTGGCCTGGGCCGGTCCCGGATGACGGCGGAAGGCGATCGGCACCACCCGGTGACCGAGCGACTCCATGGCGCGGATCTCGGTGCCGATGAAGGTCTCGGAGAGGACCGGGAAGGCGGGGATGAGATAGGCGATCGTCTTCATGATGGTGATGTTTCCGTTTGGCATGCGAACTGCTGCGCCTTGAGCAACATCAATGCCAGAGGACGCGCCATGTCGACCCAGCCCATCCAGGTCTCGATCGTCATCCCCGCCCGCGACTGTCTCGAGCAGCTGCCGCGCACGATCGACAGCGTCCTCGCCCAGCAGCTCGACGCCTTCGAGGTGCTGGTCGTCGACGACGGCTCCGAGGACGGCACCTGGGACTGGCTGTGCGCGTACGCCAGACGCGCGCGCTGGCTGCACCCGATCCGGCTCGGCGGGCTGGGCGCGGCGCGGGCGCGCAATCACGCCATCGCCGCGGCGCGCGGCGCGCTGATCGCCTTCCTCGACGTAGGGGATCGCTGGTACCCGGGCAAGCTCGCCGCGCAGCTCGCCCTCCACCGGCGCGACCCCGAGCTGGTGATGAGCTTCACCAACTACCGCCATGTCGGCGCCGACGGCGAGGACCGCGGCGACTGCTTCAGCCTCTGGCCGGGGTTGCGGCTGCTGCTCGAGGGCGGCGACAGCTTCCGACGGCTCTCCCACCCGACGGCGCTGCTGTTCGCCGAGAACCTGGTCGGCACCTCGACGGTGGTGGCCAGAGGCGATGCATTGCAGAATGCGAAGGGATTCGACGGTGGACTGCATTCTGCAGAGGAGCGGGAGCTGTGGCTGCGCCTGGCCAGCGCCGGGGCGGTCGGCTTCAGCCCGCGCGTCTACTGCGACGACGAGCGGCGCGCCGAGACCGAGATCAGCCGCACCGAGGCGCGGCTCGCGGTGCTGGCGCGGATCATCCGGCGCGACCGCCCCGAACTCGGCACCGCGTACCCGGTCGCACTGCGCCGCGCCCGGCTGCTGATCGGCGAGGCCGAGGGACACCCGGCGCGGGTCTGCGCCAGCCGCCTGTTGGCACGCTCGCTGACGCCGCAGCGACGCATCCCGCGCGCCGCGCGCACCGATGGCCGACTGCTGCGCGCGCCGCGCGACTGAGGCCCGCTCGATCGCGCACCGCACGCGGCGCGGCCCCAGACCGCGAGCAGGCGCGGCGGCCTCTCCGCGGGCTCGGGGCGGCGCGCTTGCTCGCCTCGCGCTCCAGTCCGCCGCCGGAGACGAGGTCGACGACCGGGGCCACTCGGCGCACGCGAAGAGGACGGGGCGCGCGCCCGTCCTCTGTCAAACGGCATCGGGGGATGGGGGGGGGTGGTGCCGACACGGGGCCTGGCGTCCCGGCGAGAGGTCGCGCGGGGCGCCTCGGGCGCGAGGCGCGAGATCCGCCCCGCGTCACGCCCGGCCAGACGAAGGCCCGACCTCGCGCGACCTCGGCGCCCTTGCGCTGATCGTTCGTTCAGACCGCCGCGCCCGGCGCGGGCCCATCGACGCTGAGCGAGGCCATGTCGATGACGATGCGATGGGCGAACTCGCCCTCGGCCAGACGCGCGAAGGCATCGTTGATCTGCTCGATGCGGATCATCTCGCACTCGGGATAGATCTGGTGCTCGGCGCAGAAGTCCAGCACCTCCTGGGTCTCGGCGATGCCGCCGATCAGCGACCCGGCGACGCGCCGGCGACCGAACACCAGCGGCGTGGTCATCGGCGCCTCCAGCGGCCCGATCTGGCCGACGATCACCAGCGAGCCGTCGACGTCGAGCAGCGGCGTGTAGACATTCAGGTCGTGCTTCACCGGCACGGTGTCGATGATGAGATCGAAGGCGTTGGCGGCCGCCTGCATCGCCTGCCGGTCGGTGGAGGCGAGGAGGCCACGGGCGCCGCTGGCCTTCGCTTCCGCCTCCTTCCTGCTCGAGCGGCTGATCACCGTGACCTCGGCGCCCATCGCCGCGGCGAGCTTGACCGCCATGTGGCCGAGCCCGCCGAGCCCGATCACGCCGACGCGCGTGCCCTCGCCCACCTGCCAGGTGCGCAGCGGCGAGAAGGTGGTGATGCCGGCGCAGAGGATGGGCGCGGCCCTGGCGAGATCCAGACTGTCGGGGATGCGCAGCACGAACGCCTCGCGCACCACGATGTGCTTGGAGTAGCCGCCCTGGGTGATCTCGCCGCTGATGCGATCGGGCGCGCCATAGGTCGGGGTCATGCCGTTGCGGCAGTACTGCTCCTCATGGTTGCGGCACTGGTCGCAGTCCTGGCAACTGTCGACCATGCAGCCGACCGCGACGCGATCGCCCACCCGGTAGCGCTCGACCTCGGGACCGACGGCGCTGACCACGCCGACGATCTCGTGGCCCGGCACCAGCGGATAGGGCTGCGGCCCCCAGTCGCCGTTGACGGTGTACAGGTCGGAGTGACAGACACCGCAGTACTGGATGTCGATGGCGACATCGTTCGGGCGCAGCGCGCGACGCTCGAAGTGATAGGGAACGAGCTTGGCATCGGCCGAATGGGCCGCGTATCCAACGGTTTTCATGGTCTTTGGCCTGTCTTCGTCAGTGGGTTGCGGAGGTGCCGCCGGTCTCGGCGAGCGGCGCGGCGGGCCCGCGTTGAGTCCAGAGCCCGAGGGACTCGGGCAGGCGCCGGGCGAACGGGGCGGAAGACGGCGCCGCCGCCGAGCAGTCCACCCATGCCAGATAGGTCGCCTCGGCGGGCGTGACCTTCAAGGGGGGAGATGGCGGGTGAGCGCCTCGGCAAACAGGGCGTGAAGAGACGGGAGCTGGAAGTCGGCGCGACACCCTTCGAAGCAATGACGGTTGCAGGACGGGGCTGGCAACTTCGCGACTGCGCGCTAGAGGAGGAGAATCGCTGACGCAGGCAGATGCGCGCGTAGCGGCGCTTGGATCACCGGATGCCGAGGAGATCGTCGACAAGCGTCGAGCGCCGGGGTAGCGGGAGACCCTGTCGGTCGATCGCGAGGAAGGGGGACGGGCGCAGGCGTGCGGACAAAAAAATACCGCCTCGAGGGCGGTATTTTTTGCTGTGTGGCGGAGAGGGTGGGATTCGAACCCACGATAGGCTATTAACCTATACACACTTTCCAGGCGTGCTCCTTAAACCACTCGGACACCTCTCCGGAAAACACGGCGACAGGAAGGCCCGCGGCGCGTTTGAGCCGTGAACTTTAACCGAAACCCCGACGGCTTTCAACCCATTTCTTCTCGAACGCACAGCGGGCATCATCGGGGCACCCGTTTCCCTCAGGCCACCCTGCCCCATGCCCAACACGCGCGCCAGCACCGCCGACCGTCACCGTCTCTACGAACTCGCCGTCCAGGCCCCGGAGGCCGAGATCGACCTGCTAGATCAGCTCGTCACCGACCTGCGCGGCCGCCCGGCGCGACGGCTGCGCGAGGACTTCTGCGGCAGCGCCGCGATCTCCGCGGCCTGGGTGCGTCGCCGCCCCGACAATCAGGCCCTCGGCATCGATCTCGACGCCGCGGTGCTCGACTGGGCACGGACCCACACCCTCGCCGGGCTCGCGCCCGAGGCGCGCGCGCGACTGGCGCTGCGCCAAGCCGATGTCCGTGAGGCCGCCACCGCGCCGGTCGACCTGGTGGTGGCGATGAACTTCAGCTACTGGCTGCTGCGCAGCCGCGAGTCGCTCGGCGACTACTTCCGCGCGGTGCACCGCGCGCTCGCCCCCGACGGGGTCTTCCTGCTCGATGTCTACGGCGGCTACGACGCCCCGCGGGTGATCCGCGAGGAGCGCCGCGTCGCCGCCCCCGAGCAGGGCGACTTCGACTACATCTGGGAGCAGGCGCGCTTCGACCCGATCAGCAGCGATCTGGAGTGTCACATCCACTTCGCCTTCGACGACGGCTCGCGGCTCGAGCGCGCCTTCAGCTATCAGTGGCGGCTGTGGACCCTGCCCGAGTTGCGCGAGCTGCTCGCCGAGGCCGGCTTCGGCGAGGTCGGCGTCTACTGGCAGGGCTGGGACGCCGAGGGCGAGCCCGACGGCGACTTCGTCGCGGTCGAGCGCGGCGAGCCCGACGCCGGCTGGATCGCCTATCTCGGCGCCACGCCGACGCGCTGAGCGCGCCGCGCTCAGTCCTCGGGGTGCGGCAACCGCCCGAAGAGCCGGCTGAGCGCGCGCAGCCGCTCGGCGCTGCCGGTCTCGAGCATCTCTTCGCGGAAGCGCCACTCCCAGTTGCCCTCGGCGGTGCCGGGGCGGTTCATGCAGGCCTCGGCGCCGAGTCCGAGCACGTCCTGCAGCGGAAACAGCGCCATCTCCGCCACCGAGCCGAGGGCGCAGCGGATGAAGTCCCAGTGGATCTCGTGACCGTCGGTGTTGAGATAGACCCGGGCGTGGCGGCGCACCGATTCGTCGCGGCTGTCCCACCAGCCGCGCAGGGTGTTGTTGTCGTGGGTGCCGGTGTAGACGGCCTGACGGCGGCGGTGGTGATGGGGCAGGAAGTAGGACCGCCCGAAGCCCTCGGGGATGTCCTCGAAGCCGAACTGGAGGATCGCCATCCCCGGCAGCCCCAGCCCGTCGCGCAGCGCCTCGACGTCCTCGGTGATCACCCCGAGGTCCTCGGCGATCAGCGGCGGGTCGTCGCCGAGCGCCTCCTGGAGCACGCCGAAGAGCTTCATCCCCGGCCCGGCGACCCAGCGCCCGTTGACCGCGGTCGGCTCGTCGGCGGGGATCTCCCAGTAACCGGCAAAGCCCCGGAAGTGATCGATGCGTACCAGGTCGACCAGCTCGAGCACCTGACGCAGCCGCGCCACCCAGAAGGCGTAGTCGTCGGCGGCCAGCGCCGACCAGCGATACAGCGGGTTGCCCCAGCGCTGGCCGGTGGCGCTGAAATAGTCCGGCGGCACCCCGGCGATCACCGTCGGCTCGCCCTCGGCGTCGAGCTCGAACCAGTGCGGATGGGTCCACACCTCGCTCGAGTCGTGGGCGACGAAGATCGGGATGTCGCCGACCAACCGTACCCCGCGCGCGCGGGCATAGTCGCGCAGCGCCTGCCACTGCTCGAAGAAGCAGAACTGGACGAAGCGCTGCAGCGCCAGCACCTCGCCGTGCGCGGCCGCCCAGCGCGCCAGCGCGCCGGGGTCGCGCAGCGCGTAGTCGCGCGCCCATTGGGTCCAGGGACGCTGCTCGTGGAAGGCCTTGAGGCCGTTGTAGAGGGCGAAGTCCTCGAGCCAGTCGCAGTGGTTCTCGCAGAAGGCGGCGTAGGCGGCGCGCTGCGCGGCCGAGGCGCGCGCCTCGAAGCCGCGGCGGGCGCGCTCGAGCAGCGCGCGCTTCCAGGCGCCGACGGCCTCGTACTCGACCCGGTCGGCGGAGAAGCTCGGCGCCGGTTCGAGGTCCTCGGGGTCGAGCCAACCGGCCTCGAGCAGCCGTTGCGGGCTGATCAGCAACGGGTTGCCGGCGAACGCCGAGGTGCACTGATAGGGCGAGTCGTGATAGCCGGTGGGGCCGAGCGGCAGCATCTGCCACAGCCCCTGCCCGGCGGCGGCGAGAAAGTCGACGAATCGGTAGGCACCCGGCCCCAGGTCGCCGATCCCGAAGGGACTGGGCAACGAGGTCGGATGGAGCAGGATACCGCTGGTGCGGTGCATGGAGGGGCCTCCCGGTCGGCAGCTGTCCGCTGGTCGCATCCTAACGCCGATCGCCCCACGACAGCGACCACGATCCGCATGGACGGACACGTTTACATCTCTTCGGGCGCGCCGGGCGCACCCGGCGGGGGCGGCCGAGGCGCTCTGCGACACACCCGACCCCGAATCATGGGGGCGCGCACAAACCATTGAAAGTACGAGGGCATCGCAACGCTCGAGCGCGCGACGATTGATCCGCGACCGCGCCTTGGGCTAGCGTGGGGAGGCTCGCGCGACGACGACGCAACGTCGACGCGCCAGCGGCGAGCCGGCGTCCGCAATCGTGACCGGGCGCACGGTTTCGGCACACACGCTTGGCTTCATCTCATTCGCCCGCACCGGGTGTCCGACGCCGGACGGACCTCTCCAACCCGGCCCCGACAGCAGTAGGAACCCATCGATCATGAGCAGTCCCGATACCTTCAAGCACTCACTCAGTCGCGCCCGCGAGTACGGGCTCGAGGAGTTCCTCGAGATCATCGGCGAGCTCTCCCAGGAGAGCACCAAGAAGGGCCGCATCGACCGCGCCAGCAAGGAGCTGATCACCCTCGGCATCGCCCTGGCCAAGCAGTGCCGGCGCTGTATCGACATCCACGGCAGCGAGGCCAGACGCCTCGGCGCCGGCGACGGCGAACTCAGCCAGGTGCGCAAGATCGCGCTGTTTCTCAAGGCCAGCCCCAGCGGCGGCGGCGAGATGTGGGAGTCCTGGGAGGACTCCTGGCGCGAGTACGTGCTCGGGCGCGGCCCGATCGAGCACCATGTGCGCGAGCTGATCGCGCTCGGCATCGCCCTGGTCGAGCAGCGCCGCGACCACATCCGTCTGCACGCGCGCTCGGCGCTGGAGTTCGGCACGCCGCCCGAGGAGATCTTCGAGGTGATGCCGATCGCGCTGCTGATGGACGGCGCCCCCGCCCTCTCGCAGATCCCCCATCTGGTCGAGGCGCTCGACGCCCCGGCATTGCAACTGAGCGCCTGAGCGCGCCGCGCGGTCGCGCCCCGGGCGCGGCTGCGCTAGCATCCGCAGCTGACGCGTCGACCCACGCCCGCGGTGGCGGCGCCATCACGCCGGCCCCAGAGAGGCAGCCGGCCCCGCGGATCACCACGGAAGCCTGCGATGTTCAAGTATCTCCCGCTGTGGGCCAATATCCTGCTGGGCATGGGGCTGGCCATCGCCCTGGCCGTGGCGGCGCTCACCTACAACAACCTCCACGACATCGACCGTCTCACCGCCCAGGCCGAGCGCGAGCAGCTCGCACTCTATGCCGACAGCCTGCAGGCCGAGATCGCCGCCGAGACCCGGCTGGCCGCGGCGATGAGCACCCTGGTGGCGAACCTCCCCGATATCCAGTCGCACTTCGCCGCCGGCGACCGCGCCTGGCTGCGCGCGGCGCTCGAACCGGCCTATCGCAAGCTCCACGCCGACTATGGCGTGGTGCAGTTCCAGTTCCACACCCCGCCGGCGACCTCGATGCTGCGCCTGCACATGCCCGAGCGCCACGGCGACGACCTCTCCGGCTTCCGTCACTCGGTGGTCGACACCAACCGCGAGCGCGAGCCCCAGCGCGGGCTCGAGGTCGGGGTGGCCAACCTCGGCGCGCGCGGCATCGTCCCGGTGGCGTGGCAGGGGCGTCATGTCGGCTCGGTGGAGTTCGGCATGGCCTTCGGCGCCGACTTCTTCGCCACCTTCAAGCAGCATCACGGCGTCGACGCCGCGCTGCACCTCGCCCGCGCCGACGGTCTGCGCACCTTCGCCGGCACCTTCGGCGCCCAGCCGCTGCTCGACGACTCGCGGCTGCGCGCGGCGCTCGCCGGCACCCCGCAGCTCGTCCACACCCGGCTCGGCACCACCCCGGTGGCGGTCTACGCCAGCGCCGTGACCGACTACTCCGGCACCCCGATCGGGGTCATCGAGCTGGTGCGCGACCGCAGCGCGGCGCTCGCCGCGATCGCTGCCAGCACCCGCGAGGCCTGGCTGGTCGCGGCCCTGGTCGCCGGCCTCAGTCTGGTGCTGACGCTGCTCACGGCGCGCGCGCTCGAGCGGCGCATCCGCCGGCTCGCCGGCGGCATCAAGCAGATCGCCGCCGGCGACCTCAGCCACGAGATCGCCATCGACGGGCGCGACGAGCTCGCCGCGCTCGGTCACGACGGCGAGCGCATGCGCCGTCATCTCCACGGTCTCGTCGGCGAGGTCGAGCAGGATGCGCGCGCCGTCGACGAGGCCGCGCGCGAGATCGCCGGCGCCGTCGAGGGCCAGGCGGCGACCTCCAGCGAGATGTCGGCCTCGATCGCCGAGATCACCTCGACCATGGAGGAGCTGTCGGCCTCCTCGACCCAGATCGCCGAGTACTCCGGCTCGGTGGCCGAGATCGCCAAGCGCACCTACGACGACAGCCTGCAGGGGGCCGAGTCGATGCAGCAGCTGGCCGCGCAGATGGAGGAGATCCGTCGCGACAACCAGCACGCGCTCGCCGAGATCGTCGCCCTCGGGCACAAGTCCAAGGAGATCTCCAAGGTCATGGAGATCATCGACACCGTCGCCGATCAGACCAAGCTGATCGCCTTCAACGCCGCGCTCGAGGCCTCCTCGGCGGGCGAGGCGGGCAAGCGCTTCGGCGTGGTCGCCGCCGAGATCCGCCGCCTGGCCGACTCGGTCACCGACTCGACCAGCGAGATCAGCAACAAGGTCATCGAGATCCAGGACGCCATCAACCGTCTGGTGATCAACTCCGAGAAAGGCTCGCAGGGCATCGCCGAGGGTCTCGAGGCCTCCTCGCGCAGCTCCGAGATCCTCCGCTCGCTGGTCGAGGCCGCCGGCGAGACCACCAGCTCGGCGCAACAGATCAGCCTCTCGACCCAGCAGCAGAAGACCGCCAGCAACCAGGTGGTGGTGGCGCTGCGCGAGATCGTCACCGCCAGCGCCGACACCGCCCAGTCGGTGCAGCGCATCGCCCAGGTCGCCCAGCAGATGACCCAGCTCTCGACCAATCTCGGCCAGCGCGTCGACCGCTTCGAGCTCGGCGCCGCGCCCGCCGCCGACACCCGGGATCCGGCATGAGCGCGACCCGCCCGATCCGCGTGCTGGTGGTCGACGACAGCCCGCTGGCGCGCGCGCTGATCCGCACCCAGATCGAGGCCGCCGCCGGTCTCGAGGTCTGCGCCGAGACCGGCAATGGCCGCGAGGCGCTGCGTCTGACCCAGGAGCTCGCCCCCGACATCATCACCATGGACCTGCAGATGCCGGGGATGGGCGGGCTCGAGACCATCGCCGAGATCATGTCGACACGCGCCACCCCGATCCTGGTGGTCTCGGACCTGGCCGACGCGGACAACGCCATGGCGGCGGTGGCCTACGGCGCGCTCGATGCCCTCTCCAAGGAGGCGCTCGGCGACGCGTCGCGCCTGGCGCAGCGGCTGCGCACCCTCGCCGGGGTACCGGTGATCCGCCACATCCGTCGCCCCCAGGCCCCCGCCGCCCTCGCCCCGACGGCCCCCGAGCCGCACCGTCACCGCGCCCGGGTGGTGGCCATCGCCGCCTCGACCGGCGGTCCCCACGCGCTCGCCCAGATCCTCGCCGCGCTGCCGCCCGACTTCCCCGCGCCGCTGCTCATCGCCCAGCACATCGCCGACGGCTTCGCCCAGGCGATGGCCGCCTGGCTCGACGGGCTCTGTCCGCTGCCGGTGGCCGTCGCCGAGCCCGGCGAGGCGCTACGCCCGGGCCGGGTCCACATCGCCGACCCCGGCCAGCACCTCGGCGTCGACCACGAGCAGCGCATCCAGCTCTCGCCGCGCGCCGCCGGCGACATCTATCGCCCGAGCTGCGATCATCTGCTCGAGTCGGTGGCGGCGCACTACGGCGCGCGCGCCGTCGGCGTGATCCTCACCGGGATGGGGCGCGACGGCGCACGCGGGCTGCTGGCGATGCGCCGCGCCGGGGCCCCGACCATCGCCCAGGACGAGGCCAGCTCGGTGATCTTCGGCATGAACCGCGAGGCGATCGTCGCCGGCGCCGCCGCCGAGGTCCTCGCCCTGGCCGAGATCCCGCCGCGCCTGTGCGCCCTGACCGGCGCCGTCGCGCCCGCCCCGTCGTGAACGATCTCGCCGCGCTGCGCACGCTCATCAAGGAGCGGATCGGGCTGCACTTCGACGCCGCCTCCGAGACGACGCTGCGCGAGGCGCTGGCGCGTCGCATCGCCCACACCGCGAGCGACGGCCCCGCGGCCTATCTGGCCCGGCTGCGCGCCGACGAGACCGAACTCATGGCGCTCGGCAGCCTGCTGACGATCAACGAGACCTACTTCTATCGCGAGGCGCAGCACCTCGAGCTGCTCACCGATCACCTCATCCCGACGCTGCGCGCACGCGACCGCGCGCCCCCGGAGACGCCGATCCGCATCCTCTCGGCCGGCTGTTCGAGCGGCGAGGAGCCCTACTCGATCGCCATCGCCCTCGAGCAGCGTCTCGGCGCCGAGGCCGCCGCCGCGGTGCGCATCAGCGCCGGCGACCTCGACCCCGAGGTGCTCGAGCGCGCTCGCGCCGGGCGCTACGGCGCCTTCACCTTCCGCGCCCTCGACCCGGCACTGCGCGCGCGTCACTTCACCCGGCTCGACAACGGCCAGCACCAGCTCGCCGCGGCCATCCGCGCGCGCGTCGACTTCCTCGCGCTCAACCTGCTCGCCCGCGACTACCCGCCGGGGCTGCAGGGACAGGACGTGATCTTCTACCGCAACGTCTCGATCTATTTCGATCCGCCGACCCGCGCCCAGGTGCTCGCGCAGCTGGCGCGGCTGCTCAACCCCGGCGGCTTCCTCATCGTCGGCGTCGCCGAGACCCTCGCCAACGACATCGGACTGCTGCGCCAGCACGTCCATCGCGGCATCTTCTATTTCAGCAACGCCCCGCTCGCGCCGCCCGCCCTCGCCCCGTCCCGCCCGGTGCGCCGCCCGCCGCCACCGCTCGACCCGGCGCGCTGCTATACCGAGGCGCTGGCGCTGGCACGCGCCGAGCGCTACACCGAGGCGCTGACCCGGCTGGCCATGATCCCGCTCGAACGCCGCTCGGTGGCGGCACTGGAGCTGCGCGCGCTGCTCGAGTTCGAGACCGGGGCGATCGCCGCGGCGCAGGCGAGCTGCGAACAGGCCCTGGCCAGCGATCCCTGGTCGCTCGAGGCGCTGCTCGTCAGCGCGCGCTGCGCCCGGCGCCAGGGCCGCACGCAGGCGGCGAGCACGCAACTGGCCCGCGTCATCTATGTCCAACCCGAGTGCTGGCGGGCGCACTATCAGCTCGCCGAGCTACATCGCGACGAGGGCGCCGCCGCGTCCGCCGCGCGCGAGTACCGCATCGCCCGCAACCTGCTCACCGCCGAGCCGCCGCCCGGCGCGCCGCGCCCACTGCTGCCGAGCGCGCTGTCGCGGCGCGACCTGCGGTTGATCTGCGAGCGCCACCTGGCGCGGCTCGCCGCCCAGGGCGCGGACTGAGACGGACGCCACGGGCATGGCCATCGACCTGCAACGCTTCCTGCAACGCTTCGTCACCGAGTCGCACGGCCATCTCGGCGAGCTCGAGGCCCAGCTCTCGGCGATGGCGCGCGACGAGCCGCTCGGGCGTGACGACCTCGACGCCGCCTTCCGCGCCGCCCACACCATCAAGGGCTCGGCGCGGATGCTCAAGCTGGGGGTGATCGCCGAGACCGCGCACGCCCTCGAGGACGTGCTCGGGGCGCTGCGCGAAGCGCGCCTGGCGCCCTCGCCGGAGCTGGCCGCGACCCTGCTCGAATGTCACGACGCCATCGGCGACCTGGTGGCCGCCGCCACCACCCCCGAGCAGCTGCCCGCGCACCCCGACCCGGCGCTGCTCGCGCGGCTGCTCGAGCACGCCACGCCCACCGCCGCAGCGGCGCAGACGCATGCCGCACCCGCCCCCGAGCCGCCACCCGCCCCACCGGCGCCGGCGCTACCGGGCGAGGCGCGCACGCCGCCGCGACTCGACCTGCGCCCGACCGAGACGGTGCGCGTCGGACTCGACAAGCTCGATGGGCTGATCCGCTTGATGGGCGAGCTGATCGCCACCCAGGGGCGCTATCGCCAGCGCCTGCTCGAGGCCCGCGCGCTCGACGTCGAGCTTGCACGATTGCTCGAGGACAACCCGGCACTGGCCAAGCACGTCGCCGGCCGACAGCGCTTCACCCGCGCGCTGCGCGATCTGGTGCAGGAGCAGGAGCGGCTCACCAGCGAGCTTGGCGATTGCGCCCTGGGGCTGCGCATGCTGCCGCTGGCGACCCTGTTCGAGCCGATCGCGCGGATCGCCCGCGAGCAGGGCCGGGCGCTCGGCAAGCAGGTCGACTGTCACGCCAGCGGCGGCGAGATCGAGCTCGACCGTCATATCGTCGAGCGTCTCGGCGATGCCCTGGTGCACCTGCTCAGCAACGCCGTCGATCACGGTATCGAGTCGCCCGAGGCGCGCCGTGGCGCCGGCAAACCCGCGCTCGGACGCATCGAGATCAGCGCGCGCAAGGACGGCGCCGGGGTGGCCATCGGCATCCGCGACGACGGGCGCGGACTCGATCGCGCGCGCATCCTCGAGCGCGCGGTGCGCCAGGGGCTGGTCGAGCCGGAGCAGGCGACGACGCTGGAACCGACGCAGGTCGCCGAGCTGATCTTCCGCCCCGGCTTCAGCACCAGCGAGCTGGTCACCGAGGTCTCGGGGCGCGGGGTGGGCATGGACGTGGTCAGGCGCACCGTGGTCGAGGAGCTGCACGGCACCATCGCCGTCACCGACACGCCCGGCCAGGGCACCCGGCTGACGCTCAAGGTGCCGCTGTCGCTGGCGCTGATGCGGGTGCTGCTGTTCGAGGCCGGCGGTCGCGTCTTCGCGCTCACCGCGCAGCACGTCGAGCGGCTGATCCGCGTCGCGCTCGACACCACCCTGCAGGTCGCCGGACAGCCGACGCTGACGCTCGACGGCACCTGTCTGCCGCTCATCACCCTGAGCGCGCTGCTGGGGCTCGAGCGCGAGACCGGCGCGCCCTCACCGCCGGCGCCGCTGATCATCGTCATCGGCACCGCGCGCGCCAAGCTCGGGCTGATCGTCGATCGTCTGGTCGACGAGCGCGACATGGTGATCAAGCCGCTGCCGGCGCACATGCGCGCGCTCGCCCCGGTCGGCGAGCTGGTCGGCGGTTTCGTCACCACCGGCGACGAGACCCTGGTGAGCGTGCTCCAGGCCCCGGCGCTGCTCGCCGCCGCGCGGCTCGAGGCCGACGCACCGGCGCGCGACGCGACCACCGCGCCGGCCTCGGCACACCACGTACTGGTGGTCGACGACTCGCTCAACACCCGCGAGATCGAGCGCGACCTGCTCGAGTCCAGCGGCTATCGCGTCACCCTCGCCGAGGACGGGCTCGAGGCGCTCGACAAGGCGCAGCGACAGCGCTTCGACGCGGTCGTCAGCGATGTCGAGATGCCGGGGCTCGACGGCTTTTCCCTGACCGCCCGGCTGCGCGAGAATAGCGACTATCGCACCACCCCGATCGTCATCGTCACCTCGCGCGCCGACGAGGCCGACCGACGCCGCGGCATCGAGGTCGGCGCCAACGCCTATATCGTCAAGGGCGACTTCGCCCAGTCGAGCCTGGTCGACACCCTGCGAGGATTGATCGGATGAGCCTCGCGCGCCATCCACCATAAGAACCATCGAGGACGCCTCCGCATGCACATCCTGATCGTCGACGACGACACCCTCACCGGCGAACTCACCGCCGCCATCCTCGAGCAGGCCGGACACCGCTGCGAGATCGTCGCGCACGGGCTCGCCGCGCTCGAGCGCATCGCGGCCGCCACCAGCCCCTTCGACTGCGTGATCTCGGATCTGCACATGCCGCTGCTCGATGGCTTGGAACTCGAGGGCGAGATCCGTAAATTAGGCGTATCGATCCCCTTCATCCTGCTCAGCGGCGACGACCTGCGCGCGACCTCCGATCAACGCCCCGGCATCAGCGCCCACCTCTGCAAGGACGAGACCCTGGAAGAGGCCCTGCTGCAGGCAGTCGCCCGGCTGTGATTACCGCCGCCGCAACGCAGCAGCCCGCGACCACGCGCATGACGCAGCAGCAATCAGCAGACCTCCAGACGCGCAAGGCGCGACTGCGTGCCTCCTTCATCAGCCAGCTGCCGACGCGGCTCGGCGAGCTGCGCGAGCGCGTCTCGCGGCTCGATCCCGCACAGCCCCCGGACCGGCTCAACCTGCAGGAGATCCACCGACTCTTTCACACCCTCAAGGGCTCGGGGGCGACCTTCGGCTTCCCCGAGGTGATGGCCGCCGCGCGCGACGCCGAGCAGCACCTCAGCCAGGTGCTCGACGGCTACGAGGCGCTCGGCGAGGAGCTGCTCGACACCCTCTCCCACCAGCTCGACGCGCTCGAACACCTCGAGATCGATCGCGGCCCCTGCCTGCCCCAGGAGCCGCCGGCCCAGGTCGCGCTGCCGGCGCGACGCAGCGGTCGCGACATCACCACCAGTCGCGGCGAGCACTCCATCTATGTCTGCGACGACGACCCCGAGGTGGTCGCCGAGCTGGCGATGCAGCTCGGCTGCTTCGGCTACCGGGTGACCGCCTTCACCTCGCTGGCCAGGCTCCACCGGGCGGTCGCCGAGACGCCGCCGGCGGCGGTGATCCTCGACGTGGTCTTCCCCGAGGGGATCAACGCCGGACCCGAGGCGCTCGCCGAGATCAATCGGCTCACCGGTCAGCCGGTGCCGACCATCTTCATCTCCAACCGCGAGGACTTCGGCGCCCGGCTGCACGCCGTGCAGGCCGGCGGCAGCGCCTACTGCACCAAGCCGGTGAAGACGGTGGAGATGGTCGAGATCCTCGATCTGATCACCGACACCACCCCGGTCGAACCCTTCCACATCCTCATCGTCGACGACGACCCCGACCTGGCGCAGTACCATGCGCTGATCCTCGAGGCCGCGGGCATGGTCACCCGGGTGCTCAACAATCCGGCGCTGGTGCTCCAGCAGCTCGAGACCTTCCAGGCCGACCTGATGCTGGTCGATCTCTACATGCCGCTGTGCTCGGGACCCGAGCTTGCCCAGGTGCTGCGCCAGGTGCCGGCGCACGTCGGCCTGCCGATCATCTACATCTCCTCCGAGACCGACGCCGAGCGCCAGTTCCGCGCGCTCGCCGCCGGCGCCGACGGCTTCCTCACCAAGCCGATCGCGCCCAAGCGGCTGGTCGCCGAGATCCGGCTGCGTGCCGAGCGCATGCGCACCCTGCGCTCGCTGATGGTGCGCGACAGCCTCACCGGGCTGTTCAACCACAACACCATCCTCCAGCTCCTCGAGATCGCGGTGGCCGCGGCGCTGCGCGGCAACACCCCGTTGAGCTTTGCGATGATCGATATCGACCACTTCAAGCAGGTCAACGACAGCCACGGCCACAACGTCGGCGATCAGGTACTGATGGCCCTCGGGCGCACCCTGCGCCTGCGCATGCGCGACTCCGACGTGGTCGGACGCTATGGCGGCGAGGAGTTCGCCGTGGTGATGATCGGCGCCAGCGCCGAGCGCGCGATGCAGGTGCTCGACGCGCTGCGCCAGAGCTTCGCTGCGGTGACCTTCGCCGGCGAGGGCGGCCAGCAGTTCCACAGCACCTTCAGCGCCGGGCTCGCCGCCTTCCCCGACTTCACCGACCCCACCACCCTGCAGGAGGCCGCCGACCGCGCCCTCTACCAGGCCAAGCGGCACGGGCGCAATCGCATCGAGTGCGCCACCGTCGCCACGGAGCCGCGACCGTGACCCAGGACGACGATCCGCTCGGCGTGCTGCTCGCCGCCCGCCCCGGGGAGGACGACCCGGCGCCGGAGAGCGAGTCGCAGGACCTGGTCAAGCTGGTGGTGTTCGCGCTCGGCGAGCAGCGCTTCGCCCTGCCCGGCGCACGCATCGCCGAGATCCTGCCGTTGGTGCCGATCCACCCGGTGCCCGGCTGCCCGCCGGCGCTCGAGGGGGTGATCTCGGTGCGCGGCGAGATCACCTCGGTGCTCTGTCTCGCCACCCTGCTCGGGCGTCCCACCCCGGCACCGGCCACGCGCGGGGCGATCCTGCTCGCCGGCGCACGTGAGATCACCAGCGGACTGCGGGTCGAGCGCGTGGTCGATGTCGTCGACATCGCCGGGCACGACATCCTCGAACCACCGCCGACACTGCCCTCGATGCTCGCTCGGGTGACCACCGGGGTGTTCACCGCCAAGGGACGGACGGTGGCGGTGCTCGATCTCGAGCGCTTGTTCATCGACTTCATGAAGGAGTCGGCCTAAGCGCATGGAAAACAAAAAAACGCAGAGCACGACTACGCCCCTGGGGATCGATCTGTTATCGTTTCATGCCAATCGGCTGGGCTTTGCCCTGGAGCGCCGTCGGGTGATCGCCCTGGAGCCGGCCGACAGCACCCGCGCGCCCCATATCGCCGAGCTGCTGCGACTGTCCTCGACGACGGACGAGCGCCCCGCGCAACACCAGCGCCAGCTGCTCCTCGCCCACCCCGCGGGAGCGCTCCGGGTCCGCGTCGACGAACCGATATCGCTCGACCGAGTACAGGCCGGCGACCTGCATCCGCTGCCGCCGCTGCTGGCGGCCCGCAGCCGATTGCCGTGGCTGCGGGCGCTGGCCTGGAAGAACACACCGGTGATGGTGCTCGACCCCTGGCACGACGCCGGCTGGACGGATCATTGGGGCCGAGACGACCGGTAACAGGGAAGGACCGCGACACCATCGTCGCCACGCCCGAGCGGGCAGCGGAGGAAGCAACAGAGATGGCGCTACTGCTCCTGGGGCGAAGCCGCCCCGAGGCCGTCGAAACACGCGAACCCAGGCACCACGAGGCCTCACGGAGAGGGTGGCGCTGCCGCCGTGCCCGCACGCGCCAGGCCCCAACCGCGCGGAGACCCGGATGACGCCCAAGGACGCCACCACCAGTCACGGCCAGTTGCGCGAGCGCGCCCGCCAGATCCTGCGCGATGGCCGCCTCACCCCGGCGTTGATCGAACTCGATCAGGGCGGACTCGGGCTCGAGCAGCTCCTCGAGGAGCTGCATATCTATCATGCCGAACTCGAACTCCAACAGCAGGCACTGCACGAGAGCCAGCACCTCAACGAGATCGCGCGCACCCGCTTCATGCGCTTTTACTACGAGCTGCCCATCCCGGTGCTGCAGGTCTCCGAGGACGGGCGCATCGGCGATCACAACGGCGCGGCCTCGCACCTGCTCAAGCTCGATCGTCGGCTGTTCACGCTGCTCGCCCACTCCAGACACCAGCCCTTCCTGCAGAGCGCGCTGCAGCGGGCGCTGCGCGAGGGCAAGGCCAGCTGCAGCGAGATCGCGCTGCGCGGCCGCGAGACCTGCCCGTTGCTCGCCGACCTGGTGCTGATCCGGCTGCCGATCCCCGAGAGCGACCGTTTCGAGTGCGTCTGCTGCATCATCGACCAGACCGAACGGATCGCCCAGCGCGATGCGCTGATCAGCGCCAACACCCGGCTGGCGGTCGCCGCCGAGGTCGTCGACGCCAGCACCACGGTAGCCTTTCGCTGGCGCCCCGAACCCGGCTGGCCGATCAGTTATGCCTCGCACAACGTGTGCCGCTGGGGCTATCCGCTCGAACGCATGCAGAGCGGCGAGCTGCAGTTCATCGAACTGGTCCACCCCGAGGACCGCGCCCGGGTCGATCAGGGCTTCAGCGACTATCTCAGCGCCACCGAGGCGGCCTTCAACCTGATCTATCGGGTGATCTGGGCCGACGGCTCGGTGCACTGGGTCGAGGAGGACACCAGCGTGGCGCGCGGCGCCGATGGGCAGGTGCTCTACTTCCAAGGCCTGGTGACCGATGTCACCGAACGCGAGCAGACCCAGCGCGCGCTACGCCGCCAGCTCCGTCTCCAGGGACTGCTCACCGAACTCTCGACGCTGTTCACCGAATCCCGCCACGACCAGCCCGACGCCTGCACGCTCGCCCAGGCGCTCGATCGTGTCGGACATTTCTTCGAGGTCGACCGCTGTCTGCTCTCGCACCTCGAGGACGCCCCCGAGGGCGGCACCCGCGCACGCTGCCTCCAGCAGTGGCGCAGCTCCGGCATCGCCGCCGCAGCGCAGTACCATCCCACGCCACTGCCCGCCGGCTTCGTTCCCGAACACCAGGCACGGCGCCCGGTCAGCCTGCCCGCGCGCGAACACCAGGCGCTCGGGGTCGAATTCGAGCGCCAGCTGCTCGAGCACCGCGGCATCCGCGCGCTGCTCGTCGCGCCGCTGCTCGACACCGACCAGCGCCCGGCGTTGCTCGAACTCGAGTGTCT
The DNA here is from genome assembly GCF_041155115.1 of Marichromatium sp. PS1. NCBI lineage: Bacteria > Pseudomonadati > Pseudomonadota > Gammaproteobacteria > Chromatiales > Chromatiaceae > Marichromatium > Marichromatium sp. PS1. The sequence continues at coordinate 655,321 of NZ_BAAFHB010000004.1, forward strand.
CGCGCACCGGGTCTGGACCAACGACGAGGCGCAGACGCTCCAGCTCGTCGCCGAGACCCTCTCCAACCTGCGCGTGCGCCAGCACGCCCAGCGCGAGCTGTGCGCCAGCGAGACCCGTTATCGTCAGGTCACCTCGGTGGTGACGGACGTCGCCTACTCGGTGCTGCGCGCGGCGGACGACACCCCCTCGCTCGAGTGGATCACCGAGTCGATCACCACGCTCAGCGGCTACAGCGTCGAGGAGGTCCGCGCCCACGGCACCTGGCGCTTCCTGGTGATCGAGGACGACCAGGAGCTGTTCGTCTCGCGCATCCTCGAGCTGCCCATCGGCGCCAGCTCCACCTGCGAGCTGCGGCTGCGCCATCGCGACGGTACGCTGCGCTGGGTGCGCGCCACCACCGAGTGCTGCGCCGATCCGGCACAACCCGGCGCACGCCGTCACTACGGCGGACTGATCAACATCAGCGACGAGAAGCAGCTGGCCTTCGTCTCGCACTACGACCCGCTCACCGGCCTGCCCAACCGCGCACTGATGCGCCAGCGCATCGAGCAGGCGCTGCAGATCGCCACCAAACGACGGCTGGGGGTCGCGCTGCTCTCGCTCGATCTCGACAACCTCAAGCAGGTCAACGACTCGCTCGGCCACCGCCTCGGCGATCAGGTGCTGCGCGAGGTCGCCCAGCGGTTGCTCGGGGTGCTCGGCAGCGACGACACCCTCGCACGCTTCGGCGGCGACAACTTCATCTGGCTGGCCACCCGCAATCGCTCGGTGCAGGCCTCGGGAGAGCTTGCCGAGCGCATCCAGCAGGCACTGACCATGCCCTTCGTCATCGACGGGCACTCGCTGCTGATCAGCGCCTCGATCGGCATCGCCCTGCACCCCGATGACGCGCGCAGCACCGATGCGCTGATCAGCCACGCCGACGCCGCACTGCACACCGCCAAGGCCGAGGGACGCGGCGCCTACCGCTTCTTCACCCCGGCGCTCAACGAGCAGATGCACCAGCAGTTCCAGCTCGAACAGGATCTGCGTCACGGGCTCGAGCGCGAGCAGCTCTCGCTGCACTTCCAGCCCAGGGTCGACATGCGCACCGGGCGCATCCTCAGTCTCGAGGCGCTGGTGCGCTGGAACCATCCGCACCACGGTTGGATCCCGCCGGGACGCTTCATCCCGGTGGCCGAGGCGACCGGACTGATCCTGCAGATCGGTCCGCTGGTGCTGCGCCAGGCCTGCGGCCAGCTCGCACGCTGGCGCGAGGCGGGGATCGCGCCGGTGCCGATGGCGGTCAACCTCTCGGCCAACGAGCTCTACCAGGAGGCGCTCATCGAGTCCATCGACGGCATCGTCGACGCGTTCGCCATCCCGCCCGAGCTGCTCGAGTTCGAGATCACCGAGAGCGCCACCATGCGTTCGATCGACCGCGCCGTCGACATCCTCGCCGGGTTGCGCGAGCGTGGCTTCTCGATTGCGATCGACGACTTCGGCACCGGCTACGCCTCGCTCAACTATCTCAACCGCCTGCCGGTCAACGCGTTGAAGATCGACCGCTCCTTCCTCGCCGACATCGGCGCCGAGAGCGCCCGTCACGATCAGGCCGCGGCCATCGTCAAGGCGATCATCGGGCTCGGCAACAGTCTCGGTCTCGAGGGCATCGCCGAGGGCGTGGAGACCCGGCTGCAGCGCGACTTCCTGCTCCAGCACGGCTGTCACATCGCCCAGGGCTATCTCTACAGCCGCCCCCTGCCGGGCGCGAAGATCGAGCCGCTGTTGCAAGCCGGTCGTATCGCCCTGCCGACGCAAGCGGGGCTCGAGGACTGAACCAGCAACGACGAGGCCGCGACCAGATGGCCACGGCCTCGTCATCGGGTTCGGGAGAAGCGCCGCCCACGCGGCGGGCGGCGACGGGACGGGTCAGAGCAGCACGCGGTCGATCACGTGCACCACGCCGTTACGCGCGGCGATCGACTGCGAGACGGTGGCCTCGCCGACCTTGATCATCCCCGGCACGCTGATCGCGACGCGCTCGCCCGAGAGCGTCGGCGCGCTCTCGAGTTGCATCAGCTCGGTCGGACTCAGCCGCCCCGGCACCACGTGCGCGGCGATCACCTGATTGAGCCGCTCCTTGTCCGAGAGCAGCGCCTCGAGCTGATCGGCGGGGATGCGCGAGAAGGCCTCGTTGCTCGGCGCGAACACCGTGTAGGGACCACCCTCGGAGAACATCGCCTCGGCGCCGGCGGCCTCGATCGCCGCCTGCAGCTTGGTGAACACCCCGGAGCCCTCGGTGATGTCGGTGATCGACTTGTTCGAGGCATAGGACGGGCTGCGCAGACTGTCGTAATGGGCGAAACGATCGGTCGGGGTGGCGTTCTCCAGGCCGGCGCGGGCACGCTCCAAGGTCTCCTCGTCGGCGACCTTGCTGCCGATCGACAGCGCCGCCAGTGGGCCCACCGCGGCGGCGAGCACCAGGATGGCGGTCAGCGGGCTGATGGAGGTCACATTGTCGTTGCTCATGGCGCGAATCCTCTGGGCATGACTGAAAGAAACAGGATGGTCAGGCACAAGCCGTCGGCCTCCGTGCCGGGACGATACGGCTAATTTCCTACCTTCGCACTCAAGTATTAGTGCACTTCCAGAAAAGGCAAGCAAAACCCGATTCATTCCGCGGGTTCGTCGTGCGCCATACCAATCCGGCGCGACTTGACCCAGAATGGAGGGGCATCGACCACACCATCACCACGGGAGCCCGTTGATCATCATGCCCGCCCTGCCCCTTCGACTCGTCCTCTGCCTGCTCCTCGTCCTCGCCCCGGCGCTCGCCTCCGCCACCGAGCAGACCTACCGCCAGCAGGAGATCCTCGACAGCATCGAGACCTTCTTCGGCGACGGCGCCGAGAACCTCGGCACCGTGGTGCGCAAGGTCTTTCGCGAACAGGGCGAGCCCAACGGCTACATCACCGGCGAGGAGGTCGGCGCCGCGCTCGGCATCGGCGTGCGCTACGGCAAGGGACGGCTGTACATGAAAGACGGCTACACCCGCCCGGTCTACTGGCAGGGACCCTCGATCGGTCTCGACGTCGGCGCCAACGCCGCCAAGGTGTTCGTGCTGATCTATCGGCTGCCGAACCCCGACGCGCTGTTCCAGCGCTACCCCGGCGCCGAGGGCAGCCTCTACTTCGTCGGCGGGGTCGGGGTGAACTATCTGCAATCGGGCGATACCGTGCTCGCGCCGATCCGTTTCGGCGCCGGCTGGCGCCAGGGGGTGAGCGCCGGCTACATGGACTTCACCCGCAAGGCCCATCTCAACCCCTTCTGAGACCGCGATGCCAAGCACCGCCCCCCGCACCGTCCAGCCACCCCCGGCGAGCACCGCCGGGACGCCGCTCGACGGGCTGCGCGCGCGGCTCGGGCGCACCCATCTGCGCCAGCGCCTGGGGCTCGAGCGCGATCATGAGGTGTTCGTGCTCAACCGCCCCGGCGCTCACTTCTTCTATCCCGAGAACTGGTACTCAGTGCACGGCGTCATCCGTCACTGTCTGCGCCTCAGCGGGCTCCACGGCCGCGCCCGGCGCAACGCCCGCCGTCACCGCATCGTCGAGCACCCGCTGGCGCTGCGCGGACTGCCGCCGGCCTTCGCCGGGCTGCGCATCCTCCAGCTCAGCGATCTGCACGTCGACATGGCCGCGGCGAACACCCACGCCATCGCCGCCGCCGTGCGCCGACTCGACTACGACCTCTGCGTGCTCACCGGCGACTACCGCGCCCGCACCTTCGGCCCGATCACCGCGACGGTCGACGGCATGCGCGAGGTCCGCGAGGCGCTCAGCGGGCCGATCTACGCCGTGCTCGGCAACCACGACAGCCTGCGTCTGGTGCCCGAACTCGAGTGCCTGGGCATCCGCTTCCTGCTCAACGAGACCGTCACCCTCGAGCGCGACGGCGCGCGACTGCACCTCGCCGGGGTCGACGACGCCCACTACTACCAGCTCCACAACCTCGACAAGGTCGCCGGTGCGATCCCCGAGGACGAGACCGCGATCCTCCTCTCCCACACCCCCGAGATCTATCGCCAGGCCGCCCATGCCGGCTTCGCCGCGATGCTCAGCGGTCACACCCACGGCGGCCAGATCTGTCTGCCCGGCGGCATCCCGCTGATCTGGGACGCCCGCTGCCCGCGCCGGCTCGCCGCCGGCCCCTGGCGCCACGGCACCCTCGTCGGCTACACCTCGGTCGGTGCCGGCACCTCGGTGGTCAACGCCCGGCTCAACTGCCCGCCCGAGATCACCATCCACGTCCTCCAGCCCGACTGAGCCCCCGGTTCAGCGTCGCCAGCGCCGCCACAACCGGGCGATCAGCGGGGTCAGCGCCAGATCGATCAGGGTGAACCCCGCGACCACCGCCGCCACCGTCGTCCAGCCACCGCCGAGCACCGCCACCGCGAGCAGCGCCGGCAACAGCGCCTCGGCGAACTGATCGAGCCCCGGTCGCGCCGCGCTCGACCGGTCCCCCAGCCGACGCTTGAGAAAGCTCGTCGCCAGATCCCCGGTCATCGCCGCCGCGGCCACCCCCAGCCCGAGCAGGGGCGAGACCCCCAGCGTCCAGGCCACCACGGGCGTGCTCGCCAGCGCCGTCCCCACCCCGCGCCAGGTCTTCGACGGCCCGAGCAGCGCCCGCCCGTCGCGCCAGCGCGCGCCGCCATCGAGCGCCCGACAACCCCGCCGCCCGAACACCAACCGCGCCATCACCGGCGCGCCATTGGCCCAGCTCACCAGCACCAGGATCGACAGCCACTCCATCTCGCCCTCCGCCTCCACCGCCTCTCGACACCCCACTTGGCCCGCGCCGCGCGCCTGCGCCATGATCGCACGCACCGGCAACTGCCAGGATCCTTCTCAGTCCCCCAATCACCGCACCACCCGCCAGCGCCGCCACCACCGGTCGCCCCACTCGAACAGGGCGAGGCCGGCGAGGATGGTGAGGCTGCCGAGCCAGATCCTCGGGGTCAGCAGCTCGTCGTTGACGAGGTGGCCGAGGAGCAGGGCGAGCACCGGGGTGATGAGCGGGATCAGCGCCACCCGGCTCGCCTGCATGTGGTGGAGCACGAAGTAGTAGAGGATGAAGCCCAGGGTCGAGCCGAACACCGCCAGGTAGAGGATCGACCAGAGCGCGCGCGGCGGCAGCGTCTCCGGCGGCGCAAAGCCCTCGCTCAGCCCCCAGCTCAGCAGGAACAGCGGCACCGCGATCAGCAGCGCGCCGGTGGTGGTCTCGACCGGGTGCATGCGCGTGCCGATGCGCTTGATCCAGACCGCGCTGGCCGAGTGGATCACCACCGTCACCAGCACCCCGGCCATGCCCAGCAGCGCCGGACCGCCGAGCGCCAGCCCCTGGGCGAAGATCAGCCACAGCCCGCCGATGCCGACGGCGATGCCGAGCAGGCGCGCCGGGGTGAGCGCGCGCTCGCCGAGCCAGACGGCGGCCATCAGCGCGGTGACCACCGGGGTCAGCCCGAACAGCACCGAGATCAGCCCCGAGGAGATGAACTGCGCCGCCCAGTAGACGCAGCTCATCGAGCCCCAGATGCCGAGTCCGGCGGCCAGATAGGTCAGCAGCGCCGCGCGGTTCCAGCGCATGCGTCGGCTCATCACCGCCACCAGCACCAGACAGAGGAAGACGCCGAGGACCATGCGCGCGGTGACGCCGAACTGGGCGCCCGCCTCGCTGCTCCATTTGATCGCCAGTGGCGTGGTCGACCAGATCAGGACCACACCGATGAATGCCGCCGGAACCGACACCTGAAACCTCCATTGCACGGAGACGGGAACGAAACAGGCCGCGGGGATGCCGCGGCCTGGGATGAGGGATCGAAGGAACGCAGGGACAGTCGTCTTCGGTTCACCCGGGCACGCGGCGACGCGCCAGCCAGCGCATGAGGCGGGCGACGTAGCGGGGGCGATGAGCGAGGACGAGGACCTGTGACATGACTCGAGTCTCGCCGATTCGGCGAGCGCGCACAAGCACGATCGGCGCGCGGCCCGCTCAGTCGCGGAAATCGCGCGCGGCCAGCCCCAGCCGACGCATCCGCGAGCGCAGGGTGTTGGGGTTGAGCGCGAGCAGGCGCGCGGCGCCGTGCGGGCCCTCGATCCGGCCCCGGGTGTGGCGCAGCGCGACGGCGATGTGCGCGCGCACCGCCTGATCGAGCGGCGCGATGGCATCCGCCTCGGCGGTGGACACGACCTCGACGCGCGGGCGCGGCACCCCCGGCCCACCGGCACCGAGCGCCTGGGCGATGGCCAGCCCGCGCCCTTCGCCCAAGATGGCGGCGCGCTCGATCACCGCGCCGAGTTCGCGCACGTTGCCCGGCCAGGGGTAGTCGAGCAGCAGCGCCAACTCATCGGCGCTCGGCTGCTGCGGCGCCAGCCCGAGGCGCAGCGCCGACTTGCGCGCAAGATGCGCGGCCAGCGCGGGGATGTCGTCGCGGCGCTCGCGCAGCGCCGGCAGGCGTAGCGGGAAGACGTTGATGCGATACCACAGGTCCTCGCGAAAGCGCCCGTCAGCGACCATCGCGTGGAGATCGCGATGGGTGGCGGCGATCAGCCGCACGTCGGCGCGCAGCGGTTGCTGACCGCCGACGCGCTCGAAGCTGCCGTCCTGGAGGATGCGCAGCAGCCGCACCTGGACGGCGAGCGGCAGTTCGCCGATCTCGTCGAGCAGCAGGGTGCCGCCGTCGGCGCGCTCGAACCAGCCCTGACGTCGGCTGGTGGCGCCGGTGAAGCTGCCGCGCTCGTGACCGAACAGCTCGGAGTCGGCCAGCTCCGGCGGGATGGCGCCGCAGTTGACGCGCACGAAGGGCGCCTCGGCGCGGCGCGAACGGGCGTGGATGGCGCGCGCGATCACCTCCTTGCCCGAGCCGGTCTCGCCGAGCAGCAGCACCGGGGTGTCGGTGGGAGCGACCTGCTCGACGCCCTGCATCACCCCGCGCAGTCCGCCCTCGGCGCCGATCAGGGTGTCGCCGAGTCCCTGTCGACCGAGCCGGGTGAGCAGCGAGTGACGATCGGCCTCGGCACTCTCGCGCAGCCGCGCCAGCTCGCGCAGATGGTGGTCGTTGCGCAGCGCCACCGCGCAGGGGTGGGCGATGGCGCGCAGCAGCCGCTCGGCCCCGGCGTCGATCGCGCCACCGAGCAGCAACACGCCCAGCGCCTCGTCGTCGAGCGCGAGCCCGAGCGCCCCGCCCCGCCCCGCCAGCCCCGTCGGCAGCAGCCCGGGGAGGTCGTCGGCGAGCGCGGCGAGCGACGCGACCCGTGCCTCGCCGCGCAGGCACCAGCGCCGCAGCCGCGCGCGCTGATCGATGCTCGGCGTGCGCGCGCGCGTCAGCGCCGGTGGCGGCGCGCCGCCCCACCCCAGCGGTTGCAACCGCCCCTGCGCAGGGTCGAGTTCGAGCAGCAGCAGCCAATCGTGGGCGAGGTGCCCGGCGAGCAGCGCCGAGAGCGCGGGCGCGCCCTCGCAGAGCGCCGGGCGACAACAGAGCGCGCGCCACAGGGCGAGCAACATCGGGTCCTGATCGTCCATATCCGTTTTATTTCATGGCTAAGCCGTTCAATGAAACGGATTATCCGTGATATGAAACGGCATGAACAGCGGTCTGTCCTTAGCCGGATCTCTCCCGTGTTCCGTACAGTGTTTTCCGTTCAATGACTTGGGCGATCCCGGCACATCCTGGCCCGGTTCTTGTTCTAGGGGGAGCCAGTCTTCCACCAAACGAACCCAAGGAGTCCCGATCCATGAATGCCGCCGTCGCCACCGTCGCGACCCTCTCCGAGGTCTACCGCACCCATCGTCGTCGTCTGCTGCTGTGGGCGGTCCTGGTCTCGAGCGTGGTACTCGCGCTGCTGGCGCGCGATCCGCTGGTCGAGCAGGGGCTGTTCAACCCCGAGTGGATCAGCCTCGGCAGCGCGGCGCTGCTGGCGGTGTTCGCCGCCGCGCTGCTCTGCGAGTATCTCGATTCCAGTCTCGGCATGGGCTATGGCACCACCCTCACCCCGCTGCTGTTGCTCGCCGGCTTCGCGCCCTTGCAGATCGTCCCCGCGGTACTGCTCTCGGAGCTGTTCACCGGGCTCGCCGCCGGGCTGCTGCACCACCGCGACGGCAACATCGACCTGCGCCGCGACCATCAGGCGCGGCGCACCTTCTGGCTGCTGGCGACGCTGAGCGCGGTGGGGGCGATCAGCGCGGTGCTGTTGGCCGTCCGGCTCTCGACCCAGTGGTTTTCGGTGGCGATCGCGGTGATCGTGCTCGGCATGGGGCTGGTCACCCTGATCACCGCGCGCCGCCGACTGCGCTATCGCCCGGCGGGGATCCTCGCCATCGGCTCGATCGCGGCCTTCAACAAGGGGCTGAGCGGGGGCGGCTACGGGCCGCTGGTGACCTCGGGCCAGGTGGTCTCGGGGGTGGCGCCGCGTCAGGCGGTGGCGATCACCTCGATGGCCGAGGCGCTCACCTGCCTGATCGGGCTCACCGCCTATCTGCTGCTCGGCGGTGCTATCGACTGGTCGCTGGCGCTGCCGCTGAGCGCTGGCGCGCTGCTCTCGGTGCCGCTGGCCACGGTCACGGTGCGTCGCCTGCCCGAGGCGCTGATCCGGGGCGCGGTGGGCGTACTGACGCTGACCCTCGGCGCGCTGCTCGCGTTCAAGCTGCTGCTCTGAGACGGCGCCGAGATGGTAGGCTGGACCCTTTTGCCGCGCGCCCGCGTCCGGCAAAAGGGTCCACACGCACACGGAGTCTCGATGTCCTTCAGTTTCGACCCCATCGGTTTCATCCGCTCGCCCTATACCGACAAGTTCGGCATCCCCCGTCAGCCGCGGCTGGTCGAGGCCGCCCACGCCCGGCTCGAACTCTGCCCCGAGTACGCCCGCGAGGAGGCGTTCAAGGCCCTGGAGGGCTTCTCCCACGTCTGGGTGGTGTTCGTCTTCCACGACGACTGTCTCGATGCCGGATGGCGCCCGACGGTGCGCCCGCCCCGGCTCGGCGGGCGCTCGACGGTGGGGGTGTTCGCCAGCCGCGCGCCCTATCGGCCCAACCCGATCGGGATCTCGGCGGTGGCGCACGAGGGGTTGGAGCGCGACGGCAACGGGCTGGCGCTGAGGCTGCGCGGGATCGATCTGCTCGACGGCACCCCGGTGCTCGACATCAAGCCCTATGTCCCCTACGCCGACGCGCTGCACGATGCGCGCAGCGGCTTTGCCCAGGAGCGGGTGGTGTGTCTGCGCCCGATCCGCTTCGAGGCCGCCGCGCTCGAGGGCATCGCCCAGGCCGACCCCGATGGCCGCCTGGGGCTGCGCGCGTTGATCGAGCAGGTGCTGACCCAGGACCCGCGTCCCGGTTACATGGACCGTTATCCGGAGCGGCGCCGCTTCGGGCTGCAGCTCTACGATCGCAATATCCGCTGGGAGTTCGACGAGCAGTACATCCGCGTACTGTCGGTGGAGCTGGCCTGCTGAGGGCGGCTCAGGGGGCGATGTCGAGGACCTGCTCGGCCCAGTCGGCGAGCGCTTCGAGCACGCGGGCGCGGGCGGGGTCGAGGCCCTCGGCGTCGAGTTCGGCAAGCCGCTGCTCGAAATCGTCGATGGTGAGGCTCGCGCCCCCATCGGGCTCGGTGAGGCGCGCCAGACGATAGCCGTCCCAGCGCTCGCGCTCCTCCGGCGAGAGGGTCTCGGGCCAGTTGCGCGCGCGATAGCGGAAGAGCATCTCCGGCAGGCGCGGGTCCTCGAACGCCGGGGCGAGCCCGGCGAGCTGCGCCGGCGGCAGGCGACGCAGCTCGTCGAGCAGGCGGCGGTCGCGATCGCCGAGGAAACCGCCGCCGTAGAGCATCAGGTCGGGATCGGTCTCGGCCGCGGGCGGGGTGTCGAACAGCGCCCGCGCCCGCTTGGCCAGCTCGGCGGCGTGCTCGGCGGCGAAGCGGGCGTGCTGTTCGACCGCGGCGGGGTCGATCTGCCAGCGCGCGGCGGCCTCCCCCCCCAGGGTCTTGAGCGGGGCGAGCACCGGGGCGCGGTTGAGGTGCACGGTCTTGAGCGGCGGGCGCTGCACATCGGCGCCGCGCGCCGCGGCCGGGGTGAACAGGCGCGCGCGCAGCTCATCGATCGGGGTGTCGAGCAGCAGCGCCGGGTGGTGGCGCAGGTCGAAGCAGAGCACCCCGTTGGGGTTGCCCGGATGGGGGGCGAGCGCGGCGATCGGGGCGATGCAGCCGAGTGCGGCCGGGTAGCGCGCCGAGGCGTGGAGCAGCGGCTGTCCGCGATCGATCAGCGCGCGCGCCTGACGCTTGTCGCGCAGGGTCAGGGCGTAGTCGAACAGCCGCGGCTGGGCGCGCTTGAGCAACCGCGCCAGGGCGATGGTGGCGCGCACGTCGGCCAGCGCGTCGTGCGCCTGACCGTGCTCGATACCGTTGGCCGCGCTCAGCGCCTCGAGCCGGAACGAGGTGGAGCCGTCCTCGTGTCGCGGCCAGGCGATGCCCTCGGGGCGCAGCGCGTGGGCCAGACGCAGGGTGTCGATCAGGTCCCAGCGCGAGTTGCCGTTGCGCCACTCGCGGGCATAGGGATCGAACAGGTTGCGATAGAGCAGATGACGGGTGACCTCGTCATCGAAGCGCAGGCTGTTGTAACCGACCCCGCAGGTACCGGGGGTGGCCAGTTCGGCATGGATGGCGGCGGCGAACTCGGCCTCGCACACCCCTTCGCGCGCGGCCAGCTGCGGCGTGATGCCGGTGATCAGACAGGCGTCGGGATGGGGCAGCAGGTCGGTGGCCGGGCGGCAGTAGAGCACCAGCGGATCGCCGATCTCTTCGAGCTCGACGTTGGTGCGCACACCGGCGAACTGACAGGCACGATCACGCCGGGGGTCGGCACCCCAGGTCTCGTAATCGTGCCAGAGGAAGGTCCGGGACAAGGCGTCCAGAACGCGCAGCCGCCCGGGCGGGCGGCCGCCACGAACCTCAGACCTTTTCCTTGATGCGGGCGGCCTTGCCGGAACGCTCGCGCAGGTAGTAGAGCTTGGCGCGACGCACGTCGCCCTTGCGCTTGACCTCGATCCCGGCGATGGTCGGGCTGTAGGTCTGGAAGACGCGCTCGACGCCCTCGCCGTGGGAGATCTTGCGCACGGTGAAGGCGGAGTTCAGACCGCGGTTGCGGATGGCGATCACCACGCCCTCGAACGCCTGCAGGCGCTCACGGCTGCCTTCCTTCACGCGCACCTGGACGACGACGGTGTCGCCCGGGGCGAAATCCGGCACTTCACGGGTGATCTGCTCGTTCTCGAGCTGTTGAATGATGTTGCTCATGGTTTCCTTAGGCTCCTGTTCTTACCCGGCGCCATCGGCATGATGGGCCCGGACGAAGTCATCGAGCAGCGCCTGTTCGTCCGCACTCAGGCCTCGCCGCTCCAGCATTTCCGGTCGGCGCAACCAGGTCCGCCCTAGCGCCTGGCGCAACCGCCAACGTTCGATCGCGCGGTGATCGCCGCCGACCAGCACCGCAGGGACCTCCTCTCCGTCGATCCGCTCCGGTCGTGTGTAATGGGGGCAGTCCAGTAGCCCGTCCATGTGTGAATCCTGACGCGCCGAATCGGCGTGCCCGAGCGCGCCCGGCAGCAGCCGGATCACCGCGTCCATCACCACCATGGCCGGCAGCTCGCCGCCACTGAGGACATAGTCGCCGATCGACCATTCCTCGTCGACGTGCCCCTCGATCAGCCGCTCGTCGACACCCTCATAGCGCCCGGCGAGCAGGATCCACCCCGGTTGCGTGGCGATCTCGACCATCGCGGTCTGATCGAGCACCCGCCCCTGGGGCGAGAGATAGGCGACTCGGCTCGCCGGCGCCGCCGCGCGTGCGGCGGCGATGGCCGCGCGCAGCGGCTCGACCTTCATCACCATCCCCGGCCCGCCCCCGTAGGGACGATCGTCGACGGTGCGGTGGACATCGTGGGTGAAATCGCGCGGATTCCACAGCTGCAACGCAGCCAGCCCACGGGTCAGCGCCCGCCCGGTGACGCCCTGCTCGGCGAAGGTGCCGAACATCTCGGGAAACAGGGTGATGACGTCGAAACGCATGGCGTATGGACCCTCTGTTCGGCCTCGGGGCCGCTCAGAAGTCGGGGTCCCAGTCGACCTCGACGCGGCCTGCGGCGAAGTCCACCTGCTTGACGACATCCTCCCACACGAAGGGGATCAGTCGTTCGCGCTCGCCCTTCACCACCAGCACGTCGTTGGCGCCGGTGGCGAACAGATGGCTGACACGACCGAGCGATTGCCCCTCGGTGGTGTGGACCTCGAGCTGTTCGAGGTCGCACCAGTAGAACTCGTCGGCACGCGGCGGCGGCAGTTGATCGCGGGTGATGGCGATCTCCTGACCGACCAGCGCGGCGGCCTGATCACGGTCGTCGCAGCCCTCGAGCCGGGCGACCAGACCCTTGCCGTGACGCTTGCCCTCGGCGAGCTTGCAGGGCCGCGCCTCGGGACCGAGCAGCCACTGGCTATAGTGGAGAATGCCCTCGCGCGGGTCGGTCTCGGAGAACACCCGCACCCAGCCGCGCACGCCATAGACGCCGGCGATGCGCCCGAGCACGATGCGCCGCGTCGACGGCGACCGATCAGTCATCGCGCTCGTCATCCCGTGCGGTCTCAGGCCGCGACGGCCTCGGCGTCCTTGGCAGCCTGCTTGAGCAGCTGCGCGGCGCGGTCGGTCGGCTGGGCGCCCTGGCCGAGCCAGTAATCGGCGCGCTCGCGGTTGATGCGGAGCTCGACCTCACCGCCCTTGGCGGTCGGGTTGTAGAAACCGAGGCGCTCGATGTAGCGACCGTCGCGCTTGGCGCGCACGTCGGCGACAACGACCTGATAGAAGGGGTTCTTCTTCGAACCACCACGGGACAAACGAATCGTGACCATGTGCTGTCCTGGCTCAGACTGAACTGTTAGCGATGCGGGACACCCCGCGGGTAAACGCGTAAATATACAGAATCTTGCGAGAAATGGAAGAGCGGAGTTCGATCGCAATCGCCCCGCCCGCCCCCGTTCAACCGCGCTCGACGCCGGTTCGGGCGCTGGCGGCGCTGAGCGTGGCGCGCAGATCGGCCTCCAGACGCGTCAGCTCGGCGTTGGCCTCGGCGCGCGCGCGCTTGCCGGCATCGGCGATCTGCAGGCTCTCCTCGATGGTCTCGATCAGGCTGCGGTTGGCCTGCTTGACCGCCTCGATGTCGAACACCCCGCGCTCGATCTGGCGTCGCGCCTCGGCGTTGGCCGACTTGAGATTGGCGGCGTTGGCCTGGAGCAGCTCGTTGGTGAGGTCGGTGGCCGCCTTCAGGGTATCGGCCGCCTCGGCCGAGCGGAAGATGGTCACCGCCTGGGCGAGCTGCTGGCGCCACAGCGGCACGGTGTTGACCAGGGTGGAGTTGATCTTGTTGATCAGCCCCTTGTCGTTTTCCTGCACCAGCCGGATGCTCGGCAGCCCCTGCATCGCCACCTGACGGGTGAGCCTGAGGTCGTGGACGCGCCGCTCCAGATCATCGCGCGCGCCGCGCAGGTCGCGCAGCCGTTGCGCCTCGACCATGTCGGCGCCGGCCTCGACCTGGGCGACGAGCGCCGGGATCGCCCGCTCGTCGAGTTCGACGAGCTTGCGCTCGCCGGCAAGGATATAGGACTCGAGCGCGCGGAAATAGTCGAGATTGGCGGCATAGAGCCGATCGAGCGCGGTGACGTCGGTGAGCAACTGGGTCTTGTGACCCTCGAGCGCACGCGAGATGTCCTCGATCTGGTCGCGCACCGCCTCGTACTCCTCGAGGAAGCGAGCGATCGGCCGGGTCTTGCCGATGAGCTTGGAGAACCAGCCCTGACGGCGATTGGGGTCGAGCCCCTCGACGTCGAAGCCCTTGAGGGTGGTGACCATCTCGCTGAGCGCGGCGCCGGCCGGGCCGGTGTCCTTGGCGCGCACGCCCTCGAGCATCCGGTCCGAGACCTCGGTGAGACGCTGCTGGGCCTTGGCGCCGAAGAACATCACCGAGTGCGCGTCGCGGAGGTCGAGCTCGCCGAGCAGGCGCTCGACCTCGGCCTCGTCGACACCGGCATGCTCGGGCAGCCCGAGCTCGGTCATCGACTCGGCGAGGGCGTCGGTGCGACCGGTGGTGGTCTGGGGATACTGGGATTGACTCACTGCGGTTGATCTCCGGGGAAAACGGGTGAGGACGGCGCGCGCCGGGCGACTAGCTCAGGCCCTCGCGTTCGAGCTGCTGCTTGAGCACCTCGATGCGCACGTCGAGGTCCATCAGGTCGCTGTCGAGCAGGCGCTGGTGCTGCTCGTCGAAGACCTCCTCGACGGTGACCAGCACGCCGCGGAAGTTCTCCTCCAGCGCCAGCACGTCGGCCTGACGGTGGGTGCGGGCATAGCCGTCGGTGACCTGACGCACGCCGTCGAGATAGACGTTGAGGAACTTGCGCGCGCGGAACAGATCGGTCGGACGCTCGGCGATCTGCTCGAGGATACGCCGACCCTTGAGCGCGATGCGCCCGAGCCGCGCCTTGAGTTCGGGGTTGGCGATGCGCGCGGCGGCGGTCTCGACCTCGATGAGCTTCTGCTCGGCCTCGGCGAGCGCCGCGGCGACCTTGCGCGCACGGGCATCGCTGAGGTCGAAGGGCTGCTCGGGCGCCTCCGGCACCAGCCCGTAGCTGAGATGGAAGCCGAGCAGCGCGACCGCGGCGAAGGCGAGCGCAAGCCCCGCCCCCTGCCCCAGCGAGACCAGCACGCACCAGCCGGTGGCAAGCGCCACCAGCAGCCCGCCGAGGGTCTGCAGCCGCAGCCGCGGCAGCCGCGCAAAGCGCCGGCGGCGATCGCGCAGGTGGGCCTCGCGGATGCCGCGCCGGGTGAGATAGGCCGCGGCCATGAACAGCGCGAAGCCGCTGGCGTCGGCGAGGAAGGACTCCAGCCGTCCGGCGCCGAGCGCGATCAGCGCGCCGAACAGCAGCGGCAGCGGCAGCACGAACAGCAACAGCCCGCGCAGCCGTGGCGCGCGCGGCGTCTCGCGCGCCACCACGCCCTCGCGCAGCAGCTCGCCGAGCCGTCCGGCCCCGCTGCTCACCATGAGAACAAGGCCTGACAGGAGACCAGGCCGACGCTGAAGAAGAGCAGCACCACCCCGAGCACCCTGGCGCCGAGCGCCGGACGAGCGGGGGTGGAGCGGTTGGAATCGGGATCGTTCATGGCGATGGGGTCTGAATGAGTCGGGTGACGCGAGGCGCCAGCGTCGGCCGCGCTGGCCGCCGCGCGCAGATGCGCGTGATTTCATCTTCTGTGGTTCGAAGCCGTTTTTTCAATAGGGATATTCATTGCCGACGCCACGCGGGCGTCGGCGCTCAACCAGTGTTACGCATCCCGGCGGCGATGGCGTTGATCGAACGCAGCAGCGGGTCGAGCCACTGCTCGCGCTGCTCCGCCTCGGGCTCGCCGCGATAGCGCTCGAGCAGCACCACCTGGATGTGGTTGAGCGGGTCGAGATAGCGGTTGCGCCGCAGCAGCGAGCGGCGCAGCGCCGGCTGGTCGGCGAGCAGTCGATCGGTCTCGGTGACCGCCAGCACCTCGCTCAGGGTCAGCCGGTACTCGGCCTCGATGTGCGCGAGGAGGGCCGCGGCGCGCGACGGGTCGTCGGCCAGGCGCAGGTACTCGCGGGCGATCGCCATCTCGGCCTTGAACAGCGACATCTGGGTGTTCGACAACAGCACCCGGAGGAAGGGCCACTCGCGATACATCCGTCGCAACCGCGCCAAGCGTTCGGGATCGTCGCCGCGATAGCGCGCCAGCGCGGTGCCGATGCCGAACCACCCCGGCAGGGTCAGCCGCGCCTGTCCCCAACCGAACACCCAGGGGATGGCGCGGATCGAGCCGAGCGAACGATCGCCGCGGCTGCGGTGCGCCGGGCGCGAGCCGATGTTGAGCAACGCGATGCCGTCGACCGGGGTGCAGGCATAGAAGTAATCGAGCAGTCCCTCGGCGCCGACCAGGGCGCGATAGGCCGCCTCGCCGTGCGCGGCCAACTCGGCCATGACCTCCAGGTCCTCGGGGCGCTCGGGCGCGGCGGGCTCGATCAGACAACGGCTGGCCTTGATCAGACCGCTGATCCCCATGGTGAGTTCATAACGCGCGGTCTCGGGGTTGGCGTAGCGATAGGAGAGCACCTCGCCCTGCTCGGTGAACTTGATCTGACCGTGCACGGTATCGGCCGGCTGGGCGAGGATCGCCTCGTGGGTCGGTCCGCCGCCGCGACCCACGGTACCGCCGCGACCGTGGAACAGCCGACAGGCCACGCCGTGCTCGTCGGCGAGCGCGATCACCTTGCGCTGGGCCTCGTAGAGCCGCCAGCCCGAGGCGAGGATGCCGCCGTCCTTGCAGGAGTCGGAATAGCCGAGCATCACCTCCTGCTGATCGCCCGAGGCGCGCAGCAGCGCGCGATAGGTGGGGTCGGTGAACAGCCGCCCCATCACCGCATCGATCCGCGCCAGGTCGTCGATGGTCTCGAACAGCGGCGCGATCTGGAGGGTGCAGAACCAGCCCTGACGATCGTGCCCGGCGAGCCCCGCCAGGCGCGCCAGCAGCATCACCTCGAGCACGTGACTGGCCTCGTGGGTCATCGAGATCACGTACTGGCCGATTGCCTGCTCGCCGACCTCGGCGCGCGCCCGGGCGATGGTCTCGAAGGTCTCCAGGGTCTCGCGGGTGGCCGCGCCGAGGGTCGCCTTGTCGATGACGAAGGGCTGGGGGTGGGCGATCGCCTCGGCCAGGGCGAGCAGGCGCTGCGACTCGTCGAAGGCGAGATAGTAGGGCGCGCCGGGCTGGCGGGCGAACAGCTCGGCCACCGCCTCGGTATGGCGGCTCGACTCCTGGCGCAGATCGAGCTGCACCAGATGGAAGCCGAAGGTCTCGACCAGACGGATCAGGTCGTGGAGCGGCCCGGCGGCGGCGCTGGCATCGCCGTGATGGACCAGCGAGTCGCGGATCAGCTGAAGATCGACGAGAAAGGCGCGGGCATCGCAATACCCGGCCGCCGGCAGCGTCTCGGCCTCGGCGAGACGGGCGCGCACCCGCGCCAGGTTGGCCTCGAGCCGGTGGGCGATCATCGCCAGCTTGCGCCGGTAGGGCTCGTTGAGGAAGCGGCGCAGGCTCTGCCCCATGGTCTCGACCCAGTAGTCCTCGTCGGCGTCGAGGCTGTCGAGGAAGGCCGGCGCGGGCTCGCACAACGCGCTGGAGTGGCTGAGCATGCGCTGCAACCGCCCCACCCGTTCGAGATAGTGCTCGAGCACCAGCTCGGCGTGCATCCGCACCGCCAGCTCGGTGGTCTCGGGGCGCACGAAGGGGTTGCCGTCGCGATCGCCGCCGATCCACGAGCCGAAGCGCATCAGGCTCGGCACCGCCGCGGCGGTCTCGGCGCCGTGGACCCGGCGCACCGCCTTCTCGAGGATGCGATAGACCTCGGGCACGGCGCCAAACAGCGACTCGCGGAAGAAATAGAGCCCCTGGCGCACCTCGTCGGTGACCTGCGGCTTGTGCACCCGCACCTCGTCGGTCTTCCACAGGATCTGGATCTGGGCGCGGATCTCGGCGAGCTTGTCCTCGCGCTCCTCGTCGTTGAGCCGGTGGCGGTGCAGGTCCTGACCGGCGAGGAAGATGCGGCGGAAGATCTCGGCGATGGTGCGCCGCCGCGCCTCGGTGGGATGCGCGGTGAACACCGGCAGATAGACCAGGTGCTCGAGCAGGCTCTGGAAGGGCGCGGGCGCCACCCCGTCGGCGGCGAGCCGACGCACGGTGTCGTCGAAGGAGCCGCGCCACAGCCGCTCGCCGGAGGAGACGCGCGCCATGCGCCGGAGATGGGCGTTGAGCTCCTCGGCGGTGTTGACCAGACCGAAATAGATCGCAAAGGCGCGGATCACCTCGGCCAGGGTCTGCGGGTCGAGCCCCTCGATGCGCGCCCGCAGACGCGCGCGCAGCGTCTCGTCCTCGCCCTCGCGCAGCTGCATGAAGCCCTCGCGCAGGCGCTCGACCACCACCAGCACGCGCTTGCGACTGTGCTCGCGCAGCACGTCGCCGAGCAGCCGGGTGAACAGCTCGATGTCGTGCTCGAGCACGGGGTCGTCCACGGTCTCGTTCATCAGCTTGGCTCCGGGGGATGGTGCGGCACTGCCGCCGGGGGCACGGGCGCGGGCGTTCGGGTCGCGCGGCCACCGTCAGCATCGACCGCGACGGCGGGAAACGCAAGCTCGGGGCCGCGCCGGCGGCGTCCTGCGAGAAAGATGACGATCCTGTTTCGAAACCCTTACCCGTGTGCTTTACTCGGGTATAGCCTTACCCCGTCGGAGTCGTGCCCATGCCCCACCCCGCCGCCACGTTCGCGCTGCTCTGCTGTCTGCTCGGCGTCCTGCCCCAGCCGCGGGCCGAGACGCCCGCCTGTCACCAGCCCTTCGCCCACCCCGAGGCTGGCGCCGAGCGGCTGCGCGCGATCGCCCGCGCCTGCGACGACCCCGTCCTCGCCCGGCTCTATCACCACCGCGCCGCGCATCGCGAGGCGCTCGGCGAGATCGCCCTGCTCGCCCGGCTGCACCGCGCCCACGGCAATGCCGACCGACTGCGGCTGCACCAGGGACGCATCCACGCCGCGCTGCTCGAGGGCTTCGCCGCACGCGCCTGGCACGCCGGGCGCGCCGAGACCCTCGACGCCCTCGCCCGCGGCTACGCCCGGGCGATCGACCGGCTCGAACGCACCATCGCCGGCCAGGACCTGGCCTACGGCGGGCGCTGAGCCCCTCAGCAGGCCTCGACGCGCAGACAGTGCACGCTGAACAGCCGGTGCGGGTCGGTCCACACCCGCTCGGGGACGAAGCCCGCGCCGGCGGCCAGCTGGTGGAAGCCGGCGATGTCGTACTTGTAGGAGTTCTCGGTGTGGATGGTCTCGCCGGCGGCGAAGACGAAGCGCTGCCCGGCGACGGTCACGGTCTGCTCGCGCAGGCTCTCCAGATGCATCTCGACGCGTCCCTGGACGTCGTCGTAGCGGGCGCGATGGACGAAGGCCTCGAGGTCGAAGTCGGCGTCGAGTTCGCGGTTGAGCCGTTCGAGCAGATTGCGATTGAAGGCCGCGGTCACCCCCTGGGCGTCGTCATAGGCCGCCTCCAGCACGGCGCGCTCCTTGCGCAGATCGACGCCGATCAGCAACCGCCCACCGATCCCCACCAGCGCCGCCACCCGCAGGAGCAGGGCGCGCGCCGCCTCGGGCTCGAAGTTGCCGATGCTCGACCCGGGGAAGAAGGCCGCCAGGCCCTCTCGATCGCCCTCGATCGGCAGCTCGAAGGGGACGGAATAATCGGCGCAGGTGGCATGGATGGCCAGCGCCGGGAAGTGCTCGGCGAGCGATTCGGCGGAGGCGCGCAGGTGCTCGCGGGAGATGTCGATAGGGATGTAGATCTCGGGTTCGAGCGCCGCGAGCAGGATGCGGATCTTGAGACTGCTGCCGCTGCCGAGTTCGAGCAGCACCCGGCCGCGCCCGAGCAGGTCGGCCATCTCCTCGCCGTGATCGCAGAGGATCCCGATCTCGGTGCGGGTCGGATAGTACTCGGGCAGCTCGGTGATGGCATCGAACAGTTGCGAGCCGCGCGCGTCATAGAAGAGCTTGGGCGAGAGCCGCTTGGGGCTGCCCGCGAGCCCGGCGAGGACCTCGGCACGCAGGTCATCCGGGGTCGGGTGGGCATCGAAGAAGCGCACTCCCGGCGCGCCCCCCGAGCGAGGCGGGCGCGATCCGGTGGCGAGCGTGGCGGCGATGTTCATCATTCGACCTCCGCGAGTCTGAATCCCTTGAACTGCCAGCGTTCGTGGGGATAGAAGAAGTTGCGATAACTGAGCCGCAGATGGTCGCGCGAGCTGACGCAGGAGCCGCCGCGCAGCACCATCTGGTTGCACATGAACTTGCCGTTGTACTCGCCGATCGCGCCGCCGGGGGCGCGATAGCCGGGATAGGCGAGATAGGCCGAGGCGGTCCACTCCCAGAGATCGCCGAAGAGCTGGCGCAACCCGCTGCCGCGCGCCGGACGGGGATGGAGCAGGCCGCTGTCGAGGAAGTTGCCGGCGCGTTCGACACCGGCGGCGGCGTGCTCCCACTGCGCCTCGGTCGGCAGCGACTTGCCCGCCCAGCTGGCGTAGGCATCGGCCTCGTAATAGCTGACATGACAGACCGGCTCGGCGGGGTCGAGCGGGCGCATGCCGCCGAGCGTCAGCGTCTGCCACTGACCGTCGACCCGCTCCCAGTAGAGCGGCGCCTCCCAACCCTCGGCGCGTACCCGCGCCCAGCCGTCGGAGAGCCAGTGGGCGGGATCGTGATAGCCGCCGTCCTCGACGAAGGCGAGGAACTCGGCGTTGCTCACCAACCGGTCGGCGAGCGCGAAGGGCTCGAGGAAGGCGCGATGGCGCGGGCGCTCGTTGTCGTAGGCGAAGCCCTCGGGCCCGGCGCCGATCTCGACCAGCCCGCCGTCGAACGACACCCAGTCGAGCGGCTCGGGCACGCCCGGCGGCGGCGCCGCGAGATCGGCGCGATAGGCCGGGCGCAGCGGGTTGTGGGCGAGGTTGCGCTTGATGTCGGTGAGCAACAGCTCCTGGTGCTGCTGCTCGTGATTGAGCCCGATGCGCAGGCGCAGCTCGACGCGCGCCCAGCGCTCGGCCTCGCAGCACTCGATCAGGCGCAGCATGGCCGCGTCGACATGGCGGCGATAGTCGTAGACCTCCTCGACCCGGGGGCGCGACAGCAGCCCACGCTCGGCGCGCGGCCAGAAGCCGCTGCCGGTCTGCTCGTAGTAGCTGTTGAACAGATGCGCGAAGCGCGGATCGAAGGGGCGATAGCCATCGAGCGACGGCAGCAGCAGGAAGGTCTCGTAGAACCAGGAGACATGGGCCAGGTGCCACTTCGGCGGGCTGGCCTCGGGGACGACCTGGAGGCCGTAATCCTCGATGGCGAGCGGTTCGCAGAGGTGTTCGGTAAGGGCGCGGACCCGGCGGAACTCGTCCGCGAGCCCGGCGCGCGCGCCATCCGTTGGTGTTGGGTGCATCTCGTCCTCGCTTCGGCTGCAGGTGGGACGACGGCGGACCTCGGTCACACCGCCTGCGGACCTCGATCCCTGAGTGTGCGGTCACCGCCGAAGAATCCAAACCCGATGCCAGCAAGGCTGGGGATGCGACGCACACACCCCAATGTGCTCGCTGTACAACCCGATTCGCGGCGCGCTCCGCCCGCGGCGCGGGGCACGTCCACCGAACCCCGGAGCAGTGAGATGACGCGCACCCCCTTCTTCCCCAAGTTCGCCGACCTGCCGACGGAACTCGCGGTCTTCCCCCTCCCCGGCGCGGTGCTGATGCCGGGCGTGCAACTCCCGCTCAATATCTTCGAGCCACGCTATCTGCGCATGATCAATGACGTCCTCGCCGCCGATCACCTGCTCGGCATGATCCAGCCGCAGGAGACGCCGGGCGAGGACGAGACGCCGACGCCCGCCCCGCTCCATCCGGTCGGCTGCGCCGGGCGCATCACCAGCTATAGCGAGACCAGCGACGGACGCATCGTGCTGGTGCTCACCGGGGTGTGTCGCTTCCGCGTCACCGGCGAACTCGCCGAGCGCGCCGGCTACCGCCGGGTGGCGCCCGAGTGGCGGGACTTTGCCGCCGATCTCGACGAGCCGGTGTCCGGCGCGATCGCCGAGCGGCGCCCCTTTCTCGTCGCGCTCGAGCGCTACTGTCAGGTACGCCGGGTCGAGGTGCCGTGGCAGGACCTCGAGCAGATGCCCGACACCGACCTGGTCAACCTGCTCTGCGCCCACCTGCCACTGAGCCCGGAGGACAAGCAGGCGCTGATCGAGACCCTGGAGACGCCGGCGCGCGCGGTGCTGATGCGCGGCCTGCTGGAGATGGCGACGATCGCCGACATCGACGTCGACGACCAGCGTCACTAGCGACCGACGTCGCGCTCAGCGCGCGATCTCCGGATGAGCGACGCGGATCACGATCCTGCCGACGTGCTGCTTGTCGAGAAAGGCGCGCTGCGCCTCGCGCAGTTGCGCGAGATCGAACGCGGCGGCGACCCACGGCCGGATCTCGTCGCGCTCGATATAGCCGATGTCGACGAGATCGCCGCCGCGCTCCGCTGCCCGCCCGGCGCTCACCCGGGTGGCCTGAGCGCGCCGACGAGGATTGAAAACCCCGCCGGTCGGCGCCCATCTAGGCTCAACGCTTCAGTACAAGCCAGATGAGGTAAGCAACCATGGCAGTCACCCTGACCGAGGCGGCCGCGCGCCACGTCTCCCGGATGATCGAGCAACGCGGACAGGGGGTCGGGCTGCGGGTGGCGACGCGCAAGAGCGGCTGCTCGGGCTTCGCCTACGAGGTCGACTACGCCGACGCCGTCGCGCCCACCGATCAGGTGTTCGAGAGCCACGGCATCAAGATCGTGGTCGACGACCAGAGCCTCGCGCACATCGACGGCACCGAGATCGACTTCGTGCGCTCGAGCCTGCTCAACCTCGGCTTCGAGTTCCGCAACCCCAACGTCAAGGACCAGTGCGGCTGCGGCGAGTCCTTCAGCGTCTAGCACGGATCCGGTAGACTCGGTCGGCCGCGCGCCCCGCGCGACCGACCCCAGCAACCAACCGCAGCGATCCACCATGCATCAAGACGCCGCCATCCAGGCCATCATCGACGACTTCGACCTGCTCGACGACTGGGACCAGCGCTATCAGTACCTGGTCGAACTCGGCGAGCGCCTCCCGGCGATGGACCCCGCCGACAAGACCGAGGACAACCGCGTGGTCGAGTGCATGAGTCTGGTGCACGTCGTCGCCCGCCCCGCCGAGGGCGGACGGCTGGTCTATGCCGGCGACTGCGACACCGCCATCATCAAGGGCGTGGTGGCGCTGCTCGTCGGGCTGTTCTCCAACCGCAGCGCCGAGGAGATCGCCGCGCTCGACGTCGACGACCTGTTCACCGGGCTGGCGCTCGACGAGCACCTCAGCCCCAACCGTCACGTCGGCGTCTTCGCCATCGTCAACAAGATGCAGCGCCAGGCCGCCGCGCTCGGCGCCTGAACCTCCGCTCAGCCCAGGCGCAGCGGCAGCGCTCGCTGACGCTCGCCCCCGGCCGCCGCGATCGCCGCAGCCAGCGCCGGGGAGAGCGCCAGCGGCCCCAGATCCCCCACCCCGCCCGGGGTCGCGGCACCGGCGATCAGCTCGACCTCGACCTCGGGCATCTCGTCGAGACGCAGCAGCCGATAGTCGGCGAGCGCGCGCTGCTCGACCCGCCCGGCGGCGAAGCTGATGCGCTCGCCGAGCGCAACGCTCAGGCCGAAGGCGATGCCCCCCTCCATCTGCGCGCACACCCCGTCGGGGTCGACCGCCAGGCCACAGTCGACCACGCACCACACCCGCGCCACCCGCAGCCCGTCGCCCGCGGCGCGCGGCGCCACCTCGACGACCTGGGCGACCAGACTGTCGTAACCGGTGGCCAGCGCGATGCCGCGTCCGTGACCCGGGGCCGGCGGCTGCGACCAGCCGGCCAGCGCGGCGACGCGCTCGAGCACCGCGCGCGCGCGCGGCTGGTCCTCGAGCAGCGCCAGACGCAGCGCCAGCGGATCGCGACCGGTGGCCGCGGCCAGTTCGTCGAGGAAGCACTCGACGACATGCGCGTTGTGCGCCCGCGCGCCGCCGCGCCACAGCCCGAGCGAGACCGGCAGATCGGCGCGACGGTACTCGACGCGCAGCGCCGGCAGTGCGTAGGGCAGCGCGGTGGCGCCCTCGACCAGGGTCGGATCGAGCCCGTCGGCGATCTCCTCGGGCGCCAGCCGCGCCAGCACCGAGGGACCGACGATACGGTGATACCAGGCGCGCGGCAGACCCTCGGCGTCGAGGGTGGCGCGCAGCCGGTGACAGGTCATCGGGCGGTAGTGATCCTGGGTGAGATCGTCGGCGCGGGTCCACACCACCTGCACCGGTCGCCCGAGCCGCTGCGCCAGCTCCACGGCGTCGGCGACGAAGTCCTGCTCGACCCGACGACCGAAGCCGCCGCCGAGCAGGGTGGTGCGCACCTCGATGCGCTCGGGCGCGAGCCCGGTGATGCGCTGCGCCGTCTCCAGCACCCGTTGCTGGGCCTGGGTGGGGACATGGATCACACAGCGCTCGGCACTGACCTCGGCGGTGCAGTTCATCGGCTCCATGCAGACATGGGCGAGGAAGGGCAGGCTGTAGTCGGCCTCGACCACCCGCTCGGCCTGTTCGAGCACGGCCAGCGCATCGCCGCGCGACTCGGCCAGCGCCGCGCCGTGCGCATCGAGGCGCGAACGCAGCCGCGTCTCCATCCGCGCCTGATCGGCCGCGGGATCGGCCGCGGGATCGCAATCGATCTCCAGCGCGGCGCGCCCGCGCAGCAGACTCCAGGTATCGCGCGCCACCACCGCGACACCGTGCCGCACCGCCAGCACCGCCTCCACCCCCGGCACCGCACGCGCGGCATCGGCGCGCCAGGCGCTGACCCGCGCGCCGCTGAGCGGACAACGCGCCACGCTGGCATAGCGCATCCCCGGCAGCCGCACGTCGAGCCCGTAGCGCGCCGCGCCCACCACCTTGTCCGGGGTGTCGAGCCGGTGCTGCGGGGTACCGATCAGTCGCCACTGCGCGGGCGCCTTGAGCGCCACCGACTCCGGCAGCGGCAACCGCGCCGCCGCCTCGGCCAACGCGCCATAGCCGAGCCGGGTCTCGCCGTCGGGGTGATGGACCGCGCCCCGGTGCGCCCGGCACGCCTCCGGGGCGACCCCCCAGCGTGCGGCGGCGGCGCGCACGAGCAGGGTCCGCGCCACCGCGCCGGCCTCGCGCAGCGGTCCCCAGGCATCGCGCACCGAGGTGCTGCAGCCGGTGGCCTGCTCGCCGAGCAGACGATTGACATAGTCCGGCGCCACCGGCGCCGGTTCGAGTTCGAGCTGATCGAGTCCGACCTCCAGCTCCTCGGCCACCAGCATCGGCAGCGCGCTGGTCACCCCCTGGCCCATCTCCGAGCGCGCCAGCATCAGCACCACCCGACCGTCGCCGTGGAGACGCAGCCAGGCGCCGGGGGCGAACGTGCTCGCAGCACCGTCGGGCGTGTCCGTCTGCTCGGCGTCGGCGGCACCGATGCCGAGCACCAGACCGCCACCGGCGAGCAGGCCGAGCCTGAGCAGGGCGCGGCGACTCAGCCGGAGGCCGGGATCGGCATCAACCATTGTGCACCTCGGGGTTGGCCGCGCGCTGGATGGCGCGGCGGATACGCGCATAGCTGCCGCAACGGCACAACACCCCGGACATGGCCGCGTCGATCTGCCCGGGGCTCGGCTGCGGGTGAGTGGCGAGCAGCGCCGCGGCGCTCATCAGCTGGCCGGACTGGCAGTAGCCGCACTGCGGCACCTCCTCGACGATCCAGGCCAGCTGCAGCGGGTGACGACCGTCGGGCGAGAGCCCCTCGATGGTGGTCACCTCGCGCCCCGCGACCTCGCCCAGGGTCACGCCGCAGGAGCGCACCGGATCGCCGTCGAGGTGCACGGTGCAGGCGCCGCACTCGCCCTCGCCGCAGCCGAAGCGGGTGCCGGTCAGCCCGAGATGATCGCGCAGCGCCCACAGCAGGGGCATGTCGGGGTCGAGATCGAGCCGCACCGGCTCGCCGTTGAGGGTCAGGGTGATCATGGCATCCATCGCGTTCGGGTCGCGACCGGGCGAGACGCACCGGTCCCCAACCGGCCGGACCGCGCCGCGGGGTCCGCCGGAACCTGCCGCGGGGCCCGCCTGACGGCGACGCCGGTCTCTGTGGCGAGCACCCGGACGGCGCGTTAGGATTGCAAATTTCCACCCCGGGCGAAAGGGAGTCGACCGCGCCCGCGCGCTGAACCATTGCTCACCGGCACTGCCTCACTCGGGGTGAGACCGGTGCAGCGACACCCGCGCCACCGACCCAGCCGTCACAGGATCGACGTCATGCCCGTACCGCACCGCGCCCCCCCGCCCCACCCATTGCCGCTGCTGCTGACGCTGCTGTGCGTCGCGCCGCTCCTCGCCGCGGCGCCGCCGAGCGGGGTGATCGTGGCCACCGCCGCGCAGACCGAACTGGCCGAGCGCGTCGAGGCGCTCGGCACGCTGCGCGCCAACGAGTCGGTGATGATCACCTCCAGGGTCACCGAGACCATCGCCGCGCTGCACTTCGACGACGGCCAGCGCGTCGAGCGCGGCGCGCTGCTGGTGGAGCTGACCAGCGCCGAGGAACAGGCGCTGCTCGAGGAGGCGCAGGCGCGCCGCGCCGAGGCCGAGCGCCAGTACCGTCGGGTGAACGCCCTGGTCGCCCAGGACTCGGCCGCCGTGTCGCTGCTCGACGAGCGCCAGCGCGACCTCGAGACCAGCCGCGCGGTGCTGGTGGCGCTCGAGTCGCGGCTGGCCGATCGCGTCATCCGCGCCCCCTTCGCCGGGGTGCTGGGGCTGCGTCAGGTCAGCCCCGGCGCGCTGGTCGAGCCCGGCGACCCGATCACCACCCTCGACGACGACGCCGAGATGAAGCTCGACTTCACCGTGCCCAGCCGCTATCTCGCCGGGCTCACCCCGGGGCTGCGGGTCGAGGCGCGCACCCGCGCCCATGGCGAGCGGGTGTTCGTCGGCGAGGTGCGCGGCGTCGACAGCCGGGTCGACCCGGTGACCCGCGCGGTGCTGGTGCGCGCCATCCTGCCCAACCCCGAGCGGCGGTTGCGCCCGGGGCTGCTGATGCGTCTGGAGCTGCTGTTCGATCCGCACACGGCGGTGGTGGTGCCGGAGGCGGCGCTCCTGCAACGCGGTCAGCGTCACTTCGTGCTGGTGGTCGCGACCGACGGGACCGGACGGACGGTGGCCGAGCAGCGTGAGGTGCACATCGGCATCCGCCGTCCCGGCGCCGTCGAGATCCGCGACGGGCTGGACGTCGGCGAGCGGGTGATCACCGATGGCCACCAGCGGGTGCGTCCCGGCGCCGAGGTGCGGGTGCTCGCCGTCGATACGGGCGATGCGCCGCTGCAGAGGCTGCTCGAGGAGTCGGAGACGTGATCCTCTCCGATCTCGCCGTCACCCGCCCGGTGCTGGCCACGGTCTTCGCGCTGCTGCTGGTGGTCTTCGGGCTGGTCTCCTTCGACCGTCTGGCGCTGCGCGAGTACCCCGACATCGATCCGCCGGTGGTGTCGATCGAGACCGGCTATCCGGGGGCCGCGGCCAGCGTCGTCGAGACCCGCATCACCCGGCTGATCGAGGATCGTATCGCCGGGGTCGAGGGCATCCGCACCCTGGAGTCGAGCAGCGAGGACGGGCGCTCGACCATCACCGTCGAGTTCACCACCGATCGCGACATCGACGGCGCGGCCAACGACATCCGCGACCGCGTCTCCGGCGTGCTCGACCAGCTCCCCGACGAGGCCGAGCCGCCCGAGATCCAGAAGGTCGACAGCAACGAAGACGTGATCATGTGGCTCAACCTCACCGCCGAGGGGTTGAGCGTGCCGGCACTCACCGACTATACCCGGCGCTATCTGGTCGATCGGCTCTCGGTGCTCGACGGGGTGGCGCGGGTGCGCGTCGGCGGCGCCCAGGTCTATGCCATGCGCATCTGGCTCGACCGCAACGCGCTGGCCGCGCGCGGGCTCACCGTGGCCGACGTCGAGCAGGCGCTGCGCGCCGAGAACCTGGAGCTGCCCGCCGGCAGCATCGAGTCGCGCGACCGTCAGTTCAGCGTGCGCCTGAGCCGCGCCTTCGCCACCGCCGAGGACTTCGCCCGGCTGGTGGTGACGCGCGGCGACGACGGTCATCTGGTACGTCTCGGCGACATCGCCCGGATCGAGCGCGGCACCGAGGAGGACCGCACGCTGTTTCGCGGCAACGGCGTGGCCATGGTCGGGCTCGGCATCATCAAGCAGTCGACGGCCAACACCCTCGCCGTGGCCGAGCGCGCCAAGGCCGAGATGCGCCGGCTCAACACCAGCCTGCCCGAGGGCATGGTGATCCGCCAGAGCTACGACTCCTCGGTGTTCGTCGCCGAGGCCATCGCCGAGGTCTACAAGACGCTGGCGATCGCCATCGCGCTGGTGGTGCTGGTGATCTATCTGTTTCTCGGCAGCGTGCGCGCGATGCTGGTGCCGGCGGTGACGGTGCCGGTGTCGCTGATCGCCACCTTCACCGTGCTGCTCGCGCTCGGCTTCTCGGTCAACATCCTCACCCTGCTGGCGCTGGTGCTGGCCATCGGGCTGGTGGTCGACGACGCCATCGTGGTGCTCGAGAACATCCACCGCCGTATCGAGGAGTATGGCGAGAGCCCGCTGGTGGCGGCCTATCGCGGCGCCCGTCAGGTCGGCTTCGCGGTGATCGCCACCACCCTGGTGCTGATCTCGGTGTTCGTGCCGATCGCCTTCCTCGAGGGCGATCTGGGGCGGCTGTTCGGCGAGTTCGCGCTGACCATGGCCGCGGCGGTGGCCTTCTCCTCGCTGGTCGCGCTCACCCTCTCGGCGAGCCTGGCCGCACAGATCCTGCCCGCGAGCCACCAGCCCGGCGCACTGGCCCGCACCGTCGACCGCGGCTTCGTCTGGCTGCGCCGCGGCTACGCGCGGCTGCTCGGGGTGCTGCTCGCGCGCCCCTGGGTGGTCGGACTGGCCTTCGCGCTGACCCTCGGCGGCGCCGCCTGGCTGCTCGATCAGCTGCCCCAGGAGTACACCCCGAAGGAGGATCGCGGCGCCTTCTTCGTACTGGTCAATGGTCCCGAAGGCGCCTCCTTCTCCTACATGGAGGAGTACATGGACGAGATCGAGCGCCGATTGCTGCCCTATGCCGAGTCGGGCGAGGCGATCCGCGTGCTGGTGCGCGCGCCGCGCGCCTTCGGCACCCTGGAGCGCTACAACTCGGGGATCGTGATCATGGTACTCGCCGGCTTCGATGCGCGCCGCTCGGGCTGGGCGATCATGGACGAGGTGCGTGCGCGGCTTGCCGACCTGCCCGGGGTGCGCGCCTTCCCGGTGATGCGCCAGGGCTTCGGCGCACGCATCCAGAAGCCGGTGCAGTTCGTCATCGGCGGCGGCACCTACGACGAGCTGGCCGCGTGGCGCGACGCCCTGGTCGAGTCGATCGAGACCGACAACCCCGGCCTGGTCGGGCTCGACTGGGACTACAAGGAGACCAAGCCGCAGCTGCGCGTGGCGATCGACTACGACCGCGCCGCCGACCTCGGGGTACGTATCGAGACCATCGGGCGCACCCTCGAGACCATGCTCGGCTCGCGTCAGGTCACCACCTATCTCGACGACGGCGAGGAGTACGACGTCATCCTCGAGGGCGAGCGCGACAGCCAGCGCACCCCCGGCAGTCTGGAGAACCTCTATGTGCGCTCGGCCCACGGCGACGCCCTGATCCCGCTCTCCAATCTGGTGCGGGTCAGCGAGCAGGCCGACTCCCAGCAGCTCAACCGCTACAACCGCATGCGCGCCATCACCCTCTCGGCCAACCTCGCCCCCGGGGTCTCGCTCGGCGCGGCGCTCGATGCGCTCGATGCGCGCGCCGCCGCGCTGCTGCCCGAGCACGCGCGCATCGACTACCGCGGCGAGAGCCGCGACCTGCGCAGCGGCGCGGCGGGCATGGCGCTGGTGTTCGGGCTCGGGGTGCTGGTGGTCTTCCTGGTGCTGGCGGCGCAGTTCGAGAGCTGGATCCACCCGCTGGTGATCATGCTCACCGTGCCGCTGGCGATGGCCGGGGCGCTCGGCGGGCTGTGGCTGAGCGGGCAGACGCTCAACATCTACAGCCAGATCGGGCTGATCATGCTGGTCGGGCTGGCGGCCAAGAACGGCATCCTCATCGTCGAGTTCGCCAACCAGCTGCGCGATCAGGGACGCGAGTTCCGCGACGCGCTCACCGAGGCGGCCGACGTGCGCCTGCGCCCGATCGTGATGACCGGCATCACCACCGCCGCCGGCGCCGTGCCGCTGCTGCTCTCGAGCGGCGCCGGGGCCGAGACCCGGGTGGTGATCGGCACGGTGATCCTCGCCGGGGTGATCGCCGCGACCCTGTTCACCCTGTTCGTGGTGCCGGTGGCCTACGACCTGCTCGCCCGGCGCACCGACTCACCGGCGGCGCTCAGGCGCCGTCTGCAACGCGAGGCGGCGGCGCGGCGCGACTGAGCCAGTCGCGCTCGAGCACCTCGGGGTCGAGCGGGCGGGCGTAGAGGAAGCCCTGTACCTGGTGACAGCCGTGACCGCGCAGGAAGGCCGCCTGCGCCTCGGTCTCGACGCCCTCGGCGATGGTCTCGAGGCCGAGCGCGGCGCCGAGTGCGATGGTCGCCTTGACGATCTCGGCGTCGCTGGGGTTGTGGGTGACGTCCTTGACGAACTCGCGGTCGATCTTGATCTTGTCGGTGCGCAGGTTGCGCAGATACTGCAGCGACGAGAAGCCGGTACCGAAGTCGTCGATGGCAAAGCGCACGCCGATCTCGGAGAGACGGATGATGTCGGCCTGGGTGCGCGCATCGGCCTGGATCAGCACCGTCTCGGTGAACTCCAGCTCCAGCTCATCGGGCCGCGCCCCGGTGCGCTCGAGCACCGCCAGGATCTGCTCGGCGAAGGCGTCGTCACCGACCTGCTCGGCGCACAGATTGACCGCCACCCGCCCGAAGACCAGCCCGCGCTCGCGCCACGCGCGCGCCTGCCGACACACCGCCTCCAGCACCCAGGCCGAGATCGGGCGGATCATGCCGCGCCGCTCGGCGACCTCGATGAAGGCGCCGGGGTGGAGCAACCCGCGCTCGGGATGGCGCCAGCGCACCAGTGCCTCGACCCCGACCAGCGCGCCGCTGCGCAGATCGACCTGCGGCTGGTAGTGCAGCCACAGCTCCTCGTGCTCGAGCGCGCGCACCAGCTCCGAGGCGATCTGGATCTCGTGGCGCAGCTGCTCGGTCATCGCATCGGCGAAGAAGGCATGGGTCCCCCGCCCCGCCTCCTTGGCCTTGTACAGCGCGACATCGGCGCGCGCGATCAGGTCGTCGACATCGAGATCGTGACGGTCGGCGACGGCGATGCCGATGCTGGTGTTGGTGCTGATCGCGCAGTCGGCGAGGGCGAAGGTGTCGGTAAAGCAGGCCACCACCTTCTCGGCCAGCGCCGCGGCCTCGCCGGGGTGCGTGATCGGCACCTGCAGCAGCGCGAACTCGTCGCCGCCGAAACGGGCGAAGACGTCGCTGGCGCGGACCACCCCGCTGATGCGCCGCGCCACCGCGCACAGCAGCTCGTCGCCGACCGGATGGCCGAGGCTGTCGTTGACGTCCTTGAAGTGGTCGAGATCGAGCATGTGCAGCGCGAAACGCTGGCCCGAGCGCCTGAGCAGCGCCAGCGCCCGGTCCACCTCCTCCTTGAACAGCATCCGGTTGGGCAGCCCGGTGAGCCCGTCGTGGAAGGCCAGATGCTGGATCTCGGCCTCGACGCGCTTACGCTCGCTGATGTCGTGGAAGGTCACCACCGCACCCTCGATCCGCCCCTCGCGCAGGATCGGAGTCGACCAGTACTCGACCGGGAAGTGACTGCCGTCGCCGCGCCAGAACACCGCGTCGCTGACGTGATAGGCACGGCCCTCGCGCATCGCCCGCAGCATTGGGGTGTCGGTCTCGCCGATCGCACTGCCGTCGGGGTGTGAGTGATGGATCAGGGCGTGGATGGCACGCCCGGTGAGCTGCTCGGCCGGGATGCCGAGCAGCCGCGCGGCGGCCGGGTTGACGAAGGTCGCGCGCGCCTCGGAGTCAAGCCCGAACACCCCCTCGGTGCTCGAGTCGAGCAGCAGCCGCGCGCGCTCCTCGGCCTGGCGGGTGGCGCGCTCGACCCGGTCGTGCTCCATCACGATCGCCGCCAGGTCGGCCGCCGACTCGATCAGTTCGATGTCCTCGTCGCTGGGGCTCGAGACCTCGGTGGCATAGATCGCGAAGGTGCCGAGCACCACACCGTCGGGGGCGATGATCGGCTGCGACCAGCAGGCACGCAGCCCGGCCTCATCGACCAGGGCGCGGAAGTCGCGCCAATAGGGGTGCTGGTGCAGATCGCTGGCGACCACCCGCTCACCAGTGCTCACGGCATGGCCGCAGGAGCCGACGCCGCGACCGACGACGACCCCGTCGACAGCCCGCATGTAGGGCTCGGGCAGGCGCCGCGCGGCGGCATTGTGCAGGGTGCGGGACGTCGGCTCGTAGCGATGAATCGAGCACAGCGCCCACGGCGAGATCCGCTCGATATAGTCGATGATCGCCTCCAGCACCGCCCGCTGGGGACGACCGCGCGCAAGCATCTCGAGCACCCGGTTGCGCCCGTCGAGCAGGGTCCGCGAGCGGTGATAGTCGGTGATGTCGTGGGCGACGCTGACAAAGCCGATCACCCGTCCCTGCGCATCGCGCCGGTAGTTCCACTCCACCTGCAGATCGATGACCCGACCGTCACGGGTGAGGTTGCGGTTGAAATAGGTCGTCGGCGGTGGCTGCAACCGGGCGAAGCGGCGCAGGTCCTCGGCAAGCCTGTCTCGGTCCTCGGCAAAGACCAGCTCGGTGGCGTGCATCCCCACCAGCGCATCGCGGCGGTAGCCGAGCAGCCGCGAGGCGGCCGGGTTGGCATACCGGATCACGCCATCGAGATCGAGCTCCATGACCGCGTACTGCTGCACCTCGACCAGGGTGCGAAATCGTCCCTCGCTCTCACGCAGCGCGGTCTCGGCGGCGCGCTTGCGATCGAGCATGCGCGCGGCGGCGCGGGCGATCAGCGCCGACTCGCGAAAACGCATCCGTACCGGCTCCAGCGCCAGCTCGGGATTGCTGCCGGCGCGCGCGAAGAAGCGTACGAAGGCGACGACATCGGCGCGGGCATCACGCCCGACACGCCATGCCAGCACCAGCACGACGAGCAGGATCAGCCCCAGCCCGACGGCCAGGGTAAGCAGCTTGGCGCGCAGATCGGCGCCGACGGCGCGACGACGCTCCGCGACCACCTCCTCGAAGCGATCGAGCAGACAGCCGGCACCGACATACCAGCCCCAGGGCGCGATCGACTCGACATAGCTCAGCTTGGGCGCGGCACGCCAGCCCGGGAAGGACGGCATCAGATACTCGACGAAACCGCCGCCGGACTGGGCCGTGGCGATCAGCTCGCGCACCACCGGGCGTCCGCTGGCGTCGGTGACCCTGAGCACATTGCGCCCGCGCACCGGACCGAGCAGCGAGATCCCGTCCCAGCGCCCGGCGAACAGCAGCGCCTCGCTGCCCTGGTTGCGGATCTCCAGCCATTCCAGTACCCGGCGTTGCGCCTCACGTTCCAGACGCGCGGCCTCGGCGCCGCGCGCCGCCTCCACCGCGAGCAGCTGGCGCTGATAATGGGCGAAACGCACCGCCTCGCCGACCCGCGCCTGCAGCCCGGCGCGAACCTCGCGCAGATGGTAGGCATGCAGCGACTCGGTCTCCTGGTACAGGGCATGGAGATCGAACACCACCACCGTGATCATGCTGAACACGGCAGCGGCGATGGAGACGACGAGGGTCTTGCGAGTCAGGCTCGCGACGAAAGAGGCGGAACTGGGCATGGATTCGGGTACATCGGCATCGGCCAGCGACGCCGGCGCAGCGACGTCCGCGGAAGAGAACGGCGCCCGATCCCCGGACGCATGTCACACATCAACGGACGTCGCTTCCATGGCGTCACCCGATCAAGTCCTGCATTCTAGCCGCGCTGCAGCAAGCGGAAAACAGCAGCGCCGCGATCATCCCCAGGCCGCCGCATCGACCAGCACCTCGGCCCCGGCGGCCTCGGCCACCCGCGCCACCGGCAGCCCCGCCCCGGCGCGCCAGCGCATCAGCGCCTCGCGCTTGCCCGCGCCGGTGACCAGCACCAGCGTCTCGCGCCCGGCGGCCAGCGCGCCCGGGGTCAGACTGACCCGGTCGGCGGGCGGCTTGGGGGCCTGATGGACCGCCATCGTCAACGCCTCATCCTCGGGCATGGCGTGCCCGGGGAACAGGCTCGCGGTGTGACCGTCCTCGCCCATGCCCAGCAACACCAGATCGAACGGCAGCAAGGGCGCGATCAGCTCGGCGTAACGACGCGCCGCCGGCTCGGCACCGAGTTCGGCGGGGATCGGCAGGTGGTTGCGCGGCGGCAGACCGACCGGGTCGAGCCAGGCGGCGGCGATCGCGTGGCTGTTGCGCTCCGGATCATCGGCGGGGAGACAGCGCTCGTCGCCGTGCAGCACCAGCCAGCGCGACCAATCGCTGCGCGCGCGCGCCAGCCGCGCATAGACCTGCAACGGGGTCCGCCCGCCGGCGGCCACCAGCACGAAGCGTCCGCGCGCGGCGATCGCCCGCCGCGCCGCCTCCAGAACGCGCGCGGCGACGACCTCGGCCAGCGCCTCCGGGGTGTCATGCAGCTGGAATCCGACACCGGTGACAGACATGCTAGGATCTCCTCCAGTCATTACACTAAATGCGGATGGGGGCGCGGGCGCGGCGCGCCAAGCCCGCACCGCGCGGCTCGACACCCGCCGGCACGCGCCGACACACCATATTCGCACGTCACCCCGCCCAAGGGACGGGGCTTCTCGCGGAGGATTGGATGAAGATACTGCTGGTCGATGACTCCAAGTCGGCGCGCTATGCGCTGCGGCTCCAGCTCCAACGCCATGATGTCGAGGTCGAGACCGCCGACTCGGCCGAGGCCGCCTTCGAGATCCTCGAACGCGAGCTGCCCGACGCCATCCTGATGGACCACATGATGCCCGGGCTCAACGGCTTCGAGGCGCTCGAGGTGCTCAAGCAGAACCCGCGCACCGCCGCGATCCCGGTGGTGATGTGCTCCTCGCACGAAGAGGCCGACTTCGTCGAGACCGCGCGCCGCAAGGGCGTGCTCGGGGTGCTGCCCAAGTCGGTCGCCCCGGAGCGCCTGCCCGAGATCCTCGAGGAGCTGCGCACGGCCTTCGCCCAGCCGACGGCCACCGCGCCCGCGGCCACCACGACGGAACCGACACCGCCACCGGCACCGACCACGCCCCCCCCCACGCCGGCCAGCGCACCGGCCATCGACATGGCCGAACTCGATGCCCGCGTCTCCGCGCAGATCACCCGCACCCTCACCCCGCTGCTCGAGGACCTGCGGCGCGATCTCAGCGAGCAGCTGCGCGCCGAGGTTCGCCAGCAGCTCGACGCTCGTCAGGATATCTCCGAGGCCGAGCTGCAGGCACAGATCCGCGCCGCCCTGCCCGACCTGCTGCCGGACCTGCTGCGCATCGAACTCGAGGGCGAGCGCGCCCGGGTCGAGGAGATGATCGACGCCAGCCACCCCCAGCCCGAGGCGCTCTCGACCCTGGTCGAGCAGGCGCTGCAGGCGCACCTCGACCCGCTCGCCGAGCGCACCACCCGCCAAGCGCTGGTCGCCGCCCGACGCGAGGTCCAGGAGCAGAGCGAGACGATCGCCACCCAGGCCCACGCCGAGGTCGCCGAGGGGCTCGCGGCGCTACAGGCGCAGCTCAAGGTGGTGCGGCTGTGGGCGCTCTTTGCCGCGCTCGTCGGTATCGCCGCCGCCACCGTGGTGTGGCTGCTGCTCGGCGGTCTGGCTGCGGGATAAGCCGCGCGCGCTCATCCCGCCCCGGGATATCAAGCCGCTTCAAGTTACGCGCTGATGGCATTGAGACATCAGCGCTTTTCTAGTGCACACTCCTTGTCATTTCGATGTCGCCCGCCTATCCTTTTGCGGGTTCGTCACGGCCCGTGACGAGTGCGATCATCACAACACCCGCCGGCGCCACGCCTCGCACCCCTGCCCGGCGTCTCGTACCGGCGGCACGCACGGCCCCCTCCATGCTCGACGCTCGCCGCCAGCGAGGAAGGCGTGGCCCGGTGAAACACACGCGGCCGCGCCCCGCCGACCGCGTCATGCAATCCTTGCCTCGGAGGGTTCGAGTTATGTATGAGTTCGCGGACGGCGGCGAGCAGCCGGCTGCCGACGACAACGGCTTCTTCATCGATCGTCGCAACTTCCTCGCCGCACTCGCCGCCACCTCGGCCGGCCTGCTCGGCGGCAGTCCCAGCTTCGTCGAGGCCGCCGCGCGCGATCACTCGCTCAACCACCAGGTCAACGACCTGGTGCAGCGACTCCGCCGCAAGGGCATCGTGCAGCCCAACGAGCAGACCTCCTGGTCGGTCTACGACTTCAGTACCGGCAAGAAGCTGGTGGCGATCAACGAGGACGTGCAGCGCCAGGCGGCGAGCATGATCAAGCCCTTCGTCGCCCAGGCCTACTTCTATCAGGTCACGCGATCGAGCCGGGTGCGCTACAACGACGATGTGCGCCATCACATGGAGCGGATGATCCAGCGCAGCAGCAACAGCGCCACCAACTGGCTGATCGATCGGGTCAGCGCAAACCGGGGGCGGCGCGGTCCGCGCGACGTCGAGGCCGAGCTCAAGCAGCATGCCCCCGGCATCTTCCGCCAGACCCGTATCATCGAGAAGATCCCCCCGGGCGGCGGCACCTACGCCAACAAGGCCTCGGCGCACGACTACAGCCGCTTCCTCTACGCCATCTGGAACGATCGCCTGCCCTACAGCGCCGAGCTGCGACGGCTGATGTGCCTGCCCAACAACGACCGCATCGTCACTCGGGTCTCGGCCATCGCGCACCCGCTACAGGTCTGCGACAAGACCGGCTCGACGGCCAAGCTGTGCGGCAACATGGGCATCATCGAGGCGCGTGACCGGCGCGGGCGCAAGCACGCCTATACCATGATCGGCATCATCGAGCGGCCCTCCCGAGCACAGAACTACACCCAGTGGATTCGCAGCCGCGGCGACGTCATCCGCCAGGTCTCCAACCTCGTCTACCTGCACATGAAGGACCGTCACGGGTTGGTGTAGACGGGGCGCGGGCGGGTCCAGTCGCCAGTCGCCAGTCGGGTTGAACCGCGAAGGCGCGGAGGACGCGAAGGAATGCGGGGATTCGGCGTCGTTGGTTGGATGAGCGGTGCATCGATTGGGTAGCCGATGGCAACCCAATCGACGTGCTCGGGAGGATGAGCTTCCAGCCGTCAGCCGTCCAAACAGCTTGAACCGCCAAGATACCGTCTTGCCCGTCAATCGCCGATCATGCACACCAACCTCCCCGACTGGAGGCTGGAAGCTGATCGCTGGAAGCTGGTTCGAACCGCAAAGGCGCGGAGGACGCAAAGGGATGCGGGGGGGCGTCGTTGGTTGGATGAGCGGTGCATCTAGTTGGGTTGCCGATGGCAACCCAACCCAGGTGATGGGCGGCTCGAGTCAGCGACCGGCTCACCTTCACGCCGACGCTCGGGCATCACACCCGCTGGCGGCTGAAGGCTGGTGGCTGGTCGCTCCCTCTCAACCGCGCCGCCAGGTGGTGCCCTGGGCGCCGTCCTCGAGGACGATGCCGGCCTCGGTGAGGGCGTCGCGCAGCCGGTCGGCCTCGGCCCAGTCGCGCGCGGCACGGGCGGCCTGACGCTGGGCGATCATCGACTCGATGGCGGCATCGTCGAGTCCATCATCCGCCCCGTCACCACCGCGCAGATAGCGCTCGGGGTCATCCTGGAGGATACCGATCACGCCGCCGAGCCGACGCAGCTCGGCGCCGAGCGCAGCGGCCTGCTCCGGCTCGCCGGCATCGCGCGCGCGGTTGACCTCGCGCGCCAGCTCGAAGAGCACCGCCAGCGCCTCGGGGGTGTTGAAGTCGTCGTCCATCGCCGCGGCAAAGCGGGTGGCGAACGCGCTCTCGGCCGGGGCCTCGGCCTCGGGCAGGCCGCGCAGCGCGGTGTAGAGGCGGGTGAGCGCACCGCGCGCCGACTGCAGCTGCTCGTCGGCGTAGTTGAGCGGGCTGCGGTAGTGGCTGGTGAGGATGAAGTAGCGGATCTCCTCGGCCCGGAAGCGCTCGAGCACCTCGCGCACGGTGAAGAAGTTGCCGAGCGACTTCGACATCTTCTCCTCGTTGATACGCACGAAGCCGTTGTGCATCCATACCTCGGCGAAGGGTTCGCCGGTGGCCCCCTCGGACTGGGCGATCTCGTTCTCGTGGTGGGGGAACTGCAGGTCGGCCCCGCCACCGTGGATGTCGAAGTGGTTGCCGAGGCAGCAGGTGCTCATCGCCGAGCACTCGATGTGCCAGCCCGGACGCCCCTCGCCCCAGGGCGAGGACCAGCTCGGCTCGCCGGGCTTGGCCCCCTTCCACAGTGCGAAGTCGAGCGGGTCGCGCTTGGCCTCGCCGATCTCGACCCGGGCGCCGGCGCGCAGGTCCTGCGGGTCCTTGCCCGAGAGCTTGCCGTAGCCGGGGAAGCGCGAGACGGCGTAGTACACATCGCCGTTGTCGGCGGCATAGGCCAGCCCCTTGTCGATCAGGGTGGCGACCATCGCCTGGATCTCGTCGATGTGCGCGGTGGCGCGCGGCTCGCTGGTCGGCGGCAACACGC
This sequence comes from Marichromatium sp. PS1, assembly GCF_041155115.1. Classification (NCBI taxonomy): domain Bacteria; kingdom Pseudomonadati; phylum Pseudomonadota; class Gammaproteobacteria; order Chromatiales; family Chromatiaceae; genus Marichromatium; species Marichromatium sp. PS1. Next base: position 693,858 of record NZ_BAAFHB010000004.1, read on the forward strand.
CGAGCGCGGCGGCGTCCTCGTGCATCGCGGCGATGAAGCGCTCGGTCAGCGCGGCGCAGGATTCATCGTTCTCGGCGGCGCGACGGATGATCTTGTCGTCGATGTCGGTGATGTTGCGCACATAGGTCACCTCGTAGCCGAGCGCACGCAGATAGCGATAGACCACGTCGAACACCACCATCACCCGGGCGTGGCCGAGGTGGCAGTAGTCGTAGACGGTCATGCCGCACACATACATGCGCACCTTGCCGGGCTCGAGCGGCTGGAAGGGGGTCTTCTGGCGGGTCAGGCTGTTGTAGATCTGTAGCATCGGGGTGACTTGGACTTCTCGCATTCCCGCGCGCGGCGCACGGACCAAAGCGTCAATGTTAGCAAAGGCGCGCCGTGAAGGGAGAGCCGCCAGCCGCCAGCCGCCAGCCGCCAGCCGCCAGCCGCCAGCCGCCAGCCGCCAGCCGCCAGCCGCCAGCCGCCAGCCGCCAGGATTGAACCGCAAAGCCGCAAAGGGCGCAAAGGGGTTCGAGTTGCAAGACCAGCCACCAGCCGCCAGCCACCAGTGGGAGTGCGCCCTCGACGACAGCACGGCTTGCCCGCATCCGTGACGCACGTTCTTGGCGCCAGTGTTTGTGGATATCCAGCCACTGGCGGCTGGAGGCTGATCGCCGGCGGCTCTTCTTCCCTTCGCGGTTCAATCCCGGTTGCAAGCGACCAGCCCCCAGCGGCGTGCCCTCGACCTCGACGACAGCACGGCTTGCCCGCATCTGTGACGCACGTTCTTGGCGCCAGTGTTTGTGGATATCCAGCCACTGGCGGCTGGAGGCTGGCGGCTGGAGGCTGATCGCCGGCGGCTCTTTCCCTTCGCGGTTCAATCCCGCTGATCGCTGACCACTGGCGGCTGGTCGCAGCCGGCCGCTTCACCTTTCACGTATCCAGCAAAGCCCTTACCATGTAACATCTGCGACCTTTGTGACCATCGGGCGGCCCCTGTGCCGACGGTGGTCGGGGTCCGGCCGAAGGGGTCAGACCAACACAGGCCGAGGGGTAATCCGTCCCCGGTGATGCGCCCCAGCGCCGAAGCACACAAAACCGTCGCCCTTGCGGGCGACCCGCTGTCCACCCCGTCCGCGAGGACGGGCCTCTCGCGGAGAGATTCATGATCAAACTCACCACCAATCACGGCGACATCCTGATCGAGCTCGACACCGAGCAAGCGCCCAAGACCTGCGCCAACTTCGAGCAGTACGTACGCGACGGCCACTACGACGGCACCCTCTTTCACCGCGTGATCGACGGCTTCATGATCCAGGGCGGCGGCATGAGCGCCGACTTCACCGCCAAGCCGACCCGTCGTCCGATCGAGAACGAGGCCAACAACGGGCTGAAGAACCTCACCGGCACCCTCGCCATGGCCCGCACCATGGAGCCGCACTCGGCCACCGCGCAGTTCTTCATCAACGTCGCCGACAACGGCTTCCTCGATTATCCCGGTCAGGACGGCTGGGGCTATTGCGTGTTCGGCCGGGTGGTCGAGGGCATGGAGACCGTCAACGCGATCAAGGGCGTGAGCACCGGCAGCCGCAACGGCCACCAGGACGTGCCCGTCGAGGACGTCGTCATCGAGCGCGCCGAGATCGTCGACTAGCGCGCCATCGCTCCCCGGCCCCCGCTCCGCCCCTGGCGCGGGCGGCCCCATCCCAGCCGATGCGACCCGACCCCATGGACGAGACACTCTTCGTCTCCGATGTCCATCTCTCACCGCAACGACCCGAGCTGACCCGGCTGTTCCTCGGCCTGCTGGCCGGACGGGCGCGCCGCGCCGAGCGTCTCTACATCCTCGGCGACCTGTTCGACGCCTGGATCGGCGACGATGACGACGAGCCGCTCCACCGCGAGGTCGCCGCCGCGCTCGCCGCACTCACCACCGCCGGCACCCGCTGCTTCATCCAGCACGGCAACCGCGACTTCCTCATCGGCAGACGCTTCGCTCGCGCCAGCGGCTGCCGGCTGATCGGCGACCCACACCCGATCACCCTCGACGGCGAGCGGGTGATCCTGATGCACGGCGATCTGCTCTGCACCGACGATCTCGCCTATCAGCGCTTCCGCCGCCGCGTGCGCAACCCGCTGGTACGGCGGCTGTTCCTGTGGCGCTCGCTGGCCTGGCGCAAGGCGCTGGCGGCCGACTATCGCCGCCGCAGCGCGGCGGCCAACGCCGACAAGAGCGCCGCGATCATGGATGTCACCGAGACGACGGTGGTGCGCTATCTGCGCCGTCATCGCGCCACCCGGCTGATCCACGGCCACACCCACCGTCCCGCCGATCACCGGCTGACGCTTGCCGGTCGCCCCGCCCTGCGCATGGTGCTCGCCGACTGGGACGAGCGCGGCGGCGAGCTGCTGGTCCACCGCCCCGGCAGCGGCTTCCATCGCGAGCCGCTGCGCCCCGCCGACTAACGCGACAGCGCCCGCGCGATCGCCGCGGCCAGCTCGTCCCAGGTCACCGGCTTGAGCAGCACCTCGGCGATACGCAACCGCACCAGATCGGCCTGCTTGATGGCGCAACCGTCGCCGGTGAGCATCAGCACCGCGATGCCGGTGTCGTTGCGACGGATCCGGCGCACCAGCTCCAGGCCGCTCATCCCCGGCATCATCTGATCGCTGATGAGCAGCTCGAAGCCGCCCTCGTCCTGCTCGAAACGGGCCAGTGCGGTGGCGGCATCGGCGCAGGCCTCGACCCGCGCGCCGGCACCGATCAGGGTCTCCTTGAGGTGGTGCAGGATCACCGGCTCGTCCTCGACCAGCAACACCCGCAGCCCCTCGATGTCGACCGGCTCGGCGCGCTCCGCGCTCGTCGGCTCGGGCGTCGAGCGGGGCTCGACCTCGGCGCTCGGCGGCAGCAGGATGTCGAAGCAGGCACCGCCGCCGGGCGCGGTGTCGATCAGCACGTGCCCGCCGTAGGTACGCATGATCCCGGAGACCACCGCCAGCCCCATCCCGGCACCCTCGCCGAGGCGCTTGGTGGTGAAGAAGGGCTCGAAGATCTGGTCGCGAACACTGGGGGCGATGCCCGGTCCCGAGTCGCTGACCCGGATACAGGCCCAGCCGCCCCGGACCTGCTCATGGCAGATCGCACACTCGGCCTGTTCGAGATGACGCAGCCTCACCCCCACCGAGATCCGCCCCACCCCCTGCATGGCATCGCGGGCGTTGATGCAGAGGTTCATCAACAGTTGCTGGAGATGGATCGGGTCGACGGTCACCGTCGGCGAGCGCGCCGGCCATTCGGTGACGATCTCCAACGTCGCCGGCAGCACCGAACGCAGCATCGAGAGGATCTCGCGCAACTTCGGCACCAGCAGCAGCGGTCGCGCCGACTCGGAGCGCTCGCCGCGCGAGCACACCAGCAGCTGACGCACCAGCGCGCGGGCGCCGTTGACCGCCGCCATGACCTGTTCGAGCTGGACGTCGAGCCGTGGCTCTTGGGCGCCGAACTGACGCCGTGCCAGCTCCGCCACCCATTGGATACTGGCCAGGGTGTTGTTGAAGTCGTGGGCGATGCCGCTGGTGAGCTGGCCGATCGCCTCGAGCTTCTGCGCCTGCTGCAGGGCGCGCTGCAAGCGCGCCCGCTCGGTCTCGGCGCGCTTGCGCTCGGAGATGTCGCGGATCACCGTGACGATGTACTCCTCGCCCTCGGTGCTGGCGTGATGGGCGTTGACCTCGACCTCGAAGGAGCGCCCGTCGGCCAACTGGCCGTCGAGCTCGAAGGTCAGCCGACCGTCGCGCCGCACCCGTTCGAGCACGCGTGTCCAGCGTGCCGTCGAGCCCAGCGCGCCACCGAGATCGGTGACGCGCCGCTCGAGGATCTCCGGCGCCGAGCGCCCGACGAAATCGCAAAAGGTCTGGTTGGCGTCGAGATAACGGGCGGTGCGCGGATCGACCACCGCGATCATGTCGGTCGAGCAGTCGAGCAGATGACGGAAGCGGCGCAGCGAGCGCTCCGACTCGCGGTTGCGCTGGCGCTGACGCTCGCGCACGAAGATCGTGATCGCCCCCAGCAGCACGCAGAGAAAGAGCACCAGCGGCAGGGTGGCGAGCAGCGCATAACGATAGATCCGCCAGTTGGCGCGCTCGTGGACCATCAGCCAGGGCACGCCGTCGAGCTGGACACTGTGCATCCGCGCGCCGTCGAACATCTTGGTGACGCCCTGATAGGCACGCGCCAGGGCGAACAGCGCCGGGCGCGACTCGGCGAGCGAGGCGGGATAGCCGCCCGTCTCCGGCCCGGCGGCGGCGATCACCCGGCCGGTCATGTCGACGACATAGACCCGATCGCCCGAGCCCTGCTCGGGACCGAGATAGGCGCCGATCCGATCGAGCGTGAGATCGAAGCCGACGATGCCGTGGAAACGCCCCTCGCCATAGACCGGCGCACCGAAGGTGACCATCGGCCCACGCCCGGCGGCATCGAGATAGACCTCGGAGACATAGGGCCGACGATGCGGATTGCGCGCCGGCAGCCCCTTGGCGTAGAGCTCGAAGTCGTGGATCGCCTCGGACATGAACAGCCGGTCGAACGGCAGATAGGGATAGAGCGACATGAAGCCGCGCGCCGAGATGTAATAGACCCAGGGCGTCTGCGGATAGGCGCGACGCACCCAGCGAAAGGCCGGCTCGAGCGCCAGCGCCATCGCCAGCTCGCGGTGCAGCGCCGGATCGTCCTCGAGCGGCCCCTCCCCGGTGAGGTTGAGACGCGCCTCGGGGCGCGCCGGCGGCGCCAGCCCGACCAGACCATAGCCGTCCTGGTCGGGGACCGGGCCGAGCAGCCGCAGTCGATCGAGCGCGCGCGGCCCGGGATCGGCCAGCCCCGCCTCGGCGGCGGTGCGCAGCGCATCGGCGGTGTCCAGCGCGCGGTGGGTCACCGCGCCGAGCAGCAGCGCCAGACGCTCGCTGCGATGCTCGAAGCGCGCCACCTCCCCGTGGATGGCGACCAGGCCGTGGAGCACGACGCCCCCGAGCAAGGCCGCGAGGATCGCCAGCCGCACCAGCAGGGTCTGCGCCCGCGCCCGCGCCGGCATCAGCACAGCCCACGCAATGACAATGACGGCGCGATCATCCCGCAGTCCTCAACGCCGCTCGGGATTGATCTGATCGGGCCGCAGCCTGGGGGTGAAATAATCATCGGCGGCCTCGGGGGCGACCTCGGTCCCGGCGGCATCGACCAGCGGCTGGTCGTCGTCCTTCCAGCCGCGCAGCCCGAGACGCAACGACACCACCTGCCGATAGCCGAGCACCTGCAGCGCGTGCGCGGCGAGCACGCTGCGATTGCCCGAGCGGCACACCACCACCACCTCGCGCTCGCGCGCTTCGACCAGCGCGGGGACGGTCTCCTCGTAGTCCCACTCGCAGGCCGACTCGAGGATGCCGCGCGGCACGTTGATCGAGCCCGGCAGATGCATGGCGGCGAACTCCTCGGGTTCGCGCACGTCGACGATCAGCGGCGCCGGCGCGCGCTCGAGCCGCTCGGCCAGATCCCAGGGCATGACCTCGCGGACCTCGGTCAGACAGTGCTGGATCAGTTGCAGAAAACGCTTCATGCGGACACTCCCCCCTGCGCCTCGCACGCGATCCACCGCAGGCCGTCGCAGACGGACACGAAGCGAATGGACCGCGCTGCACAACGCCCGACGCTTCGGCTCGGCGCCAGGCAAAACGGTTCATTGGATCATCATTGCGTGGATTTTGTCATTGATAAACCGAAAGCGCTCAGGATTCTCCCGCGCCGCCACGCGCGCACAGCCCGCGCTCGACGGCGATCACCGCCGCCTCCACCCGCGAGTGCACCTCGAGCTTGCGCAGGATCGCCTTGACGTGGAGCTTGACGGTGCCGTCGGAGATCCCGAGGCGCCGCGCGATCGCCTTGTTGCTCTGTCCCTCGGCGAGATGACAGAGGATCTCCTGCTCGCGCGGGGTCAGCTCGGGCGCGCCGCCGCTCGGGGCCGCGCCGGCGTGCCCGCCCTCGGCCTGCACCGCGCGCGCCAGCACCACCGCCAGCTCCGGGGCGACCACGGTGCGCCCGGCGACGATGTCGCCGAGTGCGGCGATCAGCGCGTCGGGCTCCATGTCCTTGAGCAGATAGCCCTGCGCGCCCTGCTGCAGCGAGGTGATGACGTCGCGCTCCTCGGCGCTGGTGGTGAGCATCGCCACCGGCATGCGCAGCTCCGCGGCGCGCAGCGCGCGCAACAGCTCCAGCCCGGTGAGCTGGGGCATGCGCATATCGAGCAACACCACGTCGGGGGCGTGCTCGCGCGCCCGCGCCACCCCCTCGGCGGCGTTGCCGACGGCCACCACCTCGATGCCGCGCCGTTCGAGCAACGCCTGCAGCCCGAACCGGAACAACGCATGATCGTCGATCAGCAACACCCGCATCAGTCCGTCTCCCAGGCCGGGCGGCGCCCGGCGTCGAATACCACCTCGACCCGGGTGCCCTCGCCCGGCTCGCTCTCGATGTGCAGCGCGGCGTCGATGCGCCGCGCCCGCTCCTCCATGATCGACAGCCCGATGTGCTCGCCGGGGTGGGCGCCGTCGACCGGCGCGCTGAAGCCCACCCCGTCGTCCTCGATCAGCAGCACGTAGCGCGCCCCCTCGCGGGTGAGCAGCACCCGCACCGTGTGGGCGCGGGCGTGCTTGCGGATGTTGGCCAGCGACTCCTGGGCGATGCGCAGCAGTTGCAGCTCGGCGGCGGCGGCCAGCTCGAAGGGCCGGGTGTCGTTCTGGAACAGCACATGGATGCCGGTCTCGCCGCCGAAGCGCTCGGTGAGCTTGGCCAGCGCCGGCACCAGCCCGCGACGATCGAGCGGCGCGCGAAAGCTCGCCAGCAGCTCGCGCAGCTCGGTATGGGCCTCGTCGAGTCCGTTGCGGATGCGCGCCAGATCGGTGCGCGCGGGCGCCGGGATCGGCGCCTCGGCCAGCGCGTCGGCGAGCATCCGGCACTGGAAGCGCAGGCTCGCCAGGGTCTGGGCGAGCGAGTCGTGCAGCTCGTGGGCGAGCGCGTTGCGCTCCTCGACGATCGACAGGCGCCGCGCCTCGGCGTCCGAGCGCTGCTTGGCGATCGCCATGCCGAGATGATGGCCGACGGTGAACAGCAGATCCATGATGTCCTCGCGCATGCTCACCCCGGGGCGGTCGACGAAGATGCTGTAGACCCCGAGCAGCTCGTCGCGATGCTCCAGCGGCACCGTCACCACCTCGACCTCGGAGCTGGCGAACATCCGCCGCCCGTAGATGCGGGCGCAGTAGCGCGCGTCCTGATCGCAGAGGATCTCGCCGGGGGCGAGCACGTTACCGCACAGACAGAGATCGACCGGGGCCATGTCCTGCTCGCGCACCAGATCGTCGTCGAGCCCGATCGCGCCGACCAACCGGCGGCTGCCGTCGGGCTGCACCAGGCGCACCGTCGCCGCGCGACCGTTGACCATCTCCTTGAGCACCCGCAGGAAACGCAGCAGCAGCGCCTCCAGGCTCTCGGCCTGATGGATGCCGGCGGCAACGTCGTAGAGGATCTTCAGCGAGGCGGTCTTCTGCGCCAGACGCCGGGTCTGGCGCGCGACGCGGTTGTCCATGTCCTCGTAGAGATCGGTCAGCTCGGCGTTGAGGTCGCGGATGTCCTCGGCGATCGGCGCCAGCACGCCAAAATCACGCAGCTGCTCGCTCGCCCCCGGCTCGCCCTGACAGACCCGCGAGAGCGACTGCTCGAGCCGCGCCAGCGGCGCCAGCAGACCGCGGCGCAGCCGCCGCCACACCAGCGCCAGCGCCGCCGCGCCGAGCAGCGCGGCGGCGAGCGCGAGCGCCCGCGTCCAGTCCGCCGGCACCGGCGCCGCGAGCGCCGCCAGCACCACCGCGCCGAGCGCCGCCAGCACCACCGCGCCGAGCAGCGCCAGCAGCGGCGCGCGCAACCCCAGCGCCGCGAGCAACGCGCGTACCCGCCGCCCCTCGTCGAATCCCTCCGCGCTCAGGCGTCGCCGCGCGCCACCGATCCGCATCGTCCATCCTCCCTAGCTCGACTGCGCGCCCTCGCGCTGCTGCAACTCCCACATCGCCGCGTACTGGCCGCCGGCGGCGAGCAACTGCTGGTGGGTCCCCTGCTCGCGGATACGCCCGGCCTCCATCACCAGGATGCGGTCGGCCTCGACCACCGTCGAGAGACGGTGCGCGATCACCAGGGTGGTGTGGTTCTCGGCGACCTCGGCCAGGGTCTGCTGGATGGCCTGCTCGGTGTGGCTGTCGAGCGACGAGGTGGCCTCGTCGAAGACCAGGATGCGCGGGCGCTTGAGGATGGTGCGGGCGATCGCCACGCGCTGCTTCTCGCCGCCGGAGAGCTTGAGCCCGCGCTCGCCGACCACCGTCTCCCAACCATCGGGCAGCGACTCGATGAAGTCGCGAATGTGCGCCATCTCGGCGGCCTGCTCGATCTCGGCGCGGCTCGCCCCGGGGCGACCGTAGGCGAGATTGTAATAGATGCTCTCGTTGAACAGCACGGTGTCCTGCGGGACGATGCCGATGGCCGCGCGCAGGCTGTCCTGGGAGACGGCGCGGATGTCCTGACCATCGATCAGCACCCGCCCGCCGATCGGATCGTAGAAGCGAAACAGCAACCGCGACAGCGTCGACTTGCCCGCGCCGCTGTGCCCGACCACCGCCACCGTCTGCCCGGCGGGGATGGTGAAGTCGACATCGCGGAGGATGGCGCGCTCGGGCTGGTAGTGGAAATCGACGTGCTCGAAGCGCACCTCGCCGGTGCGCAGCGCCAGCGCCGGGGCGCCCGGGGCGTCCTCGATCTCGGGCTCGCGTTCGAGCAGCTTGAACACCAGATCCATGTCGGCCAGCGCGTACTTGATCTGGCGATAGACGATGCCGAGCATGCCGAGCGGGATGAACAGCTGCAGCAACAAGGCGTTGACCAGCACCAGATCGCCGATGCTCATGCTGCCGTCGACCACCCCGCGGGCGGCGAGGATCATGATCAGGGTGACGCCGACGGAGATGATCGCCCCCTGGCCGAAGTTGAGCACCGACATCGAGTTCTGGCTGCGTACCGCCAACCCCTCCCAGGCGTCGAGGGTGGCGTCGTAGCGTTCCAGCTCCAGGCGCTCGTTGCCGAAGTACTTCACCGTCTCGTAGTTCATCAGGCTGTCGAAGGCCTGACTGTTGCCCTGCGAGTCGAAGCGGTTCATCTGGCGGCGGTAGTCCATCCGCCACTCGGTGATGGCGAAGGTGAAGACGAAATAGACCGCCACCGTGGCGAAGGTCACCAGGGTGAAGCTCAGCGCGTACTGCCCGAGCAGCACCACCGCGATCAGCAGGAACTCGACCACCACCGGCAGCACGCTGAACACCACATAGTTGAGGATGGTCGAGACCGAGCGGGTGCCGCGCTCCAGATCGCGGCTGATCGCCCCGCTCTGGCGCCCCAGGTGGTAGCGCAGCGAGAGCCGGTGCAGGTGGGTCAGCACCCGCGTCGAGAGCCGACGCATGGCGCGATAGCGCACCCGCGCGAAGACCACGTCGCGCAACTCGTTGAACAGCGAGGACGAGAGCTTGAGCGCACCATAGCCGAGCAGCAGCGTCAGCGGCAGCACCAGCGCCTGGGTCTCGGGGTGCTCGAAGGCATCGACGATCTCCTTGAGCAGCATCGGCACCCCGACGTTGGCCACCTTCGCCAGCACCAGACAGCCGATGGCCAGCGCCGCGCGCCCCCGAAACTCCCAGAGGAAGGGCAACATCGCCCGCAGATTGTGCCAGTCACGGCGGTCGCCGTGGATGCGCTCAGTGGCGGAGATTCGTTTCATGGGCATGGCTTGAGCCGGCGCGCCGGCTTGGCTGGAGGTGGAACAACGGACGTCGTGGCGCACCACGCCGGGGCACGAGACCCCGACCGGCACGTCCGGCGTTCAGGGGAAGCAATTATGCGGCCAAGTAGGGGAAGGACTCCAGCATGGATGAAAATAAAATCGAGAGGAGCCAGGGCGGCTCAATCACATAAAGCAAAAAAAGTTATGACCGATGCATTCTTTCAACTAAGTAATGAAGACCAAGCAAAGTAACTACTAGCAAACTGGAAATCATCCAAAAATAAACAGCCCAAGCAAAAACCTTAAAAAAACAATACAAATAACCATGAAAATGGGCAGAAACATTGAGATAAACCAAACCAAAAACATACAAAGCAATCGAAATTATTGCGCAATAGCCAAAAATAACCGCTAAAAACCGCCTCCGAGTCAAAGCCTCGATCTCTACAGCCCCATGCCGAAAAACCTTTAATGTAAGCGGCCTACCTTTCATCACCGAATCTAAATTCTCACTCTCAAAGCTTGAAACCGCAGCAAGAGATGCAATATAAAAACCAACAAGAACACCCATCAAAGAGTTAACCCCCTCAACCAATCCTTTTTTATCAAAGCTAAAAAAATCAGAACCCCAAATAAAATAGCCAAAAAAAAACAAAAAAGAGAACAAGACCAGGATAAATCCATTGATACCAAAATATATCAGGGCTCTTCAGCCGCAAAAAAGCAAAAACAGCAAAAATCTTGAGATGCTTTCGAAAAGCCATGTCAACCACTCAGCGAAGCGGTTAAATCAATCATTTTATCAATTACATCAAAACGAAAATCATCGCATCGCGAAGTAAGCGAGCAATCAAAGCCTTCAATTAACTCACTTTGAATAAATGCTTGCTCAAGCATTACCTCCTCCCCCCCTTCAAGCTCGGCACGCTTAACCGCACCATCAGGGGACTTAATTCTTACAAAAAACTTTCCACTATCTACATCACCAAAAAAATTCCCAGCCTGCGCAAAGGCTCTCCGAAAAACATTTTTAGCTTGATCCTCGTCAACCGAACGCCCCACCATAAATCGAGTCTTATAAACCTCTTTCGTAATGAAATTATCTTCATCCAACCCGCCACTTTCACTTTTATAGCCAACAAACTCAATATCCTCAAGCCGGTAGTGCCCTGACCGATAGGTTTCGATAAGATCAGAATCCATTTCTTTAAGGTTGAAGAAAATGTATCTGACATGTCCGCAGTGTCACTCCAACCATGTGACCAAAAATGGATTCAACCGGCTGAAAAAGCAGTTATACAAGTGTCAAGATTGCGGTCGCCAGTTCGTTATCCATCCTGCCAAGGGGCAGGTTTCTCAGGAAACCCGCGAACTGATCGATCGGTTGCTGCTGGAAAAAATCTCCCTGGCCGGAATTGCCCGTGCGGTGAAGGTCTCCGAGGCTTGGCTGCAGAACTACGTGAACGAGAAGTACAAGAAGGTTCCTCGTCAGGTCGCGCTAAAAAAAAACACCACATCCTACGGAGTAATCCTGGAGTGCGACGAACTGTGGTCCTTTGTCGGAAAACGCCTGAACAAACAATGGATCTGGCTCGCTATGGATCGCCTGACCCGGCGTATCGTCGGGGTCCATGTTGGCGATCGTACGGAGCGCTCCGCACAGGCTCTGTGGGATTCCATCCCAGCGCAATATCAGACTTCCGCTCCCGTCTACACAGATTTTTGGAGCGCCTATGCGCGGATCATCCCGGCACACCGACATTATCCCAGTGCGAAGTCACAAGGGGAAACCAACCATATCGAACGGTTTAACGGTACACTCCGGCAGCGTATCTCCCGCTTGGTGAGAAAGTCGCTCGCGTTCTCGAAGAACCAGGAAAACCATCTTGGTGCACTCTGGAACTTCATTCATCACTACAACGCCAAGATGTGCGTGTGATTCATTGTGGGAAGCCAAACACATCGAGAGATTCAAAACCCTATCGGTCAGGGCACTACCCTCAAGCCGACCTTCTCGCAAAGCATCCTTTATTTTTTTAGACTGACACCCATCGATATCACAAACCGCCCTAACCATTCTTTTCCCACCGGCACCAGAAACGACCTCTTTCTTATAACTTTCATCATTGCAAACCCAATTCAAATAATCTCTTAAAGAGGAAACGTAAACACCCGGAACCCTCTCTATTAATATAACATGCCGACCCACCTCATCCGGCTCTTTTTTAATCAAAACATGAGAAGTATAAATGCCGCCCTCATCTTCTTCTTTATACACATCCCGAGACTTTAGACTTGAAAAATTAACTAAAGAAAAATCGGATACCTTTTTATTTGCTATGTTTACAAGAAGACAGTAAAAATCACGATAACTACAAACCTTCTCACACCACATTATTCGCGATCCACAAGAATATTCACGAACAAAATTACCGCCACTAAATCTTCTATAGAAAAAAGAAATAAGGTCACTCACAACAAAAACAGAATCAGAAGCTTTTCCAGCACGGTTTCTAATGCAAAAACTACCAATAAAAACAAAACGAAAAACCGATGAAATAGACATAAAAACCTGTTGACTATGAAATATCAGAAGAAAATTTCTAAACTAAAAGATATAATCACAAAAAGATTTTCGGTAGTGCCCTGACCGATAGGTTTCGATAAGATCAGAATCCATTTCTTTAAGGTTGAAGAAAATGTATCTGACATGTCCGCAGTGTCACTCCAACCATGTGACCAAAAATGGATTCAACCGGCTGAAAAAGCAGTTATACAAGTGTCAAGATTGCGGTCGCCAGTTCGTTATCCATCCTGCCAAGGGGCAGGTTTCTCAGGAAACCCGCGAACTGATCGATCGGTTGCTGCTGGAAAAAATCTCCCTGGCCGGAATTGCCCGTGCGGTGAAGGTCTCCGAGGCTTGGCTGCAGAACTACGTGAACGAGAAGTACAAGAAGGTTCCTCGTCAGGTCGCGCTAAAAAAAAACACCACATCCTACGGAGTAATCCTGGAGTGCGACGAACTGTGGTCCTTTGTCGGAAAACGCCTGAACAAACAATGGATCTGGCTCGCTATGGATCGCCTGACCCGGCGTATCGTCGGGGTCCATGTTGGCGATCGTACGGAGCGCTCCGCACAGGCTCTGTGGGATTCCATCCCAGCGCAATATCAGACTTCCGCTCCCGTCTACACAGATTTTTGGAGCGCCTATGCGCGGATCATCCCGGCACACCGACATTATCCCAGTGCGAAGTCACAAGGGGAAACCAACCATATCGAACGGTTTAACGGTACACTCCGGCAGCGTATCTCCCGCTTGGTGAGAAAGTCGCTCGCGTTCTCGAAGAACCAGGAAAACCATCTTGGTGCACTCTGGAACTTCATTCATCACTACAACGCCAAGATGTGCGTGTGATTCATTGTGGGAAGCCAAACACATCGAGAGATTCAAAACCCTATCGGTCAGGGCACTACCAGATTTTCAATAGCAAGTAATTTACTAAAGTAAACCAAAAATAGAGGCCACACAACGATGTTACACCCAGAACAATCCGGCTGCGCCCTGCACGAGCCGTTCGCGCTTCAGGTGCTGGGTGAGGAGATGGCGCCCGAGTTCCCCGATCGTTGCATCGTGGTGATCGAGCCGACGCCGCAGTGTATCGACGGGGCCTATGTGTTCGCCGAGGTCGAGGGGGTGCGGTGGTTTCGGCAGTACCGGCGCGACGCGGCGGGCGAGCGGTTGGTGGCGCTCAATCCGCGCTATCCCGAGATCCGGCTCGACGGGCTGGAGTGGGCGGTGCTGGGGGTGATCATCCAGCGCAACATCCGCCGTCAGGTCAAGCACTACGACTACAGTCTCGCCACCGATCTCACCGGCCAGTGATGTCCCCTTCTCTCCGCGCGGCGCTGTCGTTGCCGCTGGTGTTGGCGCTGCTGCTCGGCGGCTGTGGTGAGGAGACGTCGTCCCAGGCGCGCGCGGCGCGGCCCGCGCCCAAGGCGCATCTGGTCGCGGCGCTGCAGGTGGCGCCGAGCGCGGTGCCGATCACCCACGAGCGCCCGGGCTCGCTGCGTTATCGTCGGCTGGTGCGGGTGTTCAATCAGGAGGAGGGGCGGATCACCGCGCTCGATCTCTACGAGGGCGACCGGGTCGAGCGCGGTCAGTTGCTGGTGGCGCTCGACGATCGGCTGCTGGAGGCCGAGATCGCCGCGGCGCACGCCACCCTCGAACAGGCCGAACTCGATCTGAAGCGGCTCGAGGACCTGCGCGCGCGCCGCGCCGTCTCCGAGTCGGAGGTGAGCCTCGCGCGCACCGCGCTGCGGGTGGCGCGCGCCGAGCTGGAGCTGCTGGAGACGCGCCGCTCCTTCACCCGGATCGAGGCGCCCTTCGCCGGGGTGATCACCGAGCGGCTGGTCGAACCGGGAGACTTCGTCTCCAAGAACACCCAGTTGCTCGCGCTCGCCGACCCGGACTCGCTGGTCGCCGAGGTCGCCGCCTCCGAGCTGCTGCTGCCGCACCTGGCCGTCGGCGACGCGGCGAGCCTGCGCATCGACGCGCTCGGCGCGCAACGCTTCCCGGCGCGGGTGCTGCGCATCCACCCCAGTCTGGAGCGACGCACCCGCCAGGGCATCGTCGAGCTGGCGCTCGACCCCATCCCCGCCGGGGCGCGCGCCGGGCAGTTCGTGCGCGCGCGGCTCGAGAGCGCGCCGGTCGCGCGGCTGCTGATCCCCTTCAACGCGCTGCGGCGCGATCGCCAGGGCGAGTTCGTCTGGCTGATCGACGCGCAAGGTCGCGCGGCGCGGCGCGCGGTGCGCAGCGGGCTGCAGGTGGAGGACCGGGTGGAGATCCGCGACGGGCTCGCCCCCGGCGAGCGGGTGATCACCCGGGGTTTCCTCGGGCTGCGCGCGGGCAAGGCGGTGGATGTCGTGTCAGACTGAGTGATCCCACCGCCACTGACGACAGCCATGCCTATTGCACCGATGCACATCGAACGTCTCTATCAGGCCGTCGAGCTGGTCAGCGCCAGCCGGTTGCGCGCCAACGCCCCCGCGCTCACCCGGCTGCACAGCTACCCGGCGCTGCTCGGCGCCGCCCAGGCGCCGGCGAGCGACACCACCGAGGCCTTCCTGCGCTGCGCCGCCCTCGCCCACGCCTGGAGCACGCAGGCGCTGCGCCTCGACACCGCCGAGCTGGGCGCGGCGATCGCCGCCTTCGACGCCGCGCGCGCGCCCGAGGCGGTGGTCGGCAGCGGCCTGATCGACCCGGTGGCGGCCTGTCTCGGCTCGCTGGAGAACGCCGCGACCCTGCTCCATCTGGCCAACCCCGCGCGCTTCTCGCTGTGGGACCGCGAGCTGGAGGCGGTGCACCTCGGCGAGCCGCCCTCGGAGTATCACATGGGGCAGGCGCGCAGCTATCTGCGCTTCCTCGCCACGGCGCAGGAGGTGATCGCCCACCCGCTGTTCCTCACCTTCCACCATGCCTTCTGCACCGCCCACCAAGCGCGGTTGCAGCGCCTCGGTATCCCGCCCTACCCGCTCAGCGAGCTGCGGGTGGTGGAGTCGGCCGCCGCCGAGCTGGCCCGCGCCGGGCGCTGAGGGGCGGCGGTGGTCGCGGCGCTGTCGAGCTGGTCGGTGCGCCACCCCATCGGGGTGGTGGCGCTGACGCTCGCGGTGATGGTGCTCGGCGCGCTCTCGCTGAGCCGGCTCAACATCGACCTGTTGCCGCAGATCGTCTACCCCGACGTGCGCGTGCGGGTGCTCGACCCCGGCGTGCCGGCGGAGGTGATGGAGGACGAGTTCACCCGGCAGCTCGAGGAGCAACTGGCGATCACCGAGGGGGCGATCGCCATCCAGTCGCAGACCAGCGAGGGGCGCAGCGCGGTCGATCTCTCCTTCCGCTACGGCACCGACATCGATCAGGCGTTGCAGGACGCCAGCGCCCGACTCGACCGCGCCAAGCGTTTCATCCCCGACACCGACGAGCCGCCGATCATCTACAAGCGCGACCCCTTCCAGTTGCCGGTGGCCGAGTACGTGGTCGGCTCCGACAACCGCGACCCGGTGGCGCTGCGCGCCTGGGTCGACTACCGCCTCGCCCCGGCGCTGCTCAACCTGCCGGGGGTGGCCGCCGCCGAGGTCGGCGGCGGGCTCGAACGCGAGGTGCAGGTGATCGCCGATCAGTACCGTCTCGCCGCGCTCGGGCTGGATGCGCGCGATCTGGAGGCGCGGCTGCGCGAGACCAACCAGGACGTCGCCGGGGGACGGTTGCGGATGCCCGAGGGCGAGATCAGCGCCCGCGCCCAGGGGCGCTTCGAGTCGGTCGCCGAGATCGCCGCGCTGCCGCTGCGTCTCACCGAGGCCGAGCGCCCGACGGCGCTGCTGCGCCTCGACGAGGTGGCGCGGGTGATCGACGGCGCGGCCGAGGAGCGGCTGCGCATCCGGCTCGACGACCGCCCCGGGGTCAAGCTCTCGATCCAGAAACAGCCACTGGCCAACACCGTCGCCGTGGTCGATGCCGTCGACCGGGAACTCGAACGTCTCGCCGCGCAGCGGCGCATCCCCGAGGACATCGCCATCGAGCGCGTCGACGATCAGGCGCGCTACATCCGCCAGTCCCTGGCCAACGCCATCGGCGCGGCGGGCAGCGGCGCGCTGCTGGCGATGGCGGTGGTCTATCTGTTCCTCGGCAGCCTGCGCCGCACCCTGATCATCGGCTCGGCGATCCCGATCGCGGTGCTGGTGACCTTCATCCTGATGGCCGCCAACGGGCTGACCTTCAACATCATGACCCTCGGGGGGCTGGCGCTCGGCATCGGCATGCTGGTCGACAGCACCATCGTGATGCTGGAGAACATCCAGCGCCACCAGCGCGCCGGGCGCGCCCCGGAGGCGGCGGCCGACGCCGCCGCGCGCGAGGTGACCAGCGCGATCGTCGCCTCGACCTCGACCAACCTCGCCGCGGTGCTGCCCTTCCTGTTCATCGGCGGGCTGGTGGGGCTGCTGTTCGAGGAGCTGATCTTCACCATCTCAGCGGCGATCCTCGCCGCCATGGTGGTCGCGCTGACGCTGGTACCGGCGCTCGCCGGGCGCGTCCCGGCGGCCTCAGAGGGGCGCGCGCGCGCGGCCATCGACGCCGCCGTCGCGGCCCTGCAGCAGGGTTACGCGCGGCTGCTCGGGCGGCTGCTCGGCTGGCGCTGGGCGGTGCTCGGGGTGTTCATCGCTGCGCTTGCCGCGAGCCTGCCGTGGCTGCTCGCCGCGCCGCAGAGCTTCCTGCCCGAACTCGACGAGGGCGATGTGCGCATCAGCCTCACCGCCGACGACTGGGTCGACATCGAGCACATGGACGCGCTCACCCGCGCCGTCGAGTCGGTGGTGGCCGAGCAGCCGGGGGTGCGCGCCATCTTCACCACCGTCGGCGGCTTCGTCTTCGGCCGGTCGAGCTTCGAGAGCCCCAACCGCGCGAGCCTCCAGGTGTTGCTCGACCCGCTCGCCGAGCGCGCGCTCGACACCCCCGCCTGGATCGCCGCCACCCGCGCGGCGATCGCCGAACGCGCGCTGCCGGGGCTGCGCGTGAGCCTCTATACCCGCGGTATCCGCGGCATCCGCTTCAACCGCGGTGACGACGACCTCAGCCTGCGCATCCAGGGGCCGGACCTGGCCGAGCTGGGGCGGCTCGCCGACCGGGTGGTCGAGCGGCTGGGCCGTGTCGAGGGGCTGAGCAACCTGCAACACAGCTACGAGGAGGTCGACCAGGAGATCGCCATCCGTCTCGACCCCGAGCGCGCGGCGAGCTTCGGGCTCGATGTCGAATCGGTCGGCACCCTGCTGCGCTATGCGCTCGAGGGGCGGCTGGTGGGCGAGTATCTCGACGGCGACCGCGCCATCGACCTGCGGCTGCGCCTCGATCGCGAGCAGCTCGACACCCCCGGCGATCTGGAGTCGATGATCCTGTTCAGCGCCACCGAACCGCGCCGCGCGCTGCGCCTGGGCGATCTCGCCGAGGTCGCCTTCCTGCCCCAGCCCTCGACCATCCTGCGCGAGCGCCAGCAGCGCATGGTCGAGATCAGCGCCTCGGTCGACCCTGCGCTCGGACTGGAGCGGGCGATCGGCGCGGCGCTGGCCGCCGCCGCCACGATCGAGCTGCCGCCGGGCTACAGCCTCTACGAGGGCGGCACCCTGGAGACCCTGCAACAGGGCCGCGAGATGGGCCGCATCCTGCTCGCCCTAGCGCTGCTGCTGGTGCTGGTGGCGATGGCGGTGCAGTACGAGTCGGTGCGCAACCCGCTGATCATCCTCTTCTCGGTGCCCTTCGCGCTGATCGGGGTGGTGCTGGGGCTGTGGCTCACCGGGCTGGGGGTGTCGATGCCGGTGTGGCTGGGGCTGATCATGCTCGCCGGCATCGTCGTCAACAACGCCATCGTGCTGGTCGAGTTCATCGAGCTGGAGCGGCGCGCCGGACACGCGCTGGAGACGGCGATCCTCGCCGCCGCGCGGCTGCGCCTGCGCCCGATCCTGATGACCACGCTGACCACGGTGGTCGGCATGCTGCCGCTGGCGCTCGCCCTCGGCGAGGGCGCGGAGATGCTCCAGCCGCTGGCGGTGACCATCGTCGCCGGGCTGGCCTTCTCCACCCTGGTCTCGCTGCTGCTGGTGCCGGTGGTCTATCGGCTCGCCGCGCGCGGGTGAACACACCGGGCTTGTCGCCGTGCGTCTCGCAAGGGATGATGTCGTTCAAGGGATTGAGCCTGGACGGGCGGGTCTCCGCCAGGAGTGTGGCTCAGGGTCGCGGAACCGATCCACGCGGACATATCCGGTTCCGGAGTCAAACCACACTATGCACCAGACCGATCCCAGCCAACGCAGCTTCGACACCGACCACGCGATCGAGATCGCCCCGCGGGTCTGGTGGGTGGGACACGTGCTCACCGACGACCCCTTCCAGTGCCACGTCTATCTCATCGAGCAGGGCGACCAGTCGGTACTGCTCGACCCCGGCTCGCGGCTGACCTTCGCCGCCACGCTGCGCAAGATCGAGGAGATCATCCCCTTCTCGGCGATCCGCTACTTCGTCTGTCATCACCAGGACCCCGACATCACCGCCTGTCTGCCGGTGATCGACGAACTCGTCGACCGCCCCGACGCCGTGCTGGTGACCCACTGGCGTTGTAGCGCGCTGTTGCGCCACTACGGCCTGGAGCGGCTGCCCTTCTGGCTGGTCGACGAGCACGACTGGCGGCTCCAGCTGCCCGAGCGCGAGCTGCGCTTCGTGTTCACCCCCTATGCCCATTTCCCCGGCGCCTTCTGCACCTTCGACGCCGAGACCGGGGTGTTGTTCTCCAGCGATCTGTTCGGCGGCTTCACCGAGACACCGGCGCTGATGGCCGAGGACATCGGTTACTTCGAGGCGATGCGCCCCTTCCACGAGCACTACATCCCCAGCCGCGACATCCTCGTCCACGCCCTCGACCAGATCGCCCGTCACCCGGTCAGACTGATCGCCCCGCAGCACGGCTCGATCATCCCCGCGCCGCTGGTCGGGCCGATCATCGAGCAACTGCGCGAACTCGACTGCGGGATCTATCTCTTCGCCGGCGGGGTCGACACCGACATCCGTCGGCTCTCGCGGCTCAACCGGACGCTCGGCGAGATCACCCGCACCATGCTCTACTGCCGCGACTTCCACGACATCGCCGCGCGGCTGCTGGAGGTGGTGCGCCGCAGCCTGCCGGTGGCGCGGATCGATTACTATCTCGAACTCGCCGACGGCGAGGCGCTCGGTCTGGTCGCCGACGGGCAGGAGCAGCAGCGCGCCGAGCAGGTCCCGGCGTGGCTGCGCGCGCTGCTCGGCATCAGCCGCACGCACTGGCTCGGCGACAGCGCCGGGCGCTGTCTGCACGGTCACCCCCTCCACGACGAACGCTTTTGCTGTCACACCGGTGACGAGGGCGCGATGAGCCTGCTGCTGCCGCTGTTCGCCCGCGAGAGCGAGCGGCTGGAGGCGATCGCCCATATCCATCTGGAACACCCGATCGAGATCGGCGCGCACGAGCGCCAGCTCATCGCCCAGCTGACGGTGCCGCTGCAGGTGGTACTCGAGCGCGAGGCGATCTACCGCTCGATCGAGGCCGAGCGCACCCGCACCTACCAGCGCTCGATCCGCGACTCGCTCACCGGGCTGTTCAACCGTTTCTACATGCAGGACATCATCGAGCGTCAGTGCCACGCCCAGGACCGCGGCGGTCCCCAGGTCGTCGCGCTGATGCTCGACCTCGATCACTTCAAGCGGATCAACGACCACCACGGTCATCCCGTCGGCGACGCGCTGCTGCGTCAGGTCGCGACCCTGCTCCACGGCTCCATCCGCGACGGCGACGTGCCGGTGCGCTTCGGCGGCGAGGAGTTCATCCTGTTCCTGATGGATGCCTCGGCCGAGCAGGGACGGACCCTCGCCGAACGGCTGCGCGCACGCATCGCCGCCCACCTGTTCGTCCTCGACGACGGGCTCGAACTCCGTCTGACGGTGAGCATCGGCGGCGCCCTGCGCCGCGCCGGCGAGCCGCTCGACGCCCTGGTCGAGCGCGCCGACAAGGCGCTCTACAGCGCCAAGCAGGCCGGACGCGACCGCGCGGTGTTCGCCGGCTAGCGCCGGCGCGGCTCAGCGCGGCGGCAACGGCGGCGGTGGGGGTGGCGGCGGGGGCGGCGCCATGCCGAGCGGCTCGCGCACATAGGCCGGGAAGTCGGGGTTGACCCACTCGGCCGGCGCCACCTTCTCCGGCGGCAGCGGCAGACGCGAGCTGTAGTCGAGCACCGCGGCCTGCTCGCGCGGACCGAACTGGGCGAGCAGCTTGGTCATCTCCGCATCCGAGTTACGCCGCCGACCGGTGGCGATCGCCTCGAACTGACGCATCAGATAGGGGAAGTGCTGACCGGCGAGCTGGGGCGCGAGACGCTCGACATCGCCCTCGCCCTCGGCGCCGTGACACTCGGCGCACTGCGCCTCGTAGAGCTCGCGCCCGAGATCGAGATCGACCCCCGGGCCCCGGGCGTTGTCGGCGGTCATCGGCAGGGTCGCGACATAGGCGGCGACATCGGCGATGTTCTGCGGCCCACCGAGGATACGCGGCAGCGCGAAGGGATACATCAGCGGGTTGTCGCGATTGCCCGCGCGGATGTCGGCGAGCTGCTTGATGACCACCTCGGGGAGCTGACCGGCGATCTGCGGATAGGCCCCATCGGGACTGCCCCAGCCCTCGGGGCGGTGGCACACGGCACAGGTCAGATAGACCCGACGGCCGTTCTCGATATCGGGCGTGAGCTGGCTGGCCCGGTCGAACTCGGCCTGCGCGAGCGACTTCGGATCCGGCTGCGCCGACGCCAGCGGGGCGACGAGCAGCGCGAGCGCGCACAGGACCGGGCGCGCGAACACTGGCTGGGACATGGCATCTCCTTGCGAGTCATCGACAACGATCGCAGCAACCTAGGGCGCGGAGCCCGTCCCGAGCTTATGGGAGCAGGCTCCGGCTTGGCAAGCCGGGGAGTACACGGAGCGCGCGCGCCGCATGCTCCACCGGGCCAAGTCATCAATATATTGTGGTTGACACCCGAGAAAACGCACATATATTGACACGCCATCCCGCACACCCCACCACGGCCACACCCCCAGATCGGCCGTGGACAGACACCTCACAAGGAGATCTCCATGTCCGCCGACAACACCGCAAGCCCGGATCAGCAGACGCGCGCGCCAGCCGGTCCCCAGGGCGGTCCGACCCCGGGCCGGTTGCAGGTGATCCGGCGCAACGGCAAGGTCACCGGCTTCGACCCGAGCAAGATCGCGGTGGCCATGACCAAGGCCTTCCTCGCCGTCGAGGGCGGTAGCGCCGCCGGCTCGACCCGCGTCCACGAACGCGTCGAGGCGCTCACCGAGCAGGTCGTCGCCGCCCTCACCCGCCGTCTGCCCGGCGGCGGCACGGTGCACATCGAGGACATCCAGGATCAGGTCGAGCTGGCGCTGATGCGCGCCGGCGAGCACCCGGTGGCGCGCGCCTACGTGCTCTATCGCGAGCAGCACGCCCGCGCCCGCGACCAGCGCCGCGAGCCCGTCCCGGCGACGAGCGACACCCGCCCGGCGCTCACCATCACCGGCGACGACGGCAGCCCCCGCCCGCTCGATCTGGCGCGGATGACCCGACTGGTCGACGAGGCCTGTCGCGGACTCGACTGGGTCGACCCCCAGGCGATCGTCGACGAGACCCTGCGCAACCTCTTCGACGGCGTGGCCGAGCGCGACGTGCGCCAGGCGCTGGTGATGGCCGCGCGCACCCAGATCGAGCGCGAGCCCGAGTACAACCAGGTCGCCGCGCGGCTGCTGCTCGACATCCTCCGCCGCGAGGCGCTGGGCGCGCTGGGGCTGGCCGAGGGGGTCGAGACCCAGGCCGACCTCGGCGAGCGCTACGGCGCCTATCTCGCGGCCTATGTGGCACGCGCCATCGAACTCGAACTGCTCGACCCCGAGCTTGCCCGCTTCGACCTCGACCGGTTGGGCGCGGCGCTGCGCCCCGAGCGCGACCTGCAGTTCGGCTATCTCGGGTTGCAGACGCTCTACGACCGCTATTTCATCCGCACCCGCGACGCGGTGCGCCTGGAGCTGCCGCAGGCCTTCTTCATGCGCGTGGCGATGGGGCTGGCGATCAACGAGTCCGATCGCGAGACGCGCGCCATCGAGTTCTACGAGCTGCTGTCGAGCTTCGACTTCATGAGCTCGACCCCGACGCTGTTCAACTCCGCCACCCTGCGCCCGCAGCTGAGTTCGTGCTACCTGACCACGGTGGCCGACGACCTCGACGGCATCTACAGCGCGATCAAGGACAACGCCCTGCTCTCCAAGTTCGCCGGCGGCCTGGGCAACGACTGGAGCCGGGTGCGCGGCATGGGCGCGCACATCAAGGGCACCAACGGCAAGAGCCAGGGCGTGGTGCCCTTCCTCAAGGTCGCCAACGACACCGCCGTTGCGGTCAACCAGGGCGGCAAGCGCAAGGGCGCGGTGTGCGCCTATCTCGAGACCTGGCACATCGACATCGAGGAGTTCCTCGACCTGCGCAAGAACACCGGCGACGACCGCCGCCGCACCCACGACATGAACACCGCCAACTGGGTGCCGGACCTGTTCATGAAGCGGGTGGCCGAGGACGGCCCCTGGACGCTGTTCTCGCCCGACGAGACCCCCGACCTGCACGATCTCAGCGGCGCGGCGTTCGAGCGCGCCTACTGCGACTACGAGGCGCGCGCCGCGCGCGGCGAGCTGCGGGTGAGCAAGACCCTCAGGGCGGTCGATCTGTGGCGCAAGATGCTCGGCATGCTGTTCGAGACCGGTCACCCCTGGATCGCCTTCAAGGACCCCTGCAACCTGCGCTACACCAACCAGCACGCCGGGGTGGTGCACAGCTCCAACCTGTGCACCGAGATCACCCTGCACACCAGCGACGCGGAGATCGCGGTGTGCAACCTCGGCTCGGTCAACCTCGCCGCCCACGTCACCGCCAAGGGGCTCGACCTCGAGCGGCTGCGCCGTACCGTGCGCACCGCCATGCGCATGCTCGACAACGTCATCGACTACAACTTCTACAACGTCCCCCAGGCGCGCGAGGCCAATCGGCGCCACCGCCCGGTGGGGCTCGGCATCATGGGCTTCCAGGACGCGCTCCATCGTCTCGGGCTGTCCTACGCCAGCCCCGAGGCGGTGCAGTTCGCCGATCGCAGCATGGAGGTGCTGAGCTACTACGCGATCGAGGCGAGCTGCGAGCTGGCCGCCGAGCGCGGGCGCTACCCGAGCTTCGAGGGCTCGCTGTGGAGCCGGGGCATCCTGCCGATCGACAGCATCGCCCTGCTCGCCGAATCGCGCGGCGAGTATCTCCAGGTCGACACCACCACCACCCTCGACTGGAACGCGTTGCGCGCGCGGGTGCGCGAGGTCGGGATGCGCAACTCCAACTGTCTGGCGATCGCGCCGACGGCGACCATCAGCAACATCGTCGGGGTCAGTCAGTCGATCGAGCCGACCTACCAGAACCTGTTCGTGAAATCGAACCTCTCGGGCGAGTTCACCGTGGTCAACCCCGAGCTGATCGCCGAACTCAAGGCGCTCGGGCTGTGGGACGAGGTGATGGTCAACGACCTCAAGTACTACGACGGCTCGCTGCAACCGATCGAGCGCATCCCCGAGACGCTCAAGCAGCGCTATGCCACCGCCTTCGAGATCGACCCGCGCTGGCTGATCGAGGCCGCCGCGCGCCGCCAGAAGTGGCTCGATCAGGCACAGAGCCTCAACCTCTACATGGCCGAGCCGAGCGGCAAGAAGCTCGACAACCTCTACAAGCTCGCCTGGGTGCGCGGGCTGAAGACCACCTATTACCTGCGCTCGCAGGGCGCCACCCACGTCGAGAAATCGACCCTCGCCGACAACCAGCGCGCCAACCGCCTGAGCGCGGTCGGCGGCAGCTACGGCACCGCCGAGCAGACGCCACGCGCCTGCGCCATCGACGATCCCGAGTGCGAGGCCTGCCAGTAGCAACCCGCGCGGACGGCGCGGCGGCGCCGTTCGCGCCTACGACTCAAGTCAACGCGAAGCGCTGTGGATTAAGAGACCACTGCTCGATCAATAACGGCCCAGGAGACCACCATGCCCTACGTCAACATCAAGATCACCCGCGAGGGGGCGAGCGCCGAGCAGAAGGCCGAGCTGATCAGCGGGGTCACCGAGCTGCTCGCCCGGGTGCTCGACAAGAACCCGCAGACCACGGTGGTGGTGATCGACGAGGTCGAGACCGACAACTGGGGGATCGGCGGCGAGACGGTGACACGCCGCCGCGCCGAGAGGCGCTGAGCACGGCGAGGCGGCGCTTGTCCGCCGCGCCCTCCGTCGCCATCATCAGGTGGTGATGGATACCCGACGACTGACCACGCACCGCCGACTCAACCAGCTACACACCGCCGCGCTGCTGGCGGTGCTCGCCACCCTGCTCTCGACCCTGGCCTGGATCCTCGGCGGTCCCGATCTGGCGCTGCTCGCCCTGGTGGTGGTGGCGGCGCTCTATCTGTTCACCCCGCTGGCCTCGCCCCGTCTGGCCCTTTCGCTCTATCGCGGCCAGCTGCTCGCGCCGCATCAGGCCCCGGCGCTCTATCGGGTGCTCGAGACCCTGGCCGCGCGCGCCGGGCTGCCTCGGGTGCCGCTGCTCTATTACATCCCCTCGCGGGTGGTCAACGCCTTCGCCACCGGCGGTCCCTGGTCCTCGGTGATCGCCGTCTCCGAGATGACCCTGCGTCGGCTCGACGAGCGCGAGCTGATCGCGGTGCTCGCCCACGAGGTCGGCCACATCGCCAACGACGACCTGCGGGTGATGGCCTTCGCCGATCTGGTCAGCCGACTCACCAACCTGCTGAGCCTGATCGGCCAACTGCTGGTGCTGATCGCCCTGCCGCTGGCGCTGCTCGGCGGGGTCGAGGTGCCCTGGGCGGCGCTGCTGGTGCTGGTGTTCGCGCCGACGTTGAGCGCGCTGGCGCAGTTCGCGCTCTCGCGCAGCCGCGAGTTCGAGGCCGATCGGCGCGCCGTCGAGCTCACCGGCGACCCCGAGGGACTGGCGCGTGCGCTGGCGCGCATCGAGCGCCTGCAGGGCAGCGGCTGGGAGCGGCTGCTCGCGCCCCATTGGCGCCTGCCCGAACCTTCGCTGCTGCGGACCCACCCCTCGACCGAGGCACGCATCGAGCGACTGCGCGCACTCGCCGCGCCACCTCGCCCGAGGCTGCCGACCGGCCCCGGCGGGCTGCACCCACCCCTCTCCCCGGCACCCGCACCGCGGCGCTCTCATCTCTGGGGGCTGTGGTCGTGAGTGATCGCTCACGCGCCCTCCCATGTCGGGCCGATATCCAGACGGCGATCAAGGAAAATAGCCACCACACGCTTGACGCCCCTCCGGGGGCCGTCAACCATCATAGGATCCAGCCTCGACACGCCCCGGCGTGCCACACTAAAGGCACACTCACCGGGCCAATTCGGCTCGCGACTCATCGCGCAAAAAGCCCCGGACCAAGTGATCGTCCTGACCCTGGTGTCATCACACGCAAACGGACGCGCGCGATTGAACATGAGCGTCTGATTCACGCGGCTTACCGTCAGTCGTGCCGGCTGAATTGGCGGTAGCGTTACCAACGAAAAGCGAACACATTCCCGATTCCAGGTGCGAGCAGTGTCTTGAACGAGCAGATCGCATATGCTAAAGCTGCGCAGGGAAGATAGCCGAAACGAAAGATCCCGTCACGAGCGTATATCCGCAGAGACGTAGACCCCGTATTGAAAACCGAAAGAAGGCGAATGCCGTTCACAGGGCCATTGAAACAGACCGCATTGACTGAATAGGTGCCTTTTCAAGAAAGAGTCAAAGGTAGCGGGGTAATCTTGTTGACCCGCTATGACTCTCTCGTATCCTTGAGGATTAACGGGTAGTGCCCTGACCGATAGGATTTTGAATCGCTCAATGTGTTTGGCTCACCCGCAGTGAGTCAAGCGCACATCGTTTCGTTGTAGTGATGAATGAAGTGCCAGAGTGCACCCAGATGGTTTTCCTGGTTTTTCGAGAATGCGAGCGACTTTCTCACCAAGCGGGAGATACGCTGCCGGAGTGTACCGTTAAACCGTTCGATATGGTTGGTTTCCCCTTGTGACTTCGCACTGGGATAATGTCGGTGTGCCGGGATGATCCGCGCATAGGCGCTCCAGAAATCTGTGTAGACGGGAGCGGAAGTCTGATATTGCGCTGGGATGGAATCCCACAGAGCCTGTGCGGAGCGCTCCGTACGATCGCCAACATGGACCCCGACGATACGCCGGGTCAGGCGATCCATGGCGAGCCAGATCCATTGTTTGTTCAGGCGTTTTCCGACAAAGGACCACAGTTCGTCGCACTCCAGGATCACTCCGTAGGGTGTGGTGTTTTTTTTAGCGCGACCTGACGAGGAACCTTCTTGTACTTCTCGTTCACGTAGTTCTGCAGCCAAGCCTCGGAGACCTTCACCGCACGGGCAATTCCGGCCAG
Source organism: Marichromatium sp. PS1 (assembly GCF_041155115.1). Taxonomy (NCBI): domain Bacteria; kingdom Pseudomonadati; phylum Pseudomonadota; class Gammaproteobacteria; order Chromatiales; family Chromatiaceae; genus Marichromatium; species Marichromatium sp. PS1. Next base: position 720,788 of record NZ_BAAFHB010000004.1, read on the forward strand.
GGAGATTTTTTCCAGCAGCAACCGATCGATCAGTTCGCGGGTTTCCTGAGAAACCGGCCCCTTGGCAGGATGGAGAACGAACTGGCGACCGCAATCTTGACACTTGTACAACTGCTTTTTCAGCCGGTTGAATCCATTTTTGGTCACATGGTTGGAGTGACACTGCGGACATGTCAGATACATCTTCTTCATCCTTAAAGCAAGAGATTCTGATCTTATCGAAACCTATCGGTCAGGGCACTACCGATTAACGATGGTTATCGATCACCATTCCGTGCCCACGGCACTGCGGGAGTTTCGGCATGAAATCAATCGACTGAGCCGCCTGATGACCCTTGCCTTTGCAGGCATTGCCCTGCTCGGCGCGCTGCTCTGGCGATTCTCCGACGACTGGATCTGGCCGCTCGGAGTGCTGATCGGTTTCACCGCCGCGTGGTACCTGCGATCACGCATCCCAAGGCACCTCGAAAATCTCGAAAAGATCCAACGTGAGCGTGAGCGTTTCTTCATGGGCATCTTGGATGCATGCGATCAACCCTGCTCAGTCACAGCGATCGGCGAACCGGGAGACAAGGAATGGCGATGGCTCTACGTGAACCATCCGGTTCGGGCTGCTTTTGGCAAGCCTCTTAGCGAGTTTCTCGATCGGCCTTGCCATGAGTGGGGCGCCAATATCTGCAAGACCGAAAATTGCGGTAGAGCGTGTCTGAGCAAAGGACAGCCGAACACAATATTCGCTCAAGACTTCGGAGGTGGGCTGAACCATTTCCGGGTCTATACCAAGACCGTTGAGGATTTATCTGGCCAACCGGCTTATGTCGTGGAATGGGTGGATCCTCAGGAGGAGCTGAAGTTCCAGATGTCGCGCGCCAGTGATCGCGTCCAAGAGCTATCGACGAGCACCGCTCATGCAATCCACGAAGTCTCGGGAAACATCAAGAGCGTCGCTACCGCCGCTGAAGAGCTCTCGTACTCGACCTTAGAGATTAGCCGCTCGGCCGAGACTACGGTAGCTACGGTGAACACCGTCGAAAAGATCGCGCAACAGGTCGGCGACGAAGCACAGGAAGCGGCCGACGCCATACGCGCCTTGGCAACAGTTGGCGAGCAGATCTCGATGATGAGCACGGTCATTCGAGAAATCGCCAACCAAACCAACCTTCTGGCGCTGAACGCGTCGATCGAGTCGGCTCGCGCCGGGGAGCACGGGCGCGGCTTCGCGGTCGTGGCGAACGAGGTCAAACAGCTGGCTCAAAAAACCCAGGAAGCCACGCAGCAGATTGCCGAAAAGACCGAAGAAACGCGCCTCCAAATCGCCGACAACGTCGGTCGGATCGTCAACTTGTCGGAGCGAGTGACCGAGGCGAGTCGCCAGATCGGTGAAGTCAGATCCTCAATGCAGTCGGTCGCGGCCAGCGTCACTGAGCAGAACGCAGTGGTGGAGGATATTGCCCGCAATGGGGCCGAGGCAGCACAGGCCACCGACGAAGCGGCTAACCTCGTGAAGAGTGCTCTCGAAGCGGCCGAGGCGTTACGTGACAAGGTGAAATAGGGGTGTGGGGACAAGCTCAAACAAGCGCGAGTTAGTTCTCAAGCCCCCTGAGATTGCATACCCGCTTATTGAATAGCTCAGGGTGTTTCTGCGCCCATTCCTTGAGCGCTTGAATCGGAGCGATGCGTCCGAGCGCTGAGGTTTCCCCGTTTTTTCGACTGGCGCGCATCGAGCGACTGCAGGGACGCGGCTGGGAGCGGCTGCTCGCGCCCCATTGACGCCTGCCCGAACCTTCGCTGCTGCGGACCCACCCCTCGACCGAGGCACGCATCGAGCGACTGCGTGCACTCGCCGCGCCACCTCGCCCGAGGCTGCCGACCGGCCCCGGCGGGCTGCACCGCCCCTCTCCCCGGCGCCCGCACCGCGGCGTGCTCATCTCTGGGGGCTGTGGTCCTGAGCGATCGCTCACGCGCCGCCCCCATGTCGGGCCGATATCCAGACGGCGATCAAGGAAAATAGCCGCTGCGCTTGACGCCCCTCCGGGGGTCGTCAACCATCATAGGGTCCAGCCTCGACACGCCCCGGCGTGCCCGGGGCGAACCGGATCACCAGGAGTCGATCGATGTCGATAGAAGTCAGCGGATTTTTTGGATTACTGCTGCTGGTACTGAATGTGTGGGCCATCGTCAGCACGGTGCAGAGTCGTGCCGGCACCCTCTCCAAGGTGCTGTGGATCGTACTGATCCTGCTCCTTCCCCTGCTCGGCTTCATCCTCTGGCTGTTACTCGGCCCCAAGCGCTGAACCGGCACCACACGCCCAGCGTCCACCACCCAGAGGACTCGCGTCCACATGGCCTCGCAAGACACCAATCACTGGAAAGAGAAGTACTACGGGACGCTCGACACCCTGGAGGCGAAGGAAAAGGCCTGGGCGCAGATCGAGAAGACGCTGCGTTACGCCGTCTCGCGCCTGAGCCTCGCGGTGGAGACCCCGGACAGGACGTTCGAGGAACAGCTCGAGTCCTTGCGTCAGGCGATCCGCAAGAACGCCACGGCCAAGCAGATCGGCCTGCTGATGGAGGACATCTCCGAGTCGATGCTGCGTCTCGACGAGCAGCGCGCCCAGCCCGACGACCTCGATCGCGCCATCGCCCGGCTCGACGACCTGCTCGAGCAGCAGCGTCTCCCCGGCGCGCTGAAGAAGGAGACCAAGACGCTGCGCAAGCGGCTGCGCGATGCGCGACGCGAGCCAGGACTCGGCGCCGCGCTCGCCGCCTACTCCGACTATGCCCGCACCCTCACCGACTGGCTCGCCAGCTCCGAGCAAGGCAGCGAGGGGCTGTTCGGACGGCTGTTCGGCGGACATCGCGAGAGCGGCGCCGAGGAGACGCCGACGGAGCTGGTCGACCTCGACACCCAGCCTGCCGAGATCGAGGCCCCGCTGCCGCCGAGCGATGACCTCACCACCACGCTCGATCCGTCGCTACCGGCCTTCAACCTGGTGCTGCTCGACCTGATCCACCGTCTCGACCTCCCCGAGACCTTCGCCAAGCAGTTCAGCGCCATCACCACGCTGCTGCGCGACGAGCCGAGCGCCGAGACCGCCGAGCGCGCGGTCACCGAGATCGCCGACCTGCTGGCACGCGCGCGTCATCATCTCGAGCAGGAGAAGAAGGACATCGAGCACTTCCTCTCCCAGCTCACCGGACGGCTCGAGGCGCTCGACCGCTATCTCGAGGCCTCGTTCGGGCAGCGTGAGGAGAGCGCTCGACAGGGCGCCTCGATCGATGCCGACATGTCCGCCGAGGTCGCCCGCATCCGCCGCTCGGTCGACGCCGCCCAGGACGTCGATCAGCTCAAGCTCTCGATCCAGGGGCACCTGAGCAACATCCAGCAGCACATGGATGCCCGACGCAGCCTGGAGCAGGAGCAGCTCAACCAGGCGCGCGCCGAGATCGATCATCTCAAGCAGGAGCTGGGCAAAGTCCAGGAGGAGAGCGGCGAGCTGCGTCAGTTGCTGCACGAGGCACGCCAGCGCGCGCTGTTCGACAGCCTCACCGGGCTGAGCAACCGGCTGGCCTATGACGAGCGCATCGCCCAGGAGTGCGAGCGCTGGGCGCGCTACGGCCACCCGGCGGTGCTGAGCATCTGGGACGTCGACTTCTTCAAGCGGATCAACGACCGCTTCGGTCACACCGCCGGCGACAACGTGCTCAAGATCCTCGGCAAGCTGTTGCGCACCTCGATCCGCAAGAGCGACTTCGTCGCCCGTTTCGGCGGCGAGGAGTTCATGATGCTGCTGCCCGAGACCTCGATCGAGACCGCACTCGAGGTCGCCGAGAAGCTGCGCGAGCAGGTCGCCGCCTCACGCTTCCAGTACCGCGGTCAGCCGGTCCCGGTGACCATGTCCTGCGGGCTGGCCGCCTTCGTCGAGGACGACACCCCGGAAGACGTCTACCGCCGCGCCGATGCCGCGCTCTACGAGGCCAAGCGTTCCGGGCGCAACTGCTGCCGGGTTCACGGCGGCTGAGCGCAACCTCAGCCCTTGTCCTTGCCCTTGGCCTCGTCCTCCGGGGTCTCGAACAGATCGCTGAGTTCCTCGAGCTTCTCCTGCCAGATCTCCTCGTCGTCCCCCGCCTGCTGCTGGTCCTCGTCGGTCTCCTCGCCGATCTCGAACTCATCGGCCAGCTCGAAGCTCGGCGCCTCCATCTCCTCGGCCTCCATCTCCATCTCCATCTCCTCAGACTCGGGCGCATCGGCGTCGGGCTGGGGCTGGACTGAAGGCTCGGGCGCAGCGGCATCGAAATCGGCGCCGGCCTCGGCGAGCAGCGCGTCGATGTCGTCGATCACATCGGCGTCCTCGCCGCCCCCCGTCGTCTCGGTCGGGCTGGCGGCAGCCGCGGCTGCCTCCTGCTGCTGGGCGCTGAAGGCGGCGTTGTACTCGTCCATGAGCTGGTTGAGGGTCTTCTTGGTGTCGCCGAGTTCGGCCTCGAGCTGCGCCTTGGCGTCCTCGAGATCGGAGAGCTGCTCGACATCGACCATGTTGGTCGGGGTCATGTGCACCAGTGGCGCGAGCACCTTGGTCAGCTCCTTGGGCAGGTCCTGGAGCTTCTCGCCGCTGCGTTCGAGATAGATGTCGAGCATCGCGTTGTAGAAGGCGCGCTCGCGCTCCAGATACTCGTCGACGGTCGACTGCAGCTCATCGCCCTCGAGCTGATAGGTCGCGGCGAAGACCCCGGCAAGCGCCTCGCGGCGTGCCTCCTCGCCGGTATCGACCTGCTCGAGCACGGCGCTGGCGTCGGCCTGGGCCTGTCTGTCGCCCTTGCGCTGGCGCCTGAGCATGAAGAAGAGCACGCCCCAGGCCACCAGGGCGAACTCGACGCTGAGGATGAGGCCGCCGATCTCGATCGCGCTCATGTCGTCTCCCCCGTGCCCATCACGCCTCCGCAGCGGCCTGCTTCGCCGCGGCCCGCTTGAACAACCACCAGGTCAGCCCGAGCGCGGCGGCGAGCAGCAGGTTGCCGCCGAGCACATAGAGCGCGAACACCAGCCAGGAGAACTCGCCCGGCGGCGGCGCCGGCGGCTCCTCGACGGGCGCGGTGAAGGCGAACTCCAGGGTCTCGTCGGGGGGTTCGAGCAGGATCGAGCTGCCGTTGACGGTACGCGCGGCCAGCCGCGCACCGACCCGATAGCTGCCGGGCTGTGTGACCGGCAGTTCGTAGAGCATCGGCAGGGACGTCGGCGCGGCGATCTCGAGCAGCGACTGCGCGCCCCCGGGCCCCTCCAGCCGCACATAGCCGAACAGGCTCTCGGGGGCGACCTGATCGCGCTCGAGATTGAGCACCACCCGCAGCAGCGCAGGCGGCCTGGGCGCGGCGTCCTCCGCCGCCGCGTCACCGTTCTCGCTCGGCGAGGCGGGGTCGAGCACCCGCGCCTGATAGTCGAGGGTCAGCGGCGTCGGGGTGACGCGCAGACGACGCTGCAACTGACGCTTGAAGGTCTCGCCGTCGATCAGCAGGCTGAGGTCGTAGACCCCGGCGGCGAAGGCGTTGGCCTTGATCTCGGCGGTGAAACGGTTGCGTGCCGGGTCGAGCGCGAGCGGCTGGTCGATGCGCCGGGTCGGATCATCGGCCAGGGTGAGGATCGCCTTGGCCGAGAGCAGCTTGAGGAAGTCGGTGCGGGCGACCGGCGCACCGTGATCGGTGATCCAGGCCTCGAGCCTCAGGGTGTCGCCCGAGTGCAGCGCCGCCGGCACCGGGGCGGCGTCGATACCGAGATCGGTGACCACCGCCACACGGTTGTCGGGGTCGAGCCCGCCGTCGAGCGTCCAGCGCCCGGGCGCCGGGCGCTCGATGGTGACCAGGTCGTAGCCGGGCTCGCCGCGCCACTGCACCATGGGACCGTGGGCGGTGGCCGAGAGGGTCTGGCCGTCGGGACTGACCAGCCGGGTCTCGCCGCCGGGGGCGCGGAACACCAGCAGGGTGAACTCGGAGACCTGGGCGTCGATCTCGAAGTGATTGCCCTCGATCGGCACCGTGGTCGGCGCCGCCGACTGTTCGAGCATGTGGAGGAAGACCCGTTGCAGCTGCTCGGCGCTGGAGGCCGACTCCAGCCAGCCGCCGGTACGCTCGGTGAGCGCCTCGAGCAGCTCGGTGTCGACGTTGTCGGAGAGCGCCACCGCGTGCACCTTCACCCCCAACTCGCGCAACCGGTCGAGCTGCTCGGAGAGGATGCGCCGACGCGAGGCGACATCGCGGGTATCGTCCTTGGCGACGTCGACCAGCCCGTCGGTGAGCAGGATGACGTGGCGCGCGCCCTCGCCGGGCGGACCATCCCAGTCGGCGGTGGCGGCCTTCAGCGCCGCCTCGATATCGGTGAACAGCCCGCGCGAGTGCACCTGGCGGAGGTTCGCGGTGGTGCGCCGGCGCCAGTCGTCGTCGACCACCCCGGGCGCGGCCAGCACCTCGGCGCCCTCGGCGAAGGTCCAGACCCCGGCGCGCGCGCCGGCCGGGAGCAGCGAATTGACCAGCCGCAGCGCCGGTACCCGCAGGTTCTTGGGGTCGTTCTGGCGCATGCTGCCGGAGACGTCGATCAGCAGTCGCACGTCCTCGGGCGCGGCGAACGGCGTGGCGGGCAGGAGCAGCAGGCAGAGCAGCAGCGGCCAGGATCGCACGGAGAGACGACTCACGGCAGCCACAGCTCGAAGCAACCACCGGGGAGATGATGGGCGTTGCTCAGGCCGATCCGCCCGAACGCTTCCGGGGTATGGTGCAGCCGCGCCACCTGATGGGCGAAGTAGAGCCCGAGCCGGGTGCGGCTGGTGCCCGGCGCGGTCTCGGACTCCGAGGACCAGTCGGGCTGCCCGTCATCGGGCAGCAGATCGATCACCGCGGCGGGGAAGCCGGCGCCGTCGTCCTCGACGCGAATCACCAGCATGCCCTGCTCCTCGGCGGCGCTGAGCCGGATACGGGCGTGGGCATAGCGCTGGGCGTTGCCGATGCTGCTGGTCAGCACCCCGCGCACCAGTTCCCAGTCGAAGTAGCCGGTCAACTCGGGGTCGCAGTCGTAGTCGAGATCGAGACCGAGCGCGGTGCACACCGCCTGGCACTCGGCGACCACTTCCTCGCAGAACTCCTCGAGGTTGTGCGCGGCGATGCGCACCGCGAGCTGGGCGTTGCCGAGCTTGTAGAGGGTGAGCAGCTGTACCAGGTTGTTGTTGGCGCGCTGCACCTCGTGCTTGATCAGGCTCGCCTTGCGCGGGTCGGCGAGCTGGTTGGCCGGATCGTCGACCAGATCGTCGAGGCTGTTGAAGATCAGCCCGAGCGAGTTCTTGATGTCGTGGATCGAGGAGGCAAGGATGTCTGAGAAATCCATGTGTTCAGAGCCGTCCGGTTCTAGGCCAGGGCGCACAGGCCCGCTCAGGTCTCGGTCGCCAGTCGCTGCAGGCGCGTCTGCACGTCGTTGAGCCGCCAGTCACCCGGGGCGACGTGCTGGACGCGCTCGATGTAGCGCCGTACCAGCTGGATCTCCTCGGGCGAGGTGCCGTTGCGCTCCATCTTGATGATACAGGCCTTGGCGGCGTTGAGGTTGATCGTCTTGTTGGCCGGCATCTCGTCGGCGGCCTGGCGCAGCAGCTCGATGGCCGCGCCGAACTCGCCCTGCTTGATCAGCCGCACCCCCTGGTTGTTGGTGCGTACCACGTCCTGCTGGATGGCGCGGATGGCCGCGTCGGCCTCCTCGGCGATGCCGCTCTCCTCGCACACGTGCATCACCTCGGCGAGGAAGGCGTGATCGTCGTGGTTGTTGGCGATCGCGGTGCGCAGATAACCCGTGGCCTTCTCCGGCTCGCCCAGCTCCGAGCAGGTCTTGACCATCTCCAGCGCGAGCTGTGGCGAGGCCAGCTCGCCGAGCGCGTTCATCGCCTCGCCGGCGGCGGCGAAGGCCTCGGCGGCGCCCTGGGCATCACCCTTGCGCCGCTTGACCACCGCGGTGGTACTGGCCTTGTAGAAGGCCGCCTCGGGGTCGTCGCCGAAGGTCTTGTCGATCTCGCCGATCACCTTCAGTGCCTCGACGTGCTTGTCGTTGGCGCTCTTGGCCTTGGCCAGTCCGGCATAGATCGAGGGGTGATTGTGTACCGAGTGCTTGGCGAAGGCCACCGCGCGATCGAAGGCGCTCTCGGCGACCTCGCGATCGTCGTTGCTCAGCGCCAGCTCGCCGAGACGCTGCTGGCGCTCGACGCTGCGCGGCGAGAGCTTGGCGCCCTTCTGCAGGGTCTTCTCCGCGGCGGGAAAGGCCTTCTGCGCGAACTGGGCGCGCGCAAGCCAGTCGTAGCCGGGGATGAAGTTGGGGTCGAGCTCGAGCAGACGCTCGAACACCTCCTGGGCGGCGACATACTGCTTCTGCTGGAACAGCACCCGCCCCTTGCCGAGATGCGCCCAGTTGAGGTCGCGCCCCTCGAGCACCTCGTCGTAGATCGCCATGGCGTCATCGTAGCGATTGGCGGTGATGCAGGTATCGGCCTTGAGCCGCAACAGCTCGGCGAGATTGCGCGGCTTGCCGGCGATCAGGGTGTCGAGCGCGGCGATCGCCCCGCCATAGTCCTTGGCCACCAGCGCGCGGTTGACCTCGGCGAGGTCGGACTTGCGCTCGAACAGCTTGGCCAGCCGGGTCTTGATCAGCTCCTTGGTGAAGGGCTTGGCGAGATAGTTGTCGGGGGCGAACTCCACCGCGCCCATCACCATCTCGCGGGTGTTCTCGGCGGTGACCATGATGAAGATGGTATCGACCCCGATCAGCGCGCGATGGCGCGCCTCCTCGAGCACCTGCTGGCCGTCCTTGCCGCTACCGAGGTTGTAATCGCACAGCACCACATCGTAGTGACGGCGCTCCATCAACCCGATCGCCTCGTTACCATCGCGGGCCTGGTCGATGCGGGTGACGCCGAGCGAGTGCAGGATGCTGCGCATCACCGAGCGCATGTCGGAGAAGTCGTCGATGACCAGATAGGTTTTCTTGGAGAAATCGGCCGGTGGCGCCATCTGACTTGCTCCCCGCGGTGCTGGGCTGGATAGGGATGCCGATCGGGTCGACACCTTCCTGCACATGGATGCGCCCTCGACCTCGGGCAAGGGTCGACCCGATCGCGCCCGGACCGAAGCGCCGGGGCACCGAACGCCGGGCGGTGATATCGGAACCGGATCACAAAAGGGATGCTAACGCCCGCCTCGTCCGGCGGCAAGACATCGAAGGGGTGCGATAGAAACAAAAACGGCCCACAACACGAATGCTGTGGGCCGAGATGTGGTAGCGGGGGCAGGATTTGAACCTACGACCTTCGGGTTATGAGCCCGACGAGCTGCCTGACTGCTCCACCCCGCAACTGAACTGTGTGCCCGCTTGGGCCGGGTCTTGCGACCCTGTCGAGCGGTCTTGCGACCGGCGCGACGAGATGTGGTAGCGGGGGCAGGATTTGAACCTACGACCTTCGGGTTATGAGCCCGACGAGCTGCCTGACTGCTCCACCCCGCAACTGAACTGTGTGCCCGCTTGGGCCGGGTCTTGCGACCCTGTCGAGCGGTCTTGCGACCGGCGCGACGAGATGTGGTAGCGGGGGCAGGATTTGAACCTACGACCTTCGGGTTATGAGCCCGACGAGCTGCCTGACTGCTCCACCCCGCAACTGAACTGTGTGCCCGCTTGGGCTGGGTCTTGCGACCCTGTCGAGCCGGTCTTGCGATCGGCGCGACGAGATGTGGTAGCGGGGGCAGGATTTGAACCTACGACCTTCGGGTTATGAGCCCGACGAGCTGCCTGACTGCTCCACCCCGCAATCGAGACCGAGAATTATAGGGACGACTGTGGAGGGGCGCAAGTCTTTTTTCCGTCAAGGTCTTTCACCCCGCCGGACACGGCACCGCGAGCGCCGATGCGGGGACGCTCACAGGGTCTTGAGATACTCGAGCAGCGCGCGGCGCGCCGCCGGGGCGAGCCGGTCGCCGAAGTCGTGCCCCTGGTTGCCGTAGCCGTGGAGGCTGGTGTCGTAGATGTGCTTGCGCTCCGCCCAGCTCATCGCCGCCGACTTGCCCGCGGCGAGACGCCGGTAGCGCCAGCCGAGACGCTCGGTGTCGTACTCGGGCAGCGCCTGGCCGCTGCGCTGGTGGCGCCAGAAGGCCGGGCGCGCGCCGCTCTCGAGCAGGTCGGCGAGCGTCGGCACCGCGCCGTTGTGCAGATAGGGCGCGGTCGCCCAGATACCGTCGAGCGGCGGCGCGACATAGCCCAGCCCGGGACGCGAGCGTCCCAGCTCGCCATAGAAGGAGTCGTGGAACCAGTCGAGGAAACGATCGGACTCGGCGAAGGCCGCCCGCGCCAGCGCCGGGTCGGTGCCGACCTTGCCGAGGGCGACGAGCTTGTTCGGATAGCGCCCGTCGGCGCCCTGGGTGCCGTGACAGCTCGCGCAGCGATCGGCGAACACGCGCTCGCCGACGCGCGCCAGCTCGGCGTCGATCGGATAGGGATAGGGCGGCGGGCGCAGGGTGGCGAGATAGGCGCGCACGTCGACGAACCAGGCATCGATCGCACGCGCCTCGGCGACGCTGTCGGTACAGGTGGTCGAGGCCAGGATCATGTAGCGCACATGATCACCGCGCCCCTCACCGTTGTAGAAGACCGCGTGCTTCTTGGCGAGGTGCCACCAGGGCGGCACGCTCACCGGCAGCGGACGTGTCGGCGGCGGTGCGATCAGCGGCGTATCGGACCAGGCCAGGGTCTGCGGGTCGCGATGGGCCATCAGCGCCAGGGTGAGGTTGTTGGCCGAGTTCACCCCGACGGTGTCGGTCATCATGTAGTCGGCGATGCGCCCGATACGATCGGCCCAGCGCCGCCAGGCCGCGCGCTCGGGGCCGGGCGCGAGCCCCGCGCCGAGCGCCTCGATCGCCACCAGCGGGTCCTCGGTCAGATCGAGGAACTCGTTGCCCAGCCCGATCACCAGCTCGCCCTCGAGCGGCGCGGCATGACAGCCGAGACAGTTCGAGGTCACCAGCTCGACCCCGGCGGGGTCGACATGGGCGGTGAGCATATAGGGCAGCTCGGCGTTGCGCCCGGTACGCCCGGCGGGATTGAGCGCCGGTGCGCCCCCCGCCCCGGCGCGCGCGGCATAGGCGGCATGGGGCGGGCCACAGGTCACCACCGCGCGATTGAGCAGGGCATCGCGCCCGCGCACCGGATCGCCCGGGCGTTGCTCGGCGGCGGGGATGCGCCCGGCCTCGGCCTTCTCACCCGGACGGTCGCAACCGGCGAGCGCCAGTGCGAGCAGCATCCAGGACCAGCATCGACGATCACGCCAGCGCATCATTCACCCTCCCCGCGTATCCGCTGCCCCGGCCCGCCGGACTCGACCCAGCCCCAACCATCGATCACACGCCCCTCGACGCTGCCGGCGACCCGCACCGCCACGCCCGGCGCGATCGGCCCCGGCGCATCCTCCCAGGGCGCCAGCGCCACGGCCAGCGCGAGGGCGGGGATCTCGAGGCGCCAGCGCGCCGGGTGCGTGCCGCGCTCCTGCGCCTCGAGACGCAGCTCGCGCCGTCTGAACGCGCGCACCTGACCGTCGTCAGTGACCAGCACGCAGCCCGGGATCGGTCGCCCGCCCGCCTCGGCACGACGCAGCTCGACACAGGCCAGGGTGCGGGCCTCGTCGAGCTGGAGCGTCAGCCGGGTGAGGCGCAGCCCGACACCAGCACCCTCCCCGCCCCCGGCCCAGAGATGCTCGAACCAGGCGCGCCCCTCGACCGCGCGCGGCCGGCCGTCGACGAGCAGCTGCCCGCTCACGCTCAGCCCCGGCAACAGATAGCCTTGCGGGCCGGCGGTCGTCGCCTCGGCGCCGAGGGTCGCGGCAAGCCGCGCCAGCCCGAGCGCCGGGGCGCCGCCGGCGAGCACCAGCCGCCTCCCGACAGCATCCTCGAAGCGCAGACGCCAAGGCGGGCGCCCCGGCCCGAGGTCGAGCGTCCAGTCGCGCACCCACACCCGCGGCGGGTCCGCCGTTGCCCCGGCCAGCCCGAGCACGGCGCGGGCGCGGCGCTGCTCGAACGCGACCCCGACCGGTCCCAGCCGCTGCGACCAGCCCCACAGCAGCCGATCGCCGCGCCAGGCCGAGAGCGGAGGATCGGGCGGTGTCGCCAGGGTCAGGCGGACGACCCCCAGGGTGAGCAGATGCGCCCGTCCATCGGCCTCCTCGACCCGCGCCTGGAGCCGCCACAGCTCCAGCCCCTGGGACGGATGGGCGCCATGATCGGCGGGCAGGCTCAGCGGACCCGGCACCGCGCCGGGGGCGAGCAGCGCGGCGGCCCCGGCGAGCAGCGCAGCATCCTGCTCGACGGGGGGCGGGGGCGCTTCGCAACCGCCGAGCAGCCCGGCCAGCGCCAGGATCGGCAGCCGGGCGGCGTACCAGCCTCGTCGCTCAGCGCGCCTTCCACACATAGATCGCCTCGGCCTCGGGCAGCAGCTCGCGCAGCTGCGCGAGACGGGTGGTATCGACCGGGTGGGTGCTGAGGAACTCGGGCGGTGCCGCCCTGCCCCGGCTGGCGGCCTGGAAACGCTGCCAGAAGGCAATCGCCTCGCGCGGGTCGTAGCCAGCGCGGGCCATGTAGAAGAGCCCCAGACGGTCGGCCTCGAGTTCGTGGGCACGCGAATAGGGCAGGATCACCCCGAGCCGGGCGCCGACGCCATAGGCCTGTACCGCCAGATCGCTACCCGGCACGCCCTGGGCGCCGAGCACCGCCGAGAGCAGTCCGGCGCCGAGTCCGGCGAGCATCTCCTGGGAGCGTTGCTCGGCGCCGTGACGGGCCACCACATGAGCGATCTCGTGGGCCATCACCGTGGCCAGCCCGGCATCAGTGCGGGCGATCGGCAGGATGCCGGTGTTGATCCCGACCTTGCCGCCCGGCAGGGCGAAGGCGTTGGGGCTGGGGTCCTCGAACAGCACGAACTCCCAGCGCGCCCCGGGCAGCTCGACGACCCGGGCGATACGCCGCCCGATGCGCTCGACGCGCGCCTGGGCGGCACGGTCGCGGGCGCGCGGCAGCTCGCGCTTGATCTGCGCGAAGCCACGGGCGCCGAGCCTGGCCTCCTCGGCGTGATCGATCAGCATCAGCTGGCTGCGCCCGGTCTCGGGAGCGCTGGCGCAGCCCCACAGCATCAGCGCCAGCAACCAGGGCAGCAGCCGGCGGGCGGGCGACGAGGGGGACATCCGGGGGCTCTCTCGTGCAGTGATCATTGCAGGGCAGATGGGGACGGAGACGGCGCGCCACCACCCCGGCGCGGCGGTGTACACTGGCCATTCGACGACGCACCGCATCCCGCGGCCGGACTCCGTCGAGAGCGAGGAGATCGATGAGCAAGCTTCACATCCAACCCCAGACCCTGTGCCAGATCATCGGCAAGGTCCGCGAGTTCCAGGCCAAGGAGGAGGTGGTGCTGCCGGACGTCCCCTCGAGCCCGACCGAGGACTGGGGACTGCAGATGCTCGCCGACCACAGCGACGACATGGCGCTGGTGGCGATGACCGAGGCCATCGCCGAGATGAGCCAGCGTCAGCGTGCCGAGCTGGTGGCGCTGATGTGGCTGGGGCGCGGCGACTACGAGCTGGAGGACTGGGAGACGGCGGTCGATGACGCCATCGGCGAGTATTCGCTGCGCGCGGCGGCCTATCTGCTGGTCCACCCGATGGTCGCCGACGACCTGGAGGAAGGGCTGATCGCCTTCGGCTACTCCTGTCAGGACTGAGCCGGGTCGTCGCCCCGCCGGCGGCGGGGCGACGGGCGACTCAGTAATCGCGCAGCCCGAGCACGTCCTGCATGTCGAACTGGCCGCGCGAGCGCGCGCCGATCCAACCGGCGGCACGCACCGCACCGCTGGCGAAGGTCATGCGGCTGGAGGCCTTGTGGGCGATCTCCACGCGCTCGCCCTCGGCGGCGAACCAGACGCTGTGCTCGCCGACCACATCGCCGGCGCGGATGGTCTCGAAGCCGATGGTACGGCGCTCGCGCGCGCCGGTGTGACCCTCGCGCCCGTAGACGGCGACCTCGTCGAGATCGCGCCCGAGCGCCTCGGCCACCACCTCGCCCATGCGCAGCGCGGTGCCCGAGGGGGCATCGACCTTGTGACGGTGATGGGCCTCGATGATCTCGATGTCGACCTCGTCGCCGAGCACCCGCGCGGCGATGTCGAGCAGCTTGAAGGTCAGGTTGACGCCGACGCTCATGTTCGGCGCGAAGACGATGCCGATCGACTCGGCGGCCGCGGCGATCGCCGCACGCCCGGCCTCGTCGAAGCCGGTGGTGCCGATCACCATGCGCTTGCCGGCGCCGCGGCAGAGTTCGAGATGGGCGAGCGTGGCCGCCGGCGCGGTGAAGTCGATGAGCACGTCGAAGTCGTCGAGCACCGTCGCCAGCTCGGCAACGAGGGTCACGCCGAGCGCGCCGACCCCGGCCAGCTCACCGGCATCGGTGCCGAGCAGCGAACTGCCCGCGCGCTCGGTGGCGGCGCCGAGCACCACGCCCTCGGCCTCGGTGACGGCCTGTACCAGCGCGCGTCCCATGCGCCCGCCGGCACCGGCCACTGCGATCCTGATGTCTGTCATGTGAAGGATGTCCTTGTTGGCGGATGACGCACCGCGCGCGGCGCGGTGCGGCGAGTGCCGGGCCTAGAGCCCCATCTTCTCGAAGAAGCTCTTGACCCCGTCGAGCCAGGAGTGCGATTGCGGGTTGTGGCGCGAGCCGCCCTCGCGGACGCTCTCCTCGAAGTCCCGCAGCAGTTCCTGCTGACGCTCGGTGAGGTTGACCGGGGTCTCGATCACCACCTTGCAGATGAGATCGCCGACCGGGCCGCCGCGCACCGGCTTCACGCCCTTGCCGCGGACCCGGAACATCTTGCCGGTCTGGGTGCCGGCGGGGATCTTCAGCATCACCTTGCCGTCGAGCGTCGGCACCTCCAGCTCGCCGCCGAGCGCGGCGGCGACGAAGCCGATCGGCACCTGGCAGTAGAGGTTGCTGTCCTCGCGGGTGAAGATCGGGTGCGGCTGCACCTGCACCTGGACGTAGAGATCGCCGGGCGGACCGCCGAGTTCGCCGCGATCGCCCTCGCCGGCGAGGCGGATGCGATCACCGGTGTCGACGCCGGCGGGGATCTTCACCGACAGCGTCTTCTCCTCCTGCACCCGGCCCTGGCCACGACAGTGCGAGCAGGGCTCCTCGATCACGTGCCCGGTGCCGCGACACTCGGGACAGGTCTGCTGGATGGAGAAGAAGCCCTGCTGCATGCGCACCTGACCGACACCGCCGCAGGTGGGACAGGTCTTGGGCTTGGTGCCGGGCTTGGCGCCGCTGCCGCCGCAGAACTGACAGTCGACCTGGGTGGGGATGCGGATGCTGACATCCTTGCCGTTGACCGCCTCCTCGAGCGTCAGGCTGAGGTCGTAGCGCAGGTCGACCCCGCGCTGGGCGCGGCGTCCGCCACCACCCCCGGCACGGCCGCCGAAGATGTCGCCGAAGACGTCGCCGAAGATGTCGGAGAAGGAGCCGGCGCCGCCAAAGTCACCGGCGCCGCCGAAGCCGCCCGGACCGCCTTCGACCCCGGCATGGCCGAACTGGTCGTAGGCCGAGCGTTTCTTGGCGTCGCTGAGGACGTCGTAGGCCTCCTTGGCCTCCTTGAACTTGGTCTCGGCATCCGCGCCGCCGTTGCGGTCGGGATGATACTTCATCGCCAAGCGGCGAAAGGCCTTCTTGAGATCGGCCTCGCTGGCGTTGCGCTGAACACCGAGGACTTCGTAGTAGTCGCGTTTTGACATTGATTCATTCCAGCCGCAGCACGCCAGCCTCGGACGTGTTCATAAGCAGAAAGCGCACGGACGCAGAACGTCGGTACGCTTTCGCCACAAAGGTCGAGGCGGCCGCCTGGCGGCCGCTCACCTCACTTCTTGTCGTCTTTGACTTCTTCAAACTCGGCGTCGACCACATCGTCGGCACCGCCCTTGGCGCCGGACGACTGGGCGTCGGCGCCACCCTCGGCGCCGGCCTCGCCGCCGGCGGCCTCGGCGTTCTGGGCGTAGAGTCGCTCGGCCATCTTCGCCGAGGACTCGCCGAGGGTCTTGGTCAGCGCCTTGATGCGCTCCTTGTCCTCGCCACCCATGGCCTCCTCGAGGTCCTTGATGGCGCTCTCGATCGACTCGCGCTCGCCGCTCTCGACCTTGTCACCGAGCTGCTCCATCGACTTGCGGGTCGCGTGGATCATGGTGTCGGCCTGGTTGCGCGCGGCGACCAGCTCCTGGAAGTGACGGTCGTCCTCGGCGTGGGCCTCGGCGTCCTTGACCATACGCTCGATCTCGTCGTCGGACAGACCGGAGGAGGCCTTGATGACGATCGACTGCTCCTTGCCGGTGGCCTTGTCCTTGGCCGAGACGTTGAGGATGCCGTTGGCGTCGATGTCGAACTTGACCTCGATCTGCGGCACGCCGCGCGGCGCCGGCGGGATGTCGGAGAGGTCGAAGCGACCCAGCGACTTGTTGCTCGCGGCACGCTCGCGCTCGCCCTGGAGCACGTGCACGGTGACCGCGGTCTGATTGTCGTCGGCGGTGGAGAACACCTGACCGGCGGAGGTCGGGATGGTGGTGTTCTTCTCGATGAGCTTGGTCATCACGCCGCCGAGGGTCTCGATGCCGAGCGACAGCGGGGTGACGTCGAGCAGCAGCACGTCCTTGACCTCGCCGCCGAGCACGCCGCCCTGGATCGAGGCACCGATGGCCACCGCCTCGTCGGGGTTGACGTCACGGCGCGGGGTCTTGCCGAAGAACTCCTCGACCTTGGCCTGGACCTTGGGCATGCGGGTCTGGCCACCGACCAGGATCACCTCGTCGATCTCGCCGGCGGTGAGACCGGCGTCCTTCAGCGCGGTGCGGCAGGGCGCGATGGTGCGATCGACCAGCTCCTCGACCAGCGACTCGAGCTTGGCGCGGGTGAGCTTGAGGTTGAGGTGCTTGGGACCGCTCTGGTCGGCGGTGATGTAGGGCAGGTTGATGTCGGTCTGCTGGCTCGAGGACAGCTCGATCTTGGCCTTCTCGGCGGCCTCCTTGAGACGCTGCAGCGCCAGCGGATCGTTGCGCAGATCGACGCCCTGCTCCTTCTTGAAGGACTCGACCAGGTGGTCGATGATGCGCAGGTCGAAGTCCTCGCCGCCGAGGAAGGTGTCACCATTGGTCGAGAGCACCTCGAACTGGTGCTCGCCCTCGATCTCGGCGATCTCGATGATCGAGATGTCGAAGGTGCCGCCACCGAGGTCGTAGACGGCGATCTTCTGGTCGCCGCGCTGCTTGTCCATGCCGTAGGCCAGGGCCGCGGCGGTCGGCTCGTTGATGATGCGCTTGACATCGAGCCCGGCGATGCGACCGGCGTCCTTGGTGGCCTGACGCTGCGAGTCGTTGAAGTAGGCCGGGACGGTGATCACCGCCTCGGTGACCTCGGCGCCGAGATAGTCCTCGGCGGTCTTCTTCATCTTCTGCAGCACCTTGGCCGAGATCTCCGGCGGCGCCATCTTCTTGCCGCTGACCTCGACCCAGGCGTCGCCGTTGTCGGCCTTGACGATCTTGTAGGGGACCATGTCCTTGTCCTTGCTGACGACCGAGTCGTCGAAGCGGCGGCCGATCAGACGCTTGACCGCGAACAGGGTGTTGGTCGGGTTGGTGACCGACTGACGCTTGGCCGACTGGCCGACGAGCACCTCACCGTCGTTGGTGTAGGCGATGATCGAGGGGGTGGTGCGATCACCCTCGGCGTTCTCGATGACCTTGACGCTGTCGCCCTCCATCACCGCCACGCAGGAGTTGGTGGTGCCGAGGTCGATACCGATGATTTTTCCCATGACTATCGTCTCCGAATTGTGTCGTATGGCGCCTTGGCGCCTGGCTGTTCGATCAGTTGGGGGAGCCCCCCAGGGCGTTCAAGCGATGCTCAGGCGGGCTGCTGGGAGACCAGCACCAGCGCCGGGCGCACCAGGCGGCCATTGAGCATGTAGCCCTTCTGGATCACCCCCACCACGGTGTTCGGCGCGACATCCTCGCGCGGCTGCATCGACATCGCCTGATGGAACTCGGGGTCGAAGGGCTGATCGATCGGGTCGACCTGCGCCACCCCGAACTTGTCCATCACGTCGCCGAGCAACTTCAGCGTCAGCTCGGTGCCCTCGCGCAGCTTGGCGACATCGGCGCCCTCATCCTGCGCCGCCTGATGCCCCAGTTCGAGACTGTCGCGCACCCCCAGCAGCTCGCGCACGAAGCCGTCGAGGGCGAACTTGTGCGCCTTCTCCAGCTCGTTGGCGTGACGCCGCTTGAGATTCTCGCCCTCGGCGTGGGCGCGCAGCAGTTGCTCGCGCAGCCTCTCGGCCTCGGCGCGCGCCTCGGCCGCCTCGGCCAGCGCCGCGCCCAGCTCCTCGGCGCTCGGCGCCGCCGGCTCGTCGGGGGCGACCTGCTGCTCGCCCTCGGGGGCGCTGTCCTCGACCGGCGTCTCGACCTCGGCCGAGGCCTCGGCGTAGGCCGAGACGGCGGCGCGATTGACCGCCTCGTCGCCCTGGCCCTGCTGCTCGGGCTGTTGCTCGGGGCGCTTCTGCTCTGGGTTCATTGTGACCTCCGAAATTCCGTAAACGACCGCGCCACCACGTCGGACATAGACATGGCAGCGCGTGATGAAACCTGGTTCCGCGCTAATTCTGACGCAACGCCGCAGCCAGCAGCCGCGCCGTGACATCGACGATCGGGATCACCCGCTGGTAGTCCATGCGGGTCGGGCCGATCACCCCCAGCACGCCGACCACCTCACCCTCGACCCGATAGGTGGTGGAGACCACGCTGCAGTCGTCGAGCAGCGCGTAGCCCGACTCCTCGCCGATGAAGATCTGCACCCCGTCGGCGGCGATGCAGCGATCGAGAATGTGGAGGATCTCGCGCTTCTCGTTGAAGGCCTCGAACAGCTGCTTGAGCCGATCCATGCTGGAGAGCTCGCCGAACTCCATCAGGTTGGTCTGCCCGGCGATGTAGCAGTCGTCCTTGCGGTCGGCATCCTCCACCACGCGGTGAGCGAGCACCGCCGCGTGCATCATCAACTGGTCCATGTTCTCGTGGGTACGCTTGAGATCCTCGAGCAGCCGCCGGCGCACCTCGTTGATGTCCTGTCCGGTGAACATCTGATTGAGATAGTTGGCCGACTGCTCGAGCTGCGCGGGCGAGAAACGGCGATCGGTGTTGATGATGCGGTTGTGGACCTCACCCTCGGTGGTGATGAGGATCGCCAGCACCCGCGAGTCGGACAGCGGCACCAGCTCGATCTGGCGAAAGGCGTTGCGCTCGTGGCGCGGCAGCATCACCACCCCGGCCAGATGGGTGACCCCGGAGAGCAGGTTGGAGGCGGTCTCGACCAGCGACTTGGCGTCCATCCCCGGCACGAAGGTACTGCGCAGCGAGGCGATGTCGCGCTCCGAGGGCGGACTGACCGTGAGCAGCGAATCGACGAACAGCCGATACCCGGCCGCCGTCGGCACCCGCCCGGCCGAGGTGTGGGGCGAGACCAGCAGCCCCAGGTCCTCGAGGTCGGCCATCACGTTGCGCACCGTCGCCGGACTGAGGTCGAGGCCGGTATCCTTGGCCAGGGTCCGGGAGCCGACCGGCTGGCCGTCCCTGATGTAGCGCTCGACCAACGCCTTCAGGAACAGCAGCGCCCGCTCGCTCACCGGGGAATCGAACTGTCGCGTCTCGCCTGCCAAGGTTTCAGCCGCCTACATCACTGGATCGCGCGGATGGACCATCGTCGACCTTCACCTCACGCCCGCCTCGCGGCGGCGGACATCAGGGGGGTCGACCCCGTTAGCACTCACCGTCAGAGAGTGCTAACACAGGAATTTAGGGATTTGCTCCTACCCTGTCAAGGCTGCCCCCGGACGCCTATTGGCGTGTCTGGCCGCCCATGCTAACGTTTATCGGTCCTGCCGTCCCCAACCCCACACAGAACTCCATGGCGCATTTCCAGACCATCGGCATCATCGGCAAGCAAGGCGACCCCGACAAGGCACGCAGCACCCTTCGCACCCTCTGCGCCTATCTGCGCGCGCACGCGCTCGAGGTGTTGCTCGACGCCGAGAGCGCCCATCTGCTCGATGCCCCCGTCGGCGCCGCCCGCCCGCTCGACGAGCTCGGCGAGCGCTGCGACCTGGTGATCGTGGTCGGCGGCGACGGCACCCTGCTGCACGCCGCGCGCGCACTGGCCGCGCACGACGTGCCCCTGGTCGGGATCAACCTCGGGCGCCTCGGCTTCCTCGCCGACGTCTCGCCCGAGGAGATCGGCTCGGTGCTCGAGCGCATCCTCGAGGGTGAGTACAAGACCGACTCGCGCGCCATGCTCGAGGCGCGCATCCGCTGCGACCAGGCCCCGCCGCGCCGCGCCTGCGCGCTCAACGACGTGGTCATCCACAAGTGGAACACCGCGCGGATGATCGAGTTCGAGACCTATGTCGACGGCGTCTTCGTCAACGCCCAGCGCTCCGACGGGCTGATCATCGCCACCCCCACCGGTTCGACCGCCTACGCCCTCTCCGGCGGCGGCCCGCTGATCGATCCCGGACTCGAGGCCATCGTGCTGGTGCCGATCTGCCCTCACGACCTCGCCCACCGCCCGCTGGTGCTGCCCGCCGAGCGGCACATCGAGGTGCGCGTCGGCCCGCTCGAGTTGGGACACGTGCAGATCACCTGCGACGGCCAGGACGAGCTGCAGCTGCCGCCCGGGGCAACGATCGAGATCACCCGCCACCCCGAGCGCGCCACCCTGCTCCACCCGCTCGGACAGGACCACTACCAGATCCTCCGCGCCAAGCTCGGCTGGGGCGGACGTACCCAGACCCGGCGGGCATGAACGGACACCCCACCGAGCACGGAGGCTGCGCGGCATGTTGACCCATCTCATGGTCCGGGACCTGGCCATCGTCAGCGCCGTCGAGCTGGAGTTCGAGGCCGCGATGAGCGCGCTCACCGGCGAGACCGGCGCCGGCAAGTCGATCCTCATCGACGCGCTCGGGCTGGCCCTCGGCGACAAGGCCGAAACGACGATGATCCGTCCCGGTTGCACGCGCGCCGAGATCGTCGCCGGCTTCGATCTCGGCGCCAACCCAGCCGCGCGCGACTGGCTGCGCGCCCACCAGCTCGAGGGCGACGAGGACGCCTGCATCCTGCGCCGCCTGCTGGTGGCCAAGGGGCGCTCGCGCGCCTATGTCAACGGCCACCCCACCACCGCCGCGCAACTGCGCGAACTCGGCGAGCTGCTGGTCGACATCCACGGCCAGCACGCCCACCAGTCGCTGCTGCGCGCCGAGGCCCAGCGCGACCTGCTCGACGCCTACGGCGGCCACCGCGCGCTCGCCGAGCAGGTCGCCGCCGACTTCCGCGCCTATCGCGACCACGCCCGCGCCCTCGAGCGCGCCGAGCAGGAGGCGCAGAGCCGCGCCGAGCGCCTCGAGCTGCTGCGCTTCCAGGTCGAGGAGTTGGAGGCGGCGGCGATCGATGCCGCGGAGCTCGAACAGCTCGACGGCGAGCAGCGTCGTCTCAGCCATCTCGAACAGCTCCAGAGCGGCACCGCCACCGTACTCCAGGCACTGGCCGAGGGCGAACCGACGATCTGCGATCAGCTCGCCGCCACCCTCGCCGAGATCGAGGATCTCGCCGCCATCGACCCCGCGCTCGGCGAGGCCCGCGAACTGTTGGAGACGGCGAGCATCCATGCCGGCGAGGCGGCCGCGGCGCTGCGTCACTATCTCGACGGGCTGGAGCTCGACCCCGACGCCCTGGCCACGGTCGAGGCCCGGCTCGAACAGCTCCAGGCGCTGGCGCGCAAGCATCGCATCTTTCCCGCCCAGCTGCCCGAATACCTCGCCGAGCGCCGCGCCGAACTCGACGCGCTCGAACAGGCCTCGGTCGCGCTCGCCGGGCTGGCCGAGGCGCGCGAGGCGGCCTGGGGGCGCTATCTCCAGGGCGCCGAGGCACTGGGCGAGGCGCGCACCGCCGCCGCCACGCGTCTCGAGGAGACCCTGAGCACGGCGATGGGCGAGCTCGGCATGGCCGGCGGGCGCTTCGCCGTCGCGCTCGAACCCCTGCCCACCGAGCGCGCCGCAGCCGGCGGGCTGGAACGGATCACCTTCATGGTCAGCGCCAACCCCGGCCAGCCGCTGCAGCCGCTCGCCCGGGTCGCCTCCGGCGGCGAACTCTCGCGCATCGGCCTGGCCATCCAGGTCGCCACCGCCGCCTGCGGGCGCATCCCCACGCTGGTCTTCGACGAGGTCGATGTCGGCATCGGCGGCGGCGTGGCCGAGATCGTCGGTCGGCTGCTGCGCCGTCTCGGCGCCGAGCGCCAGGTGCTCTGCGTCACCCACCTGCCCCAGGTCGCCGCCCAGGCCCACCGCCAGCTGCGGGTGCGCAAGGAGCGGCGCGAGGGCGAGACCCACACCCGGATCGATCCGCTCGACGACTCGGCGCGCATCGAGGAGATCGCGCGCATGCTCGGCGGCACCGAGATCACCCGCCGCACCCGCGACCACGCCAGCGAGATGCTCGACCGCGCCGCCGCCACGCCTCCATCCTGAAACCCGCCCAGAGGTCGCCATCGCACGGGCGCCACCCGGCGCCCCGACGAACCGCACATGAACGTACGCACACGCTTCGCCGGCGGACTCATCGCCATCCTCATCGTCGATCTCGCCGTCGGACTCTACGGTTTCCATCTCCACAAACAGGCCGCCGATCGCGAGTCCGAGATCCGCGCCCGCAGCTCGCAGATCGTCACCACCGCGCTCACCGCCCAGGTCAGTTTCAAGACCCAGGTGCAGGAGTGGAAGAACATCCTGCTGCGCGGCCAGGACCCCGAGCTCTACCAGCGCTATCTGGCACAGTTCGAGCAAGAAGAGGTCGAGACCCGTGCCGCCGTCGCCCGGCTGCTCGAGCTGCTGCGCGACCACGACCCGCGGGTGCGCGCCAGCGCCGAGCGCTTCCTCGCCGCCCACCTGCGCCTCGGCTCGGCCTATCGCGACGCGCTCGATCACTATCGCGCGGAGGACCCCGCCGCCCAGCTCAGCGTCGACCGCGACGTGCGCGGCATCGACCGCGAGCCGACCGAGTTGATCGATCGTCTGGTGGCCGAGGCGCGCGCCCACGAGCGCATCCAGATCGCCGCCATCGACCGCCAGACACGCGCCGCCGAGTTCAAGGTGCTGGCGCTGGTGCTCGGGGTGATGAGCGTGGCCGTGGCGGCGCTGATCTGGCTGCTCGATCGCACCATCGGCCAGCCCATCGCCACCGCAACGGCGATCGCGCGGCGGGTGAGCGCCGGCGACTTCTCCACCCAGATCCAGGTCAGCGGCAACGACGAGCACGCACAGATGCTCCATGCCCTCAAGCACATGCAGGAGAATCTCGCCAACTCCCAGGAGCACCTGCGCCAGAGCGAGGCGCGCTTCCGCCTGCTGCTCGAGTCCACCGGCGAGGGCATCTACGGCGTCGACACCCAGGGCCGCTGCACCTTCTGCAACCCCGCCGGCGCGCGCATGCTCGGCTACGACTCGCCGCAAGCGCTGCACGGACGCGACATGCACCGCACCCTGCACCACTCGCGCGTCGATGCCAGCCCCTATGCAGCCTGCGACTGCAAGGCCGCGCGCACCCACCGCGACGGCACCCCGGCGCGGGTCGACGACGAGGTGTTCTGGCGCGCCGACGGCACCAGCATCCCGGTCGAGTACCACGCCAACCCGATCTATCGCGACGGCAGCCTGGTCGGCGCGGTGGTCACCTTCGCCGACATCTCCGCGCGCAAGCGCGCCGAGCAGGCGCTGCGCAACGCCCATCAGGCGCTCGCCGAGGAGCGCGCGCTGCTTGCCGAGCGGGTGCGCGAGCGCACCGCCGAACTCGATCGCGCCAACGTCGAGCTGGCGCGCAGCGCCCGCGCCAAGGACGAGTTCCTCGCCGCGATGAGCCACGAGCTGCGCACCCCGCTGACCTCCATCCTCGGACTCTCCGAGACCATCGGCGACACCCTGCTCGGGCCGCTCACCGCGCAGCAGGCGCGCGCCATTCACACCATCCATGAGAACGGCGCCCATCTCCTCGAACTGATCAACGACATCCTCGACATGTCGCGGGTGGCCTCGGGGCAGATGCAGCTGCGCTGGGACCAGATCCCGGTCAACCAGCTGTGGGAGGCGAGCCTGCGGCTGATCGGCCCGGCGGCCAAGCGCAAGTCGATCGCCATCGCCACCGACATCGACCCGGCGGTGCGGCTGGTCCAGGGCGACAGCCGGCGGCTCAAGCAGATGCTGGTCAACCTCCTCGGCAACGCCGTCAAGTTCACCCCGGAGGGCGGGCGCATCGGGCTCGAGGTGCGCGCCGACGCCCCCCGGGGCGAGGTCCATGTCTGTGTCTGGGACACCGGTGTCGGCATCGCCCCGGAGCAGCGCGAGCGCCTCTTCCAGCCCTTCGTCCAGCTCGACAGCCGGCCCTCGCGCCAGTACGACGGCAGCGGGCTGGGGCTGGCGCTCGCCGCGGGCATGGCCGAGTTGCACCACGGACGCATCGAGGTCGAGAGCGAGCCCGGCGCGGGCAGCCGCTTCGACATCGTGCTGCCCTGGGATCCGGCCGCGCAGGAGGCCGGCGACGAGCCCGGGAGCCACGCCGCGGGCGACGACGAGACCGCGGAGGCAGACGCGCTCGGCCAGGTCCAGGTGCTGCTGGTCGAGGACAACGAGAGCAACCAGGAGATGATCGCCACCTATCTGCGCATCCGCGGCTGCGCGGTCGCCACCGCCCGTAGCGGCAAGGCGGCGCTGGCGCTCGCGCGCGAGCGCCGACCGGACGTGATCCTGATGGACGTGCAGATCCCCGGCATGGACGGGCTCGAGACCACCCGACGGCTGCGCGAGGCGCAGGCGCTGCGGCGCACCCCGATCATCGCCCTGACCGCGCTGGCGATGCCCGGTGATCGCGAGCAGTGTCTCGATGCCGGGATGGACGACTATCTGAGCAAGCCGCTCGGGCTCAAGGAGCTCTACAACACCCTCACCGGCTGGGTGCGGCGCACCCGCGAGGGCTGAACGGCCGCAGGCTCAGGACAGCACCAGCCGCCGGCACACCACGCACTTGTTCTTGCCCCGTTTCTTCGCCGCGTACATCGCCTGATCGGCGCGGCGCACCAACAGCTCAGGTGAGCTGGCGTGATCGGGATAGATGGCGATCCCGGCGCTGGCCCCGACTCGCACCCCCTGAGAGTGCAGCTGCTCGGCATCACCGATCAGCGTGATCAGCTTGTTGCCGAACTGGTGCGCGGTATCGGCGTCACCGACCTCGGAGAGCAGGATGGCGAACTCGTCGCCGCCGAGCCGAGCGACGGTATCGGCGCGACGCACCCCCTGGCGCAACAACACCGCAACCTGCTCGAGCAGCCGGTCGCCGGCATGATGGCCGAAGGTGTCGTTGACCTGCTTGAAGCCGTCGAGATCGAGATAGAGCAGGCCGTAGCGCCGCCCGTAACGCATCGCGCTCTCGTGGAGCCGTTCGAGCCGGTCGAAGAACAGCGTCCGGTTGGGCAACCCGGTGAGTCGATCGTAGTGCGCCAGCGTCACCAGCTGCGACTCGTAGAGACGCCGACGGATGATGCCGAGCGCCAAGTACCAGGAGCCGACCGCGATCACCAGCAACACCCCGGCGCCGAGCATCAGCAACCGCGTCAGCAACCCGCCGGTGTAATGCTCGATCACCGCCGCCGGGACCTGCGAGACCAGATACCAGACATAACGCTCGGTGCCCGGCGCGGTGCGCGCGAGATGACCGACACCGAGTCGACGTCCCGGCTCCAGCGGATGGAGTTCGGCAAAGGTGAACAGCCCGTTGTCGGTATGGACCTGACCCTGTTCGTGCGCGCGCAACAAGGCCCACTCGCGCGGATAGTCGTTGTCGAAGCGCCGCGCCGCGCGCTCCGGGATCATGAAGCCCCAGGTATCGTCCTCGCGCGGGCTGAGCATCCAGTAGCCATCGGCGTTGAGCAGCGCAAGCTCACCGCTCATCGCCGCACCGGCGGTGGCCAGACGATCGAGCAAATGCTCGCCGAGATAGTTGATCAGCACCACGCCGCGCTTGTTGCCGACGGCATCGAACACCGGGGTGCCGAGCCGGATCATCGGCTTGAGCGGACGCTCGAGGCCACCGTGCTCGATGTTGAGATCGAAGGGCGAGACATAGACCTGCCCGCGGCGCAGCGCCAGGCTGGCGGTGAAGTAATAGCGATGGTGCTTGTCCTGGAGATCGGCGTTGCGCACCACCGCCGGGGCACCGTCGTTGTAGTTGACCCGCACCCGCTCACGCCCCTCGAGATCGAGGAAGCGCAACTGGTCATAGACCCCCTTGAGGGTGGAGAAGGCGAGATATTCGTCGGCGATGGCCGAGCGCAGGTGTTGCGTGTCGCCATCAACGAGCAGCCATTCGAGCTCGTTCTGACCGGCGAGGACGAAGAGGTCGCCGATGACGTCGTCGAAGGTGCCGTGGACGAGATAGCGCAGCAGCTCGATGCGATAGCGCTCCTGCTCGGCGGTGTTCTCGAGATAGCGCTTGACCTCGGACTGGTAGAAGATGGCGCCGAGACCGCCGATCACCGCGGCGATGGCGAGAAAGATCGCGAAGAACAGGGTCAGCGAGTGCGCAATCAGCCGGTCCTGTCGCTCCCCCCCGCCATCACGTTCAGCATCTTGTCCCGTTTGCACCAGGCTCTCGTCCTACCACACACCCGACCACCATTGCCGCCCCAACCGGTTCACGGCACTGGCGCGATGGTACGCCGCCCCACCCTCGGGTGCCAGTCGGCGGGCGGCGCGCGGGACGGCGAGAGCCACCGCCCCGCGCCCTGGCTCAGACCTTGAACTGGCCGACCATCTCCTGCAGCTCGGCGGCGAGCTTGGCCAGCTCGTCGCTGGAGGCGGCGATCTGACCCGAGGTCTGCGAGGTGGTGTCGACCGACTGGGCGATGTTGGCGACATTGCGATCGATCTCCTCGGCCACCGCACTCTGCTCCTCGGCGGCACTGGCGATCTGGGTGTTCATGTCGTTGATCTGCGCAATCGCCCCGGCGATGGTGGTCAGCGACTGGCCGGCGCGGGTGGCCTGCTCGACCGTCTCGCTCGAACGCACGCGCCCCTGCTCCATGGCACCGACGGCGCTGTTGGCCCCCTCCTGCAGGCGCTCGATCATCGCCTGGATCTCCTTGGTCGAGGTCTGGGTGCGACTGGCGAGGTTGCGCACCTCGTCGGCCACCACCGCGAAGCCGCGTCCCTGCTCGCCGGCGCGCGCGGCCTCGATCGCGGCGTTGAGCGCGAGCAGATTGGTCTGCTCGGCGATACCGCGGATCACGTCGAGCACCTTGCCGATCTCGTCGCTGTCGGACTCCAGGCGGTGGATGACCCCGGCGGCCTGCTCGACCTCGTTGGCCAGCAGACCGATGGCATCGATCGTCTCGCGCACCACCCCGGCGCCCTCGGTGGCCTCGCGATCGGCCTCGCGCGCGGCCTTGGCCGCGTCGTTGGCATGGCGCGCGACCTCCTGGACGGTGGCGGTCATCTCGTTCATCGCGGTGGCCACCTGATCGGTCTCGGCATGCTGGTGCTGGACCTGTTCACGCGTCCCGTCGCTGGTCACCGACAACTCCTCGGCGGCCGAGGCGAGCTGGCTGGTGGCGCCACTGACCTGACGGACCAGATCGTGGATGCGGGTGACGAAGGCGTTGAAGGCGGTCGCCAGCTGCGCCACCTCGTCGCGCCCCTCGGCCGGCAGACGCTGGGTGAGGTCGCCATCGCCGCTGGCGATGTCCTCGAGCGCGCCGACCACGCCGCGCAACGGTCGCACCAGACTGCGGCTGAGCAGCACGATCAGCGCGCTCATCACCGCAAGCCCGACCAGGCCGATCAGCACCACCTTGGTGATCATGGCGTTGACGTGCGCCAGCACCTTGCTCACCGGCAAGGCCATGGCGATGGTCCAGTGCTGCTCGGTGCCGGTGAGCGCCAGCGGCTGGGAGATGACCAGCGCCTCGCCATCGAGGCTGTCGCTCCAGCGCTGGGTGACGAAGGACTCGCCACGCTCGAGCGCGGTGACGAAGCGTCCCATGTCCTCGCCGAGCACGTCGGTATCGGTCTCGCGCAGATCCTTGCCGAGACGGCGTTCGTCGGGGTGGGCGATGACCGTCCCCGTGCCGCTGAACAGCGCAGTCACACCGTCGAAGGGACGGATCTTGGCGACCTGGGCCTGGAGATCGGAGATCAGCAGATCGACCCCGACCACGCCGACCACCCGACCCTGCTCGAGGATCGGCACCGCGATCGAGGTGAGCAGCTGATCGACGCCGCCGAGCGCATAGAGATAGGGATCGAGTACCACCGTCTTGCCGCTCTGCTTGGCCAGGCGGTAATAGTCGCGGGTCTCGTAGTCCTCGAGGATCTCGGTGCCGATGGTCTCGCCGTCGCGATACCAGTAGGGGATGAAGCGCCCCGTGGCATCGTGCGCCTCGGTGCCGGCGAAGCGTCCGTCCTCACCGTCGAAGGCATCGGGCTCCCAGACCATCCAGGCGCCGACCAGCTCCTGGTGGTCGCGCAGATAGGACTGCAGCAGCCCGGAGAAATAGTCGCGACGCACCCCAACCGGGATCTCGTCGCGGCCATGGAGCACGCTCATCAGCGCGGTTACCCCCTCGAGCTCGGCCATCACCGAGCTGGCCAGCTCCACGCCCTGGGCACGCGCGACCTCCTGGGAGAGCGCGATGGCCTGTTCGGTGGCCGACTCGCGCACCACGTCGCGCACGAACAGGATCACCCCGAGCAATACCACGATGGTCACCGGGATCAGGGTGACCAATAACTTCTGCATCATCGTCAATCGGTTCAGCATGACTGCGGGCCCTCGTCACGATAGCAATCTATCGATCGGTTGTTCTGTGTACGAAACGGATAGCGACATGCCCGATGCCGTTTTCACGGACATAACAGCGACGCAGAACCAGGCCGCTGAGCTACCATGCTCGTTTGTCTCGGGCCACGACAGAGGAAGGCGGACCATGCCCCCGGAACTACAGGCATTCATCTCGATCGGGTCGAACATCGCGCCGACCCAGAACATCATATGCAGTCTGGAAATGCTCCAGACAATGCCGCAGACGCGGCTCAAGCGCCGTTCGTCCTGGTATCGCACGCGACCTTGGGGAATTGAGAACCAGGCTGAATTTATCAACCTGGTGGTGGAGGTCGAGACCGCGCTCGATCCCGAGACCCTGCTCGAACACACCCAGACGATCGAACAGCGACTCAACCGTCATCGCACGGTGCGCAACGGTCCGCGCACCATCGATCTCGACCTGCTGTTGCACGGCGACCGGGTGCTGACGCTGCCGCACCTGACACTCCCCCACCCCGGTCTGCACCAGCGCGACTTCATGCTGATCCCGCTGCTCGAGATCGCCCCCGAGGCCCATCACCCCACGCTCGGCCCGTTGCAGGCGTTGCGCGACGCGGTGAGCTACCGCCAGATCATCGAGCGGATCCCTCGGCCGGAGACCGACGGGCTGGCCGAACCCGCCTGAGCCCTCAGCCCGCGCCGGGATAGAGCGGCGCGAGCGGCGTGGCGCGGGCGGTCTCGGTCGAGGCGTCGGTCAGCGCCGGCGCAAGCCGCGCCCAGCAGCCCGCCCCGTCCCAGGGCTCGCCCGTCGGGGCATAGAGCGCACGCTCGAGCGCGGCCAGGGTCGCGCCCAGCCCGGGGCGACCGAGCCGCCGCCCCAGCTCCACCGGCCCGGCCGGGGCCGACGCGCCCCAGCGCGCCCGCCCCCAATCGAGCAGCGCCGCGCGGGCCGCGCGCGGATCGTTGGCGCGACAGGCCGCCTCCACCCGGGCCCGCGCCGCGCCGAGATCCACCGAGGCGCTCGGCGGCGCCACCGGCGCCTCGCCCCCGGCACGGCGGCGCCACCACAGCCAGATCAGCGTCGCCGCCCACCCCAGCCCCAGCACCAACGCAACCCAGGGCCAGGGACCGGCCCCGGCCGAGCCCCGCCCACCCTCATCGGTCGCGACCGGTTCGTCCCCCGCCACCGTCTCGGCAACGGCCGCCGAGGCCGGGCGCGAGGGCAGCGGCGCGCCGGGCGCCGGCGCGACCTCCAGGGTGCGCGCCGGGATCACCGCCTCGCGCGGGCGATCGTTGACCAGGTCCCACCAGACCAGACGCACCTCGGGCAGGTGCAGCGGACCCGGGCGGGTCGGGATCAGCGCGATCTCGTAGCGCGCGCTGGCGCGCACCTCGCCGGCGGCGAGCCCGTCCTCGACCCGCGGACGACCGGGGTAGCGCTGCGCGCCCTCGACCTCGGGCAGCACCAGCTCGGGGAGCTGGGTGGCGCTCGCGCCCTCGACCTCCAGCGTCAGCACCCGCGTCAGCGGCTCGCCGACCACCGCGCGCGGCGGGGTCTCGGCCCAGTCCTCGCGCAACCGCACCGCGCTTGCGGGCAACCAGGGCTCGGCGGCGGCGTCCGGGCGCGCTCGCACCTGCAGGGTCAGCGTCTCGGCGCGCTCGACCAGCCGCCGCTCGCCGCCCCCGGCGCCGAAACCCGAGAGGCTGGGGAAGTCGCGATAGAGCGCTCCCGGACGGGGCGCGGCGGCGAAGATGACATCGAGCCGCGGCCCCTCGACCCGCAGCGCCCCGCTGTGCTGGGGGATGAGCAGATAACGGCGCTCGACCCGGGTGTACTCGACACCGTCGACCACCGCGCGGGAACTCCGGTCCTCGCCCAGCGGCTCGACGATCGCGCCCTCGGCCAGCGGCGCCGAGAGCGCCGCCTGCAGCGGGCGCTCGCGCAGCAGGATCGCCACCCGATAGACCAGTGCCTGCTGCACATAGGGGGCGGCGGTCTCGACCTCGGCCTCGACCCGGGCCAGGGGCGGCGCTCCCGGCTCGGCATCGCGCCGCGCCCCGGCCTCCACCACCTCCACCCGGCGCGGCTCGGTGCGCGCCGCGCCGAGCGTGATCGGGGCGATCTCGATCACCCCGGGATGACGCGGCGCGAGCACCAGAGTCCATACCCGCAGCCGCGAGATCGTGCCGTTGATGATCCGCATCTGCTCGGCATGGCTGCGCTCGAGCACCTCGAAGTCCTGCTCCAGCCGACGCAGATCGGGCTCGCCCTTGAGTCCTCCATCGGCGATCAGCCGCGCCACCAGAGTCTCGTTGAGCGCCAGGCGCTGGCGATCGAGATCGAGCCGCAGCTCAGCCGACTGCGCCAGGGCGCCGAGCGACCAGCCGACGAGCAGGAGGATGAGCAGAACAGGCGACCAGGGTCTCACGGCAGACGTCCCTCCCGACGCAGGTGTTGCAACAGAAAGCGTTCACGCAGCAGCCCGCCGGGATCGTCCGGCACCCGCCGCAGCTGGGCATCGAGGGCGCGGGCGCGCTCGTCGCCGAGATCGGCGTCGGCGGCCTCGCGCGCGCCCGCCGCCTCGGTCCCCGCCCCGCGCCCGGTCCCGCCGTCCTCGGCACCGGACTCGGACTCGGGATCGTCGCCCACCCCGTCATCCCGGGTCGAGGGCGAATCATCGGGGCGCGACGCGGGCGGCTCATCACCGTTGGGGTCGGGCGTGGTCTCGTCTTCCGCGGCGGGCGCCGCGTCCGTCGGCCCGTCCGACTCGCGCCCGGATCGCTCGCCAGCGGCTGAATCGTCATCCCCCGAGCCGCCGTTATCACCGGGCTCATCGGCGTCCTCGGGCGGCGTCCGCTCACGCGCGGTCTCGACCAGTTCGAGGTTGTGACGGGCATCGGCATGGTCCGGGTCGCTCTCGAGCACCCGGCGATAGGCGGCGGCGGCCTCATCAAGCCGACCGAGCCGGGCGAGCGCGTTGCCCCGGTTGTACTCGGCCTCGACCCCGGGCACCCCGGCGAGCGCCGCCAGCGCCGCGGCCGGATCACCGGCGCGCTGCAGCGCGGTGGCGCGCCAGGCCGGATCGCGGAAGTACTCGGCCGCGCCGGCGGCGTCCCCCGCCGCGAGCGCCCGCGCGCCCTGCTGGTCGGGACGCCACCACAGCCAGTCCCAGCCGTCGGCGCGCGCCGGCGGCGCGGGCCAGACCAGCACCGCCACCACCAGCAGCCAGCCGCGACGGAAGGCCAGCGCCGCCAGCGGCAGCAGCGCGAGCAGCAGCCAGGGACCCTGGTCGCGCCAGCGCGCCACCAGTTGCTCGTGCTCGCCCGGACTCGGGTCGCCGAGGGCGAGCAGGCGCTCGGTGTCGCGCCCATCGGCGCGCGCCTCCAGATAGCGCCCGCCACCGACCCGGGCGAGGCTGCGCAGCGCCTCCGGGGTGAAGGGGGCGAGCCGCACCGCGCCCTCGGCGTCGGTGACCAGCCCGCCCTCGGCCAGCGGCAGCGGCGCGCCGCCGGGACGACCCAGCGCCAGCACCGAGAGCCGGTGTCCGGCCGCGCGCAACGCGCGCGCCGCGGCCAGCGCCGCCGCCGGGCCGTCGAGGGCATCGGTCAGCAGCACCACCTCGCCGTGGCGCGCCCCGGCGCGATCGAGCAGGGCGCCGGCCTCGGCCAGCGCCAGATCGGTGCGGCGCGGGCCCTCGACCGGCAACAGAGCGGGTTCGAGCAGCGGCACCTGCGCGGCGATGGTGCGCGCATCCGTGGTCAGCGGCGAGACCAGGAAGGGCTCGGCGCCGAACGCGATCAGCGCCACCGCGCCGTCGCGCTGGCCGCGCAGCAGGTCGAGCAGCTCGAAGCGCGCGCGCGCCAGCCGCGAGGGCGCGAGGTCGGCCGCGCCCATGCTCGGCGAGAGATCGAGCAGCAGCACCCGCGACACCCCGCCCTCGAGCAGCGGCTGCGGCGCGCGCTGCCAGGTCGGCCCGCTGAGCGCGAGCACCAGGACCATCCCGCCCAGCGCGGCGAGCGCCAGCGGCCAGCGCCGCGTCCCGCCGTGCCCGGGCACGAGCAGCGCCTCGAACAGCTCGGGATCGACCAGCGCACGCCAGCGCCCCGCCCCGCCCCGGGTCCGCGCCGCCGCGACCAACACCGCCAGCAGCGGGATCAGCGCCAACAGCCACCAGGGGCGCAACAGATGGAAATCAGCCATCCTCCGTCCTCCACGCCCCCAGCCGCGCCGCCGCGATCAGCAGCGCCAGCAACAGCGCGCCACCCGCCGGCCAGGGATACAACTCCACCCGCGGGCGCAGCGCGCGCGCCTCGCGCGCCTCGGGCTCGATGCGGTCGATCTCGTCATAGACCGCCTCGAGCGCCTCACTCGCCCCGGCGACGAAGAAGCGCCCGCCGGTGCGCGCGGCGATCGCCTCCAGGGTCTCGGGGTCGAAGCCGCGCCCCTGGCGCAGCAATCGCAGCCCGAGCCCGCCGAGCCGACCGTCGGCGCCGCCGCCGATCCCGATCACGTGCACCCGCACCCCGGCCTCGGCGGCGAGCGCGGCGGCCTCCAGCGGGGCGATGTGACCGACGGTGTTCTCGCCGTCGGTGAGCAGGATCAGCACCCGCTCGCCCGCAGACGCCTCGCGCAGCCGCTTCACCGCCAGCGCGATCGCATCCCCGATCGCCGTCTCCCGCCCGGCCAGACCGACCACGCTCTCGGCGAGCAGGGTCGCCACCGTGGCGCGGTCGAAGGTCAGCGGGGTCTGCAGATAGGCGCGCGAGCCGAACAGGATCAGCCCCAGCCGGTCGCCCTCGCGCCGCTGCGCGAAGTCGCCGGCCAGTTGCTGTACCACCGCCAGACGCGACACCCGACGGCCTGCGAGCAGATAGTCGCGCTCCTCCATGCTGCCGGAGATGTCGACCGCGAGCATCAGGTCGCGCCCGCTGCGCGGCACCCCGAGTGGCTCCCCGACCCACTGCGGACGCGCGCTGGCGAGCACCAGCAGCACCCAGGCGAGCAGCGCGAGCCAACGCCAGGGTCGCGCGCCCCCGCCCGCCGGGCCGGCCAGCCCCGCGGGCAGCAGCGTCGGCGGCAGGCGCAGCGCCGCGCCCGGCGCCCGGCGCGCCGGCGGCAACCGCCGCGCGAGCAGCGGCAAGGGCAGTGCGAGCAGCGCCCAGGGCCAGGCCAGGGAGATCATCGTCCGCGCCCCTGGGCGCGGATCCAGCGCTCGACCAACCCGAGTAGCGCCTCGGCGTCGACCGCTGACGCCTCCGGCGGGCGATAAGCCTGCTCGACCAGCGCCCGGCC